>NZ_LT629740.1:4800000-6013956 GCF_900105165.1 Mucilaginibacter mallensis
ATACGATAAAGGCTCATACGATTTGCAGCGCCCTGTATATTATCGGCCACATCATCAATTGCAGTAGCCAAAGCATGTATATCCTCACGGTCAAACGGGGTGATAAAGTTTTTACCAAGCTCCAGGTATATCTGATGGGTAAGTTCATCACCTTTATTTTCCAGCTTATCTATTTGTTTAAATAGCTCTTCTCTTGTAACGGGGTTTGCAGAGTTTACTGCTTCAACCAGTATGGTTGCTATAGCTACAACATTACTTGCAGCCTGTTCAAACAGGGGAAAAAAGATCTTTTTATCTTTGGGTACAAAGTACTGGAATATGCTATTAAGTGACATACTTTTTATCGGATTTCAGCAAAGGTAAGTTTGCAATGTTAATTTAATGTTAATTCTTTAAAACAGGAATGTTAGGGAATTGTAAAGACTGCTTTGACTTTTGCAAAGTGAACCCAAAAGTAGATCCCAAACTTTCAGTACTGCGCACATTAATAGTTTGCTGGTGCGCCTCAATAATGTGTTTAACAATAGCAAGCCCTAATCCCGAGCCGCCTATCTGCCTTGAGCGGCTGGTATCTGTTCTAAAAAAGCGTTCAAACAGGCGTGGAAGGTATTTTTCCTCAATACCGATGCCGTCATCTGTAACCTCAACCAGCACCTGGTCATGCAATTCAAACAAACTTATGGAGGTACTTCCACCCTCTTTTCCGTACTTTAATGAATTATCAATAAGGTTTACCAGCACCTGGATTATCTTTTCACGGTCGGCATTTACCGCGATCGGCTCATCATACTTTTGCTTGAATATTAATTTTATGTTATGCTGTTTGGCTTTCATTTCCATCGACTCAAAAACCTCCTTTATAAGGTCATTGATCTTAAATTTGGAGTAATTGATAGCCATCTCCCCGGTCTCCAGTTTTGAGATCTCGTCAAGATCCTTAATCAGGTAGCTCAGCCTGTCCACATTGCGCGATGCTTTGGTTAAAAAATCCCGGGCCATATCCAGATCGTCAAACTCATCATCCTGTATAGCTTCAATATAACCCTGTATGGCAAACAGCGGCGTTTTAAATTCATGCGAAATATTTGACAAAAAGTCACGGCGGAATTTTTCCTGCGTACGCAGTTCATCAATTTCCGTTTTCTTTTGGCGGGCCCATTCCTTCACTTCCTGCTCCACATCATTTATAGGGTCGGCGCTTACATGCTCACCAAGTGCATCGCGCAAATCGCGGCCCAATTTCAGGTTATGGATGAGCTTATAGATCAATTTTATTTTTGAGTAGATGTATTTCTCTATCAAATAATAAAAAACAAAAAAACTGGTGATAATGGTCGCCAAAAAAGTGATCATCACATCATACCAGCTATGCCTAAAATAGTAATTTACGGCCGAAAGGGTAACTGCTACCGCTGCCGCGTTTATTAAAACCAATACACGCAATTTCATACGTTAAAGTTACGATTTGTTAACCATAGGGTTGGAGGGCGAAAGTTATATTTATGTTAAGGGGGAAAAGGTTTTATAAAACATGTCATTGCGAGGAGGAACGACGAAGCAACCTCGTCGCGTTCAATATGCAAGCGACGAGGTTGCCACGCTATCGCTCGCAATGACACGTTGGCATAATAATTATTTACTCGTTTCCACATCAATAGCTATGGTAATATCATCCGATAAAACCATGCTGCCACCGCCCAGGTCAAAATCACTGCGCTTAAGTTTCATGGTACCCTTGAACGAGGCATTTGCACCGGCCACGGTATAAGTGAAAGGTACATCAACTGATTTTGTACGGGCCTTTATGGTTATGTTAAACTGTCCGATATAATTATCGCCGCTCTTCTGCTTAATGGATACCGATTTCACAGTGATCTTAGGGTATTTCGCCACATCAAAAAAGGAGTCTCCTTTCAGGTGTTCATCACGCAGGTCGTTATCACTATTAATGGTGTTTACATCGGCTGTTGCCTCAATAATGCTGCTGTTTAAATTTGCCGGATCAAATTGAATACTGGCCTGCAAACCACCGATATTACCATCGGTGTTGATACCCATATTTCTTATTTTAAAGGTAATGCTTGATTTTGTTACGGTGTGTTTTACCTGTGCAAAGGCACAATTCGTCAAAAAAAAGAGAATTATGGCTATATATTTTTTATTCATATTCGTATATAACGTAGTTTTCAAACTTAATTATTTATGTGCTGTTATTTTATACTTTAGTATGATTAAAAATAACTGTTAAAGTTTAGTGCCAGCATGAAAACAAAGTTGTTCCTCCTCTTTTTAGCCTTTACATTTTCTACACCGGTATTTGCACAGCAGGGCTTTCCTTTTGCTAATGAGATACAGGCATTTAAACACCAGGATAGTTTAGATTTTCCAAAAAAGAATGGCATTTTGTTTATCGGCAGTTCATCCATCCGCAAATGGACCGATTTGGAGCAGCGTTTCGCCAATGAACCAATCATAAGGCGTGGCGTAGGCGGCTGCGAACTTTGGCAAATTGTAGATTACTACACGCCCTATATACTCTTCCCCTACCAGGCCCGCAAAATATTTATTTATGCCGGCGAGAATGATATAGCTGCGGGAAAATCAGCACAATTTGTTGCCGATGAGTTTACCAAACTGTGGACCATGATCAACCAGAAATCCCCCTCATCAGAAATTTATTTTATGTCGATAAAACCAAGCCCGAGCCGGGCAAAATATTTTACAGAAGTTGATAAAGCCAACGTGCTGATAAAAACTTATTTAAAGGATAAGCCCAAAAGTCATTTTATTAATGTAGCCACTGTTATATATAAAGCCGGAACTGCTGTACCCGATTCAAGCCTGTTTCAGTCGGATTACCTGCATTTAAACAGTAAAGGCTATGATAAATGGCAAAAAGTATTGCAACCATATGTCAAATAAAAATTACCTGGATCTACTGGACGAATTGCGATCCATTGCACAGCTTGGTTTAAATTATAGTAAAAACCACCACGATATTGAAAACTATAACCGTTTGCTGCAATTAGCCGCTGATAGTTATTCAGATATTACCGGCCTATCATCCGATGAAATAAAGAAAAGGTTTAAACAAGAGTTGGGCTATGTTACACCCAAGGTTGGTGTTAACGGAGCGCTATTTAATGAACAGGGTCAATTATTGCTTGAACTGAGGAGCGACGACCTGTTATGGGGTATGCCTGGCGGATGGGTTGATATTGGCGAAAGCCCCGATACTGCAATAAAACGGGAGTTTATGGAAGAAACGAATTTGGTGGTGGAACCGACGGAAATTATAAAATTTTATACCCGGTTACCTGGCGAATTTAGTCAGCCCCATACATCAGTACACATTGTATATTATTGCAAATACATTAGTGGCGATCTCAAAAAATCGCGTGAGAGCCTTGAACTAAATTATATGGATCATACCAAAATTACAAACTGGCACAAAGATCATGGTTTGCAGGCACAAGATGCCGCCTCATATTTTAATAAGCTTGTGATATAATATAAGTCGCCCATACCTTAAATGCATAACACAAAAAAAGCCCCCCGCCTGGCAGGGAGCTAACTCATAAACACTAAACGTAATGCCAAATCCTAATTAAAGACAGAGTATACGTTTATGATCTTCCAGCCATTGCCGGTATTGGCAATGGTTACATAATTACTGCGTACAAAAGTTTTAAACTGCATATCAACCTTTACTACAGCTATATCAGTATCAGTTTCAACTACCGATGTATTGACAGTGCAATCTTCTTCAATATTTTTTGTGGTATTCAAAAAGTCCATCATTTCCTTTTTAGTATAGCTAACCAGGTGCTTTTTCTGTAGCAAACTAAACTTCGCGGTGGGGTCAATTACATCATTAAGGCCATCCAGCTTTCCGCGCATCATGGCATCTACATAGGTGTCTATGGCATGGGTTTTAGTGAGCACGCCTTCATCGGTTTTATTTGCTTTAACAGCAGTGTTAACCATCAACGCGATGACTAACAGCATAACAGGTTTTAATATTTTCATGGTTTAAGAATTTAGCTTTTGAAATCATTTATGCCTATTAGACAACACTTAAGCACAATACGTTGCACAGATTTTTCGATTATTTGTAGATTTAACAGATATTTAACACATGCTTATTACAACCCGGCCCGCCATCTTTAATGATATACCCGTTTTACAGCAGCTAATAGCTGAATCCGTATGTAGACTTAGCAAAGGGTATTATACCGAAACGCAAATTGAAAGCTCCATTAAATACATTTTTGGTGTTGATACGCAGTTATTAATTGATGAAACTTACTATGTAGCCGAAACCGGTAATCAAATAATTGCCTGCGGCGGATGGAGTAAAAGGGAAACCTTGTATGGCGGCGATCAGCATAAGGCTGTTGCTGATCCTTTGCTCGATCCTGCAACTGATGCTGCACGCATCCGCGCATTTTTTGTTCACCCCGATTGGGCCCGACAGGGAATTGGTAAAATGATGATAAATTTATGCGAGGCCGAAGCTATTAAAAATGGTTTTAAAGCCATGGAACTTGGTGCTACATTGCCCGGCGAACCGCTTTATAGGGCAATGGGTTATAAAAGCTTAGCAAAAATTTTAGTCGATATGGCGAATGGCGAACAGCTTGACGTTATTAAAATGCGTAAGGAATTATAACAAAAAAGCCCCGGTAAACCGGGGCCTTCATTGAACCAACTACTGTTCTTTACTTAAAAGTACTGTTCACACTGGTTATTTTCCAACCGAATGATTTATCGAGGGTAACTACATCAGTACGGGTATAACCATCGTATTTAAAGTCGATCTTTACTTTACTTGAACTGTCATCATCAGAAAGAACGGTAGTTGTAGTATTTACCGACTCGCCTGATACTGTATTACTTTTCAGGTAGTTCATTAATTGATCTTTAGTAAATGTGTTTACTCTTTGGCCGCGTTGCATATTAAATTGCAGATCGTCACCCAATACTTTATCTAAATTATCTGTCTTGCCATTTGCAATAGCATTAATGTAAATATTTACAACATCTTTTTCTGTTGGTTGAGTAGCGTGAGATTTAACTGAGGCATTTGCGGTTATGCAGGCAAGAAGTAATGCGATACCTGCTACCATTGATTTAAGTGTTTTCATGATTTTTGTGTATTAATTTATTGATTAAATTTATACCCATATGACACCACGAACATCCGAAGTGTTACAAACAATTTATCCCGGAATTAAGATTTAACAAACATTTAACATTAGATGTAAATAATTTCAAAAATCTTAAACAAATAGAAAATACAACAATAACATGGTTGAGTTTAACACCATTATTTTGCAATTTAATGAACAGGGCGAAAAAACGGGATGGACCTATATTGAGGTTCCTGCTGATATTGCGCAGCAAATTAAGCCCGGAAGTAAAAAATCATTCAGGGTTCGGGGTATGCTGGATGCTTTCCCGGTGAGCGGGCTGGCATTGATGCCAATGGGCGAAGGCAACTTTATTATGGCATTAAAAGCAGAAATACGAAAAGGGATGCATAAAAATGCCGGGGCCGTATTACAAGTAAAACTTGAAGAAGATACTGATTATAAGGTAGAGATTCCTGATGAATTGATGGAATGTTTTGATTTTGAACCCGAGGCCTTTGAGTTTTTTAATACCCTTGCAAAATCACACCGCGATTATTTTATAAAATGGATCAACAGCGCCAAAACCAGCGAAACACGGGCAAAACGTATTGTAAATACAGTTAACGCTATGCTGAGAAGATGGGATTACAACACAATGATAAGGGAGATGAGGAAAGAATGATTTGAAAATTACAATTTAAGCTTATCAGGATTTTGCCTGTTATCGAAAAGTGATATTATTTCAATCACACCTTTATTAACTCTGAAATAGATGGAAGTTTGGGGGCGAAGCAACGCAACGACGTATATTTTTATTCTTTGGAAAAACAGGATAATGTTTTGGATATGTAACACGGTGTGATCAATCTCTCTGCTAACCCTTATGGTAATATCTGTTCCCCATTCATCTAACAAATAATCCAGAAGCTGATCGTATTCTTTTAATGCCCTTTCCGACCAAATTAAATCTACAGCCACAATAATCTGCTATCTATTTAATTTTTTATCTACATGGGCCATAACGCTGTCATGTGAATGCACACGGCCGGCATCTAAATCTTCAAGACCTGATTTTATGCCCTCAATTTCTGCATCTGAAAGATCACCCCACTCATCATCATCCACCTGAAATCTCAAATCCATTCTACTTAGTAAAGCTTTCAGAACAGGTAAATCCCGTTCTTTATCAATTTCTATTGTTAGCCTCGTCATAATATCAAATTTACTAATTATTTAAATAACATATAATAAGCAACACTATTTTAAATAGCCGCAATCATCCATGCATAATCAAATCATATAAATTAACTTTCTTTAATGTTCAAATCTGTGTATTACGTGCCATATGTTCAAAAAATGTGCATATCTGCACATCCGCACATCTGCACATTATACATATCTTTACCAGTCCATAATTTTTATTGCTAATAATGAGCGAAGATTTAAACCCGAACGATATACCTGCTAATAGCGAAGAAAAATTACATAACATCACCTCCCTCGACGGATTGTACGAAAACTGGTTCCTGGATTATGCATCGTATGTAATTCTTGACCGTGCCGTACCGCATATAAATGATGGTTTAAAACCCGTGCAGCGCCGTATACTCCATTCGCTTAAGGAAATGGACGACGGGCGTTTTAATAAAGCCGCCAACGTTATTGGTAACACCATGAAATATCACCCGCATGGGGATGCTTCAATTGGTGATGCTATGGTGCAAATCGGGCAAAAAAACCTGATGATTGATTGCCAGGGGAACTGGGGCGACCCGGTAACCGGCGACTCGGCTGCGGCGCCACGTTATATTGAGGCCCGTTTATCAAAGTTTGCGCTCGAGGTTGCTTTTAATGCTGATACTACTATATGGCAGGCCAGTTACGATGGCCGTAACAAGGAGCCTATAACCCTCCCTGTTAAATTCCCTTTACTATTGGCCCAGGGAGCTGAAGGCATCGCGGTAGGTTTAGCCACCAAAATATTACCGCATAATTTCATTGAACTTATAGACGCATCAATTGATGTGCTCAAAGGCGGAACACCTAATCTATTGCCTGATTTCCCTACAGGGGGTATGGCAGATGCATCTGGTTATAACGACGGACAGCGCGGTGGCAAGGTTAGGGTACGTGCTAAAATCGTCGAGCGGGATAAGAAAACGCTTGCCATAACCGAAATACCCTTCAGCACTACAACAGGCAGCCTGATAGATAGTATCATATCAGCCAATGATAAGGGTAAGATCAAGATCAAAAAGATAGAAGATAATACGGCGCAAAATGTGGAGATCATGATCCACCTGGCGCCGGGGATATCACCCGATGTAACTATTGACGCGCTTTTTGCTTTTACCGATTGCGAAGTTTCCATATCGCCCAATACCTGTGTAATACAGGATGATAAGCCGCGCTTTATGAGCGTGAACGATATGCTGGCCGAAAGCACGCACTTTACCCGCGAGCTGCTTAAACAGGAGCTACAGATAAAGCTGAAGGAACTGATGGAAAAGATCTTCTTCAGCTCACTGCTCAAGATCTTTATACAGGAGGGCATGTACAAGCATGCTGATTATGAAGGCTCATCAAACTTTGAGCAGGTGCTTGAAGTACTGAACCGCTTATTTGAACCGTTCTTTCCGCAGTTTTATAGGGAGATATTGGCTGATGATTATAAAAAACTGATTGATAAGCCGATGAGCAGCATCACCCGTTTTGATGTTAAGAAAACGGATGAACAGATCAAGGCTTTAGAAGCCGAAATAAAAACAGTAAAGCATCACCTTAAACACCTTACCGAATACACTATAGATTGGTTCGCCAAACTAAAAGAGAAGTATGGCAAGGGCCGCGAACGTAAAACCGAGCTGCGCACGTTTGATAAGGTTGAAGCCGCCCAGGTAGCATTGGCCAATGTTAAGCTGTATGTGAACCGGGTTGATGGTTTCATAGGTACAGGACTAAAGAAAGACGAATTTGTTGGGGATTGCTCGGATATTGACGAGATCATCGTTTTCCGCTCGGATGGCTTGTGCGTGATAACCAAGGTACAGGATAAGGTTTTTGTGGGTAAGGATATTATCCACGTTGCCGTATTTAAAAAGAACGATGAGCGCACCGTTTACAACATGATCTATAAGGATGGTGCAAGCGGTGTAAGCTATGTTAAACGCTTCTCGGTAACCGGCGTAACGCGTGATAAGGAATATGACCTGACCAAAGGTTCAAAGGCATCGAAAGTATTATACTTTAGCGCCAACCCTAACGGCGAGGCCGAAATCATTAACGTACAGCTTAAACCGCACTCCAAACTTAAAAAGCTGCAGTTTGATGAGGATTTTGCCAACATAGCCATTAAAGGCCGTGGATCGATGGGTAACATCGTAACCAAATACCCGGTTAAAAAGATCACGCTCAAGAGCAAGGGTATATCTACCCTATCGGGCCGTAAAATATGGTATGACGAGATATTGAAGCGATTGAATGTTGATAGTCGCGGTAAATATTTGGGTGAATTTGATGGCGACGACCGCATACTTACTGTAATGAGTAATGGTATTTATGAGTTAACCAGCTTCGATCTGAACAACCACTTTTTTGATAGTATGATTCTGATTGAAAAATATGATCCGGAGAAAGTTTATACCGTTGTGCATTACGAGGGCAAATCAAAAAATTACCTGGTTAAGCGCTTTATGTTTGAGAACACGCCTCCGGGTAAGGAAACAAGCATTATCAGCGAAGAAAACGGCTCAAAAATGATATTCATCTCCGGTGCATCACAGCCTGTTGCCAAGGTTGATCAGCTTAAAGGCAAAACCCAAACACCTGAAACCATTGAGATAAACCTTGCCGAGTTGATTGATGTAAAAGGCATGAAAGCCATGGGCAACCGGGTTACAGTACATACAATACAAACTGTTGAGCTGATCGCATCAAGCGAGCCGGAACCAGAACCTGTTGCTGAGGTTGAAGAGGAAATCATTGAGGAAACAGAGGAATCAGAAGACACACCACCAATAGCAACTGAAAAACCGGCCAAGTCTGAAGAAACTGAATCGGTGGAATCTCCTAAAAAATCAGTGGAATCACCAGAAGCAGAATCGGTGGAAGAATCAGAGGAAACTCCAAAACAAGAATCGGTGGAACCACCTCCAATAAAAAAGATAGATTTTGAGATCACCAATCCCGATGATATTGATATAGACGATAAAGGTCAACTGGGCTTATTTTAAGATTGCTCAAAAACTTTCACCGACTATAAAAATCAGTTCACACTAATTAAAGCGGGTGTTTACCGATGGTTTATAGCCTTATTCTTTATTATCAGGTAGTTTAGTCCATATTCTATCTGATAATAAAAATGAATCCGGGCATACAAAACAAAAACATACTCATATCAGGTGCCAGCATTGCGGGCCCGGCGCTGGCATGGTGGCTAAACAAATACGATTTTAATGTTACCATAGTTGAAAAAGCGCCCGCTTTGCGTGATGGAGGCTACCGGGTTGATATCCGTGGTGCCGCAGCTGATGTAGTTGAACGGATGGGATTAATGCCCAGTATTAGAAAAGCCGGAACCGCTTTAAAAGGTTCATCGCTGGTAAACGAAAAAGGCAAGACTATCCTAAAACTTGATGACCCTAATATCTTCGGCATGCGGCAGGCAAATGATGCGGAAATCATGCGCGGCGACCTGGCGAATATCCTGTACCAAGCCACTCAGCATAATACCGAATACATTTTTGATGATAGCATTACCGGCATCTTTCAAACAGGTAAGGATGTAACAGTAACCTTTAAAAATGCTGCTCCCCGTACTTTCGATCTGGTTGTTGGCGCCGATGGCCTGCACTCTAATGTAAGAAACATAGCGTTTGGGGGCGATCATTCATTTGTTGAAGATCTGGGATATTATGTATCTATCTGTACCATTCCAAACCATTTTAAGCTCGATCACCGGGAGATCTCCTATCCATCAGCAGGTAAACTGATCAACGTATACAGTACGCACCGGCAGCAGGAGGCAAAGGCATTCTTCATGTTCGCCTCATCACCCATAAAGTATAATTATCATGATATCGCGCAGCAAAAAAACATATTAGCCACTCATTTTAAAGGTGCAGGCTGGGAAACCGAAAAGCTGATGCAGCACATACATTCTGCCGACGATTTTTATTTCGATTCCGTTAGTCAGGTGCAAATGGATACCCTTTCAAAAAGCCGGGTAGTATTATTAGGCGATGCCGGGTATTGCCCCTCACCTGCTTCGGGCCAGGGCACCAGTATGGCCTTAGTTGGCGCATATGTTTTAGCAGGCGAACTGGCAGCCGCGAATAGTGATCACTTTACCGCGTTTTTAAAATATGAATGGGAGATGAAGGGTTTCATCCGGAAAAATCAGCAATTGGGTATAAGCGTTTTAAAGGAAATGATCCCAAAATCAAAAATGCAGGTATGGTTTCAAAATACAATGCTCCGTTTATTGACGCATTCACCATGGAAGAATAAAGTGTTGAAAGGCATGCTTGGAAAAATACAATCAGACGTTGAAGACGCCGCCAATGCAATTGAACTGAAAGATTACGCGCAGGCTGAGGCTTTAGTTAGTAATTAATTTACTAAACCTATATATTTGGGCACGCAATCGATTTCATTAAACCGGTAGCGCATGTCATGAAAAAACTTACCTTCTTACCCCTGCTGTTAGCCGTTCTTTTTATAAACGTTTGCTCGGCTCAAAAAATCAAACACACCTTTACGCTTGGCGATTCCGCTTTTTTGCTGGATGGTAAACCCTTGCAGATCATTTCGGGCGAAATGCATTGTACCCGCATACCCCGCGAATACTGGCGTGCACGAATGAAAATGGCAAAAGCCATGGGGCTAAACACTATTGGCACTTATGTTTTTTGGAACGCACAGGAACCTGAACCCGGCAAGTTTGATTTCTCGGGCAATAATGATATTGCGGAGTTTATCCGTATAGCTAAGGAAGAGGGCTTGTGGGTGGTATTAAGACCTAGTCCGTATGTATGTGCCGAGTGGGAATTTGGCGGTTACCCGTGGTGGCTGCTAAAGGATAAAAACATGAAGGTGCGCAGTCAGGACCCTAATTTCCTGAAAGCCTACCGCGAATATATTATACAACTAGGCAAGCAGATTGCCCCCCTGTTGGTTACCCATGGCGGGAATGTTTTAATGGTGCAGATAGAGAATGAATATGGCTCCTACAGCAATGACAAGGTATATCTTGACATCAACCGTAAGATCTTCCGCGAAGCGGGATTGGATGGCCTGCTGTTTACCTGCGATGGCCCCGGGGAAATGGCTGATGGCTACCTGCCCGGCTATTTACCTGCCGTTAATGGATTGGATGATCCTAAGCAGGTAAAACAGCTTATCAACAAATATCATGATGGCAAAGGGCCATATTATATATCAGAATGGTACCCGGGCTGGTTTGATAGCTGGGGAAAGGAACACCAGGGCAGTGTTGCCGATAGCGATGCTAAGAAGCTGGATGAAGTATTATCAGCAGGTTTATCCATCAACATGTATATGTTTCATGGCGGTACCACCCGCGGGTTTATGAACGGTGCTAATATGAGCCGTAACGATCCTTATTCGCCGCAAACATCGAGCTATGACTATGATGCGCCGTTGAATGAATCGGGCAATCCAACAGCCAAGTTCTATAAGTTTCGCGCGGTAATAGAAAAGCATTTATCTGCCGGTGAGCACTTGCCACCTGTACCGGATACTGCAAAAACCATCGCCATAAAAAACATCGACCTTAAAGAAAGCGCACCGCTGTTTGCCAATTTGGGCAGCCCGGTTATGTCGCTGCACCCCATGAGTTTTGAGGACCTTAACCAGGGTTATGGCTTTGTTTTATATACTACTACGTTACAAAATACAGTCAAAGGCCTTTTAAAGATCAGCGAAATGCGTGATTATGCCACTGTTTATCTGAACGGTAAACGCATCAGCATTTTAGACAGAAGATTAAAACAAGATTCATTACAGATTGAGGCCGATAAACCTAACTCGGTACTGGGCATTTTGGTAGAGAACAACGGTCGCATCAACTACGGACCATATTTACCCGACAACAGGCAGGGCATCACAGATAAAGTAACCCTAAACGGTGCTGAACTAACCGGCTGGATCATGTTCAAGTTCCCGTTCAATAACCTTTCGGGTATTAAATTTAACAAGGTTAATCCGGCTACTGCTGCGCCTAATGGCCCGGCGATATATAAAGGCACATTTAAACTAACTGCCACCGGCGATACTTATTTAGATATGCACGGCTTCGGTAAAGGCTTTGTCTTTTTAAACGGGAGCAACCTGGGCAAATACTGGTACATAGGCCCACAACAAACGCTGTATATTCCAGCGGGATGGCTCAATAAAGGCAAAAATGAGATAGAGATATTTGATGAGCTGAACAACGGCCATCAGCATATATCCGCATTGGACCACCCGGTTTTGAATGAGGTTGTTAAGGAATAACCATCGTCATCCCCGCTGTTTGTGTCCTCACAAACAGCTGCCTCGGGAGTATTAACAAATTGTTGGTGAGGACACCATAGGTGTTCGCAAGATTAAAAAAGGAAGCATCGGCCTTGTGCGATTCCCGCCTTGGGGCGGGGAAGGGTGGGGTTTAACAGCTTATTTGGTGTATAGACCCCTCCCTGCCACTTCACATCCAACCGCACCCCTCCCGTGGGGAGGGAATTAAAAACAGAAATGCAATCTTCCGAACACCTATGGTGAGGACACAAACAATGGGATGATTTTTTTTTGTTTTTGTCATGCTGAGGTACGAAGCATCTGTTATAAAAGCAGCAAATCGCTACGGGATAGATGCTTCGTACCTCAGCATGACAAAATCTTTAAACCTCACCTAAATAAATCTCTGTTTCATAAACAAAGCTCACCTTGCCATCAACATTATATCTATTAAAAATATCCTTTAACAATATCAGGAATTTCTCACCTTCCGGGGTATCTTCCTTAGGCACATATGATGATGAATATGCCCGGCCGATCAGCCCTGCTTCATCAAATATTTGTGTGTTGGCGTATTTGGTTAGCGTATAAATACCATCCTTAAAAAAAGCCTTAAAATCAATATCGCGCACCTTACGGTGGTTCACTTTGTTATAGTCGATACCGTCATGCTTCAGCAACGCTTCATAGGCTCTTGCAAACTCGTCAACATCAGTAAGGCGACTGTTCCATATCAGCGCGGCTTTGCCTTTATCCTTTAATATCTGGTTAAACTCTACTTTGGTTTTAGCATCATTAAACCAGTGGAAAGCCTGCGCGCATACAATAAGGTCAATACTTTTTGCGGGTAATGTAGTAGTTTCGGCAGTGCCATCAACAGGCGTAAAAGTTTTATAAGCCGATAATTGATCAACAGCGGCATCGCGCATGGGCTGGTTAGGTTCAACAGCGTAAACCTTGTAGCCCTCATCAAGCAGCAGTTTGGTGAATATGCCTGTACCTGCGCCAACATCAGCAATAACTGACTCAGCATTTAGTTTACATTCCTGCTTCAGGAATGCCAGCACCTCGGGCGGGTAGCCCGGCCTGAATTTGATATAGTTATCAACCCGGTCTGAAAATCTTTTGGTTGAATCTGATGGCATTATGAACTAATTATATACTTATAAAAAACGCGGCCTCAAAAACATGGCCTACATGCAGTTTTTGAATATCTTCTTTTTTGCTGATGTCCTTTGGCTCATTTGCCGTATCGGCACAGCCCAGCCATGGCTCAATACAAACAAAATCGGCGCCCGACTTGGCCCAGAGTCCTAAATAATTAAAAAACGGATACTCAACAGATAATGATTGATCGTGATTTTTACTTTTGATGGTCACTTGCCTTGTACGCAGATTTTTAAATACCAGGGCATCTTTATTAAAAAGATCTCTTGTCAGCCATAATTTATTGCCTTCTAAAGCAACGGGAGCCGTTTCGCCCGAAAACATACCATTCGCATCAAGTAAATGTGTAGTGAGCTTTTCATCAGTTTCAAACTCTAAATAATAATCTTCATATTTTTCATCCTTGTTAAAAGGCACGTTAAATGCGGGGTGACCGCCAACAGAAAAGTATATGGTTTTTTTATCCAAATTGATGACTTTATAGGTTATCCGCAGCGCGTTATCAATCAGCATATACATGATCTCGAAATCAAAACGGTAGGGAAACAACCCGCGTGTGTTTTCGGAATTGGGTAATGAGAATACCGCCGACTGGTCATCATTTTTCAACAACACAAACTCTGATAAGCGTGCAAAACCATGGCGTTTCATGGGGTATGCCTTCCCATCAACCAAAAGCTCATCATTTATTAAACCACCTACAATCGGGAAAAGGTTTGGCGCGTGCCATGGCCATATACTAGGATCGGCTTGCCACATTTGCTCGGTGCCGGTAGCTTTGTTTATTAGTGAAGAAAGTTGTGCCCCTTTAGCATCAATGGATACTTTTAAATAGTCATTTTCTAAAACTGTCATATAAGATAGGTTAACGCTGATTCTACGAATAGCAGATAGATAAGTTTAATAACACTAAGTACACTATTTTGGTTTGAAATTGTGCAATTAGTGTTTATTTAATCGTCGTCATCGTCTTTTTTAGGTTGCAATATTACAAATGCGCTGCGTTTTGGCGCGGGCATAATGGCATTTTCCCCTTTTACATATTTCCATATCACATCGTTCAGTTCCAGATCGGGCACCTTATCCTCTTTTGCCAGGTTGAACGATTGTGAGCGTTTACTGCTTTCATTTACGGCAACGTTACGCTGCTCCAGGTTGACCTGAGCTGGTTTTACGTTATAAACAGCCATATCCGGCGTAGCCGTAAAGCAATCATACATTGGCAAAGCGGCAGCATCATACTGGCTCATAGGTGGCAATCCCAATATCAGCTCGATGGTACGCAATACCCCCGATGTGGAGTACATGTGGTGTATAGCCGCATTATGTTTTACATACGGCCCTGCAACAAGCACCGGCGAGCGGTGCGCATCTATATGGTCGGGGCCATTTTGGGCGTCATCCTCCAGTATAAAAACTACGGATTCTTTCCAGATGGAACTTTTTGAAAGATGATCTATCAGCAGACCTATGCCCTGGTCGTTATCCGCAACAGCAGCTATGGGCGATATAGCACCACGCCTTTGTCCGCTGGTATGATCGTTGCAGATACGTATGGAGTTAAAATGAGGAACGGCATTTATGCTCAGCAATGAGTCGAAATCATGTTCCCAAACCTGCTCGCGTTTAGTATCCTTAATGTTCAGATCAAAGCCCGGCGACTGCGGACAAAGATGCCCTACCAATGATTTGATATTGGCCTCGCCATCCTGCGCAAACTCTCCGTAGGTGCGATAGCTTACACCCGCCCTTTTACAATAATCCCATATATAGCCATCGCGCGGGTCACCGGCCTTTCTGGTACCTTCTGAATCATAGTTACCACCGCGACCACCATAACTTGTGGGCCATGTTTTTTCAATAAAATCCGTAGCATAAGCCGCCATACTCCAATTATGCCCATCGGCACTAACTTCGGCGTCAACATAAAAATTATCCAGCAAAACAAACTGGTCAGCTATAGCATGATGGTTCGGGGTAACATTCTGCCCAAAAATACAAAGCGAGGTATCACCGTTTCCTTTCGGCATATCACCCAAAACCTGGTCGTAAGTACGGTTCTCCTTGATGATATAAAACACATATTTAATTGGCGATTTATCGGCTTTGCTGCGTGGTATTGGGTTACCGGCCTCGCCTGCTGCCATTTTCTCCTCCGTTTCATTAAACGGTGTATTGGCGTAAACCTGTTCGGTGTAGGTTTTAAGCTGATCGGCATTAGGCGCATCAATAAATGATAGTGTGCCCTTAAACAAACCACCAATATATTGTTCCTTTGAATTTGTTGCCCCTTTTTGGTAGCCGCTGTTATCAGCCTTTCGTACAGGTTGCGGCCCACGCGGATTAGCCATTGAGGTAAAGCCCTTACCATTGGCTACCAAAATCTTTTTACCTAAGACCTTAACATTGGTTGGATACCAGCCTACCGGGATAAAACCCATGCTTTTGCTGTCGCCGGGTTTGCTTACATCAAATACAGCAAGGCAATTATTATCGGCATTGGCTATATATAATGTTTTTTCGTCAGCAGATAGCGCCAGTCCGTTGGTTGTTGAGCCGGTTAAATGAGTTGGATAAAGCGCTGTTGCAACGGTTTCAACTATTTTGCGGGTAACGGTATTAATTATGGCGACTGAATTATCATTGGCATTGGCAACAAACAGCCAGCTGCCCTTTTTATTCAGCAGCATTTCATTAGGATGGCTACCTACTGTAATGTTACTTAATTTTTGCGTTTCTGTGTTATAAAAGGCTACCTGCTCCCCGCCCCAAATGGAAATGTACAGTGTTTTTTCATCAGGCGATAACAGGCAGCTATAAGCTTCGGCAGGCAATTTAACTTTTGAAGTGATAGCGCGAGTTTTAGGGTCGATGATATATAGAGCGCTGTCTTCCTTAGTTACCGTATATAAAATGGTGTTGCTTTTGTTAACTGCTATACCGGTGGCGCAGATCTTATCAGCCGGCCAGGGTTTGCCGAGCTTAATGGTATCGGCTTTGCCAATTTTATTGTTGCTGATGGAAAAGGCCAAAATGAAGTTATCGTTACCGCCGGATGCATACAAGGTCTTTTCATCCTTACTAAAAGCTAAACCATACCATGATTTGCCTACCACTTTTTCATCCAGCAGTTTTTCATTTACCGGATCGATCAATTGTATAGATTGCGTGCTTTGCCCGTTATTGGTTACCGCCAGCATTTTGCCCGATGCGGAGAGCTGGATATTCAAGGGCAGATCACCCAACTGTAAGTAGCGCCCGGCCGGACTCAGTTTCCAGCCATTAGGCAATAGCACTTGCTGCGTTTGTTGTATTTTACCCGGCAATTGCGCCTGTACCTTAAAGGCAGCAATAAACAATAGTATGCTGAAAAGATATTTCTGTTTCATAGTGAGATCAATCAAAAGACCAGCCAAAAGTAGGCATTGCTTTTTAGCGATATAGGCTGTTAACAAAAACTTAATACAAGATAGCGATTAATCTACTTATCCAGCTTTAGCTGCGCTTTTATTATAGAATCTTTTTGGGCGGTAGTGAGTTTATAATTGAAGTTGAACAGCGCGCTTTCCCAATCTCCATAGGATGCATTGGGCAGCACAATATAGCGGGTGCCAAATTCCTGTATCAGTTTATTGGTGGCATCCTGCCTGCTTTGCAAGGTGGGTTTGTTATCATACAGGGCATCAAAATCGGCCAGGTTATCCCCGCATAAAAGAATGACGGTATGTGTTTTAAGCACATCTTGCCTGCGACTCTCCTTGCTGGAATTATGGCCCGGCCTTAATATTAAATGCGCGTCATCGGCATTGGGTAGATTGTAAAGTTGCAGGTTCTTCAAAGTACCCGCGCGCTCATCCTCATCACGATTGGTAATGTAGAAAACCTCCACTCTTTTTGAGGCGGCATATTTAAAGAAAGCCGGAGCACCGGGCACGGTATCGGCTATGCCTTTGGCTGTCCAGATTTTCCAGGTTGCTGACGTATAATCCAAATTATTGATGGCACGCTGGGCATCATAGGGGCTGTTATCCAATAGCGTTTCATCTATATCGGTAATAACAGCATACGGTTTAGTCGGGGTTTGCTTTACGGCCTCATCAACTCTTTGCTTAGCGATATTGTAAGCTTGAAAGCATAGCGCCTTATATTCTGCAGCCTTTTGCTGCCATAATGATGCCCACACTTTACCATTATTTACAGTGGAGGTGCTGTTAGTTGCTCTTTTTGATGATGAACAGGCATTCAGCAATATAACACCCGCCAGTAAATAGTTATGCCATTTTCTCATGCTGCAAATATCACAAATGGGCGCTTTATAACAACTCAGGTTTTATCTTTTCGGTAAACTCCTTGGCAAACTTGTGCAGTTTGGGCTGGATCACAAATGAGCAATATGGCTGGTTACCATTCTCCTGGAAATAATTCTGGTGGTAATCTTCGGCTATGTAAAATTCACTTGCCGGGGTTACTTCGGTAACAATAGGAGCATCAAAAACATGCTCTTCGGTCAGTTTTTTAATCAGCGCTTCCGATTGTTCCTTTTGCTGTTCATTGGTATAAAATATAGCTGAGCGGTATTGCGTGCCCACATCATTCCCCTGGCGGTTTAAGGTAGTTGGATTATGCGTTCTGAAAAATATCAACAGTATTTCATCCAATGATATTTCATCGGCATCATACTCAACCTGCGTTACCTCGGCATGGCCGCTGGCGCCGGTACATACCTGTTTGTAGGTTGGGTTTGCAATATGCCCGCCCATATAACCCGAAGTTACTTTTTTAACGCCCTTAACTGTTTGAAATATAGCCTCTGTACACCAGAAGCACCCGTTGCCGAATGTTATTGTTTGAATATTCATAGTAATGTTAAATACGAATTTACCACTCTTTTGATTTAGAAAGATATTTATATTTGATTATGTCAATATAACTACTAAATTAGATGTTTAAACATTCATTAAAACCCTGAATTATGAAAATTGCAGTATTAATCACCCGCTCATTGCTCGGCCTTATTTTCTTCGGATTCGGCCTGGCCTATTTCTTGCACCTTTTACCAACAACAGTTCCACCCGGTCCTGCCGGTGAATTCGATAAAGGGCTATTTGCTTCCGGCTACTTTTTCGGTTTCTTAAAAGCCACGGAAACACTCTGCGGTTTATTCCTGCTCATCAACAAATACACCGCTTTCTTTTTGCTGATCATATTCCCGGTAACGCTGAATATATTTTTATTCCACGCCTTTTTGGAACCGTCTGGTTTAGTTATGGCTGGCCCTATGCTGCTCATCAATTTATTTTTAGGCTATGCTTATCGTAAATATTACACAGGCGTATTCACCACTTCTCCTACTGTATAAAACGGTTTAATTATATAATAATCTGTAAATGCCACGGTAATAATATCGTGGCATTTTTGTTTAAACAATTTTTATAACCGTTTAATTTTGATATGTTGAAATTAATATTGCAAATTTACTGTCGTTTATACATTTTATCCAAACAACCAATTATGCCAGCAATAAAAGCCATTTTATGCAGAGTTGGGAAATTATCTTTCCTGCTTTTAGTCCCTGTACTTTTTACACTTAAATCATCTGCCCAGGTTAGATCAATCATCAATTTTGATAAAGGCTGGCATTTTCATTTAGGCGATACTACCAATGCGGAACAATCCACATTTACCGATGCCAACTGGCGTGTGCTTAACCTACCGCATGATTGGAGCGTTGAAGGCACATTCAGCAAGGATAATCCTGCTACCCCTGAAGGCGGTGCTTTACCGGGTGGTATTGGCTGGTACCGTAAAACATTTACCGTACCTGTATCGGCTAAAAGCAAACTTATTTATATTGATTTTGATGGGGTTTACCAAAAAAGTACCGTTTGGGTAAACGGACACGAACTTGGTTTCAGGCCTAATGGCTATATCTCATTCCGTTATGAGCTTACGCCGTATTTAAACTTCGGCGGGCAAAATACTATTGCTGTAAAGGTTGATAACTCTGTTCAGCCAAACTCACGCTGGTATTCAGGTTCTGGTATTTACCGGAATGTATGGCTGGTTACCACCGGCAAAACAGCCATCGATCATTGGGGAACCTATGTAACTACATCTGAAGTAAGCGCTCAATCTGCAAAAGTTGATCTGAAAGTAAAAATCAGAAATAATGTTAGCCTGTCAAAAATCGGTATTGAAACAAAAATTTATGACGCGCTCGGTAAAATAGTTGCTGCCGTTGGGAATATCATTTCAAAGAAAGATCAGCAAGATTCTATTATAAATTTTGATCAGGTTATTCCTTTAGACAAACCTATTTTATGGTCGGTTGATCATCCTTATCTATATAAAATAGTTACACAAGTAACGGTAGATGGCAAGATGGTTGATGATTACACCACACCATTAGGTATCCGCTATTTTAATTTTGATGCTGATAAAGGCTTCTCCTTAAATGGCAAGCATTTGAAAATATTAGGCGTTTGTGATCACCACGATCTGGGCAGTTTAGGCTCAGCATTAA
The DNA here is from genome assembly GCF_900105165.1 of Mucilaginibacter mallensis. Lineage (NCBI taxonomy): Bacteria > Pseudomonadati > Bacteroidota > Sphingobacteriia > Sphingobacteriales > Sphingobacteriaceae > Mucilaginibacter > Mucilaginibacter mallensis. Next base: position 4,820,341 of record NZ_LT629740.1, read on the forward strand.
ACTATCGTGCTTTGGAGCGTCAGTTGCAGGAATTAAAGGAAATGGGCTGCAACGCCATCCGCACCTCGCATAACCCACCGGCACCTGAGCTATTGGAGCTTACCGACAAAATGGGCTTCATTGTGATGGACGAAGCATTTGATTGCTGGGAATGGGCCAAAGTTAAGTATGACTATCATTTATATTTTAAACAATGGCATAAACGCGATCTGGAAGATCAGGTATTACGCGACAGGAACCACCCGAGCGTGATCATCTGGAGCATTGGTAATGAGATACCGCAACAGGCTGATACCAGCGCGTTACGTATAGCACCCGATCTGGCGGCAATAGTTCACAGTCTGGATAAAACCCGACCGATAACTACGGCAAATGATCGCCCTGACACCAACAATAAGATCGTAAAATCAGGCGCTATCGACCTGATAGGTTATAACTATCATGAATATGATTACGCTAAATTCCATGACCGTTACCCGGGTAAAAAATTCATCGCTACGGAAACAACTTCCGACCTGCAAACCCGCGGGCATTATGATATGCCATCAGACAGTATAAGAATATGGCCTTCGAGGGGTGATGATAAATTTGTTGGCAATGCCGATAATACCGTATCAGCCTATGATAACGTGCGACCACCATGGGGCTCAACACATGAGGCTACGTGGAAAGCGATGAAGAAATATAATATGCTGTCGGGCTTCTTTATCTGGACCGGCTGGGATTATCTGGGCGAGCCTACGCCTTACTCATGGCCATCACGCAGCTCCTACTTTGGTATTATTGATTTGGCAGGCTTCCCTAAGGACGTTTACTACATGTACCAAAGCGAATGGACCAATAAACCGGTATTGCACATCTTCCCGCATTGGAACTGGACGCCGGGCCAAACCATTGATATTTGGGCCTATTATAACCATGCCGATGAAGTGGAGCTGTATGTTAACGGAAAATCTGTCGGTATAAAAAAGAAAACCGGCGATGACCTGCACGTAATGTGGCGCTTGAAATTTGAGCCGGGTACTCTAAAAGCAGTATCACGTAAGGATGGCAAAGTGGTGTTAACCCAGAAAATTCACACTGCCGGTAAACCCGCTAAAATTGAGCTAAACGCCGACAGAAGTGTTATTAATGCTGATGGTAAAGACCTGTCGTTTGTTACGGTGAAGATATTGGATAAGGACGGCAATGTTGTTCCTGATGCCAGTAACCTGGTAAACTTTAAGATCAATGGTAACGCGTTTATTGCCAGCGTTGATAACGGCGACCCGGTAAGTCACGACCCATTCAAAGCTGATTACCGCAAGGCATTTAACGGCCTGGCACTAGCTATAGTCCAGGCAAAGGAAACACCCGGTAATATTACTTTTACCGCCACCGCGGATGGTTTGCAACCGGCTACGATTACGATAAAAGCGAAATAACACCAAGCATAATAACGCTGTGTTCTTTGTGAAAATCTTAGTGTCCTTTGTGGTAAATTAACCGCAGAGGGCACAATGAGAGAAAATACAAAGTACACGGAGTATCGCTACCGTGGATGTATTACAACTGACTACTGTTGTCATAAAGGCTAAAAGTCCTATTGTCATTTCGAGCTATCGCTCGAAATGACAATAGGACTTTTATTCTGCTTTCTTCTTCGCCAGGTCTTTTAACGTTACATTTATTTGTTTGCCGATCGGTTTGTTATCACGATAGGTAACCACTCTTATTTCAGTGGCTCCATTCGGGATAGCCAGGGGCACATTGGCATATTTTAGCGAGTGATTATCGGGGATGCTGGTATCAAACGTATAATAAATATCAAGCTTACTCAGTTGTGTACCCAGTTTCACTTTGAGTGCGCTATCACCGGGCACCCTTGTACCACTAATAATTGGGTCGTACATACTGGTGGCATATTTAATATCCGCGGCATCCAAACGCTTAAAATGCGTTTCCACTCTATGCACAAACTCATCAAAATGGCGCTCGGTTTTCGGCGACCATAAAATTTCGGCCAATGCCATAGCGCGCGGCCATGTCATGTACTCTACCTGGCGCTCATCAGTTATCGATTCTGTCCACAGGTTGCCTTGTCCGCCTAAAATAAGTTTCGCGTCAACGCCAGCCGGAACAGGTTCAAAATCATAAGTATCATTTAAAAATAGCTTACCATAAGTAGCTGGCTCTACTAATGGATCGCCCTGGTAAAGATCGAGATAGCAGCTACCCGATGGGGTCATTATCACCTGGTGGCCCATTTTTGCAGCCTGAATGCCGCCATCCATACCACGCCAGCTCATTACCGTTGCCGATGGTGCCAGTCCGCCCTCCAATATCTCATCCCAGCCTATCAGCTTTTTACCTTTCGACTCTACAATCTGCTCTATACGTTTTACAAAATAGCTTTGCAGTTCGTCGGTATTTTTCAGGTTTTCACGCTTCATTAAAGCCTGGCATTTCGGGCATCTATCCCAAAAACCTTTATAAGCCTCATCGCCACCTATATGGATATATTTACAAGGGAAAAGCTGCGCTATCTCGGTAAAAACCTTATCCAGGATCATGTAGGTGGAATCATTACCCACACAAAGCACATTGTCCTCTTTAGTATAAAAGTTGCTGCCGGGGTTAACCGGGTATTGCAGTTGGGTACATGATAAGTTAGGGAACGAAGCGATCATGGCCAAACTATGTGCCGGCACATCTATCTCCGGCAAGATAGTGATATACCTGTCCTGCGCATATTTAATAATCTCGCGCACATCATCCTGTGTATAAAAACCTCCATAAGGAGTTTTCTCTCCCGGTTGCGGCACCTGCATTGAGCCGTTGAACGGCCCGGTACGCATTACACGCCATGCACCAACACGGGTTAGCTGTGGCAGGCTTTTTATTTCGATACGCCAGCCATTATCATCAGACAAATGCCAGTGGAATACATTGTATTTGTATTTCGCCATCTCATCAATATAATCCTTCACCACTTGTTTAGGGAAGTAATGGCGGCTTACATCCAGCATCAATCCCCGCCAGCCGAAGCGCGGGTAATCGGTAATATCAACAGCCGGGATGCTCCAGGTAATGCCTGCAACCTGTGTCCTCGATTCAATATCCGGAGGCAACAGTTGCACTAAGGTTTGTATACCGTAAAACAGGCCCTTATCATCATTAGCGGTAATGGTTATACGTGCGGTGGTAACTTTTAGCGTATATCCCTCTTCACCAATTGCCGGATCAGCAACTTTGTTCAGTTTTAAATGAATGGCTGTACCGGTTTTATTAACGGTAGTTACCGGGATAGCAAACCCTGTAGGTGAGTTAAGCATCCCTGCTAATAACGTTCCTATTCTTTTAACTTCAGGATTGCCTGTGAGTATAATGATGCTTGTTTGTCGGCTTAACTTAAAATGGCCGGGATAGGTTTTTAGCGATACCGGCTGGGGTATTAATTGCGGCGTTTGCGCAAGGCACGAAAAAGCGATAAATAAACTAAACACGAAAGTCAACAAGCCTTTGTTCATATACTTTAAGGTTAATGGTTAGCAGATATATTATTTCAATTCTTTTCTCATCACGTAGTCGTTCATAAAATATGGCCCGATGGGGATATCTTCCTGGTAAGCCTCACTAAAGCCCATCTTTTCATAAAAGTTTTTGGCCTTGTTATAGCGGTTTACATTTAGTTCGAGGATATGTTTACCAGCTTTTAAAACCTCATTGCTTACCGCGTCAATCAATATTTTACCGTAACCTTTACCTTGTGTAACAGGCAGACAATAAAGCTTATGCAATTTATAAATATCCACATCATCCTCGCGCGGAGAAAATGCTACGAAAGCCACAGGCTGTTCATCTTCCAATAGCATTAAATAAGTTTGTATGTTATTTTCGATCTGGTTGCTGATCTTTTCTGCCGTGTAAATCTCATCCAGCATAAAGCGGATCTGTTCTTCTTCTAATATTGGTGAGTAGGCTACCCACCAGGTTGTTTCGGCTATTTGAATAATGGTTTCAGTATCGGTTGTGGTTGCTGTTCTGATAGTATACATTATTCAAATATAGAAGAACCATAGTAGAGACGCAATACTTTGCGTACTGGTTTATCATTTCGTAGAGACGCTACATTATTTCATTCCTTATCCGTAGAGCATAGGTGTTCGGAAGATTAAGAAAGGGTGTCATGCTGAGGCACCGAAGCATGCGGGCAAAGGCCTTTACGCTTACCCTTCGAGTGCCTCAGGGTGACCCAACGTTCAATATTTGTAATAAAATAAATCTCTTCCGAGCACCTATGATCCTTAGAGACGCAAAATATTGCGTCTCTAAGGATCATTTGATTAATGATTTTCTTCTTCGTCGATTTGAGGTAAAAGCGTGGCGCTTTGTCCCACCGCGAAATAATCTTCCAGCTCGGCAAGGGTTGATGAACTGGTGGCGATATCTTTTATGATCCTGCCTTTTTCCATCAGTAAAATACGATCACACACATCAGTTATATGGCTCAGATCATGGCTTGAAATAAGCGTGGTAACACCATGCTGCTTGTTCATACTCTTCAGCATGTTTTTCAGCCTGATCTGTGTGCTTGGGTCGATATTGGCAAATGGCTCATCCAACATCAGCAATTCCGGCTTTTGCAACAAGCATGATGCGATGCCCACTTTACTTTGGTTACCTTTTGAAAGATCACGGATGTATTTGCCTTTTTTCAATATTTCGCCGTTAAAAAAATCGGTAAGCGTAGACAAAAAATCATCCACATGGGCCTGCGTTTGCTGGTGCAGGCCACCTATAAAGTAAAAATACTCCTCGGGTGTAAGGTAATCTATCAGGAAACCTTCGTCCAGGTATGATGCGGTGTAATTTTTCCAGTTTTCATGCCCGGCAACAGCTTCACCATTTGATATTACCTCGCCGCTTTCAGGGCGGATCAGATCAAGTATCATTCTGAAAAGGGTTGTTTTACCCGCGCCATTGTTGCCTACCAGCCCTACGCTTTCGCCTTTAGCTATCTCCAGTTGTGGTACGTTTACAACCAATACGTTGTTATATATTTTTTTAAGATTGCTTATTGTTATCATATTATTTGTTTCTAAAGCCTTCGGCTATGGTATACTTTCTTTTATAAAAATCAGCTTCCAATTTATTGATCAGGGTACTACGGATAAGGATCATTACCAATCCGGCAGCACCCAGCACGGCAAGCCCAAGATCGCGGTAATGCAGCAGTGAAAATGGTAAATAAACCAGGATCGGTGTAATTAACAACGGTAAGGATATAAGCCATTGTGTGCCGCCAACACCTTCCCAGTTAAATGCCGCGCCTTTTGAAAGATCGATGCGGCGGGAATTTCGGTTAGCGAAATACAGGATAATGGTAGTATTAACCCCCAGGTTCCATAAATACATCACAAAATGAATGATTAAAACCCGCCAGCCAAAATATACGTAGGGTATCGTCAATATAAATGCTAGAGTAGATACAAGAGTAAACAACAGGTACTTCGCCTTCAGAAAATCATTAAACTTTATTTTATTTACCAGTAAACCATCAAAATGCGCGGCTTGCCAGCTAAACATAAACTGTCCGTAATTAATAATGAAGATACCGGTCATAAACATCCCCACAAAAACTACCGGGTAATCAGTATGCATCATCGCAGGCTTGTTATAAAATATCAGCCCATAAAACAAAAACAACACACTCATTTTTATAGCCGAATTTGGCCGCTTATTTCTTAATATAAGTTTGATCTCGTTAGCAGCCAGGTCGCCGGTTGTGCCAAACCGGTTAAGGAAAGGATATTCTGTACTGCTTTTGTGCGATGCTTTTTTAGAGTTGAGCTCTTCGAGGTAAAGGTTATCCTTCAAATACAAAAAGTTAAGGTAGAACATACCAACCGCCAGCAGAAATGGCAACAAAACCAGAGCCGGTAGGCTGATCAAATGCCCGAAGAATAGATACGATACATCCTTTATAGAATATATGTGCCATAAAAAATCACCAAGACAAATCAATACCAATATGCCTGTAGCGATCAGGAAGATCCAACCATTTAAATTGGCTTTACGTTTTATATATAGCGCCAAATAATTGTTAAAAATGGTTATCCCAAAAACAGAACCCACAAATGCCCATACCACACCGGCACCTGAACCAACTGCAATTACTTTAATAATAAATGGTACAAAAAGTATAAAGGGTATGATGTTAAATGTAGAAATAATTGAAGTGGCAGCCAGGTAACCCGCAAGTGCGTTACGCTTTACAGGTAATTGTAAATAAGGCTGAACTTTTAAGGTAGGCAATTCCTGTAATTGCATCCGCGAGATAAGGTCGAATATGTAATAGATGAGTATAATGCCGCAAAACGCTATAACAACATTTTGCCCGGGAAATGCATGTTCTAAAATCTTATCTAAAAAGAAACCGGCGCTTAAAGCGCATAACAACAGGTACAATATGAATACACCCATTATTATTTTTACAGCTACGTTTTTGCCGGTATTGCGGGCGCGCCAAAAGGCTTTTAGCTCATGCTGAAGAAAGGTTTTTATCATTGACAGGCTGGTGTTAAGGCCCTTAAGATACTAATATTTATACCTGTCGCCCCAAAGTTTTTTTAACTTTTCTTTGGTTTCCAGCTCCCGGGCATTGTTACCGGGCTCATAGATCTTGGTTCCCTTTATCGCTTCGGGCAGAAAATCCAGATCGGTAAAGTTACCTTCGTAGCTGTGAGCATATTTGTAATCCTTCCCATAACCTATATTCTTCATCAGTTTGGTTGGGGCATTACGCAGGTGCAGCGGTACAGGCAGGTCGCCGGTTTCCCTAACTAATGCAATAGCAGCGCCAATAGCCGTAGTGGCCGAATTACTTTTGGGCGATGTTGCCAGATATATAACCGTTTGCGATAGGATCAATTGCGACTCCGGCATCCCTATCTTATTCACCGCCTCAAAGCAGGCCTGAGCCAGTAACAGCGCATTCGGATTAGCATTACCAATATCCTCCGATGCCAGTATCAGCATGCGCCGGGCAATGAACAGCGGGTCCTCACCGCCCACAATCATCCGCGCCAGCCAATAAACGGCCCCATTGGGATCACTGCCGCGCATGGATTTAATGAAGGCCGAGATAATATCATAATGCTGCTCACCGGCCTTATCATACAGGGCCATATTTTGTTGTACATGTTCCAGCACATTCTTATTGGTGAGCTCTATCTTTTTACCTTTAAAGGCATTTACCAGCAGCTCGAATATATTCAGCAGCTTGCGGGCATCGCCGCCCGATAGGCGCAGCAGTGCTTCATCTTCCTTTATGTCGATCTTTTTATCGCGCAGTACTACATCTTCCTTCATCGCTTTGTTAAGCAAATTCAGCAGGTCGGCTTCCTCAAGCGATTGCAGGATGTATACCTGGCAGCGCGAAAGTAAAGCCGAGATAACCTCAAAGGATGGATTCTCTGTAGTAGCACCTATCAGCGTTACCGTTCCCCGCTCAACCGCGCCCAGTAGCGAATCCTGCTGCGATTTGGAGAAGCGGTGAATCTCATCGATGAACAAGATTGGCAGCGTTTCGCCCTGCTCTTTCAATAAAGCGGCTTTTTCTATCACTTCGCGTACATCCTTAACGCCTGAATTGATGGCGCTCAGCGCAAAGAATGGCCGGTACAGGGTTTGTGATATGATATAGGCCAGCGTAGTTTTCCCTACCCCCGGCGGGCCCCAGAAGATCATGGATGGCAATACGCCAGATTCTATCGCCTTGCGCAAAACCGCGCCCTTACCCACAAGGTGCTTTTGTCCCACATAATCATCCAGATTCTTGGGGCGCATACGCTCAGCTAAAGGAGGCAGGTTATTCATAATGGTAAAAGTGTGAAAAGTAAATGCAAAATCCTAAAAAAGTTAGTAATTTTAGACTAACAAATCTATGAGCGAACAGTTTACCAAAGCCACCTTTTACACTATTTGTGACCAGCTTGCACTTATTGATACCGATCTCGCTACCATCATTAACACATACGGTTACCCGCCATTATGGTCGCGGCCCAATACGTTTGAGACTTTGGTACATATTATTTTAGAGCAGCAGGTTTCATTGGCATCCGCCCTATCCGCATTAAACAAATTGAAGGAACGTGTGCAGGAATTAACCCCTGCCCGATTGCTGTTGCTCACCGATGAAGAAATGCGGGCCTGCTACTGCAGCCGCCAAAAGACTACCTATATCCGCTACTTAGCCGAAGCCCTGCTCAGCGGACAGATCAACCTCATCGAACTGGAACATCAATCCAACGCTGAGATCCGCGCCAAACTCATCATCCTCAAAGGTATCGGTCACTGGACCATCGATGTGTACCTCATGTTTGTACTGCAACGCGCCGACATCTTCCCCGCCGGTGATCTCGCCGCTGTAAATGCTATGAAACGGGTAAAAGGCTTGCCTAAAACCACGACTAAAGAAGAATTGATTGAGCTTGCCGCGATTTGGCAGCCTTATAGAACTGTAGCTACAATGTTGTTGTGGCATTTCTATCTGTCGACGCCCCTGCGTACTAAAGTAGGAGTTTGATTTGGAGGTGTGCCATGGAGCAGGTGAAACATGTGGAACACGTGGCACAGTTTGGCACACTTAACTATTACTGGCTTTCCCCTTACTGGCTTCAGTTTGCAACTGAAGCCTACGGATGACGATCCTGAATTACTTTTCAGTTTGAAACTGGATAACGGTTGACTTTCTAATGGTATCGCTCATAGCCGCTAAGGCCTATTTCTTTTGTCTTCGACACAAAAGAAACAAAAAGTCAAGTCAGTCGAAAGGCTTCTTTGCCGCACGTGGCCACTGCCCTGCAAATCAGGCAAAACCTGGGCTGCTATATTTTTACCCTGCTGTCGCTACGCACCTAGCCTTTACGCTTCTGTAAAAATCTGCTATGCCCTGCCATTACACGCAAGGCCACCATCGTTTTGCCTGATTTCGCCCGAAGCTGTTCTACTGACAGGGGAAGCAAAAAGTTTTATTGATGTGTCATTGCGAGGAGGAACGACGCGGCAACCTCGTCGCGTTCACTATGCATGCGACAAAATTCTAATCAATCTAATTCCAGTTGTAAGCTGCAATCATGCACAACCACGAGCTGAAAGCTTGCGGGAGCGTGAGGAAGAAACAATTGTAACCTCAATTTTAGTTATTAATTTTATTGCACATAATATAAAAAGAAATGGAATATCTGGATGAAATGTTTGATCAATTTTCACAAGCTTTTTTAGGAGAGATGGCTGGAGATGGTGATATTCCTTATCGGGATAAGATAAATACTACTAGTCTAAATTATTCCCTTGATAGTTTGAGGGAAGTAGATAATTATTTGAAAATACTTCATAAACAATCTCGAGGAATTTCAGATATCGAATATCAAAATTTGGTTGTTTGGTGCGGTGCTTATATAGGTGAAGTTACTAGAAGGAATGCGACACTTGAATATCACTGGGTTCATTACGAGGAATATATGAAAAACAAAAGCGATAGCTTAAGAAACGCTATACCATTATCATTAACGACCCATGCATTTTTATTGGCCATCGATTCCAATTATATAACAATGCCTATGAATAAGGTTGCCAGATGGCTCGATGAGGGCGAAGCAAATAATGTTTATTTTTATGCATCAGTTGATATTTCGAGAAAGAAATAATACCATCCATTCAACCTGAATATATATGAAAAAATATTTTAAATCACATGGAGAAAGCATTACTACATACAACATAAAGCAACAGCTAGATATTAAAATGCCTTTTGAATATGTTAAGTTTCTTCAAGAAATAAATGGTGGAATACTTGATAAACATATTTTTGAGTTAAGACAATATGACCCAAATAAAACAAACCCTAATATTTATATTATAATAGATGAGTTTTTATCTTTTGAACAGTTAATTAAGGCTTGGCATTATACCAAAGAAGAATTAAGTGATTATAATTTATTGCCAATCGCAAATGTCAGAGGAGGAATGCTTGTATGTTGTAGACAGGAAGAAACAATAAATGCAGAATTGTTTTTTTATGATCCAGATTTCGGGCCTTTGAAACTTACTGATTCTTTGTTGGATTTCTTAAATCTTCTTATTTCAGAAAAAGAAATAGATGATGAAAAATATAAGTGAACATCCCTGTAAGCGTCCTACTTGTATTTCAAGTAAGACACTTATATGGACATAGTTAATACCGTTATTCATACAAATCCCAAATCGAACATCCCAAATCCGAAATCACCCTCACACATTAAACAACCCGTTCCTCTCCTGCCCCCCGCTCCCGCAAGCGTCCCGCTTGTGGTTGTAAAAGCTTCCATAAATCCCAAATCCCAAACCGAACATCCCAAATCACCTACACATTGAACAACCCATTCCTTTCCTGCTCCTGGTAATTCTGTACGGTTTCAATAGCGTTATCAATCACATCACTTAGCGCTGTAATAAATGTACCGGGTTTGGCCAGGCTCATGGCATGTTTAATGGCATCTATTTCTTTCGGCACTACCTCAAATTGCTTGTTCACATCAACCGACCTGATACCCTCTTTAAGCAGCGATAATATATTTTCCTCTGTTCTGCCACGCAGGTGTTTTTCCTGGCGGAGGATGATGTAATCAAACATCTCTGCCGATAGCTTACCCAACTCGCGGATGTCCTCATCGCGCCTGTCGCCCGTACCGGCTATAATGCCGATCTTCAGCGGCGAATCCAGATGACTCAAAAATTCCTTAATGCCTTTAAACCCATCCGGATTATGGGCAAAATCTATCATGAATTTAAAATCCTTAAAATCGAAAATGTTCATCCTGCCCGGTGTTTGCGCGGCAGATGGGATAAAGGTTTCAAGTGATATTTTAATATCCTCGGTCCTGAAGCCCCATAAAAATGCAGCCAGTGTTGCCGCCAGTACGTTCTCTATCATGAACGGAACGGTACCACCGAAAGTCAGCGGGATGAGCACCGTGCGCTCTACGCGGATCTTCCAGTCGCCTTTTAATATGGTGATAAAACCGTTTTCGTATACACAAGCTATGCCGCCCTTTTTACAGTGCGCTTTTATTACCGGGTTATTCTCGTCTCTGCTGAAATAGGTAACGTTGCATTCAGCTTTTTTACCAATGCGCACGCAGTATTCATTATCAGCATTTAAAACGGCCCAGCCATTTTTCTTAACCGAATTGATGACCACACTTTTTACACGCATCAGATCATCCAATGTATGAATATCCGACAGGCCCAGATGATCTTCCTGAATATTGGTTACCACGCCTATATCGCAAAAGCCAAAACCCAGTCCCGAGCGTAAAATACCGCCACGGGCAGTTTCCAGCACGGCAAAATCAACCGTTGGGTCCTTCAATATAAACTCGCTGCTTACCGGGCCGGTGGTATCGCCCTTTAGCAGCATGGTGTTTTGTACATAGATGCCATCGCTGGTGGTAAAGCCTACACGGTAGCCGTTATTTTTAACAATATGGGCAATCAGGCGGGTAGTGGTGGTTTTACCATTAGTGCCGGTTACCGCTATAATAGGTATCCGTGCCGATTTACCATATGGGTACAGCATATCAATCACATGCCCGGCCACATTACGGGCAAGGCCCTCGCTTGGCGCAATATGCATGCGGAAGCCCGGCGCTGCGTTAACTTCCAATACCACGCCACCTGTTTCGGTGAGCGGCTCGGTCAGATTTTTCGCCATAATATCAATGCCGCATATATCAAGTCCGATGATCTTTGAGATCCGCTCGCAAAAGAAAACATTTTGCGGGTGCACATGGTCGGTCACATCTACTGATGTTCCGCCGGTGCTCAGGTTAGCGGTTGATTTTACAAATACCTTTTCGCCTTTAGCTGGTATCGTTTCTAAGTTATAGCCTTTCTTTTCCAGCAGGTCGAGCGTGTCACGGTCTATATCTATCAGGGTCAGCACATTTTCATGGCCATAGCCACGGCGCGGGTCGGTATTTTCTGTATCGATGAGTTGTTGTATGGTCGATACGCCATCACCCTTCACATGTGCAGGGTCGCGCAATGCGGCAGCAACCATCTTATTATCAATCACCAGTACCCTGAAATCGAAACCGGTTACAAAGCGCTCAACAATTACCCTGCGTGATATTCTGGCAGCAAACTCATAAGCCTCCACCGCGTCCTCACGATTTCTAATGTTAATGGATATACCCCTGCCATGATTGCCATCCAATGGTTTAAATACCAGCGGGAAACCCACTTCACGTATAGCCCTATCCACATCATCAACCGATGAAATGGTGGTGCCTTTTGCCACAGGGATGGCCTGCTCTAATAATAAACGCTTGGTTTCTTCCTTATTACTGGCAATATCAACGGCAATGCTGCTGGTTTTTTCGGTCATGGTAGCGCGAAAACGCACCTGGTTTTTACCATAGCCCAATTGCACCAATGATTGCTTGTTAAGCCTGATCCACGGAATGTCACGGGCTATGGCTTCCTCTACTATTGATCCGGTGCTTGGCCCTAATCGGGTGGCCTCGCGTATCTCACGCATTTGTTGTATATCATGCTCCAGGTCGTATTCCTCGCCGGTTATTAATGCCTGGGCAATCCGTACCGATGCTTCAGCAGCGTAGATGCCTACCTTTTCTTCCAGATAAGTAAATACCACATTGTAAACACCCAACTCTTTTGTTTCACGGGTACGGCCAAAACCTGTATCCATGCCTGCAAGGGTTTGTATCTCAAGGGCGATGTGTTCAATCACATGCCCCATCCAGGTGCCGGCAACAATACGCTGAAAAAATCCCCCTGGTACACCCGGCGAACATCGGTGCTCATATAAAGTGGGGATCAATGCCTTAAGGCGATCATAGAACCCATCAATTTTATTGGTTGGCTTATGCTCCAGTTCCTGCAGGTTCAGGCGCATTTGTATCAGTTTTTTACGGTTGGTGCTCCAGATGTTCGGGCCACGCAGTACTTGTATATTTTCGATCTTCATAAAGGCAATTCCATTAAAACGGGCTTAAATTTACTTAAATCTAAACCCGTAACAAGCTAATAAATATTTTGATAGGAAAACTTTAATATATATTTAATATTCGCCGCCTTTGTCGGTCATTTTATTTTAATTTGTAGGTAGATAATGAGTGGATTAGCGAATTAGTGATTGAGTGATTGTTTTTATATCCATATATGGCTATGAACCATCAACCATCAACCATGAACTATGAACAACTAATTCACTAAATCACTAACTCACTAAATAAATATAATGACGCCAAAAGGAAAACTGATAATAATAGGAGGTGCCGTTGATATGGGAAGTAATATCAGCGCGCAGGAGAATATTTTACAGCCTAATTATATCAAGTTTTTTGAGCAGGGCATTCTAAAGCGCATCATCACCGAATCGGCTAAGCACGAGGGTTCAAAAATTGAGGTGATACTTACCGCTTCACAAATACCAGAACTGGTGGGCGATGAATACATTAAGGCCTTTAACCACCTTAATGTTACCCATATTAATGTGCTCGATATCCGCACACGTGAAGATGCCGCCAAAAAAGAATACCTCGACCGTATCCGTGAAGCCGATGTAGTGATGTTTAGCGGCGGCGATCAGCTTCGCCTGAGCGCCATATTTGGTGGTACCGAGTTTTTACAGATCCTGAAAAAGCGCTACCAGAACGAACACTTTGTTATCGCGGGCACATCAGCCGGAGCGGCGGCAGCTTCGGCACATATGATCTACCGCGGTTCAAGCAATGAGGCCCTAATAAAGGGCCACGTGCAGATCACCGCCGGACTGGGCTTTATTGATTCTGTTTTTGTTGATACCCACTTTGTACAGCGCGGCCGCATAGGCAGATTATTATATGCCGTAGCCAGCAACCCCGGCATATTAGGTATAGGACTGGGTGAGGATGCAGGTCTGCTAATTACCGAAGGCACCATGATGGAAGCCATAGGCTCGGGCTTAATTATTTTGGTTGATGGCCGCAACATGGTTGCCACCAATATATACGAAGTGGAGATGGGCTCGCCGGTATCAATTGAAAACCTGAAAGTGCATGTAATGTCCATCTTTGATAAGTACGATCTGAAACAACACAAACTACTCATCAAAAAAATTGTTAAGATTGAAGACGGCGTATTTATAAAAGTCGGTGATAGCGATTTAAAACGATAACCATTGCAGTTTCCCTCTTGAGAGGAGCAGCGGTGTATTAAACAAGTGGAAGGAAAAGAGCTCACCCTCTTTGCGCCACAGGCGAAGAGAGGGTCGACCAGCGAAGCACAGTCGGGGTGAGTCAACGGAGCGCGTTGAAGCTTGCGTTAGGGATAGCAGCGGATACCGGCCACTTCGAGGGCCTCAGTGCAGGCTCGAGCCTAAGGCCTGCAGGCGTATGAGCGAATAGCCCGACCGCAGGGAACGCCCAATAATTAACGACCTAATCCTTATCCCAACAAAATATTATAAACCATTACACATCTTTCTCATTATTATAAAAGACAATGAAAAGATTAACAATACATATACCCCATGAAACTAATCATCCACGGCGGCTTCTTCAGCGAATCGCAAACCAACCAGGAAGTTAAAAAAGCCAAGCAAACGGCCTTAAGAGAAATTGTGGAGCTTTGCTACAAATACCTGCAGGATCACACAGCGTTTGAAACAGTTGTTTATACTGTAGCACTACTTGAAGACTCTGAACTTTTTAATGCCGGTACCGGCTCACAAATACAAAGCGATGGCAAGATCAGGCTCAGCGCATCATTAATGGATGGCAAAACCCTGCGTTTTTCGGGTGTTATAAATGTTGAAGATGTAAAAAACCCCATCTGTGTAGCCGAGAAATTGCAGGATTACGAGGATAAAGTATTAAGTGGCAAAGGTGCGCAGGATTTTGCCCGTGAAAATGGCTTTGATTATTACAATCCAGAAACCCCGCAGCGCCGCATGGAATACGAACAAAAGTTAAGTGACTCTATTCGCCTGGGTACCGTTGGCTGTGTAGCGCTTGATGGCGATGGTAATTTGGCGGCAGCTACCTCAACCGGGGGCAAAGGCTTTGAAATACCGGGCCGTGTAAGCGATTCTGCTACCGCGGCAGGTAATTATTGCAATGGCTTCGCGGGCATTTCGTGCACCGGCGTAGGTGAGGATATTGTAAGCGGCGCCGTAGCCGCAAAAATAGTTACCCGGGTAACCGACGGCATGCCATTATTCTTCGCTACCGAGAAGACTTTAGACGAGCTAAAACCTTTCGACGGCTTTGCCGGCATCATAGGCATATCAGCCAATGGCGATATCTATCATGCTGATACGCACCCTTATATGGTGTGGGCATTACACGATACACAAATCCAGGTTTTTGAATAATCATGCTTTTATAATTACCTTGCATAATATTAATTAGTATATTTGCGTTCTGGTTAATACGATTAAATCCAAGGGAAATAACATTGAAGAAATTTACGCTAATTATTGTTCTGTTCATGACAATAAGCTACTCGGCCTCGGCCCAGTGGTGGAGAGTTAGCATTTTAAGGCACCGCTACCCGGCAGTTACACTTGTAAAAGATAACCCTGCCGCGCACCTGCATTTCCCCATTCCAAAATTTGCTGCAACTAAAATAAAGCCATTCGCCCTAAAGGAGAGCGATTTTAGTATTGAATTGGCCGAGGATGCGCTCATCAGAACCGCCCAGCATAATATGCGTTTCAGGATTTATGACCAGGCCAGCTACAACTTTAGCGAACTCGCAAAGCTATATATCAAACAAAACCGTTTGTCCGAAGCTAAATGGTACTTGCTGCAAAGCAATTCCATATCACGCACGCAGAATGACAATAAGCATACGATTGCCAATTTAATGTCGTTAGCCCTGATCAAGGCTGATATGGGCGATATTGTTTTGGCCCAGCAGGACCTGGCAGAAGCCTATCAGATAGCTAATACCCAGGGCTGGCATGCCGATATGGCTAATATTGATAAAGAAGTAAAATACATACAGTTAAACAGAACAACCGCCTCAAAAACTGAACTCCGTTATGACGATGCCGTTATGGCTGCTATTATAGCTACGGCTGCCAATGCTAAAAAAACTGATTGATATTTTTACTCCGCTTTGTAACAATAAGGTAAAATGCCCGTCTTACTTATTAAAAAATCAAACATTATTGTAATATTGTTATTTTAAGTACGAGGCAGCTTTATGACTGTCTCTTTTTATTTACATTAGCGAACTTATATTAGGCACAAGTATTGATGTTATATCCCGATTTAAAGACTGTAAAAGATATGTTAAAGAAATTATGTGTTGTTTTAGTGCTTGGTGCCGCACTGGCCTGTCATGCCACGCCTGCAAAACCTATGAAGGTTGTAGGCTCAAATGATCTTCAGCCCGATTTACGCCAGAATATTGTTGCAAAGGAAGTTGCAGGTTTAATATCCCGTTATAATTATAAAAAGGTTGATCTGAATGATTCACTATCCGAGGTTGTTTATAACCGATACCTTAAAAAACTGGATGAGGACCACAATTACCTGCTGGCATCTGACATACAGGATTTTGATAAGTACAAGGATGTATTGGATGATGATATGAAGAGCGGTAATTTGAACGATGTATTTTACATGTTCAATGTTTTTCAGAAAAGATATCTCGATCGTATTAAATTTTCCATTGCCCATATCGATGATAAGTTTGATTTCACCACAAACGACACTTTCACTTTCGACCGTGAAAACCTGCCATGGATAGCGTCACAAGCTGAGATGGACGATCTGTGGACCAAGCACGTAAAATACGACCTGCTTAACCTTAAACTGGCTACTCCTGATATGGCTAAGAACAGGGAAACGCTGAAAAAACGTTACCAAAGCTTATTATCGCAATCAAACAAACTATCAAACCAGGAAGTTTTCCAATATTATATGGATGCCTTTACTGAGGCGATAGACCCCCATACCAATTACTTTAACCCTTTCAACGCGGCACAGTTCAATATGGAAATGTCGCGCTCATTAGAGGGTATCGGCGCAACGCTGCAATCAGTAAATGAGTATGTAACCATTCAAACACTGGTACATGGCGGCCCTGCTGACAAAAGCCACCAGATAAACGCAAAGGACCGCATTATAGGCGTAGCACAGGGTAAAGACGGCGAGTTCCAGAACATTGTAGGCTGGAACATTAACAACGCCATAGGCCTTATTCGTGGCCCTAAAGGCACTACCGTAAAACTGCAAATTCTGCCGGGTGAAGCAGCAGTAGGCAGCAAGCCCAAAGTTGTGGAAATAGTACGTGAGAAAATTGTTTTAGAGGATGCATTGGCTAAAAAAGAGATGCGCACCTATAATCTTAATGGAAAACAGGTTAAGATTGGCATTATTGATATCCCTGCTTTTTATGTAGATAACAATGCTGCACAATCAGGCGCTACCAATTACCATAGCACCACCCGTGATGTGAAACTGATACTGGATTCACTTAAACGCGAAAATGTTGACGGTATAGTAATCGACCTGCGCGAAGATGGCGGCGGTTCATTATCTGAAGCCATTTCATTAACCGGCCTGTTCATAAAACAAGGCCCTGTAGTGCAGGTAAGAGATACCAAAAACGAAGTTGAAGTTGACGCGGATGAAGATCCATCTATCGCCTATTCAGGTCCGTTAGCTATTCTGGTTGACCGCTTTAGCGCATCAGCATCAGAGATATTCTCGGGCGCTATACAGGATTATGGCCGCGGTTTGATATTAGGCACCCAAACTTATGGTAAAGGTTCAGTACAAAGCGAGATAGAACTGGATAAAGTAATTAGCCCAACCCTTGCCGATATGGTTGCCAAAGTAACCGGCGGCGATAAGACTGTAGTAACTGGCGGCAGCGAAAGCAAATTTGGCCAGTTGAATTTAACTATAGCCAAGTTCTACCGTATTACCGGTAACTCAACCCAGCGCCATGGAGTAACGCCAGATATTGAGTTCCCATCAGTTATTCCTTTAGATAAATATGGTGAAGATACTGAACCGTCAGCTATGCCATTTGATGTGATCGCTAAAAGTGATTATACCAAATTTGGCGACCTGAGTCCGGTTATACCACAGCTGAAAAAGCTGCACGACCAGCGTATGAGCGCCAGCAACAGCTACAAATACTTGTTACAGGATGTTGCCGACTTTAAAAAGCATGATGATGAAAAATCAGTAACACTTAATGAGGCGCAACTGAAAAAACAACGTGATGATGATGAGCAAAAAACATTTGAGCGCGATAACTTACGCCGTGTAGCTTTAGGTTTAAAAGCATTGAAAAAAGGCGAAACCAAACCTAAAAACGAAGATCTCGACTTCCTGAAAATTGAAGCCGGCCAGATCCTGACCGACTATATCAACATAAACAGTAAGGTTACGCAGGTTACACCCGTGCTACAGAATTAAGATATACTGATACCATATAAACAACAAATCCCGGTCAGGCCGGGATTTGTTGTTTATAAAGAGTTTTTCCCCACCCACTCTACGCTGCGCGTAGAGTGGGTCGACAAGCGAAGCAAAGTCGGGGTGAGTCAAACGGAGCGCGCAAAAGACCTCTTGTCATTCTGAGCGATAGCGAAGAACCTATACACATTCTCCCGGCTGCTCGCATAATAGATGCTTCGTACCTCAGCATGACAAGGCGGATAAAATCATCACCTCGTAATATTCCCATTACACTCTCCCCAAAAATCTTTTACTTTGTTAATACAACATCAATCTTCATCAAAATGGCAAACGTACTCCACATACTCAATGGCGATGCAATGTTAAACAGCTTTGAACAAACCGGCATCGAAGGCGATGTTATGGTTTGGCGCGAAGTGCTATCCGAAGGGCCGCTGGAAGAAAACATTGCTTCAGGCAGTTTCTGGCGAAACCGCTCGGAATGGATTAGCCGGGGTTTTGATGAAAAACCCGATGCTTACGAGGAGAAAGTGATCAATGAGTTAAGCAAGCTCAGCGAACCTTACCATGAGATTGATCTTTGGT
This sequence comes from Mucilaginibacter mallensis, assembly GCF_900105165.1. NCBI lineage: Bacteria > Pseudomonadati > Bacteroidota > Sphingobacteriia > Sphingobacteriales > Sphingobacteriaceae > Mucilaginibacter > Mucilaginibacter mallensis. The sequence goes on from NZ_LT629740.1 coordinate 4,839,399, forward strand.
TTGAGTTTGATCTGCATTGCCAGGTAAACATGCTGGGGGTTATCCTCATGCTGAGTAAACAAACCGACCTATCTGCACCTGCCGTCTACCTAATTTGTCCGGATAGCTATCCGGGGATGGATGACTTCCGTGGCATGGGCGAGCTTGATGAAGCACAACTGGAATATTTGTACGATAATATCCGTGTTCAGTTAGGCGAACCTGATTTTGTTATTGCCGCCGAGGCCTGGAATTATTATGTTAATAGTGATGCCACCCAATTGCAAAACTGGCTGAATGAAACAAATTACTGGGGCAACCTGCATTCGCTTAAAAAAGCATTGCAAGCACATGTTAAACGCCTGGAAGTAAACGAAACAGGCTTAAATTATATTGAACAAAAGCTATTTGATATCTATAATGGCGGTACAACAACCAAGCCTGAAATATACCAGGCATTTTGGCAAACTGAGCAAATATATGGTATGGGTGATATGGAGCTTGATATCTATTTAAATCATTTAAAGGATAAGGGATTAGTTGATTTATAATATAAAGCAATTGTCATGCTGAGGTACGAAGCATCTATTATACAAGCGGACAATGAACGCGAATAGATTCTTCGCTACCGCTCAGAATGACAGGCGAGTAAAAAGAACGTTACGAAAATAACTATTTGTTATTTAATTGTTTAGATTAGGTAACCAAATCACTCCATATGAAAAAGCTCATGCTATCTGCCTTGCTTTTTATTGCCTTTTGCAGCATTGCACTGGGGCAAAGCATTACCATTAATGGCACTGTTAAAAGCGATCAGGGTTACCCGGTTCATTATGCCTTTATAAAAAGCGATAACAATGCAACTTATTCAGATTCTACCGGGCATTTTACTTTAACTGCTAATCCCTCATCCAAAATAACAATCAAGTGCAATGGTTATACTGATACCCAAGCTGATGCAACGGCAAGCCTGCAAGTGGTTTTAAAAACCAACCCGGCAGCAGTTATTAATAAGACACCCCCAGCTAAAAGTGACGCAGGGCTTTTATTAGCTGCCTTTAACAATCAACACCCGGGCGATGATATTAAAACAGGTGGTGGAATCGGCGGTTTGCTGGTTTTTACCAGCGCGAAAGAAACTGTAGGCCATCGCTTTTTATTTACACAATGGGTGCATGGCTATATGGTGAAAGCCAATGGCGAAATAGTACAAACCCCAACCATGCTTTTTAATTACGATAAAATAAAGGGTGACCTGTACATAACTGAAGACATGAATAACGTAAATCTGACCGATAAAAATACCATCAGGTCATTTGTCCTTTTTGATGCCCATGATCAGCCTTATAGCTTTGAACGTGTGCTGGGTATAAGTAATGATATGTATAGTCAGCTTATAAGCACCGGCAGTAAATATAAAATATATAAGCTGATAGCCACTAAATTTGTAGCATCCAACTATCAATCAAATGGCATTTCCTCTACAGGCAATACTTATGATGAATTTGTGGACAATAATGTTTACTATGTATTCCATTTAAAAAGTGGCAGCTTTCAGCAGGTAGCGCTTAAGAAGAAGGCACTTAAAGAAGCTTTTATTGACGATAGTACTAAATTTACTGGCTTTACATCCGATCACGCTGATGATAAAATAGACGAAAGCTATCTGATTAGCCTGGGTAATGCTATGAATGAGTAATATTTAATGGTTGCTTTGTATAGCATAAGGACTTTCTAGCAACAGCGAGACAATCTCCTCACGTTCAATATACAAGCGACGAGGTTACTGGTGTGAATATCGCGTGAAGCCGCTCATAGGCGCGGAGCCTTAGTTACTTTGGCTTTATCAAAGTAACCAAAGATCAAGACAAAAAGATCCTTCCACCCACAGGCAAAACACCCAGGCCCGCGCTTTTTGTCGGGCCATTACACGCGTTTATTCTTAAAATGTCATTGCGAGTAGGAACGACGAAGCAACCTCATCGCGTTCAATATACAGGCAACGAGGTTGCCACTCCGCTATTCAGCGGATCGCAATGACATGGTTGAAAAACTGATTTTCTATTCCCCCGTCAGTAGAACAGCTTCGGGCGAAATCAGGCAAAACGATGATGGCCTTGTGCGGCTGCAGGGCATAGCAAATTTTTACAGAAGCGAGAGCCAAGAGCGGCGAAGCAAAGAGTAAAAAGATTGCAGCCCAGGTTTTGCCTGATTTACAGGGAAAGGCCTGTGCGGCAAAGAAGCCTAATCTACTGACTTGATTTTTTGTTTCTTTTGTATCAAGACAAAAGAAATAGGCCTTAGCGGCTATGAGCGATACCATCAGAAAGGTAATCGTTATCCAGTTGCCAACTGAAGCCAGTACAACCAATCTGCTCTGTATAGATTAGAAATTGCTTCGTTCCTCGCAATCACGATAGGAGAAGCGAACTCACATCATCACTGTACCTTCACCGCAATAGCAGGCGACCGGTCACCTTCATTTTTCAACCGGTCAATCGCGGTTATTATATATGAATAAGTCACCCCTTTTTGCACACTGCTATCCTGGTAGGCGGTATTAGCATCGTATTCGATATGCAAAATATGATCAGGATTATTCAGATCGATCTTCTCTGTACCCGAAAAACGATAGACCACATAACCATATACCGGTTCCTTATCCCTGGCTAAAAGTGGTGTTTCCCAGTTCAATAGCACGCCCTGTCCTGATTGTTTTGCAACAAAATTACGTGGCACATTAGGCGGTATGGAGTCAAGCCAGAGCATTAAAGGCGGTAGGGCCGGGCTCTTATAAAAATTAGTGCTTAGCGAATCGGCAAAGCCCCCCAAATTATCTGTGAGCGAGTGCGAACTAAAAACTACAGTACCCTCAATCCGTGGATTATTACGCAAGTGCCTCATCTCATTAGGTAATTCTGTAGGTATTTTATAAGCGGCTGATGCTTTTGAGCGTTCACCAATGCGATAAACACCCAGCCCAATATATAAATGGCGGTTATAGGTATTATTGCTCCACCAGTTTATTAAAGTATCAAAATTAGCAACCCTACTGCTTAATGGCCAGTATAACTGTGGCACTACATAATCAATCCAACCTTCCTTCATCCATTTGCGAACATCAGCATAGTTCTCATAATAAGATGATCCGCCGTGTGTTTGTGAGCCTTCCGGATTTTGGTATTGATTTGCCCATATTCCAAATGGAGCTACTCCAAACTTTACATGCGGTTTATGTTTGTGTATGCTATCGGCCAGCATGTGTATCAGCGTATCAACATTATTGCGGCGCCAATCCTTTATATTACTAAAGCGGGCGGCACCATATTTATTATAGGCATCAGCATCATTTATACTTTGCCCGTCAATAAGGTATGGGTAAAAGTAATCATCCATATGTATGCCGTCTATATCATAATTATCAACCACATTTAAAATAATGCGGACGATATATTCCCTTACCTCAGGCAACCCGGGGTTAAATGTTTTTTTGCCCCCATAAGTAAAAAACCATTCAGGCTTTAAATTGGTAATATGGTTTGGGCTAAGCTCGTAATATCTGTTATCATTTGTTGCACGGTATGGGTTAAACCAGGCATGCAGTTCCATACCGCGTTTGTGCGCTTCAGTAATGGCAAATTCAAGCGGGTCATACGCAGGATCGGGCGCTTGCCCCTGCCTGCCATTTAACCATTTCGACCACGGCTCAGATCCTTTTGCATAAAAAGCATCGGCAGCGGGCCGCACCTGGAAAAACACCGCGTTTATACCTGTTTCCTGGTGATCATCTAAAATATCAATCAGCTGTTGCTTTTGCTGATCGGCTGTTGATTGCTTTTTGGGCCAGTCGATATTTTCAACCGTAGCTATCCAAACACCACGAAATTCGCGCTTGGGTTCAATTTTATTTCGTAAAAGAGTATCGGTTTGCGCCTGGGTTTTTGTTAGGATAGATAACGAAAGGATGGAAAGTAAAAAGTATTTGTATAGCTGCATCAACCCGGTGTTTAACGATTGCAAAGATATAAAACTCCCTTAAGTGCGGTTTTATTATCGTGGATAATAAATATGAGAATTTTGTGTTTAATCAATTAGTGCTTACTTTAGGCGGTTCCCTAATTCAATTTAAACTTACGATTATTATCATTTTTTCAATTTTTTACGTATTATTAAACAATTAATCAGCTAAAAACAATTAAACCAAAGCTTTAAACTGATAACATTTTATGTAGATAGTTTACCTTAAATGAATACCAATATGCATAATTAAAAAACACTATGGTACTATTAAAGGTTTCTATCAGATACATTAAATGTTAATTTAAAATTAAAAAGAAAAACTTATGGAAAATCAATCGGAGCAAACACCTAAAAAAAATTCAAACGTAATTTATTTCCTTATTGCTGTTGTTGTGGCGTTGCTGGGGACTGATGTATATCTGTATATGCAAAAAAATAAATCAGATGTGATTATCGTTAATCAAAGCGATGAAAAATCACGGCTGAAAGTTGAACTTGACAGTCTTGAAGCACAGGTTGAGCAGGTTAACTCGAGTAAAACTAAACTATCTGCAGCAATGCAGGCCAAAAACGATTCGTTACAAACGAAGATCCACGTTTTAAGAACGCAGCTTGCAAAAGGCAAATTAACTAAAGAAGAATTGGCTAAGGCGCAGGAAGATGTTAAACAACTGCGCTATTTTGTAACCAAATACACCGCAGATATTGATGAACTCCAAAAGCAGAATGCCTCATTAACTACCGAAAGGGACACCTTAAAAACAAACCTCACAACGGTATCGCATAAGGTTGATACGCTCTCCAAACAAAACCAGGACCTGAGCACTAAGGTGCAGATAGCATCGGCACTCAAGGTGGCGCAGCTCGGGGCGGCAGCCTACAAAATAAAGGGCAGCGGCAAAGAGGTTGAAGTGAGCAGATCAAGCCCGGCTAAAAAATTAAAGATCAGCTTTACCGTTGCTGCCAATGCTGTTGCAACAAAAGGTATGCATGATATCTTTATCCGTGTGCTTGACCCAACCGGCAACCTGATAACTGAAGGCGATTCAGGATCATTTACAGCTGATAGTCAAAACCTGCAATTCACTTACAAAACATCTATCGACTTTAAAGATGATGGCAATGCTTATGTAATTGACTGGATGAACCCAGGTCCGTTCCAAAAAGGAACTTATACCGTAATGCTTTATTCTGATGGTTACACCATGGGCAAAACCAGCGTTACCTTAAAATAACAACACCTGTAGAGACGCAAAATGTTGCGTCTCTACACAAAAAAGCCCTTGTTTGAAGTAAACAAGGGCTTTTTCTTTATAATGGTTGGGCGATAATTAATCCCAGATGCCGTTCCGAGCTGTAAATATCACCGGCTGGCCGCCAGTTACCATAATGGTATGCTCATGCTGCGCAACAAAACCACCTTTATTACCGCTTAGCGTCCAACCATCGGCTTGTGTATCGGCAATTGTTGACCGTGTTGAAATGAATGTCTCTATCGCCACTACCGAATTCTTTTTGAAACGCGTAGTGTTATACCTGTCGCAGTAGTTAGCTATCTCGTGCGGTTCTTCGTGCAAACTGCGACCAATACCATGGCCGGTCAGGTTTTTTATTACCGTATAACCGGCTTTTTTGGCTTCAGTTTCGATCAACCTGCCAATCTCCGATATTTTGACACCACCTTTGATGTTGCTGATCGCCTTCCTCAGTATCTCTTTAGATGCTTCCACTAATCTGCTATGGCCGTGGATATCTTCGCCTAATACAAACGAACCGCCATTGTCAGCCCAATAGCCATTTAATTCAGCCGATACATCAATATTTATCAGATCACCTTCTTTTAAAATTTTATCCGCGGATGGTATGCCGTGCGCAACTTCCTCATTAATACTAATACATGTATACCCGGGGAAATCATAGGTTAACGCAGGTGCAGAATGTGCGCCCATCTGTGCCAGCAATTCGCCGCCGTACTCGTCAAGTTCCTTGGTTGAAATGCCCGGTTTGGCAAACTCACGCATCTTTTTAAGCGTGATAGCAACTGCATCGCTTGCCTGCTGCATTCCAATTCTTTCGTGTTCGGTAGTTATAGACATTTTTTTATTTTTATCTGTTGCAAATCAGGACTACTCATATCAATATTGTTTTGTATCCTCTCCCCGTTGTTTGTGTCCTCACAAACAACTTATCGGCAATACTATTGGTGAAACCGTTCCTTTAAAAATTTACCGGTATAAGAGTCTTTCTCTTTTATCAGATCCTCGGGCAAGCCTTCAAACACAACCTTACCGCCTTTATCACCACCTTCGGGGCCGATATCAATCACCCAGTCGGCGCATTTTATCACATCCATATTATGCTCTATTACGATGATGGTATTGCCATGATCCAGTAGCGCATCAAACGATTTCAGCAGCTTTTTAATATCGGCAAAATGCAGTCCGGTGGTAGGTTCATCAAAAATGAAGAGTGTTTTATGTGTATTATTCCCCTTAACCAGGAACGATGCCAGCTTTATACGCTGCGCCTCACCACCCGACAAGGTATTTGACGACTGCCCCAAATGGACATATCCCAAACCTACATCAACCAAAGGCTTTATTTTGGCGATGATCTTCGGCTCTTTTCTAAAGAACTCCAAAGCCTCATCAATGGTCATTTCCAATACTTCGGATACATTTTTATCCTGATAGGTAATATCCAGTATATGCTGTTTAAAACGTTTACCGCCGCAGGTTTCGCAAGTCAGGAAAATATCAGCCATAAACTGCATCTCAATCTTCACTTCGCCCTCACCCTGACAAACATCGCAACGACCGCCCTCTACGTTAAATGAAAACGCCGATGGCTTTAATCCCGCTGCCTTTGATGCTGGCTGAGCGGCGTACAGGTTACGGATCTCATCCCAGGCCTTAACGTAAGTAACCGGGTTTGAACGTGATGAACGGCCTATCGGATTTTGATCTACCATTTCAACCTGTTCTATCTTCTGGTAATCGCCCTCAATGGCATCGTATGAACCGGTCTGCTCTCCCGAATAATTACCTAGCGTTTTTTGCAGGGCCGGGGCCAGTATCCGCTTAACCAAACTTGTTTTACCCGAGCCCGATACACCCGTAACTACCGTAAGCACCCCCATCGGGAATTTAGCGTTAACATGTTTCAGGTTATTTTCCCTGGCACCTTTAATACTAATATAATCATGCCATTTTCGGCGTTGTGCAGGTATGGCTATTTCTTCCTTACCACTTAGGTAACGGCCGGTAAGGCTATTGTCGTCCTTTATAATTTCATCATAGGTACCGGTAAATATCAGTTCGCCGCCATGAGTACCTGCCTCCGGACCAATATCGATGATATGGTCGGCCGCTTTCATGATCTCTTCCTCATGCTCAACCACCAGCACGGTATTACCTACATCACGCAAGGATTTAAGTACACCTATCAGTCGCTGGGTATCACGTGGGTGCAGGCCTATACTCGGCTCATCCAGCACATAAATTGATCCCACCAGGCTACTACCCAATGAAGTTGCCAAATTAATACGCTGCGATTCACCGCCCGATAAGGTGTTTGACAAGCGGTTAAGCGTTAAATAGCTCAAACCAACATCATTCAAAAACAGCAAACGGTTATTGATCTCCATCAACAGGCGCTTACCCACCTTGGTATCGGTTTCGTTTAGTTTGATGTTGCTGAAAAATTCATAAGCCTTATCCAGCGGCATTAAAACCACATCGGTTATTGATCTGCCATCAATTTTCACATAGGATGCATCCTGCCTTAAACGACTGCCCTTACACTCCGGACAAGTAGTTTTACCCCTGTATCGCGACAGCAGAACACGGTATTGGATCTTGAAGGTTTGTTCTTCCAGTTCCTTAAAAAAGGCATCCAGTCCGCGGAAGAATTTATTACCCGTCCATAACAGCTTTTGCTCTTTTTCGGTAAGTTGATTGTATTGGCGATGGATAGGAAAATCAAACTTTAAGGCATGCTGCACCAGCTGATCATTCCACTCGCGCATTTTCTCGCCGCGCCATGGGGCAATTGCGCCCTCATAAATACTTTTGCTTTTATCGGGGATAACCAGGTCCTCATCAATACCAATTACTTTTCCATAGCCTTCGCAGCGTTTACAAGCGCCATATGGGTTATTAAAGCTGAAAAAGTTTGGCGAAGGTTCTTCAAATTTTATCCCATCAAGTTCAAAGCGATCGCAGAAGAAGCGTTCGGTTTCCTTATCCGCATCAGGCTCCTGGTAGCGCACATAGCAGTCACCCTTCCCCTCAAAAAACGCAGTTTGTATTGAGTCGCCCAAACGGCTTACAGTTTCATCTTCTTCGTTTTTAATAATACGATCGATCACAATACGCACCGCGTGATGAGCCGTTAATGATGATTGAGAAGCGCCAATTTCAAGTTCCGCTTCCTCTTCCTCCGCCGCTGCCTTTTTCCTCCCTTTCGCTTTCGGCTTTACGCTTTCAACTTTTACCTCTTCTTCCAGCCACGACCCATCATCAACAATGCTCATATCCTCCAGCAAAGTTTCAATCCTTGCCAGTTTTTGCTGATACTCCACCCGCACAAAGCCTTTCTGCATTAATACAGCCAGCTCTTCTTTTAAACTGCGATTATTATGCGGGTATAGCGGACAAAGTATAGTTACCTGGGTTTCATTAGGCAAAGTCATGATGAAATTGATCACATCTGTAACCGAATCTTTTTTCACCAAATTGCCCGATATAGGCGATATAGTTTTACCTATCCGCGAAAAAAGCAATTTCAGATAATCATAAATCTCGGTTGATGTGCCTACTGTTGAGCGCGGGTTTGAGGTAATAACCTTTTGCTCAATAGCTATAGCCGGCGCTATGCCTTTTATATAATCAACATCGGGCTTATTCATACGGCCCAGAAACTGGCGTGCGTATGATGAAAGGCTCTCCACGTAACGGCGTTGCCCTTCGGCATACAACGTATCAAAGGCCAGTGATGATTTGCCCGAACCCGACATGCCGGTAACTACCACCAGCTTGTTTTTAGGAATGGCAACATCCAGGTTCTTTAAATTGTGAACCCTGGCGCCCTTTATAATAATATGATGTTGCGGATCTTTTTCTGCTTCGTTCATTTAGTTGTAGTTCATGGTTGATAGTTCATAGTGTTTATCTCAGCATAGTCCACAGGAGTTAGATAACCATTTTGGTTATGAACCATCAACCATGAACTATGAATTTTTCGGCTATGAAATATTAACCGCTATCAAAACGCAAAAATCCTAAAATTATTAGCCGTTTCCAAATGCGTTTAGGATTATGTTGCTAATTATGACCGCTTTATTATAAATGTTAAATTGTGTTAAATATTAGTGCGTTTTGAACTTAAACGCCGTTCAAACTGACTAAAACATTCATATATTCAACAAAAAATATTTGCTTTTTCCCCCGAAATTTGTTTTATTTGATGTAACAATTTCTTAACAAGAAGGAGAACCCCTATAGATTGAACTCTACTTTAAAAAAAATTACAATTTTAACTAAGTTTAAAGTAACAGTTTTCTATGGATTTTCAATTGAAAAGTGATCAGGATCTAATCCATCTATACATCATGGGTGATGAGGCGGGGCTTGTTGAATTAATACGCCGCTATCAATCAAAAATTTACACTTCAATTTATCTGCTCGTTAAAGACGAATATCTTGCTGAGGACATTTTCCAGGATACTTTTATTAAGGTTATTAATACTTTAAAAGCCGGAAAATATAACGAGGAAGGCAAGTTTTTACCATGGGTAACCCGCATTGCGCATAATTTGGTTATTGACCATTTCAGGCGTGAAAAACGTGCACCAATGGTTAGTAATGGTGACGACTTTGATATTTTTGAAGTACTGGGCAATTATGATGAAAGCACCGAGGACCGTATGGTTCGCGATCAGACACATAAGGACCTTAAAACTTTGATTCAGCTTTTACCGTCGGAACAAAAAGAAGTTTTGATAATGCGCCACTTTGGCGATCTGAGCTTTAAAGAGATTGCTGACATAACCGATGTGAGCATTAATACTGCTTTAGGCCGTATGCGTTACGCACTTAATAACCTGCGTAAAATGATGCAGAGTAAAGAACTAAGCTTAAAAAATTAATGATGAAAAAATCATGAAAATTTCATGAAATTTTTTTTATAGTTAATAAAATATTATATTCAGGCTTGCGTTTAGTTAATATTAAACACTAGACAAGCATATGGGCGAAACCTTTACAAATCCATTTACTGCGGTCATTAACAAAACTGAGATGAAGGAGTCGGATGTGCACGAGAATTTAGAAGCGGACGAAGTGATATTTTACCACTCACTGCGCAATGATTTGGACCTTTTAGCAAAGAGACCAAAATTGCAGACGATTCACTACATCCTTGATTATTCAAAGAGTTTACGTTAATCGAAGATTCCGTAAAGACAAAAATCCAGGGCGATGAGTTGTAAAACTTTATCACCCTGGATTTATTTTTTTAACTATTTTTGGACTGAAGGCTGCCGACTAAAGACTTCAGACTTTTCATAACCATGCTCAAGCAAGAACGCTACCAACATTTTGTAGATTACTTTTCAAAAAACCAACCCGATGCCGTTACCGAACTGCATTACGGCAATCCGTTTCAATTATTGGTAGCGGTTATCCTATCGGCACAATGTACTGATAAGCGCATAAACCAGGTAACGCCTGCCCTATTTGAGCGTTTCCCAAGCCCTGAAAGTTTAGCCGCATCAACCCCCGAAGAAGTTTTTACCTACATACGCAGTGTTAGCTACCCCAATAACAAGGCCAAGCACCTGGTGGGCATGGCCAAAATGCTGGTTGAAAAATTCCACAGCCAGGTACCCGAGGGGCTTGATGAACTACAGCAAATGCCGGGTGTTGGGCGCAAAACAGCCAATGTAATAGCATCCGTAATATTTGAAGCACCAGCCATAGCGGTTGATACCCACGTTTTCCGTGTGGCTAACCGCATAGGGTTAACCACTAATGCCCGTACCCCACTGGCAGTTGAAAAACAATTGGTAGAATACCTACCGGTAGAAACTTTAGGTATAGCCCATCATTGGCTTATATTGCATGGCCGTTACATCTGCATAGCCCGTAGCCCTAAATGTGAGGTTTGTCCCATAAGCTGGTTCTGCAAATACTACACCCGCACCCATACCGAAACCTACCTGCAAAAACAGGAAGCCCTGAAAGTTAAAAAAACAAAAGATCAGAAAAAGAAAAAAGCGCTGGATGTAATAAGCAAGGAATTAAAGAAACGAAGCGTTAAATAACTCATATAACCCCCATTGTCATTTCGACCGGAGGGAGAAATCTTCTGCACTATGCAATTCGGACATGCACAACGTAAATACAAGTAGAAGAAGATTTCTCACTATCGTTCGAAATGACAGGATGTAAAAACGTGCACTGGTCTAAGTTTAGCGCAGCGAACTTAGACCCAAATGATGTAAGCTTCCAGCTTACCTACGCCACGGCCTCGCCGCTCTCCAAACTCCGCATAAACTTCTTCCTGTAATTTAGCGGACTCAGGTTCATCTTTAGCTTAAACATCTTGTAAAAATGCGACACATCGCCGAAACCGCTTTCAAACGAGATCTCTGATATCGGTTTATCTGTTTGTACTAATTGCTGGGTGGCGTAGTTAAGGCGGTACTCAATAATGGTTTCCATAAAGGTTTTGCGCGTTATCTTCTTAAAGTACTTGCAAAATGCGTTGGTGGTCATGTTGGCTATGCTGGCTGCTTTATCCAATGATACCTGCTGCCTGAAATTCTCCACCAAATAAGCAAATACGGGGTTTATGCGTTCCTGCTCGGCTATAGTACGCGCGGCAATAGTTTGGCTTTGGTCGAGCAATGCAAACTCGCTTGATAATGCAAGTTGCTGCAAAATATCAAGCAGCATCAGCATCTTTTTAAAACTATTTTCTTCCTCAATCAACGCTACCAAACGCTGGTTGATCCGCTGCCTGGTACCGGCTTTAAAACTGATACCGCTGGCTGCAAATTGAAAAAGCTTTTTAATGTCCTTCAATTCCGTGCGGCAAAAAAAATCATCACCTAAAAAACTCTCATTAAACTGTATAACTATGGCGGTGGCTTCGGGCTGGGGACGGGTTGTATCCAGTTTCCAGCAATGAGGCAGGTTGGGACCGAGTAATACCAGGTCGCCATGGCAAAAATCTTCCATATGGCTGCCTGCATAACGTTTGCCGTTTGCCTGTATAATGCTGGTTAACTCGTACTCCGGATGAAAATGATAAGGGCCGTCAAAGACCCATTTATCAAATTTACGGGCGATAAATGATTGTCGGTTGCCCGTTTGAAGGGCTTCAAAAGATGCTTTAATCATTGCGTATTTTAATAGGGTGCGCCAATTTATATCTTTTTTAGATAATATACACCATAATTACACCACTTTTTTCATTTTTTTTGCTTCGCGATTTGGCTTCCTTTGAAAATAGCTAAACAATGGATACAACACTTGCACATTTGCCTCAGTTAAACGACTTCAAGAAGCTGCCTGATGCTGATATCAGGGAGTTCCGTGAAAAAGGTCATACACTTGTCAAAGAGGTGTTATCAACCGCTGAAATAGACGCTTACCGCCCGCTAATAGTTGCTGCGGCTGATAAATATAATACCGAAAAACGCCAACTACAGGACAGGGATACCTACGGCAAAGCATTCCTGCAGATCATGAACCTATGGCAAGCTGATGAACAGGTAAAGCAATTTGTGCTGGCTAAACGCCTCGCAAAAATGGCCGCCGACCTGATGGGTGTAGAAAATGTACGCCTATACCACGATCAGGCCTTGTTTAAAGAAGCCGGTGGCGGCCCAACCCCATGGCACCAGGATCAGTATTATTGGCCCATAGATACCAATAACACCATTACCATGTGGATGCCGCTGGTTGATATTGATGTGGATATGGGCATGCTCACGTTCGCATCTGGCTCCTATACCAATGGGGCGATATTCGATCATGAGATCTCTGATGAATCGGAAAGCGCGTTTGATGATTATGTGAATGACAAGCAATTCCCAATAAGCAGAGCGCAAACCATGAAAGCCGGCGATGCTACCTGGCACCGTGGCTTTACCATACACAACGCACCGGGCAATAACTCCAACAAAATGCGCGAGGTAATGACCATCATCTACATTGCCGATGGCGCGCACGTTACCCCCTACAAAAACGAATGGCAGAAAAACGATCACCACAAATGGCTCATGGGCAAACCCATAGGCGAGCTAATCGACTCAGCGCTTAACCCGCTGCTGCTTTGATATAAAGATATCTATTGGTTAGATTGAGTGAGAAGAATTGGAGGCTTTAGGGCCTCCTTTTTTAGTTTTGGCCTGCTTTTTTTCAATTCCCCTCTTGAGAGGGGGTGCGAAGGAATGAGTAGTGGCAGGGGTGTGTTTGTGCGCCAGGCTTGTTGAAGAAAGGACACACCCCTCCACCCCTCTCAAGAGGGGAATCGCACTTGGCCTTCCCCATTTAGCGCAAGTCTTGTGTGTGAGAATAGAGAAATGGCTGACTTGTGCTTCTTAATCTTAATATCACAAGTCATCATCACACAAACAGCCGCACAAGACTTGCGCTAAATGATATTCAGTTTATTAATTATTTCTGGTCGATTAACTTCTAAGATCAAATCTGAAAGCTGGTTATAATATTCCTTTAACAGACTAACATCATATGATATTATATCACATCCGCGATCATCATACATAATAGTAACAGTATTTCTTGTAAGGTTGATGATATAAAGCTCTCCTTCTCTATCCTCTAAAACCGGGCTTCTTCCAAAATCCATATTTGATATTGCTACATAAAGATTATGAAAGTTTATATTGTTTACACTGTCTTTAATTAATACCTGACAAGATCGCACTGAAGCATTTACACCTTCATAGTCGTAAAAAGGCGTTCTTCTTCTTTTAAGCTCAATTGTTGCATTTTTACTTATTTGTTTAAATAAATAATTAGCTAATCTGATTTTTCTTCGCTTGTAAGTATCTTTTCGATACAACAGTAATATATCATCATTTTCGGTTGTAGTTATCGCATGTATTTTATCCATCCGTCTTACTACTTCTTCAAAATAAGCATCTTCAGATGTTTCCAGAACTGCATCCTGTAAATCAAATCTCAATCCGAAAGCCCCGGCAAAGAATAATGGTCGAAATAATTTAAGCCCTTTGAAATTGACATCAAGATAAATTTTCAATTCAGCGGACAGGCTCATGTGATAAAAATAGTGAAACTACAAGGAATAAAAAAATCTCTCCGCCCGTTCAAGCGTCCACGCTTGAACGCAAAAAGACTTTTAGCGTCCACGCTAAAAGTCCTTCAAAATCATTTTATTTTAATAGCAACGTAAGCGTGGACGCTTACAAAAACCAACATTCAAGCGTGGACGCTTGAACGGGCGGTAGAGGCGAGTATATAAGTTGCATTTTACTCCGCTAACCAAATAGCATCAATAAACCATTTCTTACTATCAAAAAATATATTCAGCGGCTTAAAGCCTGCTACATCTGCCATTTGGTTACTTTGCATTACCGAGTATTTCTGCGAAATCTCCATGTAGATGTATTCATCCTTAAAAAAGTGAATATCTGCTTTACCATTGATCTTCACCTGCTGATCTGTCAAACTAATTAAATAACTTTTACAAGCACCCGTTTCAGGATCGTATATGGGGTAATGATCAAACTGTGTTAAATTAAAATCGGCATTCAGCTCGCGGTTTATGCGTTCCAGCAAGTTCAGGTTAAACCGTTTGGTAATACCCTCTTTATCATTGTAAGCTGCCAACACGGTTTTGGGGTTCTTTTTCAGGTCGATACCCATCAACACCATATCCCCTGTCGAAAGATTTTTACGTAGTTCCTTACAGAAATTCTCCGCATCGCTCACCGGCATATTGCCAATGTTCGATCCTAAAAATAATACTACCTTGCGCCTTTTTGAGATCGATGCCGCTTTTTTCAACATATCGAAATACTCGCCGTTTAAACCGATTATTTTAATACCTGGCAGTGCTGCGGGTAATGTCGCGTGTAAAAAGGTGATTACGTTGTCTGATATATCAATCGGCAAATAGGTAAAATCAGCCTTTTGCTCCACCAAATGTTTCAATAAATAGGTTGATTTCATAGCATCACCTGCACCCAACTCAATCAGGTCGAAGGCATCACCGCCTGCCATAATAGCTTCGGCAAGTCCTGCTGTTTGCTCTGTGAAAATTTCCAGCTCGCAATTGGTTGGATAATATTCCTCGCAAGCCATTAACTCCTGGAAAAGCTTATCCCCATTAGCATCATAAAAATACATGGAGTTTAAGCGTTTCGGCGTCGATTGTAGGCCGACAACTACATCCTTATAAAACTGGTCGGTTTTAACTGGCTTTTTTTCCTTTATCAGACTTTGTAAAAATGCAGTGTTCATATTTAATAGGTTGATGAGACGAATTACCTTACAAGTCTTATGCCAGTAAATTGCCAGCGCAGATGTGTTTGAAAGAAATTGCGATATGTTGCACGGCTATGACCCGGCGATGTAACCTCCGATGCGCCACGCAGCACTTTTTGATTCACCATAAACTTACCATTGTACTCACCTATTGCCCCCGGCGCTTTGGCAAAACCCGGGTAAGGCAGGTATGAGCTCTCGGTCCACTCCCAGCTTTTACCCCAGCCAAATTGCGCTGATGCAGCTTCCCATTCAAATTCAGTTGCCAGGCGCATACCTTTCCATGCGGCAAAGGCATAAGCCTCAAAATAGCTGATATGGCAAACCGGTTGCTTCATTTCAACAGGCTCCAATCCGTTATAAGTATAGTTATACCACTCACCATGTATCAGATGCCAGTATAGCGGTGCTTCAACTTTGTTAGTATTCACCCAATCCCAGCCCTCAGCATGCCAGTGGCGAAAATCATGGTAGCCACCACTATTGATAAACTCCAGGTATTCGGCATTCGTAACCAGATCGGGGCTTATCTCATAGGCATTTAAGTAAACTTTATGGCGGTTCAGTTCATTATCAAAACAAAAGCCATCACCATTAAAACCTATCTCATAAATACCTTCATCCATCATAATAAAATCCTCGTCGGTTTTTTCAACTTTGGGCGAATGATACTCATGTGAATATGCCGGGAACAAAGGATTATGACCTAAAATGTATTTAATATCGGTATACAACAATTCCTGGTGCTGCTCCTCATGGTTAAAACCGAGTACCAGCAGTTCTTTAACTTCTTCGGATGGTTCTTCGCACAAAAACTTGTTCATGGCATCATCCACATACTCGCGGTAGCGCATAATATCAATAACCGTTGGGCGACTTAAATTACCCCTGTCGGTACGGATAACGCGGTTGCCTACCGTTTCATAATAGCTGTTGAACACGTAGTTAAACTCCGCGTTATATTCCTGGTAACCCATAAAATAGGGTTTCAGGATAAAAGTTTCAAAAAACCAGGTGGTATGGCCAATATGCCATTTAGGGGGACTAACATCCACCACAGGCTGCACCACGTAATCCTCCGTTTGCAACGGGGCACAGATCTTTTCGGTATGCTTACGCACCTTTATATATCGTTCAGCAAGAGTTAGTTGTTCGGTATATGTGGCTGTTTCCATGATTATTTCCTTTCGAGATAATTTTTCAGATCTGTTATTGTCTTAACATTCAAATCCTTTGCTTGTTTTTGCCGCATCATTAAAGCATAAGCATTGTTAAAACCTATGGGTTGCAACCATTTAATGTGGTAACGGCTTTCAAACTCTTGTTTGTCGTAATCGTAGGTCTTTTCCTTACTGGCTTCTACTAAGTTAATTGTTTTTATTGGTGGCTGCAATATTACCAGCAAGCCAGTGCCTGTGTATTCGGGATAAAAATCTATTTGGTTATTGGTGAGCGCGTCAAAACAAATTTTTGTACCGCCGAGGCCAGTTTTGGTTGATACATCATAATCGGTATAACCCTTTATCAGCATGCTGTACATATTTGCCAGGATATATTGTTCACCAAAAATCTTTGACCCGATGCGAACAACACCATCCTTACCCCCTCTTTCCGGTTTCCATAAATTTTGCGAAACCAGAAAATCCTTTGCTACCCGCTCCGGGCTTTGGTGAAGATAGTCGGTTCGGTAATTTAATTCCGTCATCACTGTATCATTAATTTTGCCCGATAGTAGATTCAGTGTTTTTTCCAACTCCGGGAACTGTTTTAATGACTCGTCCCTAACAATCGGCGCGGCATAATAGGGCGGAAATATCCCTTTATCATCCTTTAATACTACCAGGCCATAGGCCTTTAAACGGCCGTCAGTGGAGTAGCCGCTGATCACATCCAGTTGCTTTTCATACGCCGCCTTATACATTACGGCATCGCTGATGACGATGGTGTGGATCTTTAGCCCGTATTTGCTTTTTAATCCGAGGTTACCATCCTGCCTGCCCATAAACTCCGGCGTAAAACCGGCGGTAAGCTTGCTGCCATAAGCCGATGGAATAAGGTAAAAGGATGCCAGTACGATCAATATAAGCGGCAATACTTTAGTAGCCGTATTTATTTTTTTTAGGTTGAGGTTTTGCACTCTCGACAGCAAAAAATCAAAAATGATTGCTAACAAAGCTGCAGGTATAGCCCCTGCCAAAATCATATTGGTATTATTAAGCGATATCCCGCCGAAAATAAACTCCCCTAAGCCACCCGCGGCAATGTATGACGCCAGTGTAGCCACGCCAACCGTTATCACCGTAGCAGTGCGGATTCCAGCTAATATCACGGGCATAGCCAACGGCAATTCAACCTTAAATAGTATTTGCCATTGGCTCATACCCATAGCTGTGGCGGCTTCTTTAACGGCAGCATCAACGCCTGTAATACCGGTATAAGTATTACGGATGATAGGCAATAGCGCGTACAATAAAAGCGCTACAATGGCAGGTTTGGGGCCGATACCCAATAGCGGGATCATAAAGCCCAGCAAGGCAATGCTCGGTATGGTTTGCAATATGCCTGCAATCCCTAAAACCGAACCGGATAATTTCCTCTTCCGGGCGATGAGTATCCCCAAGGGCAAACCAACTAATATCGCCAAAAACAAGGAGATAAACGTTAACCCGATATGTTCCAACGTTTGGGTAAGCAGCTTATCGCTCTGCTCCTGCATAAACTGCCACAAAGTCTGTTGCTGATCATTCATGCCGCTGCTCCTTTTTATATTGATAGAATGTCGACATTAATTCCTCAAACCTTAATTCGCCAACCTTTTTATGTTGATGATCGAAAATGAAGATACTTTCGCCTTCCGTAAATTTCAATTGCTCCAAAAACCACCACAAACTTGCATCAGAAGGCAAAGCCTTACCATGCAATTCAAAAGTTCCCCCTTCAGGGGGCGGGGGGGGCTTGATCGCCTTGAATTCCAATTCCAATCTTTGTTCGTTCAGGAAATCTCTTACAAAATTATTTTTGGGTTTGAACAGCAGTTCTGTGGGAACGCCCGTTTGTACTATCTTTCCTGCATCCATAAGGCAGATCCTGTCGCCCAGTTCAAAGGCCTCTTGTACATCATGGGTAACCATGATGATGGTTTTTCTTTTCAGTTCATCCAACGCCTTAAATTCTGCATGGATCTTTGCCTTGGTCACGTTATCCAGCGCGCCGAAAGGTTCATCCATCAACAACACCGGCGGGTTGGCCACTAAAGCCCTGGCCAGCCCTACCCTTTGCTGCTGGCCACCGCTTAGTTCATTTGGGTAAACATTTAAATAATCATTAGATAGATGCAGCTTTTCCAGCAATTCGCTAACGCGGTGTTGTATTTTTTTCACATCCCACTTTAATAATTGCGGCACAATAGCGATGTTCTCCCCCACCGTATAATGCGGAAACAGGCCGTTATTTTGCAGCACATAGCCTATGCCCCGCCTTAAAACTTCAGGTTGCTGGTCAAGAATATTTTTATTGTTGATGAATATCTTGCCGTGCGTAGGCTCTATCAGCCGGTTAATCATCTTCAGGGTAGTGGTTTTACCGCAACCACTGGTACCTAAAAGCACGAGCGTTTCATGCTCAGCCACCTCGAAAGAAATATCATCCACCGCCTTTACCTTGCCGAAGTGTTTGCTTAGATGTTCAACCTTTATCATACAGAGCGCCTAGGGTTCAAGTGGCATAAACAGGTTATTCAGCGATTCGGAATACGTAGGGTGTGCAAATACGCAATACCGGATACGATCGTAAGTAATCCCACCTTCCATAGCCATCTGCAATACCGTCATGATCTCGCCACCCTGGCTGCCTAAAACAGCCGCGCCTAATATCTTTTTGGTATCCGCATCAACCACGGCCTTCATAAATCCACGGGTATCACCATTTTCTATCGCCCGGGCTACGTGCGCCATAGGCAATTTAGCAATTTTAACGTTCAGTTTCTGCTTTTTAGCTTCCTCCTCGCTGATGCCCACACGCCCCAGTTCCGGATCGGTAAACATACAATAAGGCACCGGGCGATCTTTAGTGGTGAGCTTCGCATTCTCGATCAGGTTGCGGTAAACAATGGTATAATCGTTATATGCAATATGCGTAAACGCCGGGCCGCCCTTAACATCGCCCAAAGCATAAATACCCTTTACATTGGTTTCCAGCTTATCATTAACTTTTATATAGCCTTTTTCATCAACCTTAACACCGGTTTTATCCAAATCTAAAGCAGCCGACTGCGGTACACGGCCAATGGCCAGCAACACATGCGTGCAGGTTATGGTATCCTCCTTGCCTGCAATTGTAACGGTAGCTTTTATATTCCCTTTTTTAGTTTTGCGGAAAGCGGTAGTTTGCGCATCGGTATGAATAGTGATTCCTTCATATAACATTATTTTATGCATGGCTTCGGCAATATCCGCGTCCTCCCTGCTTAATATGCGTTGTGCCTTCTCCAGCATAGTTACCTTGCTGCCAAATCGCCCAAACATCTGCCCAAACTCCATCCCGATATAATTACTACCTACGATCAGTAAATGATCGGGCACTTTATCCAGATCGAGTATGGTAGTTGAAGTAAGATATTCGATATCCTTCAATCCTTCAATCTCCGGGATCAATGTTTTTGCACCTGTATCGATAAAGATCCAGTCGGCTTTTACCACCTGTGTATTGCCGGAGTTAAGCTTAACTGATAACGTTTTCTCAGCAGTAAAAGTGGCTTCGCCAAAAATAAGATCCAGATTTTTGGTTTTTTCGATAGCATGCTGGCCGCCCATGCGCGAGCGCATTACGATCTCATCTTTGCGCTTTTTTACCTGGCGCATATCAATCTTATACCCCTTAACCTTTACCCCCAGCGGACCGCTATGCGCTGCCATATAAGCTGCCTTAGCCGATGCCACCCAGGTTTTGGTTGGCGTACAGCCATCATTAACACAGGTTCCACCGATGAAACGCTTTTCAATAATAGCAGTTTTTTTACCGGCCTGAGCCAACTTTTTCGCCAATGGCACACCTGCCTGACCAGCGCCAATAACTATAGCATCGTATTGTTTCATGCTTTAATCCGTTATTTTAACACCTTTCCAAAACGCTACATGATCTTTAATTTCAGCAGCTGCAGGCTTTGGATCGGGATAATACCAGGCAGCATCATTATTTTGTTTACCATCCACATCAAGAGAGTAGTATGATGCCAGTCCTTTCCACGGGCAAGTACTGTGTGTATCAGATGGTTTCAGAAAATCCTGATTTACGCTTTCCTTCGGGAAGTAATGATTATTTTCAACAACAACAGTATCATTGCTTTCGGCAATAACCTGGTTATTCCATAGTGCTTTCATCGTATAGGGTTTATTGTGTATAAATATAACGGTATAATTAATACAACTACAATGCAACAAACGTGTTTTTGTTTGGCAATTGTAATTTTGGACATGCTCAAAAAAAACAATTAAAAAAAATTTAAATAATATTTTAATTTTCTCTTTAAACGTATATCTTTGCATTCCCAAAATAAGGGAAGCGGTTGGTTGAAAGGCCGAAGTTTAATAACAAAAAAAGGCCCGTTCGTCTAGGGGTTAGGACGTTAGATTTTCATTCTAGAAACAGGGGTTCGATTCCCCTACGGGCTACGGAAAACAATACCAAAAGATGCTAAAACCCTGCAAATCAAACATTTGCAGGGTTTTTTGTTGGCATCAAAACACCATATTATGCACCAAAACGCAACAAAAATGAGCGTAATTCGGTGCGTACTTAAATGGAAAAGCACTACGCACCGAATTGCCGTTAATTAATTGATTATCAACCTGTTCAGCGAGTGAACATCTTGATAAAAGCAGATTACAAACTTACTTTTGTTTCACTTTTAAGCTTGTAATTATGAAAAGTAATTTCCATCTGCTTTTTTACATCAGAAAGCAAAAAAACTACAAAGGCGGTGCAATGCCTATCTACATGCGTATTACAGTTAACGGCAAACGTGCGGATATGTCTGCCGGGCGTGAATGCGAACCCGTCAAATGGAACAGCCAGGCAGGGCGTGCCATTGGTACAAAAGAAGAAATCAAGTCCCTTAACAATTATCTGGATAGCCTGCAAAGTAAAGTAAGGGACGCGCACCAGGTGTTGATTGATGCAAACCAAACCATAACAACCGAAAGTTTGCTGAACCAATTTACAGGTAAAACTCAAAAGAGCCGTTACCTTATGCAACTGTTTACCGAGCATAATGCAAAAGTAAAAGCATTGATCGGCAATGGATTTGAGGCAAATACATTAAAGGGGTACAATACTTCTGAAAAACACCTTACAGGTTATTTGCAAAATGAATATGGTAAAACCGATATTGAAATTAGCCAATTGAACCATGCTTTTATCACGGGCTTTGAATTTTACCTTAAAGCAGAGTGTAAAATTAGCGGAGTATCGGCAGCCAAATACATTAAGCACCTGAAAAAAATTGTTAATCACTGCATTGCCAATAATTGGCTTAAGCAGAACCCATTTATCAATTTCAAATCTTCTGCAAAAGCAAAAGAACGTACTTATTTAACACAACAGGAACTGGACGCTATCACAAATAAAAAATTTGTTGTTGAACGTTTAGTACAGGTGCGGGATGTTTTTGTCTTTTGTTGTTATACCGGATTATCTTATGCCGATGTTAAAAAACTAAGGAGAAACGAGATAGGTATTGGTATGGACGGTGATAAGTGGATATTCACAAGCAGGCAAAAAACAGATACATCTTCAAGAATACCACTTTTACCCGTAGCGTTAACGATATTAAACCGCTATCAGGATCACCCGCAATGTGAAAATAAGGGCTTGTTATTGCCAGTATTAAGCAATCAAAAAATGAACGCCTACTTAAAAGAAATAGCAGACTTATCCGATGTAGTGAAGCATTTAACATTTCATTTGGCAAGACATACTTTCGCAACAACAGTTACTTTATCCAATAATGTACCGATTGAAACGGTCAGTAAAATGTTAGGCCATACCAATATTAAGACAACACAGCACTATGCTAAAATATTGGATTTAAAGGTTAGCCATGATATGGCCGCTCTTAAACAGCACTATGCAGGAATTTAATTTTAACTCTCTAAGGTCACATTTTGTGACCTTAGAGATTACACCTTACATCTTAAAATAACCAAAATCATGGAAAACCAATTGATACCTGATGAAATCATCATGAACAAAATATATTATATAAGAGGACAAAAAGTAATGCTTGATAAAGACCTGGCAGAGTTATATGGTACTGAAACCAAAAAATTAAAGCAGCAGGTAAATAGAAATCTAAATAGGTTTCCAAAACATTATATGTTTGAACTAACGAAAGAGGAAAACGAAATCTTAAGGTCACAAAATCTAAATTCGGGAAAAGGGGAACACTCCAAATATTTACCGTTTGTGTTTAGTGAGCATGGCATCCTAATGTTATCTAATGTACTTAAAAGCGAAAGCGCAGTGCGGGTAAGCATTAGGATTATAGACGTATTTGTCAAATTGAGGGAGGTCTATGCCGAACAAACCGAGGTTTGGTTAGCTATTGAAAAGATAAAAAGCAAGCTTGATAATCAAGATAAAAATATGGAAATCGTATTCCGCTATCTTGACGAACTAATCGACAAAAAGCATCAGCCACAACAGCGTAAAAGGATTGGTTACAAGCCTGATGATGTATAAATTGGGAGTAGAAATAAACAAAATTAATTCTCTAAATCACGATTTTCGTAACGGCTGGAGTTCAATACCAGCTATTAAATTTTCTTCGTGCGAGTGATTTGGCCCAATTAGGGCGGGCTTCCAGAATCTCGTTTTTGACCTCTTGCGAAGGCTCAGTTAGGGGTAGGCCCAAGCTTTCTGGCTTAAGATTATCCTTTAGTAAATGATGCATAGCGACAGGCATCATCAGGCCCTCAGCCGACATTTGTCCCATCGACGACAACTGGTAAAGAAGACCTTTGTTCAACATTCCTGCCACTACCGGGTTATCAATCGGCATATCTAATGATTGTTGTGCATTAATGAAGAATTCTCTCAATACCGCCAATTCTTGAAAATCCATTTTCTCAATAGCTTTGATGATGTAGGTCGCTTGTTTGCGTTTCCTAAAAAAAACATTAATTTTTTCTTGTGCCCAATTTAGTACGGCAACTAATAAAAACGCGGCTGACGCTAAAAATGCAAAGCCGAAATACTTTCCATAGTCTTTTTTAAAATCTACTATCTGAAGCTTTAATAAAAAGGCAGGCGGTAAAAACAGCAGGCAAACTGATACTATCAAAACCAAGAAAGCTGTTTTAGCAGTAATTTTATTAAGGTCTAATAAATCAGATAGAAATTTCATAAACTTTTTGTTAATCTATAAAAATACATTAAATACGGTAATGCATTCAGAACTTTTTTCCTTTGCCTACTGCTTAATGTTTTCTAATAAAAATTGCATTATTTTGTCTGATAAATGAGTATTGTCATCGACTTTTATCCTGTAAATGCATCAAAAGCGGAATTAAAAGCTTTTATAGAAGCCTTGGGGTTTTACAAAACGATTTATTTCTTGAATCCTTTTCCTAAAGGTACATTGTATTACGCATGGTATGATTACGAGGACTATAAATCAGCTGATGGCGTTGAGGCTGTTATTATAGATAATAAAGCAATAGCAAATGAAGTAGCCGCAACTCCTTACATAATCCATACAAGAACCAGGGTTTGGGCGAGTGCATATGATAAGCAAAAACAAAACCAACTTATACGGGCGGCCAAGAAACGATTTGGCGGTGATTTTTATAACGACCACAATGGTAAGAATCGATATATCCCTATTGAAAAAACCGAATTTCTGCATCCGTATGAATCAGGAATTCTAAAATTATACGAACGTTTAAAGGATAAATTGAACAAGCTTTATTCGACAATAGCTACAATCGATGAGCCTTTCGAACTCGCTGTACAGAACGCCGCCCATCCCCACATAAAACAAATGTTGGTTCAGAACAACCCGGACATCTATCTTTATAACTCCTTATTGCCATTTGCCGTATCTGTAATTGAACATTTCTTAAAAGAGTTGTTTATAGTGCTAATTAAATATGACGAAAAAGCACAAAAATTAATAGCAGACTTTAAAATCAAAGATTTTAAGAATCTGTTAAATGTAGCCGAATTAAGAGAAATCCAGAAAGGAACGAAAAGTATAGAAGAATTAATAGCAGGCAATTATACATTTCAAAATTTAAACCAAGTTAACGATGCTTATAAAAAATACCTTAATATAGATGTGAACTCAATTCTTAGTAAAAAGAAATACAACAAAAGTACCTTGAGAAATGCGTTGGCTGATGTTATAGAGCGCAGGCATTGGATGATCCATCATTTTTCTTTTCCAAGTGATATGGACAAAAAGAAGTTTTTTAGTGTATTGAAGGTTTGTGATCTGGTAATCGAAGAAATGGTTTCCCATGTGGAAAACCGAAATCAGATTCAAATAAAATCACATTCGATGTATTCTGGAATAATTAGGTTTCCAAACCCTTCGCTTTATAAGAAAGGATCGCCTCCAAATTTAAATTTGGAATCACCAGAGTTATAAAATTAGCCTCTAACCGTATAAATACAATTAAGCAGATTTAAGTATTTATTATTCAACTTCCGCTATGTCGAGCGGTGAAACATCTGCAAATTCTAATTCTTTGTCATATTCAGTTAGGTTTTCCTTATGTGGATTAGCTATTTTTGAATAAATCACCTACCTATGTGGAGATTATGATGAATGAGACCACACCATTTCGGCGCAAGCTGACCCACTGTTTCGGGGCAAACTGACCATGGTATTTCGGGGCAAACTGACCCACCAAAACTCGTAGCAAATGCTGTAGAAGCAACCATCTTTTGAGGGCAAAAGACCCGTTCTAAGATGGCCAATTTGACAATCAGCATGAGTAAGATTAGAAAGATTTTAAGGATGAACAGCCAGGGTCGCAGCACGCGATTTATAGCTGCCCAGATTGATTCATCCCGGAATACCGTAAGAAAGTACCTGGCCGTCCTTAAGAAGAGCGGCTTTACCTTTGAAGAAGTTAATAGCCTGAATGATAAGGAACTGGAAGATATTTTCGGCAAGACCAGGGAAAACAACCAGCCAAGCAGCCGTATGCAATCCATGCTGCGCTGCTTTCCGCACGTCGATAAAGAGCTCAAAAAGACCGGTATGAACCGGCAACTCCTGTGGGAAGCCTATATCAAAGAGTTTCCTGACGGCTATAAGTACACCCAGTTTTGCACGTATTACAACCAATGGAAGACCAGGGTCAACCCGACCATGCACATGGATCACAAGGCCGGAGACAAGCTATACGTTGATTTTGCGGGTGAAAAGATGAGCTATACGGACAAGGAAACCGGTGAAGTCATTGAAGTAGAAGTCTTTGTAGCAATCCTTGGGGCCAGTCAGCTCACCTATGTAGAGGCTGTTATGAGCCAGCAAAAGGAAGACTTTATCGCAGCCTGCGAGAATACCCTGCACTTTATCGGCGGCGTTCCTGCCGCCATTGTACCGGATAACCTGAAGGCGGCTGTAACCAAAAGCAGCCGCTATGAACCAACCCTTAACGAAACATTTGAAGACTTCGCCGACCATTATGGGACTACCATTCTACCAGCGCGGGCGTACCGCCCGCGTGACAAGGCATTAGTAGAAGGTGCCGTTAAGATCATTTATACCAAGGTATACGCCCCTTTAAACAAGCATGTCTACCATTCTTTAACAGAACTCAATACAGCGATCTGGCAGGCCCTGGAAGTCCATAACAGCCAGTTGCTTAAGGGTCGCAATTATAGCAGGATACTACAGTTTGAAGAGATCGAGCGTGGGGCCCTGGCACCGCTACCTGTCCTGCGTTACCAGTTCAAAAAACACTTTTATGCCAGGGTGATCAAGAATGGCCATGTCAATCTCGGCCCTGATAAACACTATTACAGTGTGCCTTATCGCTTCATCGGCAAGCGGGTTAAGCTATTATACTCCCGCACTATTGTAGAGATCTACTCCAATTATGAGCGTATCGCTTTGCACCCGCGCGAAAAGAACCCCTATGGTTATACTACTGACAAAGAACACATGGCCAGCGCTCACCGCTTTAAAAGTGACTGGACACCAGATATGTTCCTCAATTGGGCGGCCTCCATTCATGAGGATGTCAGGCTATATATCCTTCAGATACTGGAGCGTAAACAACACCCCGAACAGGCTTACAAATCCTGCCTGGGGGTACTTGGCTTTGCAAAAAAAGCAGGGAATGACCGGTTAATAATGGCCTGTCAGCGAGGGCTCAGTTATGGCCTTTATAGCTATAAAACGATACAAACCATATTGGAAAACAAGATGGACAACTATGAGGAAAGCATATTTGCCGATGAGCTACCCATGCCTGATCATGGTAATATCCGGGGAAAAGACTATTACAAATAACCATTTAAAACAACAATAACATGAACACAAGCACCTTAGACAAACTGCGGAAGATGAAGTTCTTCGGCATGTTCCATGCCTTTAAAAGCAGTATGGAAACCGGTAAAACAAACGATTACACGGCAGATGAACTACTGGCCCACCTGGTAGATGCAGAATGGGACGACCGGCAGAACAGGCGTATCGAACGCACGATCCTATATGCCCGGTTCCGCTATAAAGCTTCAATTGAAGATGTTCATTATCATGCCGACCGAAGTATCGACCGCAACCAGATCATGCGCCTGGCAGATTGTACGTTTGTTGACCGCTTCGAGAACCTGCTGATCACCGGCAGTACCGGTATCGGTAAAAGCTATATTGCTTCTGCTGTGGGCTACCAGGCCTGTGTATTGGGCTACCGGGTATTGTACACCAGTACACCCAAACTGTTCGCTAAACTGAAGATGGCCAAGGCGGACGGCTCCTACATGAAAGAGCTGGCTAAGATCGAAAGACAGCAATTGCTCATACTCGACGACTTTGGTATCCAGCCTTTTGATGCACAAAGCAGGGCTGCGCTAATGGAGATCATTGAGGACAGGCACGGTAAGACCTCGCTGATCATCACTTCGCAGTTGCCAGTGAGCAAATGGTTTGAAGTGATCGGTGAAAAAACGGTTGCTGATGCGATCCTTGACCGGATCGTTCATGATGCACACCGCATCGAGTTAAAGGGAGAATCTATGAGAAGAAAACGTAATGTTGAACCAGAAAACAGCCATTAATGAAATTACCTTTTAAATAACTATTTTTGTACATGCTTTTATAGCATTTGCTGCAACCCAAAAGTCAGCTAACCCCTGGGTCAATTTGGCCCGAAACAGGGTGGTCAACATCTCCATAATATACACCCTTAAGTGCTTAATTATATCTTCGGTTATAGCACTCATCGTCAATTTGTTTTCGTTTAAATTTCTTCACCAAAATATATTATTACATCATCAAAATCAAAAATGAAGTCAATATATTTTAATAGTCATTTGGCTTTGATATCACGTTGTCTTTAAAGCTAGGCCAAAGTTGGTACGTGATTAATTCCAAGATAACGAACTTATAGAAATAACAACAATTCGTCGGATAGATTGAGTAATGCCTTGTGCTCTTCTTGAACTGTTTTCCTAAAACACCATTTTACGCAAATCTTCCAGGAAATAGTTCAAAAATTGACCAGTAAGGAGGATTTAAGTCGATTGGGAGCGAGACTTGAACTTTATGAAACAGAATTTCAAAAGTCCTAAATCTCCCCGGTTCTTTTACTTCCTTTCTTGCAAGAAAAGAAGTCTGGACACTGAGCATTCACAACAATATTATGTTAAGTAAATTTCAATGATGATATTTTTGTAATTTCTTCGTAATTTA
Source organism: Mucilaginibacter mallensis (assembly GCF_900105165.1). Classification (NCBI taxonomy): domain Bacteria; kingdom Pseudomonadati; phylum Bacteroidota; class Sphingobacteriia; order Sphingobacteriales; family Sphingobacteriaceae; genus Mucilaginibacter; species Mucilaginibacter mallensis. The sequence goes on from NZ_LT629740.1 coordinate 4,867,863, forward strand.
CTTAATATCAATATATTACAAATAGTTAGGGCGCGGCCAATAGTCTTAAATCATCTAAAAAGGGGTTCGAAAAGCTTCCCCTACGGGCTACTTGAGGGGAAAGGTTGTTAAAACACAACTTTTCCCCTTTTTTATGCTATCTAATTTATTGTTAATCAACAAGATAAGCGACAAAGATTCACTCAAATAAAAAGTTCGATGCTGGGTTCCGTCAAAGCATAGGTTTTCGGGGTACATTGAACTTATAAGTTGCCGTTTAGTCTCAATATCCTGATTCTTATAGAATTGCAAAATATTGGTGAATACCTGAAAGTGTAATTACATCGGGAGGAATGGGTAGTGCGGCAGTGTAAATGTTATCAACAAATTTTCTTAATAATCCTAAAGAAACGAATGAGATTAAACGTTTCTTCTCGAACATGGGATGGGAGTTTAAAGGGAATTCTATTTCAAACGCACTTAAGCGGATGCCTTCACTTGTTGAAATTCGTGCGAATCCAATTAAAAAGAATACAAATATTTATTCAAAAAAACCGGATCGCTAAGTAGCCATTAACATTATTGTCCCCAAATATCTCCAACCTTAAGGCCATCTCTACGATTGGTTTTGATAACAAAATATTCATTTTTTGCGTCTACAAGGGTTAAGATAATGTAGTCGGGCGGCCAATAGCCTATTCCGAATATCCTGACAGGTTTTGGATGATTTTGTAATATTTCAGTATTATTTATTAAAGGTTTATGTGTCGAACAACTGAAAAGAATAAAACAAAAAAGCAGTATATTTTTCTTCATAGGGTCACATTTTCCAGTTAATAACTAAAGTTACGCATTGTGTGTGTTATTAGCGTAATTAATTCATCTAAAATATCTTGGTCCTGAAAAATCCACTTTTAATTATAACACTATATAGATTTTATTACTAAGACGTGTATCAAATGTTAACAAAAAATACATCCATAGAAACTTTTAATAAATTTTGTGTGACGCAATCAAACAATGTACATTTACACTGCTAACTTAAATTGTTAGAGCGGGGGCATTTACCGTGATTTATCCAATAATCACAAGAATTAAATAAATGAACTTCATTGCGTATGAGAGATATTTATTTCAGCCCTAATAAACCTGTTTCCATAAGTTCAAAATTCAGGTGGGGGGCCCATAATATTTGCCTACGGAACTTGAGGATTATCTATTTCTATAGGCTGGGAATCAAAACGCACCGTTGCCCCCTTTTTGACGTCAAAATTACGCTGTAACCTGATGAACTTGGCATCTATTTCTGTTTGCGAATCTTTTTCTATGACCACCTGCTCCATGACGAGTCTACGTTTACTCCCCAGTTTCTGAAAAGACCAGGCGGGTAACACCAGGTTCTGCTCATATAACATGCCATAATAGGTACTGTAAAGCGCAATTTCCGGGAGGTAACTGTTTATTTGCGCCGCGTTATTATGCGCAGCGTCCCCGGTAGCAAGCCCGTTAACCCTCCCGTCCGGGTTTGACCAGCATGGCGCCATTTTGAAGTCCGGCTGATCATAAGAAGGCTGTTCATCCGTATAAGCCATGATCGTATTAAAATTATTGTCCGCATTATCTTCATCTACATAAATATAGCCGCGTGCCGAGGGGGCCGCATCATTGAAACGACCGCTCTGGCTTTCGTGGTTCCCGCAGCCCATCAGATAGCCCAGTTCCCTGGCCACGGAATAATTGGCGCCAAGACAGCGGTAATCCACAACGATATAGGCCTGGTTAAAATCGCCGAAGTTTCCGCTGACGCCCCCCTGCCCGGGGTAATTAGCGATGATCACCACCACATCCGCGGCGGTGAGTTTCCGCAGTTCTTTCAGCTGACGGAACGGTCCGTTGACGGAAATGACCGCGCTGTCCAGCAGTATTTGCAGGCAACCTGCCTCCTGTAGTTCGATTCCCATGCTGCAGCTATTGACCACTAGTCCATCGATATTACTGTTCCGGAAGGCCGAATCGATATTTCCAACCTCTGTGTTAATGATGCCGTTCATTTGGTTGAGCCCTAATGCTACAGCTACTGCGGGTGTGTAAAAAAATGCTATGTTGATACGTGTTTGCGCCCTGGTCATGGCGCTGATCCCGCAAATAAGCAGGATCAATCCGGTTAGTTTTTTCATTCTTTTTAATTAATGGTGTAAACCTGCGCGCCCACGCTAAAGTTGCAGGTAGTGGTGATATCTACATGATTGGTTTCCTTTTGTACCGACAGGTCGATCGCGGGCTGGTGAGGGTTATTGAGCACCCCCTTATTGCCGAGCCGCTGGTAATAGTCCTGTTCGCTGGTCATGTAATAAGCCTGCATATCCGGATCAGTCTGCAGCAGCGCGATCACTTCAGGGCGCGGATGCTTATAGGTCCCATTCCGTCCGCTGGAAATGATGGCCACAGCGGCTTTCGCACCGCTGACCCATGCGGCGTTGGTACTACAACGGCTACCATGGTGGTTTATCTTATAAGCGCTGACGGGCCCGGACTGGCCGATCACATTTGTTTCCAGATCAGCGAAATTACAGCCATAGGTACCTGCGCAGGTGCCCGCCTGCTGACCGTGCTTCCCACCGATATCCCCGCAGGTCAGGTATCGAAACTTCCCGTAAGTCAGCAGGAAACCCGTAGAAAGATCATTTTCGTCCGGGTTAGCAATCGTGCTAACCGCGTTAAAATTGCCGTTCGGATTATAGACGGAGCCGTTCACACAAAGACAGGACAACTGGATGGTGTGCGTACCGCCGGTATTATCGTAAAAGAGTACCAGTGACTTACCGGGTATCAGCGTAGCCCTCCGGTTTCCGTAGGCAATGGCTGCGGTTCGGTAGGCGGCGCCTTTGGCAGGATGCGGGAACAAAATATCGCCCCGGTCAAATACGCTGTCGATGACGATACCGACGGCATTCGTAAGGATCACGGCGAGACCGCCCACATGATCATTATCATAATGTGAGGCGATCACCGCGTTGATATGTGTGATATGCAGCGTTCCTGTAAGGTAATTAATAATGGTTTGGCCACAGCGCTTCAGACCACCATCGATCAGTACGGTCCGGCTGATATTGCCTGCACCGTCCCGCGCTACGATAAAAGTTGCATCGCCCTGGCCTACATCGATATGGTGGATGACCACCGACTGCGGCTGAGCTGCCAGGCTGCTTAATAACAGCAAGCATATAACTGCAACATGGCGGAGCAGCTGATCACATTGTTGTTTCATCTTGTTTTGCGTTTTAATTGCCCGATTTCCCGTTTGAGCTGCTCATTTTGTTTTTTCAGTTGGATCATATACAGGGAAAGCTCTTCAATTTTGACCATCATCAGTTCCTGTGTTTTAGCGACATTCAGCCCTGTCTGCCTGATCTCCTGCTCGGATGGCATATCGGGGAGGTGCCGGTTCTTTTCTATATACCGACTGAGTTCCCCGAGTGGTCGCAGCCGGTAATTTCGGTCAAATACATAATCAGCCCAGCCGGATTCGATAGTCAGGGCCACCGCCCTGATCTCCCCGTTAACCGAAAGTTTAAACCTCTCATCAGGATTAGTGGTTCCTATCCCGACATTGCCCTTACGGTTCACCACAAAGGCGCTGTCACTGCTGTTTCCGCTGCCACCCTGCACATGGAACAAAGCCAGCGGCTTATTTGTACCTATGCCCACGTTACCTTTAACCTTTGCGTACAGGTTAGAGGTGTCCCGGTTAACAGAATCCAGCGCCCAGCCATAATCCGGGTTTATAGGCCGCCATTTACTGCCACCCCAGGCCAGTATCTGGTTTTTCTGCGGTCGCAAGGTATCAACGACATAGCCCTGCAGGAGACCGGCATTCCATAAAGGTTCATTTACCCGGGCAATAACAGAGTCTTTATTCAGGCGGATCCCTTTTCCTGCCTTTAAATAAAGGGAATCCGGACGCCAGCGCCCATTCTTCCAGCGCAGTAGCTGCCCGCTTAGCGGTGCTGCCGTATCGATCAGCCTGCCCTGTAGCATCCTTGTATTCCATAAAGCTTCGCCCACACGGGCGATTACTGAATCCCCGTTCAGGCGGATACCCGGTCCGGCGATCAGTTTGCCGGAATCAGGTGTCCACTGGTTATTGATCCATTTCAATACCTGCCTGTTCTTGGGGCTGATGGTCGAAATTTTATTACCCTGTAGTTGTCCTGCATTCCATAACGCTTCATTGGTCCGGGCGATTACCGTATCATCATCCAGCCTGATTCCACTTCCAGCGAAGATCCGGAGGGTATCCACATTCGCAGGAGTCCAGTTGCCGTTTAGCCACTTTAAAAAATTTCCTTCCGAGGGAGCCGTAGAAGCCAACGCATTACCCCGCAGTTTAATAACACTCGCATTACCAGGCTTTCCACTGAGATCCCCGCCAAGGTCAATATCTGCTGCGCGCCGGGCTTCCTCCGCCGATGACGCAGCAGAATCGGCTGAAGCTTTCGCATTGGTTTCTGAAGTTTTCGCGTTTTCCTCCGAAGTCTTGGCATTCATTTCCGATGTTTTAGCGTTGGTTTCAGAGGTTTTGGCATTCGTTTCCGATGTTACGGCCCTGGTTGCCGAACCGGATGCCTCAGCTGCCGAACCAGTTGCTTCAGCGGCAGCAGCAGTCGCTTCGGTTGCCGCCCCACTTGCTTCAGTGGCAGCGGCCGTCGCTGTGGCAGCGGCGGCGGTCGCCTCTGCTGCGGCTGCAATAGCCGCCACAGTGCACGAACATGACCCCTCGTCTCCTTTATCCCCCTGGTCACCTTTATCGCCTTTATCACCTCGGTCCCCTTTATCGCCTTTACTACCCCTGATATAAGCGGAGCTTCGCCAACCGTTATTTTTACGGTAAATACTGTCGGTCGCCGTATTCAGGTAAAGGTCATTTTCATTACCCAGTTCCGGCGAAGGGACGGTCGGGCCTGTGTACCAGGTGCTGCCATTAATGCCCGAACTCCCTCTGACATAAGCCACCGGCTGCCAATGGTCACGCTTCACCAGCACACTATCAGTCACCGTGTTCAAGTACAAGTCGCCCGGGCTGCCCAGCGAGGCCCCCGGGTTCCCCGGGCCAATGAACCAGGAACTGCCATTCGTACCAGGCTGCCCGCCGCTGCCTTTAATATAGGCGACCGGCAACCACCCGGCCGGGCCTTTATGATAAATACTATCGGTCAGTGTATTGAGGTAAAAGTCGTTTACCGACCCAATGACCGTTTGCGGCGCCGTGGTACCGCTGTACCAGGTCGCGCCGTTGATACCTGGGGCGCCGTGCAGGCCTGTCGTGTCTCCCAGCCATCTTCCGTCAAACCCGATCACTTTATGACCGGCAATGGCTATATCGCCATTAATATCCAGCATCGCCTGTGGGTTGTCCGTGCCGATGCCTATCCTCCCCAGTCCTGAAAGCGAGTCAGCCGGGCCGACAAAAAAGGTGGGATGCTCACTGCCAAAACCAATAGACAGAGAATTGGGTATATTGTTAACCAGCGGGCGGGAGCCGGAAAGGCCATTGCCCAGCACAAAGCTGTTCAGCCCGCCTGCCTGCAGGAATTTGCCGACAGCCAGCGAAAAGCGGCCCGTTGCTGATACACCGTTCCCGATAGCTGTAGCATTGTCCCCACGGGCTTTGGAGAAGCCGCCGATAGCAATGGCCGAACGTCCGGACGCGGTACTGCCCGCACCGAATGCCAGGGCGCTGCTGTTCAGTGCGCTATCCAGCAAACCGATACTGATGGAATTCGGCCCGGTATTGACATTCCTGTTCCCGATCGCCACTGAACCGTTGCCGGAGACCCTGAGGTACAAACCGATTGCCGTGGCAAAATCACCACTGACCGTATCCGTATTGCCAATAGCCGTACCGAATTTCCCGCTGACCTGGGAATTTTTCCCCAGGACCACAGCCGTAGTATCGGAAATAAAGGCAGCGGTTACCGCTGCCTTTATCAGGCGTTGCCCGCTGCCGTGTTGCTGACTGTAGCCTGCATCCGCAGCAATACAGAGCGCAATAAACAGGGCCATAGATCTGAAGGTATACATAGTGATAAGGTTTAAGCTGTTGACTGCTGCAATGACTAATGCAGTATAATATTACTCACTCCGCCGATGACACTGCCATTTTCCACAAAACTGACATGGTACAAGGCAGCAGTACCCGGGACGCGCTGCGCCGTATCGATCACCGCATTCAGCTGCCAGCGTTCACCCGGCCGGTAGCTTACTTTTTCTCCCAGTGCCTCGCCGGTTACACGGTCGGCCAGGCCGATCTGCTCTCCGCCTGGTGCCTCTGGGATATCGGCAGGGATCCCCCTGGTCCTCAGCAGGCTGCTGTTCGCCGCCAGCGGCGCGCGGCTGATCTGTACATAACCGGAATGCCCGGTATCATTGATATCAAAAGGGCGCAGTACGGTTGTCTCGGCAGCCGAAAGCTGGTGTATATCAACATTATGCTGGGCAACCTGTATATCGTTCGCATTCACAGGAGTACCCGGAACGGTTGGCGGCGGCGGGCATTCGTCACAATAACCCACCGCAACCAGGCACTGATGGGAGGACTGGGAACTGTCCGGCACCCAGGGAATAGAACAGTAAATAGTAGCGTTCCCATTTGCAGGGATCTGCCCGATCACATTAGTACCGTGCGCCTCGGGCGGCCATAACCCATTTCCGGAAGGCAGCAACACAAAAAAGCTGACCGTAATATTATTGACCGGACCGTTATAAAGGTTAAATACTCTTGCCCATAAAAAGCAGGGGTTTCCCGCCTTGGGAGTAACAGGATTACCGACACTGTCACCGGCCCAGACGTTAGGATTGTTCCATACAGGGTTGCCCCCCATATTTCCTTGTAAACTTAGAATCGCCATAACATAAAGATTTAATTGTGAATTAATTTGTACAGCAAATCTGGGCATTAAGCCCATGCAGGAAAAGACCGGAAAGCGCCTTTATGCTACCGGTTTTTCACTGTTAAAAAGGTGAAAAACAACCTGCTAACGGTAAAGAAATATTTCTTAATTTGTAGTCAATTCATCTGGATCTTATGTCACTCAACAAAAACTTATTGTTCTTCGCCGTAGCAGCTATGGCGTGGGCATCCTGCGGCAGGCACGCCGCCACCGTCACAAAAACAGCATTATCCACTACTCCCGACAGCGACACCGTCAGCATCGCTACGGCCACACGCTATGTCAGCAATTATGCCGATTTCAACCATGACAGCCTGCTGAACACGGACGGAAAAAAGCAGCAGAACACCCGTTGCATCTGGTTCAGTGCGCGCCGTCTGAGGCACCTGCTGGACAGCGTCACCAGCCAAAAAGGCGATGGTATCCGGTTTTACATGGCCGCGTATGACCCGGCTTATAAGGGCACTGATTCCCTGGCCCCAAAGCGTATTTACTGGCGTCATAATACACTCGTCATGGTTTCTACCCGGCTCGACACGGCCAGCGGGAACCATGTTGATTATTATAACGGTGTAGCGCAGCAATCCGGGCCAAAAGGTTTTATCGTGGTCAGCGCGCCTGAGAACCGCGGCGAACTGTGCCCGCCACCGGCCAATTGTAATTCTATTGGCGCCACCCTCATCCCCGCCGGTCAATGATCTTTCTGACCTTCAATACCATCACTGAACTGCTTTGTCTCCTTGCCGCGGTCCTGTTCCTTTCAAAGGATAAGGATCCGGCCTGGCGATTGGCGATCATTTATATGGCGCTGACCTGCCTGGGCGAATGCACAGGGATCTACGTACGGCGTTGCCTGCACCAGCCGAATTACCCGGTGTACAACACCCTGTTGCTGTTTGAATGCGCCTATCTCTCTTTTTTCTTTAAATGCCTGTTCCGATCTTTGGGAAAAAATAGCAACTGGCTGCTAGCCTGGTTCCCGCTTTTCTTTGCGGTTTATATCGTGGAACTTTGCTATGTCCATCCCGCTGATTTTGCAGATACCACCGCATCGTTCATGTCCGTTTTCTTTGTCCTGCTCAGCCTGTATTTTTATTACCTGCTGATTACCGGTGAAAAATTACTGGAACTCTGGTCCTACCCAGAATTCTGGTGGGCCAGCGGCGCGCTGTTCTTCTATTTCGGGAGCACCGTTTGCAACACTTTTTTTAACTATCTTAGTCAGGACAGGATTGCCGTGTTCAACCACTCTATCCGTTATTTGGTTTTTAATCTACTGAATCTAATTTTATACGGCTGCTGGTCGTACGCCTTTTTATGCAGATATCGTCAAAGGAACTCTTTAACCTGATCGTCATCCTATCGGCCATATTCCTGATCGCGCCGCTGTTTATGATGATCTTTATTTTTGCGTACAACAAACGAAAAAAGAGGCACGCGGAGGAAAAAAAGCTACTACAGCGAAACTTCGAGCACGAACTGCTGCGGACACGGATGGAAGTCAGGGAACAGACATTACAAACCGTAGCTGCCGACCTGCATGACAATATCGGTCAGTTGCTCAGTCTGACCAGGGTAACCTTAAGCTCGATCGATCCTGCGGACCCGGCAAAAACAAAAGATAAGGTCAATACCGCCGAGCAGTTGACCAGTCGCTCGATCAGGGAACTCCGGCAGCTTTCTCACCTCTTATATGGCCATGAACTGCCCGGGCAAAGGCTGGAAGCCGCCATCTCGGCAGAACTGGAATGGTTGAATAAATCCGGCAGCTACGAATTATTTTGGGAACCCAGGGGTATCATTACAGATCCAAGGGCCAAAGACAAAGAGATCATCCTGTTCCGGCTATTTCAGGAAATCCTCAATAACGTGATCAAGCACGCCGGGGCAAGCCAGATCCGGGTAAAGCTCTCGCAGGAACCGGGGGGCCTAAGCCTATCAGTAGCCGACAATGGCTGCGGGTTCGATGTCAAGGAAGCGGTGAAAAAGGCCGATGGAATGGGCCTCCAAAATATCGCCCGGCGCACGGAACTCATCGGTGGCAAAGCCCTGTTTGATTCCGTATCCGGTGAAGGAACAACGATTATTATTCATTTAGCCTATCTTTAAATCATGGAAAATGAAACGATTTCGGTGGCTATAGTCGATGACCATACCCTTTTCAGAAAGGGCATTGCCAGTTTGCTGGCAGAATTCAAGGAGATCACCATACTGTTTGAGGCGGCCAACGGTATCCAGCTCCGGCAAAAAATCAGCGACGTGGGCATACCGCAAGTCATCCTGATGGATATCAATATGCCCCTGATGGACGGCTATGAAAGTACCTCCTGGCTGAAAACCCATCACCCGGAAGTAAAAGTGCTCGCATTAAGTATGTTCGAAGATGACCAGCCGGTCATCCGAATGCTCCGCTGCGGCGCAGGCGGCTATTTGCTGAAAGAATCCAAACCCGTGGAGTTGCTGAGCGCCATACAAACGATCCATAAGCATAGCTATTACCTGAACGAAATGGTCAGCGGGAAACTGATCCGTTCACTACAGGGCGATGCCAACAGCGATAGTTTTAAATCCGGGCTTTCACCCAATGAAGCCACCTTTCTGACACATTGTTGCTCCGAACTGACCTACAAGGAAATAGCCGACCAGATGAACCTCAGCCCCTACACCATTGACAACTACCGGGATGCACTGTTCAAACGCTACCAGATCAAATCCAGGACAGGACTGGCCCTACTCGCGCTACAGCATGAACTGGTCGATATCAAACGATTATTTAAATAACGGGCATTAATTTAAAATGACTTATAAATAATAACTGCAATTTGAGAACTGAATCTATAAGAAACCATCATTTGGAAAGTTCTTTAAATTTTTATGAACGAGAATGATGAATTCATTTTTAACACTTCAAGTTGGTTATGGGAAGCCAAATAACTGTCGAAAATCTAAAATTTGACACGGACTCAGATGGTCAATAATAAAGGACCCCATCAAAAGGTTGCTGACCAGCCCGGAAAGATGGTACTTGTCAGTAAGATTATTCATTGCGCTTATATGCTAATTGTAAAAGTTCAAAAAATAAACTTCGGCACAATCTGGAGACGGTGAACAATTATTATCGACGATTTTCTTTATGATGACGATCTGGGGAACATCAATACTAATGATATTGAAAGCATACCGCTGAATCTATAGGTTAAATCCTTGAAAATCGCTACTCTTTAGGCGGCATGCTCATAGGCCCATTCAATAATTTGTTGAATGGCTTTCAGTAAAGTCTTCTGACCTTCCTTTGATCTGACATCCATACCGCAGATGATGCTTCCATTGTAAATGGAATGTACATTAGCATAATAAATACCACCTAATAATAATACGGCAATAGGTCTGAATTGCACAATCGTATCTTTAAATTTCTGATCGGCCAATTCGAGTATAGGTTCAGCCATAAGCTCCCTGGTATTATGAATGCTTCTCATCAACTCACTATCGCCAGATAACTCCCATAAGATTAAATGCTGCATTTCCATATCAGTAGAAAGGTACTGCCATTGCTTTTGCAAAACATCAATGATGAGATCTTTCCCTGCTTCATGATTTCTTTTACCAACTTCTTCATTTATCTTTTCAAAGAATTTCAACCAGTAGTCCTTCTGTACGATATATGCTTCAATCAGCCTTTTAATATCTCTGCCAAAATATTGATAAATCAATGATCTGTCTACACCGGCTTCTTTGGCAATACGGACAATGTATAGGCCTTTTTGTCCTTCAGTTTTAAATACTTCACCTACAGCATCAATAATCTTTTGCTTGGTTAAATCTTTGTTTTTCATTCTAAGAGCTTAGGTATAGGTATATGAGTATTGCTGTTTTTTATTTAGATAGAGTTATTAAAAAAGGCGCTCCCGGCTCTTTCCGGGATGCGCCTATCTAACTAACTATTAAACTGATTTATAAAGAACAAAGAGTATTTTTAGCCACCGTTACGGTGATCCTTTGATATTTGCATGATTATGGCAAATACAAACACCAGGATAAATATATAACCCAGGGTAATTGCGTTCATCTCTGATCTTTTCTCTTGTATTTGAAAGTCAACAGACCATCAAGTTCATCTTTCCCTTTCATTCGATTACTGATCATTTTTATAATGACAATTATAGCAATCAAGGAAATCAGAAATATCCCAATAAAAAATACGATATGCATAAAACAATAGGTATTTACTGTAATGACGAATTTATTTAACACTAAGCGCCTCTGTAATTCTATCATTCAAATCCAATAAGTGACTTCTGGTCATTTCATCTTTAACAAATGGAAGATCTGCTTTGATCAACTTTTGCTGGTAATGTAATTGTGATTTGATTACTGATGACATATCACTGGATTGAGACTTTAATGGTGCATTATCTGATTGCGAGGGTGGCCCATTTGGACTATCTGCAGCACCAAAATAAGGCATTGCAGCAGGAGGCTTAATTATGCTGATTAAATTTTCAACATAGCTCTTTTGCAGGTTTCGCCTGTAAACATCTATAGGCTGGTGAGTATACAGTTCCTTATCAATACCATAGTTCAAATCCTTAAAAAACTCAGTTATGGTATAAACATCTTTATCTCCGCTCGCCTCTGCCTCAATCATCCTGGTCATACGGTATTTTCCAATTAAATATTGTATCACCCCTTCCTGGCGTTCAGCTGTGATGGTCATAAAGCTCTGCCCTGTCCGGTTAAGCACCTCTGCATTATACATCCATATAGGCGTAGTAAACACATTACGATCCAAAAATTTCATAGCCTCTCTTTGTCGGCTTGCAGGCACACGTTCAAAAACGTCTCCTGGCTGGTCAGATGTTTTTGCTGTGGTATAAACACCCGCTATATTTTTCATAACATGAACCAGGTAACGATCAAACTGCGCATTCAAAGCAGTATACATGTCTTTTAAATTATCGTACCCTTCGTTCGGAGTTTTTGTCCATTCAATTAATTGCGGTAAAATACGTTTCAAATTTTTTATACCGTATTCGCTGGCAATCATGGCATTCTCACCTAAATCTTCATTTTGATAACGCGGATCATTGGTACCGATCTCTGTGCCAAACAATAAACGTTTGTTTTTTAGCTTTTCAATGGTCAGTTTGTTTAAAAACGGCACTTCCTCCTCGGGGGTTTTAAACTCATCATAATATTTGTAGCCCCATTCAATAGCCCATTTATCATAATCGCCAATACGTGGAAATAAGCCTGCTTCGCTTATATGATCTTCGGGTTGTGCCACATAATTAAACCTGGCGTAATCCATAATTGAAGGGGTGTGCCCGTTCGCTTCAACATAGGCTTTATCTCTCAGTTTTTCAACAGGAACCATCGCGCTTGCCCCAAAATTATGGCGCAGCCCCAGGGTATGCCCAACTTCATGAGATGATACAAAACGAATAAGCTGGCCCATCAGATCATCATCAAACTCCATCTTTCGGGCTCTTGGATCAACTGCTCCGCATTGAATCATATACCAGTTATGGATCAGCTTCATCACATTATGGTACCAGTTAATATGGCTTTCAATAATCTCGCCGGTGCGTGGGTCAGCAATGCTTGGGCCGCTTGCGTTTGACATGGTAGATGGCTTATAAATAATGGCCGAGTGACGGGCATCTTCCAGGTCAAAAGAAGGATCTTCTTCAGGCGTTGGCGCTAACCGGGCCGAAATAGCATTTTTGAAACCAGCCTGTTCAAATGCAGCATTCCAGTCATTAACACCCTGAATTAAATAAGGGATCCATTTTTTAGGTGTAGTTGGGTCGATATAAAATACAATGGGTTTTTGTGGTTCTACCAACTCACCTCTTTTGTATTTCTCCAAATCTTCAGGTTTAGGTTCCAATCTCCAGCGATTTATCAGACTGGCAGTTTTAACACCCTGCGGGTTAGCATCATAGTCTGTATAATCTGTTGTAAAATAACCAACACGCGGATCATACATCCTGGCTTTCATTGGCTTTTCGGGTAACAGGACCATGGAGGTATTCAGTTCCATGGTAAAACCACCGCTCATGGTTGTACCTGCCATAGCATAGGTTTTAATCGTCCTTAGCTCAACGTTGGTTGGAAATGTGTGCGCGTATTTAACATAGCTGCGATCATTTTGCTGGTTGCCTATATGTAATAATTGCTTTTGTATAGCCGAACCAAAATAAAAAAGATCATTATCAGAATTGATATAATCGGTCATATCTACAACTACTGCTGTTGAGTCTGGTTTATAGGCCGCTATAGGAAATGCGGCCACAATAGGCTGCATTGTGTTTCGCTTAACCGATGCATACATGGCCTGTGTACTATCTTTAGAATATTCGGAATAAGACATTTTACGGATGAACAACTTATTTGCCGGCCCTTTTTCAAACTGGATAATAGTTCCGCCGATCGGGTCACCGGCATAACCATCGCCTCCCCTGCCTATTCGCATATCCGCAGAAGCAGCTGCAATGCGGCTCATTATCAGCAGATCTTTATTGAAAATAGCATAAGGTATTTCAAATAAATAACGGTCATCAATTTTATGAATTGTTATCAGCCCCTTCGTTGTTATTGCATCGGCTGTAACTACATCTTTATATGGGCGTACCTTGACTTTTGCCGGTTTCTTTGCCGTATCTGCTGGTGTTGCAACTGTATTGGATTGCGATTTCTCTTTATGTGGCTGTGCATAGCTTGCACCTATTCCCGCCAAACAGAAAGTTATGATTATAACTCTGTTGATCATTTTATTAATCATGTATGGTTGTTTATTAAGAATTGAAAGTGGGTGGCTCTTTAGTCAGAGCCACCCTTTATAATAATTATGGATTCTGAACGATCTCCGGATTTAACAAAATGTACTTATTATCAATTTGATAAGTATAGCGCGCGCTGTTAGGCTCAAGTGTGTAAGTAACACTTTTAAATACCCTTGTATAGGTTTTGGCAAACGCTGCATCCTGATTAAGTCTTCTCATATCAAACCAGCGAAAACCGCGGCCAAATAATTCCCTCCTGCGCTCATTAATAACCAGTGCAAGCGCATCAGCAGCATTACTTGCCGTCAGATCTGTGTAATCAGCCGGCGTAAAACGCTTCTTACGCAGCGCATTTAGCAGGCTTACCGCCGTGGCCGGATCGTTTGCACGGGCTGCACTTTCGGCTTTAATCAGCATCATTTCAGGAACGTTTGGCCCGATATATACATCTTGATTGCTATTATAATTCTGACGGTAATAACTACGCCCGTAAGCTGCAGTTCCAAAATTTAACCCGGTAAATAATATGTACCGCAGATCTTTTGTACCTAAAAGCGTTAACAGATCACCGCTTAATGTCACCTTATTGAAATTGTATCCACTACTTAACTTTGAGAAAATGGTTTCCGGGTCAAGCAGCTTTCCGGGTAAAGTCCCGGGGGCCGAAGCATAGGTATTTAAGTCTATTAAAGTGCTTTGCAATGCAAGTGCCTTACCAGCATAAGTACCTGCATCGGTAAAGTTTCTCATTTCTAATGAGGTTTCGGCCAATATTGCGTATGCAGCAGCTTTGGATGGATCTGAGTTATAAGCAGGCAGATCAGGCAAATTTGGCAATGCTGTTGTTAAATCCTTAATGATTTGTGCATAAACATCAGCTAAAGGCGGCCTTTTTAAACTTGCGAAAAGATTTGCAGTAGTAAGCAAGGGAACGCCCAGATCAGTGGAGGCGGTAGATGGATTATATGGAGGAGCATATAAATTTACCAGGTTTAAGTAAGCATAGGCCCGGTGAACCAGGGCCAGTGCTAATATGGCATTTTTTTGTGTTACGGTACCACCTTCACTCGTCATTACCCCATCGGATACATTATTACAGATCATGATCTGTTGATAAAAACGCTCCCAGTCAACGTCTGATTCTACGTTTGTGGCATAGCGGGTAGGTGCCCAGGTATAAGTCAATACAAATTGAACATCTGCTGTTTGCGTAGTGAATGAATTTTGATACTTTATACTATCAATACTTACATCATCAGACGAAACTAAGGGAAAACTGTATGAATGCTCTAAAACAGATGTATTATTCAAAAGATCCTGATAATCAGAAGTATATTTAAGCGCATGCATTCCTACCGCAGGTATTTCTACATACTTACGGCACGAGCTTGTGATCAGGGAGCCCACGACCACAAGGGCAACTATATATTTTTTCATGTTGATACTATGGTTAAAATGAGTATTTAGAATGTTAGCTTTTTTCATCATGCCTAATTAAAATGAGGCATTAATACCAAATACAAAATTCTTTGCCGGGGGCAAATTATTGTAGCTTGTTGTATTTACATAATCCGGGTCTATGCCATCTTTGTTGGCTCTCCAGATCAGCCCTAAATTACGAGCGCTGATACTGCCTGAAAGCGCTTTGAATGGCGTATGCATTACTATGTTATGGGGTAAAGCATACGATAAGGCCACTTGTTGTAAACGAACCTGGCTTGCATCACGAACCAGTATATCTGAATATTGATACCTGTTTATACTGTTAGTGCTGGCCCCTAATCCCGGAACATTGGTAAATGCCTCATCCCCGGGATTCCTCCAGCGATAAGCCAAATCTGCTTCAGTACCCAATACACCTGTAAAAGGGTTAGAGGTGCTTGCATTAGCCGGATAGTTTCCGATGGAATACTTTAAAAATTTATACCCCATCTTATAAACCATCTGCACATTAAGTGTAAAGCTCTCATATCTGAAATCATTACTCCATCCGCCAAAATAAGGTGGCGTTGTGCGCCCTGCATACTTCAAGTCGGCTGATGTTAAGTTGGAATTACCGGTGGTTGATGAAACGATATTTCCATTATGATCATAAATTTGAGAATTACCGGTATTATCTAACCCGGCCCAACGGTAAACAAACAGGTAATCCAATGGATAACCATTAATCGGGGTCGAAGAGCCAACCAGGTTAATGCTGCTGGTTTTGGTAAAGCGGGCATCAGTTACAACATCGGTATTGTATGAAAAAGTGAAGCTGGAATTCCATCCCCAATTTTTTTGTTGAACAATTGCTCCCTGCAGGCCAAACTCTAATCCGTGGCTACTTAATGTCCCGGCATTAAACAGCACGCTTGACCATCCGTAAGTAGCATCATAAGGCAATTGAGCTAATATACCATATGACCTTTTGCGATAAACATCAAAGGTTAATAATATACGGCTATCTAACAGGGCCATGTCAACACCTGCATTCAATTGTTTGGTGGTTTCCCAGGTTAATTCATTATTAGCGGGTGAACTAATGCTTGTATAAGTTTTGCCTGTATAGGTATCCGAATTTGATCCGTTTAAGATCACCGTATTTAAACCTGTCCCGGGAATAGTTCCTCCTGATCCGTAAGTCAGACGCAGGCTTAAATCATTTACGGGCTTAACATTTTGCATAAAATCCTCCCGCTTTACGTCCCATTTTAAGCCTGATGACCATAGCGGAATTGCTTTTTGCTGATCTGAAACCCCCTGCGCACTGTAATTGTCAAACCTTATGGAGCCACTGGCCGTATATTTATTCAGGAAAGTATAGGAGGCATTAGAATAGTATGATAAATACCGCTCTTTGCTAATAGTTATGGTCCCGTCTGAATAACCCGGACTCATTTGGTATGGGTAAACTGTATTATAATATGCCGTCGGATTCACATAGGTAGATGTATAGGTATCATCATTAAAACCATACAGCGTGCGGCCGTTACTGGTAGATTGCGTTTGCCTGATTTCTGACCCTGCAATCAAATTTAACTGATGGATATTATCCCAGGTTTGATGAACATTAAACTGGCCACGTACGGAATAATCATCATTACTCGCATTGGTTAAATGATTAATGCCGCCTAAAGGTATTCCATAAACTAATTTACCGTTGGCTATACTGGTATAAGTATTAATTAAAGTACGTGCATTATAACTGTTTAATTGATCTTCTTCGCCTGTATTACTAATATTATCCTGATAAGATCCGCTGGTAGTAAAATCAATCCAGTTTAATATTTTAACGTTTAGTGCAGTATTTAACCTAATCCTGGTTTCTTTAAGAATGCTGTTGGAATAATTCAGTTCATCAATGGCGTTATACGTCCATGGCAGATATCCTTCACTGGTGAAGTTATCAATAACCTCAGGCCTGTATAACACATACCTGTTTATGGAGTTGCCACTATTGTCTACCAACATATCATAGGGCCTTAAACCAAGTGACGAATTACTTAGCGCAGTGCTGGCGGCCTGGTTAGTTTTACTATAGTTATTAGTATAAGCTAATCCTGTTGAGATGTTTAAACGTTTATTAAAGAAATCACTGGTAGTATTTGCCGTTAAATTATAGCTCTGTGCATCATTGCTTTTAAACACGGGGCGATCATTAGTGGAATTGGCTGATATGTAATAAGTGCCATTATCCCCGCCGCCTGAAATTGCCATATTGTACTGTTGTGTAACGGCTTTTTGTAATAAGTATTCACTGATCTGCTTTTTATTGCTTCTGCCCGATAGTACAGCCAGCGCAGAATCACGCTGTGCCGCTGTTGCAGTTCCGCGCTGTGTTTTGAACATCCACTCTGTGGCTTCGCTGTTGTTGGGGTTATAATTAAACGTATAATATCCGTAACTGGCCCAATTAGCCGGATCGGTAATATAACCTTTATTAAAAAGCTCCTGCTCCAGGTTAACATACTGGGCACTTGTCATCGTATGTAACTGTGACAGATCAGCAGGTGCAGAAACACCTACATTCGCATTGAAATTGATGGTTGTTTCTTTTTTTCTCCCCTTCTTGGTAGTGATTACAATCACGCCATTTGCTGCCCTTGAGCCCCATATTGACGCTGCTGCTGCATCCTTCAAAAATGTGATTGATTCAATATCATTAGGGTTAAGTCTGGATAATATGGCAAATCCTGACGAAGTAGTATTACTTATTTCAGTAAGCGCCTGCCCACCTGCTGTTTCATCAATCATCGGGAAACCATCAATAACAATTAAGGGTTGTGACGCATTACCCCCATTGTAGGTATTTGTTCCCCTGATGTTGATGGTATTTTTGCGGACATCAAAATTAACACCCGGCACTTTTCCTTGCAGGCGTTCCATCAGATTAATTGCCGGTGTTTTTTCAATTTCTGCCGAAGACACATACCCGAATGATCCTGTCGCCCGTTCCGGAGAAATTTTTTCATATCCGTTTGATAAAACCTTAACCTCTTCTAACTGGGTATTTTTAGCTTTTAAAGCAACTTTTAAATCAATTTTGCCATCCACGTTTACTTCAAGGCTTTCCAAGGCTATATTATTGAAAACCAAAATGGCGTCATCGTTAACGGCCTGCAACCTAAACCTTCCATATTCATCCGTCGCAGTTGCATTGCTTGTGCCTTTTACCATTACGGTAACACCCGGTATCGGTTTACCGTCCTCACCTAATACGGTGCCGGTAACCTCATGAGGGGGCGTAAAAAAACGGATAACCTTCTGCGTTAATGACTCGTCCTTATGACTGATGACGATGTTCTTGTTTATTATCTTAAAGGATAATGGCAAATTCTTAAAACATGCGCTTAGCGTTTCATCAATCGATGCATTTTTAAGCTGTACACTGATATTGGTGTTTTGCAGATCCTTGTTATCATAAAAAAACACATAGCCTGTTTGACTTTTAATGACCTTTAATACTTTTTCTAAAGGGGCATTATTTACATTAAGGTTGACTTGCTGACTATAGCTGCTGGCGCTTGCCTGCACCATTGCTATAATCATTATCAGGGTAGTCAATTTCATAACCAACAGGAGTTTTTTGAGCGGTAGCCATCCTCTGCCGGCAGGCAGACGCATAGCTATGGTAATAGCATTAAAATTCATTACTTTTACAAAGTTTGGGTTAATACATTAAATAGTTCAGCCGATTATTTTATCCGATCCTGATTTTATCAGGATGTGGGAAAGGGTTAACCCGAATACTTTCCGCGGAAGTGGTTCCAACACTTCTGCGGTTTTTTTCATATCTTCTCTTGATTTTTTGAAGAATGGTTATCCTTTTGTCTATTGGTGTCTAGTATTTATTTTTCCATATGTTCGTCCTGGGTTTAATTCAACATTCTATTTTAATTAGGGTGTAACTACAATTTTCTTTTCGGAATGCCCATCAGCTCCTTTTTCAATCCTGAAATGAACTTTAGTGAAGCTTAGGAGGTCCAAAGCCTGTAAGGCAGTTGTATTCCGGTATATATCTCCTGAAAACATCCTGTCTGGAATCTGACCTTCATATTCAATTTTAACATCATACCACCTGGCTAACTGCCTGAGCACTGTTTGAATTGAAGCATTATGAAAAGTGAAGAGCCCATTTTTCCAGGCAATCTCATCTTCTGTATCGACATTGTGTACGCTAACCAGGTGGGTTGTTGCATTGACTTGAGCTTGCTGACCGGGCTTTAACAAAAAAGCCTGCCCGCCGGTATTTACTTTCACGCTGCCCTCTAATAAAGTGGTTTTAATGAGCTCTTCATCATCATATGCATTGATATTGAAATGGGTGCCAAGATCTTCTATAACCTGGCCTTTAACCAGCACCTTAAAAGGCATAGCTTTATTATGAACCACTTCCATATAGGCTTCACCACTAATCAATTCAATCTTCCGTTCCTTGCCTGCAAACTTTTCCGGGTAACGCAAGATTGTGGCGGCATTTAACCAAACTTTACTGCCATCAGACATTTTTAGCTGGTATTGACCACCCCTTGGAATCGTTATGGTATCGTAAACCATTGTGATGTTTGTGTTTGAAGCCTGTGAGGCATCATAACTTATCAGGCCATCTGCTTTTTTGTTAACCGCAACACTTCCATTAGTAGCAATAAGCCCGTTTTTAGCATTATCGAGAATGATTTTTCGCCCATGGCTGGTTAAAATGGCTTTGTTACCCCCTGGTGCGATATCGTATGGATGGTTTTGTACCAATTGCTGACCCGCTTGTTTATGCAGCAGAAAATAACCACTAACGGAAAGAAATAATAAGATAGTTGCTGCTGCGGCAATTCGCGGCCAAAGCTGCACCTTCCTTGCGCCCGGAACCCGGGTATCTAAATAATTAATAATTTGATGAATATCCCTGGTTTGTTCCGCATCTGTTAAAGCCTTCTGGGTTTTTACCCGGTGCTGAACATACCAGGTTTCCACTATGGCTTTTTCTTCTTCAGTACAGTTACCTTCAAGATATTTTTTTAACAGCTCCTTTGCCAGCATATTTTGTTTAATCCTGTTATTTATTCCAGAATTATAACAAAGACAACTAAGTTGGGCTTAGGGCCCAGATTAATTTAAAAAAAAATAATATTTTCAGACAAAAAGGAAGAAAATCGCCACACCGAGCTTCTTTCTAAGGATTTTCAGAGCGCCGTTGACTTGATTTTTTACAGTTTTTTCGGAAATATCCAATTTTTCTGCAATTTCTTTATGTGAAAGATAACTTTTTCGGCTTAATTCAAATACTTCACGCATTTTATCGGGAAGACCGGCAATTTCTTTTTCTATAAGATCTTTCAAATCGTTAATGCGGACCAGGTGATCGGTAATAGCCTCTCCATGGTCAATAAATTCCTGGAGCGAATCTATATATTGCGCTGCTACTTTTTTATGCGCTATTAAGTTTAAAATTCTGTTCTGCAGCATTCGATATAAATAGCCGGCCAAATTGGTTTGAAAATCAATTTGCTCATATTTATCCCACAAAGTGATAAACAATTCCTGAACAATATCCTTCGCCTCCTCACGATCCTGAAGTTTGGCAAAAGCATGCCTGTACAATATACCGGTATACCTGTTATAGATTTCTTTGTACGCTCCGTGGTCACCGTCCCTCAGCAAGGATGCCAATTGTTGATCGGTTAAGGGATTGTACTTAAGCATAGTTGTGTAACAACAAAAATACTTAGAATTTAATATAACTTTTACACAGGCTTGTATTAAAATATAAACTGACCGAAATTCATACTTTTTACAGATATTGGGAATGGTTGAAAATTTTAAGACGCCAAAACTTGGAGATGCTGATGAACCGCATGATATCAATTTAAAAAAGTGCTCCCGCACTTTCCGGGAGGCACTTTCACATAATTAATTAACCTTAATTATTAACTGATTTTATAAAGAACAAGTAAGTATTTTAAGCATCATTTATTAAATATTTTTTAAGATTTGAACGCCGGACATATGGATAAATAAAACTCATTAACCTGTACAGTAGGCATAAAGAGCACAAGATTCCAATACTAAAAATTATATAATTTCCCATTTCTTTTTTTAGCAAAATTAGCGTTGGGCGCTATCGCAGGAAATGGATAAAAAGAGGCAGCAGATGGATTATTTGCGGTGGGTCAACCTAAATTCCGTTGGTGAGTGGCCTGCCGCATTAGAGAAATAGCGGGAAAAATAAGCATGATCTGTAAAACCCAAAAGATAGGCAATCTCTTTAACTGTTGTATCGGTAGTATAAAGCAAACGCTTTGCTTCTGTTATAGTAGCTTGCTGTATCCAAAAGCCTACTGTAAACCCGGTAGTCAATTTTACAGCCTCGTTGAGATAAGCAGGACTGATGTTTAAAGATTCAGCATAATCAGATGTACTTTTATGGGTTCTAATATGCCGTAATAATAATCGCTTAAATTGTTCGGTTAAAATATCAGTTCTTAACAAATTCTGTTTCTTGTTTTCTGCTTGATGATAAGCAGAGGCAAACATACCAACGCAGGCATTGATCAAAGAGTGCATAACCTGTGGAATAAGATTAAGTTCCTCGCGGCTTTCTTTTACAAGTGACATCGTTTCTATAAATTCATTTAGGGAGAAGCTCAGGCATTTGACAAAGCTATCGGATCATATTGAAAGTAATGATCTTCAAAGATTGCCCGGTAATCATCATTGACAAAATTGGTGTCTAAATTAATTAACCACGCTTCAGTTTCGTTATCAGCAGCAACACCATAATGAACCTGGCCTGGTAAGATGCAAAGGACAACATTTCCAATTAATTCAACATCTTTGAAGTCTATTACTATTTTACTGTGACCATTTTTTTGAAAAATAAACAGATAATGATCATCCCTGCGGTGCGCCGATTTTCTATAGGTAACCTTATTGTTTTCGGTCCGGCTAAATTTGTCAATGCTGATCTCCTGGTCGGTGATGTCCTTTAAAGAATGAGTCAAAATGCCGTCAGCTCCCATATTGGCTTCGTTAAGTCTGTTGGTTTTAACAAATATAATGGAGAACGCAGGCAAATCGCAAATAGGGTTTAGCCGTTTAAAACGTTTTTACGCATTTAAATGGTTTTGGTAATGGTTTTTAGCAGATGCTATTACAAACCTACAGAATTGGGAGAGTATAATTTGTTGGGGTAAATTGAAGAGATAACCGACATGTTGGAACGGGAGCATGCCATGCAAAAGATCATTAACCGGGTAATACCGCTGATGAAGGTGAAATCGCGCAGCCTTCGCGTGGATTTACAGGAGATGCAAGTGAGATTTGATTTGAGAGGAAATTGATTTTATATAAGATAGTTTTGAGTAAGAAAACGGGAAGGTTTGAAAAAGGTAACCCGACAATTATTTGCTAATCAAATTCTGGCCTTTGAATAAATAACGGTGCTATAGAATTTAATTGAGGACTTTTAAGATTTTAGTTCTTTTCCTAGCTGAAAAAAAATCACCTACCCCATTTTGTCGCCATACCTACCAGCGGCAATTCTATCAAAAAACTTCGTTTTTCGGAATTTGCAAACCCAACATTATGTTAAGTAAAAAGGCTATTATACCATCAGGACAATATAACCAATATAGGTTAACTTGTATTTATGATGGGTAATAGCTATTATGAGTGAAAAAAAACCATTGACTTATTAAACAAAAAAGAAGTCGGACAAATCACTAAACAGTCAATTGACAATTGGGGTTCAATGTCTCCATTAGATAATAAGTTATTGCCTATAGCCAACGATGTGGTATCTCTATTAACTGGGTTAAGTTATAAAGATGCATACGATATATTGCTTGCTGTTCAATCCCATGTAGGCAAAATCAGTATAGTATCATAAAATCTTTAATGAGTAATTTAAAAGCCTCATAAGAAATATTTGAATTATAATATACTGTTCCGTTTCCATTATCAATGTATAATTCAATACCGTATTCTGTAGGTTCAACGCGTGTTAAATATCTTAAGTTAATAGTAACCGTTTCGTTTTTTAACCCAACAACCTCAATAAATACCTTTTCCATAATTAATAAGTTTAAGCCCTAAATATACCTAATGCCATGAAATACACAATCAATCAATTCCGAAAAGAATATTCAAATGAGGATATCTGCTTAGATAAAATATTTGATATGAGGTATTCAAAAATACCTTGCTGCCCACAATGCAGTCAACAAACCACCTTTAAGCGAATACCTGGTCGCAGGGCTTATCAATGCTCTGATAAGGATTGTCAATATCAGTTATACCCTACTGCAGGGACCGTGTTTGAAAAGACACGAACTTCATTGGTGGATTGGTTTTATGTCATATACTTAATGACTTCCACTCGTAATGGTGTTAGCGCAAAGGAGATTGAAAGACAATTAGGTGTTACTTATAAAACGGCTTGGCGCATGGGTCATCAAGTTCGCAAGCTAATGAGTAACGGATCTGAACTCCTAACCGGGACTGTTGAAGTTGATGAGGCATACATTGGAGGAAATCCAAAGAATAAGCATGCTAACAAACAAGCAGAACAATTAGGGAGAGGGATTAAGAAACAGCCCATTGTAAGCATAGTACAACGAGGTGGCGAAGTTAGATCGTTTGTTGTTGATAACGTTGGATCAGGGGGCATATACAAGCTTATAACTGATAACGTAGAGAAAGGCAGTAAACTAATTACGGACGGCTTTACTTCTTATAAATGGGTTGGTATGCAGCATGAGCATATAGCAGTTAAACACAATAATGATCGTGTTACTGTTGGTGAAAAACATACAAATACTGTTGAGGGTTTCTTTAGCCACTTGAAGCGTACCATATCAGGAACTCATATACACGTTAGCAGGCAACATTTACAAGCTTATGCGAATGAATGCTCATTCAGGTATTCAAATCGTGTAGCGGGGCAAATGATGTTTAAAATGATATTAGGGAGGTGTGTATAATGAAATGGCTAAAGGCTATTTTTGCCAAAACCAATAAGGATAATTTGCATGGACAGGATAAAACCAAATCCAAACCTGCCATAACAGAAGAAGAACGGCAGCAATACCTGCGCTCCAGGTTGCCAAAAGAAGCCGGCTTGAATAATCCTTTGCCTCTTGCTTTGCGATTGAAAGGGCTTCGATAGTTTCATTATCTAATATTTGTTGTTTTTCATATCCTATAAATACATATCCATCAAATGTAATTATATAGTTAGGCTCACTTTCTTCGCCTATTCTATCTACATAACCATCTTTTAACAACTTTAATAATATCCGGCTTAATTCACTTGCTTCAAATGAATATTTACCTATCTTAATACTTTTGTTTATCGGATATCTTAAAACAGATAGTCCCTCTGTTTTAATGGTTAATAGAATAAAATCTAACTTTTGAACAGGTGTCAGTTTATGCACTCTTAATAGCTATCTTAGGTTGTACGGCTTTGCTCAGCACCTTTAAAAAATCCTCTTTGTGATTAGGATTAGGTTTTGCCCCCTCTTTAACGCTCACGGTTATTGCTTTTTTCTTACTCATAATATCAAAAGTAAATAATTTATGTTTAAAAAATGATATAAACACATCAATGTTTATCTGGGGTTTGTAATTGTAATTATACAAAGTATCTTTACTACGCATTAACCAAAACCCAGCACATATGAAAAGATAAAAATTACCATAAAACCAACAAAAACTACCATTACAGATGCTATTTGAATAATAATTTCGCATCCCCGTTTTAAGTAGTTTATATAAAAAATATATAAGAGCGTTAGCTTTTATTCTTGCCACTTAGGAATCTTAGGAAATTTATAAGGGTCAGCAAGGGATAAAAACACCAACGTTCACGCTACGGCGTGGACTGTGATTATCTTGTTGTACCCGGCTTCCTAAGAGCCCCTAAACGGCGGATGTAAGCACAGTTCCACGCTTATTTTTTGCCCGCCTGGATAGGAACTGAAAGGGTGATAATAATCACGTAATGAAACTTTCACGTAAAAACAAAATCCTCTTGGGAACGGGAATTGTATTGCTTATTTTAATCATCACCAATCCATCAGTAAGCGCTTTTAAGACATTCAGAGGCAGAGCTGGTTATGAGGGTCTTAAACGACCTGTAAACTTGTTTCTTTATTCTGTATATAAAGATCATAGTACCGAGTTTATAGGATTGTTTGGTAACTTCTTTAGGATACCTCCACCAAAACCAAGTGATGCTTATTTGGCACAATTGAAAGTGGACAGTATTAAAGCTGCCGATAGTGTATCAGATGAAATGGAATTAAGAGATAGTGGTATATATAATCACTTACCATACAAAGAGCAAGTATATTTGGATCTTAAAGAGTATTTAACCGGATTCAATACCCCTAAAAAAGACTTTTTTGTGAAAGTCAAAGACAAAACCTATGCAATGAAAGTATATTCGGCACTAAAAGATAATATAAAGGGATTCAACGAAACACCAAACCAGTTTTTAACAGCTATAAACAATTAATATATGAATACTAATTATAATGTTTCAGATTTAAAAGAGTTTGTTTACAAATCAGTAAGACCTAAAACAGAAAATCAAGCATATTTTAAGATTTTCTGGGAAAATATGAGTTTCCCAGAAAAAATGCCGACAAATATTCTTATTCCTGATCCACCATATAATGAAATGAAAATTGAATTTGAAAAATTCGTTACTGAAGTTAGGAAAGCTGAGGCTGAATATTATTCAACTCATTAAACAATTTTTCCTTATCATCATTATTTAAATGGTTATTAAAATATTCGGCAATTGCTTTGAATACAATATTTCTATGTAAAAAACGACTGCCTTTTACATTATTGTATTCCCATTTAAATAACACTTGTCCATTATTCCATTCTTCACTGGATGAATCTAATTCAATGGATGTTATAGTGTTTTTATTTCCGATTAAGGATAAATCAAAAGGATAATTATCTTTTTTTTCAGCCATTACAAAGCCGTAACATGGTTTTTAATTGTCCAACTGTTTTGAAGGTACAAATGCCAGTAAAAACGCAGGATTTAACATCCTGGGAAAGCGGGTATTTAAAAAAATACATATAACCTATTGAATATTACCCAGTAAAAATTAGAGATTTCAACACTCAAAAATTCACTAATCGCTTCAAATCTCTGAGAAAAAAGTTCGAGATTCTGCCACTCAAGGTTACTTTTAATTAACCATAAACACCTGTAAACTAACAATTTACAGGCGTTTTTATTTTAACGGGTAACAAAACACCTTCAAACAACAGGAATCAAAGGAAATTCAACCCCTATTCTGTAAGATTATTTATTAAAAGGAATGGTGATAAATTGATAAGATAATTGTTTAATAGAAAAATAAATGAAATCGTTGCCAGACGTAATTATTCATTTGGACTTGTTCAGTTTATGAATTAATCGCATTAATAGTCCGGGTATCAA
The DNA here is from genome assembly GCF_900105165.1 of Mucilaginibacter mallensis. Taxonomy (NCBI): domain Bacteria; kingdom Pseudomonadati; phylum Bacteroidota; class Sphingobacteriia; order Sphingobacteriales; family Sphingobacteriaceae; genus Mucilaginibacter; species Mucilaginibacter mallensis. The sequence goes on from NZ_LT629740.1 coordinate 4,894,523, forward strand.
TCAATTACCAGCATTAATTAAATGTAAATCCAATCTGCATGTTTAAGCCTAACGATGCAGCCTCGCTGTTACCAAACCTTGTTGGAAGCGATAAAGCCACGAAATAATTAACAGCTTTTGTGCGTGCATAAACCTGGTTAAATACCGGAGTAAAACCATAACGGCCGTTTGTATCAAATGCCAGGCGGGAAATCAAAGTAAACCCATGTTGAAAACGGAACATTGTTCCCGGATCGAATAATATATCATTCATCTTACTTGAACCTCCTGACGCTTTTATGTTGGGCGTAAATTCGTAGCTAAATCCAAACTTATCGCTATATAAAACATTGACGCCTACGGGAAAACCGATGGTGGTAGTATGATTGGAAAAATTGGGTGTGAATTTTCCCGTTGATAATGTTAATGTTTCCAGAGGAAGGATAAAGCTTACATAGCCAACCACTTTTGGATAGGCCGATTTAGCTTTTGCCTTTTGATAAAGCGCTCCCTGATATTCAATTGAATCGGGCGGGACTACTTTTACCTGGGCATTTGCAAGCTGCGGCATTAAGGCTCCTGCTATTATAATTATTGTTAAAATGATTTTTCCTGAACGTGTTTGTAGATTTTTTTTCATGTGTTTTTATTAATTGATATTTAGATGTTTTAATTCTTTAGTCGTATGGGCACTGTAATACTTACAAAAAGCATTACAAATAAGTGAATTGATACGTAATGATAATAAACTAAACTGCATAAACCTGTTTCTCAATTGCCATAAAGCAATCCGCCGTTGATTCGCAAACAGAACATATATAGTTCCGGATGTTTTTAAATTCCGTCCCTACAGAGACGTTGTTTAATTGATCACCATAGTTTTTATCGTAGATACTGAGGCAGTTTTTACATTGATAAAGCTCAACAGTTTCAATATGTTTTTCTATTTCCGCTTCCGTATCCTGATGTGATAAAATATTATCATCACTTAATAAACCGTAGTAAAAATTACATAATTCTACCAAGGAACAACCTAAGGCGATAGCAGATAATTTTTCTTTATAAACAACGAAATCCTTTGAATTGGGATTAAAATCCCGGGTATGCAGAATATCAAATAGCCCCGTTCCTGTTTTTTTTATAACTATGGATGCAAGCAACCCGGTTTTAGGCTGCATTTTTATAGCAAAGCAAAGGCGGTAGGTACGCAAGTCATATTCTTCAAACTCCCTTACCAATTGCTTTTTAAGTTCGAGGCTTTCTTTGCATAAATTTTCAAGCTGCCAGTTTAGTTCATTGGCGGCATGCCTTACATTTATCCGATAACTATTAAGGATAACGCCCCAATCTTTTCTATCCGCTTCATTTATTCCTTTAATTAAAAAGGATTTCCAGGGCGTGGTGTATAATTGACCTACACGGGTTTTAAGGCATATAGAGCAAACGTCCTTCAAAAATGAGATGGGGAACAATTCGTTCCGGCGGTAAATGCCGAGCCAATATTTACCGTTCAGGTATTTATTAAATCCTTCATAATAAGGCAGCGAGAAATCAGGCAGCTTTAAGGGTTCAGCTATTTGTTGGTTAACAAACTTATTACCGGCGTTCACCTTTTCATAAAACAAATCGAAATTGATTGTAGGCTGATCATAAAACAATTCCCTGCTCCCCAAAATAACTTCCTGGGCAGTTTTGCAAAATGTTGGTATATCATCGGAATACACCAGGCAGGGCCAGCAGTACAGATCATTTGTTTTGGGGAACCTGATGTATAAGTACCAATAATTACTTAATTCAGAACTGATAAAATTAAAATTCCCGCTAAAAAATGGCACGAAGGTTTGATGCCGATCCACCAGGTTAACCTTTAATTCAGGTTGAAAATTAAACAGATCAAATATATCCTTATATACACCTTCCTTAAGCCAGCTCTCCGCATTAAAAATATTATCAGTTACATACGAGCTAATCACATTAGGGAATTGATCGGTATTCAACTCATAATCTATCGCCGATTGCAGCATACCTAACTCCAGATCCTCTATCCTATTTTTTGCTATACAAAAGTATAATTGCTGCCTGTTCCCTACACTTATTTCATTTGCGCCTGCATTTTCAGCTATTTGCAATATCTCATACAGATCTCCTGCTGAAATTACTCCGCCCGGCAGATTAATCTTCACACAATAAGTTTCCTTTTTTTCCATGTTCCTGTTAAACTGTTGCTTTTAAACTTTCTTCCAACAATCGCTTCACTTCAGGCCTGCATGATCCGCAGCCTGTAGCGGCTCCGGTGGTATCGCATAATTCCTTTAGCGTGTGGCAGCCTGCGGTTATTTTGTTAAGGATATTTTCGCTACCCACATTATTGCAGCTGCAAACCAGTTTACCCAATACCGGTTCAACTTTATTGCCGCTTCTTAATAGTTGTATGCGTTTTTCATTCAGCTCGGTTTTATTGCCAATGAGCGCCCTGAACTCCTGAAACTCGCTTTTATCGCCAATTAAAATAGTACCAACCAGTTTATCCTCGTGTATGATGCATTTTTTGTAGTATCGCTTTGCCTTATCAATAAAAACTATCTCTTCATAAGCCTTATCGTCCGGGCATTCAGATAAGCCGATACTGCACAGGTCAAACCCATGAATTTTTATAATATTCATGAATAGGCTGCCTTTATAATAGCTGGCTATGTCGCCATTCATATATTTGGCTACCACTTCGGCCTGTTGTTCTGCTGCAGCGGTAATTCCGTATAGTGTGCCCTCAAATTCTGCTATTTCGCCAATGGCATAAATGAATGGATCATTGGTCTGCATCCGTTCATTTACAATCACACCACGCTTTATGGTGAGCCCGCAATCCTTAGCAATTTCAAGATTAGGTGTAGTACCTATGGCCAGTATCATGGCATCGCAATTTATTTTGCGACCGCTCTTAAGGCCGATGCCGGTTAATTTAGACCTGCCGTAGAACAGCTGCACTTCATCATCATAATAAATATCGCAACCCTGGTCTACCATTTCTTCGTGCAATAACTGGCTGCCCAAGGCATCCAACTGTCTGTTTAAAAACCTCGAGGTACGATGGATAATGGTGATCTTAATCCCGATTTCACGCAATGAGGCAGCCATTTCCAAACCAAGCAAACCACCACCAACCACAACAACATGGCCATTTTTAGGCACATGCTTTTTAAAATTATCGGCATCGTTACGGCTGCGCATACTGAATATGCCCGGTAGCGATGGTGTGTTTTTGGGGATAGATGCCCTGCTGCCGGTAGCTATCAGCAAAACATCATAATCGGTTTTTATCCCCCGCGAGTCTACAACCTGTTTATTCTCCCGGTCAATTTTTTCAATGCTTACACCCCTCAGCAACCTGATGTTATAAGCGGGCTCTTCACTATCCTTCATTTTTACCAACTGCTCCCATTTCTGCTCGCCGCTGATATAATCGGGCAACATTACCCTGTTGTAAAAAGGATGGTTCTCTTTGCTGAAAATGGTTATCTCATCGTCTGGATTTAATTCCCTGTATGATTTTACAAAGCCGTAAGCACCCGCTCCAGCCCCAATAACCACAATGCGCTGAAATGTCTTTACAAACTTTTTTATATTAACAGCACAGTATTTAAAATCAGGTTCTTTTGAAATTGGATCAACCCGATCGCTGGTAAGGTTATTGGCCCGGTTAAGATCATTGCCTAATATTTTACCCCAATGCATCGGCAAAAACACAACGCCTTTTTTTATTTGTGCCGATATTTTTGCCTGAACCTGTACCTCTCCCCGCCGGGATGTGACCACTACAATGTCCAATTCTTTTAAGCCCAATATTCCGGCATCATCGGGATGGATTTCTAAAAAAGCTTGCTTATAATGCTGATTAAGCTTATTTACTTTGCCGGTTTTACTCATGGTATGCCACTGATCGCGGATGCGGCCTGTGGTTAATATGAGTGGATAATCATCATTTGGCAGTTCGCTGGTCAGGGTATCAGGCACCGCACTGATGAGTGCTTTTTTTGACGGCCTGTAAAAATTACGATCGGTAAACAACCGGGGCTGCCCATCCGGTGGGCCTTTCTTTTTGTAGGGCCATTGTACCGTTTTACGCTCTTTTAATATATCGTAGTTTAACCCACTTATATCTAGGTTGGTTTTGGCGGTTAGCTTAACGTGCTCGGCATAAATGGCCGCGGGGTTTTCAAAATCAAAGCCTTTATAACCCATTTTGCGTGCAAAGCGGCAAATAATTTCCGCATCGGCAATAGCTTCGCCAGGTGGCTCTACGATCTTGTTCAGGTAGCTTATGCGCCGTTCGGAATTGGTCATAGTTCCCTCCTTTTCGGCCCAGGCAGCAGCGGGCAGTATTACATCGGCATAAGCCAAAGTTTCCGGCTTATTGCTGATCTCCTGTACCACCACAAATTTTGCCTTTTTCAGGGCCTCCTCAGCCAAACGTACATTTGGCAAACTGGTTAATGGGTTGGTACACATTATCCAGATGGCTTTTAAGCGGCCATCATTTAATGCCTCGAACATTTCGGTAGCAGTTAAACCGGGTTTGGGTTGAATTGGCTTTCCTCCCCAAAACTTTTGTACTTCTTCGCAATGCAGCGGATTGCTCAGATCGCGATGAGCCGGCAGCAAGTTAGCTAACCCTCCTACTTCCCGTCCACCCATGGCGTTGGGCTGCCCGGTAAGTGACAGCGGACCAGAACCCGGTTTGCCGATATGCCCGGTGATCAGGTTTAAATTAATAAGACTTAAGTTTTTATTTACACCGATGGCACTTTGATTTAGCCCCATCGTCCACATAGTAACAAAACCTTTAGCTTCGCCGATGTATTTCGCTGCAAGGCGGATATCACTTTCGCTCAATCCGCATGTTTTTGCAGCGTCAAACAAACTATTTTTAAAAACTATTTCACTATAGGCTTCAAACCCTTCGGCATGATCTTTTATAAAATCAAAATCGATATCGCCATTCTCTATCAGTAGTCTGCCGATAGCATGATTAAGCGTGATATCCGTGCCGGGGTTTATTTGCAGATGCAGATCGGCATTGGCACATGAATCAGTAACCCGCGGATCAGCTACGATGATCTTCACAGCAGGGTTAGCCGCCTTATGGGCCTCTACCCTTCGCCATAATATAGGGTGGCACCATGCAGGGTTACCACCCATTACCAATATACAATCGGCCAATTCAATATCATCATAACAAACAGGCACAGCGTCCTCGCCGAGAGCAATTTTATAAGCCGCAACAGCGCTGCTCATACACAGCCGCGAGTTGGTATCGATATTATTGCTACCAATAAACCCTTTCATCAGTTTATTAACTACATAATATTCCTCGGTCAAACATTGGCCGGATGCATAAAACGCGACAGAATCAGGCCCATATTTATCAATAAAAGTCTTAAACACCGCCGCTGTACGATCAAGTGCATCGTCCCAGCTTACACGCTGCATAGGCATGCTTTTATTATACCGCATTTGCGGATAAAGGAGCCTGTCGCTTTTATCATTTACGGTATAATGCAGGTTAAGCCCCTTACTGCAAAGCATACCTTTATTAACCGGGTGATCTTTATTACCGGTAAGCGTTATGCTGCCATTTTTTTCTTTATTAACAACTACGCCACAGCCAACCCCGCAATAACAGCAGGTACTGGTTAACTGATCTATAGGTTGCTTTTTCAGGGCCATGATTTTAATTGTTCTGCAAGTATTTATATCACACCGCTTGCTAGTGGCGTACTAAAGCTTTCTTCAGCGACGGGTGTTTTTTGAAATCTTGTTATGAGCACGATTAATGATACCGCTATCACAATAAACCCTATATAGGTAAAGGCTTGCACGTAAGTAATGGAGTTTGATTTAAATAAAAAACCAAACATCATTCCTCCAAAATTGCCGCCAGCGCCTACAATACCGCTAACCAGGCCCACATTTTTTGTGTTTACAAAAGGCACAATACCATAAGTTGCACCATTTGACATTTTAAGAAAAAGCGCGAATGTTAACATGGTTATTATGGCCACCATTAATGAACCTGCTTGAGCAAACAATATCAATCCAACACCTTCTAAAAACAGCACGCCGGCAAGTAATAAGCCTTTACCACGCATACCAAATTTGCCGCCTACTTTATCAGATACAATACCACCCAGTGCACGGGCAAACAAATTCATAAAGCCAAATATCCCCGCCCAAAAACCTGCGGTGCTTTGTGAGAGATGGAATGAATCAACAAAATGCAGCGAGGCCACATTGTCAAAAGTCAGCTCCATACCGAAACACATGGCATAGCCTATGGTTAAGGCCCATATCCTCCAATCGCCCAGCACCGACCAATCGGTTTTTGTTGATTTTCCAACATTGTAACCTACCTCATCATAGTTACCATTGGGTGTATCTTTAGTATATTTCCAATATAAAAAGGCTATGACAAGCATCATTACCCCTGGCACGATCATGGCATATCGCCAGGCCTCAGCTTTAGTATAGCCAAAGCCAACTATAGCCGCGAATATTAAAGGCATTACCATATTGGTTACTCCACCGCCTAGGTTGCCCCAGCCACCAGTTATAGCATTTGCTGTCCCTTTTAATTTGGGAGCAAACATCATAGATGTGTGGAATTGAGTGATAACAAATGATGCACCTATTACACCAATAGCCAGGCGAAATAACAGGAAGGTTGTATAGCTATGTGCCAACCCAACCAGAAAAACCGGTAGCGAACCGATTAGCAGAAGCCTTATGGCTGTTTTACGCGGCCCCCAGGTATCACAAAGCTTGCCTATAAAAAGCCGTGCAATTATTGTTGCTGATACCGATGCAATGATGCAGTTACCTACCTGCCCCTTGGTTAAATGCAGTTCAGCACGGATAGTTGGCATTAATGGCGCCAAGCCAAACCAGCCGAAAAAGCAAACAAAAAACATGAGCCACGTTATATGGAACGTTTTCATCTGCACGCCTTTCAGCGAAAATATATTGAGTTTAGTAAGTTGATTTTCCATAATGTTTGTTTTTTAATTATTTACCAAAAACATAGAAGAATGTCATTCTGTAAACTAATGTGTGATCGTCAGGCAGGTAGCCTTTGGTTGCAGCATCGTATTGATCTTTATACCTTGTAAGCCAAACATTTGGCTCAACGTGGATATTTTTTACCGGGGTGTAATCTAAACCCGCTGTATAAAACTGCTCTTTAACCGTGGGATCGTAGGAGGTGTAGTTAGTGTTAACCGTGTAATTATCGGCGGCAATAAATTTAGTGTCGGGGTTATAGCTATCAAAACGAGCAAAATAACTCCACTTATTTTTAACAACAGTACCGCGGAGCCACAAAGAAATAGCATTTACTGTTGCTTTGGCGGCTTCTTTGGTTGTGTTGTCGGTTACCCCATTTGTAAAATTCTGTGTATAAGCTTCTACACCAAATGTGAATGAAGGCGTAGTGTAAGCTGCAAAAACCTTAAACATATTATGTGCCTGTGGCCCCAGCGTACCATCGGCAATCGCTGTGCTGGCTTGGGTAGATGATGTTTTTAAATAATCGGCATATAGATCAACATATAGGTGTTGATTGAGGAACTTTGCCCATAAATCGCCATAAAATATCTTAAAAAAGCCGGTATTAGGATTGGGGTTAATGGCGCTTAAAGTGCTATTGGGATTATAAACAGTTGTTAAACTTGAGGTTGTATTGTCGCCAACCATAAATACATAGCCAAAGTTTTTTGTTTTAGGGTCGAAAGTTCCCTGTAATGCAGCACCAACATCATAGGCATTGTTTCTATGAAAATCGGAAAGAGTCCTTTCAACTGATCTGTAAGACCAGGTGACTTCAGAAAGTGTGGTTGGTGCATTAGTACCTGGCTCATTAAGTGAGAACCCCGGTGTACTCATTTCGCCAATAACAAAATCAGTACCGGCCCAAACTTCACGTACCCGCAGGTTAAAGTTTTTGATATAAAATGCCATTCTGCCATCGGCAAGGTTATCGCCTCCTACAACGGATGAAGTTGCGCTGGTAGGTGTTGTATTTTCGTTCGGTTCAGAAGCCAACAAAACCTCGGCCCTGAATTTTGGGTTTATATCGTAATCGTAACCTAAATAGATACGGCGAAACTGAAATGCATTGCGGTACGTTGGCGTTTGATAATAGTTATTCTCTTTACCAAGTGTTGATGTTAATGCTGGTGAATGTGCATCATAATATGCATCGCCAAATGCATAACCCCACAATCTCCGCTGGGGATGCCAGGAAGTATCTGGTTCGGCTGCTTTTGATGTAACTATTTGTTGATTATCGGTGCTGCCCTGATTATTGCCTGATTTTACAGCAGCATTGGCCAAAAATTGAGGAGAATTTGATTCTATTGATTGTGCCCTGCCCGTGACGGCAAGAAAACACGACGAAAACAATAGAAATAGCGCAATCATGCGCTGATTTAATACATTTTTGTACATTTGAGTAAGTTTTTTATTTGTTAAAGCAATGAAAACTGTTTAACCCTGTCTGGGAATGCGACCTCCCGGCAGGGCTTTTTTTATGCATTATATTTTTATTTTATCCATAAGCAACGAAATTTTGGCCCTAATTTTATATTTACTGTGATAAATATAATTCATTTAATATTTTTAAGCAATTTTTTGATTACAAAACAATCATTTTTATGATAAAAGCAATAATCAATATAAAATAGTTGGTAAAAATGAAAAAATTATAATAAAAAAATCATGTTTTAGGATATCAAGATGATTATAAGTGATAAATAATTAATTAAAATTGATATATAATTCAAAAATTGTATTATTTACATCATTTTAAATGAATAATTTAATACAATAACATCAAATGACCTATATTGCACGAATTATTTAGCACCAAATTTTAAAAAAGTAAAAAAACAGACCTCTATATGAAAAAAAAGCTAATTACATGCGACATGAATAGCTGTTTTTTGTGCAGAAACGTTCTTCCTGAATGGAAAGGAGCGATTGCTGCCAACAAAAAGAATTTTTTCGTGAAAAAAAATGAGGTAATCTTCCAGGAAGGCGATCCTGTAAAGGGAATATATTTTGTACTGAGCGGCAATGTTAAAGTACATAAAAAGTGGGGACAGGACAAAGAAGTGATCTTAAGATTCGCATCCAATGGTGCGATATTCGGCCACCGCGGCCTCGACACTAAAATATACCCCATATCAGCTACCGCACTTGAAGATGGAATAGTTTGCTATTTCGATCTGGACTTTTTCGAGGCCACCTTAAAGGTCAACAATGAATTTACATATCGGTTGATGATGTTTTTTGTAAAGGACCTGCAGGAATCTGAAACCAAGATGCGCAACCTTGCCCACATGCCGGTTAAGGGCCGCGTTGCCCAAGCTTTAATATATTTAGAGAAGCAATTTGGACTGAGAGATGATGGCTTTATTAATATCCGTTTATCCCGGCAGGACCTGGCATCCTTTATCGGCGCCACCTATGAAACCGTATTCAGGGTAATAAATGAATTGCTTAATGAAAAAATAGTAGCCGTTCATGATAAATACATAAAAGTTATAAATGAACAGAAGCTGGTATTGTTAACTACCGACGACGAAGCTTAAACATCTATTCTATCCCAATATACACCCTGCCATCCAAAACCCGTACAGGGTAAGTTTTTATTTGAAATTCATCCCCGCTCAAACATTCGCCACTCAATAGCGAAAAAGTTTTTTTATGAAAAGGACAGGCAACCTTAGGTTCGCAGCTATCGCCTTCACTACCTATCATTCCGCGCGATAAAACCATCTGCTGCTTATGCGGACAAAGATTTTGTGTTGCATACCATTCGCCGCGACGGGCAAAGTTATATATTGCTATTTGTTCATCACCATGCTTTACACATGCCCCACCATTGGCAGGCACGTCATCTGCGTAGCAAGCCAAAACCCATCTAATATCTGTTAAAGTTTCCATTTGAATTTCGTTTAATATCATTAACTAATCTAAAACTGCAATTACCATTTAGCTTTGATCTGCTCACGCATCGGTTCAAACTTAATTGCCGGATCTTTTTCTTCGGGCGCATTAACAAAATGAACAAAGCGCTTACGCAATTCATCATTTTCCACTACTTCTTTCCATTCACAGTGATAGGTATTAACCAACTCCTGCATTTCTTCCTCCAACTGCTCATTTATATCCAAACTATTATTGATGATTACGTTTTTTAGATAAGCGATACCACCATCCATTTTATTCAACCAGGTTGCAGTACGCGTAAGCGGATCAGCTGTTTTAATGTAGAACATCAGGAACCTGTCTAAATATTTTATACAGGTAGTACTATCAATATCTGTAGCCAACAATTGCGCATGTTGCGGTTTTGAACCACCATTACCACATACATATAAGTTCCACCCTTTTTCGGTAGCTATAATACCAAAGTCTTTTGCCTGGGCCTCGGCACATTCACGAACACAGCCACTAACACCTCCTTTTAGCTTATGCGGCGATCTTACACCTTTATAACGTTCCTCAATTTCAATAGCAAAGGATACACTATCATGCAAACCATACCTGCACCAGGTACTACCCACGCAGCTTTTAACCGTGCGCAATGATTTGCCATATGCATGCCCGCTTTCAAAACCCGCATCAATTAATTCTTCCCAAATTGCAGGCAAATCATTTACATGGGCGCCAAACATATCAATACGCTGACCACCCGTTATTTTGGTATAAAGGCCATATTTTTTTGCAACCTGCCCAATAACAATCAGTTTATCCGGCGTAATTTCTCCACCCGGAATACGGGGAACAACCGAATAAGTACCTCCTTTTTGAATATTAGCCAGATAGCGATCATTACTATCTTGTATAGTATCCTGTTTTACAATTACATCATTCCATAAACTGGAAAGAATACTTGCAACTGCAGGCTTACACACTTCGCAGCCATCACCTTTACCAAAATGATCCAGCACCAGATCGTAATTTTTTAGCTTATTGATCTTTACCATATCAAACAGTTCCTGGCGCGAGTAGTCGAAATGCTCACAGATTACATTTTTAACATACTGACCATTAGCCTTCATGGTACCGGCTATCAAATCTTTAACTAACGGAACACAACCACCGCAACCTGTCCCTGCTTTGGTACATTTCTTTATATCATCAATACCAGAAGCCCCGTCATTAACTGCCGAGCATATTGCCAGTTTGCTTACCGCCTCGCATGAGCATATCAGCGCATCATCAGGTAAACTCATAACCCCGGCACCTTCAACAGCCTCGCCACCTCTTGACCCCAATATCAAATCTTCGGGATTAGGCGGGAGCAGGATCTTATTGTTAACCGTTTGCAACAATATATTGTAAGCCTCAGCTTCTCCAACCAAAATACCGCCCAACAAATACTTACCATCGTTACTGATATTAATGCGTTTGTATACGCCCTTATGGGTATCCTCAAACACAATAGTACGGCAATCGGGCTCAGTAATAAATGCATCACCAAAACTTGCTACATCTACGCCGATGAGCTTTAGCTTTGTGCTCATATCATAACCGTAGAAGGATTTATCTCCCCCGGTTAAATACGTTACTACAATGTCGGCCATTTCGTAGCCTGGAGCAACCAGGCCATATATCATACTGTTATAAAGCGCGCATTCGCCTATCGCGAATATGCACTCATCACTGGTTTGCATTTTTTCGTTAACTATAATACCTCCGCGACTGCTTGTTTGCAAGCCTGCAAGTTTTGCCAGCTCATCACGCGGGCGTATACCTGCTGATATAACCAGCATATCAACCGCTAAGGAAGTGTCATCATTAAATTTAAGCGATTCTACTTTATCATCACCGGCAATTTCAGATGTGCTTTTATTTAAATGGATGGTTAACCCAAATTGCTTTAATTTTGATTGCAACATGGCGCTGCCCGCAGAGTCGATCTGCCTTGGCATAAGGCGCGGGGCGAATTCAATAACATGGGTTTCTTTAATGCCAAGATCTATTAACGCTTTAGCAGCCTCAAGCCCTAACAATCCACCACCCATTACCGCGCCAACTTTGGCATTAACTGCATATTCTTTAATCAGTTCGAGATCTTCAATGGTGCGGTAAACAAATACACCATTCTTTTCAACACCTTCTATATTGGGCACAAACGGAGACGAACCCGTTGCCAACACCAGGTAATCATATTTTATTACGGCTCCTTTTAAAGAGTGTACTGTTTTATCAACACGGTTAATTTCTTGTATGGGATCATCCAGATGCAGAGAGATGCCATTATCAGTATACCAGGATGAAGAGGAAAGCGACAGATCATCGGCAGACTTGCCATTAAAATACTCACTTAAGTGTACCCTGTCATAAGCAATCCGGGGCTCTTCGCCGAAAACGATGATGTTGAACTGATTTGATCTGGATACCAGTTTTTCACAAAACTTATACCCCACCATTCCATTTCCAACTACGACAATTGTTGGTTGAGACATATGCAGTTTATTTAGATGTTAAAGCAATTAATCACGATAAATGCATTTCTGTTGCGACCAAAATGCATTTACATAACAATAGTACTCAATTATATAATATATATCAATATTTCGAGGCTATTTTTTTGTTATTTTTAGTAATTTTTATGATTTTAACAATATTTTAATTGTTTTATAATTAATTTTTATCAAAATTTCATGATGCAAATCATTTTATAAGACTTAAATTTGATAAAATGAATACAATAATTGATTTCGAACAAAATCAGCAAAGCCTAAACCGCTTTTTAATGAAAAATAACTGATAAAATAATGGAGAACAGCAAAATATTTCCTGAATTATTTGTTTTAGGCGCCGGCCCGGGCGATCCTGAGCTGATTACGATGAAAGGACACCGGGTTTTGAAGGAAGCTGATGTTATATTATATGATAATTTAGCCAATAAAGAACTTCTGGCCCTTGCAAGGGCTAATTGCGAGACGATATATGTTGGCAAACAGCCTTATGGCAGTTACACTCCACAGGAAACCATTCACGAAATGATAAAACATTTTGCATTTACAAAAGGCAAAGTGGTAAGGTTAAAAGGCGGCGATCCGTTTATTTTCGGCAGAGGGTTTGAAGAGATTATTTATGCAAGGGAACATGGTATTAAAACTCACTTTATACCGGGCATAACCAGCATGCAGGCATCAGGTTTTGAAGATATCCCCTTAACCCATCGTGCAGTAAGTGAAGGGATATGGATGATAACCGGCACAAAAAAGGATGGCACACTTTCATCTGACCTAAAACTTGCCATGCAAAGTAATGCCACAGTTGTTATTTACATGGGGATGAAACAACTGGCGGTAATTGCAGCAACCTATATAGAACAAGGCAAAGGCACAACACCGGCAGCCATAATTCAGCATGCCTCATTGCCCCAGAAAAAAATAGTTACAGGCTTTGTTGAGAACCTGCCGGAAATGGCGGCAGCAGGCAACTTAACCTACCCTGCTCTAATAATTATTGGCGAGGTGGTGAATTTTCATTCAAAAAACACAACAGATTTATGAAAATTCGAATTAAAGGTAATTCATTACGTTACCGCCTCACCAAATCAGATATTGAACGCTTTTCAAAAGATGGTTATATTGAAGAAACAATTTATTTTGGAACTCAAAAACTAATATATGCGCTACAACGCTATCAGCAGGACGAACTAACAGCTGATTTTAACGATCAGAAAATTATATTATACGTACCTGACTATATGGCTAATGAATGGACAATCACAGATCGTGTGGGTTTTGAAAACAGCAATGGCGCGTTATACCTATTAATTGAAAAGGATTTTAAATGCCTCGATAATGTGGGAGAAGATCAAAGTGATAATTACCCAAATCCATTATTGAGTACCTTATGAAAACAGCCTGCCATCAGATTAAAAAGTAAAGCATATATGTAAAAGCTTTGTTTAAAAACAAACATTAAGCATATGCAAACACCACAGTTATTCATCGGTATAGACGTTCATAAGAAGAGCTGGTCAGTAAGTATCAGGACTGACCTGTTCGAGCATAAAACGTTCAACATGCCTTCAGAACCTGATAAACTTATTACCTATGTTAATCAGCATTTCAAAGATTATCCTGTTGAATGTTGTTACGAAGCGTCTTGTTGTGGTTTTATTCCTTACCGGAAGTTAGCACAGGCTGGATGGAAAGTCAAAGTTCTCAATCCATCTGATATACCACAAAGTGCAAAGAATAAGGATCAAAAGAATGATAAGATGGATTGTCGAAACTTGGCCAAACAACTACAATCAGGGCACCTTACTGGAATACACGTGCCTGATGAGCAGAGAGAACAGCTGAGAAGTTTATTCCGACAAAAAAATAATCTGACTAAAGTTATGCGGAAACTTAAGAGTCAAATCAAGGCTGAACTACTATACTACGGCATTAAATTCCCATCACAATTTGAGAATGCCAACTGGACCAAGGAAATGACAACGTGGATACAGGATCTTGAGTGGAAATATATTACAGGTCATACCAGCTTACAAAGTAAGTTAAGGCACTTGGCATTTGTCCGTCAGGAATGGCTTACTATAAACAAAGATCTGCGGCAGTATGTTACAGCGTGTTTCAACGATGACTATCAATTATTAATGACCATTCCTGGTGTGGGACCTGTTATCGCCATTGGTATATTATCAGAGTTAGGGGATATTAGAAGATTTAGCAAGTTCGATCAATTGTCAAGTTACGTAGGCCTGATCCCCAGCGTCTACAGTACCGGAGAAACCGTACAGATCAGAGGATTAACTTATCGTACTAAAAGCCTGGTGCGAAGTTATCTAATAGAAAGCGCTTGGGTATCTGTTAGACGAGACCCTACGATGCAGGCATATTACAGAACCCATACTGGAAAACAACCGAACAAGATAATTATTAAAGTAGCACATAAACTTTTGCGTAGGATGTGGCATGTGATCAAAACAGAAGACGGTTATAAAACATGCCTTAACGATAGCGCTGCTGAGCCTGGTTAGCATGGCTGATACGTGTTAGTATATGGAAAACTCTCCGAGTTTACACACATACTAACACGACAAACAATAACAATAAAGGATTTTCCTCTTTGCTCTCAAAAGAAAAAAGGTGACTGCAATATATACCCGGCAGTGTTACAAGCAGGCTGTTGCAGACCAAAATATAAAGGTGACTGCAATGTATAGCCTGCGGCTGTAATAGTCTGCAAAGTCAAGTAGGCAGCACCTTTTATATAAACCCATAATGAATGCTGGCGGCTCCTTTTTAGGATGATCGCAAATAGGAGGCTGAGAAACCGGGGATGATCTTAAATAAGGCAGTTTTTACTGCCAGTGATTTTTATTGCCTTTACTGAAGGCTGGCAAAAGAAAAAAAAGTATTTAATCATCAATAAAACATAGAAAATAACCATTTTTACGTATAAAGCTTTTCATAGGAGGCTATACAGAGCGGACCCCTATGTTTGCTTTTTAGGGACGGGGCCCGACATCTTACCCGACTCGCGCTGTTGGCCGCTTACATGGTGAAAATGGGATGATGCGCTAATGGGCGATTAACACTAATGTTTCCATTAAAATTGTATAATAATGCAATATTTTGCAGCTTTATATCGTAAGATTTGTAATTACTCTGCATCAAAAAATGGTTAGTAATCCGGTGCGTAGCATACGCAACAACCATATAAAGTATTGTAAATCAGCGAATAATTGACCGAATTCGATTCCCCTACGGGTTAAAAAGCCGCCTTACTATCGTAGAGGGGCTTTTTGATTTTAATCGATTTCCGGCCTTGGCAAATAATGGAAACAGCGTCCCCAGGCGGATTATTTCGTTCTAGCAGTATATAAGACTGGAGTCTTTGGTCATAATTGGATTTTGAGCTCTAAGAAGCTATCCGTTCTTCTAAATCGGTACTCATTTCGGGCTCTTTTGATGTTTTTAAGTTTGTTTGCTTAAATACGTAATTAATCAATGAACCTACCGTTGTAAACTTTTCATACATATCATCCGGGATAGTCATGTCAAATTCCTTTTCAATATCAACAATAAGTTCACAAAAATCTAAGGAATCCACATTAAGATCATCATAAAATGAAGCACTGTTTGTTATAGCAGATTCGTCTATACCTAATCTATCCTTGATAAATTGGTATATTTTTACATTTATATCATCCATTTTTGAAACTCGACCGGCATAAGACCGATTCATCAAGCAGAGGTAGCCTAAAGGATGCCAACATTCTATAATTAACCTCAATAAATTATATATATTTGAAAATCAGATAATTATTATAAAAGCAAATAAAATACTTATCGATAAAAATTGGATTGCCAATATCAAAATGAAAAGGAAATTTCCAAATTGAAAAAGTTGCCTAAAGCAGGTAATGTCCGGCAATAGGGTCGCCCATTAAAATCACGAAAAGAGATAATACGGATAGAATAATGATGACGGTGTACAAAAACACATCGAATAAGGCCAAATCTGTCTGTAAGGCTCCTAAAAATGCAGGTATATATATATATTTTCGCATCAGTCCTATGATCATAAAACCGCCAATTATCGGGACAAAACGCCCCGTTAACTTATCCGGATTGCCCATTATTCATACCGATGCCTGGAATAATTTCAATAAATTATTAAAACGATATATTTTTTATTTAAATTTGATTATCAGTTATTTAGCCCATATTGGGGTTAGACGATTTTTCTATTTATAAATTAGATCTACTTATACAACAGGATGACTGTAGTGCTTTCGATGAAATTCACGAACGTTACAAAGGGGTGCTTTATATTCATGCTTTTCATCGTCTTCGCGACCAGGAAGAAACTAAGTACCTCATACTGCAACTATTTGCAACGCTTTGGGACAACCACCAAACACTGGAACTGAAATTTCATTTATCGGGCTATATTTTTACTACGGTGTTCAACTGGGTGTTCAAATTTATCACCCAAACCGCTCTACCTGATTTAAAGACATTAAAACGTAAAAGTCATGAAAAAAAAATTTACTAAAACAAGGCTTATTGCTATTGCGTCATTATGCTGCATCGCAATGTTCTCCTGTAAAAAGGACAGGAACAACACTAAAGAGCCTTTGATATACATCAATAATACCGATACTGCTCATAAAGAATTCAGTATGCAGTTAATTTTTGTAGGGGCACAGGTTTTCGGGAGCACCGGTGTTAAAATGGCAGCTTCACTAACCGGGCCGGCGCCCGCTGACATACAAGCCAGATTTGTACTGGACACCAATATGGTTTCAACATACAATACAAAAAACAAGACCACATATGTTGCCATACCCGCATCAGCCTTTACATTAGCTAACGGTGGCCTGTTTACTATAAAAAAAGGCGCTACAGTATCCGACTCCATATCGCTAACCTTAGTAAACCCTAAACAGCTCACAAATCCCAAGGGGTATCTCATCCCTTTAACCATAAAATCCACCAACGGCCAGGATAACATGATAAGCAGTACCTCCAATACCTTTTTTGCAAAGGTAACAAGTACTACTGCTACCCTCCAGCTAAAAACCGACAGCGCGGCAACAGCGGGGGTAACTGATCAAAGCCTTAATATTACACCATCTGGTAACGTACTTCCCAATACGGCTGTAACATTCGCAGCCTATACAAATGTTAGTTTGCCGGCCAATGTAACACTTAATATTGAGGCAAACGATGGGCTTGTAGCAGCTTATAACAAACAAAACAACACATCATTTAGTAGCATGCCCTCAAATTCCTACAGCATAGTAAACGGGGGCGCTGCTACCATAAACGCAGGTACCGCTAAATCCAATAATTTTGAAGTAGACTTGAATGCGGCTATGTTCTCTACCGATTCTACAAAAACATACCTATTGCCATTAGCCATAAAAGGAGGGGATAATAGCGCAGGTAATTTAATGTATATAAGAATTACCCCCGTTGTTACAAATGTAAAACCGGGTAACTTAATACCCGTGGGTACAAACGTTGACAGGTCAAGCTGGGAACCATACGCAACCTCAACAGGCAGTCATTCTGTCCTTACCAATTTTGAGGCTTATAACGTGCGCGATGGCGATTATACAACCTATTGGGTCGACGATCCTTATGGAGCAGGACTTCCACAATCTATTACTATTCCAATGGGGGAAACCGATATCCTAAAGGGGCTAACTTATGCCACAGGCAGTTATTTTGGGCAATATGATTTTGCTCCCAGACAGATAACCATATTAACAAGTACCGATGGAATAACCTGGAAAAAACAGGGGGTTTACTCAGGGCCTGATTCTCCTGAAACAATAGTAAACGGCATATCATTTTACACACCGGTTACGGCAAGGTATTTAAGACTGATATGTACCAGCACATATGCCCTGACTGATTCGTGGGTTGGCTTTTCAGAAATAAATGGCGTGAAGTAGACGATATAAAAATAACAAAGACAAAATCAAGAGTAAATAAAAGGGTTACGAAGCCGGTTAACGAAAGTTGACCGGCTTTTTAGTTTTAAGTGGCGCAAATCCCCTCCTGTTTTGTCGTAATTATACCCACAATATCATGTACCGTTTGCAGATATTTGTGATAGAAGGAAATACAATCACCTTTAAAAATGATTTCTATGCGAAAACTAAAATTACAGGTACAAATGACCATTGATGGTTTTGTAGCCGGGCCGGATGGCCAGTTGGACTGGATGTGGATACCCGGCGAACGGGATGAATCCATTTACAAACGCATAATTGAACTGGCCGACAGCTGCGATACCATTTTGCTTGGACGCAATATGACCCGCGAATTCATTGATCACTGGGAAAATGTGGTCGACAACCAGCCTGACAGCCCGGAACAACCTTTGGCGCAACGAATGGTAAATATGCGCAAAATTGTTTTCAGCCGCACACAAACCGCCATCAGCGGCAGGAACTTAGAAGTGGAAAACGGAGACCTGGCTACTGCAGTACAGGCACTGAAAGAAGAACCGGGCAAGGATATTATTGTTTATGGCGGTGCCAACTTTGTAAGTTCGTTGATCAGCCAGAACCTTATTGATGAATATTTTATTTTCAGGAACCCGGTTGCAATCGGGAGCGGACTTTCAATTTTCAAAGAGAAAAAAATGCTAAAATTAGATAGTTCAACCGTTTACAAAAATGGAAAACTACTTAATAAATACTTACCTGTATAGGCCGGGGTCTATTTGCACCGCTCAACGCTATTATTACGATTGTACTGAATGCTAAGGGTGAAAATCCGGTCTTTGCCTTACACAAACGGAAGAGAAGCACTTAATCATGGCAATTGGTAAGGGTATTGAAAATTCGGCTTATGGTTTATTGTATACTTGAAATGTATAAGAGATCAGTTGAAACGTATAAATCAGGGAGTACCCTTAACCTGACCTTTGCTTTAGAAATTAAAAATATAAAGCAATGAAAAAGACAGTATTAATCACAGGTGCTTCGTCAGGGTTTGGAAAAGAAGCCGCTAAACTATTTCATACCAATGGCTGGAACGTGATCGCCACCATGCGTTCGCCCGAAAAAGAAACAGAACTAGCTACACTTGGCAATATTTTTATCAGCAAACTGGATGTAACTGATAACCTAAGCATACAAAATGCGGTAGCAGCCGGCATCGAAAAATTTGGCAAAATTGATGTACTGGTAAACAACGCAGGCTACGGTGCGCTGGGTGCATTGGAAGCCGCTACCGAAGAACAGGTTAAACAGCAGTTCGACGTAAATTTCTTTGGGTTGATAGCAGTAACAAAAGCTGTATTGCCAGGTATGCGGCAACAAAAATCAGGCACCATCATCAATGTTTCTTCAGTAGGTGGAAGAATTACCTTCCCGTTCTCGTCGCTTTATCATGCAACTAAATTTGCGGTTGAAGGTTTGACAGAATCTATGCAATATGAATTAAATCCGCTGGGCATCCATTTAAAAATAGTTGAACCAGGCGGCTATAAAACCGAATTTGCCGGGCGTTCGATGGACCTTTTCGGAACCGAGGGTTTAGAAGATTATAAACCCTCATTTGATAAATTCATAGCCATATTAGATAATTGGGATATGTCTGAAAATATTGGTGAAGTGGCCGATGCTATTTATGAAGCCGCAACCGACGGTACTGAAAAATTGCGTTACCCCGTAGGGCATGATGCTGTTCAATTGATAGAAGCCAGGCAACAAATGGATGATGTGGATTTTAAAAAAATGATGACTGTCCAAACAGGCATCTAAAAAATCCGGCTGCCCCAAGCGGGCAGCCAGATTTTTTATGGTAACTTTATAATAATTAAAAACATGCCGGATAAATACATTGATCTTCAATCTATCAGCGACCTGCATAAGCTGGTAAAATACTCGCCGCCCAAGCATCCCCTGATAAGCGTGATAGACCATGCAGATTTTTATGAAAAGCGCCCCAGGGAGGATGCTTTTTACCGTTTTGGCTTTTATACCATTTCCTGCAAAAAATTTGAAGGCGTATTAAAATATGGTAAAGGATATTACGACTTTAATGAAGGTTCCCTGATGTTCACGGCACCCGGGCAGGTCATTGCCCCCGGGCCGGATGTTATTGTTGATGAAGGGTGGGCACTATTCATTCATCCTGATTTGATCCATGGTACCGATTTAGGTAAGAAGATACACCAGTATTCCTTTTTTAATTACGAAGCTAACGAGGCCCTCCACATTTCAGAAGAGGAGAAACTGACCATTAAGGATTGTGTGGCAAAGATTGAAAGAGAGTATTCACAAAATATAGATAAGCACTCGCAGGGCCTCATCGTCAGCAATATTGAACTTCTGCTGAATTATTGTAATCGTTTTTACGACAGGCAATTTTACACCAGGGCAAAAGTTAATTCAGACGTGGTACAACAATTTGAGAAATTGCTAAAAGATTACTTCTCGCAGGACAACCTGATCGAAACCGGGCTGCCAAATGTTAAATATTTTGCTTCCCGCCTCAACCTTTCACCCAATTATTTATCTGATCTGTTAAACAAATTTACGGGTAAAACCACTCAGGAACATATCCACCTGGAACTGATAGATAAAGCTAAATCATTGTTGTGGGGTACGAATAACTCTATCAGTGAGATTGCATACGGCCTTGGTTTTGAACACCCTTCGCACTTTACAAAGATCTTCAAATCAAAAACAGGAAAATCGCCGAGCGAATACCGGCACCTGAATTAGATGGAGGAATAATTCTTCGGCTGATAGTGCCCCTGGCATTGGCCAGGGACCTAGTGTCGTGTCAATCATAAAATGTCGCTAGTCGTAAGCCTAAAGTCTTGAGTCAAAAATCCAAAAGAACGAAATATGGCTTTAGACTTACGACTAAAGACTGTTGACTTGGCACTAGGTTGTTTTTCATGCACCTCAAATATCCTATCTTTAAAAATGCTGCACCATGAATTCGCCCCTCCTGAAGAGCTACAGGATACCATAAAGTGCTTTTGGTACAACAAAAGAGACGCTGATGAACAACAATCGAGTTTTGAGGTACAACCTGATGGCTACGCTGAAATTATTTTTCATTTCGGAAGCCTCCGTAGTATTTCATCCAATGGAAGCCTGCAGCCATTACCATCACCGTTTATGATGGGGCTGCTCAATCAGCCTGTTATTTTTCACACCGAAAATCGTTTGGAGATCATTGGTATCAGGTGCTTTCCATGGACCGTGTTCGATTTGCTCGGACTGCCGTCAGGTAAAGGCGGAGTGCGCATATTTGAGCATCCTATCGCCCAGCTTCAGCCTGCATTGAATAAATTAATTGAAGCCGGCAGGATAGATGAAGCGCTTGCTCAGGTAAAACAGTATTTTCTGGATGCACGGTCTGGAATTGCTACCAGCAATATGCTATTTAAAGCAGGGTTTGCTATGAGGGAAGCAAAGGGCACCTTGCCGGTAAGCCAGGTAGCGGCGGCGGCCCATGCCACGGTTCGTACACTGGAAAGAAACTTCAAGCAATCTTCCGGCTATTCTATTAAAGATGTGTCGGGCCTGATACGCTTTGAGCAGGTACGAAACCGCTTATGGCATTATCCCGATTCCAACATTGCCAGCTTAGCTCATGAACTAGGCTATACGGATCAATCCCACCTAAGTAAGGAATTCAAGCGCTACAGCGGCACTACTCCGGCGGCATTCGCGCGAAAGGCAAAGAAAAGAAAACAGGCTGTAAGCAACGATTTTGTCGCATTTATACAAGCCTGATCCAGTAGCGTTCCAGACCTTTGTGTCATAATCATACTAATATGAACGACGCACTTAAAAACAATAAATCCACACAAAATAATACTATTTACGATGTGATCATTTCCGGCGCAGGGCCCGTAGGCCTGTTCCTCGCCTGTGAACTGGCGCTGGCCAAATGTTCAGTCCTGATACTGGAAAAGACGGAGGATCCGCACTCGCCATTAAAGCAAATGCCTTTCGGCATACGGGGACTTTCAGCACCTACTATTGAAGCGCTTTATCGCCGTAATTTGCTAAACGAATTGGAGATACATAAACACCTTAAAAACCCTCACCAAAATGCCAAACAGGGTGCACAGCGCCAGGTAGGGCACTTCGCCGGCATTCCATTCCTTGAGGGTGATATTGATACATCACAGTGGAAGTACCGCCTGCCAGGCTCTACCGAAACCAGTTTAATTTCTGAAATGCAGGAACTTGAAACGGTGCTGGCCCGTCGCGCGGAAACCCTGGGTGTAGAGATCAGGCGCGGGCTTGCCATTACCGGCTTCCATCAAACTGCGGACGGGATAACTGTTCAATCGGGTGACCAATCTTTTCAAGGTGAATGGCTGGTGGGTTGCGATGGCGCCCGTAGTATTGTTCGCAAGGCAGGCGGTTTTGAATTCGCTGGTACGGAGCCGGAATTTACCGGCTACTCTACTAAGGTTGACATCGCCGACCCGGAGAAGCTCAGCCCGGGCCGAGTTGTGACACCAAGTGGGATGTACATGCAATCGCAGCCGGGTTACGTGGTGATACAGGATTTTGATGGCGGGGCATTTCATTGTTCAGAAAAACCAATCACACTTGAACATGTGCAGGAGGTGCTACGCCGCGTATCAAACACCGACGTTACTATCAGCGCCCTGCATATCGCAACTACGTGGACCGACCGGGCACGGCAGGCCACAACTTACCGCAACGGACGGGTACTTTTAGCAGGTGATGCAGCGCACATTCACGCACCGTTAGGCGGCCAGGGGCTTAACCTGGGGCTGGGCGATGCCATGAACCTGGGCTGGAAACTTGCCGCAACCATCCATGAGAAAGCACCGGAAGACTTGCTGGACAGTTATTATACCGAACGACATCCAATTGGTGCACAGGTGTTGGATTGGTCGCGCGCGCAGGTTGCCATTATGGGACTAAGCCCGGAAGCCCGCGCGCTGAACGCGATCATCCGCGACCTTATAAGTACGCGCGATGGTGCCACCTACTTTGCAGGAAGAGTGTGGGGCATTTTCACACACTACAACCTCGGCGGCGACCATCCTCTGACAGGCTATAGTGTTCCTCACTTTGAGTTGGAGAACGGCACGGCAATTGGCGAGTTAATGCACGATGGCCATGGGATACTGCTTGATTTTGACAGGAATGCTTCACTTAAAACTTTGGCTGATAAATATGGCGACCAAATGAAATATGTTGCGGCCCGGGCGAAAGAGCAATTAGGCCTGAGCGCTGTACTGATACGCCCTGATGGGTTTATCGCCTGGGCCTGTGACAACAACCCTGATTACAGCGAACTCCAAAAGGCTGCCGCTCGCTGGTTTTTTAATTCTAAATGAAAAACGCTTAGTCAATTATCAAGCTGACTATCAATAAATAACACTTTCAATAGTGTTTGAGATAATCGAATTAACGATCTCATCTGCTGTAAAACGGGTGGCTTTAGAGAATGTTAATTTATGTTAAGGAGACAATATTGGAAATATTTAAGCGTCCATTTATTATGAAATACAAAATCAAATTAGCAGGCAGGGCGCAATTGGTGGAGATCAGCAGCGCCTATTTTAAGGCATGGCATGTATGGAATGTTAAGTTCGAGGATGGAAAGGCAATTATGTTATTCAAACTGGGGAGTGACTGGATGCAGCGAAACGAGGACTATTTAGAGGAGCATGTTTTACGTTCTTTGGGAAATCTTATTGACAAAATAATTTCAGCAAGGAAAAGAGTAGTCAGTATCCGTTAAATAAAGAAAAGTGATTTTTAATAAAATCACGTCGAAATTTAATAGATCCTGTTTATTCGCTTAATTTTTTTCGTTGCCTATGGATTGAATTTTTCAAGCCCCTGCCTGCTTCTGAATATCAGTTTTATGAATGTAGAGATCGATGACATCTTGCATTCCTTAACATCATCATTCAAATAATCGAGGCATATATTTCATAAAAAAACCGCTTTTTGTAATCAAAAAGCGGTTTTCTCATTTTCCAAATGCGGGCCAGAAATTTAGCAATTGTCAGCCCGCTTAATTATTTACCCTGGTTTGTATTAAGCCGGTCAAGCACCGGTACTTTTACAGCGTTAACATCAGCATGAACAACATCATTTAATTGCTCAAATACGGTTATATCGTTCTCTCCTTTTTTCAACCAGCAACCCGGCAGGTACAACGTTTGCTGCGGGCCAACTTTCCAGTATCTGCCCAGGTTATGTCCGTTCACAAATACAATACCCTTACCCCATTTGCTCATATCTACAAAAGTATCCCCTGCTTCAGTTAAATTAAACTGCGCATGGTAAATAGCCGGATGATCTGCAACTGCTCCTTTTTTACCTTTTTCAAGATCCGGAGTTGATGACATTGGCAGTTTGTACATTTTCCAGTTACCGGTAATCTCCTGATCGGCTATTATAACCGGGCTAATAATCCCCTTAAAATTCTGAGTGATCTGTGAACCATAATTTATCCGGCCCATGTTTTCAACCAATATGTCAAGCGTACTATTAAAAGGTATATTAATATCCATGGTATAAGTTTTGGTATTGCGGTTAAGCTCGCCAACTTTTTTACCGTTTACATATATAAGCGCATAATCCCTTAAACCATTTAATACCAGTTTGCCGCTAATGGGCTGATTAAACTTGCGGCGGTATAATACATAACCATGGCCCTGGTTCAGGTCTTCAAAGGTCATTGGGTTATCATTCTCTACAGGTGTCATTTTGCTTACCAGGCTAAAAAGATCAGCAGAGTCATCGAACGATGCAGCAGGTATCTCAATAGTTTTTATTGGTGCCGGTACCGGCGGTAATTTCTCATGGGTATAAGCCTGTATCTCCTTCCTCAGCGAGTCATATTTAGGCGTTTCCCAGCCAGCTTCTGATATAGGGGCATCATAATCATAACTGGTAATATCCGGCTGTATATCATGATTTTCATCGTAATTGGCCCCAGAGGTGAATCCAAAATTTGTACCACCATGTATCATATAATAATTAAATGATATACCTGCTTTAAGGTACTTATCTGTTTGGTCAACAACTTCCTTGGTACTAACCTTTACAAAATCCTCTCCCCAATGATCAAGCCAGCCAGGGTAAAACTCGGCAACCATATAAGGGCCCATGTTATCATGATATTTATTAACGGTTTCATGTATTTTGTTGATGTTATCCTCGCCGTTTACTGTTGGTAAAGTGCCCTTTATGCTGCCACCTTCCAAAAGCCAGCTACCATCAGAGGTAAACAATGGCACATCAAAGCCTGCATCAATCAGCTCCTGTTTAATGGCCATGCTGTATGCCTTATGCTGTTCAAGGGGAATATCTTTTCTTTGTGCTACATATGAGCCAAACTCGTTTTCAGCCTGTACCATAATGATTGGGCCGCCATGGGTAATTTGCAGGTTTTTAACTTGCTCTGCTAAATGGTTAATATATATCCTGCA
Organism: Mucilaginibacter mallensis; assembly: GCF_900105165.1. Taxonomy (NCBI): domain Bacteria; kingdom Pseudomonadati; phylum Bacteroidota; class Sphingobacteriia; order Sphingobacteriales; family Sphingobacteriaceae; genus Mucilaginibacter; species Mucilaginibacter mallensis. Next base: position 4,920,518 of record NZ_LT629740.1, read on the forward strand.
TGAATCAAGGAATGCTTTATTGTTATTTCTGATTACCAGATCCTTGTTTTTTTGCAACCACCACGGATAGCCTCCAAATTCCCACTCAGCACAGGCATATGGGCCCGGCCGAAGAATTACCATCAAGCCTTCCTGCTGCGCTGTTCTAACAAATTCCGCAATATCGCGGCTATCTGTTTTAAAATCCCATACGCCCGGCGCGGTTTCCTGGTTATTCCAAAACACATAGGTGGCTACAGTATTAAGCCCCATTGCTTTCATCATTTTTAACCTATGGCGCCAATATGGTTTTGGCACACGGGCAAAATGCATTTCGCCGGAGTGGATCTGGATTGGTTTACCGTCATAAACAAAATTGCCGTCTTTTACTTCAAAAGTGTGCTTTGCTTGTGAAAACGCAGTATAATTAACTAAAAGAAAGAGAATAAGGATACCGATTGATCTGTTTTTCATTTTTATTACTTGTAGTATGATATAGTGTAAATCAAACCTAAATAATTAAAAGCCCAAAAATGTGAGCAAACGTTTGCTTAAAATTTCTCCACCAAGTAATAATATCCCGGTTACGCCTTCGAAAATTGTTTTTGGCTATCTGCATTTATCCTGTAATCCCGTCAAAACCTTAGTTAACAATCTGTAAAGAGCAATATAAACGACAAATGCTATTGCAAACGGCTGATTTTTAGCAAATTTCAGAAAAGGCTTGATCGTTTTACTACATATATAAACAAACGTTTGCGTTAAGGTTCAGCCCTTGATTTCTTGTTTCTACAATACTTATATCCCAACTTTAGAAACTATTATTTGCCACATTAATCATTTTGCAGTAAAAATCTCAAGTAGGTTATGCTGTCCTATCCGATAAATGTACAGATGACAACTAAACTCAATTAACTAATCTAATTATTAATCAAAAGATCAATTCACATGAGCAAATTCTATCAAAAAGAATTTTATTTGACATGCCTCTTATTGCTGTTTACAGTATTTGGCTTTGCGCAAGTAAAAGTTACGGGTGTTGTTAAAGGAGCAGACAATGACGAAAGTCTGCCCGGCGCATCAGTAGCCGTAAAAGGCACCAGCGTTGGATCAATGACCGATGCTAACGGAAAATACTCCATTACCGTACCTAAAGACGGTGTTTTAACATTTTCGTTTATTGGCTACACAACACAGGAAATTAATGTAGACGGCAAAACAGTGATCAATGTAACACTACCATCGAGCGCTAAAGGCTTAAATGAAGTGGTGGTAGTAGGCTATGGCACACAGAAAAAGGTAAACCTTACCGGAGCCGTATCAGTTGTTAGTGCCGCCCAATTAGAAAACCGGCCGGTTACCGGCGTTACCAATGCCTTAGAGGGAACGGTACCCGGTGTTACCATTTCATCCAACAACGGGCAGCCTGGTTTTGATGCAGGTAGCATTAATATAAGGGGGCAGTCGCTAAACAGCACCTCTGCATTAGTCGTTATTGATGGTGTTATCTCAAGTACAGGTGACATGAATGCTATCAACGCTGATGATATTGATAACATTTCCATACTAAAAGATGCAGCGTCAGCGTCAATTTATGGTAACAGGGCTGCAGGCGGTGTTATAGTAATAACTACCAAAAAAGGTAAAAAAGGAACCGCGCAAATTACTTACAGCGATTATTTTGGTAAAAATAAAGCGGTAGCATTACCTGATTATCTTCCATCATGGCAGGCAGCTACATTGTATGATGAGGCAAGGGTTAATGAGGGCCAAACACCTGTTTATACAGCCGCGCAGATACAAACTTTCAAAGATGGTTCGGACCCGTATAACTACCCGAATACAGATTGGTTAAAACTATTTTATAGCGGAAACGGTTTCCAGCAAAACCATTACTTAGGTGTTAATGGCGGCAGCGATAAAACCACTTACGCATTATCAATAGGCTACTTTGATGAAAATGGTATTACCCCAAAAACCAATACACAGCGTTATACCGCTCGCTTAAACCTGAATACACAGATAAAAGATAATTTATCTGTATTCGGGTACTTATCTTATACTTATCAACCGCTTACTCAACCGCAAAGTTCATTATCTGCCGATCAGGGCTTTGACCAGGTTATTCGCCAGTTTAACCGTATATCGCCTATAATTCCCGCCTATTACGCGAACGGCCAATACGGGCATATAGCAGATGGTAGCCCGCTTGCATGGCTCAACTCACCATCTTTTGATAAGCAAAATGCTTACAATTTCCAGGGTAGTGTTGGCGGCGATTGGGAAATAATTAAAGGCCTGCACTTTAAGCCTTCCTTAAACTATAAATTTAATACCAACCAGAGCAATAATTTCGTTTCATCAATTCAATATTATAATGCCGACGGCTCTTTAAGTGGTGTGCCAAACATTAGCAATGCCACAGATAGCTATAGCAGCCATACCTACATTGCACCACAGGCGTTATTAGAATATGATAAGAAATTAGGATACCATGATATTAAGATATTAGCCGGTGCTTCGCAGGAGTATAACAGCTATTATACTTTATCTGGTTACAGACAGGGTTTCCTGAATAACTCGTTAAGTGACCTTAACGTGGCGCCTACCACAGGCCAAACTACATCAAATGATACTTATGATGTGGCACAGCGTTCATTCTTTGGCAGGATTAATTATGATTATAAAGGAAAATACCTTTTAGAGGGTGATATTCGTGATGATGGTTCATCCCGTTTTGCTCCTGCAAACCGTTGGGGTGTTTTCCCGGGTGCTTCTGCCGGATGGCGTGTATCCGAAGAAGATTTCTTTAAAAATCTAAAAAATAGCATCTCTAATTTAAAACTGCGTGCATCATGGGGCAAGCTGGGTAACCAGGACATAGCAGGTTATTATCCTACTATTGCAACAGTAAGCGCTGGTCAAAACTATCCTTATGGTGGTACTGTTGTTGGTGGTGTAGCCCCTACTGCAGGTGTTGACCAAAGTATAGTATGGGAAAAAACTACTCAAACAGATCTTGGTTTGGATGCAGATTTCTTAAAGGTATTTACCCTTACCGCTGATTACTTCATCAAAAAGACCAGCGATGTTTTATACCAGGTAAACTTACCTGCATATTATGGTTTAACCGCTCCTTATGTAAATGGTTCAAGTTATCAGAATAAAGGCTGGGAAGTTGCTTTAACTTATCACGATAGAGCAGGTGATTTTAGCTGGAACGTAACAGGTAATGCATCTTTTATAACTAATAAGGTAACCCAGCTGGGAACCAGCAATGCGCCTCAGATCAGCGGCCCTTACATTACTGAAGTTGGACAACCACAAGGCTCATTTTACGGATACGTAGCACAAGGCATATTCCAAAACGAAGCACAGGTTAAAGCACATGCCGACCAAAGTGGTATAAGCCCGAACACTGCTCCCGGCGATTTGATCTATAAAGATGTTAACGGCGACGGAAAGATCGATGCTTCAGACCGTGTAGTATTAGGTTCTAATTTCCCTAAGGTAACCTTCGGTTTAAATTTGAATGCCAATTGGAAACAATTTGATTTTACCGCATTCTTCCAGGGTGCAGCTGGTGTTAAAAACTATATCTCAGGCATAGCATTGGGTCAAAATGGTATTGCAACAGGTAAACCTACTTCAGCTATGCTGGATAGCTGGTCACCCACCAATACCAATGCTACCTTCCCTCGTCTGTGGTTAAATTATACACAAGATAACCCATCCAGTACATATTCTTCATTCTGGATAAGAAATGCAAGCTACGTGCGCTTAAAAAATGTTCAGTTAGGCTATTCGCTGCCAGCTGCATGGGCTACCAAAATAGGTGTAAAAAAACTTAGGGTTTATTACAGCGGACAAAATATCTTAACGTTTACCAGCTTCTACAAATGGATAGATCCTGAAGCTCCGGCAGGAGAAAGCGGATATGATTTCCCTCAGGTAAAAATTAATTCATTGGGCTTAAATGTAACCTTTTAAGACTTAAAAAAATTAGAATCATGAAAAAGAACCTTGTTTTAAATATATTAGCGATATCACTGCTATTTACGTCCTGCAAAAAGGACTTTCTTGACAGGCAGCCACAGGATGCCTATACCAATTCAAGTTTGTGGACCTCCGAAAGTGATGCCGCCGCAGCTTTAGCAGGCGTTTATAATGGTACATCTGTTACTTATGGTAATGGAAACGGTTGGGCCGATGGCCTTTGGATCGCTTATCTTGATTGCGTATCAGACAACGCTTATAGTCAATATCCCTGGGAAGGTTTCCAGGCGTATGGTAATGGCACTGTCAATCCATCAACCGGTGATGCATCAGCCTATATCTACACCGGTATAACCAGGTGTAACTTCTTTTTGGCCAACATTGATAAAACCCCTATGTCTGCAACAGACAAAGCAAATATGATTGCACAGGTACGTTTTATACGTGCCTATCAATATTTCTTAATGAATCAGCTGTATGGTGATGTACCATTGGTAACAACTTTACTTACCCCAGAGCAATCACTTGTACTAACAAGAACGCCAAGTGCTGATGTAGTTAAATTTATATTAAGTGAACTTGCAGCAGCAGCTCCTGATCTTACGGCAGCCAATAATTCAGGCGATGGCCATATTACCAGGGGAGCAGCGCTTGCATTAAAGGCGAGAGTTGAGCTATATACTGCTGATTATAAAGATTGTATTACCGACTGCCAGGCAGTAATGAAATTAGGTTATGCATTATATCCAAGCTACACCGATCTTTTCCGTATGGTAGCGCAGGCTAACAACACTGAAATAATTGCCTCGGTACAATATGTAGAAAACCCATCTGCTAACTCAAATGGTGTATTAGGCGTTATGCCATCAAACTCAATGGGCGGATGGTCATCAATTGATCCGGTGCAATCACTTGTTGATTCTTATGAGATGGATAACGGCAAACCGATAACCGATCCGGCATCAGGCTATGACCCAACAAACCCATATGCAAACCGCGACCCGCGCCTTGCTGCTACCATTTTATACCCCGGTGCACCCTTTTACCAGGCAAGCGGCGTAGTTGGCCAATTAGCAAAAACTGTTTCTTATTTTGATCCGCTGGATGCTTCTTCGCCTGATTACTATGCGAGCGGTAACAACACATCGCCAAGTGGTTATATAGTTAAAAAGTTCACATCAAACTTAAGTGACTTTGATAACCTGTTTCAAAGCGGCCTGAATATGACCGTTATACGTTATGCAGAAGTATTGCTTACTGATGCTGAAGCTAAAATAGAATCGAACCAGATTGATGGAAGTGTTTATGCAGATATTAACCTTGTTCGTAACAGGGCCGGCATGCCATCGGTTAATCAAACTGTATATAATACCCAGGCATCGTTACGCACATTGGTACGCAACGAGCGCAGGGTTGAATTTGCTTTTGAAGGCTTACGCTGGTTTGATCTGCAACGCTGGCAAACAGCAAGCCAGGTGATGACCGGAATCGTTTATGGCGCCAAAACAGGTACCGTTGATGCCACAACAGGTAAGTACACCATAACTGGTGCCCCATTAAAGCTGGAAACCAGGACATTTGCTGCTAAAAATTACCTGTGGCCTATACCACAATCAGAAATTGACCTCGACAAAAACATAAAACAAAACCCGGGCTATTAGTTCTGCCCATTAAATAAAAAAATGATTTTGGTGCCCCGTGCATCAAAATCATTTTTTATTATAGCCCCCTCCTATTTTACTATCCCAATTTATTTACTGCATAATTTAAAAGCACATTATGAAAAGACTTTTTGTACTGATAATAATATATTTGGCCACTTTTCATTTAGCTAATGCACAAACTGCCCGGCAGACCATTAAATTCAATTTCGGCTGGGAAATGTACCGGATAGATTCGGCCCGCCAATTGAAGAATGCCGTCAATATCAGGAACAGCACTTCCTTTAAATCCCAGTTTAACCAGGAAAATATTAAAAAAAGATCGTGGCCGGCAGATACTATCCGCAACCGCGAAGTGCAGGAAGCGCTGAATGCATTCTCCATAGAATACCCTGCTATCCGATCATTAAAATGGGAAAGTATCTCTATACCCCATCCGGCCAGATATGAAGAGGAACTCAACCCTAACGTAAATCAGTTTACCGGCATCTGCTATTACCGCAGACCATTCCAGGTTCCTGCCGATTATAAGGATAAACACCTCTATATCCGGTTTGAGGGCGCTATGCACACGGCCTCAGTTTGGATAAACGGCAAATTTATAACCCAGCACGCTGGTGGCTACCTGCCGTTTATTGTTCCGCTTGATGGCAATATTAATGCCGGCAATAACGAGATCGTTGTAAGGCTGGATAATCGCGATAACATCAACCTGCCACCTGGCAAGCCACTGGCCCGCATGGGCTTTTTATATTGGAGCGGCATTTACCGTGAAGCATGGCTTATTATCACTCATAAATTATTTATAACCGACCCTACCGATGCAAATACCGTTGCAGGAGGGGGCGTTTTTGTGCGGCCTGAAAATATATCGGCCAGTAATGCCGATGTGCTTATTAAAACACAGATTAAGAATTCGGCCCCCGACTTATCACCGGTTACTGTAAAGCAAATTCTGGTAAACACCAAAACAAAGGCGCAGCTAAGCACCTCTACCCAAATTAGAATAGATGGCGGAGGCACAAACGACATTGACCAAACTATAAAGGTCCCCAACCCCGATCTTTGGTCGACTGATGAACCCAATCTTTACTCACTTACCACCCAGTTATGGAAAGATGGTAAATTGATGGATGATCTTACACAAAAAATAGGTATACGTAAATTAGCTTACACCCGTTCAGCAGGTTTTACATTGAATGACAAACCTTTAAAGATCGTTGGCACCAACCGTCACCAGGATTTCCCTTTTGTGGGTAATGCCATGTCTGATGCGATGCAATGCCGTGATATGAAACGGATAAAGGAAGCCGGTTTTAACTTCGTGCGCCTCTCCCATTACCCACAAGATCCTTCGGTTTATAAATACTGCGATTCCATTGGCCTGATGCTTGGTGACCCGATACCGGGTTGGCAATTTTTTAACAGCAATGAGATCTTTTCGCAACGCGTTTTTTCAGATATAAGGCAAATGGTCCGCCGCGACAGGAACCATCCCTCGGTTGTTATGTGGGAGGTAAGTTTGAATGAAACCTATCCTACTGATAGCTTCAGGGTAAAATCCTCAAAAATAGCGCATGAGGAATATCCCGGTGATAATTTTTTCACCTCTGGCGATACCTATGCAGCCAAACATACAGAATGGGATGTACCTTATAATAGCTGGGACGACCCCTTCGGCAGGCCCCAGGATGTACAGCCGGAACAACCCGGCTTTGTACGCGAATATGGCGATTATGAATTTGGCGGCGATAAATCAACCACCCGTGTAAACCGGGCCGATGGTGAAAAACCCCTACTGCAAAATGCCTGGAATTTTCAGTGGGAGCACAACCTATTAATGGGCCCTAAATATTACCCCTGGACAATAGGCGACGCTACATGGGCATTTTATGATGGCTTTGAGGCTACCAATAAAACCACATCAAACTGGGGATCGGTAGATATATTCAGGCTTCCAAAATTCAGCTATTACTTTTTCAGGAGCCAGCTTAGTGCCACCAAACCTGTTTTTGCTGCCGATAACAAGCCAATGGTTTACATTGCTAATTGGTGGACACCAACTGATAAACCGGAGAAAGTTATCGTGTATTCTAATTGTGACGAGGTGGCTTTATATATAAATGGCAAGTTCATCAAAAAACAGCACCCTGATGCAGGCCCTGATACAGACTATGGCGACTACGACCACGGCGGCAACGCCTTTGATGGCGGCAACGGCAATAACCTTCTCCATCCACCTTATACCTTTAATAACATCAACTGGCAGGCCGGTGAGTTAAAAGTGATCGGTTATATCAAAGGCAAAATAGCAACGCAGCAAACCATCAACTCACCGGGTGCCGCAACCGGGCTTAAACTGGTAGAAGAAACTGAAGGCATACCGCTAAAAGCCGATGGCGCTGATGCCGTTTTTGTGCATGCACGTGTAACCGACAGCAAGGGCACCATCAGCTGCCTTGATAATACAACCGTTGTTCATTTTACCATAACTGGCAATGGCAAGATCATCAGCCCGGCTACGGCAAAGGCAAGAGGTGGTATCGCTACTATTTTGGTGCGGTCGGGTAACAAAGCAGGCATACTGACCATCACCGCTACATCAAAAAACCTAAAAAGCGCAACGATGCAATTAGTACAACAATAAACAGGCATGAACGAGGTTGATTAAAAGAACAACATCTTGATTGTAAAAATCAAAAATATGCGCTATTAACAAAGCCCCGCAGATCTGCGGGGCTTTGCTTTTACAGGCCGGGCAGAATTTGGACCACATAATTAATCCACGAATACTCCTATAACTACCACCAATTGCACATTGCGGTTTAAAAGCTGAGTACGTTTCTTTGCATTGTGGTATTTATGAACTGTTCATGAGTACGTAACAGACATTTCTTTAGCACTTTAACATGCGAATAGTTACACTTGAAGAACACATTTCCTTTCCGGAAATGGCTGATAAAATACCCAAAGAGGCTTTGGGTGGCTTCGGTCAATCAGCAGCTATGCAGCGGATAGCTCCAAAACTGGCTGATATTACCGGGGAGCGTCTAAAATCAATGGATGAAAACGGCATTTCTATGCAGGTACTTTCTGTGGACAGTTCAGGCGCTAATTTGTTGAACCCAGAACAAGGCCCTGCTTTTGCTACGCAATATAATGATCTGATTGCCGAAAGAATTGCGGGTTTTGAGCATCGCTTTACGGCTTTTGCCCATCTACCCATGACAGCTCCCCTCGCCGCGGCCGATGAATTGGAACGGGCAGTAAAAGAATACCATTTTCGCGGAGCAATGATCCGGGGGCTGACACAGGATAAATTCTTAGATCAACCCGAATTTGCACCGATATTTGAACGCGCTGAAAAACTTGACGTGCCCATTTATCTCCACCCAGGCCTGCCGCCAAAGGGAATAGCCGATATTTACTATAGCGGGCTACCAAATCATTCGGGTATGGCAGAAGCTTTAGCTTGTTACGGCTGGGGATGGCACTCAGAAACCGCGCTGCATGTTTTACGCCTGCTTTTCTCAGGAATTTTCGATAAGTATCCCAAACTAAAACTAATTATTGGCCACATGGGCGAAATGTTGCCGATGATGATGGCAAGGTCAGAGAAAGCATTCAAACCCGGAAACGGGGGTGCCAATCAGCGTACCCTTACCGATACTTTTCATCAGCAGGTTCATATTACTACCAGCGGCTTTTTCACGCAGCCGCCGTTAAAAATTGCTTTGGATACCTTTGGCATTGATAATATTATGTTTTCTGTTGATTATCCGTTCAGTACAAACGAAATGGGTATTGAATTTTTAAATGCGATTGACCTTCCTAATGAGCAAGTAGCAAAAATTGCCCATGGCAATGCAGACAAACTACTGAATTTAAAGATATAAAGGTATTTTTGTATTGATGAAAAGCATTCCGGTAGATCAGTTACGGGACAAGACAAGTGTTGGTCTACAGATCAAAGCTTTCCGGGCCAGCGATAATCAGCAAAATGAAACGAAAAGCGCTGCTGCTCACCGCGACGATCATTATATCTTCTTCCTGCTTACAAACGGTTCAGGAACTTTAAAGGTCGACTTGCAGGATGTCGTTCTTACCGCCGGTCAACTTTACTATATATTGCCATCACAAGTTCATTACCGGATAAAAACAGACAGCGCTGCAGGGTGGTTTCTGGCAGTGGATACTTCATTAATTCCACCGGATTTCAGGGATATTTTTGAACACCGGCTAAATTCACAGCTGCCGTGCAGGCTAACGGATTACGAATTAAAGCAGTATTCAAACCTGCTCATCCTTTTACATACTGAATTTATTGAACGGCAAGGTGATAAATATTACTTACCTATCATCCATACCCTTGTCCAGTCATTTTTGTCGATGGCGGTCAGCACCTTTAGTTCTATAGAAACTACAGAAAATAAACATACCCGGTCAGCGGAACTTGCCCGTCAATTTAAAAGCTTGCTCACAACGTATAGCCATACCATCAAAAGCCCGTCAGCATATGCCTCAAAACTTAATGTTTCACCGGGTTATTTAAATGAGGCTATAAAAAAAGTTACGGGCTCAACAGTAAGTTATTGGATTCAGCAGGAAATATTCAGTGAAGCTAAGCGCCTGCTATATCATAGCGATGTTGATGTAAAACAAATTGCTCATGAATTGGGATATACTGACTACGCTTATTTTATTCGCTCTTTTCACAAAGCATCTGGCATGTCGCCTTTAAAATTTAGGATGCTTGGCCGTAAGTAATCTTCAAATATCTTGTCTTCATAACTGAAGAAAATAATTGTTTTTACTGTTATAAAAACCCACAGTTGTTACACAGGCAGCATAGCTCAGTACAGCTGCCTGTGTATATTTTATAATTTTACACATCCTATGATTTCAAATAAAAATAACAAAAGCAAAATTTTGCGCATATGCCTTTCCAACAGCCTTATTTGCATTGGAGTATTGATTACCACCACAGCTTTCAGGAGCAAAGATCCGGGGACTAACTCAACGGCCGACAAACCCAAAATAGTCAACATCGTAAATTTTATCCGCCTGCTCGAACCCCGGGATCCTAATATTACGGAAGACGTTTTATATCAAACAGTAGTAAAGCAGGTTGCTTTAATGAAGAAATATCACCTGGGTGGCACATTTCTTTTACAATACGATGCACTCATGGATAAAAGGTACCAAACACTTTTGGCCGGCTTGCCCAAAGGCTCTTTCGAGATAGGGGCCTGGTGGGAAATACCCCAACCCCTAGTGGAAAATGCCGGACTAAAGTGGCGCGGAAGATATCCATGGGACTGGCGGGCTAACATCGGTTTTTCTACAGGTTATACGCAACAGGAGCGGATAAAACTGATAGATGTTTATATGAAGGATTTTAAAAAAATATTTGGCTATTATCCAAAATCCGTAGGGTCATGGTTTATTGATGCATACAGTTTAAACTATATGTATCAGAAATATCATATCGTAGCATCCTGCAATTGCAAAGATCAATACGGTACAGATGGCTATACCCTATGGGGCGGCTACTGGAACCAGGCCTATTACCCGAGCAAGCTGAATTCATATATGCCTGCCCAAAATGCGGTTAACCAAATACCTGTACCCATTTTCAGGATGCTTGGCAGTGATCCGATTCGTCAATATGGCGATGCGCCAGGCAAACAAAGACAAGGCGTGATTACTTTAGAACCAGTTTATCCTCATGCAGGCGGCGACTCAACATGGGTTGCCTGGTTCTTTAATGAATTTGTAAATGGCGCATCAACCAACTTCGCCTATACGCAAGCCGGGCAGGAAAACTCTTTCACCTGGGATGCAATGGAAAAAGGATTAACCCTGCAATTTCCGCTGATTGAAAAATTGAGAGATGAAAAAAAGGTCAGGGTAGAAACACTGGAAGCATCCGGCAGGTGGTTCAAAGAACATTTTAAAGTTACCCCGCCAACTTCAGTTACTATTAATAACGACCTGCCAGGCAGTAATGACAAAACCGTTTGGTTTGATAGCCGCTATTACCGTGCTAACCTGTTATGGGAAAATGAAAATTTACGGTTCCGGGATATTCACCTGTTTAATGAAAAATTCCGTTCAAAGTATGAAACCCAGGTAGCTACATCTAATGAATGTTCATTTTTTACACTGCCCGTTGTTGATGGCTATTTATGGAGCACACCAGATGAGCCGGCTGGCCTTAAATTCAAGGCTATTGTTAACGGACAGGAGACACTATTAGAAGGAGGCATCCCGGTAATAACCGATGGCACAGCAGGAAAACTATTGGTAAGCTGGCCATTAAAGGGTGATAACGGCACATTGAAAATTGAATTTACGGAAAAACAAATCCAAATATCAGTAGCAGGCAATAAACATCTCGATTGGTTTTTAGACCTGACCAGTAATGCTCAAATTACATTGCCATTTACTACTGTCACCGGAAACCACCTGAACGCCCGGTTTGAAGGTATGGCTTATTCCGTTAATGCCACCAAGGGCACATTCTCCACACCTGGTAACAATGTTCAATTCAGGCTTAAGCCAACTCAAAATCAGATCGTACTAAATTTATAACTTATGCTTTGTGCTATTTTTCAACTTTTGTTTCTTTTCGGGATACATGCGCCGGTAAAAGCTGTTGCCCTCAAATGCGAATACCTCAGCAATCCAATAGGCATTGATGCGCCCAATCCGCGTTTAACATGGCAATTGAGTGATGACAAGCAAGGCGCAAAGCAAACAGTCTATCAAATTACAGTAGGTACAGACTCACTCGCTGTTAGCAATGGCCAGGGCATCGCTTGGCAAACTGATAAAGTTAACTCATCAACCAATTTAATAGCTTATGCCGGCAAAGCCCTGCAACCTTACACCAAATATTTTTGGAGTATAAGCTTGTGGGATAAAGACGGTAAGAAGATAGCAGCACCAACCATAGCCAGTTTTGAAACCGGGCTTATGGGCATCAAAAACTGGAAAGGCTATTGGATAAGTGATGATCATGACATCAACACAAAGCCTGCATCCTATTTCAGAAAAACCTTTGAAACCGGTAAAAAGATTGTATCAGCACGGGCTTATATTGCTGCGGCTGGTTTATATGAGCTGTATATCAACGGCAAAAAAGTAGGCGACCACCGCCTCGATCCGATGTATACCCGGTTCGACAGGCGTAATCTGTATGTAAGCTACGATGTAACGGCCGATCTGCAAACCGGAAAAAATGCTATTGGCGTAATTTTAGGCAATGGCTGGTATAACTTCCAGTCTGTTGGCGTATGGGATTTTGAAAGGGCACCATGGCGAAACCGCCCTGCATTTTGCCTCGATCTGCATGTTACCTATGATGATGGCTCGGTAGAAACCATTACATCCGACAAAAGCTGGAAAACATCATTCGGCCCCATCATTTATAACAGCATTTATACAGGCGAACAATACGACGCCCGTTTAGAGCAACCGGGCTGGGATACCGCAAATTTTGATGATACCAAATGGAACGGCATTGCTAACCGCCAGGCACCATCGCTAAATATTGTGTCACAGGCTATGCAGCCCATCCGTAATGTGGAGAAGATCATCTGCAAAAGCATGAGTAAGATAAACGACACCACCTATATTTTTGATATGGGCAGGAACATTGCAGGCGTAAGCCAGATCACTTTAAATGGCGATTCGGGTACCATCGTGAGGCTTACCCACGCAGAACGCTTATATAAAAATGGCTATCCTGATCAATCAAATGTTGATTATTTTCTATCCACCCCCACCCGCAAAAGCGATCCGTTTTCAACAGATATTTATAAACTGAGCGGCAAAGGCCAGGAAACCTTTATGCCCCGTTTTAATTATAAGGGCTTTCAATATGTAGAGGTGACCAGCAACAAGCCTATCAGCTTAACTAAAGAAAGCTTGGTGGCTTATTTTATGCACAGCGATGTTGAACCAACAGGCAGCATCAGCTCTTCAAGTGAACTGATCAACAAATTATGGGCGGCTTCAAACGCGTCTTATTTATCAAACCTGTTTGGCTATCCAACCGATTGCCCACAGCGCGAAAAAAACGGATGGACAGGTGATGCGCATATTGCCAGCGAAACAGGTTTATATAATTTTGATGGCATCACTATTTATGAAAAATGGATGGCCGATCACCGCGATGAGCAGCAGCCTAACGGCGTATTACCATCTATAATTCCAACTGATGGCTGGGGTTACGAATGGGGTAATGGGCCGGACTGGACGAGTACCATCGCCATTATCCCCTGGAACGTTTATCTGTTTTATGGCGATCCTAAGTTACTGAGCGATTGCTATGGTAATATCCAGCGCTATGTGAATCACATCAATGAACTTTACCCAACAGGCTTAACCACCTGGGGACTGGGAGATTGGGCGCCAGTAAAATCAAAAACCCCGGTTGAACTTACCTCATCGGCTTATTATTATGTAGATGTAAACATACTGGCAAAAGCGGCTAAAATATTAGGCAAAGCCGGTGATTATGCAAAGTATTCGACCTTAGCCACTAAAATTAAAGATGCAATTAATGCCAAATACCTGAACCCCAAAACAGGTATTTATGCCGAAGGCCATCAAACGGAGCAAAGTGTACCGCTTTGCTGGGGCATAGTGCCCGATAGTTTAAAGGCTCAAGCCGCAGCCCATCTTGCTGATTCAGTAGCTGCCAACAATTTCCATCTGGATGTTGGTATATTGGGTGCTAAAGCCATATTAAATGCCCTGAGTGAAAACGGACAGGCACAAACGGCTTATAGATTAGCTTCGCAGGATACCTACCCATCATGGGGATGGTGGATTGTAAATGGGGCTACTACATTGTATGAAAACTGGAACATTAACGCACCAAGAGACTTGTCATTAAACCACATTATGTTCGGTGAAATTGATGCCTGGTTGTACAAGGCCCTGGGCGGCATAAAGCCGGATGAAACCCAGCCCGGCTTTAAAAATATATTATTGTCGCCCAATTTTGTAACAGGCCTTGATCATTTTGAAGCTACGCATACCGGGCCTTATGGTAAAATAATATCTTCATGGAAACGTGTTGGCAAGGGCATTAATTATGCTGTTACCGTCCCTGCAAATTCTACGGCAAGTATTGTTTTCCCAACTAATGATGGTAAAAAGGTGTATGCTAATGGTAAAGAACTGTCTATACAAAATAATTACCAACTGCAGGCAGGTAGTTATGAGTTTGAGATAAAGTAGGTTTTATCGGTTAATGACTGAGCGTGTTGACCAGGATAAAGTCAGCACGCTCAGATGGGAAATCATAGGTGTTCGGAAGATTTATTTTTCTTACGAATATAGAGTGTGGGGTCACCCTGAGGCACTCGAAGGGTAAGCGTAAAGGCCTTTGCCCGCATGCTTCGAGGGCCTCAGCATGACACCCTTTTTTAATCTTCCGAACACCTATAGATGGGAAATAAAAAGACGATTTCATATATGCCAATTGAATTGCCGGGATCAGTTATTAAAATCTGCTACTGCCGCAATTTCAACATGTGCCTGGCGTGGTAACTCCTTAACAGCAATACATACCCTCGCCGGGAATTTCTTGCCGAAATAGTTGCTGTAAACTTTATTGAGTGCAGCGTAGTTATCCATACTTGTAAGGTATATCGTTACATTAACCAGGTCTTTGTAATGAAGCCTGTTTTTCCGCAACACATTGCCAAGATTTTCCATCACCTGCGTTGCTTCGGCTTCAAACCCTGTGTTTACCAGTTCACCGGTATGGTCTATTCCTATCTGGCCGGATATATATAATACATCTCCGGAAATGTAAGCATCCGGGAAAGGTAAACCGGCTTTGCTTGAACCGGACTTAACGCTGCTATTATTCTGCTGCTGGATTTCTGTACCTTTCCGGTCAATCTGTACCCAGTATTCAACTATCTTTCCGCCAGCCACCCTATAAACCGCGCTCCCTATCTCAGTTACCGGTAATCCCGTGGGTTTAAATCCATCAACATCACCTGTCTGATTCCCGGTTTGTTTCCAGCGGGCATAAACCTTGTCATTGCTGGCGATGAGTTCAGTTACCTCAAACTGGTAATGGCCATAACCTTGCAGGAATTCATTGACATGCTGGGTATAATTTTCCGGTGTTCTGGTAATGGTTTCCGGATGCTCCGCATTAAGCTGGTGCGCTTTTACCGAATCTGCCATAAATTCTGAAGCTCTTTCGGGCGATTTCCCGGAACGAACAATTTCAAGGAAATTCCTTACCGTGTTTTCTGCTAATTGTGTAGTATTCATAGTTGTATTTTGTGCGTTACTGCTTACTGATATCACCAATAAAAACAAGAGAGCAATGGTGTAATTTTTCATGATATAGGGGGTTAAATGAACACCACAAATTTGATCAAATACCTTAAAATATAACAGATACAGTTTCTATATATTTAATAGTAACAGATTAAAACCTCACATATAGCGGGTTAGCCATTCCGACCAGTCATTACACGATTAAATTATATAGACCTATCTATTTTTTAATAAAATATTCTATATTTGTAGCCAATCAGCATCATGCAAAACAAGATCAAATTAAGGGACAGAATAATTGGTGTTGCAAGCGACCTCTTTCACCGCCAGGGATACAACCAGACGGGTGTTAATCAGATTATAGCCGAAGCTGACATTGCTTATGCTTCCCTTTACAATAATTTTTCATCCAAAAATGATTTGCTAATAGCCTATCTGGAAAAACAGTCAGTTGATTTTTTTGATAGGTTTGATAGTTTCAGCAAGGGTATCAGCAAACCGAAGGAAAAACTATTTAAATTAATTGATTACAGGGTTGAACTACAAAAGCCTGATTTTCTGGGCTGCCCTTTTACAAAAATCATTGCTGAAATAGGAACGGCAGATTCTAAAGTGCACCGGATTGTTGAACAGCACAAGGACAAACAAAGAAAGCATCTGTACGAATTACTTATGCAAATTGAATGCACTGACCTATTAGACAAACGGGTGCTCTCTGACAGCTTATTTCTAATGATTGAGGGGGCAACCGTAAATTCTACAGTCAGCAGAAATTTCGCACCAATCGAAAATGTCAGAAATTTTCTGATGAAAATAATAATCTAAAAAAATTTAATTAAAAATAAATAGATAGATCTATATAAATATACAAAACACAATGATATCAGCTAACGAAACTTTCAATGGAAGCTTTCCATTTACACCTAATTTTTCAATTGCACCGGGATTTAAAATGCATTATGTAGATGAGGGCAAAGGCCCGGTGATTGTCTGCCTGCATGGAGAACCAACCTGGGGATATCTGTTCCGGCACCTGATCCATCAGCTTTCGGGTACCCACCGGGTAATTGTACCGGATCATATGGGTTTCGGAAAAAGCGAAACGCCAGCCGACAGAACCTATTGGCTTCAGGACCATATCAACAACCTGGAAAAATTCATCCTTGATCTCAATCTTCATGACATCACACTCATTATAAATGATTTTGGCGGACCTGTGGGGATGGGTTTTGCAGCCAGACACCCCGAACGGGTTGTCCGGATCATTAGCGTGAATGGTCCTACCCCGTTTGGCCAGCCAGATTTAGGCCAGCTTTTTGAAGCAAATATGAAGGTGTCTCCCTGGTTTCAATGGATTTTGCAGGCAGAAAAAAATGGCAATCTTGAATCTGTTTTGAATGAACTGCATTATAATATACTGAGCACATTAAAATTGAACGGCTTTGAGCAAAATGATTTAATAACTGACGAATGGCTTAAAGCATACCGGTCGCCTTTTACCAGCTCCGGGGAGTGCCTTGGTGCGATTGGATGGGCAAAAGGATTGGCAGGTGGAAAACATCAGTTTGAAGAACCTACTCAGCAGGTTAAAGTGCAGATCGGCAAACTACCGGCAATGGCTATCTGGGGCAAAGCCGATAGAACGTTGCAATCCCGTTATTTTCTTCCACTCTTTCAATCAGTATTTCCCGAAGGGTTGATATACGAACTGGAAAAGGCCGGTCATTATAGTTTAGAGGATGCTCCTGAAGTGATTGGTTTATTAATTCGCCAGTTCATACAGCTCACTTAGTGACAGATTCAGGGCGACAGTATTAATCGTTGAAGCCTGTCAATAATTATTGTTTAAGAATTTACCTGGTGTAATACCCATATAATATAAAAAGCTATGGTGGAAATGAATGATAGCCATGACTTCGTACTTTTATTAATGACAATTTATCCAGCTCGCCCAACTGAGCTCTCATAAACCTCGCTCAGTATTCGCCCAAGTTCAATAAGCGCTTTTTGCACTTTATTTTCCCATAGATTGCAATAACTGATACGCATGTAGTGCTGATAATCACCTTTAGCAGAAAAAATCTCGCCCGGAGCATATGACACCTCGTGCTGAAAAGCCTTTTCCTGAAAAGCTACTACATTGATATTTTCGGGTACCTCTACCCAGATAACCAGCCCGCCGTTAGGCCTCGTTACTTTGGTTCCCTCCGGAAAATGTTGCTCAATAAGGTTAGTGGTACGGATCAGGTTCTTGTTCAGTTCAAGCCTGAATTTCTGTAAATGCCGTTCATAAGAGCCCGAGCTGAGCAATTGCAGCACAACCCGCTGATTAAAATTGGAGGTTGAACCGTTATGCATTGATTTGATCCTGGCTACTTCGTAGGCAAACCGGCCCGCTGCACACCATCCTATTCTAAACCCGGGGACCAGTGTTTTGGTAAAGGAGTTACAATACATCACCCAACCATCAGTATCATACGCCTTGATCGTATCGGGCCTGCTCCCTCTAAAAAATAACTCACCATAAAGGTCATCTTCAATAACCGGAATGTGATGGGTGTTCGCAAATTCGGCAATCTGTTTTTTCCCTTCTGTACTTATACTCGCGCCATCCGGATTATTAAAATTACTAACCAGTACACAGGCTTTAATATTTAATTTTTTACAGGCAGCTTTCAGATCATTTACTGCTATACCTGTTTCCGGATGTGATGGTATCGTGGCGATTTTCAGATCCAGGCATTCTAACACCTGCATAACACCATAATAGCAGGGATCCTGTACTAAAACGGTATCGCCGGGTTTCGTTACAGTTTGAAGGCAGCATAGGATTGCTTCCGTTGCTCCATTGGTGATAATCAATTCGTCGGCATGCGTTGAACCCTTCCAAAGAAACGATCTTTTGGCAATCTCTTCCCGCAACTGCCTGTTACCATACCGGCTTTCCAGCATTAAATAATTGCCGCTGATATCCCTTGAAGTTTGCTGTATGGCCCGTTTTATACTGTTAAAAGGCAGCAACCGATGGTCGGGCAGGGCATTGGCAAATGAAACAAAATTTCTGCCGGTTTCGTCGTTCCGCAGCTTTTGCAGCAGCTTGTCAATATGTACACTTCTTTCGGATAAAGATACGGGCAATGCCTGCGGCAAAGGCAACTTTTTACCGGGGCGATGATTAACAAAATACCCTGATTTCTCCCGCGAGGTGATTAAACCTTTATCAATCAAATAATTGAAAGCCTGCAAAACAGTACCTATACTCAGGCCGTTTTCCTTATGTAAACTGCGTAATGAGGGTAATTTGTCTTCAGCCTTATAAATTTCGCTATCAATCATAGCGGCAATTTTATTTGCGAAGCCTATGTAAACAGGTTCTTTCATAAGTTAAAGGTAAACTGTTACAGCTATAAAAACAAAAATAAAATCTGTTTTACAGAGAGATCAAAACTTATTTTTATGGATGACCTCCATAAATCGCTCTCTGAATTTTTCACTTATGGGAATACGTTTATCAGCGATATAAATATGATTATCCTCAATTTTACTTAGCTGTTCATAATTGATGATATAAGAATTGTGTACCCTGATAAATGGCGACTTAAGTTGCTCTTCAATATCCTTTAACCGGCGGTATATCAGCAATTGTTCCTGACCTGTCGCCAGTCTTACATAATCTTTCTCCCCTTCAAAATACAGAATATCCTTCAGTACTATTTTCCTTAATACTTTCCCTGATTTTACGAAAAAAAACTCTTGACTCTGTTCGTCATTTGGCAGATGTTCCGGTGCGGGTTTTAAAAAATACTGTTCTATTTTTTGCACTGATGCCAAAAAGCGTTTTAAGGTGATTGGTTTCAGCAAGTAATCGATAGTTTGAAAAGCATAGCTTTCCACAGCATATTCAGAATAAGCCGTGGTGAAAACAATTTTGGTTTGGGGTGGCAATAAGCTAGCCAGTTCCATACCCGTTAGCTTCGGCATATTAATATCCAGAAAAATAAAATCAACCTGGTTGTTTTTTAAAAACGCTAATGCTTCCAGTGCATCATAGCACTTCGCTTTCAGGGTCCATGTTGTACTTTGCCTTATCAATAGCTCCACAAGATCAATTGCGTCGGGCTCATCATCAATGATTATGCAGTTTAAATTCATTAAAGCGGGATTTTTAAAAATGCAGTATATAATTCTCCATCCTGATCAATACTAAGTTCAAATTTCGATCCGTATAACATCCTGAGCCTTTTGGTTAAGTTAACTATCCCAAATCCGCTAGGTTGATTAGTTGCCACCGAAAGCACCTTACGATTACTAGTCTTAAAAACCAGGTAGCCATCTTGCTGCACCAGTGAAATAGTTACCTGATTTTGCCTTCGCGATTTATCGATCCCGTGTTTGAAAATATTTTCTACAAAGGTCATCAGCAACATGGGCGGAATGCGGAGCTCCGGGTTATATACCTTCTCAAAATTAATAGTGGCACCATGCCTGATGCGGATTTTTTCAAGCTCCATATAGTTTTCAATGAATGCCACTTCGATGGCTACCGGTACTTCTTCTTTTGGGCTTTCATCAACAAAATAACGCATAATGTCCGACAGGCGCTCTATTAAACCGGCCGATAGCGGATCAACTTTATAAACCCGGTAGTAAATGTTATTCAGCACATTAAAGAGGAAGTGTGGCTGTACCTGTGATTTGAGTAAGTTGAGCTCAGCCTGGCTTTTCTGCAAAAGGATTTCCTCGGTTTGCTGCTTTAAGGTGAAGTAGGCGATAGCAATACGAAAAACCAGGCTCAGGATATAGATCAGCACGCCGCCCGGGACATAACCGAGCAGTGCAAGCAAATTTACAGGGTTTGCTTTTATCAATAAAAAATGCTGATAAAGTATTATAGATGCATATCCCCTTAAAACACCAGTGGCGATCAAAAAAAGCGTTACCGTTATGCCGTACCAAACAAACCTTCTTTTTTGATAAAACACCGGATATAAGACCAGAATATTCCCATAAATAATGATGGCGTACGATGCTGTGTTGACTATCGTATATATGACTGATTTCAGCAGGCCATCCATCGGCAACAGCGAAAAAAAGATTAACAATAGCACAGCCGCCCAAATCAGCACCTGGAGCTGAATGATACCCGGTCTGTACCTCGATATTTCCATCAGAGTTTTTTGTTTTAAGATAAAGAATCAGTCCGCTATGGCACGAATTATTTATTCATTACTGTTTATCAGCTGTTAATCTTCAAAAATACCAACCTTTTCTATTTTCAGGCACTCGTTTATACAGTTAGCCCATTATTCCCTGTAATTACCTGCAAAATTCAGATAAACACCAAAACGATGGGGAAACTCAAGTTACCGGATAAATCGCTCTCCTGGTTGAAAATAGAACGAACAGTATCGAATTGATTATTGAAACCTGTTTGTAAAAGACAGCTTTGAGTATCAAAAGTCAATTCATGAAATTACTTAAAATGAAAATTACAGCGGCGCTAATACTAATGATAACTGTCGCTGCATATGGTCAGAATAGCACAAAAATAACCGGGACTGTCAAGGATTCATTCACCCATGAAAACATCCCGTTCGCAACCGCTTCTTTAGTCGATCAGCATACAAAAACCACAATTAAAGGGGTTCAAACTGACATAAACGGCAATTTCGTACTTGAAAATTTACCTGCCGGGACATTTACGCTGCGGATAGTTTATGTTGGCTACGAGTACCTGTTGAAAGAGAACATTATCATAGGCCCGGCAACCGGTAATTTTAATTTAGGCAACCTGCTGATGGAACCCTCAAAAAACACCTCGCTAAAGGAAGTAATGGTTACGGGCAAAAGAGCAGCACTGCAAAATATCGATGGCAAAAAGATATTCTCAGTTAATCAAAGCCTGGTGAGCAAAGGGGGCAGCGCGGCAGATCTGTTACAAAACGTCCCCACCCTGCAAATTGATGGCAATGGCAATGTAAGCCTGCGCGGGTCGACCGGCGTTAAAGTACTGGTTGATGGCAAACCTTCAGTTATTGCAAATGGCGATATTACCCAGATTCTTCAATCCATACCGGCCAGCTCAATTGAAAGCATAGAGGTAATTGCCAACCCATCAGCTAAATATGATGCCAATGGCGAGGGCATTATCAATATCATCCTTAAAAAGAACAGCAAACCCGGATTTAACGGCTCAGTGGAACTTGGTGGCGGCACCCGCGATAACTATAACGGCAGTGCAAATCTGAGCTACCAAAGCGGCAAGGGAAACCTGTACGGAAACTATAGTGTTAAAAATGGGAATACCTATAGCAATGGCTTTCAATACATGACATTCCTGAAACCTACCGACTCCGTTCGTTATTCCAATGAAACATTTCCCTCTGTTACCAGGAACAAGATCCAGTTTTTAAAAGCCGGGATTGATTATTCATTAACACCGAAAAGCATATTGGGTATTTCGGGCAGCCTCAACTTACGCAATACTCATCGTGATGAGGTTTTAAGTATTGATAACCTGGCTGCCAACAGCCTCCCTGTACAGTCAAGTACACGCAATAACACCACAAATAACAATGGCAATAGTTATGAGCTGGATGTGGATTACAGCCAGCATTTCAAAAAGCCTAAGGAGGAACTTACTTTCAACTTTTCTTATGCCTATGGCAATTTTCGTAATTTCCAGGAATATCAAACGCATCTTATAAACGTTAACGGGCAAAAATCACTTCCCCTGGATACGCCATTAATAAGCGATATAAGAAATAATGCTACTAATTATAACATACAGGCAGATTACGTTTTGCCGGTGGGCAAAACCGGCCAATTCGCAGCCGGTTATCGCAGTCAGATCACGCTGGGTAATAACAACCAGTATGCCTATGGTGTTACCGGTACCGGCGTGGTTCCGGTTTATGATTTTACCAGCTTTTTCAGCAGTAATAACCAGGTGCATGCTGTTTATTTGAACTATAAGGATCAGATCGCTGATTTCAGCTACCAGTTAGGTTTAAGAGCCGAAGATAGCCACCTGAATGCTACCTTCAGGAGTTATGACGCAAACAACTCATTATTTGCTGATCCTGTAAAAGTTCCAAGTAAGGGGTTATACCCGAGTGTACTGCTAACGGAAAAACTTGAGAACAATAGCCAGTTGCAGTTCACATTTACGAACCGGGTTTCACGGCCGACTGCAAGGGAGCTGAACTCCGCCACCGATTTCTCCGATCCGGTAAATTACGAAAGGGGCAATCCGGCTTTAAGGCCCGAAAGCATCAATGCCTTAGAACTGGATTACAACAAAAGCTGGGAAAACATATCATTTACATCCGGCATCTATTACAACCAGATTAATAATGTAATTAAGCATATAGAGAGCGACCCGGTTGACGGCGTGGTGATAACAACTGCTCAAAATTTAAAGCGCTCAACTACTACCGGGCTTGAACTGATTGGTCATTTTGATGTGGTTAAAGGATGGGACTTTACCGCCAATACCAATATTTACGAGCGGGATAATGACGCGGCTCCTCAATTTGGCATTGCCCGTAACACAGGCGTTAGCTGGAATGCAAACGTGACCAGTAATGTATCTCTTCCGGAAAGAATATCGCTGCAAATCCGCGCGGATTACCGGGCACCGGACATGATTGTACAGGACAAAAACCGGGCGGCTTTTGGCATGGATGCCGCTGCAAAGTATGATTTGCCGGGGAACAGGGCTTCGCTGACTTTCAACGCTAATGATATTTTTAACAGCAGGAAGTGGGCATTTTTAAGAAGTAGCGATGATCTGTTACTCGATTTTGAACGACGCACAGTGGGCTCAAGGGCTACATTAACTTTTTCCTATCGCTTTGGCACTGGTGCCGGCTCCTCAAAACAGCCCAGAAAAAAGGAAGTGAGGCCGGATAAACGGATCGACGATGCTTCATAGATTAACAAGCACAAGAATCTTCAATCGTTCTTAAGATCAGTTAATTATAAATCAGGCCTCGGAAGGAAGGCCTGATTTATTGTATTTGCTATCAAATGGGACGGGCTGTTACCAGCTAATATCCATAAAATTAACGTTCCTTTTACGTGATGAGGTGACAGCTACGCCCTTATCCTTACCGTTAAAAGCAAAACCTTCCAGTTCATCAGCACGTTGGTCTATATCAACTACTTTAATTACCTGTTGCTCGCCTTTTTCAATAGACTTCTCCAGATCAACATAAGTAAAGCGCCATTTGCGGCCCTCTATTTGGTTTTGTATCAATACAATTATTCCTTTATCTGCAATCCAGTAAAGGTTTTGTACCCATGGTGTACACGTGAATTTTTTGTAGAGCACACCCGGTTCGCTTGTTTTTGAGCACTGGCTTAAACGTTCAGGATCGTACAAACGGACTTCATTGCCATGATTGCCATAATCAGCCGTTGCCACATACCATTTATGTTGATATTCAACATATTCCGGGCGGGTGCCTTGTATACAGGCATCATCGCTAATGGTTTTCAGCAGATTGCCACCGTCCAGCGTTCCTGTTTTCCAGAGGCCGGCCCAGTTAATACAATAGATCATCGCTTTCCATGCTTTTTCTCCCGGGGCAGGTTTAACAGAGTTCCCCATAAACACAGGCAGGTTACCGTGATAGGCGACCCCGGTAGGATGATTGATCACATTTTTGCCATCAACGGTAAGCTTGCATTCTTTATGGTCGTAAGTTAAAGTATCATGATCAAATGAGAATTGCCTGATCATGCCTACTTCCCTATCGCCATATAATAAAGCTTTTCCATGCTGAATGGATACGCCCTGGCAGGCACCCAGTGAATCAATAGTTGTTTCCTTTACCAGGCTCATGCTAACATCGCCCGTAAACAGAAAAGAAAGCAGACCTGTAAATAATAAAATAGCTATCGTCTTCATTTAATTTATTATTAATGAGTTATGATAAAGTTGAATTTCGCATTGCCTATGGGTCAAGCGGATCAAGCGGGTCCATGTGCAGGGATTCAAATACCGGGTAGTATACTATATCCTGATTTGAAATGCTCTTTTTATCGCGATACGGCACATAACCTAATTCATGCTGGTTACGCCTGTCGAAGGCGGCATTCATGGCATAATCGTGCTGACTTTTACTGGTAACAAATAACGATGGTTTGCTTATTGGTATACCATAACGGATCATCAGGCGGTTAGCGTTCCTGATATTTGTGGTGGTGTGGCGCGCGTGCGGATCAATAATGATCGCATCTTCAGGAATGTTGTATTTACCCATCAGGTATTTTTTCATTTCAATGGCTTCGCAGTATGGGCCCCTGAAAGGATAGCAATAACCACCACTGGTAATAATATATGGTGCCAATCCTTTTAGATAACGTGCAGCAGCAGCATCGCAATGGATCTTATTATCCGGACTGATCGGCGTGGTATACAACTCAGGACCATTGCCCGGTATAACTATGGCCGCATAAGCATATTTAGCCCATTGCACTTGTTTTACCCTATCAAAAGCCTTTTTATTTTCCTTTTGTTCCATGGGCTCAAAACGTGCAGGCTCATCGCGGTCATTCGCCTGCATTAGTTGCATCGCTATAGCTAAAGACGGTTGATAAAACAATTGCATCTGATCTGTCTGCTCATCCAACTGGCCGAAAATATCTTTTAGCACCATGCGGTAATAACGGCTGGTAACCACATAGCTGGCGCTATCAATCCGCGGGTAACGCATTTTTTTGCCCATGCCGAACTGATCTATGATATAATTGATACCATAAATGTATTGTCCCCAGGCTTTAAGCAATAGCTCCTCGTTACTTAGAGGTGCAAAGCGTTGATAGTACCCGCTCGCCCTTAGATCACTGTCTATAACACGGTTAAAAACAGCTGTGTTAGCTGCATATATGGCTTTAACCGCTGCATTAATCTTGATCGAATCGTCTGAAGTATATTTAAAATCGGTTAACAGAGTTACAGGATAACTGCAGGTATCTGTTACGTGCTGTTTTAGTAAGGTTACCCTGCTGGTTAATATGGATGATAATACCTCATTCTTACGCAAAAGAGCAGAAGTAGCCGGATCATGTTCTATAACGGTAAGTAAATAGAAGTCTTTATCGGCCACTAAATTACCTGAATGGAGAAAATGATAAGATGGGTTATAGCCGGGCGCCTGCCCCAAAGCAACCCTTATAAGTACGCCCAGGATGAGCGTTAAAATAATTCTCTTCATAATTTTTTGATTAAAGCATAAAGGGAATATTTCATCCCTTTATGTTGTTAATATTACCTGTTAATACCCCGGATTTTGGTACATTTTTACCGGATCAAGGTTGTATTCTTTAAACGGTATAGGGTAATACCGGTCTTTGGTTGAAAAGTTAGCCAATACTGCCGACCCAAAGTTAGCCTGGCTTTTTGCCTGGAAATAACTTACCAGCTCTGTCGTACTAAAAGTACGCAGCAGGTCAAACCAGCGATGGTGTTCAAACGCCAGCTCTACACGCCTTTCATGTAAAATAGCCAGTTTAAGGGTTGGGAAATTAGTACTGTATGGCGCTGTTTGTGATGATACTTCGTAAGATGGCATACCGGCCCTTGCACGTATCATATCCACGTATTGTATAGCCGTAGCGGTATTGCCCAAATAATTATTTACTTCGGCAAGCATTAATATTACGTCGGCGTAGCGCATTAATATCCAGTCGTTACCACCATAGCCGTTTACACCTGCGGCACTGCTCACGTCCCTGAATTTAGTAACATACCAGTCTTTAACGCTGGGCGCATTAGCATAGGCGATAGAAAACGCCATACGCGGGTCACCGGTTTCGTATTCATTCACCAGGTCATGGGTAACGTTATCCCCTACTGACGAGGATGGCTTCTGCGAGTCGATGGTTTCGCCGCTGGCCTGGCTGTTTGCCGCAATAACGGAACTGTAAATAGGATCGCCCTGTTTATATACAATTTGCCAGATCAGCTCCGGACAGGTTGATTTCTTGGTAACATCAAAAACATCCGTATAAGGAATTGACGACAAGCTGCTAAAGGTTTTGTAGTTATAAGCCGCTGTAAGATAGGTTAGGGCATTGTTTAAATTAGCGGTGCGGTTTGTCTGATCCTCTGTGGTGGCCATGGTTAAATACACCTGCCCCAGCAAAGTATTAACCGCCGCTAGTGATAACCTGCCTATAGTGCCTGTTGCTTGTGTAGTTGGCAGTGGGCTGTTTACGGCATCCTTCAAATCACTAACTATCTGAGCGTAAACTGCGGCTTCGGAAGCACGGAAAGTAAGCGCGGTAATCTGATCTGTTGTTGTAGGCTGAACAGTTACCAATGGAATGGCACCAAACTCCCGTACCATATGAAAATAGATAAGCGCTCGGATGGTTTCTGTTTCGGCTTTATAGATCAGTTTATTGTTCGCATTGGTGAATGTTGCCTTATCAATATTCCCAAGTATGATATTACAATCCGAAATTACATTGTACATAGCCAGCCAATGCGCATACAAATAACTATTGCCCGGAACCAATGAAAAGTTATTGAACTGAAATGGTTCGCCGGAGTTAGACTGACTGTCGTTAGTACCAGTATCGTCTGAACGTTGGTCGGTCCACAGATCACTGGTTTCACCAATTGTATTGGTATTGCGTAGCGCTGAATAGCAACCGTTAACGGCCAACAGAACATCGTTCTCCGTTTTAAAGTAACTAGTTATAGCTACTGAGTTAGGATCACTTTGCTGCAAAAAGTCTTTTTTGCATGAGCCCAATGCTAATAAAAGCAACAGGCTAAATGATTTGATTTTTATATTCTTCATCTTTTCAGAATTTATCGCTTTATTAAAAAATTGCTTTTATACCTAAGTTATATGACCGAACCAGCGGATAAACACCGTAATCTACACCAGGCGTGATATTGGTACCCTGCGATCCGCTAAATGAATAGTCATAGTCAACATCGGGGTTATAACCTTTGTATTTGGTGATAGTAAACAGGTTGTTTGTTGAGCCAAATACCTTCAGACTGCTAAGCCCTAAGTTTTTCAGCACAAATGGAGACTTAATATCGTACCCTATTGTTGCATTGGTACATCTTAAATAAGAACCGCTTTGCAGATAAAAGGTAGATAAACGGGTGCTGTTACTTTGGTCGCCACCGCGTGATGCACGGTATACCGTACCTGCACCCGGATTGGCTGCATTGATGTAACGGTTGGCAACATCTTCATACTGATTGCCTGACCCTTCCATATTATACAGGTAATAATCCTGCCCATCCAATACCTGATTACCGTATGAACCATTAAATGAAGTGCTGAAGTAGAAATTTTTATACGTGGCATTTACTGCAAACCCATAAGTAAATTTAGGGTAAGGGTTACCAATAACGCCGGCATCCTTACTGTTGATAATACCATCATGATTGGTATCAACAAACCAAAGATCGCCCGGCTCCAACGGTGTAGTTGAAAACGATGATTGTGCATGGCCCTTTAATACATAACCGGCAGGGTATTTATTTCCGTTTGCCTTGTATACCGCCTGATCGGCAGCTATATTAGCCATATCTGATTGCTGAACAATACCGCCAACTTTATAACCGTAAAACATACCTATAGGCTCACCGGTTTCAGTTATGTTGGTTAAATAAGAACGCTCAGCACCGTTAGTGATAATGGTATTGCCATTACCAAGCGCCAATACCTTATTACGGTTGAAGGAGATGTTGCCGCTGATATCAAGGTTGAAATCCTTACCCACAACCGGTTTTCCATCCAATTGCAGATCAAAACCTTTGTTACTTACTTTTGAGTTATTTAAGTTGGTTAAGATACTCTGGCTACCTGAAAGCGCCGATACCGGCTGGTTGAACAACAGGTTATAAGAATCGCTCAGGTAATAATTTCCGATGATAAATAACCGGCCTTTTAGCAAACCTACATCGACCCCAAAATTATACTGCGAAGTAGTTTCCCAGCCCAATTTCTGATCTTTTATAGAACCCGGTGTAATGGCAGTGGTTAAAGCTGTACCATTGCCAAAAACAGTACTTATTGGTGAGTTTACAGTTTGCTGTGTGTTATAATTACCAATGTTGTTATTACCGCTTAACCCCCAACTGGCACGCAGTTTAATACTGGATTGTTCACCAAGCCAGTTGTGGTAAAAGGATTCATCAGATAGATTATAACCAGCCGATACCGACGGGAACACCGCGTAACGGTTATCCGGGCCAAAACGGGAAGATCCATCTGTACGTATAGAGCCTGATAAGAAATACTTACCATCGTAATTATAGTTTATCCTGCTAAAATAAGATACCAGGGTATACACAGCATTACCTGTAGGTTGCGTACCCTCAGGGATACTGCCACTGGTTGGGGTAATTAATGTGATGCTGCTTGGCGCTGCACCTGTTATGTTGGGGATGTTATCGTTCTGAAAACCTGTACCCTGAACCTCTAAAACATTGTTGATGGTTTTTTGGGCCGAATAACCTGCAAGCGCATCAAAATGATTTTTTTTGATCTGTTTACTGTAATTCAGTGTAAACTCGCCTAATTCATCGCGGTAGTCAATAGTTTGCTGTACAGCTTTTGCAGCGGCTATCGAAGCAGCCGAATAAGGCGCGAATGAACCATTACTCAGACTGGTTGGCAGGTAATAATTATAGTTTTCACCATAAGTTTGCATGCCCAGGTTAGCTTTAAAAGTAAAGTCTTTTAAGATTTCATAAGTAGCCTGTGTATTGTATGTAGCCCTGTTACCTACCCTTGTTATTTTTATTTCTGTTGCTGTCGCGATCGGATTCTCTATTGATTGATAACCATATAACGGCGAAAGTGCCGCAACAAGGTTTGTTGCTATGCTACCATCAGGATTATAAGCCGGGAAGTTAGGCAGATAAATTAAGGCACCAAGCGCCGGACTATGATCCCAACGACCATCCTGGGTTTCCTGGTTGGTATTTTGTGTAAAGGCTATGTTAGCCATTATGGTTAATTTTTTGCCGATCTTTCCGTCAACATTCGCACGCAGATTTATTTTTTGCTGACCAGTACCCAGCATGATGCCGTTCTGATTTTGATAACCGGTGCTGAAATAATAACGTGTATCACCTGAATTGCCTGAAAACGAAAGATTATTATTAGTCGTTAACGCGTTCCGGTACAACTCATTCTGCCAATCGGTATTGGTGGTTTGGTGAATTAATGTTTGGGTGGCAAAATCATAGGTACTGGGCTGGATACTTACCGATGCCGCGTTACCCACATTAGCTATACGGGTAGCATTATCGTCGGAATACATGGAGTTGTTCCAGGTATTACCCTTGGCTACCCATAAATCCCTGTAAGTATTATTACGACCGTCGATAGCCAGTTGTGCAAACTGGTCGGCATCCAAAAGTTTAACTTTTTTAGCTAATTGATCCATACCGATATCCAGATCATATTCAAATTTCCCCGGTGAATCCTTTTTAGGGCCATGTTTGGTGGTAATTAAAACCACACCGCCCGCTGCTCTTGAGCCATATATGGCCGCTGATGCCGCATCCTTTAATATATCTACTGATTCAACATCCTGTGGGTTGATGAACAAATCATTCCCGGCAGGGTAACCATCAATTACATATAATGGATCAGAACTGGCGTATAATGAGCCAACGCCCCTTACGGTTATCTTAGGCGTTTCATATGGTGCACCTGATACCTGCAATACCTGCACACCAGCTATCTTACCTACCAGGCCCTGGCCCAATGTTGGCGCTGAGGTATTAATTTCAGACGCCTTTACACTCGATATTGATCCTGTAAAATCGCTTTTGCGCACAGTTTGGTAACCAACAGCTACCACCTCATTCAAAATATTGCTGTTAGGTTTTAGTGCAATATTGATTTGTTCCCTGGTACCTGTAATTACTTCTTGCGAAGTGTAACCTACAAACGAAAAAACTAATGTAGCACCCTCGTCAACCGCGATGGAATAATTACCCCCCACGTCTGTTAATACACCATTGCCGGTTCCTTTTTCGCGAACACTCACACCCGGAAGCGGGCTGTTAGTCTCATCCAGTATTTTTCCGATAACTTTTCTTTTTTGCTTTGATGAAGGATTTGGCGACGCCTTCTTTTCAACTTTTATTAAGATATGGTAGTTATCCACCTGGCTTATGGTACCGTTATAATTTTTCAGTACCGCCTGCAGGGTTTGGTTAACGGTTAGGTTATCAATATGTACCGATACCCGCTGGTTAATATCAAGGGCATTGTCATATCCGATAGAAAAATTGGTTTTCTGTTCTATAAGGTTAAACACCTCTTTAATACGGGTATTGGTAACGTTTAATGAAATGTGAACCGTGTTAATACTTTGCCCTTCGGCTGCTGAAGCTGTTATACTGCTGTATGTTAAAAAAATAAAGGCAAGTATGTAACAGATTATTGACGGCCGAAAGCTATATTTCAAATACTTATAAAGCTTTGTTCGATAAAATTTTTGCATTTTTGATGAATTTTAATGATGAGATGATCGTTATAATTACCGGCACTACTATAGCGCCCGGCCAGGCAGGGGATGGTCGTACATCTCCTGCTTTATTCCCCTTGATAGTTACTTCATGTTTTTAGCGTTTTTAAGATGGATAACTATATTTTGATGATTAATTTGATAGGTAGCTCCGCTTAGTCTGGCCAGCACATCCAACACATGGTCTACAGGTTCATCATCAAAGCTGATGGTATAGCGCCTGCCCTGCACTTCAGGATCACTTAATTTTACAGAAACATTATACCATCGCTCCAGCTGACTGGCTATTTCCGCAAACGAAGCATTATCAAAACGAAGCTGATTATTGTGCCACGAGGCAATATTTGCCGATGGTATTTTGCCAAGTGTATGGGTATCGTTAGCTTTATTATAGATGAGTTGCTGGTTCTGAGTCATTGAACCGGTTAAAACTGTCGATTTTCCTGCCGCTGTCTTCTTTTCAACAGCTACGCTCCCGGTTTCAACAGCTACGCTGATCTGCCTGTCTTCAGGATAAGCCTTAACATCAAATGAAGTTCCTATATCAGCTATCAGTAATTTGCCGGCATGCAGGGTAAATGGCTTATTAGGGTTATGCTTGATAATAAAAAAAGCCTCACCCGTAAAAGATATTTCCCTTTTTTTGTTGCCAAAATCTGATGGTATACTAACGCTGGATCCTGAATTTAAATAGATGACACTGCTATCGGGTAATGTTATTTCCTCTTTTATGCCATTCGGTACCTTTATAACCTGGTAAGCAATAAGCGGCGAACTTGCTGAATTGATATGGTGAATAACTAAGGTTGCACTTAAAGCAAGTAATACAGCGGCGGCGGCTTTTAACCATACATATGATTTACGGGGATACAGCATAGCCTGTATCTTCCTGTCCATCGGGCCGAAAAGCATGGTTTTTTGCTCTTCATCTATTGGCTCTTGCTGCCTGTCATTAAACTCCTCGAACCAATCCTCTACTATTTTATGTTCCGCAGGGCTGGCTTTTCCTGATTGATACCGCTGAAAGAGTTGCTTAATCTTGCTATACATTTATTATGCTTTGTATATAGCTCGAACGAAAAGCGATTTTGTCCTTTAAGAATATGTTAAGAATTTGTTACTAATTCGCACCGCTAATTAATAACGGAATAAAAGAGATAGTGAGAGCAACAGCATAAAGATTTCAGGATTGTTGCGTTGAAGATAGAAACGCAGGCGCTTTAAGGCTTCTGAAACATTATTCCTGACCGTTTTTTCTGAAATTTGTAAGATATCGGCGATCTCGTTATTGGTTTTGCCCTCACTTTTACTTAAAGTATAGCAGTTGCGCATGGTCTCGGGCAGCAACCCAACAGCGTTATCAATGGAGGTAGTGAGCTCCCTGGCAAACAGATTCTGCTCTGACGAATGCTCTACCCGATCAAGCTTTTCCAATAAATAAGTTTCGCCCTTAAGCCGGATATTCTTTTTCCGGTAGGCCGATATTACCTTGTTACGGCTATAAACATATAGGTAGGTTTTGAAGTCCCTTATACCCGCCAGTTGCTTCCTGTTTTCCCACAGACTGATAAAAATATCCTGTGTTACATCCAGCGCATCGTCCCGGTCGTCGATCCTGGCATTCACAATACCAAATACGAATGTTTTAAAATCATCATAAATCACCTGGAACGCTGCCGTATCATTAGTGCTGCACTTATTCAACAATACTTGCTCCGTCAGATCCTGATAAACCATGGTGTTGCTTCAATCAAAGTTTGATGCAAACCTAAAGATATCTTATTGCTGGTGTTTTAAATTTAGGTTAACAAACGGATAATGAATCCTATAAATTCACAAACACATCAACAGGATTTTTTTCTACTGCAGAATTGCAGCATTATGTTTCGAAAGTAGCGTTGGTAAACTTTGAAAAAAGCTTAAAAATGAATAGTATCAAACCAATATCTAAAACAATTCAAGCACCAACCTTCAGCACAACCTTGCCATTTAACCCACCTACCGAAACCATATCCTGCGCACGGGCTGCATCTTTTAAATCCAGGATTTGAGCTATCTGTGGTTTTATTTTTCCCTCTTCAACCAGCTTTGTACCGAACTCCAGTTTATGATAACCGGGGCCCGACGAAATAAACTTAGCGGTAATATTGTGCTGTTTGGCTAGATCTTCTGATGGCGGCATTACAGCGCTTAGCAACAGGCCGCCTGATTTAATTACACCGAATGATTTGAGCTGCGTTTCACCGCCTGCAAGGTCAATAACCAGGTCAACATCTTTTACCAGTGTGGTAAAATCCTGCTCTTTATAATCAATAACTTCATCGGCCCCGTATGATTTCGCGAGCTCCAAACCTTTACCCGATGCGGTGCCTATTATATAAGCGCCAAGGGCTTTGGCCAGTTGCACCATTACCACACCTACCCCACCGGCAGCGCCATGTATCAATACTTTTTCCCCGGCTTTCACCTTGCCGTTCTCAACCAAAAAAGTGTAAGCGGTAACCAAAGGCACAGCCAGAGAGGCGGCTTCATCTGTACTTACATTGTTTGGTATTTTGGTAGCCTGCTCCTCTTTTATCACCACATAATCTGCATAAGTACCGCCAAAAGTGGTTGCAAATACTACATCACCAACTTTTAAACGGTTAACCTTATCGCCAACAGCCTCTATTGTACCGGCAACATCCAGCCCTGGGATGTAAGGAAAAGTTAGCGGTATTTGTTCTTGCAGCACACCGGTCCGCAGCTTCATATCCATTGGGTTTACCGTGGTGGCATCTACCTTTATTAAAATCTCGTTTTCCTTTGGCTCCGGCTTATCAACCTGCCCTGATTTTATAACATCGGAATTTCCATATGCCGTATATTCTATTACATTCATTTTTATCGATTTATATTTGTTACAATGCTGAAAAGCCGACTTTGTTTGTTAAGCCCCGTCTTTTTCCTTTTTATTAATTTTGGTAGATTAGCATCGCTTTAAAATACCAATTAAACACTGCATATAGCAATAATATTATGGAAAATTCAAAAGCAGGCTATGCCCCGGTAAACGGGCTAAATATGTATTATGAAATACATGGCAATGGAGATATACCTTTGGTACTCGTACATGGTGGTGGTTCAACTATCGAAACTACTTTTGGTAACCTTTTGCCGATATTCTCAACTTATAACAAAATAATCGCCGTTGAGCTGCAGGCCCATGGCCGCACAAGCGACAGGGATGCCCCGGAATCTTTTATGCAGGATGCCGATGATGTAGCCGGGTTGCTTAATTACCTGAAGGTGGATAAAGCCAATTTCTTAGGCTTTAGTAATGGCGGCAGCACTGTTATGCAAATTGCCATAAGGCATCAGCATATGGTCAATAAAATAGTTGTTATTTCAGGCGCTTATAGACGGGACGGATTTATCCCCGGTCTTTTTGATGGATTGCAAAATGCCACAATAAATGATATGCCGGAATTCCTGAAAACAGCTTATTTAAAAGTGGCGTCGCAGAATAACCTGGAAGTAATGTTTAATAAGGACAGGGAACGGATGCTAACCTTTAAAGACTGGAATGATGATGATCTGCGATCGATAAAAGCAGCGGCATTGATTATGGTAGCCGATCAGGATGTAATAACCGCTGAGCACACGTTAAAAATGGCACGACTAATACCCGGTGCACGCCTGGCCATATTACCTGCCTTCCACAGCTCAATTATTGGCGAGGCGGGCGCTATTGAAAAAGACAACAAGTTATATGAGCTTACGGCCGCATTTGTTAAAGAGTTTTTAATTGGATAGTCCTAATGAACGCTATAACCAACCGTCCAATAATAAACGGTTTTATAACAATAAAGCCGCTTGCGCGGCTTTATTGTTATTTGGTTAAGGTTGTTTCGTATAAAATGTTTCCGCTATAGTTTACCGCTTTAACATTTAGCCTGTTGGCATCTGCAGAAAAATACATAAAGCCATGATCCGAAGCCTGAAAGCGGCTGTAAGGGATACCGGTGGTTACCGGTGTTAACTCCGACCCTGCACCCGAAATAAACTGGTGACAAAAGCCCTCTGGTTTAAGGTGCTGTAATGAATGCTCGTGGCCCGATAAATACACATCCACCTTGTTATCTGCAAATATCTGCGGCAAGGTTTTCCGCATCGTTATCGTATCATAGTTATTGATACGCGGGCCAACGGTATAGCATGGGTGGTGGCCTATAACTATCTTCCACTTGACATCCGCTGACGCATTTGCCAATGTATCCTTTAACCAGGCGACTTGCTTTTCAACATAATCAGCCTTATCCTCATGCAAAAACGGATCGGTATCCATCATTACAAAAAGCACTTTATCCTTGCTTTTAGGCGCTCCCGGAGTTTTTATTTCCTTATCAGCATCCTTATTTAAACCAACTTCTTTTGAGTAATAGCGCGCAGGCATATCCCAACGGCGGCTTACTTTGCTGTAACGTATCTGCGCATCTACATCCGAATGCCAGTCGTGGTTACCCAAAACCGGGTACCAATCGCATTGCAGTGAATGAGCGGTGTATATGTTTTCAAAAGAATAATGCCATAAGGGATCTTCCTCGCTGATAACCCCTTTCGGATAAAAGTTATCGCCAACAGAAATAACAAAGTTGTTAGGGTGTGATGCACCCCACAATCCCATTTGCGTGGCGACCTGCGTTTGGTCATATTCACCATTGCGGCCCCAATCGCCCAAAGCCATAAAGTGCAGCGCGTAATCATCTTTCAATGCCGAAGGCGACAGGTCTTCGCTTTCCAGATGGGTTATTTTAGCTTCAGCCAAAGCACTTAGCGGACCTCCGATCAAAGACGCTCCAATTGCTGCCAGGGCTGTATTCTTTACGAAATCTCTGCGTTCCATATTAATTATTTTAAGGTGAACACCAACAACTTAAATGTGTCGGCTATCTGGGTTTTTGTTCCAGGCTGATAATCGGCCACGGGTAAATATAACTTATGTGTGGCAGTATCTAAAGCCATTGTTTTGGCACGATACTGTGTTTTTAAGGTCTGCACCAATTCATAGCTATCAGCTGAGTTCTGTTTGAATACAGTAGCCGTTCCATCACCATTTGATGCGATGATCAGTTTGGTGGCAGCATCATAAACCACGGCATCAACACCGGCGCCAATAGGTAAGGTTTGTATCACTTTACCGGTTTTTGTATCAATAACACTCATGCCGGTATTTTTGCGGCATACGGTAAATAAACGCTGGTTATCCTTATCCATAGCTATCCCTGTAGGGCCGCCGCAAGGTTCAAGCGGGTAGTTATGGATCACTTTAAGGGTTTTGGTATCAATAACGTTCAGGCTGTTTTTATCTTCAAGATTGTTATAGATTAAGCCCTTGCCATCCGCCACAGCAAACTCAGGGCCTCCGCCTAAAGCTACTGAGCCTGTTTGTTTTAATTCTTTAGGGTCAATCACTGCGGCGCTGTTACTATCGCCCTCAAAAGCAAATATTTTTTTTGATGACGGGTCATAAATAATACCATCGGGACCATTGCCTGTTAAGGGTATGGTTTTAATAATTTTAAGGGTATTGATGTCAAAGGCAACAACAGCATTTGCCTTGCCATCAGTTATAAAGCCCCTGTTCAAGTCGTTAGCTACAGCTATGCCGTGTACGCCCTTCATGCCGCTTATGGTGCCTATAACTTTTTCTGTTTGCAGGTCAACCACGTTTACAGCAGTACCGTGTGAGGCATATAAACGATGATTTACCTGGTCAATAAAAGCATAATCATAACCACCATTACCGGGCAGGGCAATTGTTTTATCAAGCACATAGCTTTGTGCCGATGAGGTTAATGTGTTTAAAAATAATGCAGCAGAGCAGCAAAAAAATAATAAGATCCTTTTCATGTAAATAGTATAAATACCGAAGTATTTGCCGGGGCAAATACTTCGGTGAAAATTTAAATAAGTTTATAATTAGTGTTTGTTTCCTTTACCATCAGATGTGTAAGCACCTAAATCAGCATTGTAAGTTGTATTACCCTTGCCAATTGCAGGTGAACCTGTTTTAAGGTGAAAATCATTAGGATTTGCAGCCCCGTTAGGCAACACAAATGAGCCAGTGAATGATGTGAACTGCGGATCAACACTGATCAGGTCAGTTCCTTGTGCTTTACCAACACCATCGCTTGGGTAAAAATTGGCTGCCAGGTTAACTGTAACTGTTGGCGTAACTGTTTTATCAACAAATGTAGCTGCTGTAGCAAAGAAAAGGTTATTACCATAAGTGGTGTTTTTGGCATCGCCATCCGTAAACAATTCAAAACCCTGGTAATCATTTACCATAATGTTGTTATACACGTGGCCAATTGCATTTACGCCAATAGATACACCTCTGCCGGGTTCAGCAGCACCTCTTCTCCATCCATTGGATACGAGTGTGTTGTTGTAAACATTTACAATAGTTTGCGGAAAAGGTACCGTAGCATTTGTTTCCAGTTTAACACCTGTACCAGCCTGGCTAAATACAACATTATAAGCTATATCACCAGTTGCACCATCTTTTATGTTAATTGCTTCTCCATCTGTGCTACCGGATGAAACAATAGTATTGCGCAGAATGGTGATTTTGGCAGCACCCCTGATGCTAATCTCATCGTCCTGTCCGTTCGTGATCCATGAATCCTCTATATCAACAGCAATCTGTGATACTACAGATACTGTTTTTCTTGGGCTACCGGTTGGATCAGGGCCACCTGCATTATCAATATGGGCCCATTTAATAGTAACCGCTTGTGCGCTATCGCAGGCTAAGCCGCCCCATGAGCCCGGTGTTTGTACATCGGAGTTAAAATATACCGGTTTTGTTTGTGTACCCAGTACCTGCAAAACACCATCAACAGTGATCTGAGCATCGCCTTTTACAATAACTATTGCACCTGGTTGTGCGGCCAGTGTATCGCCTTTTTTAACGGTAAGATCTGAGGTAACAGTATAAGTACTGCCAGCCAGCAAAGTACCTTTTACAAAACCGCTGATGTTACCCGCCGTAATAGGATGTGAAGGCGGTAAAACCGGGGTAACGTTTTTTGTGCTCTCATTTTTGGAGCATGAGGCCAAAGCCGCCACAAAGGCCAGGCCGGTTACTAATAAGGAAAATCTGTTTTTCATGTTAATTTAATTAAAATTGTTTTAGTGTGTGTACCGTAAACCGATGTTATAGTTAGCCTTATAAATATTCTGACCTACCGTTATATCGTTGATCTTTATAGTTGTTGGTGTGTTTAAAAGGTTATTGAACTTTCCGAATATGGTGAAGTGCCTGTCCAATGCTTTTTCGCCCGATAGTGCCAGGAATGACTGGGGCTGCGTGTAATAATCGTACCCGTAATTAGCATAAACCTGCGAAAGCGTTTTGCCCAGGTACTGGTAAGCTAATTGAACATATATGCCATGGTGCTTATCGCGGTACATTAATGATGCATTTAATGAATTATTGGTTTGCCCCTGCAATGGCCTGCTCTGTAATTTGGTTATTGTAGTATTATTGGGCCCTACAGAATCAGGAACCACTTTTAATGATTTTACATTTGAATAGATGTAGGCATAATTTGCCGACACCCCGAAATGCCCGAAGTATTTAGTGTAGACCAATTCAATACCCTCAATGGTAGCCTGGGGCGCAACGTTTTCGGGCGTGTAGGTAATATCGCCACTGCCAAAACCTGTTAATGCAAGCTCAATGGGGTTATATAGTTTTTTGTAAAATGCACTTACAAATATCTGCTCATCATCCTTTGGATAAAGCTCATACCTAAGGTCAAAGTTGTCTGCTGTGGCATGTTTTAGGGCCGGATTACCCATTTCATTAATACCGCTTACACCCTGAATAGTATAAGGCACCAGCTCATAATAATTGGGCCGCGAAATGGATTCAAAAAAGGAAGCTCTAAGCTGACTTTTATCAGTTAATTTATAATTTAACTGCAAGCTGGGCAGCATATCGGTATAGTTCTTTCTTACATCATTTTCCAGTGTTGGAATAAAGGTAATATAGTCAAATCCCTGCGAAGTATGCTCTTCCCTAACCCCGCCAAAAATATCCAGCTTAGGGAATGAAACTTTAAACTCCGCATAGCCTGCCGATATATCTTCAAAAGCGGTATAATTATTTACATCGTAACCGGCTGTGCCCTTTGCATTGTAAACGGTCCATTGTGCATTATAAATGCTGGTGAATTGCTGCTTTTTACCGCTGGCATCGGTATCTGGCTTTAAATTATATTGATCCTCGGCATTATACCTGTCCTTATGGCGGTATAAACCACCAACCTTTATCTCTACCGGTATATCTTTAACCCTGGCCCTATACGTAAGGTTGGCCAGGCCGCTTTCGTCCTTATCATTATTGTGCTGCCATGTATGGCTTATGCCATCAAAATAATAGGGGGTGCTGGTAAAGTCAGCATTTATTTTATGGTCGATGGAGATATCAGCCTCATCAGGTACTTTTTTGGTTGATGTAGAAAATACGCCGGCCCAATCAAACAAAAAATGTTTTGAAAGGATGTGTTTACCCTCCAGCTTAAGGTTCTCGAGGAACTCCTTTTGGGTTAGCGACCGGTCGTCATTAACAACCGAGCCTGTCCCGGGACCAACCCTACCGCCATTACCACCCACTATTGAGGTATCAATACTCAGACGGGCCTGTGCCAGGTAGCTGTACAACAAAACATTGTTTACTAAGATCTGATTATGATCATCAATCTTATAATCAGCATGAAATGAAAGACCGTTGTTTAATTGCTGATTTGAATAGGTAAGGTTTGAAACATCAGTTATGCCCGGCTTAAAGTCATTCTGCGGATTAGGCACTACCGGGTTAAATTGGGAATTAGAACCATAATATTGGTTTTGAAAATTATCAGATAACATGATACCCAATTTCCCATCCAGGAAACGTTTGCCATAGGTTAGTCCCACTACAGTTGATGGCAGCGCCGTTTTGGGTTCAAAATCAAGATTTGAGCGACTAAAATCACCGGGCTGGGCTGTATAACTACTCCCATAACGCGCAGAGGGGCTCTGCTGCTGAATATCCTGTTTTGAGAAGGTATAGAACTTACGGTCGAGAAAGATCTGGCTGTAACCAACCTGCGCGGTTGCTTTTAGCAGCATGGTATCAGGAGCATCCTTAAAGATCAGGTTCACCGTGCCACCAATAGCATCACCCTCCATTTCGGGCAGTAATGATTTGCTTACCTCTATCCGTTGCAGCATGTCTGATGGCACAATATCAAGCGATACATATCTTGATTTTTCATCAGGGCTGGTAACCTTTACACCATTAATAAGTGTGTTGTTATAACGAGGTTCGAGTCCGCGGATAATGGCATAAGCTTCATCGCCGCCGGTGTTGCGCTGTATGGTTACACCTGATACCCGCGACAGCACATTGGCCGCGTTAATATCCGGCGATCGCTCCATAACTTTAGCGGTAACCACATTGGTAATGTTATCTGCATTTTTTTCGGATGTGCGCCCGGCAGCTTCTGATTCCTTATCAAGCTTTCCGAAAACGGTTACTGTTTTAAGATCATTGGTTTTTGATTCCAGTTTAATATCGAGCAGCATTACCTGGCCCGCGCCAATCTTGATCTTTTGCTCGAATTCTGAATAACCAATAAATTTAACCTTCACCTTATACTCGCCGGGAGTAATATTGGCTAAGGTATATTCACCCTTTTCGTTTGCCGAAACGGCATTCTTGTAATCATCAAAATGTATTACCGCGCCGGGTAAAACCTCACCCGTTTGCTTATCTGTAATGTGGCCTTTTAACGTAGCATTCTGAGCCCAGGCGGCGGTTGTAAACAGTACGAAAAATATAAAAAAGTAAAGCTTTCTGATCATGTGTTTTGCTTATATAAAGGCAAAACACAGGGCCAATTCTGAATAAATATTGAATATCCGGGTCGGAATTTAACGCTTAATTATATGGTAACGGACACTTAACAATCAAGGAAGAACGGGCAGAAACAAGGGTTTTTATATAGCAATTAATTAACACTGACTTAATGAATTAAGCCTGATTTGAGAAGCTTACTATAAAAGCATGATATGGCGAATGGAATCCATAATCCAACAAAAAATTGAAATTTTCGCATATCTGCCTGGATATGGTTAAACCTAATCCGCTGCCTTCTGAACCGGATGATTTATGAAACCTTATAAATATTTCTTCTTTGTTCAACGGCTCACCATCCCCAGTATTTTGTATAATAAAATTTTCAGCGGTCAAGTTGATAATGATTTCGCCGCCGGGATAATTATGCCTTATTGCATTAATAATAAGATTGCTCAATAAGATCTCCATCAAATACCGGCTTGCAAAAATTTCCTTTTTTTCCAGCTTATAGGTAAGTGTTAATCCTTTATCGCGATATATGTCATCAAACTGAATGATCATTCCTTCAATCAGCTCATGTAAGTTGATCTGTTGATATTCATCCATCAACTGGTTCTCAATTTTAACTAATAATAATAAGGATTGATTTAACCTGTTTAAACGTAAAACGCCGCCATACAATTCTGTTAATAATTTACCCTGCCATTCGCTAAAATTTTCGGTTTGTATGAGCAGATCCAATTTTGAGTTGATGATAGCAATTGGGGTATTGAGTTCATGCGCGGCATTTTCGGTAAAGGTTTTCAGCGTTTGGTAATCACGCTTTGCCCTACTGCTCATATTAGCTACTGAATTATTCAACCGCTTAAATTCATCAATAGAGGTATCAATTTTGGGGATTATATTTTTATCCGTGATATTAAACAGATCCAGTTCTTGCATAAGATTATAGAAAGGCTTCCATAGCCGATTCAGGATGAACCGGTTGGTTGCAAATAATATAATCAGTAAGAGCAGGATAACACCTATTGTGATTGAGAAGATAATCTGGATCAAATCCTCTGTTTCTACTTTTGAATGGATGATAGCTACCTTATAATATTGATGTGCAACTATAACCGAGGTTATAAGTCCCCTGGCAGGCTCATATCCTCCTATTGCATGAAATTCTTGCCTTTTGGGATTACTCTTTCCCCATATTTTAAAATAAGTTGTATCAACGAACACCCGCTTTACCGGACCTATATTTATTTTGGTAAAGCTTACTTGCTGGTGTTCGGTTTCAAAAATTTCCGGCAGGCGATGATTA
Source organism: Mucilaginibacter mallensis (assembly GCF_900105165.1). Lineage (NCBI taxonomy): Bacteria > Pseudomonadati > Bacteroidota > Sphingobacteriia > Sphingobacteriales > Sphingobacteriaceae > Mucilaginibacter > Mucilaginibacter mallensis. Next base: position 4,963,194 of record NZ_LT629740.1, read on the forward strand.
AGATTTACATATTCATTAATCTCTGTTTCCTCATCCGTTAGATCTTTATCTTTTTGCCTGGTAAATGTCCAGCTAATGGCCTGGTAATAAGCGATGCCGGTTAAAAGCATGATGATGACGGTGGTCATCAGGGTTACACGATTATATCTTGCTAAAAGCTTCATTAACCTGTAAATTTATACCCCATTCCATAAGCTGCCCGTATGTAATCCTTACCGCCGGCTTCCATTAATTTTTTACGTATATTTTTAATGTGAGCGTAAATGAAGTTAAAATCATCAGTTATATCAACACCATCGCCCCACAGGTGTTCTGCAATAGCATTTTTTGAAACCACCTTACCCTTGTTTGCAATAAAATAAAGTAAAAGCGCATATTCCTTTGGGGTAAGCTTTACGTCCTGATTTTTTACTTTAACCTCTTTTCCAACTAAATCAATACTGATTTCATTAACTGTTAGCACGTTGCTGCCATTCCCGTTAAAGGTTTTACGGCGGGTTATTGCTGTTATTCTTGACCTTAATTCAGATAGATGAAAGGGTTTAACAAGATAGTCATCAGCGCCGAGGTCCAAACCCTCCAAGCGATCGTCAAGTGAGTTCCTGGCTGATATGATGAGTATGCCATCACTATGATTGTTTTCTTTTAAATTTTTAAGCAGGTTAATCCCATTACCGCCGGGCAGGGTAATATCTAATAAGATACAATCGTAGCGGTAAAGATTGATCTTCTCTAATGCCGTTGAATAATCGCTGGCCGTTTCGCAAATATTGCCAGTCCCTTTAAAGTATTCTTCAATACTTTCCCGCAGGCTCTGCTCGTCTTCAATGATTAGGATCTTCAACGATTTTTTTTTGCAAAGCTAAAATGTAATAATGAATATATTCTGAATATTACTCATATAATATAGCATTCAGCTAAAGGCGCTTCGCAACAATCCCTCTGCTAAACAAAACCGGCTATCTGTTTAATGCCAGAGAGGCTTTGATTTTCATCGAATTAGTTATAATTTCTATTAAATCTACATATTTAGTAGAATATAAAATAATTTTATATATTTGCGTCGTAAAACAAAAGCAATGAAAGCATTTTTACATTCTGGTTCTACTTTTTATGCCATCACCGGCGTATCCTCTTTACAGCTGAACTGCTGTATGTGTTGTTGTTGAGCAAAGCAACACATCGTCACTAATCTTTTATTGATTAATACATTAAACCGCATTAGGCGAACAGCAACGCCATGCGCAATTGACCATACTTTTTCAACCCCTTTTTAATTTATCAGCATGAAACAATAGTATACTCCCCCATAAAAAAACAAACCGGCAAGGAAGCCTTGCCGGTAAATTATATGATGGATCAGCCCTGACTGCGAATCACATACTGATCATCAAAGCTTTACTAACGAAACGAATCATTAACATAAAACATTTAAATATATGGAAATATATATCCATGCCAAACATGTGCTCACTAAGGCCTTAAGTCTCTTTATATTCTTAGTGATCCCCTACACCGTTTTTGCACAAACAGAAATCCCGCTCATAAACTCCCGCTTAGAAGGTATAGTTACCGATAGTGCCACCCACCAGCCCATAACCGGTGTAGTGCTTCGTATTAAGGGTGTAACCCACTCGGTAGCTACCGGCTCCGATGGGCGCTTTGTATTTGTTACCGGCCAAAAATTACCCTATACGCTTGTAGTGAGCTTCATCGGCTATAAAACCAAGGAGGTTTATGCTACCGGTAGCCCGGTTGTTATTCAGTTATCTGATAAGGTATCACAATTGAATGATGTGGTTATTGTGGGCTACGGCACACAGAAAAAGAGCGACATAACAGGCGCTATATCAACCATACCAAAAGACAACCTTAAACAGGTTTCATCATCGGTTGATAACCTGCTGCGCGGTGCAGCGCCGGGCGTACAGGTAACCCAAAGCTCGGGTGCGCCGGGCGCCTCGGCAAGTGTGCGTATCCGTGGTGGTAACTCCATTACCGGTGGTAACGAACCATTATATGTAATTGATGGTTTCCCTATTTATAACGATAACTCAACCATCAGCTCAAGCGCGGGTTCAGGAGCTGCGGTAAACGGCTTATCAACCATAAACCCTGCCGATATTGAATCAATTGAAGTATTAAAAGATGCTTCTGCTACCGCGATATATGGTTCAAGAGGTGCTAACGGCGTTATTATAATAACCACTAAAAAAGGAAAAAGAGGTACAAACGATGTTAGCTACCAGGGTTATTATGGCACACAAAAATTAAGCAAGGAGGTGCCACTTTTAGACGGCTCACAATGGGCGCAATTAAGGAACGACATACAGACAAGCTCAGGCCAAACGCCGTCATTCACATCCGCACAGGTTGCCGCTTTCGGGCAAGGAACCAACTGGCAGGACGCTGCTTTCAGAAATGCACCGGTTCAAAGTCATGAGTTAACCCTATCAGGTGGCGATGAAAAATCAAGATACAACATTGCCGGCAATTATTTCGACCAACAGGGTATTTTGCTTAATACTGATTTTAAGCGGTACTCATTAAGGTATAATTACGATAGGGATATTTCAACCAAATTTCATGTTGGTATTAATGCAACCACCAGCTATTCTATTTCAAATGGCGCGGCATCCAACATAGCATCCAACAGTCTTAACAGCCCTAATATTATCACCAATATATTAACAACCCCACCTATATTACCTGTTAAGGATGCTAATGGTAATTATGTGCTTAACCCTTATTCAACCACGCCATCAAACCCTATTCAGGATTTGCTTTCAATAATAAATCAAACAAAGGTTACCCGCTCACTGGGCAATCTGTTTGGCGAATACACCCTTGCACCCGGCTTAAAAGCCAAGGTAAGTGTTGGTGCCGATCTCCTGAATTCAAAATCTAACTTCTACGCACCATCATACACTGGCGATGGCTATTCAACTTTAGGTTACGCTACTGTAGGTTCATCTACATCAAACAGCTGGCTTAATGAAAATACCCTTACTTATACTAAAACTATTCACCAGGATCATGATCTGAATGTTTTAGTAGGCTACACCACCCAGTATTTTGATAATGAATCGGTAACAGCAGGTTCAAAAAACTTTGTAAGTAACTTAACAACTTATAACAGCCTGCAAAGCGGTTCGCAGATCTTAACCCCAACATCAAACGCGTATAGCTGGGCGCTTGATTCGTATTTGGCAAGGATCAATTATTCTTACCTGCATAAATATAACCTAACCGTATCAGCAAGGGCCGATGGTTCATCACGCTTTGGTTCAGGCAATAAATGGGGCTATTTCCCATCAGCAGGTTTTTCATGGAATGCCGGCGAGGAGGATTTTATTAAAAGTATTCCTACCATCAGCAACTTAAAATTCAGGGTAAGCGCCGGCGAAACCGGTAACACACAAATCGGCGAATACCAGTCGTTAGCCTTGTTCAGCCCTTTCAACTATACATTTAACAATACCCAACTGGTAGGCCTTGCTCAAACTCAGCTGGCTAACTCTAACCTAAAATGGGAAAAAACAGCGCAATATGACGGTGGCTTCGATTTAGGGTTATTAGATAACCGCATTAACCTGGTTTTTGATGCTTATTACAAAAAAACCACTAACCTGTTGTTGGCCGTTCCTGTTCCGCTGTCGTCAGGTTATTCGCAATCACTGCAGAACATTGGCGCTGTTGCAAATAAAGGCATTGAGCTGGGCATCAATACCGAAAATATAAACAGCAGCTCATTTGTATGGAAAACATCATTGGTGTACTCCCTTAACCGCAATAAGGTATTGAGCCTGGGTAACAGCGAAACTTCATTCTTCCCTACCATCCCTGGTACTACATTAGGCGTTTTACAGCCTGAGATCATAAAAGTTGGTTTGCCGTTGGGTACTTTCTGGGGATATAAAACTGCCGGAATATTCCAAAACGCAGCTCAGATAGCACAATATCCAACCTTAAACAGCAAAGCCAATACTAAACCGGGCGATGTTAGGTACCAGGATCTAAACGGTGATGGTGTAATTACCACTGCCGATAAAACAAATTTAGGCAGCGCGCAACCAAAATTTACAGGCGGCTTAACAAATACATTTACCTATAAAGGGATCGACCTGGTGGTATTTTTACAGGGCTCATACGGGGGCGAAATCTACAATGCCTTACGCCAGCAAATGGAGATCACCAACCTATCGCAAAATGCATGGGGAGAAGTTGCTGACAGATGGACCCCCAGCAATCCAAGCAACACCATTCCACGGGCATCAAATAACCCTGTTGCCCAAATGTCAAACCAGTTTATTGAAAGCGCCTCTTACCTACGCTTGAAAAACCTGGTATTAGGTTACACATTCAATAATACTTTAGCCTCAAAAATTCATGCAAAACAATTAAGGCTTTATGTATCAGCGCAAAACCTGGTAACGTGGACCAAGTACACCGGCTACGACCCGGAGGTGAGCAGCTTTGAGCAAAACAATACTGCGCAAGGTATTGACTATGGCGCCTACCCTAACTATAAAACGTATTTGCTTGGCTTAAGCGTAACCTTTTAATTTTTATCCATTACAACAATGAAAAAGATATTCTTAATACTAATTGCAGCTGGTAGCTTATCCGCTTGCAATAAGCTGGATGAAAATCCAACATCATATATAACCGCCAGTCGGTTTTACAAAACACAGTCGGATGCCGCTGCAGGTGTAACCGGTATATACAGCGAGCTCACCAGCGATGGCTCCGAGCAGCCACTTTATGGCAGGGAGATCAATTTCCTGGCTGATATGACTACGGATGACCTATCCGCAGGCCCATCGGCTATCAACCCGAATGTAAGGGCATTAAGCTCCATAACCTATACCGCTACTGATGACAGACTGCAGGTAATCTGGAGGCAATTGTATACCGGTATAAGCCGTGCCAATGCTGCTATCGACGCCATACCAACCATACAGTTTGATACCACATTAAGAAGCCGCTATGTTCGCGAAGCAAAATTTTTAAGGGGATTGTTCTACTTTAACCTGGTAAGGTTTTATGGCGATGTACCATTAGTATTGCATAACCCGGCTGATGCCTCGAACTTAAACAGTTTAAAGGTCGACAGATCACCTGCGGCCACTGTTTATGCGCAAATAATTGCGGACCTTACCGACGCGCAAAATCTGCCTTCAACCTATTCCGGTTCAGATATTGGCCGGGCAACCGGAGGCGCGGCAAAATCACTATTGGTAAAGATATTCCTTACCCAAAAGGATTGGACCGACGCCATAAGCAAAGCAAAAGAGGTAATTAACGGAAACTATGGCTACGCGCTGTTCCCTAATTATGCTGATGTATTTAACCCATCAACCAAGAACGGTGTAGAGCATATTTTCTCGGCACAGATCTCTTCAAACGGCGGATTGGGCAACAGCAGCTCATTAATGGGCGCCAACTTCGCGGGCTTTGTTGGTAACGTTCCGGCGGATATCCCGGCGGATAGCTCGGTGTACAAACAGTTCAGTAGTACCGATACCCGCAAGGCTGTTACTTTTTATACTTCGCTGGTTAACCCGACTACAGGTTTAGTCTATAATTTCCCGACCTTCTATTTCGGTAAATATGTTGACAGAAGCGAACTATTGACCCCCGGCCAAAGCAATATCAATTTCCCGGTATTGCGTTATGCTGATGTGCTGCTCATGTATGCCGAAGCGCTGAACGAAGTTAATGGCCCGGTTGCTGATGCTTACACTGCCATTAACCAGGTTAGGGTACGTGCAAATACCGGCACGCTTACAACAGGCCTTTCCCAAACCGCTTTTCGCGATTCGCTGTATGCCGAAAGAAGGCGCGAGTTTGTGCAGGAGGCCCAGCGCTGGTTTGATCTGGTACGCACAGGTCAATTGGTACAGGCAGTGTCAAAGGTATCATCTAAAACAAATGTCGCAACCAGAAACTACCTATATCCGATCCCGCAAAGCGAGATCAGTTTAAATCCCGGCTTAACACAAAACCCCGGTTATACTAACTAATGACTTTCATTTAATTATGAACATTATAAAACATATATAACAACGCAAAACATCATTACTCCATTAAAAGAGTGATGATGTTTTCGTGTTGTATTAAGCTCGTTGATTTCAATTGTAATCATATGAAAAAATTCTCTGGAATAACCCCATTGCTGTTATTAGGCACATTGTCGGCCTTGAACAGCGATGCTAAAAGTTATCATCATATAGCATTTATTACTCCGGCCAACCCTGTACACAAGTATACACGGGCAGAGAATGAGGAGATAATTAAACTAGCGAAAGCTGCATACATTTATGGCTTACCGGTAATATTAACAGACCTCACCAGGCAGGTAAGTGGCGTACCCAACAATGTGTTTATACATGGGCACAAGTTTCCTGACCATACCTCACGCCTGGTGGTAGCGCCAAATAATGACACCAATTACTCATCAGCATTTTTAGATCTGGGGGATGATGCTGTTGTGCTCACCATCCCCGATACCAAGGACCGCTATTTTGTAGTGCCGCTGATGGATGCATGGACCAACGTTTTCACATCCTTTGGTAAAAGAACTACGGGCACACATGCGCAAACCTATGTTATTACCGGGCCGCGCTGGCATGGCACTATCCCTGCTGGTTTACAGGAAGTAAAATCACCTACCGACCTGGTTTGGATAATTGGCCGCATACAGGTAAACAGCCCTGAAGACCAGGCGAATTTTGTAAGCCCTATACAGGATCAATTTAAGATCACTTTGCTAAACGACTGGGGCAAATCCGGCGCTGCAAGTGTTAAAAAAACAACCCATTATGATGTGGTCGATCCTGAAATTAAAGAAGTGCAGGCCCACCAGTTAACCCTGGTTCAGGCGGTAAAACAACTGCCTGTCGACCGCTTTTTTAATTACCTGAACGCGTTGCTGGTAAAAAATCCCGGTCTGGCGGCAGACTCAGGAATTTTGCAACGACTGGCAAAAATTGGCGTTAAGCCCGATGGAAAATTCGATCTCAATGATTTTGATAAGGATACACAGGAAGCATTAAAAAATGTACCCAATGAAATATATGCCGCTTTTGATAATGTAAAGGCCTCAGCAGATTTTAAACCACAGAATGGCACACAAATAGGCCATTACGGAAATGATTACCTGACCAGGGCTGCTGTAGCCTATAAAGGATTGGGCGCTTTACCGCCCGAAGAAGCAACATATATTGGCTATAATGCTGATGCTGAGAAAGCGCCGTTAAATGGTAATAACAATTACGTTATCCATTTCGAGGCAGGTAAACTCCCCCCTGCAAAGGCTTTCTGGTCGCTTACCATGTATGATAAGGACAGGTATTTATCTGATAATCCCATCCGCAGGTATGCCATTGGCGACCGCAACAAATTAAAGTTTAATGCTGATGGTTCGCTGGATATATACCTGCAGCATAATGATCCGGGAGCAGATAAACAGAGCAACTGGCTGCCTGCACCTGCAGATAGCTTTAACGTTATCCTGCGCATTTATGTACCCACGGATGAGTACCTGCATGATAAAACCACTTGGGTAAATCCGCCCATAAAAAAACAGGGATAGCAAACGCGATTTAAGAATATAAACACTTGAAACTAAATAAATCAATATAAAACCACTCAGATACAAAAATGAAAAAGACAATTATTGCCTCCCTGCTATTGGCAGGGGCCGCACTGCAACAGGCACAGGCACAAAACATAACGCAGCAACAGCAGCCCTTTCAGGGGGTGATCGGCAAAACCCTGGCCGAATCGAAGGAATCATGGACACCGCCTATAAAAGCGCCCAAGGGAGCACCAAACGTTATCTGGATCTTGCTGGATGATGTTGGTTTCGGCGCATCGAGCACCTTTGGCGGTGTAATACGCACACCTACATTTGATAGTTTGGCAAACAACGGTCTGCGATACACTAACTTCCACACCACAGCAATTTGCGCCCCAACCCGTGCGGCTTTGTTAACCGGGCGTAACTCGTCAAGGGTACACATGGCTGGTTTCGCGCATACTGTGCTGTCGGCTGGTTTCCCTGGCTGGGATGGCCGTATCCCCTCGGATAAAGGTACCATTGCCGAGATCTTGCGCGAAAATGGCTACAACACCTTCCAGGTTGGTAAATATGGCTTAACACCCGATGAAGATGCAACCGATGCAGGTCCGTTTGACCGATGGCCAAGCGGAAAGGGCTTTGACCATAACTTTGGTTTCCTGGGTTCACAAACAGACCAGTACAAACCCGATCTGGTTGAGGACAATGCCCACGCAACTCCGGATGGCCGCCATTTAAATGAGCAGATCACCGATAAAGCTATTTTTTATCTTACACGCCAGCACAAAGTAGCGCCTGATAAGCCATTCTTCCTGTACTATGCACCAGGCGCAACACATGCACCGCACCAGGTAGCAAAAGAGTGGAGCGACCAATATAAAGGCAAGTTTGATGCCGGCTGGGATGTATTTAGAGAAGAGGTTTTTGCAAGACAGAAAAAGCTGGGTATTATACCTGCTAATGCCGTATTGCCTGCCCGTAATTCAAGCATAAAAGAATGGAACAGCCTATCGGCAGACGAGAAAAGACTCTATGCTCGTTTTATGGAAGTATATGCCGGTTATTTAACCTATACCGATCATGAAGTTGGACGTTTAATCAATTACCTGAAAGAAAGCGGTCAGTTGGATAACACCTTAATTTATGTTGTTATTGGTGATAACGGCGCAAGTAAGGAAGGAACCGCCAACGGTGATATCGACAGACAATTGTTTGGCAAGCCCCTTTCTGAAGAGGAAAATATAAAATATAACCTGGCGAAAATAGGTGAAATAGGTACTCCTGATGCTGTTGAAGGTAATTACCCGCTGGGTTGGGCACAGGCCGCAAATACACCATTTAAATATTGGAAGCAAGATGCCAACTCCGAAGGTGGTACACGTAACCCACTGATCGTTTTCTATCCGAAAGGAATAAAAGATAAGGGTACTATACGTACACAATACGGCCATGTTATTGACCTCTTGCCAACAACGTTAGAGTTCCTGGGCATTCAAGCTCCGGAATATATAAGGGGAATTAAACAGGATACCATACAAGGTACCTCATTGGTTTATTCTTTTGATCATCCTGATGCACCATCGCAGCATCATGTTCAGTACTATTATATCTTCGGCTCAAGGTCTATTTACAAAGATGGCTGGAAAGCAGAAGTTTATCACCATCCTGATTTTACCGACCTGGGCAACGCTGGCGCAAATCAACCTGCCCCATCAAGCGGTTTCAGTACTGATGTTTGGGAATTATATAACCTGAACACAGATTTTAACGAACGCATTGATCTGGCTAAAAAATATCCTGAAAAATTAAAGGAGTTACAGGATCTGTTTGATGCTCAGGCAAAAAACAACAACCTGTATCCGTTGATTGATTGGGACGATGTGATCAAACGCAGGATCCACAGAACAGCAGATGCACCGAAAACATTAACTGAAGGCATAAAAAAGGCCGCTCAAGGTAATCAATAGATAATGAAGAAAATTAAAATTGCATTTATACTGCTGCTGGCCATTATGGTACAGCAGCAGTTATATGCCCAAGGAAAAAAGCCCAATATCATCCTTATTGTGGTTGATGATATGGGCTATTCTGATTTGGGCTCATACGGTTCAGAGATCCATACGCCCAACCTCGACAGGCTCGCAGCGCAGGGTTTGCGCTTAAAGGAGTTTTACAATAATGCCATATGCGCACCAACACGCTCATCCATCTTAACCGGGCAGGATCAGCATAAAGCAGGCATTGGTTACTTTGATGTTGACCTGGGCTTACCTGCTTATCAAGGCTATCTTAATAGAGAATCGGTAACGCTGGCCGAGGTATTGAAACAGGATGGTTATAGTACGCTCATGTCGGGAAAATGGCATGTAGGTAATGATAGTCTGGGCTGGCCAAATCAGCGTGGTTTTGATAAGTTCTTTGGGATTATCGGCGGTGCCGCTAACTATTTCAATACAGGCTATATGCCTTTGGGCGGTGGTAAGTACCCGGTAATAATTGAAGAGAATAACAAGCGCTGGCATAAACCTGATGACAGTTATTACATGACCGATGAAATAGGCGACCATGCCGTTAAATACCTGGATGAGCAAAGCAAAAGCGATAAGCCATTCTTCCTCTATCTAACCTTTAACGCGCCACACTGGCCATTGCAGGCATTACCCGAGGATATTGCCAAGTACAAAGGCAGGTACAATATCGGCTGGGATTCGCTGCGCAAGGAGCGTATAAAAAAACAGGTTGAGCTGGGTATCCGCGATCTTTCACAAACAGTTGCTTTACGAGATGCTGATGTACCTAACTGGGACAACCTAACCTATGACGAGCAGCAGCTATGGAAATCCAAAATGGAAGTATACGCGGCTATGGTTGATCGTATGGACCAAAATGTAGGCAAAGTGCTGGAGGAACTGAAGAAGATAAAAAAGGATGATAACACACTCATCGTATTTATATCAGACAACGGCGCACCTGCCGAGGATGTGGCACATGGCAAGATACATGCCGCCCGTAATTTAGGGCCGGTTGGTACATCGGGTTCATTTGAATCACAGGGCAAAAACTGGTCGTTTGTTTCTAATTCCCCGCTGCGCTCATTTAAGGGGGCATTGTATGAAGGTGGCATGAGCTCACCGCTTATCGCCTGGTTCCCGGGCAGGATAAAGCCAAACACCATTGTCACAGGTACAGCGCATTTGGTTGACCTTGCTCCTACCTTTTATGATCTTGCAGGTGCAAAATATCCGGCTGTTTATAACGGGCATAAGATCAACCCACTTATTGGTAAAAGCTTAACCGGTTTGTTCTTTAAGGGTGAGCCCATTAATCGGGATAAACCATTATTCTGGGAGCTTTGGGGCAACCGTGCCATGCGCGAAGGCAAATGGAAACTGGTGTCAGCTTTTCCAACCAATCAGTGGGAATTGTACGACCTTGACGTAGATCGTGGTGAAACCACAAACCTTGCCGCAAAATACCCTGATGTGGTAAAAAAGCTCTCGCTGGAATACCTTACCTGGGTAAATGAAAACAATGTGGTACTTGATTTTAATTTGATCAAACCAAAATCAGCCGTCGATATTAAGATCGGTCAATAGTAAAAGCAATTAGCATCTATTTAGGTTCAATGCACAAAGGTCATTCCTGTTGGGATGGCCTTTTGTTTTCACAATATCTTAAATACTGGTATTCAATATCTTAATTCATTTTACCACATAAAGCAACAGACTATTTTCCTCCACGATAAAGCACTACCTCAAAATCAAAAGTATATTTTGCTTTTGAGGATTTTTGTGAATTCCGAATGCTAAAAGGGAAATTTTATGTTAATAAATTATAAACAAAAATACCGGATTTGATCATTTTTCAGCCCCGGTGTTAACATAAAAAAATCATTGTGTTAACAAAACACAAATTAGTAAAAAATTCAGAATTCGCACAGAATTAAAGGGTGTTTTTGCAGATAAATCGACAAAAGATGGCGATCATCTGTATTAAAATCCCCTTGTTCATGAAAATACTTCTACAAAAAAAAAATTATCTAATATTATTCTTTTTACTCACCGGCTTTTACTTTTCGGCATCCGCGCAGATTGTTAAAGGGAACGTTACCGACGCAAAAACTGCGGAAACGCTTGTTGGCGCTACTGTTCATATCGAAAATAACAGTTTCAAAGAGAATACTACAGTTAAACTGGATGGAGTTTATACATTTAAAAATGTACCCGCCGGTGTCTACAAACTGCATATAAGCTTTGTAGGCTACAAAACAACCCAGGACTATACGGTTGAGGTAACCAAAGAAAAAACTGCCGTATTAAACATTGCCATGGCTGATAATGCCACCGCCCTAACTGAAGTATCTATTACTGAACATGCAAGCAGGGGAAGCGAAAAATCAGCCAGGAATGATGAAAAGAATTCCAACAATACCATCAACGCAGTTTCAGCACAGGCAATTGCCATATCTCCGGATGTACTGGTATCAAACGTGCTTGCCCGCGTATCAGGTATATCTGTAGACAGGAACAGTACCGGTGATGCGCAACACGTTATTATCCGCGGTATGGATAAACAATACAATACCACCTTAATAAACGGGATTAAGATCCCAAGCCCTGACAACAAAAACAGGTATATACCACTGGATATTTTCCCGGCCGGATTGGTTGACAGGATTGATATTTACAAAACACTTACGCCGGATATGGAAGGCGATGCTACCGGTGGTGTTGTAAACCTGGTAATGAAAACCGCTCCCGACAAATTAAAGATAGATGGTGAGTTTGGTACGGGTTACAGCCAGATATTTTTTGACCGCCCCTTTGCAAGTTTTGACCGCAGCACGGTAAACAGCAAAGCGCCAGGCGAAATAAACCCCGGAGGAATTGCAACACCAGCTGACTTCCCTTATCAAAACCTGTTAACTAAAACAGCAAACCCTGCTCCAAACTTAAATGCGAGCTTAACTATAGGTAACCGTTATTTGAACAATAAGCTGGGCGTGCTTTTCTCAGGAAGTTATCAAAACCTATATCAGGGCCAAAACAGCTTTGCAGTATTGCAAACAAATACAGTAGGGCCGCCGGTAGCAGGTAGTAATCAAAACCAGGAAACTGCTTTTCAAAGTTCTTATAATCGCCAGTATTCAACCCAACTTCAACGCTTGGGAACTATAGCTTCTATCGATTATAAAATTGACTCGAATAACGTCATTAATTTATTTGCCACTTACCTGGCATTAAACCAGTACAGGGTTCGTCAAACCCAGGATGATACTTATGGCGGCTACACCTACCAGGGCTATCGCGGTACTTTTTCTGTTGATAATTTAACCGAAACCAGGTCTGATCTTCAAAATATCGCTAATATAACTCTTAGTGGCAAGCATAAAATAAGTGATCCATTTTCATTTGAATGGACTATTGCCGGCTCAGAGGCCCAACATAAACTACCCGATGATGCAGAGTTTGATACCCAATATGGCACAAGCCCAACATCAACAACAAGCCAGGCTACCGGCAACCCGGCGGAACCCAATGTATCAGTTGCTGATGGCATAACCAACGGCCCTACACTAGTACAAAACGAATCGCGGATATGGATGCATAATACAGATAAGGATATTTCAGCTTATTTAAACCTGCATTATAAAGTCAAGATATTTGGCCGCGAGGCGATATTTTCTGCCGGTGGCATGATAAGGCACAAAACACGTGACAATTTTGTAGATAGCTACAATTTGCCTAATACAATAGTTAACGGTGTGCCTGAAACTTATACCACTATCCCTAACGCTAAATTCATTTTTATAGGTGCCGATACTGTAAATGCAAAAGGATCATCAGCCACAGATCCGGGAGTTTACACTTTTACAGAAAATGTACAAGGGGTTTACGGTATGGTAAAATATTATATCAGTGATAAACTGGATGTAATAGCCGGCTTAAGAGCTGAGCATACTTATCAATATTATATCTCTAATCTACCGGTAACCTTCCCGGGTAAAACAGCAACTATTACTTATACTGATTATTTGCCAAGCATTAATGTTAAATATAAGCTTACGGATGAAGATAATCAGGCATTAAGAGCAGCCTATTTTAAATCCATACTTCGCCCAGCCTTTGCTGATCTTATCCCCGCTTCGGACCCTACTGCGGATGAGAATTATTCTCATATGGGTAGCCCCTATCTGCAACATACCGTGATTAACAACTTTGATTTAAGGTACGAGTTTTTCCCGGCTGTTTTTGATGAATTTATGTTGGGTGGCTTTTACAAACAGTTAATCAACCCTATTGAAACTGTGCTTCAGCAGTCACAGGGCGGTGCAAGCTTATATTATGTACCAAACAATTTTGGCAATGCTCAGAATTATGGTCTGGAGTTGGAAGCCAAAAAATTCTTTGGCAATATAGGAGGCGAAATTAATTATACTTATACCAACTCTAAAATTACCACATTAAAAAGCGTTTCACTGGATGGCCAAATTACTCATGTTGATCAAACCAGGCCATTACAAGGGCAGGCAGCCAACATAGGCAATGCTTCGTTACTGTATAAGGACCTGAAACTTGGTTTAGATGGGCAGTTATCCTTATCCTATATTGGTGAGCGTATACAGGCTGTATCAAACTATTACGGACTTGATACCTGGGAAAGGCCAACAACCTATCTTGATGCTTCTGCACAAAAGAAGATCGGCCATCACTTCATCGTATACGCTAAGGTCAATAACCTTTTGAACACACCTTACGAGTTGATCATTAAACAAAATAACACCTATAACTATACAGGCATAGCCAAATACCCGCACCAGGAAAGCGCTTCATACACTACTGTTGAGTATGATCAGTTTTACGCACGCTACAACCTGGGTGTTAAGTACAATTTTTAAAACCCAAAACAACAACTATAACATTTAATTAAACACTATTCAGTTCATCATTTTTATGAAAAAGTTACAAATTTTTACATTAGGAATATCGCTTTTAGCGCTTGCAGCGTGCAGCAAGAGCAGCGATAAAGCAGTGGTATCGGTACCACAAATCCAGATAGGTAAAGCAATTCCTAACACCGGGACTTTACCAGCAGGAACTTATAAAGGTACATTCCTTGCAAACCAAACTTACACCATTGGTGGTGACATTACCATTAATGCCGGCGATACGCTTTTGATACAAAAAGGTGTTAAGCTTAACATGACCAACGGAGCAAACATTATTGTAAACGGTGATTTGGTAAGTCTTGGTACAAAAGACGCGCCTGTAACTATTACCGATCCACGCAGGGTTAAAACAACAGGTTCTTCAACTGTAGGTCAGGATTCAGCTTACGTAGGTGGCTGGGGTGGTATATATGCCGGCCCAACCAGTAAACTGGTAGTACTTAAATGGACTCACCTTGATTTTGGTGGTGCTGCTTTAAAAGCGCTTCCTTTCCCTAACGCTAACTCATTAAAAGTTGGTGCCCAATACATTTTATACTTCATGAACCCTAACGGTGTTTTTATTATGGAGGATTCATGGATGTATGGCTCACCTGATGATGCAACACGTTTTTATGGCGGTTTCTACAACATTATGAGAAACACTATGGAAAAATGCGGTAGCAATGGTGGTGACGGTTTCAATGCCAAAGGCAGTGCAATTGGTAACATGGCTTATAACTTAATTATAGGTGGTGCAACCAACGGTACAAAAACAGCAAGTGATGGTACTACAGCCGGCGAATGCCAGTTTACTATGTATAACAACACTTATGTAAATGATGGTTTCAGAAACAATGGTGTTTACGGTGCAAGAAGCGGTTCAGTTGAAATTGAGAACAACTCAAGAGCATTAGTATATAACAACCTTATTGTTAACTGTGATTTCGGCGTGCGTATAGCAGGTGGCCCGGGTGGTGCAAAGGTTTATTTGGCCGATACAACATACAATGCTTCTGACGCTATTACTAAAACTGCATACGGTTACAACTTCTATTATGCTGATAATGCTTCAATAGCTGGTCAGTTTGTACCTACAAACGTAGCTCAGCCGGTTGTTACTCATCCACAAGCTACAGATATCCCTAACATGGCAGCTTTCTTAGGTGCATCATATACCTTTGGCTTAGTTTATGACGGTAGTTCATTAGTTGGCAAAAACAATCCAATGTTTGTTAACTTCCCATTGCCTGCAGCTAACAATGCATGGGTTACCCAATGTTCAGTTGATAGCTATAACTTCCATTTACAAAGTGGCTCACCTGCTGCCAGTAAAGGAACAACTACAGCTTTCCAACCTATAACTACAGGTATACCTATCGATCCTAACTTTGGTTCAAGCGGTATAACATTGCCTGGAAAAGATATGGGTTGCTACCAGTTAAATGGTACAGGTAACCAACACTAATATTTAAAAACATTGCATAAAGGCAGTTACGTAATCGTAACTGCCTTTATTTATTAAATCCCCTAACACATATACTGAATAACCGAATGAAAGCAACATTATTAACCGTTTTAACAGCCGGGATATTTCTATTCGCATCCTGCTCAAAATCAACGGCAACTAAGCCGGTTACCAAAACCGATACCACTACTACGGTAACACCTCCCCCGGTAACAACAAAGCCCGGGCCGCCGCTGGCAAATACTGTTGATAAAACCGACACCTTAAATGTTATGGCTTACAATGTATTAAGCTATGGCGATGATTGCCAGGGTACCACAACAGCATTAAACGGTTATTTCAGAACAATTATTCAATACGCACAGCCCGATTTGATGAGTTGCGAAAAGATGAATGCTTTTGTCCCTACATCGGCCTTGCCGACTAACCTTGCTGATAATATTACCGACAGCGTACTAAATACGGTGTTTCCCGGCCGTTATGCTTATGCAACCCCTACCGATGCAAGCGGCGGCAGTAACATGTCTGTACTGTTTTATAACAAACAGAAACTAACTTATGTAAAAACAGAGAGCCTGTATTTATATGCCACTGATTTTGATCTTTACAAATTATACTATAACGACCCTAACTTAGCTATTACACACGATACCACTTATTTGTACGTAGTAGTAAACCATACCCAGTCAGGTACATCAAGCACTATACGCGATATGCAGGTATCGCACTATATGGCTACTTTACGCGCTAAGTTTGCCTATTTCCCTAATCTCATTAACATGGGCGATTTTAACACCGCCAATAGTTATGAGGCCGGGTATCAAAATATCATTACCTCAACTGATTCCACAAAACGCATGAGCGACCCTCCTTTCTATCCCGACCAAACGGTTAAATACCCGGCAGAGTGGGAAGATAATGCAGGATCTTATGCCTCAGAATTGACAACAACAACCAGGGCACTTACAACTGTACCAAACTCATGCGGTACAGGCGGTGGGGCAAAATCCTGGTACGACCATATTTTTATTTCGCCATGGCTGGTTAAAGGCACAAATTACGTGACTTATGTACCTAACTCCTACAAAACCATTGGTAATGACGGGCACCGCATTGGTGTTGATATTACCAGCCCAACGCCACAGGTAAATACATCAGCACCAGCCGCGGTTATTAACGCGCTGTTTCAATTTTCAAACAAATATCCTGTTACTATTAAGTTGCTGGTTAAGGCAAACAGAAATGCGTATAGTATTGCCGACCCGGTTGAAAAAAATTAACATATTTAAAAATGAGTCATACTTGTAAAAAGCTTTTTAAAGCCATCTTTATTGCCGCTGTTTTGTTAAACGGCCCTGAATTGGCGCATGCCCAGGTTGTGCAAATGATCTTTACTTCGGATGCGCATTATGGCATAACCCGTGCAAAATTCAGGGGCGATACTGCCGTTAGCGGTCATACCGTAAATGCTGCAATGGTGAAGCAAATGAATACACTACCCTCACTCACCCTCCCTGCCGATGGCGGGGTTAATGCCGGTAATGTAACAGGCGGAATAGATTATGTAATTGAAGGCGGCGATATTGCCAACCGTATGGAGGCACCTATACAAAGCGCGGCAGCATCATGGGATCAATTTAAAACGGATTACATGGGCAGCCTGCATGTAACCGGGCACAATGGCAAACCTGCCCAATTATTGATGGTACCAGGCAATCATGATATTTCAAACGCTATTGGTTTTCCCACACCTTTGGAGCCCTTAACCGATCCAACATCAATGGTTGGCATTTATAACCTGATGCTTAAGCCGCAAACACCTATGACCAATGAGGCTTATGATTTCACGAAGGATAAGATCAATTACTCGCACAATATAGATGGCATACACTTTATGTTCATCACCCTATGGGCCGATTCAGCCGAGCGGATATGGATGCAGAAGGACCTGGATACCGTTGCCGCCAATACCCCGGTAATTATTTTTACCCATGATCAGCCTACCTGCGAATCAAAACACTTCACTAATCCCCTGCCGCCATATAACATGACGGCCGAAAATAAATTCCAGAACCTGGTTGCCGAGCATTACAAAGAAGGGAATATAGCATCAAAGGATGATGGAGCTACCAATATTGAACAGCGCGGCTTTGTGAAATTTATAAAGGCCCATCCAAACATTAAAGCATATTTCCACGGCAATAGCAACTGGAACCAGTTTTATGCTTATAAAGGCCCGGATAACGACATAAGCCTGAATACTTTCAGGGTTGATTCACCTATGAAAGGCGCTTACTCAGCCAAGGACGAAACATTGCAATCATTCCAGTTAATATCGCTGAATGCTAAAAAACAGATCCTGACCGTAAGGGAGTGTTTGTGGAATACAAACCCAACAGATCCGGCACAGAAAATAGTTTTTGGCAAAAGCGCTACTGTATCGCTAAAGGTTAATTAGCCTCTGGCGGTACATCCTGGTTGCTGTCTTTCTCTTTATCCTTTTTAAATTCGAGCTTGCCAAATTTGTAATTCAGGCTTATACCAAACGATTGTAAAGGGATCTCGCGGGTTGATATCTGGTTAAAGTTGGCACCTGTAGTAGTAGCTGTTTGGCTCACATACTTGTTAAACGGATTGGCCGCAGTTAAACCTATACTGGCATTTTTGTTAAGGAACTGTTTACGTACCGCCAGGTTATAAAACCCGAAACCCGGATTAGTGCCCTGTATGGTTCTTTGTGATGATCGGTAATTACCAAAAACTTCAGCAATAAAGTTATGCCCAAAATCATAAGAAGCATTCAGGTTAACCCTGTATATAACCCCGCTTACCTGCGGGCTGCCGGGGTTATTTGATATCCTGTCGGCAACAAACATGTTTGAGCGCAGGCTGAATTTTCCTGTAACGGGTACTGAAACATATAAGTTAACACCTTCATTTTTTTCGGACCCGATATTGTATCGTTGGGTAAGTGAAACATCGCTGTAGTCCGTACCATTAATAGCTAATGTAGGGTAATAAGTAGTGAATGATTGGATATCATTGGTATTATACCTATAGAATGCTGCTACATAAACATTAGTCCCCTGCTCAAATGATTTATTATAGCCTAATTCAAAATTATGGCCTATTTCCGGTTTTAGATTGGGGTTACCGGTGCTGATATTGTGCGGATCGCTGATATTATAAAAAGGGTTCAGACCGCCATAATCAGGGCGCTCAATACGGTAGCTATAGCTAAATTTTATCGACTCCGTTCCATTAAGCTTATGCTGTATGGTAAACGATGGCGCTAAAGTGCCATAGTCGGGGATGCTTGTCCCCGGGAAATCAGCAGTAGTTGTTGTATACTCATAACGCAGCCCTGCATGGCCGTCTATAAAATCATTGAATAATGAAAACGTGCCCGATAAATAATAGGCAAATATATCGCGATGATAATTAAAGCTATAAGTTTGATTGGGATTGTTTACATACTCACCATCATTTAAAAGGGTATCGGTAACAACGCTGTTGCTGATGCCTTCTATAACTGCCTTGGCACCGGTTTCCAGTGTGAACTTTTTGCTGAACGGATTGGTATAATCTACTGATATATCGGTTTCCCTGTCCGTTCCAGGGTTTGTGCCCGACTGTCCCGATGCAGAATAGCCCCCTGACTGATAAGTCTGCACCTGCGAAAAATTATTACTGTTATTTCCAAAGCTTGATGTATACAATACATCCAGTTCCTCATCTTTTTTATCAAATGTCTTTTTATAGCTCAGGCTAACATCTGATGAATTGGCGCTGAAACGGCTGCTTGAATTACGCAGGCTGGGCAGATATAACGTTGTAGCCCCACTTGCATCAGTAGTTTCCTGCAACTGGCTGGTTGGGCCCTCACCATGATTACCAAAATGATTAAAGCCAAATGAACCGGTTAACTCATCTTTTTTGCTGATGCTCCAATCAAAACTAATCCCTGATTGGTAACCACTCCTTTTAAACGCGCTGCTGCCACTTTGGATAAGGCGGCTTACATTATTCGCGCTATCAACCGAGGTACGGTTAGTGGTGGTTTTGGTAGTGGAGTTAAGCTGCTCATTACCGCTGAAATAGGCGTTTACGCCGAAGTTGCCTTTTTTGGCGTTTAAATTAAATGAGCCATTCTCCAAACGTGTACCTGCCGAAAGGTTTACACTACCGTTTATCCCCTGTACATTGCTTTCCTTTAAAATAATATTAATGATACCGCCTGTTCCTGATGCATCATATTTTGCACCGGGGCTTGTTATTACCTCAATGCTCTTGATCTGGCTGGCAGGAATAGATTGCAGCGCATCGGCCAAACTCGCCCCGAAAATACTGGATGGCTTTCCGTTTATTAAAAACCTGATGTTTGAGTTACCCTGCAGCTCCACATTACCATCAATATCAACACTAACCTGCGGAACTTTCTTCAGCACATCAAGCGCTACACCACCCTGCGCGGTTACATCATTTGCAGCGTTGTAAACCATTTTATCAATCTTATTTTCAACTATTGGGGCCTTAGCGGTAATCACAACAGCCTGTAACTGGGTTTGTACCGGCACCAGTTTTACCTCGCCCAATGCAATAGTATTTGAGCCGCTGATAATAATATGATCAATAACCTTTTTCTGGTAACCTATAAAGTCAATAGTTAGTTTATAGTTACCATCAGCCAGGTGATTTAAAGTAAAATTTCCTTTGGGGTCGGTACTCATACCATTAAACGGATTTGCACTGCCATCTTTAAAAAGGCTAACAGTAGCGTAATCAACAGGGGTATTATTACTGGCATCAATAACTTTACCGCTAATTTTACCTTTAGCAGTATTATTTTGAGCCCATACGTTTATAGAAAGTACAATTAAAAGGAATGAGAGAGCAATGTTGCGCATTATAATGATAATTTGAAAAATCGATTTTGCGCCAAATGTGCTGTTTAACTTTGGATAAATTTTGTTGTAACACAATTGCAACAACTTAATTACAAACAAAAGATTATAAAATAATTGCACCGGGATAATTTTCAGCATGTTGCTATTATTCCAGAAAATTTACAGTATTGAATGATAACTTTGTAAAAAAACTGCTTTGAAGATATTAATCATTGAAGATGAGCAAGGTTTGCGTGAAAGTATTGAGGAGTACTTTACCGAGGCCGGCAATATTTGCGAAACCGCTGCCGATTACGCAACAGCTTTAACAAAAGTAAACGTGTACCGTTATGATTGCATTTTGCTGGATATAACCTTACCCGGCGGCAATGGTATTGACCTCCTCAAGATCATTAAAGAACATAATTACACCGACGGTATACTTATTATTTCAGCCAAAAACTCCCTCGATGATCGCCTGGAGGGTTTAGACCTTGGCGCCGATGATTACCTGGTAAAGCCTTTTCACCTATCGGAGTTAAAGGCAAGGGTAACCGCCATTATTCGCCGCAAATCATATAACGGCAGCAACATCCTCACTTTTAATGAAATTACCATTGATCTGTTGGGCAAAGAGGTAAAAGTAGGCAAACAAAGCATTAAATTTACCCGTAAAGAATTCGCGCTTTTGCTTTATTTTATAGCTAACAAAGGCAAGGTGGTTTCAAAAAATGCCATTGCCGAACATTTATGGGGCGATGGTGTGGATATGGCCGATAATTTTGATTTCATTTATTCGCATATAAAAAACATCCGGAAAAAATTGGTTGAAGCGGGTTCAAGGGATTATATACAGGCAGCTTATGGCATGGGCTATAAGTTTACGGAATCATGAGGCTTTTAGACAGGTATAATCGCGTTACCCTCATCACCACCATTATTGTGATGATGATCACCGGTATTATTTATTACCAAACCATCAGTTGGATATTAACCAACCAGATTGATAAAGATTTGGTGGTGGAAGAAAATGAGATATTTGACTATGTAAATCTTAATCATCATTTACCCCAGGTTTTTAAGTCGGACGACCAGCAGATCAGCTTTTTCTCCGTTCCGGTCAATTCCGTAACCCGGCAATTCATCAATACTAACTATTACAACATTAATGAAAAGGGCTATGAATCGGGCCGCGGACTGATCAGCGCTGTTATGGTTAAAGACAAGTATTACAAAATACTGGTTGTAGAATCAAAAGTTGAAACCGAGGATCTGATACGCATTATTTTCGCCATCACTATAGGGGTTATTCTGCTGCTGTTAGTGATTTTGCTAATCATCAACCGCTTATTATTAACCCGCTTATGGCAGCCATTCTACACCATAACAAAGGACCTGAAAATGTTTAATGTTACCGACACCAATGAGCTGCAAAAGGTTGACACCCATATTGATGAGTTTAAGGAGCTGAATACTGCTGTTATCAGCATGGCATCGAGGGTAAAACATGATTATAAGGATCTGAAAACCTTTACCGAAAATGCCTCGCACGAATTGCTTACGCCTATAGCTGTAATAAATTCAAAGCTGGATACGCTGATACAGACCGATAATTTTAGTGAACGGCAAAGCACTATATTGAATGATCTTTATACCTCTGTTAACCGCTTAAATCGCCTTAACCAATCTTTATTATTATTAGTTAAAATAGAGAACAGACTGGACCACGGCCGCGAGCAAATTGATCTGCACGCGCTTATTATGGAAATGATTGTTCAGTTCGATGAGATATTCCAGGATAAAAAATTAAAACTCAATTGTTCGTTAGGCCCTAAATACATTTATGCCAGCAGGTATCTGGTTGATATTTTAATGAACAACCTGGTAAGTAACGCCATAAGGCATAACCATATTGGTGGTGAGATAAACATTGAGCTTACCGAACAAAGCCTTACCATAGCCAACACAGGCGAAAACACCGCATTACCAAATGATGATATATTTAAACGTTTTCATAAATCATCACGATCAGAGGGTACTGGTTTAGGGCTAACGATATCACGCCAGATATGCGAAAACTTTGGTTTTTCATTGAATTACCAGTTCATTGAACCTTACCATTCATTTACCATATCATTCCTAAAACAGGACTAATTCAATAACTGTTTCTTGAATTGATTAGGGCTGATACCCACCTCCTTTTTAAACAATCTCGAAAAATAAGGCAGGTTCTCAAACCCCAGTGTATAGGCTATTTCCGACACACTTTGATCGGCGGTTTTAAGCAGGTTTTTAGCTTCGGACATTAAGTAGATATGTATAAGCTCCATTGCCGTCTTACCTGTTTCCTGTTTTAAAAGATCGCTCAAATAACGTGGCGACAGATTCAGCTGATCAGCAATATAATTTACAGTTGGTAGCCCTTTGTTGGCAATTGAATTGCTTTCGAAATAAACAGCCAGCGCATGGTTGAATTTTGAGACCGTTTTGCCCGATAATTCAGTACGGTTGATGAACTGGCGCTTGTAAAAACGCTGCGCGTATTTTAATAGCGAATCAATATGCGTAAGCATAATATCGCGGCTATATTCATCCGGGTTATTGTTATACTCTGCGTCGATCTTATGGTACAGGTCCCACATCAATTCTTCTTCGCGTGGCGACAGGTGCAGGGCCTCGTTGGCCTCGTAATCAAAATAACCGTATTTCTGGATCTCGGAATGCAGTGGATGCCCGTTCATAAAGTCCTCATGGATAAAGATCAAAAAGCCGTCTTCCTCAAACTCCAGGTTTTTAAACTGGATGATCTGCCGTGGTTTGGTAAATATCATGGAACCATTTTCATGGTCATATTTAGTACGGCCATACATCACCACACCCGACTTTATCTTTTTAAAACCGATCATATACAGGTCGGCAGTAAATTCCCGTTCGCCAAGCATACAGGCGTTATCAGTTCTGCAATGATGCAGGCTGATCAGTGGATTTTCCGGTGGCGGGAAACCATTGAAACGGTGCATTTCGGCAAGACTTTTAAAGTGCTTCATAATCATACAAATAACACAAAATCTGCGCTAAATTAAGCGCAGATTTTGTCAGTTAAATACCATTTAAATTAGTGACCGTGCGCAGCTGTTGCCACATCGGCCCATTCTTCCCATTCAGCCAGTTTACCTGCGTAAACTTGTTTAACCCAAGGGAAAGCAACTTTACCCAGGAACAATCTTAACGGAGGGTTTTCGCTATCAACCAGTTTTAAAACCGCATCAACGGTAGCTTCTGGTTTGCCAAAAGCATCATCAGTAAGCCCAGCCTGGAATGCTGCCCTTACACCATCATAAGCCGGTATTGGTTCAGTATTGAATGCTGATGCACCTGCCCAGTCGGTTGAAAAACCATTAGGTTCGATCAATGATACCTTTATGCCAAAGTCTTTTACTTCAGCAGCCAATGTTTCGCTTAAACCCTCAACCGCGAATTTTGACGCGTTGTACAAGCCTAAAACAGGCAAGGTGGTTATACCCAACACGCTTGATACCTGTATAATGTGGCCATGCCCCTGCTCGCGCATAATTGGCAATACGGCCTGTGTTAACCACAATAAACCAAATACGTTGGTTTCAATTTGCTCGCGTGCCTGTTGCTCGGTAGTTTCTTCAATAGCGCCAAATAAGCCGAAACCTGCGTTGTTGATCAATACATCAATACTACCAAATTTTTCCTTTGCCTGTTTAACAGCTGCAAAACCTGCGGCCCTGTCGTTTACATCTAATTTGATAGGTAATATAGCATCGCCATATTCAGCTACCAGGTCGTTAAGTGTGTCCAAGTTTCTTGCAGTAGCTGCAACCTTATCGCCACGTTTTAAAAGTGCTTCTGCCCAGATCTTTCCAAAACCTTTGGATGCACCTGTTATAAAAATTGTTTTTGCCATTGTTTTAAGTTTTTTTGTTGAGTCAAAATTATGGTCAATTTTCAGGGTAGATTTATACAAAAGTGGGTATTAATGATACGTTTTGTATAAGTGGCGTTAATACTGTAATTGCATTGTCACAAAGGGCAATTACCGCTACTTCATACTTCGTTCTTCTTTGCGGTACTCCGTTTTTATGGCCTCATGAATATCATCATGACGAATGTATTCATCGTCCCTGGCTATGGCCTTAAGGCAGGCATAATGCATAATATTAATTATAGCGGCACCATTCAACTCATGCTTATCAGCGATTAATTTCAGACTGAATGTAGGTTCCATTTTATAAGATGCCGGCCACGATTTTTGCCACAGCAATAAGCGCTCCGCAGGATTGGGCGCAGGGAAATGCACTACCGTATGAAATCGCCGTAAAAAGGCCTCATCCATATTGCTTTTAAAGTTTGATGCCAGTATTAACAGGCCGGGAAAATCCTCTATCCTTTGCAACAGGTAGGAGACCTCCTGGTTGGCATACCGGTCGTTGGAGCTTTGGGTTTGTGTTCGCTTGCCGAATAGCGCATCTGCCTCATCAAAAAACAATATCCAGCCCTTGTTCTCCGCTTTCGAGAAAACTTTTTCCAGGTTTTTTTCCGTTTCCCCAATAAATTTCGATACGATCTGCGAAAGATCAATACGGTATACATCCTTATTAAACTGCTTGCCCAACAATGACGCTGTAAGTGTTTTACCCGTACCGGGAGGGCCGTGCAGCAGCACCCTGTAACCTGGTTTCACCTTTCTTTTCAATACTTCGTCTTCCATTAGCTTAGCATTATACATCAGCCAGGTTTTAATGTCGTTGATCTGACTAAAGGTATAGGGGTTAAGCACCAGGTCGTCCCATTGCATCTCTGTAATTATCCGCTTAGCCGGAAACTCGGGACCAAAGCGCGGCGGGATCTCCACTCCCATTACCAAACGGCTTATCCATTCCTGTTCAGCAATTATCCTTCCGCTCATGATCGGCTCGCCTTCCTTTACTGTTTCAAGATAGAGGATTCCGTATCTTACAAGTGTTCCGCCGGTAAGCAATTGCTGCACGAATAAGCGCTTTTCTATATCATCACCAGCCAATATAAACTGGGCAGTTTCGCCGGTAGGCAATAATCCCCGGTGACTGCTTCCCCTCACTCCTCCAAACTCGGGAAAATCACCGCCCTGCGGCATGGCTTCCTTCATTACTTCATCATAAAAATTAGGGTATATATGCGGTATATACACCATCAGGAAGATCAGCCCTTCCGGTGGTGCCAGTTGAACGCCGTACTTTTTAAATTCTTGGGTAATCGCTTCTATCAATGCTGTTAAATCCCACTCAGCGCTATGATCCTTCTGGATGATAGCCTGAAGGTAGCCTGAAAACTGGTGAATATATGTTTCGATCGCTTGCAGCATGGTGATTGATTAAGGATTATATGTTTTGGGGATGAACGACTGATCAAACTCCCATACTTTCGCTGTGGATTTCCTCACATCGGGCGTATCCATTACCAGCTTGTCTATCTCATCCTCCTTCATCGCCTGCTTACGGGTGGGATTAAAATAATCGTATTTAGCACGGTAGGCCCAATACTCCGTCCATGCTTTCCATTTCAATAATTTCAGATCTGCAGGTTTGGTAGGATCAAGCGGCCTTTGTGTGTTTAAAGCACTAGCATATTTAGCTGCAATATCCTTGTGCTGCGATGCCTGGTAAGCATGCACACCTTCATGCAGCAGCGTTCCTTCATCCAAAAAATTATCGTTATCACCATCCAGCCATATCTCATCTCCCGAGTAGTCATCTTCGCCATGTACCATCCCATCAAAATGATAGCATTTAATTTTTTTCGCATCCCATTTGCTCCGGAGCATTTTTACGGCACCTGTTATATAATCCTGTTTACCGTAGCTATTACCCTGCATATTTGTTTCCAGCTTCCTGAGGGTTTCTTCTGCTTTTTGCATGCAATGCGCTGCATCATTACCGGTCATCTCCATTTTCCGCTGAATAATTGCAGGCATACGCTGTATAATATTATTGACAGGCTTAAAAAAAGGTGAAGCTGCCTTATTATTTGCGGAAACTGGTATCATAGCGTTATTTAATCTGTCATACATATTAGCGGCTTTTTACACTTAATAATTAAAGCCTTTATGTGTTGGCAACCATTGCCAGCTAAATGGCCCCTTGCTTACAGTTGGGCATGTGGTTTTGCAAGTAGGCCTGTTAGGATTATCAGGCGCTGTACCTGTAAACCCATTCCACCCGGTTTCTGCCCATGCTCCCGGCGGTCCCGGATCATCAATTCCCACTACATTATAAATAGCTGATAAATTACTCATTGTAGCATGAGAAGGATGCCCCATCTTATCATTACACAGCCTGCATGCACGCCCCCATAATGCATAGTTTACTGTGCCAGCCAAATAGCATTTGCCATCAACCTCTACGGTTAAGCTGCACACATTTTTGTCCTCGCCCATTTCCGGTATTCCGCACCCTATGGCAGCCGGTATTATGCCCGCTAAATGCAGGTGTTCTATATCCCATTCATTATGGATATGGAAAAGGCTCGTTAAGGCATCACAATTGGCCTTTTGCTTATCTGCGTCCCAACCCGCGAATTCAGTGCTAACTTCGTCCAAAACCCTTTTTAAGGGGGCATCTATTTTGGGGCCGCATATTTTGTTGGATTGATCGGGAATCGGCCTTGGCGGCGGTACGTTTTCCGGCACCCCACCCGGTGGAAGGCCACCATCTGAAGGGCCCGCATCTGCCTTTTGAATGCTTTGTTTTGTTGCCCCCTGCTGTACTACATGCGTTAACTCATGCGCCATTAACCGTTGCCCTGATGATGTTTCAGGTGAATATTGCCCGCTGTTAAAAACCATATTATTGCCGGTTGTATAAGCTAAAGCATTAATGGATTGTGCCGATCTTGCAGCTCCTGAATCGGTGTGAATACGCACCTTGGAAAAATCATGCCCAAAACGCGGCTCAAAAAACTGCCGGCTGCCGGCAGAGAGGGTTTGCCCTGTTGTACTTAATGAACTCACATAATTATCTAACTGACTGTTGCCCCCAACTTCTCCTGCGGAACTTTCCTTACGATGCAGCATTTTCTCTTCCTGCTCACAATGAGCACATTTACGCAGTATAGATTTGCCGGCAGGTTTAAAAAAACTGTCCTGGTTTGCTAAGGGAACGGGCATACGCGCAGCAGCATCAGGTTTGTTCATGGCAAACGTGGGCTGAAAAAATGGGGCATGTTTTTTTTCAGCGGAGCTATTATTAACCGATAAATTATTTACATTTTTTGTTGCTTTTTCCATTTTATCCATTCAAAAACAATTTTGCCAAACAGGCATATGAATCCGGGTTATTTAATAATGAGCCGGCGCTATTACTACAACCAGAACCGCATTCCGGAGGATTTCCGCGTAAAGCCCAGGGGTGATCACTCGTACCAAAAGCCCTGTGCCAATTTTCATGAATAATCAAGCCCCCCACATCGGCGGTGGTCCAGCTACTATTTATAACATCAAAACATAAGGTGATATCATGAAGACCTGAAAACCAGCCTAAATCTGTTTCCGCACGTTGGCCACGACATTTTTTTGCATCAGAATTTTGATTGCCGGCATCATTACAGTGATACATATAGTTTTCCGCTATTTTTTGTTGAATAGTGATGTATGTATCTTTAATTGTTTGCTTGTGATTAATGGCATCTCCGCAAAACAATAATGGGATGAGCTGATCTACCCTTGGGTCATTACTTTGAAAAGCCTGTATTACATTGCTCAACATGGTAAGTGCCGCTGCATGCCCCGGCCATATAAATGGCTTCAGGTGTTTGTCATCATCACAAAATTTATCGTGCCCGTATCTTCTTACAACATCCTTCCCCTGCTGTACTACATGCGTTAACTCATGCGCCATTAACCGTTGCCCCGATGATGTTTCAGGCGAATATTGCCCGCTGTTAAAAACTATATTATTGCCGCTTGTGTAAGCTAAAGCGTTAATGGATTGTGCCGATTTTGCAGCTCCTGAATCAGTGTGAATGCGCACCCTGGAAAAATCATGCCCAAAACGCGGCTCAAAAAACTGCCGGCTGCCGGCAGAGAGGGTTTGCCCTGTTGTACTTAATGAACTCACATAATTATCTAACTGACTGTTGCCCCCAACTTCTCCTGCGGAACTTTCCTTACGGTGCAGCATTTTCTCTCCCTGCTCGCAATGAGCACATTTACGCTGTATGGGTTTGCCGGCTGGTTTAAAAAAGCTGTCCTGGTTTGCAAAGGGAACGGGCATACGCATAACCTGGTCTGCCATGTGGTCAGCTTCCTGCTCATATACATCATTGGGCTGGTTAACGGTAAGCTTGGGTTGAAAGAATACAGATCTTACATCCGGCGCCTTTGTCGGATTTTTGTGTTGTGTAAGATTTTGTTTTCCTGCATTCATCTTTATAATAACCTTTAAAATATACCCATCCTTCTTCGGTTCAGTTAAGGAGGGCATGGCCCTGGAATTGCTGCTGAAATTTCTGGCGGCATAGAGTATTGTATACGGCTGTCAAAAGGTCCATTTCCCTTCCTCCATTCGTTACATTGACTGCTGCCATATACAGCAAAACACTGAAGGTCGCAATTGCGATGACATGGATCAGTATAGCAAGTCCCTACACAGTCGCAGGCATCATAACAGTCATCATGTATCCTGCAACCCAGGTGCGAGCCACATTCCTGAACATCGTGATAAGTAAAGGTGTAATGACAACTTCGTGTTGCATCAGGTATACATAGTACCACATCGGGTGCATGAGTGCAGGTAGGCGGGCAATCAGGCCCGCATGCTCCCCTGCATGTTGATGTACTGCGAATATGCGGATCTGTTAATTCAGGTACTCTTACTGTACCATGCCATGATCCGGGCGCCGGAGTTCGCGGTGGGACACAAGGCGGCGGCGCTGCCTGAATATTTAGGGCAACTGCCCTGTAATTCTTATCATGCTCCGAGCCCGGGTATCCACCGGTGGCATTTTCCAGGCCAACTGTATGCCCCGATCCCCTCACTATTGTTGCTACTTTACTAGCCCTTTTGCATGATAATGTAACATTATTTGCTTCGGGTCCCTCGGCACTTGCCATTCCTAATACATCAATTGGTGAAGCGGTGCTGGTTGTTGCTAATTTGTCTGTTAACGCCTTCTGCTGTCCCTCTTCAAAATTATCGGTATCTACTACAAATTTATACCGGTCATTCGAAGGTACGACCGATACAAGGTTGCACGGAGGACCGGGTGCCTTATCTACTTTTTGAATTTTTGATACAGCGCTTCCACCCTGTTGTATTACGTGCGTTAGCTCATGCGCCATTAACCGTTGCCCTGTGGCGGTTTCAGGCGAATACTGTCCGCTGTTAAAAACTATATTATTGCCCGTAGTATAAGCCAGCGCATTTATTGATTCCGCTGATTTTGCGGCTACCTGATCAGTATGGATACGCACATTGGAAAAATCATGCCCAAAACGTGGCTCAAAAAACTGCCTGCTGTTTGTAGAAAGAGATTGCCCTGCTGTGCTTAGCGAACTTACATAGCTATCTAACTGGCTGCTGCCCCCAACTTCACTTGTTGAGCTCTCTTTACGGTGCAGCATTTTATCCTCCTGCTCACAATGAGCACATTTACGCTGAATGGCGTGGCCCGCAGGCTTAAAAAAGCTATCCTGCCTTGCAAAGGGATCAGGCATGCGCATAACGCGGTCGGCCATATGATCAGCTTCCTGTTCGTAGGCATCATTGGGTTGGTTGATGCTGAGTTTGGGCTGAAAAAAATGACCTTTTTGAGGTGAACTATTTTTCACTTCGGTTACGGATGACTGTTGTTGTGTGGCCAGCATTTTTTAAATGTTTCTTATATATGGTGATCTATTACATACCGTAAATACCCCTAACCCCACGCTCCAGCCAACTGCCAACGTCCCTTATTGGCTGTGTTACGGCATCTACAGCCTCGCCTGCAGCATGGCCCACTGATGATAATAATGCAGGGCCTCCGGCCCGCACAATACCCCCTGAATCAAGAACAGTATGTTTTATCGGATCTGCCTTGGAGTCATACTGATCAGGCGTTCCCTGGCAGCCGGAGTACTTGTGGCTATCGGTAACAAGAACTCCTGAATGGTCATAAACACATTCATTCATCGGGTCGGATGGTGTAGGCGCCCTATCCTCAAGAATTGTTCTGAAACCGCAATGAAAGACACTCGTACTACCGAAATAAGGTTTAAAGCCTGGCGGCACCGGGTCATTGTCATTTAAATGGGTAGGGCAGGCCAGCATTCTTTGTACGCCGGGAGTGGTAGTGCTACTGCTTTGCTGCATAACATGGGTTAACTCATGTGCTAATAATTTTTTGCCTTTTTCGCTGTCAGGTGAATACTGGCCGGTGTTAAAAACAATATTATTACCACTGGTATAGGCCAGCGCGTTGATGGCTTGTGCCGATTTTGCTGCTGTTGAATCTGTATGTAATTTGACCTCCGAAAAATCACGCCCGAATTTGGGTTCGAAGAATTTACGGCTGCTTTCAGGCATTGCCTGGCCTGATGAGTTTAATGAACCAACATAACTATCCACGGCATTGCTACCCTGACCCGCGTTCCCTGCATTACATTTACGCTGTATGGCTGAGGGCTTGAAAAAGCTTTTTTGGTTGATGGAATTATCCCCCCTCCGCATAACGTTATCAGCCATATGATCGGCTTCCTGTTCATAAACATCGTTTTCCTGGTTTATGGCAGGTTTAGCCTGAAAAAACGCCGGCCGGCCGGTACCTGACCGTGCCGATTCACAACGCCTGGTTTTGCATGTTATTGATCCCATATCCAATCCATTTACAATTCGTTAGCATCAAATATTTATCGCATCCATTATGGTGCTATTATTCCCTGTTCAACAGCTATTTCCTTCAATAATTTATCGGGTGTAAAAACAAACCTGACCAGCAATTTGGTGATAGTTAAAAACTTCCTTTCGCTGATAACTGATGCGTATACTACATTATCAGTAAGCGCGGAATATTCAAATCCATTATCCTTTAACCAATTGGTTATTGTATCATGATCTGTTGTATTTACCGGGAACTGCGTTACCAAATACTGTTGCAGTTCTTCCCTTGATTTAAATTTCATATTTCTTCTTTTTTATAGAACGGGATCGCCCCAGCCTGGTGCTACCCAAACTGGTTTAACTTCCGGAATACCGCAATTATGTAATATTGTCCGTGCCACAGTATTACTATTAGGGCCGGTAGGTGCATATGGAGTGGCTGTACCATCAATACGCGCTAATTCTCTAACCAAGCAGGCATCGGTTGTTGTACAATCCACCGGATCTTGTGCAGTAACCGAAGGTGCTGATGGCTCCCAGTCTATAGTACCGGGCAGGTATCTGCCATACATGGTAACAATATTGCCAAAAGGTCCGCTGCCAGCTGGCCCGCCACGGTAATAACTTTCCTCGCCTGTTCCTTTATTATGCAGTATAACAAAAAGATGGTAAATTGGTATACCATGCAAAGCCGGAATTTTAGTTGCCCTTACATCCACACGGCAATCCCCTGAAACTACCGGGCCGCCACCACCGCCGCCGCCACTAGAGCCACTTGACGAGGAGCCCTGTTGGACCGCACCTTGCTGCCCGCCATCAGTGGGCTGTGCCTGGGGTTGCTGAGGCAGTCCGCCAGGAGGTAAGCCGCCATCCAATGGGTCCAATTGCCGTTGGATACTTTGGTTAGTTAGCCCCTGCTGTACAACATGCGTAAGTTCATGCGCTATGAGTTTTTTTCCGCTATCACTTTCGGGCGAATACTGGTTAGTATTAAAAACTATATTATTGCCGCTGGTATAGGCCAGCGCGTTAATAGATTGTGCCGATTTTGCCGCTACCGAATCGGTATGGAGCTTAACGTTTGAAAAATTATAGCCGAACCGCGGCTCAAAAAACTTGCGCGCGGTTGATGACATCGACTGGCCAGTTGCACCCAAAGAGCTCACATAATTATTAAGCTGGCTATCGGCATGTACTTCGCCTGTCGAGTTTTCCTTACGGTGTAGTTTTTTATCATCCTCTTCGCACTCATGGCATTTACGTTGCAGCGGATTGATGGCCGGTTTAAAAAAGCCCGGTTGTTTTACTGATGCATCGGGCATGCGCATTACCTGGTCGGCCATATGGTCTGCCTGCTGCTCATATACATCATTAGGTTGGTTTATGGTAAGTTTGGCCTGTACAGTATGATCCTTAAAAAACAGACTACTGCTTTTTAAAGGGTTATTTTCCTGCTGTGATGATTGCTTGCTTTCCTTCATAGATATAAAGTTAATACCAATCCACGTTTAATAACTGTTCCATCCATGGCAGGCGGATGGTTGAAATTCCCCAGGGCAGTTTGCCCAGTAATATATCCAGTGTTTTTTGCTCAATGGTGAGCAACCAACCGTTCTCCCTTAGTTCCAGCTTACCTTCGCGCTGCAAAAATGAGCTGCGTAGCCCTTGTATAGATGTGTTATTTAAAGGTACCCAATAATTAGTTACAGCACCCAATAAATTCTCTGATTCGGTGATCTCTTTTTCGGTTAAGCGTATTTCATCAGGCAATGTATCATCCAGCGGATAGCCGCACATTACCTTTTGCAGGGTGAGGTTAAATTCGGCAACTTTTGTTTCGCCGGTAGCAAGGTAATGCAGTAATAGCACAGCGCGCTGGCAGGCCTCATCGCTTATAAATTTCTTTTCGGCCAAAAGCCCCAAACTTTCAAAGTAAGCTTTTAAAAATGGATGTAGTATTATGGTGCCGCTGTTATTAACAAATAACATATCACCGGCAATTATCTGCGCATCTTTTTTACGTTGTACTGGCTTTGGTTTTTCCTTTTTTTCAGATGATTGTTCATCCTTGGCAATATCGGGCTCATTTATTGCCGCGCTTTCACTATCGGGGATAGTATCAGTCCCGCTTAAAATAGTGCCTTCATCAACCGGATCGGTGCTTACACCAGCAGCTACTTTAACATCATCTGCTACGCTTTGATCTTCATTAAATCCTCCGATGTTTTTAGCAGATTTTCTATTTTTTTTATGATGATCTTTTTTAACTTTTTGTTTTAAACAAACGATCAGCTTTTTGAAATCAGACTGTATAATATTGGTCTTTAGCTCGCTTATTATTTTACTTTCTTTTTTTGGGGTGATATCACTGCCGCTAATACCAAAGTAAACAGAAAGTTTATTTAAAACATGAAAGCTGATATCATTGCTCCTTCTATCGGGCAAAGCCTGCAAAATATATTGCCATATCCGGTTGCGCACGGTAGTTGTTGAGTGCTTCACAAAGCTGTGTATCACTAAGGCCATATCGTTATAGATCAGTTCCCATGAAAAGTCAAACTCAGGCATTGCTCCAGATAATAATCTCCCTAAAAACTTATCGGAAAACTGCAGGATTAATCGCTGAACAACTACCTCATTCGCATGCTGCTTTAATAATACCTTGCTAAAAAACTGCTGGTATTCGCGATCTGTAAAATTATTCAGGATCTCTGTTTCCCAATCATCCATAGTGGTGATAGCCTGGTACCAGGGTAAGTAGCCTTTCTCTAAAAAATAAATAAGGGCATTTATTAACGATTGTTCCCTATTTAACTCCTCGGCACTATCGGCATAGCTTAAATTATCTTTTTGCTGTGATAAGCCTTTGGCCAGTTCGCTCAGCAGTTGCGCCTTAAACTCGTTTTCAAAATTCTGCTGATTTATGGTGCCGAGGTTAAGCTGCAGCTTATCAATGCGTATAATTTTATCTTCGGGAAAAGCATTGTTAAAAATGACATCAATACCGGCCTTTAAATCATGCTGCATCAGGTTGCTTACACTTGCCTGCAAAGCACCCGCATGCTCCCGTTTTGAGAGATTGAGGATTATTTTTTGCCGGTGAATGATATGCCTTACCATTTTTTAACTGCCTAGTTGTGTTACTGTAACGCCGCTCTGGCTACCATTAATAGTGAATTTAAAAGTTTTAGTGGTAGTACTTTTACAAGCACCATTAGCTATTGTAAGAGTTACCGAAACGCCGTCGGGGTTCTCATTTTGCACTTGCGGACTTAGTATCGCCAGGAATTTTGCATCGGTAGTTGAATCTTTAGCCTTTAATTGTTTATTCTCAGGGGTGATCTGCCATTGATAAGTAACCCCGCTTTCAACATTACTCGCATCAAACTCGATCTCCGATGGCTGTACACCATTAACCTGGGCAGGGAATGTAAAATCACTCCCGGCATCAGTTATCACAATAGTTGTTTTGGCGGATGTTACACGCGCCACTGTATAATAAACATCATATGAACCCGGCGTTAAATTAGCAGGCACAAATGACCCATTGGCGTTTATGCCTGTTATTGCCGCCCCTGTACTATCACCAAATGTGCCGCCTGTTGGCGTGCCGCTAAGTTGTGCTGTACTACTATCATTACTGCAAAAAGGGCCTGCTGCATTTATTACAGGCTGCTCTACAGGCTTAATTGGTTTAACAATTTTTAACGGCCTCGGCTCCGGCATAATGTACGCCACCGGCGGGCAATCCGAACAGCATAGGTAAGGGATATAAAAATCAGCTATTACAGCGCCTTCAGTTAATCCGCGCCTGGTTCCTATTACCGGTGGGTTTAATGCGGTTATAATTGGTGTTTTTGTTTTAGGGGGCGCATCCTTACAATCTTCAACAAACTTCATAATCATTTTAGTAAGCTCCGTGCTGTACGGCGATGGTGTGGCTACAGGCTCACCGGTTGTAGTACCTAATACCTCTGCGCTTCCCCTTTCTACAATGATACCTACCGCGTTAACCGGTTCACGCAGCTCGCGTGATTCTCCATCATAAACCAGTACAAATGTGCCGCCTTTGGGTACGCCTGCCTTATGTTCAAGCCCCGGGTGCTTTTTATAGTAGTTAAAAAATGTAAGCTGCTGCTGATAGTTGCGGAGCCGCAGCATATATTCTCTTTTTAATACATCTATACGCTCATCAACACACAGCGATAGCAGCAAGCTCAGCTCATCGGTAAGCAGTATTAGTTCACCTGCTTCATCAAATGAAACATAATCAGTGGTATTACCAGCGGAATCAGTGGTACTATTATCAGCAGCCACGTCGGCAGCCTCTAACAACAGCCTGATCACTATTACGGCCATTTCCAGATACTCACGGTATATCCTCACCAGCAATTCAATATTAATTTCGGCCAGGGTATGAGTGTATAAAACGAACATCAGGTCCTCAACAAATTCTATAAACTGAAAGAAGTGATATTCAGCAACAAGTAACTTATCCCCATTAGCCCTGATCAAACTGGACTGCAGGGGGTTTCTGAACTCCCCATTACTGTCTAATGATCGTAAGTAGGTCCAGCCCAGTGTTCTTTCGGCAGGGGGGCAATTTTTCCTTAAAAAATCACCTCTTTTATAAGTCGCACTGATAGTTATTGGCGTTTCAAACTCCAACGCACCTTTGACCTTATAGCTTGAAAAACTTGCATTGCCTAAAGTGTATACCCCCTGATTTATTTCCGTATCCCCGGTATTCGTATTCTCCTGGGCCTTGTCGACTATTACAGTACCATCATTCCCGGCCTCATCATAACCAGACCTGAAAGGCATATTGCTGATATAACAAAACAGGGTGTGAATTTTACAGGCGGCATCGCCTATTATCAGCTTGTAGGCCGTATCCAGGTCCTGCATACTGCATTCGGGCAGCGGAGCACTCAAAGTCAACTGATCGGCCGACACAGCTACTACATCAAAGGGCAGGTTATATTCGGCACGTTGTAATAGTATGCGCTCTAAGGCAATCCTGTAGTTTTGGCCGATATGACCCTCTATCCTGAAAAAATTATACTTTTCTATATCATACAAAAGCGGGTCTACCACAGGCTTTTTGCTGGTATAGCTATTGGCATGATAGCTTAAATTTAACGTTTCTTCATTTTTAAGGGTTTTTTCGTAATTCCAGTATTTGTATAATTCAGTGTCGCCATTACCCGTTAAATTAAATACCTGATTAAGCTTCTCTGTACCAAACGGTTTCATATGAACACCCGCTTTAAAATAGTAATAAGGGATGGCCCGCGCCGAAAGCGGCGGCCACTCATACTGGCTCGGTGTAATGATGATGGCTTTTTCTGTTTGTATGGCAAACTCCCGCAGCATTACAATTATGCGCTTAAACAGCAGCGTTGCTTCGGCGGCATCGCCATCCATTTTTGAAAACAGGCCCGAATAGATAAAGTAATCGCGGTAAGGGTCCTTTAAAAACGCGTCAGTTGATTGCGAAGCGCTGCCCAATATGAGGTGCAGCGGGAACAGGTTAACGTCCGGGCAACATTCTGACAGGTCGGCTACCTTTTCCGAAAGCTCATAATAAGCTTTGATCAGGTCATCTATAAAATCATAAAAGTACTCTATAAAGTACGGCACCTGCTTAAATATGCGCTCCCGCATTAGTTTCAGCTCAGCCAATAAAAACACAAAGGGATTTGTGTTGAGCTTTAACAACGTGCCGTATTCCTCATAAAGATAATTTAAGGCATCGCTTAACTCAGTTAAAACAGCATTATCAACAATTGCATAAAATGCCTCTAAAACCTCTATGCTTGTTTTTAATGGTTTGTAAGGCACATTGTAACGTTTCAGGTTGATCTGGTAATCGTTTTGTGTTAACGTGATCTTATCAGGCATCCCGTTTCTTAATGTGAGCAGATCAGCTGTAGGCACCAGCAGCGGCCTTACCGTAAACACCATTTTTTCGCCCATGTTATTGCAATCCAGCATATCGCAATTCTTGAGGTCGGTTTCCTTTGCTTCCAGAAACAAAGCTACCGCGTAATTATCCAAAAAGCCATTGGTAGTATTTATGGCTACTGCGCTGGCTTTTTTGGCTGGATCAAGCGCCTTTTGCTGATCATCCGTAAGCAACAAATAGATCTGCGTGCCACTGGTACCATAACCTTCATAAAAAGGCAGGTCGGTGCCATGCTTAAAGGGCAGGTCAGCAGGGATCGGTATCTGCGAATAGTTCATGTACCAGGTATACTTTTCCTTTGGCTGCACAATAAGGTAACCCTGAGATGTAACACCACAGCCCTTGGTTATTTCAATACCATTGCTGTGAATAACGATCTCCAGGCCACAAGCAATACCTATCCCAATCAGCTTGTTGCGTGTCCAGCGGGCCTGGTGATCCAGGTAATTGAATGACTCATTCAGGTGGTCATTAGTGAGCACCTGATCCGCTTCAAAGAAGATGTATTCATTTGAATTTATCATATCTCAAGTTTTATAAGATCCTAAAACAGTTTTTCCTAATTGTACCGGGTTGGTGCCCTGGCTATCCTCACAATCGTGCAAAGTAGCCACAGGGTATTCGCTATGCAGACTAAAGAGCAGCTTCAGCAGTTTATTATTGGCGACCTCGAATTTGTGCAGGCCGGTTACCTTATCCAATGAGTAATTAGCCAGCGCAGTTATCCATGCCTTATATTCCCTTTCAAACTCATACATGGATTCATCATTTATCCAGCAAACCTTAACAATAGTATGAGCGGGCACTTCCTGACGGACGATATCCTCAAAATACTCCCTGAAAGCCATGCTCCGGAAATGGGCGGGCCAGTAAGGCATCACCACTGAAATACGGAATGAATAGGGGTCCTCATCGCCGCAAAAATCGCAGTTGGGATCAAGGCATACCGGCGCAAGGTCGAAAGTATTATCGCGTGGCCTTAGCAAAATATGTTCAATAAGGTGCAGACCTTCATTATCACACATGGTACTAAATGTACTGATGAATTGCGCCATGGCTGTTTCTGCATCCGCTTCGGATGTAAAATTATTACTGATGGCTTGGTTAACGCCATTGTTATCAACTACGTATACATTCCAATTGATACCGGTTTGGGTGATGGCGTAATTATCGGTTGTTAACAGCAGATCCATAAATGCAGGGAGTGCCTTTTGTGCCTGTGCATTAGTGTTATAGCTTTTAACAGAGGTAAGTGCGTTCGCGCCCTCCGTAAATACAAAATTATACTTGGCAGGTGTACCGCTGGAGGTAATGGTTGCATTGCCAATACAGTATAGAAACCTGCGGAAATATGCTTCGACACCCGGGATATTGCTTTTAAAACCACCAAGGTGACTCAGTTTTCTTTCAACGCCTGCTACATTATCGGTATCCCATAGTTTTAAGGTATCAATTGTAAAATCGTGCTTTTGCGGGAAATAGTTATAGGCCCTGCCACGC
Source organism: Mucilaginibacter mallensis (assembly GCF_900105165.1). NCBI lineage: Bacteria > Pseudomonadati > Bacteroidota > Sphingobacteriia > Sphingobacteriales > Sphingobacteriaceae > Mucilaginibacter > Mucilaginibacter mallensis. The sequence continues at coordinate 5,002,388 of NZ_LT629740.1, forward strand.
TCATAGCTCATTACCGGGTAATCCTGCAAAAACTGGATCTTATCCTCGATCATGCTGGCAAGGGTGATACCGGTTTCCTGCTGCGTGGTATAATCCAGACTATACATCAGCAAAACATATTCATTAAATGATTCGGCAAAGCGGCTCATCAGGTGATCGAGGAAACTGTTCCGGCGGTTGAGGAAAAGCTCATTTTTTTCGTATAACGCTTGCCAGTCGTTTACCGTAGTTGCTGCCGAATCCTGGTTTTGCATCACCAGTTCATTAATGGTTTTTGAACTGCTATCCTGCTTGTAGATGAGCATGATATTTTTAACGCTATCAATAAACTGGGCGTAATAGGTCTGCACCGTTGTATCGGTCGAGAACAGCTCTTTGGCATTTGCCAGTTGCGACAGAAAATCGGCCAGCAACTGATCGTACAGCAACAGGTAAGCCTGCAATTGTTTTGCCTGCGCCCTTCGCTGATCGGTAGCTGTTGGCGGCAGGCCTGGTTGCCCGATACCATAGGTTACCGGGAAAAGTTCTTCAATAGAGGTATAGCTATCCAACGGGAAATAAGTACCTGACGGGATAGGAATATCATCCTCATGGCCCGATAGTTTATTGTGTGCCCGGGTGGCGCGCAGCCAACGCAAAATATCATTCACCTCATCCATATTTGGCAGGTACGGGAACTGGTTCTTATAGAACACCATTTTTGATTTGGTTTCCGAAAAAACAGGTTTACATCCCAGGGTGATCGGCATACACCAGCTTTTATTGGTTTCACCTGTTACAGGCTGATCATCGGTGCCATACTTTGTCATCCTGAAACTGCGTACAGCCAATACGCCTTCAATATTCATAATCAGGCTGATGATCTCTGAGGCATAGATCTCCGTTTTTAACTGGGTTTGCTCCAACTGCACCGTATCAATAAAGCCATGCTTTAAAACCGGGCCCGAGAAGATCTCATCGGTAGTATAACCCATGGCCTGCATTTCGCTCAGCAGGTAAAAGTTTACCGGTGGATTCAGGTATTCCTCAATGGCAAAAAACACTTCGGCCTGCACCTCCGACATATCAGTTGATGGCGTTATATCAATGTCACAGCAAAAGGCTATTTCCTCATCTTTTATTGTAGTAACACTTACAAAATCCTCACACAGGTTACGGTTCTCATTTAATCTGCGGATAGCTTTTTGAACGATGTTTTTTGCCTTTTGGATCTTTAACAAATACAAATTCACCACCTGGGCCGTAAACTCCGGCGTAAAAAAGTTCGCAAGTTCGGCAGGGCCAATTGTCTGATCCGCTGGCTGCAGGTCAATGTTTACAATGGGTATAAGTGTTATGGTATAGTGCGCGCTGCCAATTGAATATTTAACGTTTATAGTGGCAGTGATAATGCTGCCGGCAGCACTAAATGTGGCACTCACATTAACCGCCTTTACCGGACTGGCCAGTAATAATTTTTCAACAGATGGATCATTCCATATCGGGAAAACTATCGTCAGACTCACCTCGCCCTCAGTAAATGCACCAAATACAGGGTTTAATATTTGCACTTCGCCATTGTTCAGGTCGCCGAGCTGGTCGTCATCATCCAGATCAAGCAATACCTGGTACAAACCCGACAGGTAAACCGGGTGAGGCGTTACAGTATAGGATAATGTATCTGCGCTACAATCGGCATATATGGGTACTTCATTTACCGCGATGTTTACACCGTTAACCGTGTTATAATCAACCGCTGTAAGCCAGGCATTCTCTACCCCAACAATATCGATCAGCAGCTTGCGGTAATCATCAATAGTTAATGGCGATTGGGTGAGGATATTTTTTGCGGTGTATAGTGTTTGCGTATCGGGGATGGTGCCATCGGGATTGGTAAGCAAATCCTGCATGGGCAGGTCGATGCGATAGCCCAGCTCGGTAATGGCATAGCATAGGGCCTCCATAATGGTTATACCGGGGTCATGCTCATTGTAGTCCGTCCAGTACTTATGGCTCAGCTCCTCAATATAATGCAAACCTTTTGCACGGAGGGCAGCATAGTCCTGATCGGTAGTTAGTACCGGGTTTTTATCTATAAAGTCTTTATCCATTGCAATCGCATTTATCGCCAGGTGTTATCTTGTGTTTTACCTTAGTTTTCTCGTTATAGTACGATACGATGATCGACCGTGCCGTACTTGGCACCGCTTCTTCAATATCTTTTTGTATAGAGATGACAGTATCGCCATCGCGTATAATGTGGCTCATCTTAAAGCAGGTAACATGATCCACATAAGTCCGCTCTTCAACAAAATTCAGCACTACCGATTTTTCAACCGTGTTGCCAAACTCAATAGCCTGTGGGTTGCCAAAAGCCCAGGGTGTTAAAAACTGTTCTATATCGTTATTTAACTGGGTAACATAAAAGCTCGGATCCGACAAGCCAATGAACACCACATGAAACTTAAACTGCACCTCCTCAAACTGCGGGTTGGTAACATCCAACTGCACAAATGGCGATGTTAAAGTGGCCAGGTAGGTCTGTATTTTTGTAAGCAGCCCGATACTGGTATACGGTCTGAGCGGGTTAACCGTATTTATATTGGTCAAGTCAGGTATAGTGATCACCATTACATGCCCCGCCAATGTTTCCGAATATTTGGGCAGATTGGTGATTGTATCGGTGATCATCCCGGTATGGTTAAGGCATTTTACCTTAAAAATTTCGGGGTATTGCTGTAGTACAATCCGCTCATAATCCCAGGTGGTAATGGCGCGTTGTTTATGGCGCAGCCTTTCGCTCACCCGCACATAAAACTGATCGTCGGTTTCAGCCACCCTGCCATCAAAGGAATTATAGGGTTGCTGCGTCTGCTTTAAAGCAGCATCGGCAACGGCGGGCTTGCTGATGGTATTTGGCGGCAGGGTTTGCGTAAACTCGATACCATCGGGTATGTCCTGTACAAACTGTGCTTTGGCGGCATTAACATCTACGGCAATTAGGTTACATATGGCATCTGTTTCATGTACTACAACCGCTTTTATCCATAGCAATGCAGCATCGGCCCGGGTATTATCAAGCGTGGCTGTATCGGGCACTAAAAATACCACCAGGCCCGAAGTGGTCAGGTTGCTCGTATAATCAACCACCGATGTATCATCAAACTGCAACCAGTTATTGGCGCTCAGGTAATACCAGGTTACAGTAGTCATAGGTTGCAACGGGTTGGCGCTGCCATCAGATACCTGAAACAATACCGAGAAAGTTTCATCGGGCAAAGCACTGCTTAATCCTATCCATAGCTCCCCGCCATCATTCCCGCTTACAACCGGGGTAAGGTTAAAGATCGGCAGCAACGTAAGCGGATCTTTTGCTATGATGGTCGGGTGCATCTCGCGGAAGCCAAAAGGCTCCACATGATAAAAATAATTAGTACGGGCATTGTACTGGGCCGCAGTATTTGTATTTAAGCTGATGGTATCGGCAGCGGTATAGTTTACCGTTAACGCTTTGGCAATAGGATGCGGAGGGGTTGTTACATCAGGCTTGCTTACTGTATAACCCGAAACCTGCGTTGTACTACCGGTAACATAATTTACTGTAACCGATGGCGGGGTTATATTGCCGAGATAAGTGCTCAAACTATAAGCCGATCCCTGCAATTCCACCTTTATAAAGCCATCTATTTCGGTAACTGAATAATCATCATTAGCGGTAAAATCAAGCGGCGATTGTACCATTTCACTGGTATCAATGGCCATATCAGTACCCAGGCCTATAACACCCAGTTCCTGCCAGTCGCCTTTTACAAGGGTATAGCTATCCACATTGGTACTTGCAATCGGTGCCTGCGACCATTCTATCTCCAGCGACAGGACGGATAATTTCTTTTGAAAGATCTCCTTGCTGCCCATAATAAACGCGGTGCCTGCTTCGGGAAAGTCGCCAAAAGGTTTAAATGGTTTTGAAGTGTTTATTTTACCATCATCATTCTGGAGCGACAAGTTTTTAACATCCTGTACAATTACCGCTATATCTATTTCAGTTATACTGAGCTGTGCTATTGTTGTGTACGATGCAAAACCTCCTGTAAGCATTATCTGCGCCATGGGCAGCTCCTGCGGGAAAGTACCGCCGTGTATTTTAGCAGAATAAGGGATTATAGATGGCGCATCGCCCTCCAAGGTAACGGTCAGCGTAAATGAACTGGTGCTGTTTACAGCGATGGTATAAGATGGCACAGTATACCACGCTTTTTTGCCTGTTAGCTGTATAGTAAAGGCAGGCAAGGCCGATGTTCCGGTAAGCATTGCCGCCGTAAGAGCGGTATTAGCCGTGTATTGAAAAGTGATGTCGATCTCGCGCGTGCCTTCATTCAGGTAAAGCACGTTTGATGCCAGCGCAAAACCTATGTTGGCAGTCTGAATATTGTTTTCAGGATTGCCGAACGCGGGCCATGAGCCATCAGCACTTAAGAGCTTGCCTCCCTGCCCATCCTGTGAATTAGCGATTGACGATGCATATAATGTAACCGGTGATCCTGCATATTCATCCAGATAAATTGATCTTAATGCCGTTACACTGGCAGTTTGTAATACAATATCATCCGTAAGTGCATAAAACAGATTGTTGCCATTGGCATCTTTACCTGCCTTAAACTGTGTGCCCTGGGTTAACAGGTGCTGGTCGATATTTTTTTGCAGGGTGAAAAGCAGGTGCACATAATCCGCCTCGGCGGGGCTGTTGGTGAGCTGCAATACATCTTTGTAATAAAAATCGAGATGCCTTTTAGTATAGCCATTCAAATGCTGTTGTGCATAAGTGAACAACCTCAAAAAAGCCAAATACAAGGCATAATGCGGCGAATGTTTCGGATATTCTTTTAATACCTCCTGCAAATACGCCGGGGTACGGCTTACAATGGTGGTAACCCCATCAATAAATGCCTGGTATGCCCCTATAAATAGATTATGGGTTAGGATATGTTTAATATCGGCAAGGGCGGTTGTGCCGGTAAGTGTTATTGGATATACGGTAGCAGGGGCAGCACTTGTAAATGGCGGATCGCTCAACAAGGCTATGTTGAAATTTTGTGAAAGTATCAGCGGATCAACCGGGGTAAGGCCATCGGTAAAAGTCAGTGCTTCATCGATAAGTACAAGCGGATTGGTTTTAAACTGATTATAGTAATACACCAAAGTACTCAAAGCAGCCGCCAGGTTTGATGCAATGGAAACCGATAAGAAGGTGGTATAATCCAATTTCGCAGGCAATTGACGATAAGCATTATCAAGCCCTACCGCCAATGAAAAAACAAAATCAAATAGCACCTTAAAGTATTCCTGGGCTTCAAGATCGGTGGTGGCGTTCAGGGCATTATCAATGGTGCTTTGTATATAGCTAGCATAATCCTGTGTGCGCCAATCGGCAATGGTGGCAATTACTACGGCAACATCATTGCTCATTAGTGCCTGCCAATCGCCCACAATGGCATTAGTGAGGTCATAATAATTTAAGTAGGCGGCGTATCGTTTGGTGAGTAAAATCAGATCGGCATCAGTACGCTCATCCACCAGCGGGCAATCAGTTATCAGCGCGCCTAAAGGCCGCTGTACCTGACTGGTACCGCTATTGGTTAGTAACGTGGTATCTGTACAAGTTTTTGCCATTAATTTAGTTCTGTTCCTTCTCTTTTATAAAAAGGATATACAAAATTGAACCTTGAATTTGTAGTGCGCACCGTATAACTGATGTTGATTATGATGATCCCCTCTGCATCCTGACTGTCATCTATCAACAAACTATTCAGGTCTATTCGCGCCTCATAATAAAGTATGGCGGTGCGTATCATTTCACTTATATAGCTTTTAAAGGTGGTGTTCATCGGCTCAAAAAGCATTTCGTTAAGGTTGCAGCCATAATCGGGTAGCATAACGCGTTCGCCTTTTCGAGTTGATAGTAGTATTTGCAGACTGAGCTGTATATCAGCTTCATCGCTGCTCATGGCTACCTTATTGGTCGCATTATCAAACGTTGGCGGGAAACCCCAGCCTGTTCCTAAAAAATCCGTGTTCATTTTAGCCTCCTATAATTACTGTTGGACATCCTAAAACTATTGTACCGCCGTGCGCGGTTGTATCACCCATGCGGGCCGCTGGTTTACCGCCAATTAATACCGTTGATGAACCCATGGCAATAACATCAGGCGGACCGGCACAAACACACATATCACCAACACAGGCCGCAGGTAAACCACCGATTAACACCGTTGGGCTACATGGCGGCAACACAGGGCCACCCACATGTGGTACCGGCCCGGTAAACATTGGGCAAACGTGCATATCTGAAACCCGTGCTGCAAATGGCATAATTTTTCTTTGTTTTAATTGATCATTACAACCCCACCCTTTATTGTTGCCGTGCCCGAGCCCTCAACACTTACTGATGGTGCCGATATACTTGCACTACCACTCCCCGCGTTTATTGTGGCCCCGCCTGCGCTTACCGCTAAACTGGATGAAGGCGTAAGATTTATATTGGTAGCGGTAACATTTAAATTACCGCTTGCTGTTATGTTTATATCCGCTGCACTTTGCATGGTTATGGATGATGAGTCCATTGAAAATTTATTGCCGTTCTCATCTTCAATATCTATCACCCCATCCTGCTCGCTAAGGGTTAATTTTTTACCTGCGGGAGTCTGGATCTTTAGCGATTTTTCGGAATCATTGAACATCATGGTCATGCCGCTGCGCGATGTATAACCCTTTTGATCATTTTGGTTTGAACCTTTTAAGGGCGCGGGCTTAACACTGCTGTTCAGCATACCCAGTACTACCGGGTGGCGCGGGTCGTTATTTAAAAAACCAACTATTACTTCGTCGCCAATCTCAGGCCGAAAGAACATCCCCCGGTTATTGCCCGCATCCAAACTGGCTATGCGGCTCCAGACACCATCTTCATTAGCATCGATGATGGGCAACCGTACACGGATGCGGTCCTGGCTGTCGGGGTCACTTTCCAGATCGGTAACCACACCAATCTGAAGGCCCTGTATGGCAGGCAGCATATTGCTTGCCGGTGCTGAGTTTATATCCGGCTGCGCCATAAACAAATCATTCGACATGCCGAACTGCACATCGGTATTCCATTTACCTTCGGTGATATCATGCCTAACGGCCGATATAAATACCGGTCCGTTGAACCTGTCGCCAACACCACCAATGTTGATCAGATCACCCGGACTCAATTCTCCGCCATATCCCCTAAAACGCACCCTACCACGGCAACGTGATAATCGTGCCTTCAGCAAACGGGAGTCAGCGAGACTTTGCAGTTCATCCGATGTTACATCCTCACCCGAATACAGGTCATATTCTGCTATATTCAACACACTGCCCAAATCACTGCTCGATAGGTTACCGTTTTCGGTAAATCCGGGTTCCGCGGCGCTGGCTGTTGCTACCGCCTGGGTGGTATAATCCCAGGTTTTGGCTACAATGCTTTGGTACTGATTTCGGGCATCCAGGTCGGCATCAAACTCAACCATGGTAGCGCCAAATACGGCATCAAGCACCGTTGCGGTAGTAAAATCAGGTTTTTTTGCGGTGACAGTGCCATTGCTAACTGTACAGAGTTTGCCATTCGCTTCCATGCGCGATACGATGAAATCCCAGTCGGTGCTGTCGTATTGTACAATGGATTCCAGTTGTGCGCTGGTATCTTCAATAGCTGCCGTTAAGCCATAATTACCGATGATCTCGCTGGCGGCATCGCTATCCTTTTGGTTGTAGAAATATTTATTTTTGCGGGCAACGGTCATTTGTACAGCTTTATCCCGGCAATCCAATACCAGGATTGGTGAACCGCTGTTCCTTATTTTTATACTGTGCCGTAAAATTATCCCGCTAAATATCGGCGATTCATCGGAGTGATAACCCACCGTAACATCAATGGTAGAACCCGGTATAAATGTAGCCTCGTTGCTAACAGGGAAATCCTGTTTAGCCGGGTCACCATCATTAATTATGATCTTAGCCATAGGTATACGGTTTATCTCGTTGGTAAAACTCATTGAAGCAACTTTATATGTTGTACCGAGAGCAGTTCCATTTACCTTAATGGTGTAGGTAACCAGGTCGGTTTTTTGTGTTCCGGGTAGTGTTTGGCTTAACGGCATAATTAGCTTGTAGTAATAGGAGGAAAAATTATTTTCGCTCCCGGTATTAATTTTTTAAAATCTGTAAGCCTGTTAAATTGTGCTATCTGGTAGTAATACCGGCTATCCCCATACTCCTTATAACAAAGCAAAGGCAGCGTATCGCCGGCTTTTACAGTTCTTACATGTGTTAAATCAGGCGACTGCCGGTTTTCAATAGCCGCCAGTGTAGTTTCATTAATTACACTCTGAAAGGTACAGTTGGCTTCAGCGCGTAAGGGTGTTCCATCGGGGTTAAACAGCTTAAAAGTGATGGTCATGTTAATCATCTGACAGTTGTACATCAATGATCCCCATTGTAACTGCACATAGCGCGGCTGGTGCGTATCGCTGCCATATTGATAAACTACACTTTTAAACTTTTCATAATCCTGCATTACATCAGGCTTGTTGGTGGGTAAACCCGGCACCGCCAGGCCCGACAGTAACCCGCCTCCGCCCCTTTGTATTACGCCTGTACCATCAAACAAAAACTTAAAAGTTACCGTTTGCGGAGCCCTTTTATTTTGGGTGACCGTACTTTCGCTCGAGCCCTGCGTGCTTTTATCATTAATTATTGAGGCATAGGTAAGCGCGTATGATTCAGGGTTGATCAATACTTCATAAACATAATCGGGCCCTGTAGCCGATGAGAAACTATCATCGTCGTAGGCTACGATCTGCATTTTCAGTAATTCGCCTGTACTACTCATCAGCGTTCATTTTTTTCTCTTAATATATCAAGCACCTGTTCAACACATTTAGCGATCATATCATCTGATCCCCCGCCTGAGGCCCCCTTTGATGAGGAGCCGGAGGATGGTTTACTACCGCCATCCTGTACATTGGCTGTAATTTGCAATTCGCGTATTTCAACTGGCATGGCATTAATTGGTTATGTACATTTTAAGGCACCGATATGGTTACTGTTGCCGCCGCGCTGCCACCACCAAGCAAGCCGGCAACCGCCCCTATAGCGGCGTCTACAGCGGCTGATAGGTTGAGTGTCCGATAGTACTCATACCGCAGCGTCATGGATTCAATAACTATCTGGTTTTGCATGGCATCAAGGCCCGAGACCTCATACCGTATGGGGATGGCATTGGTTATATACCATGATGATACCGGCAAATGATCCTCATTTAAAAGCGATACGATCATGTTGGTTGGCTGGTAGTTGAAATTCTCAATACAATCCAAACACCACGCGGTAACGCCTGATACCAGTGTCATCCCCCGCTTTAAAACCAGGTCGGCGTATTTATTACGGCCGGGCAAACGATGTACAAAGCGATTTTCCCCACCTTCGGGATAGGTATCGAGGTTTACATCCACGCTCAAGCCCGTGACATCCTGGAAACGGAAATCATTGGGCAACTGCGGAAATATCTCGAACATCACCACAAAGTGAAACCCGGTAAATGGATAATCAAACATGGTTAATCATTTTGTATGGTGAGGCCCTCGTGTGCAAGTTCAAGCGTTTCAATAGCAACCTCGTTGCCATCAGCCTTCAGATCGGTTGAGGTAACTTTTGTTGGCCATGCATTTTTGATCTTCCATACAATAACCGGCGCAAGTGTTTCATCAAGCAGACTGATGGTTATATCGCGGCGCTCCACCGTATTCATATTAATGGTGTTGAACCAGTTATAATAATCATTGTCTGATTTAAATACGCCGCGTTTAAGCGATATGTTGCTGAACTTACGTTGCCCGGGCATTTTTATTTTGTGATACTCAGGGCTCGCGCCGTCGCGGTATTCTATGATGTCGTTTGTTATGTCAAGTCCGCTTACATCGGTAAAACCTATACGTGTACCTCCCCAATCCACACTAAAGTGAAACTTGGGTAGTGGATAATTAGCTGTAGCCATAATATTTTTAGTTTAAGAATGTGAAATTGATTAGTAAGGAATTAAGAGGTTTGCTGTATTTGTGAAAAGCGCAGTATGATGAACTCAGCAGGGCGAACCGGCGCCATACCAATTTCAACTATCAGGCGGCCATTAAGTATATCATCAAATACCATGGTTTGCCCCAGGCCCACTTTTACATAAAATGATTGCTCAGGTTTTGAGCCGGCCAATGCGCCCAGGCGCCAAAGGTTGGTCAGGTAGTTTTCAATCATGGCACGGATCCGAACCCAGGTAGTGCCATCGTTCGGTTCAAACACAAACTGCATGGCAGCCAGTTTTACCGATTCCTCAACCATTATATAAAAACGGCGTACAGATATGTACCTGAAATCATTACTATTACCATCAAGCGTGCGCGCGCCCCAAACCAGGGTGCCCTTACCTGTAAATGCACGAATTGCGTTTACTGATTTACCGGCGTTGGTATCAATATTCAGATCGCCCTGCGTATCATCATCAATATTTACCATTGGTGCTATAACCGTGTTAAGGCTTACATTGGCAGGCGCTTTCCATACCCCGCGTGAGCTATCAACAGATGCATAAACACCAGCCATTGCGCCACTCGGCGGTACTACTATACCGGCATTGGCTATCGCGGTTTTAATATTGGCATAAATCCCGCTTGATGAAATTACCTGTTGTTCCAGGCCATTCATCAGGTTTAATGAATCATTATAAAAACTGGTAATAAGGCTTACCACCTTAGCGGCCAGTGAGGTAACTGTAGCGGCTATAAAAGCAACCGGATCAGAAGGCACAGTGTTGCCATATATACTGGTTATTCCCGGAGGCAGTACCATAGCAGGCGTTGGGAGATTGGTATATAAAGGAAAATCTACAGTGGGTTTCACCACGCCGGGTTTGGCGCCAACGGGATATTGATTATCAATAAGAAACAGTTGCTCCAATAAATACTCAAACGGTGTTGACGGGCTGGCAGTACTTGGCGTAATATATCCCGCGTAAATACCGCTGATAGTTTTACCCGGAGGCATTGGTGGTGTGGTTGGTGCTGGTGTAGTATCAGTAAGGCCGGTAAGCCCTGCAAACGCTTTAAGATTAGCATAAATTGCTGTTATTGCACTTATAAGCTGCGCTTTAGTAACAATATTGGGTGGTAGTATGTTGGTAGTAGTAGCCAATGTTAATAATGGGCTTACTTTACCGGTAAAATCAGCGCTGGTATTTGTTATTTGGGTGATAAAAGGATTGCCTGATACAATTAAATTTAAACTGGTAGCAAAGCCACCCTGACTCAAAACTGTGTTACTGTATGAAATAGTAACCGGCAGGCTTGATTTAAGGTACGGGTAATAAACAGCGCCATAATTAAGATTCATGCTCCCTATCCCATCCCTGAACAGGGTAATTACATCGTTGTTATCATATGACCGTGGGACAGTGCCATTCGGAACATCGAGTATGGTAAAGCGATCCTGAAGAGCACCGCATTGTACTAAAGCCTGCACCATCAGCGTATAGTAATTGTTACCCAGCGATACCGCATCGGGTATTACGATGAGGGTTGGCTCATCTTCCAGTTTCAGTACATCAAGGCACATGGGTGTTATACTGGCCGAGTTAATGAAATCCAATATATTGGGGGCCGTTGTTGAGTACAGGCCCACAGAAATGATATAACAATCTGCCCCGCCATTGTTAAAGTACATACACATGGAATTAAACAACTGGTAGGTTGGGGAAATGGATACCGAAGCAACGCTATTATCCGGATTTAGCGCAACATTGGCGGTTAGGTTGGGGGGGCCTGCCCCAAAATAGGTTACAAATTCAACCAGCGAAGATAGCCTTACAGCCTGATTGATCACGCTGTTCCCGCTCGAGTCTGTTGCCATAGCCGTATACCCGATAAACGCTGGTATTGCTGTTGCCACCTGCGCGATTGATGGCGGAAATGATGGAATTTCATTTACATAAACCCCCGGGGTTTGAATAGCGCTTTCGTTTATTTGTGACATATGTTTTTGATTTTAATAATTTAAATATATTTCTGAGTACAAATAACTGTCGCCCACCGAGGCTAACCTTTGCGGGTCGGCACTGGCTACGGCTATCGCGTTGCTGTTAACATTTACTTTCATATCCAACGGCTGATCACTTAAGGGTATAGGTGTTAATGATGTTACCGTACTTGCCGCCGGGGTAAACTGGTAAACACTCGAGCCATCGGTTATACTATAGCTGTTACCGCTGTTTATAATGTATTTCCATTTGGTTGCCCGGTTCATGAAGTAAATGGTGTATGCGGGCGATAAAATATACCCGTTAGTATCAACCAGGTTACATGATGGCGGACTCGGCTCATTAAAAATATCTATCACCGCAAATGGCCGCGAGGTGTTTAGCTCATCATTTATATAGATCCATTGCGGCGGGTCGGCATTTACCGTAAGCAGGTACTTACCGGGTTTTAACAAGGTAAGATCAAGCGGAAAAGACGATACCGGACTATTAAAAGTAATGGTGCTTGCCAGTACCGAAAGTGTATAATCATTAGTAGCAGCATTATAGCCCGAAACAGCTATAGCAGCACCTGGTTGTGCCGACTGAAAATTATAGGTTGATACAGAAAACCTCCATTGCAAAACATCAGCTGCCGATGCATAGCCGTTGTTATCAACCTGTACCCAAAAAGCGGTATCACTCAACCCATGCTGATTGGCCTGATCGCTGGGGGCAATAGCACTAAAGATCATCCCGGCACCATTTGCAGCAATATCGCCGGGTAAATAGGTATTGGCGCTATTATAAAGTAAGCTGGACTTGGGCGCCGATAAAAAGTTCATCCCCGGGATATTGTTATTATTTCTGTTGGTGAAATAATATATTTTACTAGTATCATATGATGAAGGCAGGTTAGTATAATTGAAGAACAGGGGATTATTGAGCCACATATAAAAGGTCATCTGCATTCCTTTCTCTACCGGCACTAAAGGCGTATCCTGGTTGGGTGGAGGTGGCGGCTGTGTGTTAATAAACTGTGTTCCAACATATAATTGATTGTTATACTGCCTCACTACAAGCCGGTGGCCGCTTGCTACAGCATTTGTTGTGGCTGATGATGTAATGCTGAAATCATTGCATACCTGGTCAGCAAAATAATACTTATGTAATATTTGAAGTGTAAATAATAACTTAAAATTTACATCTATCATTGCTGCAGGGTTTTATCGTTAACAACTATTTCATGCAGCAATGGCACATTACCCATTTCAAAGTCGCTGGTAATAGTAACCAGCCGGAGTATATATACCACTGATGGCAAATATTTGGAACCCAAAATCCCCCACAGGTTATTCAGATCCTGGAAGGAGAGCGTTTTCAGGTCGAATATTAACTTATCGATGCCTTGCGGCAGCCCCGGGGAATCAAGCGTTGTAAAAACATTTTGAAACTGAAAAAACTGGATGATATAAGACAGTCTTGTTAATGATTCTTCGTAGGAATTTAAATTGGCAGCAAAAAGCACATATAGATTAAGGAAAATGGTGGGGTTTTGGTATACTATGCCAGTGTTTGTGCGTACATAATTATCAGGGGATTTACTGACTCTGTCCTCTTCAATGTTAACCAGTGTTATAAAAGCATTATTGGTGGTTGGCTGGCTAATAGATTGGTCATTCCATGCTATATTATTAAGCTGGATATAGTCAATGGAGTTTGATTGATCTTGATATTTTACGCGCAAAAAGGCGTTAAGCCGTTTGCTTATAAAATCGAGTGCCGTATCGATCATGTGTTTTCATTTTAGGTTTTTTAAAACTATGGATATTAACCTTATGGAAAATAGTACAAAAGCGACATAATTTATTTTTTTATCACTATTTGGAATATTTAAATAAATGCTACTTTTACAACACCAAACCATCTAACTGATAACAAGCCTGTTAAAACTAAAAATCAATCCCCCCAACCCTAGTTGATTTTAAGTTATATTATTTTAATATGTATATAATATTAACTAAAAAGTTATGGGACCAATTTATCAGCTCATTAAGCCGGAGAGTTTGTTAGAGGATCATATTTATTTTTATACCTATTTTAAATCCTTTATACCGGAGGATGAATGCATTTATATGATGCCCTCATCCGATATAAAACTCAGTTTTAATTTTGCGGACTGCGCATTTATAAAAGACATAAGAGAGAAGAGCCTTGCGCCGGTAAAAACAGCTGCGCATGTTATTTTAGGCCTGCAAACGAAAAGGAATTTTGACCTGATCCTGAAAAAGAACACCTTATATAATAGCCTGGTAGTTTTTTTTAAGCCGCATGGTTTTTATGATATCTTCAACATTTCGCCGGCCAGTATAACCGATCATTATTTCTCATTAGAAGGCAAGGCAGGGAAGGAATTAACAGAACTTGCCGACAAGTTGAGCAGGATAGGCTACCTGTGCGACCAGGCCACCCTGCTGAATAACTATTTTATAAAAAAGCTTGAGCAAATACAGGTCAAAAGATCTTCGATCGCTTTTGCTTCTCAAAGTATTTTAAGCTCGGCCAAAACACTAAATTTAAAGAAACTGGCCTGCGACTGCAATTTGAGTCCGCGGCAGTTTGAGCGGATATTTAAGGAATTTGTGGGCATATCAGCCATGAAACTGCAATCCATAAACCGCTTTGAAACCTGCCTGAAATTAAAAGAAAGGATCCCCCAAAAAAAGTGGACCAACATTGCTTTTGAAGCCGGCTATACCGACCAGATGCATCTTGTACGAGAGTTTAAAAAGCTTTCGTTACTCACACCATCATCCATACACTGGAAATCGGGAATTGATGGCAAACACTGGCATTTTTTAAGGAAGCTGGTGGATGTAAATAATGTATGATCATTTACATCCACAATTATAATTCGCTATTGATAAGCTTTACCACCATTTTAACGGCAGCTCAATTTCATCAACCGAGCTGGCAATCATATCTGGTTTAAAGGCATACTTGCCCAGGTCATCTTTGCGGGCTATGCCTGATAGTACTAATATTGTTTTGTACCCCATTTGTACGCCGCCTTGTATATCAGTTTCCATGGTATCACCTATTACGGTGGTTTCAGCCGTTTCCAGTCCTAAAAATTTACGGGCTGAGCGCATCATTACCGGGCTTGGCTTGCCGGTTACAAAGGCTTTTACACCTGTGGCTTCCTCAATCATGGCGGTAGTTGCCGCAATGCCCAGGTTATTCCATCCTGGTTTTTTGGGCGATGGGTCGCGGTTGGTAGTGATGAACTTGGCACCAGCCAAAATCATATCAACCGCGCGCTGTACCATTTCCAGTGTAAAATTGCGGCCTTCACCCAATATCACAAACTCAGGATCGGTGTTTACAAGGGTAATGCCATGATCATGCAAACTGGTTAACAAGCCGCCTTCCCCTAAAACATAGGCGGTACCATTTGGCCCCTGGTCGGCCAGGAACTTTGCCGTTGCCATGGCACTGGTATAAATATGTTTATCTTCAACTGTAATACCCAATCCTTTAAGCTTGCGCATCACCTCCAAGCTGGTGCGCTGGCTGTTATTGGTCATAAACGTAAAGGGGATATCCTTATCAATTAATTGTTTGATAAATTTATCAGCACCAAATATCAGTTCTTCGCCGCTGTAAATTACGCCATCCATATCAATCAAAAGGCCTTGTTTCATAGTTGTATCGTTTAAATTTATGTTGATGTATTGTTCAGGGCAAAGTAAGTAAAGTTTAATTTATTTAAGCATTAGCATACTATTAAATAATCCGCCATTAAATACAAAAAGCGCCTCCGGTTGTTGAAGGCGCTTTTACAAAACGGGTATTTATACTTATTTCTTACCTACGTTTTTGTCGTTATAATCATTTAAGGCTGCTATAATGCCATCTGCTTCCTCAGGTTTAAAGGCTGATTTTTTTGCCAGGGAAATCATCCGTTGTGCAAGGCTCATGTGGGCAGCAATTGGCTGGTTACCATAACCGCCGCTTTGGAATTTTTCCAATACTTCGGGCGTGTCCTTAAAATATTTTTGCAGGTCGAAATCAAAGGCATCATGCAATTTAGTTTCGTCGTCCTTTTGTACCAGTATTTTATACCCTTTTATCAGGTCATTCTTTTTCTCTGCTTCTTTTTGCGCAACTTCATCATCAGAAGCCAGATATACTACAAAATCTTGTGGGTATTGATAAAACCTATGCGCGTTAATGCGGCCCATTGCCAGTCTTTCCATCATATGATCATTGGTGCCCATGCTTTTAAGCTGCAGGTTTTCCATGTTTACATAGTGTATCTTATCAAAAATACGTGTACCTGCCTGGAAACATTTCATATCATCAACCTTAATCTTTTTCGATTTCACATTTGGGTCAGCTGCAAAAGCGGTAGAATCCTTATAACGGATATAGCGCTGATTGTACCACGGGGCATCGTCATTTAAAGTGATGAAAGCCGCCACGCGGATGCCATCGTTAAGAATGATATAGCCGGGCTGGTAATTATCCTGCGCCTTGCAAACGGAGAAAGAAAGTAATAGAATAGCAGCTATAAAATTAGTCCAAAGTATTTTTTTCATAATAAGGTTGGTTTGAAATACAACGGACTAAAAGTATACAAAGTTTCCTAAGCACCTTATTATCAATAGCAATTTTAACTCAAATTTGTAATAATTTATCTAATGTCATGCTGTAAATTAACTTATAAGATAGCGCAAGGCATCACACAACACTCCTATCTCCTGCTCAGTATTATAATAATGTACCGATGCCCTTACCACGCTGCTCAGGTGGTTTTTATTCATAAAAAATAAGGTTGATTTCGCCAGGCCAACAGATACATTGATTTGCTTTTCGGCAAGTTTTGCTTTTACTGCTGCACTATCCACGCCATTTACAGTAAATGTTACTATGCCGCATTGCTCATCACCAAAATCATGAACACTTATACCTTCAATATTTCTCAGTTGCCCGCGCAATGTATTGGCTAAATACTGTACGCGCTGCCAGATCCTGTCGATACCAATATTTAAAGCATATTCCACAGCTTTTCCCAGGCCGAGGATTAGGGCGCGGTTCTTTTCATACATTTCAAACCGGCGGGCGTCGTCCCTGATTTTGTAATCTGTTTCGCTTACCCATTGCGTGGTAAAGCCATCCATAAACTGGAGTTTCAACTTATCCTGAACAGTTTTTCGCACATATAAAAAGCCGGTCCCACGTGGAGCGCGCAGGTACTTACGGCCGGTTACCGATAGCATATCACAATCTACCTCCCGCACATCAACCGGCACCTGCCCCGCCGACTGGCAGGCATCAACCAAATATAAAATACCATGCTTACGGGCTACCCTACCAATTTCAACAATAGGCATCATCCCACCTGTTGTTGAAGCAATATGTGTTATAGCGATCAGTTTGGTTTGCGGCGATATGGCAGTTTCCAACGCTGATAGTGAAAAGTTACCATGTTTATCATTGGGTATAACCTTTATTTCAATTCCATATGTTTTTTTGGCATGGATAAAACTTATTAAATTGGTTACATACTCCATTTCAGATGTGATGATCTCATCCCCAGCCTTGAAATCAATACCATTAAAAGCCAGCCACCATGCGGTACTCGCATTCTCAACAACGGCGATCTCGTCTGTATCCGCATTAATCAACCTGGCAATAAGCGCATAGGTATTGTTTAATTCAGCATTGTATTTGTACTCAATTTCGTAACCACCATAGGTTGCTTCTTCAGTTAAATAATTTACAACAGTGTCAAGCACCACATCAGGCGGCAATGATGAGCCGGCATTGTTAAAATGCAATCTTTGTGCTGTACCTTTGGTTTCGGCCCTGAATTGTTGTATTTCCTGTTCGTTAAAAGGTCTAATTCCCATATCGGTGATTATTTAAAGTTGATTTCCATTTGTATATCTGCCCTGCCATAAGCGCCCTTTACTACAGGCACCTCAATAAACCCTAATTTGCGATAGATATGTATAGCGTTTTCCAATACCCGGTTCGACCATAGCATCAATTTTTCCATCCCCATCTCACGGGCTTTATCAATTGCTGATTGGCATAAAAACTGCCCTGCTCCCGCACCATGGCAATTGAAATCCACGGCCATTTTTGTCATTTCATAAACGCCATCCTCGATAAATCGGAGCGCTACTGTACCTACTATTGCGCCGTTCAGCGTTACAAAATATATTTTACCTCCGTGTTGCAACAGTGCCTCCTCAGGGTTTTCCAGCACCCATTTATCAAGAGGTTCAACCGTAAAGTATTTTTCGAGCCAGGCTTTGTTTAGCTTTTCAAAGTAGGGCTGGTATTGGTGTTGGTAATCAATTAACTGTAGTGCCATTGTCTTGTATCATTTATGTAAAACAAAGTAAACGCTTATTAAAACAATAAAACAGATGCAGTTTTAGTAAATTTATGGGTAACAGATTTTAGGATGATTGAAATATCCGATGAGAAACCATAGCCATTCGGAAGATAAAAAAGGTGTCATGCTGAGGCACTCGAATCATGTGGGCAGAGGCCTCTGCGCTTACCCTTCGAGTGCCTCAGGGTGACTCCACGCTCAATTGTTGTAAAAAAAAACACTTTCCGAACACAAAAGTGAGGACCCAATCATCGTAAAAAATACTTAAATTTTGATTTCCAAAATAAACATTTTACCTTTACATTCATCAGATGATATGATCTATGAAAGATTTAATAGTTAGAAAATCATTAGCCGATGAGGTCGCCTCTAAATTACAGGAGCAAATCTCATTGGGTAAGTACAAGATCAATGAAAAATTACCCATTGAGCCTGAGCTCATGAAAGCTTTTGGCGTAGGTCGCTCAACTATACGTGAGGCTATCAAGAGCCTGGTTAATTCCGGGTTACTGAGTGTACAGCAGGGTGTAGGCACTTTCGTAATACAGGCCTCCGGCAATGAACCTATGGATAAACGCTTGAAACGCGCCAATGTTCAAGATCTGGACGAGGTACGGCAATTACTGGAAATGAAAATTGCTGAGAAAGCCGCCATCAACAGATCTGAGAAAGATATCATTACGATGAAAAACTGCCTGGCGGCCCGAAAACACGCTGCATATGCAGGCTTGATTGAAGAATGTATTGATGCCGACATCCAGTTTCACGTAGCTATCGCGGAAGCATCAAAAAATGAAATACTGGTCGACCTGTACCGGTCCGTTTCCCTGCACCTTAAAACGTGGTTCATGCATATTTATCCCGATACGCAGATATTTATTGACACCCATCACTTACACAAGCAACTCCTGAAAAGCATCATAGCAAACGACCCAAAACAAGCCTGGAATACAGCCGCGAAAATTATAGGTAACGTATATCACTAAAAATTTAATCTAATTCATCAGATGATCTGATCTAATTAATAATTCTAAATGAACACAACACCATCCACCAGTACTATAAACGTTAAACAGGTTGCCCAGCAAACTGTATTTAGTATCCTTTTTACTATCAGCCTGTCGCATTTAATAAATGATATGCTGCAATCTATTATCCCTTCCATCTACCCTGTTCTTAAGGATAAATTCCATCTTACTTTTACACAAATAGGGCTCATCACTTTTACTTACCAAATGACAGCCTCCATTTTACAGCCATTCGTAGGGGTTTATACCGATAAACATCCACGTCCCTATTCATTGGCTATAGGCATGGGATTTACGTTAATCGGCTTATTCGCAGCGTCTTTAGCGCCAGGGTTTGGCTATATATTAGCCGCGGTAAGTTTAATTGGTATAGGCTCATCCATATTTCACCCCGAATCATCACGTGTGGCTCATATGGCATCGGGCGGTAAAAAAGGTTTGGCACAATCCATCTTTCAGCTGGGTGGGAATGCAGGGAGCGCTATCGGTCCGCTGTTGGCAGCGTTAATTGTAGTGCCATATGGCCAGTTTAATGTGATATGGTTTTGTTTGATAGCGGCACTGGGCATAGTTATACTGCTTGTAGTATCAAAATGGTATCGTGAGCAATTAGATTTGAGGGCCAAGAAAGTTATTATCAGCGACGAAATACCACATGGCTTGTCGAGAAAACGGGTTATATTCTCGTTGGGAATCTTACTGGTACTGGTCTTTTCCAAATACTTTTACCTGGCGAGCATTACCAGTTATTACACTTTTTTCCTGATCGATAAATTCCATGTATCTGTGCAGCAATCACAAATCTATCTGTTCGCATTTTTAGGTGCGGTAGCAGCAGGAACCTTACTGGGCGGAACTCTAGGCGATCGCTTTGGCCGTAAATATATCATCTGGATTTCTATACTTGGGGTAGCGCCATTTACGCTGATGTTGCCTTATGCCTCCTTGTTCTGGACGGGTATTTTATCGGTTGTCATCGGCCTTATACTGTCTTCGGCATTCTCCGCCATATTGGTTTATGCTACCGAACTGGTACCGGGCAAAGTAGGCCTGATCGCGGGCCTGTTCTTCGGCCTGGCATTCGGCATGGGCGGTTTAGGCTCGGCAATATTGGGTAAAATAGCGGATATGACCAGCATTGCCTATGTATTCAAGATCTGCGCGTTCTTACCATTGATAGGCATTTTTACAAGCTTGTTGCCGAATATTGAAGGGAAGAAGAAGGGATAATGTATTTCCGCAGGGTTCTCTGCGAGAGATCCTGCGGAGACAAAGAAACGCTGTCATTTCGAACGATAGTGAGAAATCTTCTTCGATCTGCAAAGCGGTTATGCAAGGTGCAGAAGTTTTCTCCTCGTACCCCGTTCGAAATGACATTTTTTTAAAGATCTGGCCTCTGTTTTTAGCGCAAGTCTTGTGCAATCGGCTGTGAAGTGGCTGACTTGTGCTTACCAATATGCCAGAAAGCATAAGTCAGCCAGCGCTTGTTCCCCAACACAAGACTTGCGGTAAAAGAGGTTTTCTATCTAGCCAGCTACTTTTTTAGATTCAATAATTCACATACTGCTCATCAAAGCTACCATCAGCATACAGGTCAATCAACCCATAGCCGGGAGCAGTTTCGCGGCGGTTACCTTCCCACCAGGCACCGCTAACAGCACCGTTGCATAGGTAGGTTACGTTGTTATAAACCAGCTTTTCGCGCAGGTGGATGTGGCCGCTCAGGCATAGTTTAACATTGGGATGCTTATAAAACAGCTCAATTATTTTTGAGGTATCGGTATGCATATCGCCGCCAGTCATTACCCATTTATTTACAATATCGTCCTCAATTAAATTAGTGGCCGTAAGGATGGGAATGTGCGACATAACCAATACCGGCACTGTCGGATCGGTCGTTTTCAGTTCATTCTCCAGCCAGGAAAACTGCTCATCGCCCAATTTACCGATATACCATGTACCGTCGATATCCAGATGAACGCTATCTAATAAAATAAACTTCCAGCCGCTGTTAACAAAGCTGTAATAAGGTTTTACCAGTTTAAGCTGATCCATTGAATATTGCTTGCCGTATAAAGCCTGGCCCTTATCGTCCTCATTCCACCAAATATCATGGTTGCCCAAACAATAGTGTACCGGCGGGCTGCACTCCGATTGCATGATATGGTGCGATAATTTCCACTGATCATTAATAGCGTTGATGTTCTCTTTGTTGATATCAAACACAATATCGCCGCCATTCAATATAAAATCAACCTTAGGCGATTGCTGTTGCACATGATGCAGGCATTTGGTAAATCTTTCGGGAGCGTTGAATTGATTTTTGAGATGAATATCGGTAAGGTGCGCTATGCGTAAAACTTTCTTTTTGTCTGCTGTGGTATTACCTAAAGCTAACGAGGGAATCAATAATGCGCCGCCAAGCGTTTTAATAGCCGATCTTCTTTCCATACTCCTTAAATTTTTTATAAAAGTAGCTATGCTGATATTAATTCAGTATGAAATTTTTAACGAAGCAAGGATAGGCTAATCTTCGGGCATGATTGTCTTTCGGTAATTAAGCACCACCGCAAATACAAACCCTATAAATACCATTGCCATGCTAAACGGAAAGATATACTCCATACCGAAACGGCTGGCTACACCACCGACCAACGGACCTGTAACGCCCAGCGACATATCAATAAACAATCCATAACCACCAAGCGCGGCCCCTTTATTTGAACCCGATACCAATTTAACTGCCTCCACACCCAATGCAGGAAACACCAGTGAAAAGCCCAAACCAGTTATCCCCGCTCCGATAAGTGCCGCATGGGGCTGATTGGCCAGCCAAATGGTGAGCAAACCTGCGGTTTCCAGAGCAAGGCAAATAATGGCCGTTTTGGTACCACCATAGGTATCAATGAAATTCTCGAAGAAAATACGGCCCAGTATAAATAATAAACTAAAAACCGACAGGCACAACACTGCACCCGACCAGTTTAACGATGCGTAATACAGCGTTATAAAGGTTGAAATAGTACCGAAGCCTAAGCCACCGAGCGCCAAACAGATACCATAAGGTGCTATTATTTTAAATACCTGTAAAAACGATTGGCGTGGTGCATTCCTTTTACCCCTGTATGGTCTTTTACTTTTAGCATAAAAAAAGCCGCCCAATGAAACTGCTATGATTAGAATACCTATTGCGCCCATCCCGATGCTGTGGTTAATGATCACGCCTAAAGGCGCGCCTAATGCCAATGCTCCATAGCTGGCAATGCCGTTCATCGATATGGCTTTGCTTGTATACTGATCGCCAACAGCAAATATGGCCCAGTTTGTTGGGCTGGCGCCGATGAGACCCTCGCCAAAGCCGGTAACCAAACGTGTAATAACCAGTATGCCTAAACTCAGCATTGGAATTTCCCGGAACAGATAGGCTATGAATAATAAAACGCCGCTGGCAACAAAACCCATCATGCCTAAAATAACCGCAGGTTTTGGCCCCCGCTTGTCAACAATATTACCGGCATACCCCCGGAAAAGGAAAGTGGTTACATATTGCAGACTAATGATAACGCCCGCTACCATGGCGCTGTACCCTAATTGCTGATGAATAAATACCGGTAATATAGCCAGCGCTAAACCTATGGTAAAGTATCCGAAGAAGGTAAAGATTACGAAGCCAATAATTGTTACCCTTATTTTTGACAGGGATGCGGGCGCATCTAATTCTGCTTGCATGATCACTTATTTTATTAAGTATGCAAAGTTACGAGATCTGATAAAAAGCATACTCTTTTATCCCTCCTAATTAAAGCTACACGGTTAAATGTGGCTTTAAAATGTCATTCATACACATAATATCCAAAAACAAGCAGAAACTATAGTTTGCAAAATTCAAATATCGCTATGCGCGGAAAGCTACCGGAGCAAAGGAAGTTTGTTTCCTGAAAAAGTTAGAGAAATGCGCCACCTGCTCAAACCCAAGGCTGTTGGAGATCTCTGAAATATTCCAGTCGGTTTGTTTTAGCAGGATCTTTGCTTCCTGTACTATACGGCTGCTGATAATATCAGTTGTAGTTCGGCCGGTGTTTTCTTTCAGTACTTTATTCAGGTGATTTACATGTACCGCCAATCGGTCGGCATAATCTTTAGCTGTACGCAGACTTAGCTTTTGATGCGGTGAATCTATCGGGAATTGCCTTTCTAATAACTCTATAAATAAAGATGATACCCGTGCCGAGGCTGTATGTGATGGGTACAAAGCTGTTGCCGGTTGCAGCTTTTGCCCGTAATGGATCAGCTCCAGCAAATAATTACGCAGCAGATCATATTTATAGGCATAGTCGGAGGCCAACTCCTTATACATCTTCTTAAAGATGGCTGTGATCTCCTCTGTTTCCTCATCTGAAAGCTGGAATATAGGATAACCGCCCGGATTAAAGATCGGCAGGTCATCCAGTACTACGCCACTTTTGCTGTGGATCAAAAACTCATCGGTAAAAATGCAGAAATAGCCAAACTGCTTATCATCCTGCGGCAGCCAGTGGTAAGGCACTTTTGGCGTGGCGAATAGCAGGGCATTCTTCTCAATATCAATTACCTTATCGGCATACTCAGCCTTGTTGCGCCCGCTGATGATACTGATCTTATAATAAGCCCGCCTGTTGTAGGGCATCACTCCCCTTTTACTGCTACTTACAAGATCTTCTATTTTAAACACATTAAAATGGCCTATTTCCTTGTTAATACCCTTAGGCATTAATGATGATGTTTCATCGTAAAACTCTTCAAGCGAAATAATGGCCATATTTTTAATTTGTTGCAAAATTCAAATACATACCAAATATAAACAAGTTGAAATGGCTATTGCAATACCTGCGTAATAATTGGCGCAAGATTAAGCGGAGCAATAACACCATCAGGCAAAGCATACCGTTCCTGAATATATAAAGGATCGTTATAAGCTATCCAAACTTTTTGTTGATCATCTTCCCAGGCAATAACTTTCAGAGGCAGATCAAGCGCAACTACCGGATTTGCTGCCATTATAACGCCCCCTGCCTTCGGGTTACCGAACAGGAGATACTCCAATGGCAGCAGATTATACCCCGCATTATTAGCCTCCGCTTGCTGATCTATCCGGGCATAAATAGTTACACCTTTTTGCTGTAAAAAGGCCTGCAAGCGCTCGATAGTTTCTTTTACCGTATATGGGCTTGAACGTGTAATAACTCCTTTAGCATCCATAAGCTATATTGATAATCATAATGAAGCCGTAGTATTTGAATCTGTCGCCATTTTTCTTTTGATGTATTGCACAAGATCGTAATCGGTAGCCTTAATTACATAGTCATATGAAGGTTTGTACTTTACTATAAAATCATCCAGTTTTTGCCCTTTATAACCCGTTACCTTGCTTACCATTGTTTTATTAAAACGCTGGTCTACAATACTGGTTCTATAATCCTGTGCAAAATCTCGCTGCAGGCGCCTTGCATCATGTCCTTGTTTGCTTAGCGCACTATATAGCTTATCTATATTTAGGCCAACACCCGGCATTGTACCAACCGATACACTAACCATCTTACTTTTATCACCCTTCCAGTATATGTCGCTATATTCTTTTTTATTTTGATCATACACTTTTAAGGGATTTGACAGCGTATCATTAACAACCACTTCCTTAAGCATTTTTGAGATTTGCTTTAATTGGATAATCAAATAATCCTGTTGATTATAAACCAGTGTATCGGTTTTATAATTAAGCATTACGGCTACAAGTGTATCACCTTTCTGCGCAGCAATAGAAAACATTCCCCTAGGATCACTCGCAATCTGGCGATGCCTTGTAATATCTTTTATAATCGCTCCGCTTAATCTTTCATTAGTGCCGGTAACCATTCCGGTAATATTTGGAGATTGTGCACCGGCAAGCCCTGCTTGCGTTATGAGGCAAAACAGTATTATAGCCGTAAGCATGTATTTGAAAATTGTGCCGTACATTATTTAGCAGAGAATGAATTGAGAACAAATACTTTGCAATAAAGTTGAGGATAATTACTTAGATATAATGTTTACGATCTTGATTTTCCTGCAATAAAAAAGCCCTTAACAATTGCTAAAGGCTTACGGTCAAATTTTATGCAAATTATTCACTCCAAGGCGAATGTAAAATGCAATCGCAAAAATTCTTACGGTGAAAGTTCGGGATCATGTAAGCGCAAACATCGGCCTTAATGTTTCCAAATGTTGTCTCTGTTTTATGCTCAAACCCACTAAAGAAAGTAGGGATGATCTTCTTCTTAAAATCATTACGCGGAAATGCACTTATAATTTCTTCCCTGTTTTGCTCGCTCAGGTTTTCATAGCCCTCTCCCATAACATCCAAACCAACACCCGAATACATCAATGCAACTTCATTTTCCTTATGCTCGGCAATGCCTATAGTGGTGTGTAAAGCAATCGTATCCCAAACCAGTTGTAACGATTCCTTAGGCAAGCCATGGCTCTTTAAAAAATCACGCGCGGCATCTGCACCATCAACTTCAAATCTTTTATCAGGGCTGCTATAATGCGGGGTTAAGCCCAGGTCATGAAATACGGAGCTTACATACAGCAATTCGGGATCATACTTTAAAGCATTTCTTTGACCATTCAACGATGAAAAAAGGAAAACTCTTAGCGAGTGGTTGTAAATGAATTCGGTGCCATGCTCAAGCAAAAGTTCGGTAGCTTGTGTGGCGATGGTGCTATCCGGTATAACTATCCCGGCAACTGATTTTAATTTATTAACAGCCATAATTTTGATTTTTTATTTCTTCAAAATTCGGATTATATGGCCTTTGGGAGAATGTTAAAAATGGCTAATCACATGCCAATTTGTGCAAAATTGCCGCGGTATTGATGAGGTGAAAGCTGTGTATTCTTTTTAAAAAAATGACTGAACTGATCGGGCGTAGAAAAATTAAGCTGATACGCTACCTCCTTAATTGTTTTGGCAGAGAACTGCAAAGATCGCTTGGCCTCGGCAATAAGCTGCCCGTTTATAATATCCTTTGCGCCTTTGCCGCTGCAGCGGTTGCACAGGTCGGTTAGTTTTCTTGTGGTGATACCCAGTTCCCTGGCAAAATCGGCAACCTCATGCGTGCTTTGGTATTTATTATTTACCAGGTACAGGAACTCGCGGTAAAGCTTATTTTCATAACTATCGCTACCTTTTGTTAACAGCGCGTTTAAATTGGCTATTTTTATCATGATGATCTTTAGGTAGGCTGCCAACACATCGGGCTTGTTTATATAATCATCTTTAACGTATTCAGCATGCAGATGGTTAAAGTTAACGGTCAGATCCGTAAGATCAGCATTACTAACAGCTACCTGCTGATCAGTAGTGGTGTTATTAAATAACACAGCTTTACAGTTATTCGCACTTGCAGGAGCTTTTTCCCAAAAACAATCACCAAAGCTTATTTCATAACCGCTGATAACGGCACCTTTGTTAAAGTTATAAACCTGGCCCTTGGATATTAAAAATAAGTCGTTGGCAGAAATTAGATAGGTAGTTCCGTCTATTTGCAACCCGCCCTCACCTGCCTTAATTAAAAACACGCGGTTATAGGTACTTCGGTAATGCGGCTCTGCTTCAAATGACCTTGCATCCCAATAATTTATCGAAAAGGAATCTTTTATATCCTTATCGGCAAGTATATGGGTATATGGCTTTTCTGTCCTTTTCATTTGATTATGCAATGCAAGTTCAGCTTTTTTCAATTAGCAATTACTACAGCACATCAAATTTGACTTAAACTTTAAAATCCACAGCACAAAAAAGGGTCCTTAGCTATGGCTAAAGGACCCTGATATAAATATAAGATCAGTTAAATATTTAATTCGTTAATTTAAAATCGGCACTGTTAACATCACGTGAGTTGGTGCCTACAAATACCTTGAAATCTCCCGGTTCGTAGGTGTATTTCATATCGATGTTATAGAATTTCAGGTCATCCGAAGTGATGGTAAAATTCACTACCTGGCTCTCCCCTGCTTTCAGGAATACCTTTTTAAAGTTCTTCAATTCCTCAACCGGGCGTGTTACCGAACCATACATTTGGCGGGTATAAAGCTGTACTATCTCTGTACCATCATATTTACCCGTATTACTAACAGTTACACTTACTTGTAAAGGCTGACCAGGTTTAATACTGGTTGTATTTAGTTTGATAGGGCTATAAGTAAATGTAGTATAGCTTAGCCCAAAGCCAAACGGATATAATGGATCATTTGATACATCCAGGTAACGTGATTTGTAGCGATCAACAAAATCACCTGCATAAGGGCGGCCTGTATTTTTATGGCTATAGTACAAAGGTATCTGCCCTACATTTTGCGGGAAAGTAGCTGTAATTTTTGCTGACGGGTTATACGCGCCAAACAACACATCGGCTATAGCACTGCCTGCCTCAGTACCGCCAAACCAGGCTTCGAGCATAGCATCGGCGTTGTCATTCTCCCAGTTTAGTGTAAGCGGGCGGCCGTTCATTAATACAATTACCAATGGCTTGCCGGTTGCTTTCAGGGCCTTCAGCAGGTCCTCCTGGTTAGGGAAAATACCAATATCCGAGCGGCTTGCAGCTTCGCCCGACATGGTAGCCGCTTCACCAACTACAGCCACTATCACATCTGATTTTTTAGCTGCCGCTACCGCCTCGTCTATCATTTCCTGCGGCGAACGTTTATCAAAGCTCAGTTCATCTTTGCCTAAACGCTTTAACAGCCATTCGCTGTCAGTAATATTTGCGCCCTTAGCATAATTGATCTGCACGTTTGAGCCTGCCAGTTGCTTTATACCATCTAAAACCGATACCGATTTATGCCAGTCGCCAGCGCCGCTCCATGGGCCTATCATATCCCTGTGGTCATCCGCCAGCGGGCCAACCAACGCTATAGAACCGCCTTGTTTTAGTGGCAATACACTGTTGTTGTTCTTTAATAGTACGATACTCTTTTTAGCGGCATCACGCGCTGCATCAATGTAATCCTGTTTCATGATGGTTGTTGCTGCACGTTGTACATTGCAGTAACGGTATGGGTCGGTAAACAAACCCATTTTGTATTTAGCCTCCAGTATGCGGCGACAAGCAATATCAATCTCTGACACAGGCACTTTTCCATCATTAACCAGTTTTTTAAGGTTATCCAGGAAAATATCGCTCACCATATCCATATCAATACCGGCATCAATAGCTTTTTTACCAACGGCATAACCATCTTTACCCATACCATGTGGTATCAGTTCCATCATAGCGGTGTAATCGGTAGCTACAAAGCCCTTAAAGCCCCATTGCTTTCTCAGCAGATCGGTCATCAGCCATTTGTTGGCAGTTGCCGGCACACCGTTTATCTCGTTAAAGGACGACATGATGCTACCTGCACCGGCATCAATAGCGGCTTTATATGGCGGCAAATAGTCCTGGTACATACGGCGCTCACTCATATCAACCGTGTTATAATCGCGGCCTGATTCAGCCGCACCATATAAGGCAAAGTGCTTTACGCAAGCCATTACATGATCGGTATCATACAAATTATTGCCCTGGTAGCCTTTAACCATTCTTGCAGCAATCTGTGAGCCCAGCCAGGTATCTTCGCCATTACCTTCGGCAATACGACCCCAGCGTGGGTCGCGGGCAATATCAACCATTGGCGAGAACACCCAGTTCAGGCCGTCGGCGCTGGCTTCTGAAGCTGCTATTTGCGCTGATTTTTGTATCATATCCAGATCCCAACTTGAGGCTAAACCCAATGGGATCGGGAAAATTGTTTTATGGCCGTGTATCACATCGTAACCAAAAAACAATGGTATTTTTAAGCGGCTATGGTTAACCGCAATCTCTTGCAATTTGCGTACAGCATCGGGCGTGTAGGTATTAAATACACCGCCAACGTTGCCTTTTTGTATATTCTCGTTTACGTTCTTGCTCACTATCGGGCCCGTTACATCAAAGCCCACTGCTTCAAGGTTTAGCTGGCCGATCTTTTCATCCAATGTCATTTTCGACATTAAATTTGTGATGAAAGCGTCCATCTTTTTTTGTTGTGCCGGTGAAACGGACTGGGCAAAGGAATTTGTAAAAGGTGCTATAAGCAGAAAACAACAGATAAGCCTACGTATCATTGGTATTGATTTTTTAGTTTTTATTTGGGTAGAATATATATTTAATTTATTGCGGGGCTTTCAAAACCCAGTTTTTGCAGGCCACCTTTTACTTCGGGGCAACTCATGAATAATTTCCATAATAAGCCTGTACGATAGTTCTCAATCATCACCACAATAGGCCCCTCGTCAATAGCCAGGTACGATTTTGAATACCAGTTATGCGATTCGCTAAAGGCGTCGGTAAAGCCGTATTCGCCCCAGATCTTATCGCCCATATCATAATAAAAATGTCGCAGCGCCTGCATACTATATTGCGGTGTATATGGAAATGCGGATAAAGCCGCAGTTGGCGTTATCACCCCCAAATCATTAGTTGGCGAGTGTGCATTATAGCCCTCGTAATTATCGCTGGCGGTTAGCCCCCAGCAGTTTTCGCCGTAGCCTTTGTATTTTTTGGGGTTATCAATACAATATGCCCTATTAATGAGGGTATGATTTAAATTCTGCTCCCAGTAATCCGCATATTCATCCTTCAAACCTTTAGGGTTTAAGCCCAAAAATGAATAATGGGTGTAGAACAACGGGCCGCCATAATCAAAGCCCAGCGGCAGTTTTATATTGTAAAAAGTTTTGCCATTTTTAAAGAAATCGCTTTGTGCCCAGCCGTTATGGTAAACATTGGCTGTAACCGGGTAACGTGTGCCTGAGGCAGCAAGCACATAGGTTATTAAGCATTCATTATACCCGCGAATGGCGAAGTTCATGGCCCAGCCATTATTAGGCGACCAGTGCCAGTATAGGTTATCCCTGCCATCATGTGTAAACCAACTCCACTCAATATCGTTCCACATCCAGTTGATCACATCGCGGATATGTTGCTCTTTTGGGTTATCATTATTATAATATTGCCTTGCGCATAGCAGGCCCTGGAACAGATAAGAGGTTTCCACCAGATCAGCGCCATCATCCTTACGCCCGAAAGGGATCACTTTACCAGTTGCACCGTTCAGCCAATGCGGGAACACACCGTGATAGGAATCCGCCTTGTATAAAAAATCGACGATCTTCAGCATACGGTCATCAGCCTGTTCACGGGTTATCCATTTTCTTTCCGTGGCTACTATCATGGCCATCACCCCAAAACCTGAGCCGCCAATGGTCACCACCTCGTTGCCATAATTAAAGGCTACATTGCTGCGCTCACGGGCCAGGCCGCTTATAGGGTGGCCAAAATCCCAGAAATAGCGAAATGTCTGACGCTGTACCACATCAAGCAAAGCGCTATCAGTCAGATTTTTTATGATACCGACAGGCTTTATGCTCTCAGCTGAAGTTGTTGCCGATGATTGTGCACGGCAAAAAATTGCCGTTAGCATTAGAAAAGAGGATATAAGTATTTTTTTCATTTAAGTGTTATATAGCTAGAGATTAGGACTTGTAAAACCCAGACTCTTCATACCGGTTTTTACTTCGGGGCAACTCATAAATAAGTTCCAGAGCAAACCGCTACGGTAATTTTCAATATTATCAATTATCGGCCCTTCGTCAATTGCCAGGTTAGATGTCGCGAACCAGGCATCATTCAAATCAAAGGAATCATAGAAACCATATGGCCCCCACATTTTATCGCCCAATTTATAATAAAAGAACCTCAACGCCGCCATTGATTGCGTTGGCGTATAAGGCAGTGAAGCGATAGCCGCTGTTGGTGCAATTACGCCCACATCGCTGGTTGGTGAACTTGCATTATAACCACCGTTTTCAATATCGCTGGCGGTTAATCCCCAGCAATCGGCGCTGTAGCCCTGGTTATTATTGGGGTTTGCTACGCAATAATCATAATTGATCATGGCGTGTGCTTTGTTTTGCACATCGTAACTGGCATAAGCATCGGTTAAACCATTAGGGTTGATACCCAGGAACGAATAATGCGTGAAGAACAGCGGACCACCTTCCACCGGGCCCAATGGCAATGTTACGCCAAAATAGCTGCTGCCATTTTTCATAGCGCCATTATTTGCCCAGCCATTTGTATAAACAATTTTAGGCACAGAATGTGTTGTTGACGATGCCGCCAAAACATAAGTGATCAATGCCTCGTTCCAGCCTGATATAGTTTGATTGCTTGACCATGCATAGTCAGGGCTCCAATGCCAGTACAAGGTATTCTGCCCGTTCTGCCTGAACCAGTCCCACTCCACATTATTCCATAAAGTGTTGATGTCAGTCCGCAGATTGGTTTCATCGGTGCCAGATCCATTAAAATACTGGCGGGCGGTAAGCAGGCCTTCCATCAGGTAGGAAGTTTCCACTAAATCAGCGCCATCATCCTGTGTACTGAAAGGAACAACCCCACCTGTTACCCCATTTAACCAATGTGGAAACGCGCCATGAAATGTTTGCGCGTTATTTTTTAGAAAACCAACTATAGTTTGCATGCGCGTTAAGCCCTGCGCTCTTGAAATAAAGCCACGGTTTACACCCACAACTATGGCCATAATACCAAATCCTGAACCACCGGTAGTAATTACATCGGCAGATGTATTGCGCTCACGTGCCAGGCCGCTGGTGGGGTGGCCAAAATCCCAGAAATATTTGAAAGTTTGCTGCTGTACCAGGGTAAGCAAGGCATCATCAGTAATAGTTGGGAATTTGTTTATTGAATCAATGGAGGTAGTTAAATTGATATTATAAGCCGATTCCAGGCTGCCCCCTTTTGATGACTTAAGCGCAGTGGAAACAGCAATAGTATATTTGGTTAGATAGGATAGTTTTGATGGCGTTATAACCACCGTACTATCACCATTTTGATAGATAGCTGTATAAGCTACTGTAGTACCTGTAGAACTTGTAAAAGCTATACTGCTGTTTACAGAGGCCGTACTAATCGCTGCGGCAAATGACAGTTTTATAACCGGCGTAGCATTAACATTTATATAAGTAAGGCCATTACTAACACCATTAACCTTTGCCGAGCTAAACGTAAACGAAGATGTTGGCGGCACCGGATGGGTAGGCGTAGTATTTGCCCCATCGCTGCTTTTTGAGCATGAATACATCCCCGCGAAACCCATCAACCCTAAACAAATTTTTATATATCTCATGCCCGGTTTACTAATCATCAGAATGGCCAACCCACCAAATTAAACATTTGTAAAAAAGGCTGCCCAGCTCACACCAGGCAACCCTTATTTTAACCCAATACTATCTTCCTAAGTTTTCAAGGTTGTATAATGCCGATGCTTCATTAGCTGAAAGCACTTTATTATAAACCCTAACCTGATCTATTTTACCCGGCAGGTTAGCTGCCCAGGGTTGTGCCCCTGAACCTGCAGTTTGACTTGGAACAGTCGTAAACTGTGTACAGCCAAACACTACATTCCCCACATTTTGAAACACCAGCGGACCAGTTAATGTACCTGCCTTACCTGTAGCCACCGACTTACCATTCATGTATAACGTACAGGCACCAGTTACATCATAGCTGAAAATTAAATTCACCCAGCCATTAAAACATCCCGGTACTTCTGCTGCAAAAGTATTATCAGTGCCACTTTGCGATAAGTGAATACGTACATGCGCATCGGTATTGGTACTGCCGTTATCAAAAAACATTTCAACATTACCCCAAAAGTTAACCGTATTTGAAAGCGTAAAATAGTCTAACAGACCGGTTGTTGGAGGGGTAGTATTCACCCAAACACTAGCTGTAAACTTTTGCAGGGCTGCCAATGCAGGCGATGATTTACATACCGCATAGCCGGTAAGCGACCCCTGGTATGCCGGGCCAAAAATACCCGCGGCAAAAGAACTGTTTGTTGCAGTACCTGTTAATTTTGAAATACTATCAGTTAGCGTATTGCTAAAGTTCCAGTAAGCAACTAAGCTATCTGCCTCAATTTGGCTTGATGAGCTGTAGCCGCCAAATGTAGGTGCCGGCTTTTTCGGAGCATACGATTTAGGGTCGAAGCTTTTTTGGCATGCTGATATTGTGAATACTATTGCCAGGCCCGTAAGCACAGCTATAAGTATATTATGATTTCTTTTCATCTCTTTATTTATTTGATAAATTAATAACCAGGGTTTTGTACCAATGTACCGGCACTCAAATCGATCTCAGTTTGTGGTATAGGCCAAACTTCACTTTTGCCTGCAACAAAACCCAATGAACCAAATACAGCAGTTCCCCTGCCTGTACGTATAACATCAGCATGGCGATCAAACTCCATCCCTAATTCTACACGTCTTTCATGATAGATGGCAGTACGTAAAGCCCCTTGATCGGTAGTAGTAACTTTTGGTAAAATGGTAGTGCTACCTTCTCTCGCTCTTGCCCTTATTAGTTCAATATCGGCTAATGCAGCAGCAGAATTGCCTGATTCGTTATTAGCTTCGGCATTCATTAATAATACTTCGGCATAGCGTAAAACGATCTTATCCTGCTGGCAGCCCTGGTTATAACCTGAAACATATAAGCTGAAAGGCACATATGATTTTAAGTTATAATACGGGTTAGGAGCAGACGCATCAATCAAATCACCCTCTGGTGTAGTTTGGCCGGTGAAAATAACCGTTCCCGCCAGGCGCGGATCACCCGATTCAAACTCAGCTATTAGGCTTGTGCTTGGGTCGTTAAAACCCCAGCCGGTTGCTGGCTCGGTCCCCCTTGGCATTTGCACCTGTGAGTATTGTGAGTTTGATGCACCTGGGTTATTTGGTATTAACATACATTGAATTTCAAAGATTGATTCAACATTATTTTTGTTGGTAGTTCTGAACATCTTCTCATAATTAGGGAATAAAGAGTAAATGCCTAAAGCGGTTACAGCATTAGTATAGGTTACCACATCGCTCCATTTCTTTTGGTATAAGGCAACCTTTGCATGTAAAGCTAATGCAGCACCTTTGGTAACGTGGCCAATATCAGCCGAGCTGTAAGTAGCAGGCAACACAGCAGCAGCTGCTGTTAAATCAGTCTCAATTTGTGCGTAAACTTGTGTTTTAGGTGTACGGGCCAAATTATAATCCGTTGCTGATTTTGGAACGTGGATACGTAGAGGAACATCGCCAAATGCATTTACCAGCCTGAAATAATCATAGGCGCGTATAAACTGCGCTTCGGCTAAATACCTTGCTTTTAATGAAGCATCCATGCTGATAGCCGGAACATTATCCAATATCTGGTTAGCGAAGTTGATGCTGCCATACATTCCCAACCAAAAGCCTTCCAATTGCCCTTCGCCAGCGGTAACCGAAAAAGTATGGTATTCATTCATATAGCTCGCATCCGTTGGTACCGATCCTTTGGTAACATCGTCTGATCCCATACTTTCAAGCGCGATTGAAGGGAAGGCGATCTCATTATAAGTGTGCAGATCAGCATACATAGCGTTTATGGCTGATGTTGCGTCGGCAGAAGTTTTCCAGAATTGTGCAGCTGTTGTAGTAGTGGCCGGATGTACATCCAGAAAACTCTTTTTACATCCTTGCGATACAAAAAGGGCAGCGATCATACTTAACCCGATCGCGTTTTGTATATAATATTTTCTATTTTTCATTGTAAGTTGAGTTAAAATGTAACGTTTACGCCAAAGTTATAAGTTGCATATAATGGATATACGTTAGAGTCGATACCTTCATTAAGCACACCTCCGCCAATTTCAGGGCTAAAGCCTTTATACCCGAATATGTTGATGGCATTCTGGGCATTTGCAAAGAACCTGATGCTCTGTATGCTCCATCTCCTGGTTAGTTCACTTGGAAGTGTGTAACCAAATTGCGCATTTCTTACCCTGAAATATGAACCGCTTGAAACATAGAATGAGTTTGGCGCGCTGTTAAGCGTTGATCCGATATTCATAGAAGGATAGGTATTAGAAGTACCTGCTCCGTGCCAGCGGTTGTCATAAAAATCCTGGGTGATGTTTTCATTACCGAAACGGTAGCCCAGGTTTGAGTTAAATACGCTCACATCGGCACGGCCCTGTAGGTCAACAGTAAAGTCGAAATTTTTAACCTTTAAAAACATATTTACACCATAACCATACTTAGCATTCGGATTGCCTAAGTTAACCCTGTCTGTTGATGAGATCTGTCCATCGCCATTGGTATCCTGGTAAATAAAGTCACCCGGTTTAGCGGTTGCTGCCTGCGGTGATTTCGCCACCTGTTCGGCTGTTTGGAAAATACCCAGAACCTTATAACCGTAAAACTCTCCAATTGGTTGTCCCTGCACAGTACGTGTAGCCAATGCGCCATTTGCAATGCCGGCACCACCACTATATATAGGGTTATTGCCCGAAAGTACCTTTGTAACCTCATTATTATTGATACCCAGGTTAGGGCTAATTGAGTAAGAAATATCATTGCTGATCTGTTGTTTCCAGGTTACGGTAAATTCAAAACCCCTGTTCCTGATATCAGCTTGATTACCAAGTATACCGCCATTCGGACCGTTCTCGCCGGTTGAGCCCGGTATTGGGATATTGAATATCGCATTTTTGGTTAAACGATTATAATAATCAGCCTCAAATGACAGCTTATGATTTAAGATAGATCCCTCTATACCAAAATCTGTCGCCTCTGATTTTTCCCAGGTAATGGTAGGTGGCACAACTGTATTAATACTTGCACCGGCATTAGTAGTTTGCGGGTTACCAAAAATGGCGGTGTATAAGGTAGGATCATTAGTTACAGTTAATGTAGTTGGGCTAATTGGAACTATCGCATTCCCAACCATACCATAACTGGCACGCAGTTTTAAGTTATCAAAAATGTGCTGCCCTTTCATGAAACTTTCGTTAGTTATAACCCAACCTGCGCCTACTGCCGGAAGCCAGGCATATACGTTAGGATAAAACTCAGAAGCACCATCATGGCGGATAGAGGCATTTAACAGATAACGATCATCATATGAGTAGTTAATACGGCCAAATTGCGATACTTCTGTTGTAAGGATCTGATTTGCTGTTGGCTGTGTATAAGTTACGTTAGTACCTGCAGGAAAAGAAGTATGTAAATTTCCGCTTTTTGCATAGGCTACGCTATCAGCAAAAGCATTCATATAAGTACCTTCGTTACGTTGCGAGCCATAACCCAGCAAAGCAGTTATTTTATTTTTGCCGATGGTTTTATCATAGGTTAATGTATTTTCCCAGATCCAGTTACGGGTTTCGGTATGGCTCAGATTCAGTGAGGATGTAGTGCTCTGCTGGCCGCCTGTAGCAAAATAAACAGGTGTGTAATTTCTAACCTCAGCTTGTGCTAGGTCGCCACCAAAACTTGTCCTGAACTTCAGATCCGGCAGTATGTTATATTCGCCATAAACTGAGCCAGTAAAACGTTTATTTTTTGAGTGCTGATTGTAAAAGTCAATTGTAGCCTGCGGGTTGTAATTGGCACCGCCACCAACATTGTAATCAGCAGGATCGCCATATTTACCGTTGTTATAGTAAACCGGCACCACCGGTGCAGCTGTATACAACTGGTGGAATATCTGGCCATTGACGTCTCTTGAATTACTTGATAATATATTGGCACTAAAGCCTAATTTTAAATTCTTTACAGGTTTAAAATCGTTAGCTACGTGAAAGGTATATCTTTGATAATTATTGTCTTTCACAATACCATCCTGATCAAGATAACCAAATGAATAATCATAGGTGTACTTGTCGGTACCGCCAGCTAATGAAATCTCGTTGTTAGTTACCGGGGCATTACGTAATATCTGATTGTACCAGTTAGTACCAGTGCCATAACTTGAAGGATTGGCGAACACCGGCGGGTTATAATCACTAGGCGTGTTATTAAGTGCTGTTAGTTCATTAATAGCAGTAGCATATTCGGTAGCATTTGCCATTTTTACCTGGTTAGTAACCGCTTGCCAGCCAAAATATGAATTAAGGTTAACAGTTGGTTTTCCTGTCTTCCCGCGTTTGGTGGTAACCAATATTACTCCATTAGCAGCCCTGATACCATAAATAGCAGTGCTTGAGGCATCTTTTAAAATGCT
Organism: Mucilaginibacter mallensis; assembly: GCF_900105165.1. NCBI lineage: Bacteria > Pseudomonadati > Bacteroidota > Sphingobacteriia > Sphingobacteriales > Sphingobacteriaceae > Mucilaginibacter > Mucilaginibacter mallensis. Next base: position 5,040,044 of record NZ_LT629740.1, read on the forward strand.
GATGCTTTCAATATCATTGCTATTTAAAAAGCTGATATCATCATACCAAACGCCGTCAACAACATACAATGACTGACCGCTACCGTAAATTGTACCTACACCACGTATGTTAATGGTAGGTGACGAGCCCGGCTGGCCGTTATTAATAATTTCAACACCTGCAACTTTTCCTTCCAACGCACTTACTGCATTGGTTGATGCTTGTTTAGCCAGATCGGCACCTTTTACAGTAGCTACCGAACCGGTATTATCAACTTTGCGCTGTGTACCGTAACCTATTACAACAACTTGCTGTAATTCATTGGCCGAAGCTTCCAGTTTAATTGAAATAGGGCCGGCATTACTTACTGCAACATGCTGCGAAGTGTATCCTATATAGGAAACAAGCAGTGTTGCTTTTGGGGGTACGCTTAGTGTGAATGCACCATTTGCGTCGGTTTGGGTTCCGTTATCGGTTCCTTGTATTGATACTGAAACACCAACCAGGCCTTCGCCGGTTGCAGCATCAGTAACCTTACCTTTTACAGTACTATTCTGTGCAAAGGCAGTGTTAACAAAAAAGAAACACAATAAGATAAACCCTGAGATTGTAAAAATTCTCTTCATGTGGGTAATTTAAAATAGGTGAATAAAAAATAATTGGTTTTGCTTGGATCGAAATTGAGGAGATAATATAATTTTAACAAATAATGCACCTATACATTATTACACCAACACAAAAACACTTTCTCACCGGAGAGAAAGCAGAACTACAACAACTTGATAAAGAATTACTTATAATAAGTTAATTGTAAAATTATTACTACAATGGTGTATTTTTTACAATCAGGAATAAACAAGGCTATGAGAGGTAATGATGTAGTGTTATAGCTCCATGAGAAACTCAACCAGGTTCTTGTCATGCTCCAGATTGAGCTTTTTACGCAGTCTGTAGCGCCTTATCTCAACGCCGCGTAAAGAAATGTTTAAAAGCGAGGCCATTTCCTTACTGTTCATATTCATCCTTAAATAGGCGCAAAGCTTTAAATCGTTAGGAACAAGATCGGGATGGTGGGATTTTAGTTTGATGAAAAAGCTTTCATGCGCTTCGTTAAAACTGGTTTCAAATAAGTTCCAGTCGCGCTCATCAGTCATGCCTTCGTTAATTACCTTTTGTATCCTTCTTAATTGTTCATCAGGTAATTTTTTACCGGTACTATCTTTTAAATGGGATATCTCGTCGCTTATTTTTTGCAGTAGCTCGTTCTTATAAACAATGTTCATGGCCGAGTTTGCCAGCTCACGACTTTTACCAGCCAGATCGGCCTGCAATTGTTCGTTCTTAATTTTTACTATCTGCTGCTCATTGGCAATAGCTTCCTGTTTTAGAAATTCTTCTTTCTCTTTTTGCAGCTTTTGATGGATGTGTTCCTGGTGGCGCTTTAATTTTAAGCGATAAAAATGCCTGAACACATAATAGGCTAAAATAACCAGCAACAGGTAAAAGACCATTGCCGGTTTGCTGCTATACCAGGGCGGCAAAATGGTGAATGTGAAAACAGTTGCAGAGGTTATATTATCATCATTAATTTTAGCCCTTACGCTAAAATTATAAGTACCCTGCCCAAGGTTGGTAAATTCCTTTTGGCTTTGCGCAGTCCAGTCGGACCATTGTGTTGAGTAGCCTTTTAAATAATACTGGTATTTAATTTTAGCCTGCCTGTAATAAGGCAGCGAATAAGCTATACGTATGTTATTTTTGGCAAAAGGAATATCAACCTCATCCTCTGTATTGCCCCCATTCTCACTTATGGATGTGATCTTATCCGTCACATTCTCAACCTTACCTATTAGCACTGCAGGCAGGTTTACCTTGTTATGCGGATTTGCATTTTCATCATTAAATATCACAAAACCATCATCAATACTTATCAGGTAAATGCGGTTGTTTATGCGGCTTATGTTTTCATAATACTGCACCATTTGCCCATTAAGCATCGTAAAACTGTTTGAATCAATACGCAAATTACCTGGCGATGAAAGATCGGCCAAAGCAACACGACCATGATTTATGAACCAGTATTTTTTACCATCGGCAGGTATTATTTTGTTGGATGATGCGAATGAACCCAGCTTTTTATTCAATTGCTGGTATTTATAAAACCGGTCGGTTATATCATCATACACATAAAAACCTGAGTCGGATGAAAACACTATCCTGTTATCAAGGCTAAATACATTGATATTGTAACTCCCCGGCAGCCCCGAGCGTTCATCATAGTATTTTTCGGCTACTGCTTTTTTCAGATCGGTGCTTAGGGTGACCTTGTAAATCCCTTTATAGGCATGGCTGATCCATACTTCGCCCTTATTGTCTTGCTCTACATAACGCGATGGCTCGCTAAAACCATCAACCTTATGATCAAACACCCAATTGCCACTGGCATCCTTATGGTAAATAACTAAGCCATTGTAGGTTCCTTGTATTAAAAGATTGTTATTTAACGGTTTCAGTATCCAGCCACCATTAGCTGACGATATTTTATTTATGGCGCCATTATCAACCTGGTAAGTACCATCATTATGGCCGCAAAGCAGTTTACCATCATGAATAGACAGGTCCCAAACTTGGCCCTGCGAACCGGGGATCAGCTTAAATTCAAATATCTGGAAAAGATGATTGCCGTTGTTGGGTATCCAATCGCTATAAAATAAGCCCTGGTTAGTACCCAGGTATATTTTTTTATTATAGATAATGCTTGAGTATACGGTTCCGAAATTACCGGTCTTATCAAAATAGAAATACAACGGGGAGTTCAGCTCAATACGGTCGATACCATTATCTAAACCGGCCCAAAGATTCTCTTCATTATCAATATATAAGCTTAGTACCGTATTGTTCTGCAAACCGCTCGATTTATTGATGTGCTGTACCACATTGCCGGCAGTATCAATAATTACCACACCGTTTAATATGGTTCCGTAAGCGAAATATTTACCGCGTATGGCAACGCCGTTATTCAGCTGATAGGTTTTCAGGAAATCATTGGCCTGGTTGGCCCAGGGCCGTACCTGTTTGCCATCATAAATAAATAAACCTGTTTTTGCCGTACCGATTAAAAACTTATCCTTTTGAAATGGCAGTATGGATAAAACCCCGCTGTTGCCCAATATATTGCTGCCTGCAACATACTTCAGGTGATTGCTTTTAAGTTCGAATAAGCCGTAACCAATTTGTTCCACAAAAAAGCGCTTGCCCGACTGGTATAAGAATAAATATGGGTTAGGCGATTTGATAACCGTTATTTTACCATCGGCATATATATATATGGAACCAAACGATTGGAATATAACTCGATTGCCGTCGATATATATTTTCCAGATCTCTTCGGTAGGAACATATTTTTTAGGCACGCGTGCTATAAGCGAGTGGTAGGTTAAAAATCCCCTGGTGTTTTCCCAATAACCAAATTCGCCAAACCCGCCAACGTAGATCTTACCCCTGCCATCAGCAGCTACCGACCTAACAATTAACCCATTGGGCATAGTATGCATCTGCCAGTATTTACCATCAAATGATAGCAGGCCATCGGCATTGCCAAAATACATGATGCCGTGCTCATCCTTGGTTATCGACCAGTTTTGATTACCCGACTGATACAGCGCCTTTGAATAATTTTGCACATAAGGCACACCGATATTTTTTATCTCGGTAGCCCCGGCGATGCATGACAGCAGCAAAAAAAATAATATAAAGTATATCCGTTTCCCGTTGTTGCGATACATGCAGCCTGTATAATTGGTGGATTAATATTTTGCCAAAGTTAAATATATAACAAATACATGTTCACCTGTACCAACAATACTTAATTTATGTTTTTATATCAATCCAACTTATAGGTTTAGTTCCATTTGTATATTACAACGCTCGTATGGCGATGGGGTACCCGTAACCTTTTTAAAGCCTAATTTGTGATACAGGTTAATTGCTGGTTTTAAAATGGTATTGCTTTCCAGGTACAATTTTTTAGCGCTGTGTTGTTTTGCCAGTTCAATAGCCGCGTTGCCCAATATCCAGCCAATCCCTTTACCCTTAGCGTTAGCACCCACAGCCATTTTAGCCAGTTCAAAAGTATGGTCATCCATCTTAATGAGCGCGCATGTACCCACTGGTTCATTTTTATATAAGGCAATAAGAATATGTCCGCCCTTATCTAAAATATATTCCTTGGGATGATCCAGCGATTTATAGTCAGTTTCCTCCATTTTAAAATATTGGCTGATCCAATCCACATTAAGCTGTTTAAATGCCGTTTGATATTTGGGCTCATAAGCAACTACTTCTACATCTTTGCGCTCCCTCAACTTTCTTTCATCCTGCACACGGCTAAGCAGATCTTTTTGCTCCAATAAAAACTCCCATTCTTCAATCGCCTTCCATATGTTATACTGGGTTTCATTCAACGCGTTTTCAATAGCAGCATTTACATCGGTATACTGATCCCGTATACGATCATTTATGGCCAGGCCTTGTACTGATAATTTAATATAATTCTTTCTACCATCAGTTTTACCCGGGCTTTCCTGAACCAAACCTCTTTTCATCATCTCCTTTACAATGGTGCTTACTGATGGGTGCGAATGGCCTATTTCCTGCGCTATCTGTGTAATTGATTTTTCTTCACCTGCCGACAGCACATAAAACACGGGGAACCATTTGGGCTGCATATCAACATCATAATACCCATATACCTTGCCCGCTTGTTCTGTGATTAATTCACTCAACCTCCTGAGCCTGCTACCTAAAGCCATTTTGCCTGTTTTATTATAAAATTCCATAATACAATATTAATTACGTAATCAATTACGCAAATTTAGAAAACTAAATCTGAAATCACAAAATTCATGTGTTTTCAGATTTAGTTAAATGGAATGATTGAAATTCTCTAGCTACAGCAAAAACGCCTTTAAATAGATCTGTTTATAATCTCCCCAATTTTTCATTACAGGCTGTAGCGTGGTTTGGAAAGTTTGATTAGTTACCGGTTTCCCTTTTTTAGGTGGCGTTAGAGCCTTATCTTCAATACTCATATCATTAACTTTGGTAGCAAACCAGGTAACGTTTTCATGCGGCAGGGCCACGCCCAATATCATACCGGGCAGGCCGGTAAAAGTTTCCGGGCCGCCGGAAATGTGGATCTTATCGGTATAAAATGCTACCACATAAATAGAGTCCATCACTATGGCATTGGCGCGGCGGCATGGGTAGCCTGCTATTTCGCGGGTTTCATCGGTTATTTTCCAGTTTATTTTGCGGGTACTGTCTTTCAGTAAAAACACATCCTCAAATACTTTTTTCTGTATGATGCTTTGGCTGGCAGCCAGATCAGTATAAATAGTATTGTTTTGATCGGCCATAGGGAAATCGAAGAAATCAGTTGTAGGCTCTGTGTCTTCAAGTGGTGCATACAATGTTTTATTGCCCGAGAAAGTGAGGACGCTTTTCAGAACCTTGAATTGCGGATGGTTCTTTTTGTAAGCATCCATTATTTGCATCCAAAAATCCTCGTTATTCTTATTCATTTGCTTATTAATAAGGCCGTAAATATTTACGGTTTTATTAAACTCAATAGTACCTGATGAAGGGAAACGCACGTTTTGCGCAAGCAATAAGCTGGTGCTAAATAATAAACAGGTAAGTGTAAACAGTATCTTTTTCATGGCTATTATTTTGCTGATTTAGTGGTGCCAAATTTGTTGAAATCCCATATAACTGAGAACATAAAATATCTTTTAATAGTAGTATAACTATTCTGCGTAATGGTATTACCGCCAGCATTCCGGTTGAAACCTATATTCTGGTTAAGCAGGTCATTGCCGCTGACGGATAACTTAAGGTTATCATCCTTAAAGAAGGATTTTATGAGCGATGCGTTAAGGATGTATTTAGAAAGTGATTCGTTAAACGATGCTGTTTTTGGATTATACTGGTAATCAGAATTTGATCCCAGTTGAAATTTGCCCGGCAGATAAATATTTAAATAAATGTTACCTGTATAACCTAAACCATTATTATTTATCAACGGCTGTAATGATGATTTCTGAACAGTATAGGTTGGACCAAAACCGACATAGAAATTATACTTTTTGGCTACATACTTTGACAAGGTTAAGCGCCCGGCATAGGTATAGGAGTCGGTAGTGTTTAAGGCCTCGTTGGTATAATTATATGAGGTGTTGCCGTTAATATTCGGCTCAAAGCCTACATTATAATCACCTTTTATCTTTTGCCCAAAGTAAGCTCCGAAATAAAAGTTATAAGGTATTTTGCCCGGCAGGTTGACTGATTGAAATATTGATTTACCTGTATTATCTGTCGCAGTATTGCTTACTATCGGGTCATTAGTAAATTGCAGGCCTCCGTAAGCATATAGGTTCTGGCCCGATATAACTTTATACGAGTTATAATTAAAATTGATGTTATTGCTGAACGATGGTTTAAGATTAGGATTACCAATGGTAAGATTCAATGGATCGCTATTGTTTACTACCGGCTGTATCTGATCAATAGTGGGCTGCGTGGTTGTACCATTATAGTTAACGCTTATGGATTGCTGCTGCGAGAATTTATATTGATAATTTGCCTGTGGCGCCCAGTTAATGAAGTGCCGCTTAAATATATCACCACTAAAGGCCTCACTTTGGCGATAAGTAACATCGGCAACCTTTGTGCCGAAATTAATGATAGTTTTATCTTTCTTATAATTAAATACCGCGCCTACCTGGTTCGAGAGCTGGGTTAATTTATAATCGTTACTTAGCGCGGTGTCAATATGATCATACCTGCCTACAGCCGTTGAATCATATGATACCCTATCCGACTCGCCGTTACTTACACTCAAACCATAGTTTAATACAACGGCAACTCTTTTTGAAAGGGGTTCAGTATAGGTTATATTTGAGTTGAGTACCGAGCTTTTAATATTGGTAGTTTTATATTGATCGATCCTTTGTGAACTATCTAAACCCCCGGTGCTACTATTGAAGAAATCAGTATTGGATCTCAGGTAACCTTTTGAATTGCTGTTATTAATAGATTCGCTAACATTCCATGACAATGTACGACCAACCTTTTTAAACTTTTTGGTATAGAAAGCGCTCGCATCAAATATTTTGGTGTACACATCATTAGTTACGGTACGGTTGTTACGGTTTAGTAACGTATCCATATTTCTTTTACTTACTGATGAGTAATCCTCCAAAACATTTGAGTGTTTATCAGTACCGTCAACAGCAATTTTTAGCGTTTGCGTGGTATCTAATTTAACACTATAGGTCAGATCTGCCTTTTGCCTGAACAGGTATTTATGCGAATTTGCATCAGTATTTGTATTGATAATGCTACCGGGCAGGTTACTCTGAGTTAATGTGCTATCCTTTTCGTCGATGCCGATGGAACCAATTTTATAATTGGCATTGATGGATTGCTTATCGGCATCCCATTTACCATCGTAGTGTACACCACCTGAGCGTGCAACCGGTATGCCCTGCCCATTATATTGGCCATTAAATGAATCTAGTTCGTCACTGCCGCCATTACTAAAATATATACCTCCGTTATCATCAGATTGCAGATTGGTTGTACCGGCTTTACCGGCATCCTGCCAGCCGAGACCTGTTTTGCCGGTATTGCTTAATGTACCATATATGGATACTTTGGTTTTAGCCGTAAACTTATTAAATAAAGCTTGTTCCTCATAATAACCGTCGGTGCCGCCACCAGCATCAACTTTGCCGAAGTAGCCGTTCTTCTTGTCTTCTTTTAGCTTGATGTTTATGGTTTTGGTCTTTACACCATCATCGATGCCGGTAAAGGCAGCCTGATCACTCTTTTTATCATACAACTGCACCTTATCAACCATGTCGGCACGGATATTTTTGGTTACCAATGTGGGATCATCCCCAAAAAACTCTTCCCCATCAACCAAAACCTTACTTACGGTTTGCCCCTGCGCGGTAATCTTCCCGTCCTTATCCACCTCAATACCGGGCAGCTGCCTTAACAGATCCTCCACCTTGTCGTTCGGGTTTATTTTATAAGCCTTGGCATTATATTCGGTGGTATCGCCTTTTATTTTTATGGCGGTTACCTGGCCTTTAATGATCACACCCTCTAAAAGTCGCGATTTAAGGATCATGTTCAGGCTACCGAAATCAACCGATTTGTGCAGTGAATCCAGCGAAAAATTGTCTACATAATCGGCATAGCCAGGATAGGTTACCAATAAAATAAATTTGCCTTTAGGCAGGTTAGTCATGGCAAAACTGCCGTCTTTACCTGTCCAAACAAATTTGCGAAGGATGGAGTCTTTGGCGTTTAATACCGCCACAGTTGTGTTAGTAAGCTTAACTTTTTCAGTAGTATCAGTAATTGCTCCTTTAATTGAATAGGGGCTTTGTGCAAATAATGATAATGAACTTAAGCAAAACAAGGTTAGGATAATGGTAAGTTTCATTGTTAGGTTTTAGTGATCCTAAAGTATAACTAACTTTTTAGGTATGCAACATGTTTAACGTTTATTAACAAATAAATTACAACGCTAAATCGTTAAAAACGCCTTAATTCGAGCCTTCTCAATGGTTTATATAAAGATTATCAGCCAATTACGCAAAAAATTACGTGTTAAATGCAAATGTTAATGTTTGTTAAAAGATGTTAAGCATCAGTCATTTACAAAATATTAGCCTGAAATTTAACCAACAAAATATGGTAAAAACCTTACTCCTTCCGTTATGAAATACAATAGAATAAACAACCTTTTAGGCTGGCTCTGCTTTGTTATAGCCTCAGCAACTTACATTTTAACTTTAGAACGCTCTGTTAGCTTTTGGGATTGCGGCGAGTTTATTGCTTGCGCCTATCGCCTGCAGGTTTCGCACCAGCCGGGCTATCCGCTGTTTGCTATGCTGGGAAAAGCATTCTCGCTGCTATCATTAGGCGATAGGAATAAAGTGCCGTATTTTGCTAATATGGGATCGGCGCTGGCTAGTGGGGCAACTATTATGTTCCTGTTTTGGACCATTACAGCGATGGCTAAAAAAATGCTGACAGCCGGCAATAAAGCTTTAGATGAAACCCGCACCGGGCTGATCATGAGCGCAGGCTTGGTTGGCGCGCTGGCATTCACCTATACCGATACCTTTTGGTTTTCGGCAGTAGAATATATTGTGTTCGCATGGTCGTCATTATGTACCGCTTTAGTTTTTTGGGCGATATTAAAATGGGAAGCCCATGCCGATGAACCCGGCGCTGATAAATGGATCATATTTATTGCTTATGTAATGGGCCTTTCAATAGGCATACACCTGCTTAACTTATTAACCATACCTGCGTTGGTGCTGGTATATTATTTCCGCAGGTATAAAAACATCAACCTGAAAACAGGTATTGTAGCATTTTTAATCAGCATAGGTATACTGGCACTGGTACAATATGGTATAAGGGGTTATACCGTTGCAGTAGCAGCCAATTTGGATCTGTTTTTTGTGAACACTTTAGGCTTTGGATTTGGTAGCGGGGCTATCTTCTTCCTGGTGTTACTTATAAGTCTGCTGGCATTTGGCATCTGGTACAGTATCCGCCACAAAAAGCCGATGCTTAACCTGGCATTTTTATGCGTGGTGTTTATTTATTTCGGCTACAGCTCCTTTATATATATACCCATCAGGGCCACAGCCGGTACCAATCTTAATAACGCGCACCCCAGCGACGCCTTTACACTTTATGGCTATTTAAACCGCATACAATACGGCGAAACACCTTTATTATACGGACCACTGTTTGATGCCAAAATAATTGATGAAAAAGAAAGCGGCAATCTTTACCGCAAGGGCAAAACCAATTACGAAGTTATAGGCAAACAGCAGAATTATATATATGACCATAATACCCTACTGCCCCGCATGTGGACCACACAGGGCAGCGAAGGCTTTGAGCAGGATTCACAGTTTTATAAGGATTGGCTGCAATTAGCCGATGGACAAGCGCCTACGTTTGCTGATAACATGAAATTTATGTTCAGCTGGCAGATGTACCAGATGTACTGGCGCTACTTTATGTGGAACTTTGCTGGCCGTTACAGTGATGATGATATTGAGGGCCAAACCAATATGAACGGTGTTGGCGGCAACTGGACCACCGGCATTTTTGATAACGCTAAAAACCTGCCGCAATACATATTACACGGCACCACCTATACCCCGCTTTATGCTTTGCCACTAATATTAGGCTTACTGGGTATGGCCTACCATATTAAACGCAGTAAAAGGGACGCATTGATCATTGCGCTGTTGTTCTTCTTCACAGGATTGGCTATTGTATTATATGTGAACCAGGCTGGCGTACAGCCCCGCGAGCGGGATTACTCTTATGTAGGTTCGTTTTATGCTTTTGCTATATGGATAGGTTTGGGGGTTATCGCGTTAGCTAATATCGCCCAAAAAAGAATGAGCTTAAAATATGCTACTATTGGCGCTACGGTTATATGCCTGCTGGTTGGCCCTGTGTTATTGGCCAGCAAAGAATGGAAAGACCACGACCGATCAACCAAACTTACCGCGCACGATATGGCCTATGATTACCTGATGAGTTGCCCTAAGAATGCTATTTTGTTTGATTTTGGCGATAATGACACCTACTCGCTATGGGCCGACCAGGAAGTATTAAACGTTAGGCCTGACGTGCGTATTGTTAATTTGAGCTTGCTGAGCGGCGATTGGTCGATAAAACAGATGCAACGGAAAATTAATGAAGCCGATGCATTACCTATCACCATGCCTTATGATAAATATAAAGCAGGCGTGCGCGATATGCTACCTTATAACGATGCTAAAATTCCGGGCTTTGTGGAGGTTAAGGATGTATTTGATTTTTTAACATCAGATGATAAACGTACACAGGTTGAATACCAGGACGGTACCAGCAGCAATTATCTGCCTACAAAAAACCTGAAGCTTACCGTGAATGCTGACGAGGTTATTAAAAATAACGTAGTGCCCACAGCGCAGCAAAATATGATTGCCGATACCATTAAATGGAAATTCCCGGGTAATTATGTTACCAAGGAGAAACTGGCCATACTGGATATGATAACGCATAACCACTGGAAAAGGCCCATCTGCTTTACTACGTCAATTGGCGAGGAAAACCTGTTCGGCTTAGATCAATACCTATACAAGGAGGGGTTTGTTTATCACCTGATGCCGCTAAAACCAGAGCCATCTGTTCGCGACCAGCAATCAAAAACAAATAGCCTGGTGATGTATGCCAACATGATGAATAAATTTAAATGGGGTAATTATAAAACAGCAAAATATCTTGATCAGCAATCAACACAGGTATTTTTCCCGCAGCTGGTTAACTCATTTGCCGATCTGGCTGTTGGACTGATGAAGGATGGTCGTAATGACCTGGCCCTGCAAACCATCCACAAGTTTGATAGTGTAGCGCCAAATATCAATCCTAACTATTCGGCCGCGCAAGGCAAAGTATCTATTGCCGATACCTCGTTTAAGCTGAATGACATTGCCTTGGGCAACCGCTTAATTAATAGTGTTGATGGCTATATTACTGATCAGCTTAATTACAACTATTACCTGCTGCAAAACAACACGGCCCAGTTAAGCTACCGCGATGTGCAGATCGGCCTGCAATTTTTAAACGGGATGGCGGGAGTTGCCAAGGATAATAACCAAACCGAACTAAACAGCAAACTGATTGCACAGGTAACGGATTACGAAAGTAAATTCAGCAGTATTTTAAAGCGGTAGTCGCTACCGGCTGATTCACAATCTTTATGCCTCAAATTTTCAAATCGATACTTGTCGAAATTGAAAATTTGGGGCATTTTTTATAAATTATTGATTAAAAAACCTCATTTAATAAAGTATTTTCATAATAACATCTCTTTATTTCAAAAAAAAATAAAAATAATTAGCCTTTTTATCAAAAACACTTCATAAATTACCTTTCTGAAAATAACTGGTTAACATATTTTTAGTTTAGAGGGCAATTTTACATGCAGGAATCAGCTTATTTTGATAAATATTCCCCAATTAATGGCGTTTGGGATGAAATGTACGGTGAAGATTCTCAAATAAGGGATCATTATCGCAAGGTTATTGAATATATTTCAAGAGAATCTGCCGATGATCTGAACAAGAAGGAAGAATTGGCCAAAAGGCTTTTTATGAGCCAGGGTATTACTTTTACGGTTTACAATAGCGGCGAGGGAATTGAAAAGATATTCCCCTTTGATATTATCCCCCGCATCATCACCGCGAGCGAGTGGGCTTTTGTGGAGAAAGGCATCAAGCAGCGTTTAACCGCGCTCAATTTGTTTCTTAAAGATGTTTACAATAACCAGTTCATCGTAAAGGATGGCATAGTACCTATTGATATTATTTACTCATGCCCACACTTTTTGCGCGAGATGCACCAGTTGCAGGTACCTTATGATATTTATATCCATATCTCAGGCATCGATCTGATCCGTGATCACGACGGTACTTTTTATGTATTGGAAGATAACCTGCGCACACCATCTGGCGTGAGCTATATGCTGGAGAACCGCGAGATCACCAAACGTTTATTCCCCGATCTGCTGCCGCAATGCGGGGTGCGCAGCGTTACAGAATATCCAACCATATTGTATAAAAACCTGCTGGCATTATCGCCAAGGCAAATAAACAACCCTACAATTGTGTTACTCAGTCCGGGTATATACAACTCGGCTTATTTTGAGCATACCACGCTGGCCCGTTTAATGGGTGTTGAACTGGTTGAAGGGCGCGACCTGGTGGTGCATAACCACAAAGTATACATGAAAACCACCACCGGCTTACAGCAGGTTGATGTTATATATCGTAGGGTTGATGATGATTACCTCGATCCGCTGGTGTTTAACCCGGGCAGTATGCTGGGTGTAGCAGGCATAATGGGTGCATACCGTAAAGGTAATGTGGCTATTGTAAACGCGATTGGCAATGGCGTTGCCGATGATAAGGCGGTTTACACTTATGTACCGGATATGATCAGGTATTATCTGAACGAAGAACCTATCCTTAAAAACGTGCCAACATTGCAACTGGGCAACCGTGATGAACGTGAATATGTCTTCAAAAACATGAACACAATGGTAATTAAAAAAACCAATGGCAGTGGTGGCTACGGCATGCTGATGGGTCACGCGGCAACGGAGCAGGAAATTGAGGATTACAAAATTGAGGTATTAAAGGACCCCCGCAATTTCATCGCGCAACCAACTATCAGTTTGTCGGCAGCACCATGCTATATGCAGGGTTCATTACAACCACGAAGGATTGATCTGAGGCCATACGCCTTATACGGACCGGATGGTATTGAAATAGTACCGGGCGGTTTAACACGGGTGGCCCTTAAAGAAGGATCGCTGGTGGTGAACAGTTCACAAGGCGGTGGCAGTAAGGATACGTGGGTGTTGGCGTAGAGCCCCCCAACCCCCTGAAGGGGGAGTGAGTATGCAATAATTATAGCACATGAGAGAATTAACAAAAAAAGTAAACCAAAATAATTCCCCCTTCAGGGGGTTAGGGGGCATATGTTAAGCAGGGTAGCAGCAAGTTTTTATTGGTTAAGCCGTTATATTGAGCGCAGTGATGGTATGCTGCGGATGCTCAAAATAAACTATGCTTCATCGCAGGATACGGTACAGGAATTTACCTGGGAACCGGTGATCCGGATATTTGCAGGTTTGGAAGATGATGCAAGCACAAGGCTGGATAATGATAGTCGCGCGGTATTAAAATATATGGTTACGGGTAAAACCAACAGTAACTCTGTTTTAAACATTATTACCCTGGCACGTGAAAACGCCCGCGGGGTGCAGGAGCATATCACAAAGGACCTGTGGCAATGCCTGAATGAGTATTACCATACCGTAAAAGATCCAAGACTTGAAAAAGCATTGCAGCGTGAAGACCCTATAGGTATATTGGATATCCTTATAAAACAGGCAATGCTATACTATGGTACTGTTGAAATTACCATGGAACGTGGAGAAGGCCGCAGCTTTATGAATATCGGCAAATATTTGGAGCGCGCTATACAGTCGGTAGATATATTGGATACCAAATTTGGTTCGATAGATGATAACCCCGACCTGTTAACCGATACCACTTACTGGAAACATTTATTGCTATCATTAGGTGGTTATGAGCTATATCTTAAAACATATCGTGAAGGTTTTGAGGCTGAAAACATCCTGGAACAAGTTGTTTTAAACAATGATTTCCCGCGTTCGGTTATTTATTCGGTAAACAACATCCACCGCTATTTTGAAAGGTTGAAGAACGATAGCAATGTGGATGATTTCAGGGAAATGTCGTTCCAGATAGGCAGACTGCAGAGCCGTATTAAATATAGTTCGGTAAAAAGTATTCGTGAAGAAGGGTTACACACTTTTCTTACACAAATACGCAGCGAGCTTTATGGTATAGCCAACAAATTAAATGAATATTATTTTGCTCATTCCTGATTTGAAAATTTGGTGATTTGAAGATTTGAAAATTAATATAAAACATATCATGCATCCAAACCTTTAACCACCAGCGAAACGAACCTTCAAATTTTCAAATCGCCAAATCAATAAATTGAACTGTTATGCCAGAGATAGAGATAAAACACATCACCAAATATATTTATGACAGCCCGGTGCGCGACAGCGCAAACCAGATCATATTATTCCCCATACAGGATGAATACCAGGATGTGCTGAAGCAGGAAATAACCATAACCGGCAACCCGGCTGTTGACAAACATGTTGATTATTATGGCAATGAGGTGGGTAGCTTTACTTATATAGAACCACATATGGTGATGATGATCAGTTCAAAAATACTGGTTAATACGCGCCATAGATCCTTGCCCGTAAATGATATTTTTCCATCGCACCAATGGGAAGACCTAAAACGCCTGCAAAATATAGTTCCTTATATTGATTTTTTGAAACAGGAGTATTTTGAAGGGCTGGCAGAATTAAAAGCTATTGTTGAATCAGAAAAAGCAAAAGATGATACCCCCTACCAGGTGGCTTTGCGCTTTTGCCAGTATGTTTACGATAATTTTGAATACATAAAAGGCGTAACCACTGTGGATACCACCCTCGACGAGATATGGAAGATAAGAGCAGGCGTATGCCAGGATTTTGCCCATATTTTAATGGAGATGCTAAGGATCATCAACATCCCATCGCGCTATGTGAGTGGATATATTTGCACCGGGCAAAACGGGATGCGAGGCGAAGGCGCTACCCATGCCTGGGCCGAAGCTTATATCCCCGACTACGGCTGGCTCGGCCTCGACCCAACCAATAATTGCATAGCCAATGAAACGCATGTACGTTTAGCTGTTGGTCGTAATTTTTCCGATTGTTCGCCAGTAAAAGGTGTATACAAAGGCTCAGCTCACCATAAACTGGAGGTTGCCGTAACTGTTGATGAAGAAGACACTTATTATGGTAATGACAAACAGGTTATTGAAGTAACCACCGCCAGCCATGTAACCGAGATCTCAAAAAACAGCTACCAGCGCTATATGGAAATGATTCAACAGCAACAACAGCAATAGGTTTTTGGTATCAAGTAGCTAGTATCAGGTATCAAGACAAAATAAAAACATGGCTTCAAATCTGATGTCTGATTATTTGGATTATCAATTAAGACAAAAAGGGCGAAGCTTCAAATCTTGATACTTGATACTAGCTACTTGATACTAGGAAAAATCAGATCTTCTTAACTGTTTCTAACAACTCGGCAACTTTTGGTGCTTTGTCGTAGGCTTTTACCAGTTTGCCCTTGCGGTCGTATATAGCAATATATGGCGTTGTTGCTACCTGGTAATAGCGCTGCAAAATGTAGTTAGGGAATTCGGTACCGGTAATGAAGTTTGGATACTCATCCAGCTTATAATCCCTGCGGAAATCGCGCAGCATTTTAAGCATGCTGGTTTGGATAAAAGTTGCCATTACTACGGTTACGTTCGAGAATTTTTTCATGTCAGGCTTCAGCTCCGTCATCATGTGCTGGCAGTGGCTGCAATCCGGCGAAAAATAGATAATCACTACGCCTTTACCTTTTTTCAGGTTGGCATTCGTGATGTAAACACTATCCTGGCTTAAAAGCTTGAAGTTGGGTATATTATCAATACTGGGCTTGGCAGGTGCTTGTGTTGTTTGTGCCTGGGTGCAGCCAACAGCTATAATTAAACTTAAAAAAAGGAGTATTTTTTTCATTGTGTTGAGGTAATGCATTATCTGTTTAATGATATAACAAGCATAGTTACGATATTTTTATTTTTCAAGCAACTCCAATTGCCAGGCAACCTGCTCCTCCGTTACCGGGAATAACGCATTATTGCGGATTGTATGATACACATCGTTAAATAAAAGGGTATAATCACCTTTGTGCGATGGCATCCACTCTACAATCTTCTCATTATCTACCCCAATGGTTACCAGCTTACCTTCACTGCCCTCCGGCTCAACGCCATAACCGGGGTCGGTTGGCAGCATACCTGCAACCAGTTGATCTTCCTGCACATCGCTCCGGTTTTTAATATAAGTGCCCAAAGTACCTACCACCACAAAACCGGCAAGCGGCTCAAGGCTAAGTAAACTTGCCGATAAATAAACATTCAGCTGATTGGGGTACGAGATCCTGAAACTGCAATAATCCGCAACCTCTGATCCTTCGCGGTGCGTAGCTGTTACTTTATCAAACGACAATGGCTTACCAAACAAACTGATCACATTATCAACCAAATGCGACCCCAGGTCATAAACAATACCATTAGCCGGCATATCCTTCTTCTCTTTAAATTGTTTAGGGCCAATGGCGGCTTTATACCTGTCCATCCTAAACTGTACCTCTATCAGCTCACCCAAGCGGCCGCTTTCAATTACTTCCCTTACCGATACAAAGCCACTGTCCCACCTGCGGTTATGGTAGATCATTACATGGCGATCAACTTTTCTACCCAAATCAAATAACTCTTTCACCTCTGCACTTGTTGCTGCTGCAGGCTTTTCTATCAATACATGTTTACCTGCCAGTAATGCCTGTTTAGCATTATCAAAGTGCATGTAGTTGGGCGTATTTACTATTACCAGTTCAATTTCATCATCGTTTATCAACTCATCAATAGAATTATAACTGATAATATCCGGGTAGCGCTGCGCGGCTTTCTTTTCATGCCGCTCAACTACGGCTTTAAATTTAAATGCAGGATTGGTGGCTACAAACGGCGCATGAAACACACGGCCCGACATGCCGTAGGCCAATATACCGGTTACTATAGGTTTTGACATTATGTTTTCTTTTTTAGATGGATGCTTAATATAGCGGTAAAAATAGCTGTCTTTTAACTTAAATAAGTATCAACCTATCTATTAATTATCACCCATACTATCGTGTATGGCGTTTATGTCATCCAGATGTTTTTGCAAAACGGGCAGCGTTTTAATGGCAAAAGCCTTTAAGTCGGGGTCCTGCAGCTTTTTGGCTTCCTCTGCAAAGGTTTTCACATCTTCCTGATGATCATCAATCATGGCTTTAATATAAGCCTTATCAAAATCACTCTCTGATTTTCGCGACAGATCCTGAATCATTTTCTGCTGCGCGGGATCGGGAGTCATGGGCAAATCTATTTTTTTTGATTTTATAAGAGCCGTCAGCTTATCATTAGCTTTGCTGTGGTCTTTCACCATCATCGTTCCAAAATTCTTTACCTTTTTGCTTTTGCCTTTTTGTATGGCCAGCTTACCCAGGGCAACTTCGGTCATACCCCCATTAATGGCTTCGACAGCAAATTGCGAATCTTCCTTATCAACCGCCAGGTTTAATGTGGTGGAAGTATCTGCTGATGCATCATCATCCGAAGTATCCTCCTCTACAGTAGCACTATCCGCACTCTTTGAATTATAATTTTTTGCAACATGATTACAAGCCTGTAATGCACAGACAGTAAATAAAACAAGTATTATTATCCGTAAACCTTTCATTTTTAGACTAATATTGATTAATTATTAACAGTCAGCGGAGTATTAGGTTTTTATTAATTAATTGAGCCATAATATAGCTTAAATTATTCTGTTCAATTAAGTTTTATTATTTTTGACCGCATAAAATAAACGATATGGATTTCCCAGCAGCATTAAAATACACAAAAGACCACGAGTGGATAAAAGTTGAAGGTAACGACGCCTACATAGGCATAACCGAATTTGCACAGCGCGAACTGGGCGATATTGTTTATGTTGATATCCCGTCATTAGGAAAAGAGGTTGCCCAGGAAGAAGTTTTTGGTACAGTTGAAGCTGTGAAAACAGTATCAGACCTATTTATGCCTATAACCGGCACTATCAGTGAGATCAACCCTAAGCTTGACAGCCAGCCAGAGCTGGTAAACAGCGACCCTTACGGTGATGGCTGGATGGTGAAGATCAGCCTGCAAAATGTTGCCGATGTTGATGCTCTTTTATCTGCCGATGAATACAAAGCAATCATTGGCGAATAAATGAACCGCATTTTCAAATATTACGGGCTCACTATTTTGTGGGCCCTATTTGTTTTACTAATGTGCTCCATAAAAATGGGGAAGGTCTCGGAATCCTCCCTCTTCTTCCCCGGGTTTGACAAACTGGTACATTGCGGTTTTTTCTTTGTTTTTGTTGTCTTTTTTAGTACTGCTATCATAAGGCAACATAATTACCCCTTTTTACCGTTTAAATACGCATTACTTATTGTGGTAGCCGCCATACTTTTTGGTGGTGGGATTGAGTTACTACAAGCATATGTATTTACCTGGCGTGATGGCAGTTGGGATGACCTTTTTGCCGATACCGTTGGTGTTTTAATGGGGATGTATAGTGTTTTAGTTACAGCAGCAGCTATTAATAATCATGTCAAAAAATAAGATCATATTTTTACTACTCATCGTGCTTTTAATAGGCCTGTCATCATGCGGTATATTTAAAGGCTGCGGCTGTCCAACGTTTGGGAAGTGATGTAATTTGAAATTTCTTCCCAAGTGTCATTGCGAGGACCGAAGTCATCCCTAACTGTACAGGGCGAATTTGCATGCCGTTGCCTTATCGCTTCGAATCGCTTGTCGCTAAGACGTCACTTTTTTTCGCAAGTTGTTTGTTTTTTAAGGCGCTCAAGAGGGCTCCGCCGTTTGTCTTGATACAAAAAGTAACCAAAAAAATCAAGACAACAAGGATGCTTCCCCCGCTCCCTGCCGGTTCTTCACGCTTTTTTCGCTGTTCGGTACTTCGTACCTTACATCACACAAAAAGCTAAACCGGCATTCCCGCCTGCACTGGCCCGCCCTTGTTGTCAGAGGCCTACGTTTTTTAAATCACGGTTCACTTAAAATTGTCATTGCGAGGAGGAACGACGAAGCAATCTCGTCGCGTTCAATATGCAAGCGACGAGATTGCCGCGCTATCGCTCGCAATGACAAAAGGGTATATTTGCTTTCTCTCCCCCGTCAGTAGAACAGCTTCGGGCGAAATCAGGCAAAACAATGGTGGCCTTGTGGGCGGCAGGGCATAGGAAATATTTGCAGCGCATGGGCCCGTGCGCGCAATATGGCCGCAAAAAGATTCCAGCCCAGGTTTTGCCTGATTTGCAGGGGAGGCCCGTGCGGCAAAGAAGCCTAATCTACTGACTTGATTTTTTGTTTCTTTTGTATCAAGACAAAAGAAATAGGCCTTAGCGGCTATGAGCGATACCTTGCGACTTAATAAGCAAGCTCAACAAACTTATCACTCAAACCCATCATCATTCCAACAACTTAACTACCACACATTACTACCAACCCAACAATTTTTCCTATCTTGCCTACCTCACCTTAAAAAGACAGTGACATTTCAGGATTTCAATTTTAACGAACATTTATTAGAAGGCGTTCTAAGCATGGGGTACACCACCCCTACTCCTATACAGGAAATGGCCATCCCGGCTATTTTAAAAGGCGACGACCTTATAGCCTGCGCGCAAACAGGCACCGGAAAAACAGGAGCATTTTTATTGCCTGTTTTGAACATGATCAGCAATAATCACGAAGAAAAAACCAGCACCCTTATATTAACGCCAACCCGCGAACTTGCCCAGCAAATTGATCAGCAGGTTGAAGGGCTTGCCTACTTTACCGGCATCAGCTCCATAGCAGTTTTTGGCGGTGGCGATGGTATAGTTTATGAACAACAGCGCCGTGGCATACAGAATAATGTGAACATTATTATAGCTACGCCGGGCAGACTGATCGCCCACCTAACATCGGGTGTGTTAAAGCTTAACCATATTAAATATCTAATATTGGATGAAGCCGACCGCATGCTGGATATGGGTTTCTCTGACGATATTATGCGTATTGTAAGCTATCTGCCAAAGCACAGGCAAACCCTGCTGTTTTCGGCAACAATGCCGGGACGTATCCGCAATATGGCAAAGGCTGTATTACATAATCCGCAACAAATAAATATCGCGATATCACAACCCGCAGTAGGTATCGATCAACAGGTGTACCTGGTGAACGATCACCAGAAAACGCCTTTGATACAGTTGCTTTTAAAAGAAGGCGGCTATGTTAGCGCCATCATATTCGCATCGACTAAGGACAAGGTAAAAGAGGTTTATAAACAGCTAAAGGCTGTGCATATAAAAGTAAATGCTTTCCACTCCGACCTTGAGCAGAACGAACGTGAAGAGATCCTCCTGAAATTCAAGAATAAGTTATTGCCGGTTATCATCGGTACCGACGCGCTTTCAAGAGGGATTGATGTGGAAGGTATCGACCTGGTGATCAACTATGACGCGCCATCCGATCCGGAGGATTATATCCACCGTATAGGCCGTACTGCGCGTGCCGAAACTACAGGTACTGCCATTACTTTTGTAAATGACCGCGACCAGCGTAAGCTGAAAAATATAGAGGATATGATTGATAAACAAATCCGTCGCATCCCATTACCCGAAGTGCTGGGTGATCCTACGCTGATAAAACAAGCCCCGCATAAACCACGAGGTGGCGGTGGTGGTGGTAAAAACAGGCGTAAGGGCGGTCCGAGGAAACAGTAGTGTTTCCGACAAAATATCATTTCGACCGGAGGGAGAAATCCTCTTCCTTATGCAATTGCGTTAATATAAGGCGTAGAAGATTTCTCTCTATCGCTCGAAATGACAAGGGCTAAAACCCGGCTTACTAAGTTTTCGAAACTTCGTAAGCATGTTCAAACATTACTCCTGCTCCTGCAATTCAAATTCCACTTCATCGGCACTTGGACCATAACTACCGGGAATAGGGATATTCAATAACCTTAAGAATACGCCTAATTGCGCCCGGTGATGAATTATCTGGCTTATGGACACCCTTACTACTTCGGCTTTAGTATTGGTCATATATACGGCATCGCCATTGCGTAACACCCATTTTTGTTCCAGAACTTCTTCGCTGGTGGCCGCTAATTGCGCCCTTCCATCTGCAAAATTCTTTTCAAAATAAGCCAATAGTTCGGTGTTGTTATTTATTACTACAGGCTCATACGGGTTGTTGGCAAAATCAAGTCCATCAGTGGTAAGCGCCATAGTCACCCAAGCCGGCAGCTCGGCAATATGGGTTGCAAGGCGACGGATGGTCATACTTTTTGGGTGTGGCTGCCAGTCATATTTGTCATTCGGAACGCGTTCAAGCATTTTGCGAACGGTTTGAGCTTCTTCGTCAAATTCCTTTAAAAACATCTTGATGATCTCCATAATTTTAATTGTTTAAGTTTTACAATACAAATAAACCATGGGCTAGTGACAGCAGTATGTCAGTAGCTTTTTAAAAAAGTATAAATACTTTTTTGGTATCAAGTAGTTAGTATCAGGTATCAAGATTTTTTTATTTTGAACTGACAGATAACGATTCTGCTATTATTTTTTGTCTTGATACCTGATACTAGCTACTTGATACTTAATTTAGAGCATCCAATTATCCCAACCATGAAAAGGCGTTCATTTGTAAAGGCATCTATATTAACCGGCGCAGCAAGCACTGTATTACCCGGTATCACAATGGCAGCAAACAGCAGCAAAAAATCAGGTCAGCAATTGTATGAGCTGCGGGTATATACCCTGAAAACTGACACACAGCAAAAGCTTGTGGAAGATTATCTGCAAAACGCCGCCATACCGGCCCTGAACCGTTTAGGTAGTAACCCCATAGGTGTATTTACTGAGCTAAAACCCGATGTGCAAACCAGGATATTTGTGCTGATTCCTTATAAATCAGCTGATGATTTTTTGAAAGTTCAGGACAAGCTAATGGCCGATAGTACATATCTGCAGCAAGCATCGGCCTACCTGAATGCGCCGTTAAGCGCCCCGGCTTATGATCGTATTGAAAGCTCATTGCTACAGGCATTTAAAGATATGCCCAAGCTGGAAACACCCGGACAGCAAAAGCGGATATTTGAATTGCGCCGTTATGAGAGCCCCACCGAGGCATCGGGCAAAAAGAAAATAGAGATGTTTAATGAAGCAGGTGAAATAGGCATATTTAAACGACTTGGCTTTAAACCAGTTTTCTACAGTGAAACACTAATAGGAACTTTCCGCCCGAATTTGGTTTATATGATCACCTTTGATGATATGGATGCGCACGATCATTTATGGAAAGCCTTTGGAAATGACCCGGATTGGAAAAAGATAAGCACCTCGCCCGAGTATCCCAATGAGATTGTATCGCACATAACATCAACCATGCTGGTGCCGGCAGGTTATTCGCAGATATAGTTTTATCCTCATTGTCATTTCGACCGGAGGGAGAAATCTTCTTCGATTTGCAAAGCGGTTATGCAGGTTGTAGAAGATTTCTCCCTCCGGTCGAAATGACAATTGGTCCAATAAATATTTTAATAAATCAATCACCTACAGGCTAAATCTATCGTATATGTGTATATGAAAACTATCAACCTTAAAAATTCTTTCATGGCCTTGGCTTGTATGCTGGTACTTTTTTGCAGCTGCAGCCATGCGCAAAGCAGTAAAAAGCTTGACGTGGGCGACCATGTTCCCGCATTTACTTTGTACGACCAAGATGGAAAATCATTTACTGTGAATGATTATATCGGCAAAAAAGTGCTGGTAATTTATTTTTATCCCAAGGATGAAAGCATGGTTTGTACCAAGGAAGCCTGTGCTTTCCGCGATAGTTTTGACCAGTTCACCAAAGCCGGTGCGATGGTTATTGGTGTAAATGGAGGTACCGTTGCTAGTCATAAAGAATTTCAGCAGCACTATAAACTACCTTTCACTTTATTAAGCGATCCGGATAACAAGGTGTACAACCTATTTGGCGTAAAAGGTAAAATGTTCTTCAGCGGTCGTGAAACTTTTGTGATCGACCTGACCGGCAAAATAGTTTATACCCATGAAGCCATGCTTGAGGGCAAGGAGCATGCCGATGATGCCCTGCAATTTGTTAAAGCAGCCAATGCCAAACAGTAATGATCGCATTTCTGAGACATGACTTAAATATTGATGCCAGCAAAGCGGAAATTATGCCGTTATTTGGACATACTTACGGTCAAAACCCGATGGTAAGTCATTATTTATAAAGAACAGGCATGATCCGTTTAGTATTCATTGTAATTTTCTTTTTGATTTCGTTATTGGCCATTTTCAGGGCCCCGGCTTATTATTTCTGGCTGCTGGCTATTGGTGTAACGGAGTTTCCGTTAGTTTTTGCATTTATAACCTTGCTGCTGATAGGCAGCGGGCAATGGGTGCACAAATACCAGTTGGCAGGTACAGTTATCGGGTTTGTTAGTGTTGTACTTTTCCTGTCGCCAATTGTGCGGGCGTACATCATTGCCACAAATTTAAAAGCTGATATGGAGCAATCATTAGGATCAGTGGCAAGAGTCAATCCCTTGCAGCCATTTGATTTCTGGAATCTGTTAAATCTCTCTAAACAAATTGAATCACATGATGCTGTTTCAATGAGCATCTTGAAGTACGTTACTTATCAGGATACTTCGCTGACACTGGATTATTATCCAACAGAAACTCCCAACAGGCCATGTGTTATTGTAATTCACGGTGGTTCATGGAGCAGTGGCGATAGCAAGCAATTGCCTGAGCTGAACAGTTTTTTGGCCTGGAACGGTTATAACATAGCTGCTATCAATTACCGCCTGGCACTGAAATGGCAAACACCTGCGCCTGTTGAAGATGTAGCCAATGCCATTAAATACCTGAAACAACATGCAACTGAACTGCATATTGATACCAACCAATTTGTGTTACTGGGCCGTTCAGCCGGGGCACAGATAGCATTGCTGGCTGCATATACTTTGCATGATAGTTCAATTAAAGGGGTGGTAGATTTTTACGGCCCTGCCGATATGGTTTGGGGCTATTCCATCCCTTCAAACCCGTTAGTGATGGATTCACGCAAGGTAATGGTGAATTATATTGGCGGTACTTATGAACAGGTGCCGCAGAAGTATGTAGCCTGCTCTCCAATTGAGTTTGTTGACAGGCAATCACCGCCTACACTCATCCTGCATGGTGAAAATGATGTGCTGGTAGCTTACGAGCACAGCCGCAGATTAAACGAGAAACTACAGCAGAACGGCATAAAACACTATTGGCTCAAACTACCCTGGGCCACTCATGGCTTTGATTTTACCTTGAATGGGCCGGGCGGACAATTATCAACTTACGCGGTATTGCAATTTTTAAATACAACCACTAAATAGTTTTCAATACTCAGAGAATGCGAACTGCCCACTGAGAACTGCAAATTTACGCCCTTCTTCTCTCCCTGAAACGGGTAAAGAAAATTACTGCCAGCAGGCAGAGTGCGAAGCCGCAGATGCCGTTCAGGCGCAGGCCGTAATCATTGCCGGGATCTTTACCATAAACGGTAAGCAATGCAAATAGGGCAATGCCTAATGTTTGCCCCAGCTTTACAAACAGGTATTTTACAGCGAAGAACATACCTTCGCGGTTTTCCTTGGTGCGTTTGGCATCATCCTGGGCTATTTCGGCAAGTATGGCGTTGGGTAATATGCCAAGTGCCGCCAGCGGGAAACTGGCACCGATCAACAAAAAATAGATCTGTGCATGTGGTGATATGGGGAATTTTCCCAGGAAATAAATGGTAACAAAAACAAGACTCAATAAGCCAAAAGAGAATAACACAATAGGTTTTTTGCCAATCTTTTTCGACAAGTAATTGATGAGCGGATAAAACATGAGTGATATAATAACCATTACACCCAATAATGGGCCGCCTTCTGATTCAGGTAAGCCAAGTAGTACCGTCACAAAAAACAGCAGTCCGCTTGATATGATACTGAGTGCCATGTAGAACGAAAAATCAGAGATAAGGTAATACTTGAAATTACGATTACTAAACGTAGCACGCACGGCAGGCAACAAAGGCAGATGTGAAGGTTTACCTGCGGAATATTTCTTTTCATCAATAAAAAACACCGGCACCAGCATTGCCAGTCCGGCGAAAGTACATAGACCCCAAATAGTGTATTGCACGGCAGAATCCCTGCTTTGTACTTTAAGAAAATGCTGCACCAAATCGGCATAATTATTTACCAGTCCGGCAATTACCATCCCCAACACAAAGCCAACCTGCTGAAATGATGATAGCTTTACCTTTTCTGCAGCGGTTTCGGTAACTTCTGGTAATAAAGCATTATATGGGATAATATAGCTGGTTACACTCATAAAAAAGCAAATGAGCGTAAACGTTAGCCATATGGCATTGTGGGTGCTTTCGGTCTTGGTAAGCGGGCAAAATGTTAAGCAACAAAACACTACAGCGGGCAAAATGGCCCATTTCATGAAAGGGATGCGCCTGCCATTGGGGTTGGTGCTCTTATCACTTAGCGAAGCGATGAAAGGATCAAAAATGGCATCAACAAACCTGCCTGATGCTGCAATAACCGACATGATATTCAATACACCGAAAAGCATCAGTTGCGGAATGAGCGGCTTTAAACCGGCATTGTTTGGCGGCAGGTAAAAGTAAGGCAGCATCACGATGATAATATTGGTCATCATACTCCACCCTATCATACCGCAGGCATAAGCTATCTGTTTTCTGAGCGGGAATCTTTCAGCAGGCATTTACCTGCAATATGCAAAATATTAGATGAAAATTGGATGAGAGAATTGCTCTAAGCCCAAAACTGTTTAAAGTTTATTTGACGATATCTGTTTAACTTTTAAGTCTATTAAAAGGCCTAAGATTATAAGTACAACACTTGCTATTGGTCCTGAAAATATACAAACCATTATTGACATGCTACTACCATTACATGCAAGGTATGGCCCCAAAATAATTATCAAACCACTACAATTGATAAATGTATAAATAAGGAGACTGAACCATCTGAAGTTTCGCTTAATAACTTTAGGTTCTTTAAGTAAGATTTTTTTGATGCTGAATAAATATACTATTATAGAAACAGCAATTAAAAGCATACATATACCCAAGGTTATTTTATAACTGAGTATGCAATCTCCCGTATAATTTTCAATGCCTGATTCGATACCTATTATGGGAAATAAAGTCCAAATAGGAAAAATAGGTATCAGGCTTAACAGTGCATTAACTAAACTATACTTAGTGAACTGAAATGTCATTAAATTATATGAATATAAAGCAAGCTAGTAAAATATTGTAAGCTTTTGTGGTTCCAGGAGTGATTTGATGCTAGATAGCCACTTCGTTTTTTCAAACACTTTGAACTTTCTACTTTAAACTTTCCAACTGAACACCTACAGTCCCGAATAATAATCATATCCCTCCTCGGCCCAGTAATCGCGCGGGCGCTGGTTGCTGAAATTGATGGTACCAATGCGTTTCAGGTTTTTTATGCCGTATTTAACCGGGATAATGAGCCTTAATGGTTGCCCGTGCTTAAAGGGTATTGGTTCTGCATTAAGCTCGTAAGCCAGCAGGGTTTGCGGGTGTATGGCGCTGGACATATCGAGGCCAACGTAATACCCCTTATCAGGCGTTTCCATGCCTACATAGCCAAGCTGAGTTTGGTCCTGCAGACCGAAATGATTAATGAAATCAATAAACTTCACACCGCCCCAATATTGTATCTGGTCCCAGCCTTCCACACATTTAAAGCTGAACACCAGCTCGGTTTTAGGCAAGGATTTTATTTGATCGATGGTAAATTGCAGCTTTTCGCCGGTGCTTTTGTTTACATTTAAGCGCCAGGCATCCATATCAATTTTACTGTCGGAGCCTATATCCGTATTATGGCGCACGTTTTTAGCCGCCATTGATTTTGGATAGGTTTTAACCAGGTTATTATTGCTGAATATCCGCCTGAAAGCCAACTCCGTTTTATTGAGCGCCCGTCGTAAGGGAGCCCTTGTTCCGGCAGTAATGCCGGGAGTTTCCAATGGCGAATTATATAACCATCGCCATCCGCCAAAAGCAGCTCCGCCCAATACCGCGAATGTGGTAAAGGAAATAAAGTTGCGCCTGTTGATCTTTTGATCAATGGTGAGCTCTTTCTTCGGTTTTTTATTCTTTTGGACTGGCTTTTTCATCTTCGTCTTTTATTTCAACCACGGGTTGTGTTACCATTTTTGGCTGCTTATTTACTACCTCGAAACCTGAGATAACCGACCTGAAATTATTCCAGCCGGCTAATATTACCTGTACAATATGTATCACAAAGAAAAATACATAGCCCAATGTGAGGGCAAAATGTATGATCCTGGCAAAATGATAGCCGCCGCATATCCATGTCAAGTAATAAAACTGTACAGGTTTATAAATGGCCAGCCCGGTTATTACAGAGCCAATGCCCATAACAATAATGGCGGTATAGGCTATGCGTTGGGCGGCATTGTATTTGTTTTGCGGCGGCGCCATTTTACGGATATGCAAGTCATGTAGTACCACCAGGAAAGCTTCCTTAAATGATTTTTTCTGCGGAACGAGTTCCCGCCACTCTCCTGAGATCAGGGTATACAGGATATAAAATATCCCATTTAAAGTAAAGAACCACATAAACAGGAAATGCCATGCCATGCCCTCCGCTAAGCGACTGGGGATATGCAGCAGATTATAATACCAGTCGGGGAAAAAGCGCACAAAAGTATGGCCGAAGAGAGTGATACTATATTCGTCATTGGCCCAGTAGATGAACATTCCGCTCCATATCATAATGGTGAGTATAGGAAAGTTTACCCAATGGCACCACCGCATGGCTAATGAATGTTTCTCTTTAATTACTTTCATAATAATAAGTACGTGAAATTACCTGGAATGGTTCATCAAATGTTTGTTAAAACTCCGCTTTTGTAGCACCAATAATTGCCCCGGTTGAGGTGTTCTGTAAAAAGGCAACCAGTTCAGAGCCCTTTGCAGCAAAGCCTTTTGGCAAGATAATACTTTCTGTGCCGCTACTGTTTTTTAAACTCAGGCTCTGTAGTGAGCGAACGATTTGCACATGTGATAGGGTGTGCCCGGCATTTTCGCCACGCTCAACTTTTGTTTGAGCCGATTTTTGAACCACAGCAACTAATAGCGCAGTATTACTTATGTTCCCTTTTGTTTGATAGTTTAGGCTGGCTTTGTCCCCATCAACTTTAATATCGCTCAAAGTTATCCCGGCAACTGCATCTTTTTGCAGGTTTGCTTTTATGGCATTGCGCAGCGTACCTTCTTCCGATCCAACAAATTCTGTTTTACCATTAACAATTATTTGTGGGGTATAAACCTCGCTAAGGTTTAACCAGCTGGCATATTGGTTTTGTCTGTGCGAATAATCGGCACTACTGAAAACATCCTTCCAGCCCAACCGGTTCCAGTAATCAACATGGAAGGCCAATATGTAAATAGGTTTGTCATTACTTTCTTTTTGGATCTTTGCCACAACCGCATCAGCAGGCGGACAGCTTGAGCAGCCTTCAGATGTAAATAATTCAACTACGGCAAAACCTTTGCCATTATCAGTAATCTTTTTTGTATGCGCTTTACATACAACCGCGGTAACCGCTATTATGGTAACTGCTAGCCACCCTAAAGCCATATATCTTACAGAACTCATTATATCTAATTTAAATGTGAATTTTATTTTTAGACGATGGTACGGCAGATTCCTTACAATAAATTTAGTGTTTTTTTGTGGGATGGGAATAGTAGTCAATAATAGCCCCCCAATCAATGCTGTAAGGCATTAGGCAATCCCCTACTATGCAGATCGAATACCTATCCTATGGTATCGCTTGTCGCTAAGACGTCACTTTTTTCGCAAGTTGTTTGTTTTTTTAAGGCGCTCAAGAGGGCTCCGCCGTTTTGTCTTGATACAAAAAGTAACCAAAAAATCAAGACAACAAGGATGCTTCCCTGCTCCCTGCCGGTTCTTTACGCTTTTTTCGCTGTTCGGTACATTCGTACCTCACATCACACAAAAAGCTAAACCGGCATTCCCGCCTACGCTGGCCCGCCCTTGTTGTCAGGGCCCATGCTTTTTCTTTTTTTCTTCCCGTCAGTAGAACAGCTTCGGGCGAAATCAGGCAAAACGATGATGGCCTTGTGCGTGGCAGGGCATAGCAGATTTTTACAGAAGCGTAAAGGCTAAGTGCGTAGCAACAGCGGGGTAAAAATATAGCAGCCCAGGTTTTGTCTGATTTGCAGCGCAGAGGCCCTGTGCGGCAAAGAAGCCTTTCTAATGACTTGACTTTTTGTTTCTTTTGTGTCAAGACAAAAGAAATAGGCCTTAGCGGCTATGAGCGATACCATGCGGCTCACTTAGCGTATCTACACAGTCAGGGACTTTCCCAAAGCAAGTTCAGGACAGGCAATGCGCAATGACGCGTGGTGAAATTGGGGTTTTACTCTTCCTCTTTCTTCGGCAAATTTTTCATATTAAAGCGCGGCTTGTAAGCGGGCTTTGGGGCTGATTCTTCAGTAGATGCCGGTGTTTCTTCGGACTTTTCTGATGGCGCTGATTCGGTAGCGTCAACAGGCTTAGCCATGTTAGCCGCTTTAAATTTGGGTTTAAAACCTAATTTAGGTGCGGAAGGTGTTTCGGGCGCCTCCTCTTTTTTATCTTCCTCAGTCGGATTAGTTTCCGCAGGCTTTGGCGGCATATTAGCAGCCTTAAACTTAGGGGTGAAACCTAACTTTGGCGCAGGGGGTGCCTGTGTTTCTTCGCTTTTAGTTTCTTCAGGGGTTTCAGCAGGTTTTGGCATGCTGGCTGCTCTAAACTTCGGTGTAAAACCTAATTTCGGAGCCGGTGCAGGCTCTGCAGTCGTCTTGTTTTCTTCTGTTGGTTCAGTTTCCGCAGGTTTGGGAATACTTGCCGCTTTAAATTTGGGCGTAAAGCCTAATTTAGGTGCAGGTGTAGTTCCAGATGCTTCTGTAGCTTTATTTTCTTCAGGAGTTTCACCTGCAGGTTTTGGAGCCGATGTAGCTTTGAACTTCGGCACAAAACCTAATTTAGGCGCTAGTGAAGCATTTTCAACCAAACTTTCAGTAACTGTTTGCTCTGCTAAGGGGTTATCTATCTTTACTTTCTCAGTTTTTGCCTCAACAGCCAAAGGATAATCGTGCCTTAATTTATTGAACCAGTATTTTTTGGTGTGATCAAAGCTTTTTTCGCCCATTTGCTCATAGTGTGTTTTAAATTCAGAAAATAGCTCAGGCCTGCCCTTTTGCAGGGCATCCATGTCAACTCTTTTCTTCTTAAAAAACTCCTCGAACAACATTAATTTGAAAATTTGGTGATTTGAAAATTTGAAAATGAATGTGCATAATCTTCAAATCGGAATATCTGTATCCAGCTTATTAAAACGTATACCGCTGCCGGTTTGTTCCCAGTCTTCCAGTTCTTCTTCGGTAGCGTTCAGTAATTTCGGGAACCATTCCAGCGGGAATACCTGTTGCTTACCATCAGCTTTTTCAACAAAAAGCAAACCGTTGGCAAATGTTACCTTAACTTTTTTTTCCTGCTTGCGTGATGTGAATTGTGCCATTGGGTATTTCTTTATGTCATTGCGAGGAACGCAGCATTCCCAAACGATACAAGGCGGACCTGCTAATCGGGGATTGCTTCGTTCCTCGCAATGACGCTTGGATAAATCCGAAATCGAACATCCGAATTCCGAAATCTATTTATTCCGCCATATTATGGTAAACCGCCTGCACGTCGTCATCCTCTTCCAAACGGTCAATTAGTTTCATGATATCGGTAACCTGTTCTTCAGTTACCTCATGAAATGATTGCGGCACACGCTCCAGTTTGGCCGATTTTACTTCGATGCCAATCTCTTCCAGCATCTTTTGCATTTTGCCGAAATCTTCAAATGCGGTGTGAATTACCGCAATATCATTGCCCTCTTCATCCGCCTCCACAAAAAGATCTTCCAGGCCGGCATCAATCAGTTCAAATTCCAGTTCTTCCAGGTCGCGATTGCCGGGCTCAAATGTAAAAACAGATTTACGGGTAAAAATAAAATCAAGCGACCCGGTTTTACCTAATGAACCACCATATTTAGTAAAATAGCTGCGCACGTTAGCTACTGTACGGTTAATGTTGTCGGTAGCTGTTTCAACCAGTACGGCAACGCCGTAAGGCGCATAGCCTTCATATACCAGTTCTTCGTAATCTTTTTCATCCCTGCTGGTTGCTCTTTTTATAGCAGCTTCAACACGGTCCTTCGGCATATTTACTGCCTTGGAGTTTTGTACGGCAGTCCTGAGGCGCGAGTTGGTATTAATATCACCACCGCCTGCTTTAACGGCCATTACTATTTCCTTACCTAAACGGGTAAACTGTACGGCCATTTTGGCCCAACGCTTAAATTTTCTCTCTTTACGGAACTCAAATGCTCTTCCCATATCTTTTTAGTTCATGGTTTTAATGGCTCGCAGTTCATGGTAAAAACCATTGTTAACGAGCCGTTAAATATAATGTTTGTTTCAGAGATGTAGTAATCTTATTGCCTTTTTGCTTTTGCCTTTCAGCTTAAATGGTCTTTTTAAGGTTGGTAAGCATATCATTCGTTATTGCAGCAAGGTCATATTCTATATTCCAGCCCCAGTCTTTTTGCGCATAGCTATCGTCAATTGATTTTGGCCAGCTATCGGCAATGGCTTGTCGCGAGTCATTATCAGCATAGCTTATCTCAAACTCAGGCAATATTTTCTTTATCTCATCGGCCAGTTGTGCCGGGGTAAAGCTTACACCCGCCAGGTTATATGACGACCGTATGCTCAATTTCTCCGCAGGTGCATCCATTAGTGTTAATGTTGCACGTATGGCATCATCCATATACATCATGGGCAGGGCAGTATCCGCAGAAAGAAAGCTTTCATATTTGCCACTTTTTAATGCCTCGTGAAATATATGTACCGAGTAATCAGTTGTGCCACCGCCCGGTGCTGCCCGCCAGCCTATAAGGCCGGGGTAACGTATGCTGCGTACATCAAGCCCGTGTTTGTTAAAATAATATTCGCACCAGCGTTCGCCTGCCAGTTTGCTAAAGCCGTAAACGGTATTAGGGTCCATCACACAATATTGCGGTGTATTATAAACCGGTGAATGCGGCCCGAAAACAGCAATAGAGCTTGGCCAAAAAACCTTTGAAACCTTAAACTCAACAGACAGATCAAGCACTTGTATCAGGCCAATCATGTTTAAGTCCCAGGCTAATTTAGGCTTTTGTTCGCCTACGGCAGATAGTATAGCGGCGAGTAAATAGATTTGAGTAGGTTGATGTTTTGTAAATATCTGGTGCAGATTCTCCTTATCAAGTACGTTTACAAATTCAAAGGGCCCGGTATCTTTGATAGCTTTGGCAGGTTCATTAATATCAGAGGCGATTACCTGTTCTGATCCATGAATATTACGCAGAGAACTTACCAGTTCTGTCCCAATTTGGCCGTTGGCGCCAATTACTAATATCTTTTCGCTCATGCGGAGGTGCAGTTAAGCTGCAAAGGTAAAAATTTGAGCGAAATCAATTAATGTTTTACCGCACAAACGTTTGATTCAAAATTCCAGCTGTGCTATAAAAAAGACTATGCAAATGAGAAATAGTACAGCCAATACTGTAAATAGTGTCATTTGCCGTTGTGCACTCATAATATCAGGCACACGTCCGGTGCCTTTTAACTTATTGAATTGCTGCCTCTTTTTATAGGATAATATTAATAAAAAAAGAGGCAATAAGAGTAACAAATACGCCATGTAATAATTATTTTTAAATATAAAGCTAACTGGTTATAACACAGATAACGATGTTCATTACATTCATTAATTGTGTTAGTAATTGTTAAGTTTAATAAATGGTTACGCCAATATAAAATATTTATTTTAATAGATATGTATTTAAATAATAATACCCTATAGAACAACATTCGTGGTTAAATACTGACCATCAGGCATTAACCAAAATGAAATGTTGTTTAAGGAGGACAATATTTGTATACCGGATTGATAGAAATAATGGGCTTAAAAAATTAAAAAAAATCGCATATTTGTGGTTTAGTTTATTTATACATAACAATTTAAAAAAATGGAACCTCCGCAAGGAAGATTCATTACAAATCAAAAACAAATTATTAAAATGAAAATCGCAGTAGTAGGTGCCACAGGCTTAGTGGGCACCAAAATGTTGCAGGTTCTTGAAGAACGCAACTTCCCCGTAACAGAATTAATTCCGGTAGCTTCAGCTAAGAGTGTTGGTAAAGAGATCACTTTTAAGGGTAAGCAATACAAGGTAGTTTCTGTAGAGGATGCGATTAAGATGAAGCCTGATCTGGCCTTGTTTTCAGCGGGTGGCAGCACTTCATTGGAGCAGGCTCCGCTTTTTGCGGCAGCAGGTACTACCGTAGTTGATAATTCATCAGCATGGCGCATGGATCCAACCAAGAAACTGGTTGTGCCAGAGGTTAATGCTAACATATTAACTGCCGAAGATAAAATTATAGCTAATCCAAATTGCTCAACCATACAAATGGTAGTGGCCTTAAAACCATTGCACGATCGTTATAAAATTAAAAGGGTAGTGGTATCAACCTACCAATCAGTAACCGGTACAGGCGTTAAAGCTGTTGAGCAGTTATTTAACGAGCGTAAAGGTATTGACGGCCCTAAAGCATACCCGTACCAGATAGACCTGAACGTATTGCCTCATATTGATGTGTTTACCGAAAACGGTTATACTAAAGAGGAAATGAAGATGATTAAAGAAACCCAAAAAATAATGGGCGACGATAGCATCAAGGTTACAGCAACAACTGTACGTATCCCGGTTATGGGTGGCCACTCTGAATCGGTAAATATTGAATTTGCTGAGGATTTTGACCTGGCTGAAGTAAGAGCGATCTTAGAAAAAGCGCCAGGCATTATCGTAACTGATGATGTAGCTAACTTAAAATACCCAATGCCGCTTGACGCGCATGATAAGGACGAAGTATTTGTAGGCCGTCTGCGCCGTGATGAGAGCCAGGCCAATACTTTAAACTGCTGGATAGTAGCCGACAACCTGCGTAAAGGTGCCGCTACCAATGCCGTGCAGATAGCTGAGTATTTAGCTGCAAATCATTTGATAGGGCAGACTGTAGAAGCGTAAATCAATTATTGATTTACTGAATTATAGAATTATTGAATAGGGATGGTCGGGAGATTATCCCTATTTTTATTTTATTGGGGGCCCAAATCTTAACGCTTTTTCTTTGGCGGAGTCTCAGCGGCTTTCTCATCATTCTGCCTTTTCTCATTCCTGATAATAATAAAAGCGTATACCGCGGTAAATACTACACCCGAGAGCACTGCTTTTATAATGGCATCAGCATAGGCCTCTTTAAAAATGTAGGTGTTTGATAAAAATATCAGTACGGTATATACAAAATAAGCGATGATGAGTTTGCGGGCCATGCGTCAAATATAAAAACAAAAAACTTTTAAAAATTGAAAACATATTTTGGCATGTCTCTAAAAAACAAATTGTCATTCTGAGCAATAGCGAAGAATCTGTCCGGTGGTTAACCGATATAAAGATTCTTCGCTATTGCTCAGAATGACACTATGCAAAAAGCAGTTCTGCTTTTTTGTTGAATAGCCATTATCTTTACCCGATGCCAAAAAAGAAAGCTCTTATTATAGGTGCCGGGATAGCCGGGATAGCAACGGCTATCCGACTGGCGGTTAAGGGCCATAATGTGGAGGTTTTTGAGGCGAACACTTACCCCGGCGGTAAACTATCCGAATTTGAAAAGGACGGTTTTAGATTTGATGCAGGGCCGAGCCTGCTTACTATGCCGCAATATATTGATGAGCTTTTCACGCTGGCAGGAAAACAACCATCCGACTATTTCAACTACCAGAAGCTGGATGTGGTTTGCAATTATTTTTTTGAAAACGGCAGCCGTATAAAGGCTTATGCTGATGAGGGTAAATTTGCCACTGAAGTCTCGCGAGCAACAGGTGAGTCTGAAAAAGCTATCAAAAAATATGCGGAAAATAGTCGTAAAATATACAATATCACCAATCATGTGTTTTTAGAGCGATCATTGCATCAGCTCAAAACTTACTTGAATTGGAACGCGATAAAATCCATATTCAGCCTGCCTCAAATTGATGCCATGCGTACCATGCATAAGGCAAACACCAGCTTTTTTAATGATGAGCGTATGGTACAATTCTTCGACAGGTATGCTACCTACAATGGCTCAAACCCTTATGCTGCCCCCGCCACGCTGAATGTTATACCGCATATTGAACAGTATTTCGGCGCTTATTTCCCTGATGGGGGAATGTACAGCATTGTTAGTAGCCTCGTTAAACTGGCGGAATCATTGGGGGTGAGTTTTCATTATAATTCCCCTGTTGATGAGGCAGTTTTGGATAGGCAAAAGGTTAAGGGAATAAAGGTAAAAGGTGAATTGCATAAAGCTGATACCGTAGTTTCCAATATGGATGTTTGGTTCACTTATCACAAGCTATTGAAAGATCATCCCAAACTTCACCCTCAAAAAATATTGCGACAGGAGCGGAGCAGTTCGGCACTGATATTTTATTGGGGGGTCAGTAAGCAGTTCCCTGATCTCGATCTGCATAATATTTTTTTTAGTTCCGATTATAAAGCGGAGTTCGATCATGTCTGGCAGCAAAAGGATATTTATGATGACCCAACGGTTTATGTTAATATCAGCTCAAAGTATAAACCAGATGATGCACCTATGGGATGCGAAAATTGGTTTGTAATGATCAACGTGCCTGCAAATACCGGCCAGGATTGGGATAAGCTGATAGCAGATGCCCGTAAAAACATTATAGTTAAACTCAGTAAAAGTTTGGATGAGGATATTAGTCAGCTCATCATCAGCGAAACTATCCTCGACCCGCGAGGAATCGAGCATAAAACATCTTCATACCAGGGTTCTATTTATGGCACAAGTTCAAACAGTCAATTTGCAGCATTTTTGAGGCATTCTAACAAATCATCAAAAATTGATGGTTTGTATTTTTGCGGTGGGAGTGTGCATCCGGGTGGTGGGATACCGCTTTGTTTGCTATCAGCTAAAATTGTGAGTGATTGGGTAACGTGACAGTTACAAACTGTCATTATCACTGGTTTCAGTTATAAACTGAAACCAGTATAGGGAAACCAGTGTGGTGCTGCCATTTAAAAACTGTTATCTACTAACATGCTTTTGGTGAGATCGGCTATAACATTGTTTACAATTGTATTTAACGCCTGGAAACGTTGCTTCAAATCCGGCACTTTTAAAACAGCGGCATTAGCTAAGGTATACGACTTTGAGCTGATGAGCGCGAACATCAGGTTGTCTACCGGTGTATACGTGTTACCGAGCACATCCTGGATATTATAAATACGTATCCTGTATTTATTGTCTTTGCAATCTACTTGCAGCGTAAAATTATAGGTGATGTTACCATAATAAGTGTCCCAAAGAACTTTATCGGTCACAACAACAGTATAAGATTTTACCCTGCCTACAACCCGCGATAAAACCGGGTCTACCAATTGCAGCTGGGTATCTTGCACATAAGGATGAGTTTCTGCAAACCAAAGCCCGGCATTGCTATAGAGCAGATTTTTAGGAGCCGTTGGTACATCGAACACCTTTTCATAAACAACGGTATTATTAACAAATGGAACGTTTAAACCGACGGTATCTTTTTGTGCGAAGGCGCTTTTAACGAAAATAATAAGCGCCAGAACGAGTAGCTTTTTCATGGTGATAAAGTATTAAGTTGAATAATATTTATTGGTAAGATATTGCAGAAATGCGAAAAGTTTAGCAACATTTCGCTTACAAACGACATTACTTCATAGCGCTTTGATAATGAGAATGTTAGTTTGTGGTGTAATGAAAATTATACATTACTACTCCCTAAGCCTCCCTGCGCCTGGCTTCAGTTTGCAAAGAAGCCTATTGATCAAAGAAAGTTTGAAACTTTCTTACTCCTCAATCAACTCCACCTCAGCAACCGGACTAAACAAATAGATCCGCTTACTTTTCACTTCCGTGCATTTGTAACGTTTGCGCAGCTTTTCATCCTTGCGGAAAATACGGCCATCCTTTAATTTAAACAGGGCTTTAAGCGGTAGCTTCTCGACGGTATAAACGTCTTCTTTGGGCGCATCATATTGGCGCAATGCCCGGTATAACGACAGATCGGAGCAACTGGATGCTGCTGGATTATTTAAATAGTTGGTGATGCTATGCTTTATGTCCGGCGGGAAAACATCCTTTTCAAAGAAAGGTTGCATCATTTTTTTGAAATTGTTTTTCCATTCAGTGCCGTGCGGTTTGGCTTTGTGCTTATGCTCGTTCCAGGTATGCAAATGTGCAAATTCGTGTACGGTGGTTACCAGGAATGCGTATGGATTTAAATCGAAATTAACGGAGATGCGATGCCCCTTGTCGCCATGCGGCGCACGATAATCACCAAATTTGGTGTTGCGGTTGCGTGAAATTTTAAACTCACATTTAAAGTAATCAATCCAGCGGCCGATCAGGGGAGCAGCCTCAGGCGGAAGATACTTTTCTAAAACTTTTACTTTATCCAATTTCTACCTCTATTACAAATATAGGTGTTTTAGGCTGAAAGGTAAAAGGCTAAAACTGAAAGGCGAACGTGCTCATGTAAGATTTTACAAGCTAACGATAAAAGAAAAGCTTTGGACTTTCTGCCTTGCGCTTTCAGCTCTACTTCAAAACATGATAAGCTATGAAGCTAGCCAGGTAAGCCAGCGCTGTCATATAGGCGAACTGATAGGCGGGCCAGCGCCAGTTTTTGGTTTCGCGATATACTACCGCTACCGTACTTGCACATTGCATGGCAAAGGCATAGAACATCATGAGTGAAAAGGCGACAGCGAGGGTAAACACGGGCTGCCCGGTATTAGGGTTTTTGGCCTGGTGCATTTTTTCATATACCGACTCCATTTTTTCGGCGCTGCCGTTTACACTATAGATAGTAGCCATAGTGCCCACAAATACTTCGCGGGCAGCAAAGGAGGTAATCAAGGCGATGCCTATTTTCCAGTCGAATCCTAACGGACGGATAACTGGCTCAATGGAATGGCCCAATACCCCGGCATAAGAGTTTTCTAATTTTGCTGACGCGATGGTTCTGCTCAAACTATCGGCGCTCATATGCTGTGCGTATTGCGGCTGACTATATTGCTTGTCGATCTTTGCAAACCTGTCGCCCGGGCCATAAGAGGCCATTACCCATAATATTACAGATACAGCTATAATTACCTTTCCCGCCTGCAAAACAAATGCTTTGGATCGCTCATACATGGAGTATAATACGTTATTCCAGCGAGGCATGCGATAAACAGGTAACTCCATAATAAAGTAGCCGCGTTCCTTGGCTTTTAATATAAATTTAAACACCCATGCTACCACAATGGCTGATATCAGGCTGAAAACATACATCCCTGTTAAAGCCAAACCTTGCAGGTTAAATAGCCACCAAACATTACGGTTAGGTACAACCAGCGCTATAAGTAAAGTATAAACAGGCAAACGGGCCGAACAGGTTACCAGTGGGGTAACCATTATGGTGATCATTCTGTCTTTCCAGTTCTCAATGGTGCGGGTGCTCATGATGGAAGGTACGGCGCAGGCGAAACCACCAATAAGAGGTACAACTGATTTTCCATTAAGGCCTACCTTGCGCATCAGCTTATCCATCATAAATGTAACGCGCGACATGTAGCCGGTATCTTCCAATATGGAAATAAAGGCGAACAGGATAGCGATCTGCGGAATGAATACCATTACGCCGCTTAGTCCGGCTATCACACCATCAACCAGTAAACTGGTAAGCGGCCCGGCAGGCAGAACATGGTGCAATGAATCCTGGATCCATACAAAGGCATCGGCTATTAATGACATTGGGTATGACGACCAGGAGAATATCGCCTGAAACATGAACATCAATACCGCGAAAAATATGATGAAGCCAAATACTTTATGCGTTAATACCTTATCAATTTTATTGCTGACGGTTTCTTCATGAGCAGTAACGGGTTTACTTACCGTATCATAAAGCAGGTCATTAATAAAACTATAACGGGCAATGGTTTCAGCCCCCTGTGCTTTTTGTGAGTTGAAAGAAAACTCTTTTTCAAGTTCTTCAACACGGTTACTTTGCTCGGGGGTTAAAAATGTTAAGGTTTCATGCTGATGGGCAAGCTGCAGGGCAAGGTATGGATTGTCAATATTTAACTCCCTGCCAATGCTTTCAACCAGTTCGGGAGCGATGGAGGCAACATCAATGCTGTCTTCCTGCAAAGCAATTTTAT
Source organism: Mucilaginibacter mallensis (assembly GCF_900105165.1). Classification (NCBI taxonomy): domain Bacteria; kingdom Pseudomonadati; phylum Bacteroidota; class Sphingobacteriia; order Sphingobacteriales; family Sphingobacteriaceae; genus Mucilaginibacter; species Mucilaginibacter mallensis. The sequence continues at coordinate 5,079,962 of NZ_LT629740.1, forward strand.
TGGCGTATGATATAGCATTTTTAAGCCCATCAATGCCATCAACTTTTCTGGCCGAAATGGGTACTACAGGAACGCCAAGCTTTTTGGCAAACAGATTAACATCAATATTGATATCTGCTTTCTTTGCCAGGTCCATCATGTTGAGGGCAATAACAACGGGTATCTTAAGGTCGGCGACCTGCGAGTAGAGCAGTAAATTTCTTTTAAGGTTTGATGCATCGAGGATCACAACCACCAGATCGGGGCTATGCGGGTTCGACCTATCAGCCAAAACAGAAAAAACGATAGATTCGTCCTGACTTTTTGGGTAGATGCTATAAGTACCGGGAAGATCAATGATTTCGGCGCGGCGGCCATCAGGCAAAGTGCAGTAACCTACCTTTTTATCAACGGTAACTCCGGGAAAATTTCCTATTTTCTGATTTAAACCGGTAAGAACATTAAAGAGCGTTGATTTACCGGTGTTGGGATTTCCTACAAGCGCAACTCTTATATCAGCTTTCAATTGCTAAAAAAACTACTGCAAAACAATGGTATATGCTTCGCGTTTGCGCAAGCTTAACTGATAACCTGAAACTTTAATGGCAATTGGATCGCCAAGCGGGGCAATACGTTCAACCTTTATCTCTTCACCGGGTAAACAACCCATTTCCATTAGCTTTACCGACATTTCCAGATCAGTAAACTCCTTTACGATCCCTTTTTCGCCTACTTCAAGTTGTGACAGCCTCATGTTTATTATCTAATACCTAAGCAAATGTACGCTTATTTAAATTAAATCCAAATAAGGGTAAATAATTTACATGAATGTGATTTGGGGGTATTATCTATAATTCTTTCTAAGCGTCATTGCGAGGAACGAAGCAATCCCCTACTGTGCAGAGCGGCTTCCTTATCGCATGAAGCCGCTCATAGCCGCGGAGGCTTAGTCCTTTTGTCTTCGTCACAAAAGGACCAAAAAGGCTAGTCAGCCGGAATGCTTCTTTGCGCTCATGGCCTTTACCCCTGCAAAACGGACAGAACCTGGGCTGGAATCTTTTGCCCTGCTTCGCACACTCCTAGCCTTTACGCTTCTGCAAAATTTCCTTATGCCCTGCAACCACACAAGGCCACCATAGTTCTGTCCGTTTTCACCCGAAGCTTCCCGGCTGACGAAGAACAGGCATTATTTTTAACCAATGAATCAAAAAAGCGTGGGCTCTGACAACAAGGGCGGGCCAGCGTAGAGGCGGGAATGCCGGTTTAGCTTTTTGTGTGATGTGAGAATACGAAGTATCGAACAGCGAAAAAAGCGTGAAGAACCGGCAGGGCGGGCGGAAGCATCCTTGTTGTCTTGATTTTTTGCTACCTTTTGTATCAAGACAAAAGTAGTAGCCTCCGCGGCAATGAGCGGCTGCGCAAGACAAGTCTACGATAAGCATAACCGCTCTGCACAGTAAGGGATTGCTTCGTTCCTCGCAACGACGCTCGGAGAAAGATCCTCTTTTCGTCTACGATTGTATATAACTCTTCAAATGCTCAATCGTTTCCAAATGCGATAAAATGGTTTCGGTAACCAGGTCATTGATAGAAATAATACCCGATAACTGATCCGAAACAAATACCGGTAAATAGCGGATATTGGTTTCACTCATAATATGCATACAGGTTTCTATCGAGCTTTCAGGTACGATGCGTGGCAGGCCGGTGCTCATAATTTCGCGTACCGGGGTTTCATGTGATGATTTGCCATGCAGTATCACCTTGCGGGCATAGTCTCTTTCAGTAAGCAGGCCCAGGTATTCGCCATCTTCCATTATAACTACTGAGCCTATATTTCTATCGGCCATCAGCTTCAACGCATCTAAAACAGTGGTATCTGCACTAATTGTGACAACACTGACACCTTTACGGTTAAGGATATCCGAAACTTTTTTCATAATCTACAGGCAATCATTTGGTTAATAGTGGTTATACCAAATATACAAAATCAATAAAGCAAAATGAAAAAAATACAATAACAGATGTTTATTAAAATCGTAATAAGATTAATACAAATAGGTTAATCGTTTTTGCAAGATTTTTTTTAACTATGTGCAGACATAAAAAAGCAATACATTTATACTCCCAATTATATTGTTCTAAACATTTAACTAATGAAAAAAATCTTTCTGATTACTGCAGCAATGGCCGCACTATCTTCTCCGCTTTTAGCGCAAACAAAAAACACTTTATCTGCCTCCGAAAAAAAAGACGGTTATACCCTGCTTTTTGATGGCAAAACCACTGATGGCTGGCACACCTACCTGGGCAAGGATGCCGGGGCATGGCACGTTACTAGTGGCGCATTACAACTAGATACCGCGGCTAAAGGCCAGGCAGACTTGCTAACCGATAAGGAATACACAAATTTTGAATTAAAACTCGACTGGAAAATACCTGTTGGCGGTAATAGCGGCGTTATTTTTGATATCCATGAAGACCCGCAATTTGCATATACTTTCTTAACCGGCATTGAAATGCAGGTACTTGATGACAAGGGTGCTGAAGATAACAAAAAGGCAAACCACCTGGCCGGTTCATTATATGACTTGATGGCTCCTGCACACCCGGCAAAACCTGCTGGCGAATGGAACTCCATCATCATCCGTAAACTAAACAATCACCTTACTTTTTACATGAACGGCCAAAAAGTTGTGGAGACACAAATTGGCAGCAAAGAGTGGAATGATCTGCTCCAGCAAAGTAAGTTTAAAACATGGAAAGCATTTGCCACTTATTCAACGGGGCACATCTCGCTGCAGGCACATGGCGCGGCAGTAGCTTTCCGTAACATCCGGATAAAACAATTGTAATTTTTACTATTATTTGCTGGAATAACAATTTCCTTCAATATATTTAGCATCAATCCATTTATTCCATTTTCCATCTTATTTAAAGTAATTTAAGTACATACATATACGTATGAGCGATTTGCAAATCAAGAAATCATCAACCACCTACGATGCAGTAATTGTAGGTTCGGGTGCAGGCGGCGGCATGGCCGGCTATGTTTTAGCCCATGCAGGTTTAAAAGTATTAATGCTGGAAGCGGGCCCGTTCTTCGACCCGCAGAAAAATTCGGCGCAGTTAAAGTTCTCATGGGAATCACCACGACGCGGTGCAAGCACCGACTCCCGTAATTTTGGCGATTTTGATGCAGCCTTCGGCGGATGGAGTTTGGAGGGCGAGCCCTATACCACAAAGGATAATACAGACTTTCAATGGTTCCGCTCGCGTATGCTGGGTGGCCGTACCAATCACTGGGGGCGTATTTCATTACGTATGGGTCCGCATGATTTTCAGCCAAAAGACGGGCTGACTGAAAAATGGCCCATCACTTATGATGACATGAAACCTTTTTATGATAAGGTTGACCGCTTGATAGGCGTATTCGGCACGGTTGAGGGCTTGGAAAACGAACCGGATGGTATCTTTTTACCTCCACCAAAACCACGACTAAATGAACTATATATTAAAGCCGGTGCTAAAAAGGCCGGTGTTACTGTAATTGCAGGCCGCGGCTCGGTTTTAACCGAAGCGTTGCCGGGTAATAAAGACCGTGGCGCTTGTTTCTTTTGCGGACAATGTAACCGCAGCTGTAAAATTTATGGTGATTTCTCATCATCATCATGCCTGGTTATCCCGGCCATGAAAACGGGCAATTTAACGGTGATCTCCAACGCCATGGTGCGCGAAGTGTTAACGAATAAGGAAGGTACAGCCACCGGCGTATCTTATATCAGTAAAGATGATATGCAGGAGTACCAGGTAAACGGCAAGATAGTTATTCTTGGTGCCAGTGCCTGCGAATCTGCTCGTTTGTTGCTTAACTCTAAATCAGCGGCACATCCCGGTGGCTTGGCTAACAGCAGCGGTATAGTGGGTAAATACCTGCATGATTCAACCGGCTCAGGGGCCAGCGGCTGGTTGCCGCAACTAATCGACCGCAAACGTTATAATGAGGATGGTGTGGGCAGCGTTCACATCTATTCGCCATGGTGGCTTGATAATAAGAAACTGGATTTCCCGCGTGGATACCATATTGAGTACGGCGGCGGGCTGCACATGCCAGGTTACGGCTTTGGTGGCGGCATACAGCAAATGAACGGCATGATACCTGGCCGCGATGGTAAAATGAAAGAAGCCGGAGGTTTTGGCGTAGGATTAAAAGACGATTACCGTCGTTTTTATGGCGTTAACGTAGGCATGGCCGGTCGTGGTACCGCAATAGCCCGCGAGGATAATTATTGCGAGATAGACCCTGATGTGGTTGATAAATTTGGTATCCCGGTACTGCGCTTTCATTACAAGTGGGCTCCGGAAGAAATCAAACAAGCCAAGCACATGCAGGATACCTTTCAGGAGATCCTGCACCACATGGGCGCCATTGCTGATGCTCCTGCGGGTAAAGATACCAATTACGGACTGGAAGCACCAGGCGTTATTATACACGAAGTAGGTACCGTACGCATGGGCGATGATCCTAAAAAATCAGCACTGAATAAATACTGCCAGGCGCATGACTGCAACAACTTATTTGTGGTTGATGCTGCGCCATTTGTACAGCAGGGCGATAAAAATGCCACATGGACCATCCTTGCGCTATCCATGCGCACCGCGGAATATATTTTATCTCAAAGAAAAAAATTAAACGTTTAGCATCATGAACAGACGTGAATCCCTAAGAACTATTGGTATAGGCACACTTGCAACAGGTTTATTGCTTGATGCATCCTGTAAAACGGATACCAAAAAACAAGGTGGTGAAGTTACCACCCCGGAGGAAACTGCGGCTGCCGATCCTGCCCGTACACCTTACGAACTTGAACGTGAGAAAAAGCTGAACGCCGAAAAATTCTTCAACGAGCATGAGATGAAAACCATTACTGTTTTGGTTGATATCATCATCCCCAAGGACGATAAATCAGGCAGCGCATCGGATGCTAAGGTGCCCGATTTTATTGAGTTTATTGTAAAAGATATGCCCGAGCACCAAACCCCGCTGCGCGGCGGTCTGCGCTGGCTCGATCTGCAATGCTTAAATCGTTATAACAATACTTTCAGAGAATCATCATCGCAACAGCAAATAGATATGGTTACCCTGATAGCCTACCCCAAAAAAGCCACACCCGAAATGGCACAGGGCGTAAGCTTCTTTAACCGCATGCGCGACCTTACCGCCACCGGCTTCTTTAGCTCACAAATGGGCATGAAGGACATTGGCTATGTAGGAAATGCCCCCAACAAATGGGAAGGCGTACCCGCCGATGTGCTAAAATCGCATGGGTTTGATACGGTTTGGGGATAGGTTTCCGTTGGCAGTAGTTAGCATATTTTATCCTTACGAAGTTTTAAAAACTTCGTAAGGCCTTTTCCTAGATCCATATTGTCATGCTGAACTAAGCATCTATTGTACCACCAACAGGCAATCGCTTGCAGGATGAACTATGTAATACGTATCAAATATGTTATGCTGATTTATTACTGATTACAATCAGTACTTTGCTAACCGCAAAATGTATAATTCCGTTTGTAAATGCTTTATCGGCAGATCGCTAAAGATCATCCTAAGTTTACGCCTTATTTCTTGATGAAAATGAACATAGCCTTAGTCAGTTACCAAAATAAAAAATTAACTCAATCGCATTTAGAAGAAGATTTTCAGCTGTCTAAATTCCTTGAAAACAAGGGTTTGATTGTTAAGAGAGCAGCATGGAACGATTTGCAAATTGATTGGAAACAATTTGATGTTGTCATATTGAAATCACCCTGGGATTACCATGATAATTTTGATTCATTTATAATGTGGATAAGTGATTTGGATAAGGCTGGAATCAAGATATTAAATCCGTTCAAAACAATATTATGGAATAGTGATAAGCATTATTTACAACAAATTGCAGACGATGGCCTGCCTGTGATTGAATCTGTATTTCTGGAGAAAGGAATTGCAGCAGACCTGGCAGAATTACTTAATAAATCCTTATACAAAAAACTGATCATTAAGCCATGCATAAGTGCAGGCGCTAAAAACACCATATTACTTACACTTGATAATGTTTCATTAATACAGAATGAAATTAATGGCCTTTTAGCTAATGAAAGCTTTTTAGTTCAACCGTTCATGGAAGAAATTTTACACGGTGAATTCTCTTTTATATTTTTTAACGGCAATTTTAGTCATAGTATTTTGAAAGTTCCTAAAACAGGGGATTTTAGAGTTCAAAGTGAACATGGCGGTACCGTTCAAAAAATAACCACAGATATTGCTCATCAACAAGCAGTCAGCAAATACGTTGAAAAGTATGGTAGAGCTACCTTATACGCCAGGGTAGATGGAATAATATCAAATGGAACTTTTGTTTTAATGGAGCTTGAGCTTATTGAGCCATATTTATTTTTAAACTGCCATGAACATGGCTTTGATAATTATTATCAGGGCCTACTTCAATTAATAAAATAGTTTATGTATTAAAGATTGACAATCTACCATTTCTGACTCCTACTGGCTAAGTTTAGCGAAGCGAACTTAGACCCAAAATGATAAAGCATCCTGCTTTATTTCCAATCCCCAATTAAATTCTCACATTTGCAGAAAGATCTATACCATGTCGAAAGGTAAATTACTGGTTATTGATGATGAGGAGCGCTTACGTAAGCTGCTGGCCCGTATCTTACAGTTGGAAGATTTTGAGGTACTGGAAGCCGCAAATGCCAAAGATGGCCTGCGCAAACTGGATCATGAGGTAGTTGATGTGGTCATCAGCGATGTAAAACTGCCCGATGCTAATGGCATCGAACTTACAAAAACAATAAAGGCATCCTATCCCGCAATAGAAATTATTGTACTAACTGCCTATGGTACTATTAACGATGGCGTAACTGCCATTAAAAACGGCGCCTTCGATTATATCACCAAAGGTGACGATAATGAAAAGATAATCCCGCTGGTAAACAAGGCTATGGACAAGGCCATATTGCAACGCCGTGTACTCGAACTGGAAAGCAAGCTGAACAACAAATTTGGGTTCGACCGTATTATCGGTACATCACCGGCTATTACAGCGGCTATTAAACTGGCTCAACGGGTGGCTACTACTGATACTACCGTAATGATATTGGGCGAAACCGGTACCGGCAAGGAAGTTTTTGCCGAGGCTATCCACCAGGCTAGTCCGCGCAGTAATAAACCATTTGTGGCTATCAATTGCAGTGCCTTTAGTAAGGAGTTATTGGAGAGCGAATTATTCGGCCATAAAGCCGGGGCATTTACCGGGGCTGTTAAAGACAAAAAAGGTCTTTTTGAAGAAGCCAACGGCGGCACTATTTTTCTGGATGAATTGGGCGAACTGGACCATGACCTGCAAGCCAAGCTACTCCGGGTGCTGGAATCTCAACAATTCATTAAGCTCGGCGATACCAAGACCACCAAAGTAAACGTGCGCATACTGGCCGCAACCAACCGTAATTTACAGGATGAAGTAGCGAAAGAGCATTTCCGCTCTGATCTGTTTTACCGCCTCTCTGTTTTCCAGATCATGCTGCCTGCTATTCGCGACCGCAAACAGGATATCGGCCCGATAGCTAAAAGCTTTGTACAGTATTTCGCCGCAAAAGTTAATAAGCAAATAACAGGTTTTACCGATGATTTTTTGCATAAACTTGAAGTCTACAACTGGCCCGGCAACGTGCGTGAGTTGAAAAACATTATAGAGCGTGCAGTTATCCTGTGCGATACTCATGAGCTGGATGCTTCGCTTCTGCCTTATGAGTTCGACTCAGCCCCAGCCAAATCCAATGGTAATTTATCAGCATTTGATCTTTCATCAGTTGAAAAACTGCATATTCAGCGTGTACTCAACCATACCCAAAGCAACCGCGCCGAAGCTGCAAGGCTGTTGAATATTGGGATTGCTACGCTGTACAGGAAGTTAAAGGAATATGGGTTAGAGTAATGATTACCTATCATTGGTATCGCTCATAGCCGCTAAGGCCTAGTCCTTTTGTCTTCGACACAAAAGGACCAAAAAGTCAAGTCAGTAGAAATGCTTCTTTGCTGCACAGGGCCATTACCCTGCAAATCAGGCAAAACCTGGGCTGCTATATTTTTACCCTGCTGTCGCTACTCACCTGACCTTTGCGCTTCTGCAAAAATCTGCTATGCTCTGCCACGCGCAAGGCCACCATTGTTTTGCCTGATTTCATCCGAAGCTGTTCTACTGACGGTGAAAGAAAAAGAAAGCAATATATCCTACATATCATTGCTGTAAGCGTTAGTGCAGCAACCTCGTCGCTTGTATATTTAAACGCGACGAGGTTGCTGCGTCGTTCCTCCTCGCAATGACATTTTTAAATAACGTAAATAAAAAGCGTGGCCCTGACAACAAGGGCGGGCCAGCGTTGGCGGGAATGCCGGTTTAGCTTTTTGGATGATGTAAGGTACGAAGTACCGAACAGCGAAAAAAGCGTAAAGAACCGGCAGGGAGCGGGGAAGCATCCTTGTTGTCTTGACTTTTTGGTTCTTTTGTGTCAAGACAAAAGAACTAGGGCTCCGCGCCTATGAGCGGCTTGAAGCGATATTCACGATTGTAGATTCGCTCTGTATCGCATAGAGATTGCTTCGTTCCTCGCAATGACGATTTTAGAATACCTTCCCCACCAATCATAATGATAATCCACCCTATCAAAATGATAGCATCGCCAGTGTAAAACATACACTAAGATTATCCAAAATCAATTTAACATACTGATTTACAAGAAATTAATAATCATGTCAAATTATTGGCATCTCCTTGGTATACCCCATCGCAAATCAAACAATGTTATGGATACCATACTCACCATCGTTTACCTCATCATTTTCGCAGTCGTGTTTTGGCTGTTTTTCAAATGTGTTAATTACTTCGAAAAAATTTAAATAATCATCATGATCGCATTATTCATCGTAGCCATCGCCGTATTCTTCTATATGGTTTATGTGCTTCTTAAACCCGAAAAATTCTAATTATTAAACCATGAACACAGAATATATAGGTATAATTTTCATGTACCTGGCTACCATAGCCCTGGCCATCCCACTGGGAAAATACATAGCCAAAGTATTTAAAGGTGAAAAAACATGGATGGACTTTATGGCACCGCTTGAAAGGTTCATCTTTAAATTCAGTGGCATCGACACTCATCGCGAGATGAACTGGAAACAGCATTTAAAAGCATTGCTAACTATTAACTTACTGTGGTTGTTTTATGCTTTCTTTTGCCTGTTGTTCCAGGGTCACCTTCCGCTTAACCCGGATGCAAACCCTAACCAAACCCCGGATCTGGCATTTAATACAGCCCTTAGCTTTTTAACCAACACCAATTTACAGGATTACTCAGGCGAATCGGGTGCTACCTACTTTACACAGCACTTTGTATTCATGTTCCTGCACTTTGTGAGTGCCGCGACTGGTTTTGCAGCTATGATGGTTGTATTTAAAGCCATGAAGGATAAGACTACCGAGAAATTGGGTAACTACTGGGATTTCTTCCTGAAATCTATTACCAGGGTGTTATTGCCAATCAGTTTTGTAGTAGCTGTTATATTAGCCTTTAACGGCACACCAACCAGCTATAAAGGTAAAGACACGGTTATAGGTTTACAGGGCGATACCGTACACGTATCACGCGGCCCTGCTGCAGCCATGATCGCTATTAAACAGGTAGGCACCAACGGTGGCGGCTGGTTTGGCGTAAACTCGGCACACCCTTTTGAAAACCCTAATTACTTAACCAACATAGTTGAGAACATCAGCATCATCATTATCCCTATCGCCTTAGTATTTGCATTGGGTTTCTATCTCAATAAAAAGAAACTGGCCTTGGTAGTTTTCGGGGTGATGACGATCGGTTTCCTCATCATGCTGTTCCCATCGGTAACTGCTGAAGTTGGTGGCAACCCTAACATCGCACACATGGGCATCAGTCAGCCCGGCGGTTCAATGGAAGGCAAGGAAGTGCGTTTCGGGCCCGCAGCATCTGCTTACTGGGGTATCACAACTACTGTAACCTCAAACGGATCGGTAAACGCCATGCATGATAGCATGATGCCGGTATCGGGCTTAGCGCAAATGTTTGATATGATGATCAACGCCTTTTACGGTGGTATAGGCGTAGGTTTCCTAAACTTCTACATCTTTGTTATCATAGCTGTATTCATTTCCGGCTTGATGGTAGGACGTACGCCTGAGTTCATGGGCCACAAAATTGAAGCCCGTGAAATGAAGATCGCATCGTTGATAGCTTTGCTGCACCCATTCATCATATTGGTAGGTACATCTTTAGCTTCATACGTACTGGTTCATTTCCCAAATGCAAACTGGGGTACAAAACCATCAGCATGGTTAAATAACCCAAGCTTCCACGGCTTTACTGAAATGCTGTATCAATATGCATCAAGCGCGGCCAACAATGGTTCAGGTTACGGTGGTTTAACAGCCAACAACATTTTCTGGAACGTAACTACCGGCCTTGTAATATTTGTAGGCAGGTTCTTACCAATCATAGGCCCGGTAGCCATTGCAGGTATACTGGCCAGCAAAAAAACTGTGCCGGAGTCGGCAGGTACATTAAAAACAGATACCGCCACCTTTGGGGTGATGATATTCGCGGTGATATTTATTATCGCAGCACTGTCTTTCTTCCCTGCACTGGCCCTTGGCCCTATAGCCGAACACTTCTCAATCAAATAATAATATTATATAGAATTCAATCATGAAATCTGATAAAAACACGTTATTCCAGGGCGATCAAATGAAGGATGCATTTGTGCAGTCGTTCATCAAACTTGATCCCCGCATATTGGTCCGCAACCCGGTGATGTTCACTGTTGAGATCGGTACCGTAGTAATGCTTATCGTAACTATTTTCTCCTTCTCCAATACAGGGCAAGGAAGCTGGGGCTATAACTTCACTATATTCTTTGTACTGTTCTTAACTGTACTATTCGCCAACTTTGCTGAGGCTATTGCCGAAGCACGTGGCAAGGCACAAGCTGAAAGCCTGCGCAAAACCCGTTCAGAAACACCAGCCCGTTTACTGGTTGATGGCAAGGAACAACAGGTAATGTCGTCACAACTTAAAAAAGGCGATGTATTCATCTGCGAAACCAATGATACCATCCCTACCGATGGCGAGATCATCGAAGGTATTGCTACCATTGATGAATCAGCCATTACAGGTGAATCTGCCCCGGTTATCCGTGAATCAGGTGGTGATAAATCATCAGTAACAGGTGGCACCAAAGTATTATCCGACCGTATTAAAGTACAGGTTACTACCCAGCCCGGCGAAAGCTTTTTGGATAAGATGATTGCCTTAGTTGAAGGTGCATCACGCCAGAAAACACCTAACGAGATTGCTTTAACCATATTGCTTGCAGGCTTCACCTTAATATTTGTGATTGTTTGCGTTACCTTAAAACCATTCGGCGACTATGCTAACACCCCTATAACCATAGCAGCCTTCATCTCACTTTTTGTTTGTTTGATTCCGACGACTATCGGTGGCCTTTTGTCGGCCATCGGTATCGCCGGTATGGACAGGGCATTACGTGCCAATGTGATCACCAAATCAGGTAAAGCCGTTGAAACTGCCGGTGACCTTGATGTTCTATTATTAGATAAAACAGGTACCATCACCATAGGCAACCGTAAGGCTACCAACTTTTACCCAACCGCCGGTATTAACGAAAAGGATTTCATCACCGCCTGCGTATTAAGCTCACTGGCCGATGAAACTCCCGAAGGTAAATCAATTGTTGAACTGGCCGAGGAAGGTAAAATTAAAGTATCTGTTAAAGCACCTGCTGATTCAGTGTTCATTAAGTTCACTGCCGAAACCCGCTCAAGCGGTTTGGATACTCCTGATGGCTTACGCATCCGTAAAGGTGCGTTTGACTCTATCCGCAACATGGCTTTGAAAGCCGGCAATGAGTTCCCATCTGATGTGGAAGTGAATGTAAAAACTATCGCATCAAATGGTGGTACACCGCTGGTAGTATCACAAAACGAGCAGATACTGGGTGTTATTGAGTTACAGGATATCATTAAACCGGGCATATATGAGCGTTTTGAGCGCCTACGTAAAATGGGTGTAAAAACCGTAATGGTTACCGGTGATAATCCTTTAACTGCTAAATTTATAGCTGAGAAAGCTGGCGTGGATGATTTTATTGCCGAAGCCAAGCCTGAGGATAAAATGAACTATATAAAAGCAGAGCAACAAGGTGGTAAACTGGTAGCCATGATGGGCGACGGCACAAATGATGCCCCCGCACTTGCACAAGCCGATGTTGGTGTGGCCATGAACAGTGGTACGCAAGCTGCAAAAGAGGCTGGTAATATGGTGGATCTTGACAATGACCCTACCAAGCTGATCGAGATCGTGGAAATTGGTAAGCAATTATTGATGACCCGTGGTACTTTAACCACATTCTCTATAGCTAATGATGTGGCTAAATACTTCGCTATTGTTCCGGCATTGTTTATGGTATCAATTCCTGCCTTAAGGGCATTAAATATCATGGATCTGCATAGCCCGGAATCAGCTATATTATCAGCCGTTATTTTTAACGCGATAATTATACCGATGCTAATCCCACTTGCTTTACGCGGTGTGGAATACAAACCGATTGGTGCCAGCGCATTATTACGCCGCAACTTGTTGATCTACGGTTTAGGTGGTGTATTGATCCCATTCGTAGGCATCAAATTGATTGATCTTGCCGTATCACTATTTATATAATAATATTAAAATCAAATAAAATGAAAACGTATCTATTACCATCCCTTAAAATATCACTTATACTGATAGTATTGTTATCAGGGATATATCCTTTAGCCATTGCCGGTATAGGCAAATTTGCTCCCGGTAACGGTGATGGTGTAACTGTTATGTATAAAGGCCGCGTGGTTGGTTATGCCAACATCGGCCAAAAATTTACCAAGGATAAATACTTTTACTCACGCCCATCTGCCGCTAATTACCAGGCCGATGGTGGTGTTGGTTCAAACAAGGGCCCGTCAAATCCTGATTATTTAAAGGATGTGAATGCCAAAATCGATACATTTTTAAAGCACAACCCGGGTATAACCCGTGAGCAGATCCCTGCCGAACTGGTTACTTCATCAGGTAGTGGCTTAGACCCCGACCTTTCACCAGCCGGGGCACAAATACAAGCTGCACGTATAGCCAAAATCAGGAATATTTCTATAGATAAGGTTAATGCGATAATCGCAGCAAATACTGAGCAACCATTGTTTGGCTTGTTCGGGCCGCCAAAAGTTAACGTATTAAAAATGAATGTAGCATTGGACGAGTTGAAATAGAAAAAAGAGCAAAGGCCCGTGCGGTTCCCCTCTCGAGAGGGGGCAGGGGTGTGTTCGTCGACATGAAAAGCGAATAAACACACCCCTCCAACCACAGTAGCCACGCGCCCCCTCTCAAGAGGGGAACTTTAAAGAAAAAATATAAATATTCCGGCTGTTGTCCATAAAAAGACGGCAGCCGGATATGTCGTTTAAAAAGATATGATACCAGAAAAAGAGCAATCGGTTAAACATTTCCTGGAGCTGATCAAAAAATCGCGCAGGGGCAAATTCAAGATCTATATTGGCATGAGTGCGGGTGTAGGTAAAAGCTACCGTATGCTCCAGGAGGCACAGGCACTAATGCGTAGTGGTATTGATGTAAAAATTGGGTATATTGAAACCCATAAGCGTAAGGAAACAGAAGAGCAACTGGAGGGACTGAGCATTATCCCCCGCCGCAAACTGTTTTACAAGGGCAAGGAGCTGGATGAGATGGACCTCAACGCCATCCTGAACCTGCGCCCAGAAGTTGTTGTGGTTGATGAATTGGCCCATACCAATATTGAGGGCAGCCAGAATGAAAAACGCTGGCAGGATGTGATGACCATTTTAAATGCGGGCATCAATGTGATCAGCGCGGTTAATATTCAGCATATTGAGAGCCTGAATGAAGAGGTAGAGGAAATTACCGGTACCGCCATTAATGAGCGCATCCCCGATAAGGTTTTGCAAATGGCTGATGAGGTGGTGAACATTGACCTTACCGCCGATGAACTGATAACCCGCTTAAAAGACGGTAAAATATACGACGAGAAAAAAGTGCCGCTGGCGCTGAACAATTTCTTCCAATCTGAAAAGATATTGCAGTTACGTGAGCTGGCCCTGCGCGAAGTGGCACACCAGGTGGAGCGAAAAATTGATATCGAGGTACCCAAAACTATAAAATTACGCCCCGAACTTTTCCTGGGCTGCATCAGTACCAACGAGGAATCGGCTAAAATAATTATTCGTAAAACTGCCCGGCTGGCTTCTTATTACCGCTCAAAATGGTATATATTGTATGTACAGCGCTCCAACGAGAGCAGTGATAAGATCAACCTGGCATCACAGCGACACCTCATTAATAACATGAAACTGGCCACCCAGTTAGGCGGCGAGGTTATCAAGGTAAAAAGCGATGAAATAGCAAAATCAATATGGGAAACCGCCGAAAAATACGATATCACCACCATATGTATTGGTAAGCCTCGCTTTAAATTCTACCAGCTGGTAATGCGTACCGCTGTATTTACTCAACTACTAAATAAAATGTCGAAAACAAATATCGACCTGGTAATACTATCATGAATATAAAAAATAAACTCCGCGCCGGCATAGGTTTCCTTTTCCTGATGGCGCTTATTAGTTCGGGGATGGCCGATTATTATTTAACCCGCCTCTCCAACGATTCAAAAGCTATTTTAAAAGATAACTACCGCTCACTTGTCTATGCTAAAAATATTCAGCAGGCGCTTGATTATCCAACGTCGGTAAATACAGCTACCAAATTGCAAATCATCGAAGCCAACGTAAGCAAGGAAGAGCAAAACATTACCGAACCTGGTGAAGGGCAGCTGGCTGATTCGCTGCGCGGTAATTTTGAACAATACAAGCTCTCGCTAAACAATCAACAAGCTATTAACGGGCTAAACATCAAGATGCGTAATGTGCTGTACAACATTATGCAATTAAACATGGCCGGTATTGAACGCAGGAATGCTATTGCACAGGATACGGCAGATAAAGGCATCATACTGGTATCGCTAATTGGCTCGCTTTGTTTTTTAATAGCTTTTAGCTTTGTGTGGAATTTCCCCGGTTACATAGCTAACCCGGTAAAGGAGCTGATACAGGGTATAAAAGAGATTGCCAACAAAAACTATAACAAACGTCTTATTTTTCCTGTCAAGGATGAATTTGGTGACCTGGCCGATGCTTTTAACCAGATGGCAGGCAAGCTTAATGAATATGAAAACAGCAACCTGGCCAGTATCATTTTTGAGAAAAGAAGGATAGAAACCATTATCAATTCAATGCATGATGCTATTATCGGCATTGATGATAAGATGTTTATTATCTTTGCCAACAAAGTGGCCTGTACCCTAATTGGTTTGCCTGAAGATAAGCTCACGGCGCAATATGCGCCAAACATAGCAATGGAAAATGATCTGCTACGTAATATGTTATTTGTAGATCAGCATAAGATGAAAATATTTGCTGATAACCGCGAAAGTTATTTTGAAAAGGAAGTGCTGGAGGTAACCAATGATTACAAGGTTATAGGCAAGGTTATTATCCTTAAAAATATAACTGATTTTCAGCAGCTTAACGATGCAAAAACAACGTTTATAGCCACTATTTCGCACGAGCTAAAGACTCCGTTGTCATCAATTAAGATGAGCCTTAAATTATTGGAGGATGCACGTGTAGGCGAGATCAACACTGAGCAAAAACAATTATTAAAAAACATTGATGATGATACGCACCGCCTGCTGCACATAACAGCCGAACTGCTGGATGCGGCGCAGGTTGAAACAGGCAAGATTAATCTGAATTTTGGCAGCACTCATCCAAAAAACATTGTAAGTTATGCCGTGCAGGCCATCAAATCGCTGGCAGACCAAAAAGAACTCACCATAGCCATTGACTGCCCTGATACCCTGCCAAATGTTATGGCCGACCTGGATAAAACCACCTGGGTGCTCATCAATCTGTTATCAAACGCAGTAAAATACAGCCCAACAAAGTCGACCATTAACCTCGACGTTAAAAAGAGTAAGAACAACATTATAGAATTTTCAGTGAAGGACTCAGGTCAGGGTATTGACGAAAAATACCTTGCCAGAATTTTTGAACGCTATTTCAGGATCCCCGGTGCCGCGGCCGACAAAACCGGCACTGGTTTAGGTTTAGCTATAGCCAAAGATTTTATTGAGGCGCAAGGCGGTACCATAGGCGTTGAAAGCGAAGCAGGCGAAGGAAGCCGTTTTTACTTCAGCCTTAATATTAACAACACCTAATAAAAAGCATAAAACAAAAAGTAACATCAACAAAAAGTAAGTACAATTCAAACAAACAAAAAGTAAAAAAATGAACCCCCATCTTAAGAAAGTCACGGCGGCCGGATTGCTGATCACCCTAGGCATCATATTCGGCGATATAGGAACATCGCCCCTGTATGTTTTCCAAACCCTGTTAACGGAGGGCGCGAAGGACAGCACAATTAACGAGGCCTTTGTATTAGGCTGTATTTCCTGTATATTCTGGACACTAACCCTGCAAACCACCTTTAAATATATCTTCATCACCCTACAAGCCGATAACAAAGGTGAAGGTGGTATATTTTCACTATATGCCCTGGTTAGGCGTTATGGTAAATGGCTGGCTATACCCGCAATAATTGGCGCAGGTACATTACTGGCCGATGGTATTATCACTCCCCCAATATCCGTTACCTCGGCAATTGAAGGGTTAAGCAACGTACCGTCATTAGCATCCAAATTTGTGCCGGGCAATACCCTTATTATAGGTATTGTTATTGGTATTATACTGCTATTGTTCTTCTTCCAGCAATTTGGCACAAAGGTAGTAGGCTCGGCCTTTGGCCCTGTTATGCTGATGTGGTTTTTAATGATAGGTCTTTTAGGCTCCTTACAACTGGCGCATAATCTTTCTATTTTAAAGGCGCTAAGCCCCTATTATGGTGCAAAATTACTGATTGAACATCCGCATGGTTTCTGGCTTTTAGGCGCGGTATTCTTATGTACCACTGGTGCTGAGGCATTATATTCGGATCTTGGGCATTGCGGCCGCAAAAACATCCAGATGAGCTGGATATTTGTAAAAATCACCTTATTATTAAATTACATGGGGCAGGCGGCCTGGGTTTTAACACAACCGGCCAATACAAACTACTCGGGCATTAACCCATTTTACCAGATAGTGCCCAACCCGCATCTATTAATGATTCCATGCGTTGCTTTAGCTACCCTGGCCACCATTATTGCCAGCCAGGCACTCATCAGCGGATCATTCACTTTAATTAGTGAGGCAGTGAGCATGAACTTCTGGCCGCGTATCACCATAAAATATCCATCAAACGTTCGCGGGCAGATTTATATACCCAGCATTAACTGGTTACTGTGTTTTGGTTGTGTGGCCGTAACATTGTACTTCCAAACATCAGAGCACATGACAGCTGCCTATGGTTTCTCCATCACCATAGCCATGCTCATGACCACTATTTTAATGTATTACTTTATGCGCTATGTAAAACACTGGCCTATATGGCTGGTAACCATTATACTGTGCGTGTTTTTATGTGTAGAGTTTAGTTTCTTTATAACAAACGCAGCTAAATTATTGAAACGTATATTCTTTGTCTTCTTTGAAATAGGGTTGATATTTACCATGTATGTTTGGTTCAGGGCACGTAAGATCAATAACCGTTTCTTGCATTTTATCGATCTTAAAGACCAGATCCCGATGCTGAACGCCTTAAGCGCTGATGAAACTATCCCTAAATATTCAAGTCAGCTTATTTATTTAACCAAGGCAAACAACAGCAGGCAGATAGAGGAAAAGGTAATTTACTCTATCATGAGCCGGAGCCCAAAACGTGCCGATACTTATTGGTTTATCCATATTGACACTACAGATGAGCCTTATACCATGGAATACAGTGTTGACCAGGTAGAACACGGCAAGATCATCAGGGTTGATTTCCGACTCGGTTTCCGTATACAGCCAAGGGTTAACGTATTGTTCAGAAAAGTAGTTGAGGATATGGTTGCCCGCGGCGAACTGGATATTACCAGCAAGTACGAATCACTTAAGCAGTTTAAAGTAGTTTCCGACTTCCGTTTTGTGATACTGGAGAAATTCCTGTCATACAATAACCTGTTCAGTATATCTGAATCGTTTATATTGAACAGTTATTTCAGTATTAAGAAACTGGCCCAAAGCGAAGCAAAAGCATTCGGTTTGGATACCAGCGAAACTTATGTTGAGAAGATTCCGTTAGTAGTAAAACCGGTAAGCAACATCCTGCTAAAAAGAGTTGACCCGGTAACTTTGGAACCGGTACATTAAGATGAAATAATCCTTATGTCATTGCGAGGAGGAACGACGTGGCAATCTCGTCGCGTTCAATATCCAAGCGACGAGATTGCCGCGCTATCGCTCGCAATGACATAAAGGACTATTTCCAATAATCAACCACATAGCCTACTATTTCTTTCAGGTAGATGCTCCACCCATCCAGGGCGTTGGCATCCGGAATAAGGAAACTGGCTATACTAATATCGCCATGCCCAGCCATGTAATTGCATGGATAGGCCACTACATCTAATCCGTGTTTTTTAAATATCATCATGGAGCGCCTCATGTGAAAATCAGAAGTAACCAATAAATAAGGTGGCTGCACATGATTTGCCAGGAGTATTCTTTTTGAAAAATCTGCATTCTCAATGGTATTCCGTGAATTACTTTCTATCAGTATACTGCTATCAGGAATATTAAGATCCTTTAATTGCTCTTTTGTCCAGGTACCTTCACGGTAATTACCTGCGATCAGATTACCGTTGCCGCCCGTTATTAGTATCCGCTTTACTCTGCCTGTTTCCAGCAGCCTCACACCCTGTATAAATCGGTCGGCGCTTTCATTAAAATAACCGTTACCGTTTTTATCCGCCGATGAAAAGCCACCTAATACAATGGCACAACTATATTTTTCATTTCCGGAATAAGGCTGGTAACCCCACAGTGTTGCAAATTCATTAAATAAAAAGGAGTTAGAAAGCAGAAAAAGTAAAACAACAGATGATATAAACAATCGCTTTTTGCGTTTCTTATTTTTAGTTACGAGCCCCGCAATAACCAATGCGAAAACCCATAACAAAGGAAAAAGCAGGAAAAGTAAAACTTTGGAAAGGATGAAGTACATACTCTATTTAACAGTCTAAGTTAAGAATTTACTCTATTAGAATTTGAGGTAAAAAAAAAGGGCAGTTACAAACTGCCCTGATCCGGGGGTTTCAGTTATAAACTGAAACCAGTATTTCTTTTTTTCTTTTATTATTCTCACTCACTGGCTTCAGTTTATAACTGAAGCCTAAAGATGATGACAGTTTGCAAAGTCATCTGTAACTATTTTATACCGTAATGGTCATTCATCAGCTTAACAAACACACCACCAGGCAAAATTGCTTTTAACGTGGGCACAATGGTTTGACCAATAGCACCAACTAAGTAACTATGTTTAGGGCTTGATTTGCCAACTATCTTGCAAATTTGGTCAGCCAATTTTGATGGATCAGCACCAATGCTTTCATCTTTTTCCATGGCTGCCACGGCTGCATCGTATTCTTTATTTAGCTGCTCGTTTTTTAATGGGAATGGTGCTTTTTCGCGACTGGCGGTAAAGTCAGTCTTAAAATCACCCGGATTTACCACTACCACTTTAACACCTGTATTTTGCAGCTCCATACGCAGGCTTTCAGAGTAACCTTCAATAGCAAATTTCGACGCGCTGTATAACCCCTGGTAAGGCAGGCCAAATAAACCTGCTAATGAACCTATGTTTATAACTAACCCCTGTTTCTTTTCAATCATCCCCGGTAATACCGCGCTGCTTACACGCACTACGCCAAAAAAGTTAACCTCAAATTGTTTTTTAGCAATATCAACAGGCATAGCATATAGCGGACCGGTTATGCCATTACCTGCATTGTTAACCAGTACATCAATTTTACCTTCGGCTTTAATAATAGTATCAATGGCTGTTTGTACCGATGCATCATCGGTAACATCCATGCTAAGTGGTTTAAACGGTACGTCTTTAATTTTTTTCGCGTCGCGGGAGGTTCCGTAAACCGTATGGCCCTGGGCCTGCAGCGCTTTTGCCGTAGCTAAACCTAAACCTGATGAGGCTCCCGTAACCAGAATTACTTTCTTCATTTTAATGGTCTGATAATTTTTGTATAAACATACTAATTTCATCCAACAACATAATTCTTAACAAAGAAATTTCCTTATAGGTGTATTCTGCAATAAAATCATTACACAAACCCTGCTTATTTTCCTCTATAAAAATGGTAGCTTCCGGAAATTTTAGATTCAAAACATATTTAACAAAATTTAACAAAAAACTTAACGTTTAAGGTTGCGGAAAGGGCATTGTCTTTTTAAATTTCGCCCCTCAAAAAAAGTATACGCATGGAAGAAATAAATAGTGGCACACAGCCTGTTACGCCCGACGCACTGCCGGGGAATTCATCATACGGGACAGATATCCGCGCTATAAATGAGATGATCCAAAAGGAGAGCGCTTTTATCGACCTGTTAAAAATGGAATTGGATAAAGTGATCGTTGGCCAAAAAAATATGGTTGAGCGTTTGCTGATCGGCTTACTGGCTGATGGGCATATCCTGCTGGAAGGTGTTCCGGGCCTGGCAAAAACCCTGGCCATCAACTCACTTTCAAAAGCTATTGATGCCGGTTTCAGCCGCATACAGTTCACACCCGACCTGCTCCCTGCCGATTTACTGGGAACAATGATATATAACCAAAAGAAGGAAGAATTTGTGGTGCGCAAGGGCCCGTTATTCTCCAACTTTATTTTGGCGGATGAGATTAACCGTGCACCTGCTAAAGTACAAAGTGCATTACTTGAAGCCATGCAGGAGCGCCAGGTTACCATTGGTGATACTACCTTTAAGCTGCCTGAACCTTTCCTGGTACTGGCAACCCAAAACCCTATTGAACAGGAAGGTACTTACCCGCTGCCAGAGGCACAGGTCGACCGTTTTATGCTGAAAGTAGTTATCGGTTACCCGAACAAAGAAGATGAAAAGAAAATTGTTCGTGCCAGCATATCGCCGCAAGGCTTTCCAAAGATCAATCCTGTAGTACATCCTGATGCGATACTAAAGGCGCGCAAGGTGGTACGTGAAGTGTACATGGATGAAAAGATTGAGCAATATATTATTGATATAGTTTTTGCCACCCGTTATCCGGAGCAGTACAAACTAGCAAAATATAAAAACCTCATCAGCTTTGGCGCTTCGCCAAGGGCGAGTATAAATTTGGCGCTGGCTGCAAAGGCTTATGCCTTTATTAAAAGGCGCGGTTATGTAATTCCTGAGGATGTGAGGGCGATAAGTCATGACGTGTTAAGGCACCGTGTTGGCTTAACCTACGAGGCTGAGGCGGAGAACATCACCTCAGAGGATATCATCACTGGCATCTTAAACGCGGTAGAAGTTCCATAGATCATTAATTTAATTTCGAACCACAAAAAAGCTTTTTGCCTTGAGCATTTAGCTTTTAGCTTATAAAAATGGCAAAAGATACCAGGGATCTGCTAAAAAAGGTAAGGAAGATCGAGATAAAAACCCGGGGATTAAGCAATCACTTATTTTCGGGCGAGTATCATTCGGCTTTCAAGGGACGTGGTATGGCTTTTAGCGAGGTACGCGAGTACCAAATCGGTGACGAGATCCGCACTATCGACTGGAACGTAACCGCCCGCTTTAACCACCCTTATGTTAAGGTATTTGATGAGGAGCGCGAGCTTACCGTAATGATATTGATTGATGTGAGCGGATCGGAAAACTTTGGCACCATCATCCAGCAAAAACAGGATATCGCTACCGAGCTTTGCGCCGTACTCGCATTTTCAGCTATACAGAATAATGACAAGGTGGGTGTGATCTTCTTTAGCGATAAGATAGAGAAATTTATCCCACCCAAAAAGGGCCGCAGCCATATCCTGATGATCATTCGTGAGTTGATAGATTTTCAGCCTGAAAATAAAGGCACCAACGTAGCCGAGGCACTGCGCTATTTTACCAGCGCTATCAAAAAACGGAGCACGGCCTTTATTATATCAGATTTTATCAGTCCTAAGTTTGATGATGAGCTGAAGATCGCCAACAAAAAGCACGATATCATCGCCCTTAAATTATATGACAGGCATGAGGAGGAATTCCCTAACCTGGGCCTTGTACCGATGCGTGATGAAGAAACCGGCGAGCTGCACTGGATAAATACGGGCAATAAAGATATACGTACGGCTTACAAGGCAGCAGCGCTAAAGAGAAACGCTGAGCTGGCTAATACCTTCAAAAAATCCGGGGTTGATTATACCAGCATCGGCACCCATGAATCATATGTTAAACCACTTATGACACTATTTAAAAAACGTGAGAGCAGGCGGTAATATGAAACGATATTTCAATTTCACTATAATTTTAACCGTAGCACTGGCCCTTTTCTGCTTAAAGGCCGGCGCACAAACCATCGAGCCTGAAGCAAGGCTGGATAAATCTACCATGCCTATCGGCGATCAAACCGTGCTGCATATCAGCGCGCATATGCCGGTTAAAACTGACGCCACTTTCCAGGCCTTGGTTGATAGTATTGGCAAGGTAAAGATCGTAAAAGCGTTAAAGCCTGATACCGTTGTCGACAAGAATAACGCCAGCCTGGAAACTATAACTCACAGCTATACTGTTACCTCGTTTGATACCGGCGTGTATACATTGCCCGAGTTTACCATCCATACCCCATCAGGCGATTTTAAAACAGGCACTGTAACCTTGCAGATAAAAGCAGTACCTGTTGATACCACCAAAGCATTCTATGACATTAAGCAGCCCTTTGCTGTATCATGGACGTTTTTGGATTGGCTGAAACAGCATTGGCTTTTGGTAACCATAATACTAGCGATCATATTATTGGTGCTGGGCATTATTTACTACATCAAAAACAAGCCTAAGGCCGAAGTATATGTAAAACCCGAGCCAATACTGCCGCTGGATACCCTCATCCTGAATAAATTACAGGCGCTGCGCGATAAAAAGCTTTGGCAACAGAACGAGGTAAAACAATATTACAGCGAGCTAACCGATGTGCTGCGCGAGTACCTTGAAAAACGGTACCAGATTACAGCCCATGAGCAAACTACTGATGAAATTTTTATCAGCTTGAAGAACCGCGATATCCCTAAGGACAGCAGGGCCACATTAAAGCAAATATTAACACTTGCCGACCTGGTGAAATTCGCCAAGGAAAAACCTATTGCTGCCGAGAACGAAAAAAGCATGGAAGATGCTATCGGCTTTATTGTGCATACAAAGCCACAGCCTAAGCCTGTTGATAATAAGGAGGACTTGCCGAAATGAGTTTGTTTAGCGGAATAGAATTTGCATACCCCGGTTTTTTCTGGCTGCTGCTCATCATCCCTTTAATGATAGCCTATTATGGGTGGCGCAACCAGCAGTTACAGGGCACACTGGGCATGTCCACAACCAAAAGTTTTGGTGTATCGCCCAAAAGCTCCATGCGTATTTTCAGGCATTATGGCATTGTACTGCGGTCGCTGGCATTTATAGCTATCATATTTGCGCTGGCGAGGCCTCAAACCGCCTTAAGCTGGGATAATGAAACTACCGAGGGTATCGACATTATGATCGCCACCGATATTTCGGGCAGTATGCTCTCCGAGGATTTTAAGCCTAACCGCCTGGAAGCCGGTAAAAATATCGCCATTGATTTTATCAAAAACCGTCCGGACGACCGTATTGGTCTAGTGGTGTTCAGTGGTGAAAGCTTTACGCAATGCCCTTTAACTATCGATCATGATGTGCTGATCAATTTATTCAGCGATATCAAGAATGGGATGATCGACGATGGTACAGCAATAGGCATGGGTCTGGCCACAGCGGTTAGCCGTTTAAAGGATAGCGAAGCAAAAAGCAAGGTAATTATATTACTTACCGATGGTGTAAATAACACTGGTTCTATCCCGCCATTAACAGGTGCAGAAATTGCCAAACAATTTGGTGTAAGGGTTTATACCGTTGGTGTGGGCACCAATGGCTCGGCGCCGTATCCGTTTAAAGATCAGTTTGGCAATACCCATTATCAGATGATCCCGGTTGATCTGGATGAGGGTACGCTTTCAAAAATCGCCAGCATAACCGGCGGTAAATATTTCAGGGCGCATAACAATACAGAGCTATCGCAGATCTATCAGCAGATAGATAAACTGGAAAAAGTTAAAATAGCGGTTACACAATATCATAAAAAAACCGAACGCTTTTTACCTTTTGCCATAATTGCACTCATACTGTTATCGCTTGAGTTTTTATTAAGTAATACAATTTTTAAAGGAGCTTTAACCTGATGCTACGTTTCGCACATACTTATTTTTTATGGGCCCTCCTATTGGTACCGCTATTTGTGGTGCTGTTTATGCTGATGCGCAGGTGGAAAAAGAAAGCGCTTGCTGCTTTTGGCGATAGAGCCGTTATCGGGCGCATCATGCCCGAGGTATCTTTCTCACGGCCGACGTTAAAATTCATTTTCTTCATCGTCGCTTATGCTTTGCTCATCATCGGCCTCGCCGACCCGCAGATAGGTACACGTACCGAGGAGAAAAAGAGCAAGGGCGCCGATATTATGATCCTGCTGGATGTATCAAACAGTATGCTTGCACAGGACTTCCCTCCAAACCGTTTGGAGAACGCAAAAAGGGCCTTATCCCAGCTGATCGATAACTTACATGATGATCGTATAGGTATCATCGTTTTCGCGGGCGAGGCTTACGTACAGCTCCCCATGACTACCGATTACTCGGCAGCCAAATTATTCTTAAATACCATCAACACCAATATAGTGCCCGTGCAGGGCACAGCCATTGGCGCGGCTATTGATATGGGCATGAAATCATACGACTTTAAGGATAACACCAGCAAAGCCATGATACTCATGACAGATGGTGAAAACCATGAGGATGATGCCGTTGTAGCTGCTGAAAGCGCCCACGATAAAGCTGTAGTTATACATGTGGTTGGCTTTGGATCGCCGCAGGGGGCACCTGTACCGATTTATGATAACGGAAAACAAATCGGGTTCCATACTGATAGTGCGGGCCACACCGTTATAAGCAAGCTGAGTGAGGATATGTGTAAGGAAATTGCTACCGCAGGCCATGGTATCTATATCAGGGCCACCAGTGCCAACAGTGGTTTGGGCATTGTGATGGACCAGATAGGTAAAATGCAGCAAAAAACTTATGACAGCAAACAGTTTAAGGATTTTGAGGACCGTTTCCAGTTTTTCCTGGCGATAGCGATGCTGTTGCTGGTTGCGGAGTTCTTTATCTCCAACAGGAAAAGTTTAAGGTTAAGCAGGTTGAAATTGTTTGAAGTGAAAAAACCATGAAGCAGTTTATTATAGCCATATTATTGTTATTTACCGGTTCTGCACTTTTTGCGCAGGATGCGAAAACATATATCCACGAGGGTAATGAATTGTATAGTCAGAAAAAATACAAGGATGCCGAAGCAGATTACCGTAAATCGGTAGAAAAAAAGAACCAGAGCCTGGAGGGTAATTTTAACCTTGGCGATGCCCTGTACAAGCAAAAAAGGTATGACGACGCGGTAAAGAACTTTAACAATATCGCCGCCACAAACGCAAACCCGTTAGTTAAGGCAGGGGCGTATCATAATTTGGGTAACGCTTTACTATCCGGCAAAAAATATGATGAGAGTATCGATGCCTATAAAAAAGCGCTGCTCAACAACCCAAAGGACGACGAAACCCGTTATAACCTGGCCTATGCGCAGGAAATGCTTAAAAAACAACAGCAACAAAATAAGAACAATCAAAATAACCAGAACAACCAAAACAATCAGAATAACAAGAATCAAAACAAGAACGATAAGAACAACCAGGATAAAAAGAACCAGGATAAGAACAATCAGGATAAGAACAATCAGGACAAGAACCAGCAAAATAAAGATCAGCAGGACAAGCAGAACCAGCAAAATCAGCAGCAGCCCAATAAGGTATCAAAAGATGATGCCCAACGCATGCTGGATGCCCTGAATAACCAGGAACAGGGCACGCAGGATAAACTGAAAAATAAAAAACTAAAAGGCGGTAAAGCGCATATTGATAAAGACTGGTAATCTTATTATTTTGTACCAATAAATGAAAAAGGGATACTACATATTATCTTTCCTACTGTTATGGACAACATTGCTGTTTGCCGACCCCAAGTTTACAGCAATCGCAAGCAAGAGCGAGGTAGCCGTAGGGGAGCAATTCGAGGTTGATTTTTCATTAGATGGAGGCGGCGAGCATTTTATACCGCCTGACTTTCGTGGATTCCAGGTATTGTCGGGCCCTAACCCGTCAACCAGTATGACATCCATCAATGGTGTTACTACCTACAATACCACCTATGGTTATATTGTAACTGCCACCAAAGAGGGAACGTTGACTATTGATGCAGCAGCTATTATATCCGCAGGGCATACATTAACCACAAACTCCTTAAAAATAAAAGTAAAAGGGCAGTTTACACAGGCCCAGCAGCAAGCGCAGCAACAACAGGGTATACAACCTGCAGCATCTGCCCCGGCTGATGACGCGCAACCGGCCACGCAGGATCTGTCCAAACAATTATTTATAAGGGCCGAGGTTGATAAGAGCAATGTTTATGTAGGTGAGCAAATCACCCTTGATTATAAATTATATACCCGTGTAGGCATATTGGCCAGTCAGCCGGATAAAGCGCCTGACCTGAACGGTTTCTGGAACCAGGATGTGGTAAATAAAGACCAGCAGCACCCGGTGTGGAAAACAGAAATGTACAAGGGGCTTAAATATAATACCGTTGTAATCAAACAAACCGTGCTGTTCCCTGAACATGCCGGCGATCTGATCATTGACCCATTTGCCATTACCTTTTTAGCGCAGATACAACTGCCATCACGCAATATGCTTGATGATATGTATGGCAATGTTAAAAATGTGAAGTACCAGGCTAAAAGCACTCCGCTCACTATACACGTAAACCCATTACCTGAGGCTGGTAAACCCGCAAATTTCAGTGGCGCTGTAGGCGAGTTCGCTGTTTATGCTGATGCAGATAAGAGAGAGCTGAAAGCCAACGAAACGCTTAATTACACTTTTGAGATCACAGGAAAGGGTAACCTTAACCTCATAAACGCGCCAAAACTTAACCCTCCCGTTGATTTTGAAAAGTATGATCCAAAAACAGACGATCATATTACGGTTGATGCTACCGGCGTTTCAGGCAGCAGAAAATACAGCTACCTGCTGATACCAAGGCACCAGGGCGATTATACGCTTAACTCTGTTGATTTCTCGTACTTTAACCCGGCTACAAAAAGGTATGTAACCTTACCGTCAAAGGCTTTCAGCATAAAAGTTAATAAAGGCGATGTGCAGGTAAATGTCCCGGCATTTAACTCGGCAGATCAGCAGGATATTAAGATGCTGGGCAATGATATCCGCTATATAAAATCATCATCACCTGGCTTATACAAAGAGGGCGATGGCTTTTATAATTCAGCATTGTTTTACGTATTGCTGTTGTTAGGCCCTACCCTTTTTGCAGGGGCATTCTTTTACCGAAGCTGGCTCACCCAATATAATAGTGATGCGGTATTGGTAAAAAGCAGGCTGGCCAATAAAATTGCTGCCAAACATTTAGCCGCTGCCCAAAAGGAATTAACTACAGGCAATAAACAAGCATTTTATGAAGCTATTGCCAAAGGTTTGTTTGGTTATCTGAGTGATAAGCTCAACATCCCGGCAGCTGATCTGAACAGGGAAAACATTGCTGATAAGATGAAGGCCAAATCGCTGGATGGCACACTGATCAAAAAATTAGAAGACACGATGGATATGTGCGAGATGGCCCGTTTCGCGCCATCAACAAGCATTGCACAACAGGAAGTATTTGAAAACGCAAAAAACATTATCAATGAAATTGAAGACAAGATATAACCCCGTAAAGCGCGGCTTGTACCTACTTTTGCTGCTTGCCTTGCCATTGTTTTCGTTGGCCGATGACAACAGCGCGCTTTTTGAAAAAGGCAACACAGCCTATGCAAAAGCACAATACCCGGCAGCCATAAAAGCCTATCAGCAAATAGTTTATGGCGGCTACCAATCAACCGTGCTGTATTTTAATTTGGGCAATGCCTATTTTAAACAAGGCGATATCCCATCTGCATTGCTGTATTATGAAAAGGCGCATAAGCTTTCGCCCGGCGATGAGGACATCAACTTTAACATCTACTTCGCCAACTCAAAAACTACCGATAAAGTTGAGCCGCAACCGGAGTTTTTTGCTACCCAATGGTGGCATAATATCATCCTGTATTATTCAGCGAGTACCCTATCAGTAGCGAGTGTTTTACTTTTTATTGTTGGCTTTTTAGTGCTGGTGCTATACCTTTTTACCCATATTATGCTGCTTAAAAAGGCATCATTCTTTACAGGTATCAGCATGCTGGTTTTAGGGCTGATAGCCATATTTATTGCCAACAGGCAGGTAAGTTATTTTGATAATCATCACCAGGCCATAGTATTCAGCAATTCAGTAACGGCTACAGGTTCACCCAATCCTACCTCAAAACCAATTTTTGTGGTGCATGAGGGCACTAAAGTAAACGTGGTGCAGGATAACGGCCAGTGGATAGAGGTTGAGTTACCCAACGGTAATGCCGGCTGGATAGCAGCTACAGATGTAAAGGAGATCTAGGCAAAATCGCCTCAAAAAGCACCATTTAATCACTGTTTTTCTCAACCGGAATTTGATAAAATCCTGCTGTTTTTGTATCTTTAATAGCTTTACAAAGCTGTATTATAGCATTGATTATAAGCTTATTTAAGTAGAAAAGAACACAGACCTTACAGATTTCACCCCGGTTTATTGCCAAATAATTGATACATTCATTTGGATGTAACTGAACTTCTTTTGCACCCATGAAGAGCGGAAGTCTGTATTGTGATAAAGAGATTTATATGGATAACACCAACCTGCCGGAAAACCCCCTATTTAAAGAAGCATTAAAATTTTGGTTTAAACTAGGTTGGATAAGTTTTGGCGGCACCGCCGGGCACATCGCCTTAATGCATGATTTTTTGGTGGACAAAAAGAAGTGGATAAGCAACAGTCGATTTTTTCATGCGCTTAGCCTGTGTATGCTTTTGCCCGGCCCCGAAGCGCAGCAATTAGCCATTTATATTGGCTGGCAACTGCATGGCAAAAAAGGTGGCTTAATAGCCGGTATATTGTTTGTTCTGCCATCCATGTTCATATTGCTTGCATTAAGCATTATCTACGTATCATACGGCAACCTGCCCTGGATATATGCCATGTTTAACGGGTTAAAACCAGCCGTTATTGCTATTATCATTATCGCGTTGTTTAAAGTTGGGCAAAAGGCATTGCATAGTTTGTTGCATTACGTTGTAGCTGCCATAGCTTTCATATGCATCTTTTTTTACAATATCTCTTTGCCCGCCATTATTGCCGGTACAATAGTGCTGGCTTTATTTATCAGGTATGTTAAACCATCTTTATTAAACATTGAAAACAAACAGGATGACAATAAATATGATGATGAGCAGGATTACTATATCAATAGTGTTTCAACAATACCGGGTACAGGTTTCAGCATTAAACAATTATTAAAGCAATTGGCCACCTTTTCTATTTTTTGGCTGATTCCTTTCCTATTGTTTTATTTGTTTTCACATGATCATTTATTTTGGAAGGGCCTGATACTGTTTTTCACACAAACAGCATTCTTTACCATAGGCGGCTCGTATACCGTTTTACCTTATGTAGCACAGTTTGCCGTTACCAAACTAAATTGGTTATCAAAAATGCAAATGGTTGATGGCTTTGCCCTTGCAGAAACCACACCCGGCCCCTTAATTATTGTAGTAGGTTTTGTAGGATTTATGGCCGCTTATAATCATTTTCACGCCTCATTGTGGATGGGGAGCATCGGGCTTATTGCTACTACCTTTTACACTTTTTTACCCTGTTTCCTGTTTATTTTTGCAGGCGGCCCTATTATTGAAAAAACCCACGGCAATGCCCTTATCAGTGCAATTTTAACATTAGTTACAGCTGCGGTGGTGGGCGTTATCCTTAACCTTACTTTCTTTTTAGGTAAAGACATCGTTTTCCCGGGCGGTGTATTGTTAGAAAACCTTAACATCGTTTCCCTCAGCTGCATATGCGCTTCCTTATTGCTGATGTTAAAATTTAGGATGAATGTAGTTTACCTGATTTTACTGAGCCTTTTATTTGGCCTGGCCCGTTATTTTGTGGGTGTCTAAAGGTGATTTGTTTACCTTATCTTTTGTTTAAAAGCCTCCTCCGCGTCCTTAGCCTGGTCGGCATCCCCTAAATATGCCCAGCGCAGGCCAACTATATATTGGTTCAGCGCTATATCTATCTGGTCAACAGTTACGCTATTGATCAGCTCGGGCAATTTTTCGTCCATCTGCCAGTCGCCTAAAATTTCGGCAATACCCAGGCTGCCGGTAATTGCCGCTGTACTTTGTTGTTTCAGATAATTGCTAACTATGTAACCACTTTTTAGGTGCTTAAGCCCCTCTTTTGTTGCACCATAAACCCTCACCAGGTTAAGCATGCGGGTCATTTCCTCTACGGCCACTTTTGGCTGATTAGTGCTTACATACATACGTGCAAATGGCATCTGCCGCATCTCGCTAACCGCACCCGGATCATATGAGAGGTTGAGCTTAGTACGCAAATCGCTGAACAAAGCCCCGGCCAGTATAGAAACACCGAGCCTGAAAGGCACATAATCAGCACTGTAAACAGGCGGGGCATTCATAATCGCATTAATATAATTGGTTGATAGGTTGCGGCTTTCAACAACAACCTTATTATCGTTCCAAATGGGTTCTTTGTAATTAACCTGCGTATATGGCTTTGAGGGCAGCGCAGCAAATGATGCATGTATTTTTTCTACCAGTTCATCCTTACTTATTTTGCCTGCCACTACTATAAACAGTTGATTTTTGTTGAGGATGCTTTTGTAATAAGCTTTAAGGTCATCGGCAGTAAATTTAGATAATTTGGCCTCATCACCACTGGGATCTATAGCATAGGGCGTGCCCTCAAAAGCATTTTGCATCAACAGTTGTTCGGCGCGATTGTCGGGATCTGATTCTTCCTGCCGTACCCTTGAAATTAATTTATTCCGCAACAATTCTATTTCATTACTATCAAAAGTGGGGGTAACTATGGCATCAGCAAGCAGGTCCCAGGCCTGGTCAAAGTATTTGGAAATACATTCCATATCTATATCACCATAATCATAATTACTTGCGGAACCAATATCTATGCTATACGTATCGGCCATATTCCTGAAGGCATTGCCATTGTATTTTTGAGTGCCGCATTGTGTAATGGCGGCAAGGGTAAAATTCTCAATACCAGCCTGCTCCGGTTTATAATTACTTACACCTCCTCTGAAAAATACACGTACATTGATGATCTCTTTTACAGTCGGCTTAAATATCACCTTTATACCATCTACATCAAACGAAGTAGTAGCCGATTGCGCAAATACCCCCGGCATCACCAGGCATAGCATACTTATTAATAAAAATATTTTTTTCATGCGGTTATTTAGTTTGATGCTGTAAAAAAATCTTCAGGGTGTATCTTGTCCTTTAACTCCGGACTGATAAGTAAACCGGCGCAGTAAGGCTTATTTTTGATGTACCTGCGCACATAAGTTTGCAGATCGGCACGGGTAATTTTCTTAAGATTATCCTGGTACCCGGTATAATAATCAATAGACGATGATGCCCACCAAAACGACATTACTTCTGTAAAATCAGAGGTAACTTCCTTCTCCTTTATCTGGGCCACTTCCAGTTTTCGTTTGGCTGTTTCAATCTGTTCGTCGGTTACATAATCATCGCTGTCCATCATATCAATTTGTTTTTTCAGCTCTGCTATACATTCCTTAACCCTCATAGGGTTTGGCACACACATTATGCTGATTGGCCCCACGTGGTTCATGGTTAAATAGCCAATATTACATTGCAAGGCCAGCCCCGATTGCACGAGTGCCTTTTTTAATTTTGATGAATTTTGATTTACTATGTAAGAGAACACATCTGCCGCGTAGGTTGAATGCACATCGTTACGGGTATCGGGCCCCTGCCACTCCAGCATAAGCAATGGTACACGTGATAACTGCGATTCCACGATAAAATAATCTGTTTTTTGTAGCGGCTTAAACTCCGGTATTGGCCATTTTTGGAACGGATCGAAGCCTGATGGTTTCCAGCTGCCATATATATGCTCTACTTGCTTAAATACATCATCATGTTCAACATTGCCGGCAATGGTCAGCAGGCAATTATTGGGAAAATAGTATTTGTTCTTGATAGAATCCATCATAGCCGGCGTGGCCGAACGTATTACCTGGTGATCGCCAATCGGATTTTTGCGACTGAATAGGTCGCCCCACATATGGTGATCCATCGCGTTGGAGAGTGCATAGCCCGGGTTTGATTCATTCCGTTGAAACTCTGCATCAACCACCTCATTTTCATGCGCCATCTCCTTTTTATCAAACTTAGGGTAGCGAATAGCTGAGTTCATAAAATCCAGCCCATCCTTTAAATTATAATCGGGCAGGGTAAAGTAATAGTTCACATTTTCAAATGATGTGGAACCGTTTGATCTTATGCCCAATTCGCTCATTCGTTGCAAAAAATCGTCGACTGTTTTATAGTTTTTATTGGCCTTAAAAAACATGTGCTCATATAAATGGCTCAGCCCGTTAAACTCCGGGGCTTCGGTATAAGCGCCGTTTTTACAAGTGATCATTATTGTGGCCAGCGGTACGCTGTTATCCTCAATCACCAGCACAGCAAGCCCGTTAGGCAGCGTGCGATAGAACATATTCTCGGGAAGTTTACTTTGTGCCTGCAGCAACAGGGGAAAAATAAGTAAAATAAGCAGGCAGCTCCTCTTTATCATAGATGAATGTTTGATGCGATCAAATTAGCAAAATAAATTAACCCCGCTGTCCTATAATTTGAAAGTCCCCGTAATTATAAAAACTGTTTCCCGGCTAAACAATCAAATTAATTTATTGGTTATACAAATCCGTGTTTTCTCTGTAAATCAGTACTTTTATTCTGCCTATGTTTATCATAGCTTTATATTTTCCATGCAGCAAGCAGATCAACCAAAAAATAAGGACTATCCGTTTCTGAAAGGGGGCGGCGAAATGGGTGAGTTAATGCGAACCACCGATTGGTCGGCTACTGCTTTGGGTACTCCTGATACCTGGCCGCAAAGCTTACGAACAACGCTCAGTATTATTTTAAACTCAAAGTTCCCTATGTTTTTATGGTGGGGCCCTGAGCTTATTTGTTTTTATAACGATGCTTACCGCCCTAGTTTGGGGCAACATGGCAAACACCCGTCTATTTTAGGCATGCCTGCCCATTTGGCCTGGTCGGAGATATGGAATACTATTAAACCACTTATAAGCCAGGTGCTTGCAGGAGGAGAATCAACCTGGAGTGAGGACCAATTGATCCCCATATACCGTAACGGTAAAATAGAAGATGTTTACTGGACATTTAGCTATAGTCCGGTAGCTGATGAATCAGGGGAAGTAGCCGGTGTATTTGTAACCTGTACCGAAACCACTGCAAAAATAGTAGCAAATAAACAGCTCGAAGAAACAAACCGCCATTTAAAAGCAGCGCGTGAGGCCGACAGGCTTATTCAAAAAAAGCTACAGGAAAATGATAACAACCTGCGCCTTATTATTTTACAGGCACCGGTTGCCATCGCTATTTTCCGAGGGCCCGAGTACGTGGTGGAGATCGCCAATGCCCGCGCATTGGAACTTTGGGGCCGAAGACTTCCCCAGGTATTGAACAAACCCATACTGCAAGCCATGCCCGAACTGCTTGATCAGGGCATAAAACAACTGCTTGATAATGTTTTTAATACAGGTGAAGTTTTTTCGGTTAAAGAACTACCTATTCAACTGTTCCGGAACAGGAAAATGACAACCGCCTATATTGATTTTGTTTATGACCCCCTATATGATGCCGAAGGCAATATTAATGGCATTATTACTATTGGTACCGAAGTTACAACACAAGTACTCACTCGTAAAAGAATTGAAGAAAGCGCAACAGAGTTTCAGGCTATTAACGAAGAGTTGGTTGGCGCTAACGAGGAATTGGCCTCCACTAATGAAGAATTAACGGAAACGCAATGGCATCTTCAGCAATTAGTTGTTGAGATAGAGAAAAGTGAATCCCGTTTCCGCAATTTGGTACAGCAGGCACCAGTTGCTATTTGCCTGCTTCGCGGGCGTGAACTGGTATTTGAAGCTGCTAATGATAAAATACAGTTTATGTTGGGTAAGGATGCAGCCATTATTGGCAAACCTTTTGAAGAAGCCGTTCCTGAATTAAAAGGACAGCCATTTTTTAAATTGCTTGACGATGTATTCACTACCGGCGAAAATTATTATGGCAATGAAACCCCTGCTGTTATTAATCATAAGGGGCAGCTGATAAACGGTTACTTTACCTTTATTTATCAGCCTATAAAAAACAGAGATGGTATAACTACAGCTGTAATGATTGTGGCCATTGAAGTTACGGAGCAGGTTAACGCCCGCAAAAAGGTAGAGCAGGCAGAAGAAATGCTGCGTTTTGCTTTAGAGGCTGCCAATATAGGAACCTGGTATATAAATTCCGACACCAGGGAACTAAAAACTACGCCCCGCCTCAGAGAATTATTTGGTTACGATGTAAATAAGGAAATGACCTTTGATGAGGCGATTGGCCAGGTAACCGAAGATTTCAGGGATAAGATCTTAGAACAAATTAACGCCGCCATTGAAAATGGCGGCAACTATGATTTTACCTACACCATGCGGCGGTTTAATGACGACCAACTGATATGGCTCCGGTCCTTAGGTAAACTTTCCAGGGATCATGAAAATGAGTTTACCACCTTTTCGGGTGTGGTAATGGATATTACCGAACAAAAGCAGGACGAGCAGCGCAAGAGCGATTTTATAGGTATGGTTAGCCATGAGCTAAAAACGCCGCTTACCTCGCTTACGGCCATTGTGCAGGTGCTTAACATGAAGCTTAAAAACAGCGAGGATAGCTTCATTGCCGGTGCTCTGGATAAGGCTAATATACAGGTAAAAAAAATGGGGACCATGATCAACGGCTTCCTGAATATTTCAAGGCTGGAATCTGGTAAGATCCATGTTGCAAAAGAGCATTTCGATATGGTGCTACTGTTAACCGAGATGATGGACGAAGTGAAGCTTACCGTGTCGAGCCATAACATCAGTCTGGCCCCTCATGAGCATGTTGAGGTGTATGCCGACCGTGATAAGATAGGTTCTGTTATTTCCAATCTGCTTACCAATGCCGTTAAATATTCGCCCAAAGGCAAACATATCGAGGTGAAATGCGTGGTAACCGGCAATAATATACAGGTGAGTGTGAAGGATGAAGGCATGGGCATAAAACCACAGGATATTGATAAACTCTTCGACCGCTATTATCGTGTAGAAACTGCTCATACCCGTCACATATCGGGCTTTGGCATAGGCCTGTATTTAAGTTCCGAGATCATTCACCGGCATGATGGGGAGATATGGGTGGAAAGTGAATCGGGCAAGGGTTCGACTTTTTATTTTACGTTGCCGTTGTAAACTCGTTATTAAAAAGCGTTATTGCGAGGAACGAAGACAACCGACCGGAGGGAGCTCATTAATACCATTGAAAAACAAACACAATATTAATAATCTCTAGACTATACAGAGCGAATTGCAAGTGTGAATATCGCGTGAAGCCGCTCATAGGCGCGGAGCCTTAGTTACTTTTGGCTTGATCCAAAAGTAACCAAAAGATCAAGACAAAAAGATCCTTCCGCCCACAGGCAAAACACCCAGGCCCGCGCTTTTTGTCGGGCATTTACCCGCTTTTAATCGCGGTTCATTTAAAGTTTTCTCATTCTAATAAGTTATGTAGCTTCCGTCAGTAGAACAGCTTCGGGTGAAATCAGGCAAAACAATGGTGGCCTTGTGCGCAATGGCAGGGCATAGCAGATTTTTACAGAAGCCTGGGCCATGCGCGGCGAAGCAATGGGCAAAAATATAGCAGCCCAGGTTTTGCCTGATTTGCAGGGCAATGGCCTTGTGCGACAAAGAAGCATTTCTACTGACTTGACTTTTTGGTCCTTTTGTGTCGAAGACAATAAGGACTAGGCCTAGCGGCTATGAGCGATACCATGCGAAAAGAAACCGCTATCCAGTTGCAAACTAAATGATCATTCAGTACCCGAAAACATCGTCATCCTAAGGCTTAAGTTGCAAACTGAAGTCAGTAAACCCCCTCGCAATGACGCCTGGGGATATGTCATTACAAGTTAACTAATTCAGCCAACTCCTGCCAGTTGCTAATACTTTCCTTACTTCCCAACATACCAGCAATTATAGTATAAACATCAGCCTTGCTTTTACCGTTTTCGCGCAGGTATTTTATAGAGGTTGACCCTGCAGATTTTGACAATTTTTTGCCGGATGGTTCCATCATTAAAGGGTGGTGATAAAACACAATATCATTAAAATCGCTTTCTCCTAATGTCGCGGCCAGCTGATGCTGCGCCAGTGTTGATGGCCACAGGTCTTCCCCCCTCACTATCAGATCAACACCATATAAAAGATCATCCATTACCGACGTAAGCTGATAAGCCGGCGAACCATCCTTCTTCTTCACTATAAAATTATGCATTTCGGCAGGTAGGGTGGCGCGGATATCTTTTCCTGAATAATCTTTAATTACCAGTTCTTCATTATTGGTGATCAGCCGCCAGTTTGCATGCTCAGTTGATAAAGGTATCTGCTGATCAAAGCAGGTACAAAGCGACTCATCATATGATCCATCAATGTTACTTATCTGCTTACGCGAGCAAGTGCAGGCAAAAACTTGTCCTTTACTGCGCAGTTGTTCTAATGCTTCCATATAAATAGGCATGCGCTGTAGTTGCGAGTAGTTTTTTTCAAACCCATCAACATCCCGCGGGCCATCATCCCATGGGATTTCTAAAAAATTGAGGGTGTCAAAAATATCCTGTAAGTATTGCCGTGTAACCCGGGCGCGGTCAATATCATCTATGCGTAGCAATATCTTGGTGCCATGCTTTTGGGCCAGTGCCGCGGTGATTGAAAATGACAGTACATTACCCAGGTGCAAAAAACCACTGGGGGTTGGTGCTATACGGGTTTGAGTATATTGACGGGCTGTATCTGGCACTTTATTAATCGGGCTTTAGCAAATTTACAATTTCGGCAGGTAATTATTCGTCCTGCAATATTGTTTTGCCCTTTATTAACCACGAAAAACCAAATGCCCAAAGCGCCAGCGACTCCAGCCAAAACGTAGGTCTGTAAGCATTTAATACCTTCTCAATACCGGTGGCTTTCAAAATCCCTATCAAAACCATAGCTGCAACTATCACATACCCACATGTTTTATAGATGATGTTCCTGTTGCATTTTTGAGGTGTGGGCTTATCCTTATTTGTTTTGGTGAACAATATTATTGACACATAAGCCAGTGTAAAAAAGAATCCTGCTGCAGAACCATAATGAACAACGTTTCTTAAGCAATTATCAGGCAGGAATAGTAAATTACATTCCGTACAGTTTTTACCCATGTTTGAGGGAAAGAAAACTACTCCCAGCGCAAAAACGCCTGCTATATTGGTAGATATCTGATCGGCACTATCATAACCCTTATAGCTGAAAAGGAACAGGGCAACAGCACACAAAGTGCCCGTAAAATAACTACTCATCATACTATAATAGTAATCACTTATAGCCCCCCTTATGCAAGGGCAATGACTAATGAGGCATGTGCCCAGGAGTAAAACAACAGGCAGGGCAATGCCTAATACGCCTACGGCTTTTCTGATGGTTAGGTAGGATATCACCATATCCTGCTCATCATTATTTGGTTGCTTTTTCATGATCCGTAAGATTTTTGAAATCGTGATGAACCAGACTTACTTTTAGGCTTATATTACTGAAAGTTAAATGTTTATTATTGAAATAGCTACCGTTAAAACACGGTATTATCACCCATTAAAAAAAGAACGCAAACAAAAAAGCCTTCGGATTTCTCATCCAAAGGCTTATATCAAATCACTCAAATGGTTTTAACAATTAGCGGGGGAAATGACCCACAGCTACGTATAATGTTAACATCGGAACGGCCAATAAGGCCCAAACTTTTACTATTTGCATATTGCTGGCATTACCCATTATAAATACGTTATAAAGGTTTTCTTTTATGTTGTTTAATATCGCTTTCATGGTCTTAATATTTAGTATAAATGCTATAATATTATGACCGAAAGCAATATAAATGGTTTAACATGTATTATGAATATTGTAAACAGCTCTCCCGGTAGCGCTCAACCGAGTTTTTAAATACCTCTCCTGCATTACCACGCAGGTTTTGCCAGTCGAATGCCCCGTAAATGGTATCAAACTCCTGTTCCGAAACTTTTCTTATAGCTTCCTTTAATTCATTCGCCGGTAATGGTATCTGATTGGGATAACTGTACATAATAGCAATATGCCTTTTGCTCCGGGCTAGGTACAGGCTGTCGCCACAAAGCAAAGTTCCTTTTTCTGACAGCCCATCCACCTTTAAAATGCAACTACCGGGAAAATGGCCGCCGATATGAATTATCTTCATACCATCCCACAAAGGCTTTTCATCGCCCTGCCAAAATTCAATATGGCTGCCCTTATTAAATACCCATTGATCATCTAAATGGTGAATATATACAGGGCAATCAAATACTTCGGCCCAGCGGTTCATGGTGCTGTAATAATGCGGATGCGAAAAAGCGATTACCTTTAACCCACCCTTTGACCTGATAAACTCAATTGCCTTTTCATCCAACAATGGTATGCAATCCCATAAAATATTACCATGCTCGCTCAGTACCAGCAAAGCTCTTTGGCCCAAAGCAAATGCCTGTTCTATTTTAATGGCGTATAATGTCGGAGTTAATTCAGTTATTACAACTTTATGATTAGTGCTGAGCTCGCCATAATTAGTCCATTGCTGGCCATCCTCAGGTAAATATTGGCGGTCATCATCACAGATCGGACAAGTTTTGGGCGATCCATCTGCCTGCGGGTATTCCGTGCCGCAGGTTTTACATAAGTTATTTACAGTCATGGTGAACTATTTTAGTTTTGCCTGGTAATTACGACTGGCAGCATACATCCGCCATTTTATCTTTTTTCGCGAATGGATTTAAGCCCTTAATAGAAACCCAAATACTTGAGATCCGGTTTTTAAAGGCCGGGCCATATTTCGACAGATTAACCAGTAACACGCTCACCAATATCACCAGCAGACCGAATATCTGTAATATCGTGATGTGCTCATTATTAAAGCCCATGCCAAGCAATACCGCAATAACAGGGTTTACATAAGAGTGCGTACTTACCTGTGTGGCTGGTCTTACACCCAGCAACCATACATAAGCGCTAAAGGCAGCTATCGACCCAAACAAAATAAGGTAAACCAACGCGAACCATGCCTGTGCAGGCACCTGGCTAAAATGGAATGTGCTGTATTCATTATGCAAAGCACTTGCCGGGATAAACGCTAACCCGGCAATGATCATTTGCCATGCAACATTTAAACGTGCGGGGGCATTAACGGCATTCTTTTTTGAATATAATGAACCTGCCGACCATGCGATAGGGCTCAGGATCAATAAAAATAAACCTATTAATTGCGCCTGACCTAATGAGCCGTTCAATGATCTTTCAATAGCTTCGCCAAAAAGTAAAAGTACGCCTGAAAAGCCCAGGATGATGCCCGCTATGGTTGATCTGTTTTTTAGGTTGATCTTCCAGTTTGCTTTATCAAGTATTACAAACCATACGGGGTTGGCCGAAACCATTATGGCGACCATGGCACTGGGCAAGGTACGTTCAACCCAAATAACTACGCCGGTAGCAACAAACAGCATCAGCAAACCACAAACGGCCGATGTTTTTATATCTTTCCACACCCAAAGTTTGTCGCCTTTTATACGACACCATATCAGCATTAAAATGCCGGCTGTAAAGTAACGGAAGGCCCCCATAAGCATTGGCGGGAAGCCATGTATGGCCATTTGTATAAAAAAGTAAGTGGAGCCCCATACCACGTAAACAATGGCAAAGGCTATAATTACTAAAAGTGCTGATGTTTTATTTGAAGACTGTATCATGATGATGATAATTTTAAGGTTAAGATTTAATTTAATATGGCGTTTTGCTGGTAATCAGCCAATTGATTATTCAATGATCTTAATGAGCGCCAGGCATCAATGCTCCATTTGTAATTTGGCACACCTGCGAGTAAAAAACTGGCTGCGCTCAGCGTAAAAACCGAATAACCCAATGGCGAATCGATACCAAATGAGATACCCATTGATACGGCAAAACAAAAGCTCAATATTCCGCTGCCTATAGCCGCGAAACGGGTAAACAGGCCGATAATTAACAATATGCCAAAAGTGGCCTCGCCCAGAGTGGCTAAAACTGACAGGAAAGGGATAATGCTAACAGGTAAAAATGCCATCACCTGTTTTGAGTAGTCCAGGAAATGCTGCCAATCGCCCCAGCCTACATGTGGTTGCCCGTGGGCACCTAACAACCCAAGCCTGTCGGCTACTTCCCATAAATAGGCGCTGCCTATAGCTAACCTCAGGTATACCGATTGATATTTATATTGCTGACTAATCATAATATTTCTCTTTTTGTTAGTATAAAGTTAGGCATAGGCTGGCCTATACAACTAGTCCAGAAACAACAAAGCAGATAGTCCAGCATGCAGGAAATAAATATTATACATACTTTAGTATTTCAATTTACAATACGCTGACTTTAAGCTAAACTATAGCCAGCATAAATGAATTATTCCGGTATGATATGGCATTGATAGAAAACTCCCTAACCATTGATAAAACACTTGCCGTACCTGTTTACCTGCAGGTTTCAAACGGCATAATCAATCATATACGCCAGGGGATCTTAAAACCGGGAGCACCATTACCGGCCAGCAGGGTGCTTGCAAAAAATTTACATGTACACCGGCAAACCGTGGTATCAGCCTACGATGAATTATACGCGCAAAGCTGGATAGATATTTATCCCCGCAAGGGAATTTTTGTAGCTAAAAACCTGCCTGATGTTGTACCAAGGCGCCTGGCTGCTACTATTCAGAGCCATGCACTGGCTTCGGAGACTTCCTTCCCCGTTCCTGATAAAATACATGTTGCCAGTTTGTTTAATAAACCTGCCGATGGCAATCTTATTTTTAATGATGGTTTCCCCGATACACGCATTGCCCCGGTTGAATTAATGGTGCGGGAATACCGCAGGTTTGCCAATTACCGCTTTACCCCTACCTACCTGATGTACGGTCTCGAGCAGGGTTCTTTAAATTTCAGAACCGAACTAGCTAAATTCCTGTCGGCCACGCGGGGATTAAATGTTACGGCTGCTGATATATTGATCACAAAGGGCGTGCAGATGGCGCTATACCTCACAGCACAGGTGCTGTTATCAAAAAATGATGTAGTAATTGTGGGCGATCCCGGCTACTCGGGCGCTAACGAGATATTTGAGCATAGCGGTGCAAAACTTGAATTAGTTCCCATTGATGAACATGGTTTGAATATGGATGCGGTTGAGACAATATGTAAAAGTAAAAAGGTGAAGATGCTGTATGTGATCCCCCATCACCATACCCCTACAACGGCTACATTGAGTTCCGAAAGGCGCATCCGATTGCTGGAACTGGCCAAAAAATATAAGTTCGCCATTATTGAGGATGATTATGATTTCGATTTTCAATACTCAGGCAGCCCCATATTGCCCTTAGCCAGTATTGATACCTGCGGCAATGTTATATATGTTGGTTCTTTTTGTAAGACCATAGCACCCGGTATCCGCATTGGCTTTATGATAGCCCCGCCAAATTTTTTACTACAGGCAATAAAGCTGCGCAAACTAATAGACCGGCAGGGAGAGCATTTACTGGAGGAAGCTATGGCTAATTTACTTAAGAACGGCGATATAAGCCGCCATCTGAAAAAAGCCAACAAACTATACCACGAAAGGCGTGACATTCTCTGCGGGCTTCTAAATGCGCACCTGGGCGACTATATTACATTCAAGGTTCCTGATGGTGGCTTTGCTATCTGGGTAAATTATAAACAGGGTATCGACCCGGTAAAAGTGGCACAAAAAGCCTCGGAGTTGGGACTTACCATTAGCGCTGGTCAGGATTATTATCACGACAGGAGCAATAAATGCAACTCGGTACGCATTGGCTTTGCATCATTAAACGAACAGGAACTGGAAGATGCCGTGGCTATTTTTAGCAAGGCAATTAAAAAAGTAAGCGGAATAATTTAAACACCCATATGAACAAAAACCCGATAAACCTTGCAGTACGATTTTTATTAGAGCTGGTGATATTAGCCGCACTCGGCATGTGGGGCTGGCATTTATTTGTGGGATGGGAACAATATGCAGCAGCACTCATACTCCCTGCAATAGCTGCAACATTATGGGGCGTTTTCAGAATACCGAATGACCCCGGAGCTGCCCCGGTAAAAACACCGGGATTGATCAGGTTATTGATGGAACTGAGCCTGTTTGCCCTAACCGTGTGGATATTATTTACGCTGAATCACATCACCTTAAGCTATATCATAGCCGCAATTGTGATAGTGCATTACGCGGTATCATACGACAGGACTTGGGCCATGCTCCGGAATAAATCTTATAATGGATTTGCGAAATAAGCTATTTCCCTTTCAACAACCGAAACAACAAGGTGTTAAAAAAGTAGAACATACACATTAAGATGATAACTGTACTGATAAACCAGTCGCCCAATACTTCGGTAGTTCCTGATGGTAAATTGCTGGTGTAACCGAAAACAAAATAATGCCCGTCTTTAACAAAAAAGCCGGTATGATCTGGCGCAACTAGTTTGATGATAGCCAACGATCCAAAAGCTAAGATCAACAGATAGATCAAACCAAGGATAAAATAACCCAATCCATTAAAAATATTAAGATATATAGCTTGTATCACATGTTTAGGATTGAAGGAACGCGCGGCCTGCCGCACTTTTTTATGAGCAACAGTGGGTTGCAATACTACTTCGGGCGCACCTAATTTATCGAGGGTATCCATCAATACGTCAACCTCATTTTCGGGTGTGGCTGTGTGCGTGGCCTCATAAATATGGCTGTTAAATTCCATTAGCAATTCCCGCTGATCCTCGGCTGATAATATGCTTATACAGCGATTAACACGGACAAAATAATCATCATAAATGCGCTGTGCGGTTGGGTTATTAAAAATTATTCTCTTCATTTCTGTATTTTTTGAATGGCGGTTCCTAATGCCGACCAGATCTTCTTCATTTCAGTTAGAGTTTCTCTCCCCTCCTTGCTCAATGTATAATACTTACGTGGTATACCTGATTCCTGCTCTATCCATTTGGCGTCGACAATGCCTTCGGTTTTCAGTCGGTTTAATAAAGGGTATAAGGTACCTTCCGCTACCTCAAGCGTGGTATGAATTTTTATCTCCTGCACCAGTTCATAGCCATAATACTCCTTTTCATCAAGTATGATGAGGATGATATAGGATAGTGTCCCTTTCTTTACCTGGGAGAACCAGTTCTGCACAAATTCATTATTCATATAACAAATATAATACATAGCAATACAATGTACAATAGCAATGCTATGTTTTTATTGTTCTTTTGATGAGAACACAAAAAAGCCTGCAATAGATTTATCGCAGGCTTAAAATTCTTGGTATTATTCGTGTTTATTTATTCCCATGACTTGCTCTCCACGCAGCCTGTTCCCGTTCATTCAAAAAGGTCCAGGCAACAATGCGGCTTACTTTTTGGCCCTGCGACATGCTGATGGTTTTAACATCAATAGCCGATACATTCCTCAAAGCCTTATAAACACCGGGCAGGGTATCTTT
This sequence comes from Mucilaginibacter mallensis, assembly GCF_900105165.1. Classification (NCBI taxonomy): domain Bacteria; kingdom Pseudomonadati; phylum Bacteroidota; class Sphingobacteriia; order Sphingobacteriales; family Sphingobacteriaceae; genus Mucilaginibacter; species Mucilaginibacter mallensis. The sequence continues at coordinate 5,124,358 of NZ_LT629740.1, forward strand.
TTTTGATACCAGCGTTGAGAACCAAAGCACACTTTTTGTAAATAAAGCGCTTTGCTCAATCATATGCCTGATGAACATGGCCTCGCCACCGGGGCACCAAAGCTCATTGTTCTTTCCGCCAAAATTAAGCACCGCTTTAGGCGCTTTGGTATTATTCAAATTATCCCATTTTCTGTTGGTACCCAATTGCGCTTCCTGCAATGATGCATGGAAAGGCGGGTTACACATGCTGAGATCAAAAACTTCGCCTTGCTTAATAACGCGTTTAAAAACATCGGCCTTATTGGTTTGCAACCGGCACACAATATTATCTTTCAGCTTCGGGTTTTCAGTAATGATCTTATTCGCTGATTGTATAGCCACCGGGTCAATATCAGTACCCACAAACTGCCAGCCGTATGTGCTGTTACCAATTATTGGGTACACACAATTAGCGCCGGTACCAATATCCAATACATTTACCTGTTCGCCTGTCGGGATAGCGCCTTTATTGCTCTCCCCCAACAGATCGGCCATATAATGAATATAATCAGCCCGACCGGGTATTGGCGGACAAAGGTATCCTGCCGGGATATCCCAGTAATCAATGCCATAAAACTGCTTTAGCAAGGCCCTGTTCAGCGTTTTTACTGCATCCGGGTCACTAAAATTTATAGATTCTGTTCCGAATTTATTGGGTTTTACAAATGGCCGCAACGCTGGTGTAGCCTTAATAAGCCGTTCAAAATCATACCCTTGCCGGTGTAAATTACGCGGATGTAAGTTTTCTTTTTCGGCAGCAGGCTGTTTTGGTTCTGATGGCATTTTAAGGCTGATATCTTTGTAGCGAAGGTCGGCATTTTAATTACAAAAGCAGACCTTATAAGATTTGTATTTTTGTAGTTCTTATAACTAAGAAATAAGGGGGATAATTCTATCTTCGCGGCACCTTATTCATAATATGAAAAAACTACTACTTACCACCCTTTTTACGATTTCAACTATTATTGCTTTTGCACAAAGTTATGGCAACACTAATAACGGTACTATAACATTTGGATTAGCCGGGGGGACCAGCTTTGCGTTTATACAAGTAAAATCGCCATACAGAGACGAGGTATATACGAATTCAGAAGCACCTTTCTCATTAGGTTTTAATGCCGATTTTAAATTCAACGATTACTTTTCTATAAGGCCCGGCATACTTTATGCGGGCAAGGGTGGAACTATGAACGCTGTATATGTCGACCAGCAAGAAAACAATATTTCAGTTACCGACGACTATAAATTGCATTATCTTGAAATCCCGATTGCCTTTATTGGGCATTTACCAGTTGGAGATGGTGCAAATATTTATTTAGGTGCAGGCCCCTATTTTTCGCTGGGTTTAAATGGTACAAATAACCAAACGCTTTACACGGATGATCCCGTAAAGCAGAAGATCACCTACGGAAAAAATGGCGATTTTAAATCAACCGATGTTGGCGCGACCGGCGTATTGGGATTTCAGGGTGCAGCGGGATGGACCATAAGCGGTAATCTTGACTGGGGCTTTACCAACATCCTGCAAAAAAATAACACTGGCTATGATGTGAGCGAATTTAAAACCATTACATTCTATCTTTCAATAGGACAAAGCTTTTAACACATTGATTCTTCATACATCAATTAATTATAATCTACTAATTCAAAATATCCTTTAACCCGGTAAAACTATCGCTATGGTGAACCGCATTAGTGGCTGAATGCCTTTTTTCGGGATCATACAAATAAGTATCAATCCCAAGTACTGTCGCGGCAGCAATTTCAGATTCTGGATCATCGCCTATTACCAGCATTTCATCAAAAGTATAATTGTACTTTTCCTTGATCTGCTGAAAGATATCCCTCTTGGTAATGGCCGATTTATCGGGATCTACTATGTAAATTTCTTTAAAATCATTTTCAATCTGTAGCTGTCTTATTTTGCTTAGCTGTAGCTCGGTAAAACCTATAGTTACCAGGAATTTGTCGATTTTCAGGTCCTTAGTTTGCAGATAATCCTCATAAGGTTCAATTGCTTCATCACATCGCAGCCCGCGGAGCAATTGTAAGCTATCCTGTTTCAAGTCCTCACTAAAGGCATAAATTTTGGCAACTTTTTGAAAAGGCATCCTGGTAACATCCTCCTGAACCTTTTTATAAGTATCGCTATCCAGCTTTTGCTCCAACAGGGCATATACCGATTCAAATAATTGCGCCCCAATAGAAGCCACAGGGTAAACTGTATTGTCAAGATCAAAAATCAGTGCTTTTTTCATAATTGAGATATCTCAAAAAATAAAACGAATTTTTAATATCGAATTATATAATCAAGGCTTCATCTTTTTCAGAAAGATATTTAGTAAATTATTAAACCGGGTTCCCGTTATTATCTGTTTTAATGCTTTGATTCTGAAAGCGGAAAAACATTGCTACCCAGAGATCGGTATCCTTAAAATAAAAGAAAAGCGCGCCATCCTGGTATACACCATTATTTGCTGCCTCTTTGCCCGAATCGCCCTGGTTCATGTGCACATCATGCACGCCCAAAGCCGGGTCGGGGTTAAAATATTGGGTATTATCTTTTATACTGCCCGAGGTATTATCATCCCAGCCCGAGCCAAAAGCAAAAACCTCGGCGTTGGGATTATTGGTTGCCTTTAATACCCAGGGATTGAGATCATCATTCAGGTCGCTACCATTAGTACCTATAGCTGCAGGCGGCACCAGCGTCATTGCCCCTATGGGGAACAGCGCCGGTGTTGTACGCAAATAATCAAGCCCTAACCCGCCGGGCAGAGCTGTTTTTGGCGTAAAACCAACCTTCGCCTGCAACATTTGCGCTGTTAAGGGATGAACGAAGTTCTCATCCTTGTAATACAGCAATATCCTGTCGGTATCCAATTTTGTACTGCCCCCATTAGCATAATGGACCTGCGCGCCTGCTATCTCTGAATAAACATCAATAGCCAAACGGTATAACTGGTCGGCTTTAACTTCAATCTGGTAATGATCGGCGGTATTTTTGTAGGGGATGGAGTTAATTACTTCACCTCTTAATAATCCGTAATTTAATGCCATAGTTTTAATGTTAGATTGACTATTATATTTACCGCGTATTTATACAATTGATTCACTTACGGAATTAAAATTATCTTTCCTGAACTTTTTCTGCTTTCCAAATAATCATGCGCCAGCTTCCCTTCTGAAAGGCTAAATACAGCCGGGGATGGAATCATGATATCTTTATTAATTATCCAATTAAATAACTGGGCCGCTCTTTTTTGTCTTTCTTCCCTTGAGGTAAGATAACTCCATAAATCGCCGCCTGTAATTGTTTTTGAGGTATCCATTAACATTCTCGGGTCTACTAAATCCGGCATCCCGCCCGACATGCCAAAAAACACCACTTGTCCGCAGTCTTTTGTTACGGAAAAACTATCTTTTAAAGTACTCCCAATGCTGTCATAAACTACATCAACACCGCCAAGGCTGAAAGACAGCACCTCTTTTTTCCAATCATCTGTATATAAATATACCTGATCGGCCCCATGTTTTAATGCAATGGCCGCTTTACTTTCAGATGATGTTAAGCCAACAACTGTAGCGCCCAATAACTTACTTATTTGAGTTAATATAATCCCAACACCACCGGCGCAGGCATGTATAAGTACCGTTTCTCCCGATTTAGTTTTATGGCTATCCGTTGCAAGGTACTGAGCAGTGAGGCCTTGCAATAAAACAGAGGCAGCAGTTTCAAAACTAATCTCCTCAGGCAATGGAATGGCATGAGTAGCAGGCACGGCTACCCTTTCAGCATTAGCAAATGGAACATCAGCAAAGCCAATTCTGTCACCTTGTTTAAAGCCCTCATTATTATTTGCGTCTATTATAATACCCGCACCTTCATAGCCCGCAATATAGGGTGGCTGCCCAAGCAGGTGATAGTTGCCTTTTCTGCGATAAATATCTGCAAAGTTTAATCCTATTGCCTCCGTTTCAACCAGAATTTCATTAGTTTTTAATACAGGTTCCGGAATATCCAGATATTCAAGTACATCTGAATTACCGAATGTTGAAAAGGTTAGTGCTTTCATCACGCTATGATTATTAAGTTATATAACTTCGATACTAGTACCGCGTGCAGTCAAATATAAAACTAATCATACGTACCATAGGCAAGGCACTTATCATAAGTAAGCCATAATATTATACCAGCGCCACTATTATTTAAGTACGCTATGTTTTAAGCCGACAATTGTTTTTCCGCAAGTATGGTACCATCTATCCGGGCCTTTATTTTAGCGAAAGCTGTTTCACGAGTTGTTGAAACATCATCGCAAAAAGGCGAGAACCCACAATCATCGGTTGTACCCAACTGCGCTAATGGTATATATTCAGCTGCTTCCAATATTCTTTCCTTAACGTCTTCCGCGCTTTCAATTGCCGGGTTAAGTACATCTATAACACCTATAAATGCCTTTTGGTTGGGCTTAAGATATTGTTTTATGGTTTTTAAAACCTTTACCCTGTCTGGCTCGCTGGCTAATTGTAAATAAAAGCTGCCAACGTTCAAATCAAAAAGATGCGGTAAAAGATCAACATAATCAACATCCGCGCTGTGCGTTGAATCATGGTCGCCACCGGGGCATACATGAACCCCTAATTTTTGCTGTTCTTCGGCGGTGAAACGATTAAAAACCTGGTTATTCAGATCAATAAAATGCTTTAATACACCACCCGATGGGTCTAGCTTAAGCGATAACCGGCCCTCAGTAAAATCCATCTGAACCTTATAGGCTCCCTGCTGTAAACATTGCCTGATATCCTTTTCACACTCATTTAGCAGATCGCTTATAAATTGCTCCTGCGTATAACCTTCAATGCCGTTCGGCGGATAGATCAAACTTAATGCTGATGCAGAAATGACCGCTTGCTTAACCGGCTTATCGGTTAGTTTCTTAGCTGCATCAAGGTACTTTACGGCATAGTTGCCATACTTAAAAGGCCCTTTAGTTAAGAAAGGCAATTGACGAAAATGCCCGTCCTCGAAACTAATTTTCATACCCTCAGCTGTTAAATTGGTGAGGCCCTCAAGCGGATAGGTTGCAAAGCTCGATTTGGTTTGTTCACCATCGGTAATAACCGGGGAGCCCGTTTTTTCAAGCGCTGCTACCGTTTCGCGAATGGCTTTTTCATATTGTTTTGGCAGATCAGCTCCACCATTTGCTGAAGTAATAGCTGCTAATAATTCGGGAGATCTCGGGATGCTGCCTATAGGTTCGGTAGATATCTTCATCTTGATTGATAAATTGGTTTCTTAAAGTTATAGCAATTTATCCAACTTAAAAAGCGTCACAACTACAATTCTGAAATTTTTGTAAATGAACAACTAATACGATCAATTTGATTTTGATTTTTTTGAAGACACTCCCGGATCAACCTCAATATCAATACCTTTGGCACCATTAATCGACATTACCCTGTATAAGCGAATATCACTCACGCTGTGTGGTAAAGTTGTAAGTATAATAGGGCGTACCTTTAGCATATCAGCCATCATATTACTTATAAATTGAGGATCATAAGTACCAATATCGGGCATGGCAGAGCTGCCGCCTTTAAGCCATTGCATGCTATAATTACGGGTACGACTCGTCAGCAATCTGCCATCCGCTTTAGGGGAGGATGTATCCATAAGCACAGAATCATTCTCAGCCATAATACCCAGTGCCAGTATTTTTGCCTGCGCACTTTTGCCGCTTATTAAAAAATGGCCGGTTATGTCACCGGCTATAAATAATGCTTCACCTGTAAAATCATTCATCATAACCGAAGGCAGCACGACATGCAGTGGCGTAGCAATATGATCGCCATCGCCTATAAAAACACTCTTACCTGAAAGTTTAGTCCAGGTGCTTTTAATACTCCCTTCGTACCAGAAATCCTGCACCATCAGGTTACCGTTTATTATTTCGTTGGATAGATCGTTATTTGATGATGCCCCGCTATAAATAATTGTTCTGCCTTCAGCGGGTTTTCCCTGATCGGCTAGCGGACCACCAATAATACTCACCGCTTTTTTTAAACCGGAAAACTGGGTGTCATAAGCGAATATGACCGTATGATCAAGCTGGTTTACCAATAAGCCTGTTTGCCCGCCAACCTGGTGAAATTCCTGCATAAAAATTCTTGACCCTTTTTCATCAGCATTTGTGATCAGGATATTAGTGCTTACCGTATTCCCTTTAAATGTTATATCGCGTATGGTTGCTTTTGATGGACCTGCAATAGATATTATAGGCCCGGCTGTTGTACCACTCCAGGTTAACATACTGGCATACCGATCACCAAATCCATCGCCCACAAGCTGGATATCGCTATTGGCAGGGATGAAGATAGTACCCGAAATATTATAATTACCATAAGGAAAATGAACAACGGGCCGCGTTCCGGAAAATTTAGCCGCCTGGTTAATTACAGACTGAATAACGGAATAACCAGCCCCAACAGGCACCTCAAACACCCGGCGCTTAAGATTTGGTTCTGCACCCGAGAGTATTGGTGCCGAAAGATTTATAAGGCTGGCCCGGGAAGCTGTTTTATTATTATAGGTATTACTATTACTACCTATAGAAATCGGATCAGCAACAGTAAATTCATTACCCATGCAGAAAGCATTTGAACTGAATGCAGCTACCGTACCATTTGCCGAATTTCGCGACCTGACAATATTATTTATAAAAATAATTGGCCCCTGATTGCCTGTGGTTATCGCCTGGGTATTTACAGGGTCAATAATGGTATTCCCTTCAATAATTATAGATGATGGGTTACGGCTGCTAGCGGCAGAAAAGAATTGTTTGGAATTAATGGAAGTATTGCCGCGAACAGAAAAATCGCCGGTATTGTTCATGGACATATCACTAATGGCCGAATTGCGAAAAACACAGTTATATACCTTGAAATTGCCCGCGCCATAGGTATTCGTTACCCCAACACCACAATCCTGAAACGATGAATTACGCACCCAAATATCGAGCGCGTTAAAATTACCCAGGCTAACACCAGCCTTTGTATTACGTATAAAATGATCGCGCAGAATGGATGTTTCGGCAAAGCCATGGCCCAGCGAGCCGCCGTGAATACCGAACGCCACATCAATAAAAACGTCATCGGCATATTCATTACCGGTATCAAAATGCGGCTGGTTGCCATCCCATGATTGCTCTACGGCCACATCGGCAATGCGGTTCCCATTCCAGGTAAGGCGATCAAACTTTGAATACGCCGTACCATTAACCTGTAACATTGTACCATGAGCGACTCCTCCCCATTTTATAATGGTATTGGCAGGATCGGCACCAATAACAGAAACATTAATGTGATGGTTGATGGTTAATGTTGAACTGATCAAATAGGTACCTGCGGGCAAATAAAGCGTATTATTAACAACGCATGTTGCCACTGCATCAAGCGCCGCTTGCAAGGCACGGGTATCATCGGTTACACCATCGCCTTTGGCGCCAAACCCTGTTTTTGCATTTAACCAGCTGCTAAATGGGCCAACAAATTCATCATCAGTTTTTGGGATGGAGCCATGCGATATGGCAGGTTTACCTTGAGAAAAACTATTTAATGCAAGGCATCCTAATAATAAAACAGATAGATATTTGGTTGAGAGATGCCTAAAATTCATTGATGTTATTAATCAGGGATACATCACTAAATTACGATAAAAAAATGTGCGGTTAACAACTGGTAAAAACAGTCAGCTTATACATATTATCATCTTTCATACTTACAGGGCTTAACCAGCCCTGTAAACCAACTTCAGCAGTACAGGGCCCATAAGTAATGATCTTAATTTTTCTTAGAAGCGACTCTTTCCTCAAAGCCGCCAAAACCTCCTGCATTATTTCACCCCTAAAGGGCGTAAACATAAAAAATATAGTCCCTTCAGAATAATCGGCTTGCCGGGCGTCAGTATTTATAAATTTTACTTCCGGTAAATTAAGCTCCGTGGCACAATCCCTTGCATAATCGCAAAAAGCAGGTTCAAATTCTACACCATTTACGGTGACCCCGGTGAGCAGATTTACCAATATAGCTACCTGGCCTAATCCTGATCCTAAATCGAAAAAAATATCCTCCTGCATTAAGGAAACCTGTTCTGCCATTTCAAAAACTACCCGGGCTGGCGTTTTCTGATAATACACCATTTCCAGTTCCAGCTCTTTGGTCTGCTCGGGCATAGCTTGCAGCGAGAATAAGCCATTGATAAAGATATCAAGGTTATCATAGCCTGCTTCTTGCTGGTGCTGACTATCACTTAAATCCAGATCAATGTATTTATTGATCATTGCTTTAAATTCATTTCCCGCACACCCGACCGACCGGATATCTGCCCGCAATTTTTGAAAAAGCTTACTATCAATTTCTTCGAGCTTAGTTTTTATTTTTTCAGCGCGATCTTTTAGTAAATGCAGTTCATCAGGTGCAGTTGTTTTTTGCAGGAGATCTTCCAGCTGATCAATAATATGAAATTCAATAAAGTCGATAGCCTCTATACGCTTATCGAAATTCTTTTCTTCGTAAAGGACCTCGTTTTTTTCTATTGACCTGATATGTGATTGTATTGCTGAGATGACCATCTTACTGCAATAAAGCTACGAAACACTTTCGACCATTAAAATAAAAGCCAATCGATATATACGGGTCAGGTTGAAAGATTGAATTGATAAAAAATTAATTATTGCTCTGGATATTTTCTCATAAAGATTTTTTATCTTCCCGGTTTAAACCCCCTTAACCAATGTTTTATAGCCTAATTATTATCGCAATCATCTTTTTTATTACACATGTGGCATTATTGCTTACTGCATTCCCTAAATCAGAACTGGCCCGCACCCGTTATTTTTATTCGCACTTAACCTTATGGATCACCGGTATAACTGTATTTATACTGGCCGTTTTGTACGCCGGTTCCGGCCAGTCAGCCTTTTTAGATTATTTCAACACCCCATTGAAAAAGGCGATGATCCTGGTTTTTACATTTGCCCTTTCGTTAACCGCGCATTTAATCGTAAAGCTATTGGTGCTGCCTTTATTGCGGAAGAATTTGCGTTAAAATGCGCAGCAGGTACGTCAGTAGACGAGGGCGATGCAATCGCTAACCCATGTAAGCACTCGTTGCAAACGAGCGTAATTACTTGTCAGGATTTTTTAATGGCACTAATTGATGCTCAATCAAATATCCCAGCGCCTCTTCTACAGCCATGGTTGGGTTTTTAGGATTATAGCCCAGCTCATTTCTTGATTTTGACAGGTCAAAGTCCTGTTGTAAACCCGAAAACATGGCAATGTCTTTAGTGCTTAGTAAAGGTGCTTTGCCGCTTATTTTACTGCCCAGCTCCATTAGCCAGGCAATAACAAATAAAACAGGCTTTGGTACGGCAACCGGCAATTTGATCTTTAACCCGGGGAAAAGCTGTTGTGCAATTTTAGTGGTATCCTTAATAGAGGTGCATTTTTCATTGGCCAGTATATACCGCTCTCCGCTGATCCCTTTTGTTGCTGCTAAATAACAGCCTTCGGCAACATCTTTCACATCAACCCAGTTAAGTGCAATATTTGTTTCAACCGGGATCTCCTTTTGCAGGATCAGCTTCAGGATATTGTACGATACATTTAATGGCGCAAAGGCCTCGCTCCCTATCATGGCTGAAGGTAAAACTGCTACCAACTCAATATTATATTTCTTAGCCAGTTCAAAAGCCAGCTTTTCGCCATCGTTTTTTGAGTTGTAATACGTATCCCTCCGGTCGGGGTTATACCCATAGTTTTCTTTAGCCGGTATAGCAGTATAATTTAAGGCAGCTATCGAGCTCACATATACAATCCTTTTCACTCCCGCCTCCGCGGCTGCTTCAATCATGTTTCGGGTGCCCTGGATGTTCACATCATAGATCTCCTTTTGAGGATCCTTTGCCCAAAGTTTAAACGCGGCCCCTACTGCGTAAAAAGTTTCAACACCCTGTAATGCTTTTATTAATGATTGCTTATCGGTAATGTCTGATTGAACAACTTCGCAATCCAAACCTGCAAAAGGTTCTTTGTTGCCGATATTTCTGACGGCGGCCCGTACCAGGATACCTTTACTGATCAGTAGCCTTACTAAATTATTGCCGAGGTGCCCGTTTGCACCATTAACGAGTGATAATTGCTGATTTGCCATTTGCTTATTTTTTTAATAATTAATGGCACAAATCTCCCGACTATTGCACCGAAACCACTTGACAAATGTTAGGAATTCATCCGCTTGCGTATCCGGCTCAGGCTTTCCGGTTTCATCCCCAAAAAAGATGCGATATATTGAACCGGCACATGATGTATAATACCCGGGTAGTTTTCGATCAGTTTTTTATACCGCTGTTCTGCGCTTAATGTCGCCAGTTCTTTTGAACGGTTCTCGTTATAAGCGATAGACTGCTGAAACACGCCGATACTGAAATCTTTAAACGCGGCACTTTTTTGGGTTAATAGGTCTAAATTATTTTTAGTGATCCTGAGTAGCTCACATTCGGTTATGCATTCTACATTTTCATCTGCTTTTGTTGGATTGATAAAATGAGAATAAGAAGTTAAAAATCCTGGCGGGCAATTGATGTGGGTGGTTACCTCGTCGCCATTTTCGTTATAATGAAACAGGCGCATAAAGCCTTTTACAACAAAGTATAGGTATTGGGGCACCGTGCCGGCTTCTTCAATAATCCTGTTTTTTGGAAACAGTACCGGTTCAAAATATAGTTTACACAAATCAATATCATACTCAGTTAACGGTACCTTTTGAGATATGATATTTAGTAAATGATTGTGCATGCTGCCAAGTTATCAATAAATATCCTCACATAAAAAAGCCTTCAGAATTTCGTCTAAAGGCTTTGATTATCTTGTGATCTTTGTGTTACTTTTTAGCTGTGGCGCCTGTAGCTGCGGCAATAATTAGCTTTGCTACATCCTCAGGGTGCGATTCATAAACTGAATGACTGGCACCTTCAATTTCCACGGTGGTGCTTTTAGCGCGTTTGGCATACATACGTTCCAGATCAGGGTTAATAATACGGTCGGCTTTGGCTACCATATACCAGCTTGGCTTTGTTCGCCAGGCGGGATTCTGGATAATAGCATGGAATACGGCATCTGCTACCGGCATTTGCGCATTGGCTGTAAACTCAGCAATTGATTTTGGAAGATCAGCGGCAAAATCAGCATAAAAACTTGCCGGAGCTATATAATCAAACCCATCGGCACCCTTTTGAAGTGATTTATAGGCAGATGGATAAAGCTTTCCATTGCCGCCCTCGCTTTCACCATTATCAGGTGCATGCGCAGCTATATAAACCAGGCCCGCAACATGGTCGTCGTTACCGGCAATTGTAATAATGGCTCCTCCGTAGCTATGTCCAACTAAAATACACGGGCCATCCTGCATAGCTAATACCCTTTTTACTGCGGCAACATCATTATCAAATGAGGTGAGCGGTTGTTGGGTTACACTAACATGATATCCCTTTTTAACTAAAATATCGTACACCGGTTTCCAGCCCGATCCATCTACAAAAGCACCGTGAACCAGAACAATATTTTTGATACCTGCCGGTTGCTGTGCATCAGCAGTAAGAGTAATGACTGAACTAAAGATGATGGCGCAAAGCAGCGCGATCCCCATTTTTAAAATTGATTTTTTCATGGTAATAGATTTTTATTTTTAGATGATCTGTAAGCTAAACTTTTAATCCACCGAAAATGCTTATCATCATAACAGATAGCACGATTAAAGTTATTAAAATATAAAGCCTGTCTTTTTCAATTACGAAGCCCACAAGAGAAAACGCAATGCGTAATATGGGCGTTGCAATAAGTACTACCACGCCAAATTGTATAATACCCCGGGCATTTAATGTGCCTAAACCTGTTATAATTTGGCCAATGCTGGTAAACCCGGCTTTTGTACCAATAAATTGGCTATATGCCGGCAAAGCCAATCCGCCCGACTGCTGCAGATAAATTAATCCACCAGCAAGCACTATCAGGCTGGAAATAATTACGCCATACCTGAGCTGCAACCCGATAAATTGTTCTATATCCCGATCGGCAAATAAATGTTTCGAAATAATTTTTTTCATGGCTGTTGTTATTAAAATTGATGGTTATAACCGTTGTAGATCATTTCAACCGCTACAAAAGAAATAGCAAGACAAAAGATGTATTTTAATACTTTAGGGTCGAGCCTTTTCAACAATTTCGCCCCGGTGAATGCACCACCCAGAACCCCCAGAACCACCGGAAAGGCAATGCCAGGGTCCATATACCCTCTTTGCAGGTAAACAACCGCGCTCGCAGCGGCGGTAACGCCGATCATGAAATTGCTGGTAGTGGTGCTAACCTTAAAAGGGATATGCATAGTTGAGTCCATAGCCAGCACTTTTAGCGCCCCCGAACCTATCCCCAATAATCCCGACATGATGCCTGCAAGGGCCATGATGGAGAAGCCTGCACCAACATTTTTTAATTTGTAGCTTACCGGGCCCTCTTTAGTGGGGTAACTGCTATCGAGTTTTAATTTTAAGGATAGAGCGCTGCCGGTTGTTAGTGCCTCCTGGTTTTTCTTGCGGATGGTCATGGCGGCAGAGAACAGTAATATGGCCCCGAAAAGTATAGCAATAGTATTAGTAGGTGTGTATACGGCTATTACAGCTCCCGCAACCGCGCCTGCGGTGGTAGCAATTTCAAGAAACATACCTAAACGGATGTTGGTGATGCCCTCCTTAACATAAGCACTTGCCGCGCCCGATGAGTTGGCAATTGATGCCAGTAAGGCGGCACCTATAGCGTAACGGATATCGACATGAAAAACCAGGGTGAGCAAAGGTATAACTACCACCCCGCCCCCTAAGCCGGTGAGCGAGCCCACCAACCCGGCCAGGTATGCCCCGGCAAGCAAAATTAATGTGAATGTTAGAATTGTCATGATATATATGGTATTAATAAATGTTTTCTAAAATATCCCTGATGATACCCGCGTATTTTCTATCCTGCCTGATCCTTGCCAAAGCTTTATGCGATAATTTCTTTTGTTTCATTGTCTTAATTTCCATTACAAACATACGATGTTTTATTTAAACATCAGATGTTTAAGATTTGTTTTTTACTATCATATGATATTTTAAGGTGAATTATCAATAATTAAGAGTGGAAATCCTTTAGTGGAATACAGAATTTGCCATCAAGTAATTCAATGGTATTCAGGCTAAATAATTATATTTGAGTTATACCTAATTGACCAAATTGATGAAGAAAAACCTACTCACCCTTATCTGTACCGTTTGTTTCTGCGGCATCGCATTCGCACAAAAAACAGATACCATTACGACAGCATCCGGCTTGAAATATTTTTTTAAAACCAAAGGCAGCGGGGCCGCATTTATCCCCGGGCAACTGGCCATAGTTGATTACATTTTAACCCTGACCGATGGCAAACAAATAGACGCGACCGCAGATCGCGGGACACCATTTGCAGCGCAGGTGCCAGGTAAACTCATAAAGGGCTTTAATGAAGCCATACCGTTAATGCATATTGGTGACAGGGCCGTATTTATACTACCATCAAATATAGCTTATGGCGAAAAAGGCACCGGCACAATCCCACCAAACTCGACACTCATTTTTGACATAACCTTATTGGATACCAAAGCAAAATCATTAGGTATGGTTTTGGATAGCATACTTTTTGCAAAACCGGTTACCGCAGATTCGAAGCCGCAAATAGATACCGTGCTTAAAACTTTTAATACGCTAAAGAAAGCAAAGTTTAAGGACCTGTACGTATCCGAAGATGATCTGAATAGTATAGGCTATGAGCTCATTAAGAAATACCCGGCTGATGCCGTGGAATTGTTCAAACTGAATGTGAAGCTATACCCAAAATCATACAACGCGTATGACAGTTTGGGCGAGGGTTATATGGATATGGGTGATAATAAACAGGCGATCAAGAATTATGAAAAATCGCTAAAGCTCAATCCTAAAAATACTAATGCTACGGATATGATAAAGAAGATGCAGACGGGTGGGAAACCTTGAGTTATTGTAAGTTTAAGCACATGCGATATGCGTGCGCCAGCATGAGGATGAATGAGTACAGTGAACGACAAATTAGATTGTCCATGAAGCCATTGTAGTATACTTAATCAAGTGCCTGAAGAGCATTTTATCTATATGATAAACGATGATTTGAAGATCCTTTAATTTATCAATAACATCTCTTTGATTTATCCCAGTTGGAATGCCATTATGTGCTATTGCAGTCCGAAAATCATTATATGATTGAAGTAAATTTTTAATATCCAACTTTGCACTCTTATTCAATTCATTAAATACCTTATTAATTCCTACTCTTTTGAACATTGTATTTAAATTATCTGGTGAAGGATACTTTTTATTTTGATAAATCTTTTTTGCACTTAATCTTGGAAGACATTTAGATTCATCAGTCAAATGAAAGTGTACATCAGAAAGTCCATTGGAAATAAGCTCGATATAATTAGGTTCGTTGTTTTCAAAAAGTAATTTTTTAAAACCATTGACTAAAAACAGTTGATTCAGATAAACTGCCCGTAAGTTTTTAGGTAATTGTGTTGAAGTCAAATTGAGTGCATTGACTTTTTGTATCCAAGAATCGAAAAAGTCCTCGAAATACACCTCCATTTTTGCAGAACCGAGCATAATGCAGCAACTTAACACATAATCTCTTGTATCAGAACTGATTGATTTATTTTTTAATGTATCCTTAATTATCGAAATCATCTTAACAATTTCAATATCGATGGTTTTCCTAGCTAAGCTTTTTGTATATGGCATTAAAGTACTGCTTTTACTAATTCATCTACTATCGATACTCGTTTGTTTATAGGATTTTTATCGCTTGTTGAAACACTTAAGGTTTTGATAAATTCTTCTTCATCGAATTTTTCTCCTAAATTCTTTATTAAAATCTTACTAACGCTAGGCTTTACCACCAATGCCTCTGAATATGAGCTTACTGATAACATTTCAGCATCAAAAAGTGCCGCGTTAAAATTATTAACAGGCTTTAACTGCTTGTCAAATATCTTAAAAGCTAGACTTCCGAATAAAAGTAGAATGTTTTGAATGGTCCTTTTGAATAATAACGTATATTCTAATTTCTTATCCTCTGTTAATTCTTTATTAGCATCACAAAATTCATTTAAAAAATTAGCCAATGGTTTTTTATAATTCTCAAGATTGTAATGAAATGCAAAAAACCTTATTATGAGCTCTTCGGATTTCATTCTTTTGTTAGCGCTTAGATTAATTAACTTCTGCCAATTTTTATCTTTCGCCAGTTCATTAACAAGCTTCATAAAGGAACCGTGGTAGAGACCGTGGCGTAATTCTTGTGCAGTTAACTTGACAGAACCGGAATTAAGTCTTTCAAAAACATCAAATTTTATTTGAGGATGGGTGTCTTTAGCTATTACAATACATCTCAAGGTACGATTGAGTATGTGTCTTTGAAATCTAGGATCTAAATCATAAAATTTATTACCCTCAAGTTCTGGATAAGCTGTTAATCCCTTTAATCCGAATTGATTTCTTATAAATTTTTGAAGGCTCAATAAACGTTGATTTCCATCTATAACCGATAGTTTTTCATCCTTCTCTTGATTTAAATAAATAACAGGAATTGGACATTGTATAATTAATGATTCAATCAATCTTGATGCTTGAGCCTCACTCCATACATATCTCCTTTGAAACTCTGGAATAAACATATCTCCTTTTGTTAATGAATCAATAACCGTAGATATAGAGAAATCCAATGTTTCAGTGTGTAGACGTCTCTGCTCAGGAGGAATATTGATTATCGACTCACTTAGCTCCTCTTCCGAAAGAGTTGGAAAAAGTATATCTGCCAGGTTATTTTCTTGAAGCTTTCTCTTCGCCATGATAAATTATTAATTTCTTCTAATATTACACAAAAAATAATAATATAGCATAAGCGTTTGTAGCCTAAAAGATTGTATGAACAAAGAGTCGAAGCTTAAAAACTTTGACCTAAAATACTACAAGCATCCTGCTTGAGCAAAAAACTTATTAATGTGCTCTCCCCTGCTCACTATCCGCCCCGCCGGTTTCCCGTTTTGGAGGGTTGTTGGTTGATTTGCCAAAGCTATAGGTAAATGCCAGGGTTGCCACCTGCGTATCCACAAAGTTGTGAAACGTTGCAGTTGCATTCTCAATATTGGTGATAGTGCCGCTCGGGCTAAAGGTGTGCAGGATATCGCGCATATTTAACTTGATGGAGCCTTTGTTATTCAATATTTTTTTCTGAATAGCTGCATTCAGCATGCCCTTGGGTAGGGTAATAAACTGACCATAAGCCCCGCCGCTATCATAAAAGCCGCTGATTTCGGCACTCCAGGTTTTTGATATCGTGAACTGGTTACTGCCATTGAAATCAAATGTATTTTTGGATTGATTGAGGTAGCCTGTATAAAATTGCCCCTGGTAAGTATTGTTATAGAATTCGGCATATAGGTTAACCGTCCACCATTTGGCAGGCTGCAAATTTGTGTTTATTGAAAAATCTAATGTTTTCAGTTGCCCTATGTTGCCGGTGGTGCTGATGAACACGTTGCCATCGTTATGTATAGTTTCACCTTGCACATCGGTTGTATAATCATAGGCAACCGCAACTGTAAACAGGCTTTTAAAGCTATAGGCCAGTTTATAATTATCGGTAAACTGCGGTTTCAGGAAGGGGTTACCCGAAAAGTAGGTGAACTCATCCACAAAAAAAGTAAAAGGGTTTAAACTGCTATAATTAGGCCGGCCTACGCGACGACCATAAGAAAGCACCAACACGTTATGCTTCGCTGTATCCAGATTATAGGAAAAATACGCGGTCGGGAACAGGTTTGTATAATGGTTAGCAAATGATGAATCAGCCTTTTCGGCATTCCCCAGCTGATGCCCATTGCCATTGGTATTCTCAACCCGCAAACCTGTTTGTAACGAGAACCGGCCGAAATCCTTATTAAAATTAACATAGGCGGCGTTTATATTCTCCTTATATAAAAAGCGGTTGGTATTGTTATAATCAATGGTGCTTACGCCATCAACCACGTTATAGTAATTTGCGGCGTTATCCGTGTTTACATAGCTACTCTTAACACCGGCCTCCAGCTTTGCTTTGCCTTTAAGCGGGTGGGCATAATCGGCCTTGGCAGAATAGATATTGATGGTTGATGGCAAATTATCACTCAGGGTTTGCGAATTTGTTAAAGTACCATCGGGTAAAAAGGTATTATTTACAAACAACTGGTTGCTGTTTGATACATCACGGATATAGTCCAGGTCGAAATTTAGCTGCCTGCCCGTACTATCATACTTATGGGTATAGTTCAGGTTTATGCCTTTGCTGTTAAACTTATCTTTAGATGTATTTTGGGTATTGATGGTTGAATCCAGTTCGCCGTTTTTGCCATAGAGCAAGCTGTATACCGGGCTATTGTCATGATCGGGTGCTATGGTACCGGTAAATACTACGCCCCAGGTTGTTTTCGGCGATGCATAAAAGTCCATACCTGCCTTAATATTTGTATTGTTATTTACCGGCCTGAAATACGAAATATCTTTTAGCGAAGAGGTTTGATCGCCGTTCGCATCAAAATAATTCCGGTCGATCTCCAGCCTCCTGAAAGTCTGGTTTCCATTGTAAGCAATGTTGGCAAAAAGGTTAACCTTGTCTACCCGGTAATTCATGTTAATGCTCTCATTAGTGCGGCCATAAAAGCCCTGCGCGTAATCTGCCGATACCACGGCATGAAATCCCCTGATGGAATTCTTTTTAGTTTTGATATTGATCACACCCGCGTTTCCCGCAGCATCGTACTTGGCCGGCGGGTTATCCATCAGCTCTATTTGATCTAACGACGAAGCCGGTAACGAGCGCAGGTAAGTAGCCAGGTCGGCAGCCGAAAGATAAGTAGGTTTATCATCAATCATCACCAATACACCGCTTTTACCCTTAAATGTAATATTGCCATCGGCATCTACCTGTACGCCGGGCGACTTTTCCAGCACTTCCAAAGCATTGGCGCCGGTATTGGATATCAGCGCGCCTACGTTAACTACCGTGCGATCGATCTTTTGCTGTACATATGACTTTTGAGCGGTCACGGCTACCTCATTCAACGTTTTCCCGGTTGATGATAAAATAAACGGCGGCAAAGCAACCGGTTTTTGCTGACTGATTACCACATTGCTGCTACGGTAATCCTTATAGCCTATATAGGTCACTTTTAGTATATAAGTATTGTCTTTTAGATTTTGAAAGGTGAAACTGCCATCCGGGTTAACAAGCTGGGTACTTACCTCTGTCGAATCCTTCGCGACAAGCAAAATCACGGTCGCGCCGTCGAGCGGTTTTTTGGTATTATCTAAAACCAAGCCCGAAATTTTACCGCCCCTTGTTTGTGCACCGGCAAAGTTGATTAGGAATAGTGTGAATAAGGCTGGAAGAAATATCCGGATCAGTTTCATGACCATAAGACACTGGTTTATCTGGTTTCGTTACATATTTAGGGATAAAAAACAAAAAAGCGAAGCATATTTTTAATGCTCCGCTTTCAAGTGATCATTAGACTGCAAAATCCATGAATTTACGATATACCTTGATACCTTTCGATTAATATCTTCATGCTGGGCACTTTGTTTATAATTTAATGTCAATTTGTACTGAATCAGTTGTTTCTTCTTTTGATTCAACCAATTCTATTTTGATTTGCGGGTCGTTTTCTTTTCTCCGGGAAAGAGGCACAGGAGCGCCGCCGGCAATACTGATACCGATACTTGCTAAACAGATCATCAGCACCAGGCATGCCAGCTTCAATGCCTTTTTGAAACTTTTCATGTTTTTAATAAATTATGAATGGTCGCAGCTCTGCCTTAAGGCCGTCAAAGCTGCTTAAACTGTTGGGAGAATTATGCTATAAAGCAATCAGCAGGGTCTTCACCTGGATTTTGAGGAATGATTTTGAGATGATGGGATCTCCGGCAGATTTGTAAACCATCGGCCTGCCGCAATAACTGGTCAAGCTTAACCTTAGATAGTCTGCCATAAGCTAATAAATGGCACGAATGAAGCAGGCTGGCGTTGTAAATGAATTGGGGCCGAGCGTGTTCTCTCCGTATTTGATAGGCAATGGCCCGGTAACCAGGCTTCGCATTATTGGAAAATACAAGTTCAGTTCGTGATTTTTGTGACTGAAAGATAGACTGGCCAACAGGGCCCGAAACAGCAAAAAGACTAACGACAAGGGTTGAGATAAGCAACCATTTTGCCATCAGCGCTTTGAGTTTGATATTCCGGCTGTTTGTCATCTAATCAAAGGTAGGCTTAATTTTTATTATCCCAGTTTTGGATGGAGCGACATTGTCCCCCGACTAGTCGAAGTTTGTAAACTTCGACCTAAAATATTGCATGCATTCTACTTGTACAAAAAAGCCTTTAGACTTTCATCCAAAAGCTTTTTAAATAATGTGGTGCTTATACTACAAAACTCAAACTCTTTTATGGGTGAGTTGCATTATGCTGTGGGGTAGATATGGTTCGGTGATAACACTGACGATAGGCTGAAATTCACGTTGAAGCTTCTCTTAAACGAGTCGTGCTGGCCTGACCGGGGCTACCAGGCGCGTTATTTATTTGTGATATTCCAGACAGACTTCATTTCATACAACTCCAATTGTAAAATATTGATAGAGTTTTGGGAACAGGTAAATGTTAACCCTTGCTTATTAAATATTGAAAGTCTTTCAACAACGTAATGCTCGCCACCATTGATAAAGATCTCGGAGGAAGTTTTATCGATTATGATCTCAATAGTGTTGTCACCCGGTTTACACTCATTACCGGCAATACTCAAAATTTCGTTCCCATTGTAATTCAATCGCAAACTATCGTTTTGACCAATCGTAAATTTTGCCTTGATATGATATGCACCGGATATGAATTTTGCCAGCTTATCGTTAGCCTCACCTGCTTTTAATGATGCCCATTTATTGGATGTGGTGTGCAAAGTTTCTATTTCGCGGATAGGGTTGGCCACAAGCTTGATCCCCTCTGCAGTTGTGCGCAATGAAAATTCTGTAGGAAATAACATCATTTGGGTAAAAGGCATATTGGGGTGCGCTATCCTTCCCCAGGCAATTTGTACCCGCCTGTTATCCGGCATGTTAGCAAAAGACTCGGCCGCATATAAAATATCCGGATCCGATTTACCGACGGCATACCGCATTCTGGGCGTTTCGGGCGTGAACGTTTTTCCATCAAAACTGCCGATAAAGTAATCTGCACTGCCGCCATGTAACACCCATTTTTTATTATTTGTATTCTCATCTACAGGTAATTCAAAGAAATCAGGGCACTCATGCAGGCCCATGAAGTGGCTTTGCTTTTGCCATTTCTTCATATCTGTAGAGTTATAGAACGACATCCCGTCCCTTTCAAACAATACCATCACCCAGGTTTTAGCCGGCTCATAATAGAATACTTTCGGGTCCCTTGTATCATTGGTTTGCATCTCCCAATTGCTGTCAATGATGGGGTTTCCGCTATACCTCTTAAATGTTTTGCCTTCATCCGTGCTGTAGGCCATACATTGCACCTGTTTAAAGGAAGTAAGGTCGAAAGCAGTATAGTATAATATCATGGTATTTTTACCCCAGCCCGCATCATTATTTTTATCAATAACTGCTGTTCCAGACCAGGGTGAACCTAAACTATCAAGCATCAAAGCGGGCTCATGTTCGGTCCAATGGAGCATATCCTTACTGGTAGCATGCCCCCAATACATATAACCCGTATTCCATGACTTGCCGAACGGAAATGCCTGCCAAAACAAATGATATTGATTGTTAAAATAAATGGGGCCGTTGATATCATTACTCCAACCTCTTTTAACTGTGAAGTGGACCTGGGGTCTTAAACTTTCTTTGTACAGGCTGTCCTCCCCGTTGATCCTGTCATCCTGGTAGATACGGCTTAACGCCTTTTCAGTGGTGGGGCATGACAGCGTAATTGTTTTGCCCTTAAATTCAGTGACATCAATAAAAATCCAATAATTCACAGCATCTTCTGCCAGTTGAACAGGGAACTCCCGTTTGCTTAAGCCATTGATGTTTATTTTAAAAAGCTTCATCCTCGCCCGGTTACCAACAGGGATGTTGAGGTATTTTTTTTCAATTTTAAATTGCCTGTCAGTGGCTTTTACAACACCGTTTTGAAGCAGAAACAAAAAAATAACAATGCCTATGGCTTTGCTTGCCAGCCTAATCAAGTTAGGTTGATACTCTTGTGCGCAATTTATTTTATCATTCATACTGAGGAATATGTTTCTAAAAAACGTCATGGCCATTTTAGCGGATTGATTTCTTATGTTTCTTTGAATGCTAAATATAGCCAACTTTTAAATTAACCAACTCGTGTGGCGTTGCCTGACAATCAAAAAGCCTTCAGATTTTCATCTGGAGGCTTTTGATTTATCATGTGGTCCTTAGACTACAAAACTTGAACTCTTTTATGGCTAATTTGCATTGTGCTTCCAGTTTGTAGTAAACATCTGGTGCGGTAACAACATCGACTATAGGTAAATAACTTATTATCTATGGATTGCTCTTTTTTGGGGAATGAACCGTGGATTATCGTTAAGATACATTGCGCTGATTGGCCCGAATGTTTCATGCTTTAAAATGATTGGGCTGACAATTGGTAATTTATAAATTGCCATTTTCTTTCCCAGCATCTTGTTACTGTCAATTTCAACGCAAATCAGTTGCTCGCCATATTTTCTAACGACCGCATATTTAAGGGTGTCTTGCACAACCGCGAAATCTGTTTGACGATACGCTTCGCCGGCACCAAACCATTGACAAAACATTAATGGATAAGATATAAGGTAAGTCATCCGAGAAATATAATTGTTTGATAATCGATCTTTTTCGGCTTGGTGTTTAATTTGAACATCGGTTTTTTCAGGCTTCGGTTTGTGTGACAACGCCACGATAATCCAAATAACAAATAGCAAAACAATAAATCCAATGATACCGAATGCCATGTAGGATAAATTTTTAATCGAAAAAGGAAGAAAAATTCTCGCCGCGGCTGCTGCTGCAACTAATTGTGCAATCAAAGTAGTAAACGCCTTATGACGATATGACTTGGCTGACAAGCCGCTAAATAGAGATAATATCAAAAAATAAGTAATGAAAAACAGAACCAAACAACTTAAAACATGTACGGCATCTTTCAAAATCGTATTCAAATCCAACGTAATAACATTATCTGCTATGTTAAACTCCTTGAGGTATGCTACCTCGTATTGATAGGTGCAGATATACATGTAGGCCGAAAAGATCGCTAACGAGAGCGTTACGGTTTATTAGCTTGTGGTAATATTTCAGGGATATGTATATTATCACCGGTATGAGAGAAACTGCTGTTGCAATACTTTTTCAAATAATCATTTAGTGCAAATGAGGCGGCATTTAATGTATTGGCTTTAATAAACAGTTTAGCGTCTTTTGTATAATAAACTGCCGTATCTGTTTTAGTTTCCCCGGGTATTTTTTCAAAAACGACCTTGTTTTTTAGCCCTGGAAGCCTACGGGAAATTAAAGATTGTATGCCACCAAAATCTTGTGCGTTAGTTGTAAATACAAGAAAGCAAAAAACAAGTAAAAGCAATACGCCCTTTTTCATAACCATCAAACCTGGCTTTTCCATTTATATCAGTTAGTATTAAATAAGTGTTTGTTTATTGCAAATGATACAGGACTTTTCCATCTATATCAGTCCAATCGCCTTTATCACTTTTCCATTTTAGTTTCAATTGTGGCGATATTCCTTTTTGCAACAAATAGTTTAGTTTTATCGCGTGATAACCTGCCTTTAAATAAACATCACGTGTAAGTTCTGTATTAGGTTGATAGCCGAAATCCTCATCAATTAATGTCGCCTGATGTAAGCGCAAATAGGCATTTCCAGTTGTTTGCATGGAGAAAGTATATTTGCTATCAGCCTGGATTTTTATAAATCCTTCGTAGCAGATCATCCCAGGTTTATTGTCGGCTTCTTGCCCGCTTACACTTTTACTTTTACCTTTTTCATTCGGGTTCAAATTCTTTTCAGAAATTACCCAGGGGAAATTCCCTTTGTAAAACTTCCAGCTAACACCTGATATTAATTCGCCTGCAACTGTATCTGCTGGAATCAGGACGTTATCATAAGGACGAGGTGCTTCAGCATCAGGGTGGCGTACCTGCAATACCTTAGTTTTCATTTGCGCTTGTATCTTTTCATACCCCGGTTTCAGGGCTAGGTTATCAGCTTCTTTGGGGTCCTTAACTACATCATATATTTCAAAATCATCATCAGCCGATTTAACCTGGTACCGTACACCAACCAGGCCGCCCATCCGTATCATCTGCATCTGGTCTCTTTTCCTGTTTCTACGACTGGTTTCAAACTCCTTAAAATTCGGGGTCCTTCCACCTTCATAATACTCTACATATACCAAACTGTTTTGTTGTTTACCCTTGCCTGTTAAATCAGGTAATAAAGAAACGCCGTCCGTTCTGGCCGGAGGCTGAATATGTGCTGCATCTGCAAAAGTTGCCATCCAGTCTGACAGCATACTGGGCGTGGCGATCGTTTTTCCGGGAGTTATGTGATTGGGCCACTCAGCTATGGTTGGCATTCTCAAGCCGCCTTCCCAGCAATCTCTTTTTATACCATCAAAAGGGCCGTAACTTCCAAAAAAAGTAGGATGATTGGCAATATAAGCGGCTGGCAGATATGACTCAATAGATGGGCCATTATCAGAAGTAAAAATAACGAGGGTATTATCATCTATCTTCAAGTCGACCAGTAATTGCATAATATCTCCAACAGCATCGTCTATTCTGCGGGTAGCTGTGGCATATCTTTTATAGGTTTCGGGCCACGCCGCTTCGGGTGTGGCGGGATTATTATCATCATCATAAGTAGCATTGGCATATTCGGGATAGGTATATGAATCTACCTGACCACTTGCTGTATTAATCATGCGCCCCGGCTCGCCCAGCCATTGCAGGCCACCCTTTAATCCCCCGCCTTGCGGATAGGCTTGTGTAGGGAGCTCTATAACGGCGTGCGGGGTATCATAGGCCAGGTACATAAAGAAAGGTTTTGCAGCATCCTTACCTTTTTCATGTGCTATTATATATTTTTTTGCAGCAGCAGTCCATAAATCAGTTGTGTAACATTTACTTAAACCTGCCGATACTTCTTTATAATCACTCCATACTTGTTTTTTTTCACTGTATACGCCCTCAACCGGATAATGCTCATGCCCGTCCATATGGCGCATATACCCATAATAAGTATCAAAGCCTCTTTTTAGAGGATGCGCGGGCCAATAGGGGCCTTCTTCCTTAACGCCTTGCAGCCCCCATTTCCCAATCGCTACCGTATTATAGCCTGCCTGTTTCAATACAGTTGCCAGGGTATGGTTATTCTCCAGCGCTTTATCGAATTGATTATCTCTAACGTTCGCATTCCCCTGGTTAACACCCGTTAATAAAGACGCCCTTGACGGCGCACATACGGGGGCATCGCAATATTGCTGGGTAAACCTGGCTCCCTTCTTTGCCATTATATCCAAATTAGGAGTTAGCTCATAAGGCTTGCTTCTATCGCCTGATTCTTGCCGTTGTTTTTGAAAAAATACACCTACATCCCCATAGCCCATATCATCCGTCAAAATAAATATAATGTTGGGCTTTTTTTGAGCATGGGCTGTTAAACCAGAAAGGCTCAGCAGTAATAAACTTATAGTGATAATAGTGGCGTATTTTTTTTTCATACAATTCAATTTTTTAGTTTACTATTCTTTCCATTTCTTAAATAGTTGCCATTTGCATGAATTAATCATAATAGAAACTGCACTCCATAAATGAGACCAGCCGAAGTCAGCCTTGTTAATCATCAAACTAACCAATCTCATTGGTTATTCCTTTAAAAAGAAGCAACCTTGCTTTATATAACTTAAGACAATTTGCTCATGAGTATGTTGTATCCGTAAAATGAAAACATTATAATCGTATAATTAGATTTTACTATTTTGGTGCCGATGAGAAGTATTTCAAACTATATTGTCGCAGATAAGAATACTGATATAAAACTCGAACTCTTTTATGGATGATTTACAGTGTGCGGCGGATTTAGCGGATAATTGATCTATATAAAATTCTCGATGATTCATTTCCCGCTTTAACAGAACTAAAACACTACACTTGGTTGATGGATCGCGCAATACGAAATCCAAGATCGTCAATTTTAAAACTTGTTGGATGACTTCGCCTGCGATTTGTTGCCATACAGCCCCTTTGCTCATCGCACCAGCCACCACCACGGAAAACACGATAAGATCCATAAGCCGCCTCATCATATATGTCAGAACACCACTCCCAAACATTACCCAGCATATCATACAGTCCCCATGGATTAGGGGTCTTCATTCCAACCTTGTGAGTTTTTTGTTCCGAGTTTTGCTTATACCATGCAATGTCATCAATCTCGCCGTATCTTGGCCCGGTTGTTCCCGCCTTGCAAGCATACTCCCATTCAGCTTCAGAAGAAAGTCTATATCCATTGGTATTTAAGTTAAATACTATATCACCCGATATACCTATAGCATAACAAGGTTCAAGCTCCATTTTTAATGAAAGCTTATTACAAAACAGCACAGCATCTCGCCATGATACATTTTCAACCGGATTTTCCTGCCCTTTAAATTCACTGGGGCATTCGCCCGTAATTTTATAATAAAGCGCTTGTGTTACCGGATATTTGGCTAACAAAAACGGTTGTATTTTAACACTCCAGATATATTTTATACGGTCATCTCTTAAGGTAACTTCCCCTTCGGGTATTGACACCATCTCGCCAATTATGTTTTCAATATCTTTTGCCTCATTAGTTCTTTCCATTATAGTGTTATCTGTATTACAATTATTTATGGGTTAAAACTAAAAAAAAGCCCTTAGATTTCCATCTAAAGGCTTTTGAATAACGTTCCTATGCTTGGCATACGGTGGGATATTTAGTGGTCTCAAAGGCTCCGATCTCAAACTATTTTGTTGAGAATTTACAGTTATTAATTGACCTGGCGGCACAATAAAGGCCGATTTGGAAAATGGCGACGAGAAGTGTTTCAAACTATTGTTATGCTCATTCTGTTTACCGCCGATCACTCACTTCTCAAACTTTTAACAGGGTTCATCATGGCAGCCTTGATCGACTGGAAGCTAATGGTCAATAAGGCAATAACAACTGCCACGATACCCGATAAAGCAAACATCCACCAGCTTATCGCAATGCGGTAAACAAAATTTTGCAGCCAACGATCCATCAAATACCAGGCGACGGGAGAGGCGACTACCAATGCCGCCAGCACCAGGACGACGAAATCTTTGGAGAGCATCAGGGTAATATTAGTTACGCTTGCGCCAAGTACTTTCCTTATGCCGATCTCAGCCGTTCTTCTTTTGGTAGTGAATATGGTCAGTCCAAATAACCCAATGCAGGAAATAAAGATAACGATGAATGTTGCTGCGTTAATCAGTTTTGCTGTCCGGTAATCCTTTTCATACAAAAGCGCTATCGATTCATCAAAAAACCGAAAGTCAAACACCTCTCCCGGATACATAGCCTTCCATGATTTTTCTATCTGCGCCAGGGTTACCTTCAGCGCAGCAGCCTGTTTGCCACTGGCTGCCAACTTAACGGTAAGATCCTGCTGCATCTTTGGAATATTCACGATGCAAACCGGCTTGATGGTTTCGTGAAAGGACTTTTCATGAAAGTCGGCAACTACACCCACAATAGGGTACGGCTTGTTTTGATAAAGCAGCATTTTGCCGATAGCTTCCCGTGGTTCACGAAGCCCAAGCAAGTGCAAAAAGGTTTCATTGATAACATACTCCTTTAAGCTGTCTGCCGGTAAAAGGTTTCGTCCGGCAAGCAGCTTCATACCATACAGGGACAAATAATGCTCATCTCCCGACAATTCAGGTATGCGGGTTTCCGTTCCGTTTATCCCATTCAATTTCAGCGCGATGTTGCCATCCCTGCCGTCCATAGGCGTGTATTGTTCACTGGCTACCATGCTGACGCCAGGGATCTGTTTCAGTTGCTGCGCCAGTACATTCATTTGTTTTACAGGAGCCTTGCGGCTGGTTGGCAATATAACAATGGCATCGGTATTGAAACCCAGCGCTTTGCCACGGGTATAGCTTAATTGCTGATGGACGACCAGGCTGCCGACAATAAAAACCAGCGAAAGGGTGAACTGGAAAACAATTAGTCCTTTTCTCAGCCACCAATGTCCACCACCAGGGGTTCCCGTTCCTCTCAGGCTCAGCGCGGGCGAGTAAACCGCTAAAGTCCTTGCCGGGTACAGGCCCGCAAATAAGCAAGTGATCAGCGTTATCGACAATATGAAAAGCAGGGTATTGGTTTCGAGTAACCTGAAGGTGACCCCCTGGGGGATAAATGCCTTAAAGGCAGAAAGTACAGGGTTAACCAATAACAGGGCAAGGATCAGGGCAAAAAAAGTCACCAGGAATGTTTCTATCAGGAACTGCAGCATGATACCTGTCTTGCTGCTCCCCATGATTTTCCTGACCCCCATTTCCCGGGTCCGCTGAATGGATTGGGCTGTGGCCAGGTTGACGAAGTTGACCAGGGCCAGCAGCAGGATGAATACAGCAGTACCGATCATTCCATATACAATGGGAAGGTCAGCGGTACGAATCGGATTTTCCACAACATCCGCATCAAAATGCACTTTGGTAATGGCTTCCAGCCACAGGTTAAGTTTGACATCCGGGTTTTTTGGTGCATAGGCTTTAACGATAGCGGCAAACCCGGCATTGATCTTGTCCGGGCCTGTACCCGGAGCCAATTTAACAAAAGCCTGGGTGGACATATGGTTCCAGTCATCTGCAAAAGCTTTTTTTAAGAAACTGTTTTGAACAGTGCTGTAAGAGATAAAGTCGGTAAAAGCGAAATCTGTATTTTTCTTCCAGTCTTCAACAATTCCCGAAATCTGAACACGGAGCGAATCGTCATAAACAATTTCCCGGCCAAGCAAGCTTCCCGGATCAACATTGCCGAAATACTTTTGTGCCCGGCTCAGGGTAAGCACTACTTTGTAAGGCTGGTTCAAAGCAGTTTCCTGGTTTCCGGCAAGCCAGCGGTAACTAAATATTTTGAAATATTGCGGCTCTGCCACGACTGTACCCGGATAATAGGCACCGTCGATGGAACTGTCAAAGTTTTTGGCTTGCTTATTCACATCAGGCACACTTACTTTTGCGGAATACATATAGATCGCGGAGATCGCTTCCACACCTGGAAGTTCCCTGCGTACAGCAGCCACCGAAGAATAGGGCACTTTACTCATGACATCCTGATCGCCGGCAGCAAAATGGGAGGTGGTCATTACACGGAAGATGCGATCCTTGTCCGGATGGAAAGTATCAAAACTCAGTTCGTAACCGGAGATCAGGTAAATGGCAATACAAGCACATATCCCTAAAGCCAGTCCAAGGATATTAATTGAAGTATAAATTTTATTGCGCCAAAGGATGCGCCAGGCGGTTTTAAAATAGTTCTTGAACATTTGGATCGCTTTAAGTGAATGGCCTAAATAAACACCGGCCTAAATAACGGGTAAATTTGGTGCCAATATTTAATTTATTGAATATCAGTAATATGCAATCAAAAAAACTTTCGTATTGTATCGAAAACGAACGATAGGCGTCCGCTTATGAATCACTAAAATATAGCTATTTGATCACTGCCGGGAGCAAATAATTGTTCATTAAGCGGTCGACCTGCGGATGCGCATAAGGCATATTATAGGCCGTTGCTGTAACGACAACAACCAGCGCCAGGTCCTTGAAAATATAGACCTTGCTGCCGCCATTACCGGCACAATACCAGGTTTCGTAGCTCTTGCCGGCAATTGTGTAAGTTTTATCCCAGAACAGGTAACCGTAATATTCATTGTCTTTATCCGGGATCGGCAATTGCCTGCTGAGCGATCTGGCCACCCATTGAGCCGGAAGTAATTGTTTACCCTCCCAAGACCCCCCGTTTTTATAAAGCTGGCCAAATTTTGCATTATCCAAAGCGGTCATTTGTAACCCGCCTGCGGTATTAACGACTTTTTGCGGCGTATATTCCCACTGGTATTTAGCGATACCCATTGGTTTAAATAGATTTTGGTCGGCGAATTTTTCAAGGCCCCCGGGTACCGCCTTGTTCAGGATATCCCCCAGCAAAACGACCCCCGCAGTAAAGTAATCCCATTGCTTGCCGTTGATTTTGGCGCTGTCCATCGGCAGGTCCAGCGCGAACTTGACCCAATTATCGGTCGGGTACATATTTTCCTCGTTACCTGGCGAGTCCTGGTTCTGGTCGGAGCCGTTAAAGGCCGAACTCATAGTTAGCAGGTCCCGGAGCTTGACGCTATCCTTTTTAGCGGAATAGTTAGCATAAGTTTTCAAGCCATAAAAGTCCTTCAGGGTTTGATCCTCGTTTTTTATATAATGATCTTTAATGGCTATCCCTATCAGGGCCGAGGTATAGGATTTGCTTGCCGAGCGGGTATCGTGCAAAGTTGCACGGTCAGCACCGTTAAAGTATTCCTCCAGTAAAAGTTTCCCATTTTTGATCACGACGATACTGGTGATCTTTTTAAAATCATGGTGCAGGATCTCCCGGTTCATTTGTTTGATGAGCCCCTGGTCATATTTTTCATCCGAAACCGGCCAGCCGCTTCCGGCACCGATCTGCTGTATGGCGGTCTGCGCATCTGTAATGGCTGGCTTAATGATGTTTAGTTTCGTGTGCGCGGATGCGATCAGCGGGCCGGTAATCACGGAATCCAGACGAAGGTAGGGGCGCATTTCAATCCTGAAATCATGTTTTCCTTCTGTGAGTGCAGCCTCGCCGCCGCCCCGAAGCGTGAAACGCATCCAGAGGAACCTTCCCCAGGAATCTTCATTCGTATTGGAAACCAATGGGACGCGAAAGCTGGTCCTGGTCTTTTTTTGTTCCGGCGTTCCGGCGCCTGCATTTAAGTTTTCGGTATAGAGCAGCTTCCCGTCCACATAAAAGACAAACTGGAAGTTCCCTTTGCTGACCAATCCGTCCAGAGCCATGGCCGGGGCCAGGGCTTGTAAATATGCCGTCAGCGGTTTTTCCATTTTTATCTGCATATCAAAAGCAGTGGTATCTGTGAGGTCAGTTTTGCTTAACGTAATCGTATCCTTGGTCTGTCCGAAGGATTGGAAGGTATATATTAATAAAATTAGGGTGTAAATTCTTTTCATGCAGCAAAGGTAAAAAGGAAAAGTTTGATAAAATAGAACAGGATTAACATGCGAACAATTTGCGGTATACCGAAGGCGTAGTGCCAAAAAGGGACCGGAAGCAGCGGATAAAATGGCTCTGATCCGCAAAGCCGCAATTGAAGGCGATCTCTGTTATGGATAATTCCGCATCCGGCAATAGCTTCATGGAACGTTCGACCTTTAATTTTCTTAAATATTCGCCCAGTGTACAGTTAAAGTATTTCGCGAACATCCTGGAGATATGCACCGGATGAAGCTCTAATTCTTTTGACAAATAATCCAGTGATATGATTGCCTCCTCGTAAAGGATTTCTTTTAACCGCGGCATCCATTGGGGTTTGCCTTCGTCCTTGCCAAATGAACGCAGTAGTAAACACTCGATGGATAAGCTGCTAAAGCCGTCATTCAGCTTCATTTCCTGGAACATTTTGTACAATAGGATCTTTACATCGGGACTTTTGATATTCAAGCTGCCCTCCGGACTATGCAAGTCAAACCGGCTGAACCAGGCCGGCTCTAGCTCCAGATGAAAACCACGCGTGAATCCCTCGGGTTTGATATTGTAATGGGGCTCCTGGTGATGGTGGTACAGTAAGCTTCCAGGCGAACAATGAAAGACGTCTTTGCGGTTACCCTCCAGCACAGAGCCTTGCAAAATAAAGGTAAAATAAGCTTGTTCATGATAATGCCAGTCGACATATGAATGGGTATAAACGGTATCGGTCAATATCAGGCCATCCAGCTTTAAAGTTTGATCAGTCTCTCCAAAAAACTCGCCCGTTTTCAGTTGCCTCATAACCATAAGACAATGTGAACCACAAATAAGTTACAAAAGGAAAATATTCTCATCTTAAAGGGTTAATAAACTTTCTTTCCTACTTTCTTAACTTCCTCGTCAAAATAGCCTACCATTTTGGGACATGATGTGATCCAGTTTTTTTGTTGCCCCGGTTTTGGCTGTATTCAGCGCTAATGAAGGGCAATTCTCTCAGATAGATATAATTGCTTCCCGATATAGTCCTGGTAAACCTTGTCTAATACCGCTTTATCCAGCGTTATCTCATTGACACGGGTCAGGAATTCATAGGGGGGCTCCAGGTGACATTGCGTCCTATTACATATCAAGGTCAACAGGGTATTTATTGGGAAGTATGAAATCCGGATTGGCGAAAATTATAAAAAGGCGCTCCTGCTGCTAGGTTTCAAAGGCTTACATCAGCTATAATCACGAGACTTTAGGCCATTACTACAGAATTTCACCGTATAAAATAATTTAATAAAAAAGTTCAGTAATATTGGGTACTACCGAACTTTTTTGTGGTCCCGACGAGAATCG
The DNA here is from genome assembly GCF_900105165.1 of Mucilaginibacter mallensis. Taxonomy (NCBI): domain Bacteria; kingdom Pseudomonadati; phylum Bacteroidota; class Sphingobacteriia; order Sphingobacteriales; family Sphingobacteriaceae; genus Mucilaginibacter; species Mucilaginibacter mallensis. The sequence goes on from NZ_LT629740.1 coordinate 5,156,246, forward strand.
AACTCATATCTAGAGTTTAGGAAACTCCTATTCTATCCGTTGAACTACGGGACCTTTTTTTAATGTGCAGATTTGCGTATATACAGATCTGCAAATTATAGAAGTGCAAAGGTGCAAATTATCCTTGAGTTAGTCAAAAACATTTGCACATCTGCATATACGCAAATCTGCACATCCTAAAACATCAAAATTACCGTACTACCGAGCCATTGTGCAAGGCATCAACCGGCGATACCAAGCTGAGTTTGCCATCGGCAGTCTCGGCCATTAGTATCATCCCTTGTGATAGTATGCCCTTTATTTCGCGCGGTTCCAGGTTTACCAGTATGCTCACCTGCTGCCCAATAATGGCCTCCGGCTCATAAAATTCAGCTATGCCTGACACAACTGTACGTTGATCAATACCGGTATCAATAGTAAGTTTCAGCAGCTTTTTGGTTTTGGCTACCTTTTCGGCAGTTAAAATAGTGCCGGTGCGGATGTCCAAAGCAGCGAACGTATCAAAGTCGATATTTTCTTTGGTCGGCACCAGTGCCAGTTGCTTTGCAGCGGCCGAGGCCTGTTTTTTATCCGCCAGTTTTTGTATCTGCTGACCTATCACCTCATCCTCCACCTTCGCAAACAATAAAGCTGAAGGATTTAACTGGTGACCGTTTGCAAGTTTAATATCCGCACCAAAATCAAGCGCCTCAACATTCAGCATACCGAATATCTTTTTGGCTGTGCCCGGTAAAAACGGCTGCAAACAGGTTGCTAAATGTGCTATTATAAACAAACAGTTATGCAATGCTTCCTTAGCATCATCGGGGTTGGTCTTGATGGTTTTCCAGGGCTCTTTTTCGGTAAGGTATTTATTGCCTAAGCGGGCAATGTCCATTACGTTTTGCAGGGAAGCCCTAAATTTATAGCTTTCTAAATTGCGCTCCAGCTCGTCATAAAATTCGCCGATCTGCGCATTCAGAATGTTATCGTTTAATGTAATTACATCGCTGCTGCTTTCAACTTTACCTTCGTAAAACTTGTGCATCAGTATCATTACGCGGTTCACAAAGTTGCCTAAAATGGCTACTAACTCATTGTTTACGCGCGCCTGGTAATCTTTCCAGGTAAACTCACTGTCGCTGGTTTCGGGCAGTATTGATGTCAGTACATAACGTAATTCATCCTGTTTGCCGGGGAACTCTTCCAAATATTCATGCAGCCACACAGCGTGGTTACGTGACGTGGATAGCTTCTCCCCTTCCAGGTTCAGGAACTCATTAGCAGGTACATTCTGTGGCAAAATGTATTCGCCATGCGCTTTTAGTATAGCCGGGAAAATTATGCAGTGGAACACAATGTTATCCTTACCAATAAAGTGGATCAGGCATGATTCATCCGCTTCGTTCTCCTGCTTTTTCCAGTATAGCTTCCAATCTTTATTATTATCAATGGCCCATTGTTTGGTGGCTGATATATAGCCGATAGGCGCATCCATCCAAACATACAATTTCTTGCCTTTGGCTTCCTCTAGGGGTACATCAATACCCCAGTCAAGGTCGCGGGTCATGGAGCGGGGTTGCAGGCCCGATTTCAGCCATGATTTGCACTGTCCAAATACATTCACTTTCCACTCGCCATCCTTCTCATCAATCCATTTCTCCAGCCATGGCTGATATTTATCCAGCGGCAAATACCAGTGCTTGGTGAGCTTTAAAATAGGCGCTTTACCGCTCAGTGTTGATATCGGGCTGATCAGGTCGGTAGGGTTCAATGAAGTGCCGCAGTTCTCGCATTGATCGCCGTAGGCATGCTCATAACCACAGTTAGGGCAAGTACCTACAATGTAGCGGTCGGCCAAAAACTGCCCGTAATCCTCATCATAATATTGCTCTGAGTATTTCTCAACAAACTCACCCTTCTCATACAAGTTCAGGAAAAACTCCTGCGATAGGTCGTGATGAATAGCTGATGAGGTACGGTGATAGATATCAAAAGAGATCCCGAACTCCTCAAAACTGGTCTTTATCTGGGCGTTGTATTTATCAATGATAGCCTGCGGTGTGGTATTTTCTTTTTTAGCCTTTATTGTGATGGCAGCGCCATGTTCATCAGAGCCGCATACATACACTACATCCTGCTTTTTAAGGCGCAGGTAGCGCACAAAAATATCACCGGGTATATATGCCCCCGCTAAGTGCCCAATATGTAATGGCCCATTAGCGTAAGGCAGAGCCGAGGTAATCGTGTATCGTTTAAATTTATTAAGTTGTGACATTAATATGCATCCTTATTAATAATTTGGCAAAGATAATTTATTTAAGTTAGAAAGACCGGAAGTCGGCAAGACGGAAAGACTGAAAGTGGAGCTAACTAAGAAAGTTTTTTTATTTTTATTGTTGATGATTGACAAAACCGCAGTTCAGACTACTTCCGGACTAGTGCCTCCCTACCTAAAAAAGGGCGACAAGATAGCCATTACCTGCCCTGCAAAAAAACTGCCTCATCCTATGGCGGATGCCATCAGCCTGCTGCAATCATGGGAGCTGGAGGTTATTTTGGGTGAAACCGTTGAGGCATCCTATCACCAATTTGCAGGCGACGATGAGCTGCGGGCCAGGGATATGCAAAAATTTATTGATGATGACAGCATCAAAGCCATTATAGCAGCACGTGGCGGATATGGCACAATCCGCATGATTGACAAGGTTGATTTTACTCGCTTTGCTGAGCACCCTAAGTGGGTAGTGGGTTTTAGCGATATCACTATATTACACGCGCATTTATATAGCAACTATAATACTCAAAGCATCCACGGCCAAATGCCGGTAAATATTCAGGATGCATCCGCGAAATCATTGGAAACATTGCGAAAGGCTTTGTTTGGCGAGAATATCAGCTATCATTTTAATTCGCATAACGATAACCGGAGCGGCAATGCTAAGGGCGTCTTAATTGGAGGAAATTTGTCCTTATTAGCGGCTGTGGCAGGTTCTGTATCCGACATGGATTATAGCGGGAAAATCTTATTTATTGAGGACGTAGGCGAGTATTTATACAGTGTTGACCGCATGATCCGCACGCTTGACCGCGCCGGTAAGCTTAAAAACCTGGCAGGCCTGATAGTAGGCGGCTTTACCGAGATCAAAGATAACGACATCCCCTTTGGGCAAACCATAGCCGAAATTATTATGGATGTTGTAAAGGAGTACGATTACCCCGTATGCTTTGATTTCCCTGCCGGGCATATACCCGACAACCATAGCCTTATTTTGGGCAGGATGCTCAGCCTATCAGTAAAAAATGAACACGTAGAAATAAAATATCTATAATAAAAAAACAAATTACTAAAATCAATCTCTAATCAGCAGCATGGCACTTTTCAGTAAATTAGGTAACTACAAAAACTTTGGCTTATTAATTATTCGCATTGGCTTGGGCATTATGTTCATTTACCATGGCTTCCCTATGTTGATGGGTGGGGTAAAATCATGGGAAGGTGTTGGAGCTGCTATGAAATATGTGGGTATCCATTTTTGGCCGGTAGTATGGGGCTTTTTGGCTGCGGCTGTTGATACCTTTGGCGGGTTTTTATTGATCATTGGCCTACAGTTTAGGCCAGTGTGCATACTACTGGTGATAAATTTGATTGTAGCGGCATTATTTCATTTACGTACCGGCGGTGGCTTAGGCGAAGCAGCACATGCAATTGAGGATTGCATCATGTTTGCTGGCCTGTTGTTTGTAGGGCCGGGGAAATATAGTGTGGATAAGAAATAAAGGAGCATTCCCTTAATTGGGATGCCCCTTTATAATTTTCAATAATATACAATTGGACCATTATATGAATAAGGACCTACTCCACTGGTTGGTTCAAAAGTAACATTCACCGATCTGCCTCCGCCCCCGGCACTCCAGGTTCCGGAAAATGAATATACTGCAGGTCCACCTAAAAATGTTATCGAGGTAATACCATCAGTTGGATCACCATATACAGCATAGTCTACGCCTTTTAATTGAAAATCACCTAATTCTTCAGGTGACCCTTTAAATTTCGTGCTTCTATTTTTTATAAGAACAGGGGAATTGCTCCTAAAAGAAAATAATACGGTCATTATTAAAACCGCAATTAAGGATAATAATACATTTTTCATATGGATTGGTTTTTAAGTTTAACTAAAGATAGGTTTAAGCCATTAGTTAATCAAGGAAACTTTCCACAATTGTTGCATTTTTTAATTAAAACTTAGGCTGTAAACAAAAATGGCCTGCAGATATTTCTGCAAGCCATTTCTTCGTAAAGCTTTAAATGAATTATTCGTTCATGTATGAGCCTAAGCTAGCTAAATAAGTTTCGTCGATAGTATCATCTGAATGATCTGTTAGAAATTTATTTACTTTATCGGCGTCCGCAGCAAAATCGGCTTTTATCGATTTCTTTTTTAAATCAAGTTTTTGGCGGCTGTTATTGTGCAGGTCTAATACATAATATTCGTAGCTATCCTGGTATGAATCATAGTTATTGCCTGTGCTAGCTATACCGTTTGTGGTGTAATCAGCCTTTACAAACTTAGTTTTTACTGTTCTGAATATCTTGTATTTTTTGCCTGTTGACAGGATCTGTACATAATGGGTTGGGTCAACATCAGGCATGCGTTCAAAAGTATATGATACATTTGCCCCGTCAACTAACGTGAATGATTTTACAAGTCCTTTATCAACTTCAATTGCTGATTTTTTATCCTGCGATAATAATAAGCCACCTCCCATTTTATCATAATTAAAGTAGAATGTATGATTTTGAATGATGGAATCCTGCGCATTTACCACATATCCGTGCGACCATGCAGATAACAAATACCGGCTACCTTCAGTAGCGTCCTTATGGCTAAACGACGGGAATGTTGCACCAGCCGTAAGATTATAACCAGCACCATTAGCATTATTTGTACTTGGGCTAAATGCTTCCTCCAAACTTGCTCGTTTGCTCATCTCAGTACCGCCGGCAGCTACTGTTGGGGTTGATGCAATAGCTTCACCAGATTTTGGATAAAGTACAATATCAAAATGAGCACTATTATCAACATTTACAAGGGTATCCTTATAACCATAGCAGCTAATGGCAAGCTTTGATTGAGGGCCGGCACTAACGCTAAAATTACCTAATGAATCGGTATAGGTGGCATATTTAAGTTGTTTATCCTGCACAAATGCATAATGCAGTATATCGCCAAGATTATTTTTTACGGTACCTGTTACTGTAATAGTTTGCGCTGTTGCAAATTGGGCTATTGATACTACTAAAAGCAGTATTGAAAATATTTTTTTCATAAATATATATTTAGCTCTAAGATAATATTTCATTATTATTTAGCAAATTTTTATCGTCAGCAAAGTCTAATTTTTTTATATAAAAATCGGGAATAATTATTATCACAAAAAATTAAACCCAAAAAAGCCGCTCAAGTATTTGAGCGGCTTTTTTAATTAAAAGTATTATACGATTATATTGGATTTGTAAAGGTATATACCTCCGTAAATGTAACACGTGGTGTACCGGCCTGAACCATGATGTATTTTACCGAAATTTTAAATCCAACAGTACCCGGTGTTCCGCTTGTTGCATTAATACCTGTAGGGTCCAATACTGCTGACCTGGAGTGAGCTCCCGAGTTTTGACCATAATAGTTAGTAACTCCGGTTACTTTACTGGTTGTTGGGTCAATTGTAAACTCTGGCGAGAAAGAACCAAAGTAGCTTGCGCCGCCTAAATATATAGGGTGACCGTAACCAACGTTAGCGCTGATATCATAAAAGTCAACCACATATTTGCTAACTGTCAGCAATTCGATCTTTTCAGGATAAACACCCTGGGTAATTGCACCACCAGTATCAAAGAAAGTACCGTTGTTGGTATAAGCACCTTCATAAATACTCTTCAATAAAATTTTCAGAATGATCTCTGATAAGTTGCTGGCAATAGTTGCGCCTGATGCATCCTGAAGCTTGAAAGCTAAAGTGTTATCATTATTAAAATTAATCTGATCACCTGTAAAAGTTATATGCAATTTTACTATTTGCTGCCCTGGTGAAATAGTTACCTTACCGCCATTAGCTAAAGCATATTGGGTACTTGGTAATAGAACAGCATTTGTATCAACATTGGTTTTATAAGTATTAAACCCAGCAGGATCAGGAACAACATTAACTGTAACTGGTGTTTTTAACGTTAAAGAAGCTACTGATAATGTTACTTCTATATCAGAAGCATCTGTTGATTTACCCAATATTTTGGTAACCATAGGTACTGGGCCAATACCAGCATACTGGAAACCTACCAACGCGGGACTGTCTCCAAAATTTACAGATCCTGGCCCATTATCCTTTAGGCAAGATGTAAGGGAAAACGATGCAACCAGCATAATTAATGCAAGGTGAAATCCTCCCGTTTTAAAAAATTTATTTCTTTTCATTTTCTTTTTCTTTAATGAGTGAATCATCGTTTAATTATTTATCCCAGAAAATTTTGCCATACTGCGCAGGTGCGGTTATAACCGGCACATTAGCCGCATTGGTGTTTAGTTCTGATTGAGGATACAGGTACCTGGTAGGTATCGCGTTTTGTACGTGTGTTGTAGCATGCGATATATCAAGTATTGATTTTACAGGGTAACCACTGCGGCGGTAACCTGTCCATGCTTCAACCCAGTTAATACTGTTTAGTGCAGCCCACTTTTGTGTTAGAATAACACCTAAAGGATTGCTTGAACCCGGAAAATAAGAATAGGTATCATCATTTACACTACCAATTAGCCCAGGGTTTGCATTGTGTGTTCCTTGTAAATAATAATCTGCTTCTGCAATCGGGCTTCCCTCGAATAATTGAGCATTCAGGTATACAAAGTTTTGCTCAACAGCCTCCTTATAGAATGTTCCAGCATCACCTGTTATCCAACCTCTTTGTGCAGCTTCAGCCTGTATAAATAAGCTTTCAAAATCTGAAAGTATTAATTGATCCTGTAAAGAGCTTTTCAATGTACCTGTGGCTCCAGTTATTGTAACACCAAACGCAGCTTGATTACCATCACCACTAATTTGCGAGGTAGATGAATTGGAATTAGATTTAGGGTCACCATCATAGTTACCTTCTGGAAATCCTGTACTAGCGTAAGGCGCTCCATAAAAGAAGTTCTGCCTTTCATCACCGGTATTGATACCAAAATTTATAGCGTATGTATTTGCACGGAAATAACCTTGCTGAACGTTTACAGCTGTTGGTGTTTCAAATATGGCATAAAAAGGATTTTGCTTATTGCTGGTATTTGAATAGCCTGGGTTAACAGCAGCGCTTAAACCCGCAGGTAAATAACCTGCGCCATTTGCGGTAATTTTTGCGATCTCCGCTGTGCGATAAGCAGTAGTGATTATGGCATTTTCATGTAACAATAAACTCAATTTCAGTGTATTTGCAAACTGTATCCACTCTGTCATACGTGTTGCCGGCGCAACGCCCGCACCGCGACCAAAAATAAGGTCATACTGGTCATCAGTAGTAATCTGTGTTTTCGGAGCTATTTTGTAATAGGCAGTTGCAGCCTGGAAAACGGTTACCGCGCTATCAAGCTTAGTGATCAGTTCGCCATATATAGTAGCTGCATCATCATATTTAGGTGTTTGATATTTTGTAGGGTTAAATGCCTGAGAGTATGGCACATTACCATAAATATCAACCAACCTTGAAAAATGAAGTGCTTCCATAACTTTGGCAACACCCACATAAAATGGCAGGCCGTTAATAGTACCAGCAGTTTCAATGTAATGGTATCTGTTTAATGTAGTATATTCAGTTGCCCAATCATTATCAGTCATACTATTATTGAACTGATATTGCTCATTTATTGGGTCGCTTACATAGTTACCACTACGTGACCAGTAACCCATATATCTGTTAACGTTCAGAAAATCTGTACCCATCGCGTTTGCCGAACCTGTTAAGGCTGCGGACAACACCACGTTTGGCGTAACCACTGTTGGCTGGTTAGGGTTATTGTTAACATCCAGATATTTTTTACAACCCGATGCAAACACCGAGGTAATAAAAAGTAATATTATAGTTTTTTTCATAATCGTAATTTTTAATATTCTGTTAAACCAGGCGATTAAAATGTAACTGTTAAGTTAGCTCCATAAAATCTGGTAGGAGGCAACTGGCCATCAGATGTAGCACCAACCGCATTACCATTACCTGATTCACTAAATTCAGGGTCAGTATAAATATTTGATTTAGGCGTAAACATTAATAAGTTTCTTCCTATCAAGCTCACACTGGCTCTTTTAATAAACGGCAAATTGGATGCTAAAAAGCTCTTTGGAACGTCGTAAGTAAGGTTAGCCTCTCTTACTTTCCAGAAAGCCGCGCTAGTTACATAAATACTACCTAAGTTGCTACCGTAAACTAATGGCCAGAAACCATCACCTGCGATGTTGCCACCGTTGTTAACAGCTACGCTTGTGTTTGTAACATATTTACCACCTTGAGATACAACTGAATTCGGGAATATAAACCGTTGACGACCATTTTCAGCTGATTGAGCACCAATACCTGTAAAGTTAAGGTAAGCACCGATATCATTCATGATAGAGTAACCACCACGGTAATCAAGCACGAAAGAGAATGTGAAGTTTTTATAGCTGATTGAGTTGGTTAAACCTAAGATTTGTGTTGGGGTTGTATTTCCATACGTTTTTTCAGTAGGGTCAACTGTTGGGCGGCCTGTTGTAGGGTCAACAATAACCTTACCAGTTGCAGGGTCTCTTGTCCAATCATTAGTTTTAATAACAGGGAATGACTGACCTTGTATAGCATATATACCACCACCTACACCATCAGAGAATGAGCTCAACTGAACTTCTCCACCAGGTAACTGATTAATCAGGTTATGATAATGTGAATAAGTAGCACCGATATCCCAGGTAACTGATCTTGATTTTATGGCGATCACGTTCAGGTCAAACTCTTCACCTGTGTTGGTAACCAAACCGGCGTTAACTAATTTTTGAGTAAAGCCTGTTGCAGCAGATACGTCAGCAGTTAAGCTTTCGTTCCTGGTTTTACTTTGATAGTAATCAGCTTTTAAACTGATTCTGCCATCCAAAAATCCTAACTCAGTACCAAACTCATATTCAGTTGTTTTTTCAGGCTGAATATCTGGATTTAAATATAGCGTTGATTGAGAATAACCACCAATTGAACCATAAGGATATCCTGTTGGCGGAACAAAAGGGTTAATTAAAGAGTAAGCACCATAAGGGTTACCGTTGGTACCGCCAATGTTGATGTTGGCAACCTTTGAGTAAGCAGCGGTTAACTTACCGTAGCTTAATACTTTGTTATCCTTTAACGCCTTTATATTGTTTGTGAAAATATAAGATGCGTTTACAGATGGATATTCAAAATGGTCGTGACCTGCAGCTAATACTGAGTTCCACTCATCGCGGTTTGTACCGGTTAAGTATAAGAAATCTTTATAACCAACAGTTGCCTGCTCATAAAAAGAGTAATCTCTTTGTGTATAGCTAAACTCAGCATAATCAGGCACACCAAGTACGCTGCCAATGTTATAATCATTCGGGAACTGTAAGGCATCACCTTGAAGTTGGATACCTCTTTGGTAACGTTGTTCCATGTTATAACCTACTAAGCCGTTTACGCTAAAGTCACCAAATTTTTTGTTAAAGGTTGCATAAAGGTCATTATTAAGTCTTTGCTCAAAATATGTCTCATCAAATTCTGATGGAGCAAGGTATCCCTGAGATGAAGGAACGTTACCTGCACTTTGCGGATCGGCAATTGCCCATGGAGCAAATGTGATACCGGCTCTTGTGTACTTAAACTGCTCGGTAGTTTGTGTAATACCAATCCTGTCAGCAATTGACAACCATGGAGTTATTTTGTAAGCAAGGTTTAATGTACCTAACAGGTCATAAGTATCACGCTTCCTTCTTGAGTTAGCAATAGTCCAGTAAGGATTTGTTGAGTATGCACTGTAATATGAGTTAGGATTACCATACTGGCTGGTTGGATCTTTAAAATCTTCAAGCGGAATATTTGGAGGCGTATTAATTATCTCAAAATATAAAGGCCTGCCTGAGAATACACCAGCAGATTCTAAACCACCTGAGGTAGTTGCCTGGTTGTAACTGTTACCAGCTACATTAACATTGTTTTGGTCATACGAAACTTTGTAATCAGCATGGAAATTACCATAATCCTGGTTACCTGAAATAGTAATGTTATCTCTTCTTGAATGATCATCAGGAACAATACCATCAGTTGTAGCATCCTGGAAACCTAAATAAAATGTTCCGTGGTCGGTACCTGCTGAATATGAAACATTGAACTGGTTTTGTAAGCCTGTTTTAAAGAAATCTTTTACCGCGTTCTTTTTGTAAGTATAAGGAGAGTATAATGAATCATAACCGGTAACAGTAGTACCGTCAGCAGCAAAAATAGGTGATAATGCTATTAAAAGCTGACGACCGTCAAATGCGGGGCCATATGCTTCGTTCTCATAACCAACCGGGTTAACCGTACCGTTAGCATTTACATACGAGCCGCCTTCACCACCATAACCACCAAACTGGTTTTGTAATTTTGGCAAATAAGAAAGCTGTTGTAAATAAGTAGTATTACTTACGGTAATTGATGGAGCAACTTTTGAACCATGCTTGGTAGTGATGATCAATACACCGTTTGATGCTTTTGAACCATAGATAGCGGCAGCGGTTGCACCTTTCAATACAGTTGTACTTTCAATGTCTTCAGGGTTGATCGTGTTCAAATAGTTAGGATCATCTATTGGCACACCGTCAACAACTATAAGAGCCTGGTTATTACCGGTGATTGACCTGTTACCACGTAATACAACGCGTACTTGCGGGTCAACACCGTTATCGGCCAGGTTTACCTGTAAACCAGAAACCTTACCAGCCAAGCCTGTAGCTACGTCAGTAACTTTAGCCTGGGTAAGCTCTTTCGTTGAAATGGTAGCCACTGAGTAACCTAACTCTTTAGCTTCTTTTTTAACACCCAAGGCACCGGTTACCACAACCTCGCCCAACTGGGTACTAGCAGGTTCAAGTGACACATTTTGTACACCGCCTTTAGGGGCAACTGCCAGTGCATTGTAACCAATAAAGCTGAATTGAAGAGTTGCACCTGCTGGTGCGCTGATTGAGTATTTACCCGCACTGTTGGTGACTACACCCCCAGTTGAGCCTTTTACCCTTACTGTTACTCCCGGAATGGGTAAGCCATCGTCTTTGGCCGTAACCGTACCAGTAACTGTACGGTTTTGTGCGAACACCTGTGTAATACTTAACATCAGGAAACACAAACTTACTAGTAGAAGTTTTTTCATTTTGTTAATAATAAGATCAGTTAATAGTTAATTAATTATAAAAGTAATGTTAGATTTTCAAATAGTCAAGAAAAAAGACTTTTTTTTAAAAATAAAAGCATTTGCATAAAAAAACTTAAAAAATATAGTACTATGTATTGCATAATACATTTTTAAACATATATCTTTGCAGTATGATTGTTGAAAATACACAAACCCAAATGCGGAAAGGCATATTAGAATATTGCATACTTTCCATAATAGCCAAGGGCGAAACTTATGCGTCAGACATTATTGCTGAACTTAAAAAAGCCCAACTGCTTGTAGTTGAGGGTACTCTGTATCCTTTATTAACGCGCCTAAAAAATAATGGCCTGCTAACTTATAATTGGGTAGAATCGACATCGGGGCCGCCACGCAAGTATTATATACTTGCTGATGAGGGCAAAAAGGTTTTGGAACAGCTGGATAAGACATGGACGGAGCTGGAGTTTGCCGTTCATACCGCAATAGGCAACAGGAATAAACCAGATGAGCCGGAAGCGAATAATGAGAAAAATCAGCCTGAAATTTAACCAGCCTTACACGGCATATTAACATAACAAGACTAAACCGATAAATAATTATCAATCATGAATAAAACTATCATCATAAATATAAACGGCACCGTATTCCATATAGAAGAGGATGCCTACGAAATACTAAAGGAGTATATGACGAATGTGAAGCGTCATTTCCTTAACTCGGCCGATAGCCTGGAGATCACCACTGACATTGAAAACCGCCTTGCCGAAATGTTCTCTGAAATATTAACGCATGAGAATAAGCAGGTTGTTGTTGAGCAGGATGTACAATCGGTTATTGAGCAAATGGGTACCGTAGATGAGTTTGACGAAATTTACGAGGACGCCAAAACCGATACCAATAGCACTAACACCTATGCTACCGGCGAACGCAGGTTATTCCGCGATCCGGACGATCACCTGGTGAGCGGCGTTTGCGCAGGTATAGCCAATTACTTTAACATTGAGCCGGTGTGGATAAGACTGGCATTTGCCTTATCATTCTTTTTTGCCGGATCGGGCCTGCTACTATATATAATACTATGGATAGTGATACCCAAAGCATTAACCCGCGCCGACCGCATGGCCATGAAAGGCGAAAAGCTGAACTTACAAGGCTTTAAAAATAACCTTGAAGAAGAGTTAAGCTCTGTACGTAATCACCTGAACAATTTAGGCCAGGAGGCCCGCCCGTTTGTATATAAACTGCGCGATTTTATAACAGATTTTGCGCATCACCTGGGCTTATTTTTTAATGGTGCAGGTAAAATTTTAATTAAGATACTGGGTGTTATAATATTGCTGGCGTTTTTTGCAGGCGCTATAGCCTTAGTGGTAACATTGGTGGCATTTTTAGGTTTTGGCGCCGGGCATGGCAATGGCATGTTCCCAATGTCGATATGGGTAAATGAGCATGCAGACAGGATATATATAGCAGCGTTCTTAACCGCCTTTATACCTGTGCTTACAATTATATTAATGTTGATAAGCGCGGTGTTCAATACAGCATCCATCAGCCGATCAACAGGTACTACTATATTGGTAGTTTGGATATGTGCTGTGAGCGTACTGGTATTTTATATTGCCAAGGTAGGTTCCAATTTCAGGGAATCAGCCAGCTTTACACAAACCGTAAATTTAAAAGCTACGCCCAACAATGTTTATTACTTAAAACTTGATAACGTTAAATACCTCACACGCGATGACAGTTTGCGCCTGGATGTGAAAAACAATTTTCGCAATATGATACTGACTAATGATTTTGAGGATGATCCGGAGCCGCGCAACATCAGCGTTAGTATTGAGCGCAGTGACATCAGCCAGCCTGTTATGATAGAGTCATTTACAGCAAAGGGACATAATTATGAAAATGCGCTGTTAAATGCACGCGACACCAAATACATATACATCCAGGAAGATTCGGTTTTAAAACTTGACGACAAGCTACGAAGAAGCCCTAATTCATCATGGCATGCAGAATATTTGGATATTACCATAAAGCTGCCTTTAAATTCAAAGGTTATAATTGACCAGGAACTGAATAACCGCATCAACCTTAATAATGTTAGCGTTAATGATTGCAAAAACCTGAACAAACAGTATAATGCAAGCTCAGCAGCCTTTATTATGACGGATAATGGCCTGCAATGCAAGGTTGATACCGTTGTAACTGTGAAGACACAAACACAGATCGACTCTGCCCGTAAAGCAACCAGCGCAAAAACTATTGCAAAACTACAGGCCCAAATTGATTCGACCCGCAAGGCCGATAGCGTGTTAAAACATAAATAATGAAACTCCTGATAAAATACCTGAGCCTGCTGATATTCAGCGGGCTCATTATTCCGCTTTATATAAATATAACAGCGCCGGTAAAAACCGTATTCCTGAAAACAACTGCCGAAAAACCACACAAACACACAACAAATACCCCTTTCTTCTACAAGCACATCCTTAAAAACCTCTTCCCGGTGTTAAAAAATTTAAATTAAATTGTAACCTTACCCCTGGTTTGTGCATCTTATACACAAACAACAATTTAATAACTGAATTATATACAACAACTATACTATCTATAATAAATAACGGCTAATAACCGGCAAGCTCCAATTTTCCCGATCTATCTTTTAAAAAGATGAAGAAACTTTAATGGGAGAACTATTGCCAAAATTTTAACACATCATGAAATCGTCTATATATAAAATATTTTTTACAGCTATTTTAACCATAAGCTGCTCAGCTATAACATTTGCACAAACTGCCAATGGCGCAAAAGTATCCGGCTCATTGGTAAACAGCCAGGGCGCACCCATGGATTATGCTTCAGTGAGCTTATTACGCACCAAGGACTCAACCGTTGTTATGGGCACGTTAAGCACCGAGGCCGGGCTATACACCTTCGACCGTATAAAAGCAGGCAGCTACATAGTTAAGGCCGAAGCTGTGGGATACACAAAGGCATTGAGCCAGTCCTTTGCCATTAACGATGGCACAGCAACTCATAACGTTCCTGCTTTAAAGCTGGCCGCTGCCAACCGCACCTTAGGTACAGTAAATATAACAGCTGCAAAACCACTGATAGAGCACCAGGCTGATAAGGTGGTAATGAACGTTGCCGGTAGTGTACTTGCCGCGGGGAACACCGCCATGGATATATTGGAACGCGCGCCCGGTGTTACTGTTGATAAGGATGACAACATCAGCCTTAAAGGCAAACAGGGCGTTACGGTAATGATAAATGATAAGCTTACTTATTTGTCATCACAACAATTGGCGACACTGTTAAAATCAACAGATGGCAATACCATCCAATCAATTGAAATTATCTCCAATCCATCAGCAAAATACGATGCAGCCGGTAACTCGGGGATTATCAACATAAAACTGAAAAAGAATAGCCAATCGGGTACTAACGGCAGTATAATAACTACCGGTGGTTTTGGCGCTTATCCTAATGATAACTCAACCCTTACCTTAAATCATAAACAAGGTAACCTTAACGTATTCGGCAGCTTTACCCATGGCGATTACGAGCAGGGGCGCAACCTGGATATCATGCGCACCGTCACCGATGCCAACAACCAATCAACCTATTTTAATCAGTACAATTACATGAAGAGTGATTCGCACTGGAACAATTACCGTTTCGGCGCTGATTATGATACCTCGCCAACCAATACATTAGGTTTTATTGTAAATGGTTATTCCAATACCGAACAGGATAACAATACAGATGATACTCATATAGGCTCCACTCCTGCCGCCAACGATTCGTTACAGAAAACGCCGGGTAAATTCAACCAGTCGTACAAAAACTTTGCGGTAAACTTAAACGACCGTTGGAAAATCGACACGCTTGGCCAGGAAATTGGCGTTGATCTTGATTATTCAAAGTTTACCAATAACAGCCTTAATTATTATAATACTACATTTTTATTGCCCGATGGAACTGAACAACATCCGACACAATATTTGCAGGAACAAACACCATCAACCATTAATATAAAAACCGCCAAGCTGGATTATACCAAACCGCTTACAAAAACGCTGAAACTGGAAACAGGTGTGAAATTCAGCGATGTAAAAACTGACAACGACCTTCAAGCGCAAACACTCCAAAATGGTCAATATGTTAACGATACTACCCGTACCAATCGTTTTGTTTATGATGAAAAGATTGATGCCGCTTACTTTACTTTAAGTAAAACCTATAAAAAAACATCGGTACAGTTGGGTTTAAGGGGCGAATACACCAGCTCAAGAGGCGACCTGGTTACAGAAGATTCCGTTGCACAACGTAAATATTTCAATCTGTTCCCAAGCTTTTTTCTGAACCATACCTTCTCTGATAAGAATGAGGTAAGCTTTTCATACAGCCGCCGTATTGACCGCCCAAGCTACCAGGATCTGAACCCTTTTATCTATTATCTGGATCAGTATACTTATTCAAAAGGTAATCCATTCTTAAAGCCACAATACACCAATAATTTTGAGCTGGACTACACTTACAATAAAACCATTAATGTAAGCTTAAACTACGCCCATACTACCGATGCTATAACTGAAATAATACTAACAGACGTAGCCCGCAAAGCGACCTACCAAACCAATCTTAACCTGCAAACACAGGATTCTTATAGCATAGATATCAACTCCCCTTTTACTATTGCCAAATGGTGGACTGGTAATGCCGAGGGCTATTTATTTGATATGAAATTCAAGTCGGATTCATTGTTTGGCGGCAACCTGAATACCGGGCAGCTTGCATACAACTTAAAGCTGCAGCAAACATTTACGTTCGCAGGTTTTAAGGCTGAACTATACTCTAATTACCAATCGGCGATGACCTACGGTATCTACCACTTAAGGCCACGCTACTCAACCGATGCCGGTATCAGCCACTCGTTTGACAATAAAAAATTGAACATAAAATTTGCTGTCAGCGATATATTTAATACCCGCACCAATAACTTAAGCGCCAATTACCAGACTGATGATTTCAGCATTCACCAAAAAAGCACAACACGCATAGCCCGTTTAACGCTTACTTATAATTTTGGTAACGATAAAATAAAAGCCCGTGAGCACAGGACTGGTGCTGAGGATGAAAGTGGAAGGGTAAAAGGAGGAAATTAAAAATCCCTATCCTCCCCTCTTTGCGCGCAGCGGAGAGAGGGGCGACAAGTGAAACGTAGTCGGGGTGAGTTGGCGGAGCGCGTTCTCACCAAGCGTCATTGAGTTTTTCACCGAGCGTCATTGCGAGGAACAAAGCAATCCCCTACTATGCAGACCCTCTATGCGCGAGTATACTTATCATGTGAAGCCGCTCATTGCCGCGGAGGCTACTACTTTTGTCTTGATACAAAAGGTAGCAAAAAATCAAGTCAGCAGAAATGCTTCTTTGCCGCACAGGGCCTTTGCCCCGCAAATCAGGCAAAACCTGGGCTGCTATATTTTTACCCTGCTTTCGCTACGCACCTGGCCTTTGCGCTTCTGTAAAAATCTGCTATGCCCTGCCATTACGCACAAGCCCACCATTGTTTTGCCTGATTTCACCCGAAGCTGTTCTACTGACGAACCTCACCCAACCCTCTCCAAGGGAGAGGGCTTTAATTGAAACGTAATCAAAAGCGGGCAATGGCCTGACAAAAAGCGCGGGCCTGGGTGTTTTGCCTGTGGGTGGAAGGATCTTTTTGTCTTGACTTTTTGGTTCTTTTGTGTCAAGACAAAAGAACTAGGGCTCCGCGCCCATGAGCGGCTTCGCGCGACACTCACGCTTGCAAATTCGCCCTGTACAGTCGGGGATTGCTTTGTTCCTAGCAATGACGCTAAAAGAAAAGTTTTAAATGTAAACTGCTATCTGCAAACAGCAAACTAATAATATATTTGCATAGCTATGACACCTATACAGGCCCTGCAAAAATATTTCGGATACAGCGAATTCAGGCACCAGCAGGGGGCTATTATTCAGCATGTTTTAGATAAGAAAGATGTTTTGGCGCTGATGCCTACGGGTGGCGGTAAATCATTATGTTACCAATTGCCCGCGGTTTTGCTAGATGGGCTAACCATCGTTATCTCCCCGCTCATCGCTTTAATGAAGGACCAGGTTGACAGCCTGAATGTTAACGGCATACCTGCCGCTTTCCTCAACTCGGCGCAAAACCCCGATGAGCAGCAAAGGCTGATGGGCAAACTCAGGAACAATGAGATCAAGTTATTATACCTTGCTCCCGAGCGTTTGTTTGGATCAGAAAATAAGCTGGTTGAGTTTTTAAAATCGCTGCCGGTTGTACAGATCGCTATTGACGAGGCGCATTGTATCTCTCATTGGGGGCATGATTTCAGGCCGGAGTATTTGATGCTGGCAGGGTTGAAGGATTATTTCCCGAATATCCCGGTTATAGCCTTAACAGCAACAGCCGATAAGCTCACCCAAAAGGATATCCTCGAAAAATTAAATCTTAAAAACCCTGCCATATTTATATCCTCCTTTAACCGGGAGAATATAAATTATACGGTTGCCCCTAAGAAGAACAGCTTTAACCAACTACTTGATTTTTTGGAGGAACGCAAGGAGGAATCGGGCATTATATATTGTTTGTCGCGTAAATCAACGGAAGCATTAGCAGCTGATCTGAAGGAAGAAGGCTACTCAGCCGAGGCTTACCATGCCGGACTGAATAACGCCATCAAGGCACGCAACCAGGAAGCTTTTTTGCGTGATGACGTAAAGATCATTGTGGCGACTATCGCTTTTGGCATGGGCATCAATAAATCAAATGTGCGCTATGTGGTGCACATGGATCTGCCTAAAAACATTGAGGGTTATTACCAGGAAACAGGCAGAGCGGGCAGAGATGGTTTGCCGTCTGATGCTATATTATATTACTCGCCGGGCGATGCCATGAAGCTTAAAGGCTTTGCAAAGGTTGAGGATAATGAAGAGCAAAGCCGTATCATGCTTAAAAAGCTGGATGATATGGTAAATTATTGCCAACTGCAAACCTGCAGGCGGCATTTTTTGTTAAAGTATTTTGACGAAGAATCGGATGCTACCTGCGGATCATGTGATGTGTGTTTAACGGAATTTGAGCGCTTTGATGGTACGCTGATCGCCCAAAAGGCATTGTCGGCGGTATACAGGTTAAAAGAAAGATTCGGCAGTAATTATGTGATCGATTTTTTGCGGGGATCGAAAAGTGAGAAGATAAGGGAAGAACATAAGCAATTGAAAACTTATGGCGTAGGTGCCGATATCAGCAAACCCGACTGGCAGCGTTACCTGCGTGAACTAAGCGCTATGGGTTATCTACAGGTTGACGGTGGTGAATATCCGGTCCTGAAATTAACGCACCAAAGTGAAGCGGTATTAAAAGGACTGCAAAAAGTAGAATTCATTGCTGCTGAAACTGTTGAAGAAAAACATACCACTGTTGAAGCATTACCTTTTGAGGTTGACCTTTTGACTGAGTTAAAGAATGTAAGGCGAGATATAGCCATGCATGAAAATGTGCCCGCCTACGTAATATTATCTGATGCTACTTTAGTGGAGATAGCCACCTACCTGCCACAAAGTCTGGATGAGCTAAGGATGATCTCCGGCTTTGGTGATATAAAACTGGCGCGTTATGGCCGTGAAATGCTGGCGCCTGTAAAAAACTATTGCAGTATGCGAGGCCTCTCATCCAAAATAAAGCAGAAAGCGCAGAAACGCGAGCGCAAGCCGAGACCCGAAAGATCGAGCGATACAAGGCGGGCAAGCCTTACCTTATTTAAAGGAGGTAAAAGCATTGCGGAGATAGCCCAGGAAAGAAAACTATCGCCAATGACAGTGGAGAGCCACCTCACCTATTATGTGCAGACCGGTGATATTGATGTATCGGAATTTGTGACCAAGGATAAGTTAACGGTGATACAGGATACGGTGGAAAGCTATGGCGATGAGAAGTTATCGCCATTAAAAGAAATTTTGGGCGAGGATTATAGTTATACAGAGATAAAGGCGGTGATTGCGTGGATGAAGGGAAGCTCGTCAACTCAATAACACCTGTCATTTCGAACGATAGTGAGAAATCTTCTTCACTCTGTATAGTTCGCTTTGCATATAGCAGAAGATCTCTCACTATCGTTCGAGATGACAAATCAAAAAGTAAAATGTTTTGTTGAAATTTACACCAATGAATACCGAAGACATCTATCAGCTTTTTATACAACACCCGGTTATCAGCACCGATACCCGCAAGATTGTGCCGGGCAGCCTGTTTTTTGCGTTGAAGGGCGATAAGTTTGATGCCAATACCTTTGCTGAGCAAGCCATTGAGCAAGGCGCGGCCTATGCTATTATAGATAACCCGGCATATCAGCTTAATAAAAAATATATTTTGGTTGATGACGGGCTCACTGCTTTGCAGGATTTGGCGCGTTATCATCGCAAACAATTAATCATACCTGTTGTAGGCTTGACGGGCACCAATGGTAAAACTACCACCAAAGAACTGATCAACGCCGTATTATCTCAGAAATTTAATACCCTGGCTACACAGGGTAACCTGAATAACCATATAGGCGTACCGCTTACTATTTTAAGCATTAACAGCACACACGAGATGGCGGTTATTGAAATGGGCGCTAATCACCAGAAAGAGATCGAGCTACTTTGCAGTATTTCGCAGCCTACACATGGGCTTATTACTAATATTGGCAAGGCGCATTTAGAGGGCTTCGGCGGAGTTGAGGGGATTAAGAAAGGTAAGGGTGAATTGTATGATTTCTTGAGTCGGGAAGACGGAAGTTTAGAGCAGGGCATTGCCTTTGTAAATGGTGATGACAAGGTATTAATGGAGATGCAGCAGGCCCGGGATTTAAAAAAAGTGGTAATGTATGGCACCAATAACCGGGATAATACTATCGTTGGTAAACTAACCGAGAACTCCCCGCTCCTGTCTTTACAATGGACCAATAATTCATCCGGCGAAAGTCATGCCATCAAAACACAGCTTACCGGGGCTTATAACCTTGATAATATATTAGCGGCTATCTGCATAGGTACTTATTTTGAACTGGATGCCGATGCTATTAATAAAGGTGTGGAGGGCTATCAGCCGCAAAACAACCGTTCGCAGATCAAGCAAACTGCAACCAATACCCTTATCTGCGATTACTATAATGCCAATCCCAGCAGCATGTTTGTGGCTATTGAAAACATAGGCAAACTTACTGCCGATAGAAAAGTATTGATACTGGGTGATATGTTTGAGCTGGGCGATGAATCTGCCGCGGAACATGAAGCGATTATCAGAAAGGCTTTAGCTACTGAAGTTGATGAGCGCATATTCATCGGCAAGGACTTTTTAGCGCAGAAATGGAAATTTAAGGGTGATAAGCTAAAAAATGCCACCTTTCATGCTACTGTTGAGAATGCGATTACGGCTTTAAAGTTTCATCCGGTAAAAAATTCAACGGTGCTAATAAAGGGTTCGAGGGGTATGGCTTTGGAGCGGTTGGTGGAGTTGTTTTAGGATAATTTTGTCTTATCAACAGTGTCATTTCGAACGAGGTACGAGGAGAAACTATCTCTTGAGCGGGACGTGCCTGGCTTGTGTGAGCGAAAAATCTTCTTCATCTTGCATAGTTCGCTTTGCATATAGCAGAAGATCTCTCACTATCGTTCGAGATGACAATTCTTTATAAATAAATATAACATGGCCATACTAAAATCTCTCTCTATTTTCATACTTGCCGGCTTATGCGAAATTGGCGGCGGTTATTTGATCTGGCTTTGCCTTAAAGAGGATAAACCCTGGTGGTATGCCGCGTTGGGCGCTGTGGTACTGGCCTTTTACGGCGTGGTGGCTACCTGGCAAACTAATAATTTCGGCCGGGTGTATGCTACTTATGGCGGAATATTTATAGTGATGGCCCTGCTTTGGGCATGGAAGGTTGATGATTTCAAGCCCGATAAGTATGATATTATCGGTGCGCTTATAGCCTTGATTGGGGTTTGTGTGATTATTTATACGCCGCGGAGGTAAGGAGAAGCACAAGTCAGCGCGCTCACACTCCACAGCACAAGACTTGCACTAATGAGGGGAGGTAGGACATGCATTTATTAAACATGTCATTGCGAGCGATAGCGTGGCAACCTCGTCGCTTGCATATTGAACGCGACGAGGTTGCTTCGTCGTTCCTCCTCGCAATGACATGTTTTTGTAACACATAAAACGCGCTCCGTTGACTCACCCGTCTTTGCTTCGCTCGACCACCCTCTCTGCGGCAAGCCGCAAAGAGGGTAAGAACAAAAAATGCTGATCTGAAAATGAATTTATCATCTTCAAATCAGCACATCCTCAAATCTTCAAACCAAAGATTTTATTTTTTCAGGCCAATCTCACGGAGACGTTCATCCAGGTATTCGCCGGCGGTGATGTCGGTGTAGTGTTTTGGATGAGTGGCATCAATGCATGATTCCAGGCAGGTAAGGTCCATATCCGGTTTCGGGTGCAGGAAGAATGGCACCGAGTAGCGGGAATTCTTCATCTGGTCGCGTGGTGGATTTACTACCCTATGTGTGGTTGATTTTAGCTTGTTATTGGTTAAACGCTGCAGCATATCGCCTACGTTTACTACCAGGTCCTCACCATAAGCTTTAACCGGGAACCATTCGTTTTCACGGGTTAATAGTTCAAGACCATCGGCACTGGCTCCTATTAATAGGGTGATGAGGTTAATATCCTCATGCGCTCCTGCGCGTACCGCATCATCAGGAATCGAATCGGGGTTAGTTATAGGGAAATAGTGCAGTGTGCGTAATATGGAATTACCATCATGCACTTTATCATCAAAGTAATTTTCGGGCAGGTTTAAGTATACGGCTATGGCACGTAACAAATGGATACCGGCTTGCTCCAGCTTTTTATAAACTTCCTGTGTGGTTGTATTAAAATCAGGCAGTTCATTAACAATAATATTGTCGGGATAATCCGCTTTAAGCGGTGAATCAGCGGCAACGGTTTGCCCTATTTGCCAAAACTCCTTCAGATCGGGAGTTTTAAAGCCTTTAGCGGTTTCCTTGCTTTTGCCGGTATAGCCACGTTGGCCTGCAAGTTCCGGTTTCTCATAGTTTAGCTTAGCATCCTCCGGTAAGGTGAACAATTCTTTAACCTGCTCGTACAGCTTATCAATTAATACTTTGCTGAGGCCGTGATTGGTGATGGTTACAAAACCTGTTTCATTAAAAGCTTTGCCAATTTCGTCCGAAAAGCGTTTACGTTCATCGGCGTTACCTTGTATATAGGTGTTCAGATCAAGACGTGGAATATTTACTTTACTCATGGTCAGTTAAATGATAGATAGGAAATTGTTCAAATTTAATCAGCGGATTGTAAATTAAAGGAATTATAAATTATTATAATGAATAAAACAATTATTAGTTTAAACGATTTATATCATGTTCAGTCGAAACATATATTATATATCTATAAAAATATTATGAAAACGCTTAAAAAAATATTTGGAATTGGCCTTATGGCTTTTTTCATTACTATAATGGCCCCGCATAAAAGTATGGCGCAGGGGGGCTACGTATCTGACCAGGATTTTTATGACAACCTGCAGCAATACGGCACCTGGGTTGATGACCCTAATTACGGCAATGTTTGGGTACCTGATGTGGATGGCGATTTCAGGCCATATGCCTCACGCGGGCACTGGGTACAAACTGAGTACGGCAGCACATGGGTATCAGACTATCCGTGGGGATGGGCAACCTTTCACTATGGCAGGTGGCACTATGATGATTATTATGGTTGGGAATGGGTACCGGGCCATCAGTGGGCACCCGCCTGGGTAAGCTGGCGCCATGGTGGTGGCTATTATGGCTGGGCGCCATTAGGGCCGGGCATAACTATTGCTATTTCATTTGGCAGCAGTTACCGCGTACCAAATAGCTATTGGGTATGCGCGCCGGAGGCTTATATAAACAGGCCAAATATTTATAATTATTATGTACCGCCTACACGTGTAGTAACTATTATAAACAGAACAACTATTATAAATAATACCTATGTATATAATAACCGCACCTATGTAACCGGCCCCCGTCCGCAGGATATTCAGCGGATCACACGCCAGCGGGTACAAGTGTATAAAATTAATAATGCCAGCAGACCGGGTGCTAATGTTGTACAAAATAATACCCTGAATATTTACAGACCTGCGGTTAGAAAATCGGCGGATGCACGCCCTGCAAGGGTTGTAAACGCAACGGCATATAAACAAGCCAACCCTAACCAGGGTATAGGCAGGCCGGGCTCAGGCGCATATAACCGCGCTAATGCACAAAGACTGGCCACTACAGCACGTACCGATAACCCTAATAACAATGTAGTGCGGGTAAACCCGGTAAATAATCAAAGGCCAGGCCAGCCTGCGAATAATAACCGCCCGGGGCAACCGGCTGCAAAACCGAATCCGCAACAACCTGCTAGTGGTGCTAACAACGGGCATAACCGCCAGCCAAATGCCGGCACAAACCCCGCTACAGGCACCCGCCCGGCACAACCGGGCAGTAATCCAAATACTCAAAATAAATTAGACAGGCAAAATACTAATGACCGCCGTGGACCGGGGGCTGTAGTACCAAAAACGCCTGCAACTGATAATAATGCTGCACAAAAACAGCAACAGGATCAGTCCCGCCAGCAGCAGCAAGCACAACAAAAACAACAGCAACAGGCACAACAGGATCAAGCCCGTCAGCAGCAACAAGCTCAGCAAGCACAACAAAAACAACAGCAGCAGGCACAACAGAATCAGGCGCACCAGCAGCAACAAAAACAACAACAGCAGGCGCAGCAAAAACAGCAACAGGATCAAGCCCGTCAGCAGCAGCAAACGCAGCAACGCCAGCAGCAGCAGGCTCAGCAAGCGCAACAAAAACAACAGCAGCAAGCACAACAGAACCAGGCCCGTCAGCAGCAGCAACAGGCACAGCAGGCACAACAAAGACAGCAGCAACAAGCTCAACAACAGGCGCAGCAACGCCAGCAGCAGCAGGCTCAACAACAAGCGCAGCAACGCCAGCAGCAACAGCAGGCTCAACAACAAGCGCAGCAACGCCAGCAGCAACAGCAGGCACAACAAAGACAGCAGCAACAAGCTCAACAACAAGCGCAGCAACGCCAGCAACAGCAGGCGCAACAAGCTCAACAAAGACAGCAGCAGCAGGCTCAGCAGAATCAAGCTCGTCAGCAACAGCAGGCTCAGCAAAGGCAGCAGCAAAGGCAGCAGCAACAAAAACAACAACAGCAGCAGAAGCAACAGCCTAAGCCACAGCCCCATGATGGGCAACAATAGCATTATTGCTGATTACCTTTTTTAATTGATAGCACATATAAATAAAATTATATGTGCTATTTTTGTGTACTGATTATGCTTAAACTATTCCCAAACAAGATTGCCGGGCTATTTCTCGTGTTGATAATATCCGCCTGTGCTTTTATATGCAATGCCCAGACTAAAACTACGCACACCAAAAACCCGCATAATATTGTTTTTATTGAAGATTCATGGGATGAAGCCTTACGACAGGCTGCGTTACAAAACAAATATATTTTTGTTGATGCCTATGCCAGTTGGTGCGGCCCATGCAAAATGCTCAAGAAATACACGTTTAGTAATCAAAAGGTGGCCGACTTTTTTAACGCCAATTTTGTAAACGTATCTATTGACATGGAGAAAGGTGACGGGCCCAGCCTGGCTACTGCATGGCGATTACAGGCTTATCCTACATTAATTATTTTTGACGCTAAAGGCAGACCAGTTTTAGGTACCGCCGGATATATGGGCGTGAATGATCTGCTGGATTTTGGTAAACAGGGATTGAGTAAAAAAAGTAGCGCTATTTAGTGATTAGTTGCCTTTATTATTTCTGACTATTAGGTTTTTACTGCAAGGAATTTGCGTTAGGGATTGGAACGGATACCGGCCAGGAGAGGGCCTCAGTGCTGGCCGTGGCTAAGGCCTGTGCAGTATGAGTGGAAAGCCCGGGCCGCAGGCAACGCCCATATATTAACCTAATTCAATCTCTATGCTTATGATTTACGTAATACTTCTTTCTTGTCATTCTGAGCGGCAGCGAAGAGCCTACCCACGTTCATATACAAGCGATGATCTTTCGCTTGTAGAATAGATGCTTCGTCCCTCAGCATGACATTGTATTTGACTTTGCGGCGCTCCGTTTGACTCACCCCGACTACTCCGCTAGCCAGCAGATCGTCGACCCTCTCTTCGCTGGGCGCAAAGAGGGTAAGCACAATGATGATATTCTGTATAACGAAAATATTTAAAACGAAAGTTGATTGCACAAAAAAGGCCGAAAAGACTCTCGCAGTTTTTCGGCCTACATCTACCTATGAAAACAACCCTTTTTGAGTAAGGGCATTATCGTATAGTCAAAAGCAATGCCAATTGTTGAAACACTATAATTTAAGCTAAAAGTTAAGTGTTCAAAATTAGGCCATTTTCTATTTGTGGAACTCCTTGCCCAAATTACGGGTAAAAATTACACACACGTCTGCAATCGATGGAATTTTATTGGGAAAATAGCTGGATCGGGGAAATAAAAAATCAAATCAGATAAACCGCATCTTCAGCATCATTTTCAATTAACGAAACATCAACGCGTTCCTTTAATACTGTGGACAGAGCTACACCTGCATAATCGGTGGTCATGGGGAAGTTTTTGTGGTTGCGGTCAACCAATACAACGGTGCGCAATTTTTTAAGGCGCACATCAATAAAAACACCAAAGCCATAGGCCAGGGTTTTGCCGCTATTCAATACATCATCAACCAAAATAACTGCCTTATCGCGGCAGTCGTTTACATCAAAATCAATTTTAGCTTTTAGCGTACTGCTCTGTTTGTCCAGTTCGATCGTAAGCAGTCTGCTTTTAAAGGGGGCAATCTCGTCGAGGATCTTTTTAAGGCGCTCGGCAATGCGATTGCCACGGGGCAGTATACCGGCTATCAGTATTTCTTCCTCATCAAAATTGTCTTCCAGTATCTGGTAGGCAATACGATCAATCTTTTGCTGTATCTGCTGCTGATTTAATATAAGGAGTTTTTTTGCTGACATATTTTTTGAGTTGAAGGTTGAAAGTTACAAGTTGAAAGTGGCTATCATCCTCTTTATTATATATTACAAATTAAAGGTATAAAGTTAAAAGTGAATTCATCAAACAAAAAATACTTTCAACTTTTAACCTTCAACGTACAACTAATCCTTAACGTATGGGAAGAAAACAAAGTTGGCGCCTTCAGGTACTATAACAAATACGCACATAAAATCGTGCGGGTTTTTATAGGTATCAATAAAACGTTGTTTTAGCTCTTTTTTTATTACGCCGCGCTCAATAAATTCCTCGAGGGTTGAGGCGTGGATAGACCATTCGCTGTTGATATCGTGCCTGTCCAGGATCACCTCGCCCAGCGCTATCTCATGCTGGTGCGCGATAAAAATAGGGTATGACGATAAGCCTTCAACCATTATCTCAATAGCTACTTCTTTTATTGATTCATTAAAAAACCTGAGGTCAGTCTCCAGGCTCAACAGCGGGCTCTGCTTTTTATCGTTATTATATTCGTTTAAAAGTTCTTCGGGTTCCATTTTAATTATTGAATTAGTGAATGAGTGATTTAGTGAATTGATATTCACATCTTCAAATCATCAAATTTTCAAATTAGCACATTAATTATTCCGCAGCACTAATAGCACCACATTTTCCACGTGCTGAGTATGAGGGAACATATCAACCGGTTGTATTTTTACGGTGTCGTATTTTTCCTTTAGCACCAGCAAATCGCGGGCCTGGGTTGCGGCATTGCAGCTTACATATACAATTTTAGGGGCTTCAATTTCCATTAAGCGGGCAACCACATCGGGGTGCATGCCTGCGCGCGGCGGATCGGTGATGATCACATCCGGCTTGCCATGTTCGGCAATAAATTCCGGCACTAGCACATCCTTCATATCACCGGCGTAAAACTTAGTGTTGGTGATATTATTAATGGCCGAATTGATCTTCGCGTCCTCTATCGCTGTAGGCACATACTCTACCCCTACTACTTCCTTAACATGCCCGGCCACAAAATTAGCTATGGTACCGGCACCTGTGTACAGGTCATAAACCAGTTCATCACCTTTAAATCCGGCGAAGTCGCGGGTTATTTCATACAAGCGCAGTGCCTGCTCGGAGTTGGTTTGATAGAATGATTTCGGGCCGATCCTGAAGCGGATGCCGTTCATCTCCTCATATATATACTCCGGGCCGCGAAATGCTACCACATCCTGGTCGAAAATAGTATCGTTCTTCTTTTGATTTACGATGTACAGCAGCGAGGTGATCTGCAAAAAGGTATCGCCAATGAAATTCATCATCTTGCTGATCTCTTCTTCAGTTACATAGGCAAACACTACGATTACCATCAGTTCACCAGTTGATGAGGTGCGGATGATGAGGTTGCGCAAAGCCCCCGCATGGCCTTTCAAATCGTAATAGCTGTAGCCCTCGCGTTTAGCAAACTCATCAATACTGTTACGGATGGCATTTGATGGGTCGGCTTGCAGGTAGCAGTGCTGAATATTCAGTATCTTATCAAACCTGCCGGGAATGTGAAAACCCAGGGCGTCCATTTCGGCCGGCTCATCAGTACGATTCTCGCCGTCCATCAGCCAGCGTTTATTGCTGAAGGTAAATTCCAGCTTATTGCGGTAATATCTATCGGCAGGCGATGCTACTATAGGCATCATGCCTTCTACATCAATTTTAGCTATACGGCCCAACGCATCGGTTACCGACTTTTGCTTGAATTTTAGTTGCGCCTCATAGGTCATGTGCTGCCATTTACAGCCGCCACAGGTACCAAAATGCGCACAGAAAGCTTCAACCCGATATTCGGATGGTTTTTTGAGGTTGACGATCTTTGCCTCGCCAAAATTCTTTTTGCTGCGGTATACCTGTACATCGGCAATATCACCGGGAATGGCCTTATCAACAAATAATACAAAATCATCTGTTTTACCCACACCTTTGCCCTCTTCGGCAATATCGATTATCTCAACGTCCTCAAAAATTTTATTGTAGTTGGCTTTGTTCCTGCTCATATGCGGGTGCAAAGGTAATACTTTGATTTCGGATGTGGGATTTTCGATTTTTCACAATTTGTTTTTTTTCAAAGGTGTTCAAGAGGGCTCCGTCGTTTCGGATTTGTTACCTACCCGGTTCTCCCAAACACAAATCATTTTTCAATCCAATGATAGTTAACCCATTACAACACAAAAAGTAACAATACCATTACAATTGATCATTCATCGATACATATACATCGTTCATCGATACATAGCCATCTCACCTATAATCCGGAGGAATAAACCTCGTTAAAAAGCACTTATTTTATTGTTTAATAGGGGAAATTATTAACTGAGATGGACAATCATGACATCCGTATTTAAAAATATTTGTTATGATAATACTACTATGCGGACTATCGGGAGCTGGAAAAACAACCCTTGCCTACAGTGTAAAAAATAAGCTTGACGAGCTGGGAAAACACACCGAAATACTCGATGGTGACGAATACCGTAAAATGCTGTTCAAAGAGTTGGGCTACTCGCAGCATGACAGGATGGAGAATATACGCCGCCTGGGTTTTATTGCCGGCAAGCTATCAAAACATGGTATTATTACCATTATCAGCGCCATAAACCCTTACCAGGAAATAAGAAATGAACTGGTTAATACCTACCACGATGTAAGAACCGTGTTTGTTGACTGCCCCATTGATATTTTAACCCGGCGCGATACCAAAGGCCTTTACGCCCGGGCGCAGCTCCCGGATAATCACCCCAATAAATTACATAACCTTACAGGCGTTAATGACCGCTTTGATGTGGTACTTAAGCCCGACCTGCATATACTTACCGGCATACAAACACTTACTGAAAGCACAGAGTTGTTGTTTAGTTTAATAACCAACCAATTAATACCCGCTTAAATGGATAATCGTGTAGTGATAATTGCAGGTATGCACCGCTCGGGCACATCGCTCATTAGCCACTGGCTTGATAGCTGCGGGCTAAACCTGGGCGAAACACTGCTGGGGCCTGATATCGGTAATATTGAAGGACATTATGAAGATGTGGATTTTTACCGTTTTCATGAGGATACGCTGGCTGCTAATAATCTTTCGCGCTATGGGTTTATAAGTCATGCTGCCCCGGCGCTTAATCACTACCAGCAGGAAAAGCTAAAGAGCATCATCAGCTTTAAAAATAAGATGAGCCCGCAGTGGGGATGGAAAGACCCACGTACCTGCCTGTTTTTTGCTACCTACAGGCAATTGCTGCCCAATGCTTTTTATTTGAATGTCATCCGGGATTATACTTCAACCGTAAGCTCACTCGTAAGGCGGGATTTTGATCACCATGCAACCAAATACCTTACACGCGGCTGGCTGCAACGGTTTATATGGACCCACTTTAAAAAAGCAGGCCGCAGGCGCAAATTCTTCAGGCAGCTTACCGCTTATTATTTGCGCATATGGGTTGCCTATAACCAGGAGATACTTAACAATATTGAAATTCTGCCTGCTGATAAGCACCTGACGATAGATCACTTAAGTTTGGTGGACCACGATAAACAAATTTTTAACTCCCTGATTAATAATTGGAGGATTGAACTTAAATATTGTGACTTCAAATTAATTTTCAAATCAACCCTAATGAGTCAGGTTGATAATATAGACCATTTTGTAAAGGACGACGCGTTGCTACAAACGGCAAAAGCGCTGGAAGCTAAATTGAAAAGTATATGTATTTAATAAAGGATTTTACCGAAAGGGTAGCCATTGTGATACCAATGTACAAAAATGAGCTATCAGACTATGAGGCGGCATCATTAAACCAATGTTTTACAGTACTGGGCAAATACCCCATTATTGTTATAAAACCGCGATCACTGCATTTAACAGTGCTTGATGGCTATAGTGGCATTGAATACATGGATTTTGACGACGCCTATTTTTATGATATGCGCGGTTATAACCGACTGATGCTTTGGGAAGGTTTTTACGGCCGGTTCTTTACCTACGAATACATACTCATTTACCAACTTGATGCCTTTGTGTTTAATGATCTGCTGCTGCACTGGTGTAAAATGGGTTATGATTATATTGGTGCGCCATGGCTAAGGGGCGCTAAATATATCGACACGTTTAAGGCCGTTAAATCAAAACTGAAAATATTTATACATACCCATTTTAACCGCACGCAACCCGGCACCGACCTGCCTACCGACATACAGTTTGAAAATAAGGTGGGCAATGGTGGCTTATCCTTAAGAAAGGTGCACACTTTTTATCATGCCCTAAAAAATCACAAGCAATCAACAGCAAAATACCTTTATAGGCCCGAACATTATTTTAATGAGGATGTGTGGTGGAGCATTGAGTTGAACCGCCATAAAAATATATTGAAGATGCCTGGTTATAAAACCGCGGTATTCTTTTCGATTGAAAATGAGCCTGAGCAGGCATTTGAACTAACCGGGCAACGCATGCCCTTTGCCTGCCATGCCTGGGATAAGCACCTCGACTTTTGGGCCGATAAAATAGCCATCCGCCAGAACAGCAGCCTGCGTAAGAAAAAAGTGGCGACGGTTAAGGTAGCGTCTTCCGGATATACAGGGTATACAGATGCTAATACGGCAAGGTACGCACAGCGTAACCAAGATTATCTGTATGACGAGATCACGAAGCATGCCTGGGATGACGGACCGTTGAAATTACGTGAAGACGATTGAAAAAACCAGTTGCAGAACCTGTTTCAGCAACCCGCACGCCAAGTTAACAGCATGCGGGCTACATATATAATGAAATCCCGGATCAAGCCGGGATGACGGGGCGGCCCAGAATGTATTGCTACATTACCGCCTTTATCTTTATCTGCCCGTCGGACAGGGTGCGTATGATCAGTTTTTCGCTGGTTGGATATATGGCCTGTATATCCATATCCTTTATAGTTACATCCGAGTGTATGTTATTGCCCAGATCGCGGCTTAATTCGCCTTGCAATTTAGCTTTGTTTTGGGTAATAAATGAAGAGAAGTTATAAACAGCCTTCTCGCGTATCATCTCAGTTATCCTGGCGTTGAACATCCATTTCGCCGCCTTCAGTATCCACGCCCTGGTTTGCAGATCGAAGGTAAGATCAGGGAACGACAGCTCGTGCGTGGCTGCATTATAGGTTGGTGTGCCCACCAGGTAAACGGTACCGGTGTTTGATCCGGTAAAATCAACCTGCATCACTATTTTTTTGCCTATACCATAAACTTTGGTAGCAGCAACAACAAAATGCTTACCCTCTGCATCCATTTGCTGCCCAACTACCTGCTGGTTTACTATGGTGGTGAGGTGGTCGTAATTTTCTAGCAGATCGAGATAAATATTAAAGCCGTTAGCCGGGGTATAGGCCGATAAATTTGGCAGCGGCTTTGGCGGCGACGGGTTGCTCATCACAGTTACCACCGGTTTTGCCGATAGGCCCACCGAAAAATTAAGCTGCGAACCGTTTAAACTAAAATTGCTCAGGCGCACGCTTTGCGGGTTAATGTTCAGGTAGCCGATATCGCTCAGTTTAATTTCGGTGGCTATGTTTTTCCATAGCTGATCAACCATCGGCCTTACGTTATAGGTAGCAATGCGGGCATCCACCTGCTTGCCCAGGTCGTTAAGCGGGCCGCTGATGTACTGGATCAGGCGGTCGGTAATGTCAATATTGCCCATGAGCACGTTACACCTGTCGATAGGATTTGGGGCCGGGTATAAAATAGTTTTGGACCGTAAGTGGTAATCGGGCGTTACGTTAATGGTGGATTGGTAGAAGATCTCCATCCTGCGCGGCGGCTCAGCCCCCATACCGCATTGCGCCGAAACTACCGGCACAATACACTGCTGCGCACCTAAAAATGTGGTACACTTGGCACAATACGATACCGTGAAACCATAGCTGCCGGTAAATTTCAGGTTCACCACATTGTTGCTGCCCGTAATAGCAAATGGAGTACGGGTAAACACATAGTTATAGCGCAATCCCTCGCAGGGCTGCTGGTTATCCGAATATTTATTGGGCACCGAATTTTCGGCCTGTACAAAATAGCTTTTCAGTTCAGCGGTAACGGGCACTTCCACGTTTGATACAGGCTGAACTATCTTAGGAATATCAACCCCGGCATCAGTTGGCGCGGGTGGTTTTACTACGGCGCAGGAATAAAAAACCAGGGAAATTGTACAAACGGCGAGGAGTTGGGGTATTTTAAACTTCATATAGGGCGGGCATTTTTTGCCCGTGTATTAGCAATTAATTATGCGGGGTTAATTGGCAGCTAAAATAAGGATTTGAACCGGGATTGGAGGGATTTTGAGGATTTATAGGATGTGATTTTTAAATAAATCCCGTCATGCTGAACTTGTTTCAGCATCCCACCTGCTGGGTAGCCAGGTATCTTGATTACAAAATTATGTTGGGCGTTTCCCTGCGGGCCGCGCTGTACGCTCATACGGCTGCAGGCCTTAGGCGCGGGGCCGGTATCCGCTGCCATCGCTAACATATTTAGTCTGAACCTTGATTAAACGGATTTAAGGATTGGCTTGATTGGAACTTCATTTGCACACGCGGCACTCGTGCGCCATCCTTTAGGTAAAAGTGCGCAAAAAATATTTTATTAAAATCTCAATAATTTTTAGTATTTTCATAAAACCTTTAAACCAAAAATGAGATCATTTTTCACAATAATGTTGTCTGCCTTTCTTTTTCATGCAAGTGCACAAAATACCTATAACAATAAAATAGGCGAGGTAAAAGAACTAAAAATCTATGGAAGTGATGCAAAAATAGTAATTGGAAAAATTATTGTAAACGAAACTTTAGAAACTAAATTGTATCTCATTAATTCGACTCAATTAAAAGACGATTCTAATTATTATGTTACTAAATTCAACTTCGGAAACAATCAATCAGTTGCTCTATTTGGAGCAAAAATTACTATGAAGTTCAATAAGCCTGTTTTGTTTGTAAATTTTGGAGGATTTTCTACGGCAACGGCAATGGGCTTTGGCATTTCAGCAGATAAAACATCTTATGTATTTAAAGCTCAACAAATAAATAGAGACCCAGACAATCACGTTATAATAACATTTATTATAAAAAGCAAAGAGAGAATTACGACTGAGGTTTCGGGAGTAGATGGCATTTTATCTATTGCTCAATAAGAGTACCAACATCTCTCATTTTATTATTAAAGATTTTTTTAACCGGCATATTTTTTGAATTTCTTATTATTCCGAAATCTTTCAATAAGCTATCTTGAAATTTCCTTGTGCTATCTTTAGAATTATTAAAGGAGACTGTTAGGTGTATTATACCTTTTTCTAAGCTATCAATCTTTAATTTATTTGTCTTTTTGTAACTAATTTCAGATTGTTGACTATCGTTATCTTTAACAATTTTAAAAACACCCAAGCCAAACAAACAAAAAACAATAATAAATATTAAACACCTATACCAGTTTGGTTTTTTAATTTGCTGAGATTTTTTCAGATAAAATTCTATTGTAATTGGTAGTGTTGTCAAAACTATTCCTAAAGCATAGAATATTATATTGATTACAAGATCACACATAATAATTTCTTTTTCGTGTCCGATTTAGGTTTATTCGCTTATTCAAATCTAAACTAATCTGTTGAATTTATAAATTCTATGTCGAAAATTCATTTCATCATAATATCTGTCCCTAGCTCCCGCAAGCGTCCCGCTTGTGGTTAATCAATTTAAAACAATTTCCCCATAAATATTATTAGGGTATTAAACTAATTATCAACCCTATATGAAAATAATATTTACAATAATGCTGCTTTTCAGCGGCGTGTGTTTGTTTGCGCAGGGCACTAATGTAGGGCCTAATATTACTAAGGCATTTATATCGCATGGGGCGGATAAACCCAAGGCCGGTAAGGATACGGTTATTGAGTCGGATACCTCAAAGGAGAACAAGGAGCCTCGGTATTTCTATCTATCGGCTAACACGGATGTATTTGTGAATGCCAGAGGTGGCGTGGCAAAAAGATTCTCACCGGCGGTGGAGTTCGGGCGTACCTATGGTATTTTTGATATCGGACTGGCTACTGGCCGCACCAATTCGCTCAGTTCGGGTAGCGACACTACACGGTATATCGAGTTCAGGCCTACTATAAACATCTTCTCCAAAGGTCGTTTTGCTGAAGCGCTTTGCCTGGGTGGCGGCTACCTGTTTAAAGCCAAACAAGGTTTAATGACGGAGATCTGTAACAGCATCAACTTTAATATATCCGAAACGGTGGCCGTCGCGGTTACACAGGGCTATTACTTTTTCGATGGTACAAACAGCAGTCGCAGTACACAGTATATGGGTTTCGCGTTCACTTATAACTTCCTGCATCCGCATAGCGTTAATAAGCAGCGCAAAAAGGCGGCTATAGTTAGCGATAATTGAGCCCCCAGCCCCTAAAGGGGGGCATTTAGCACGATAGAGATCCCCGCTGTTCGACCCTCTGACTTCGAACCACTATACCAGTAGTTTCAAAACATTCCACTGGAGCTGTTGCTATATGCGCAAACAGTATGTGTGATAGTCTTGAGCAATTAAACATGATACTCCAGCCAAAAGTATCATTGGAGGGGATACATTTTTATTAACTATTAAGGTGTGCCACTTTGTGCCAAGTGTGCCGGGTGTTTCATGCGTTCGGTGGCACAGTGGGCAGTTATTGCGGAAGATGGCTTACCACCCGTCATCCTGAACTTGTTTCAGGATCTCACAGCACAAGTCGACTGTATGGCGGTTGCTTAGCGCGTGGGGTGCTGAAACAAGTTCAGCATGACTGTGTGGAATGTATAACGCAACACACCCCTAACCCCGAACTGAAACTTTCTTAAATAGTTATAGCCGCCTTCACCAAATACGGCAGTATTTCTTTTTGGAATGATACGAAGTTCTTGCGTACATCGGAGTCGCTTACGGAGGTAAAGGCAAAGCTGAATACGATACTTTTGCTACATTTCACCAAAAAACGCAGCTTTTGCAGGTAGGCATCGTGCTTGCGGATACCGTTCAGCTGTGAGAATGCGTATACCAGCAATTCCTCCAGCTCATTGGATAAATTCTTGAGGAAAGCCTGCGAGTTAGCCGATTCACGGATGAAATCCCAGCCGATAAATTCGTTACAAATGGTGTACGATAGGCGACAGGTTTTCATGATGAGGTTGTTCAGCTGCTCCTCCTCACCCATATCGGGCGTATTGGTGTGGATCAGTTCATCAACACTCACTTTAATATAGTCCATCAGCAAGGCATGTAAAACCGCTTCCTTACTATCAAAATATTTGTAGATGGTTGCTTTGGCTATTTTAGCCTTTTTGGCAATCTCGTTAACGCTGGTTTTATGATAACCGAATTTGCGGAATAGTTCCTGTGCCGCCCGCTTTATACTATCTTTAATTTTGTCGGCTTCCATTTAATAATTTTGAATAATGATGTTATATCCGGAGTCAACAAATACACTATATGCCTTTAACGATTGTGTAGCCGGCGCTTTTACAGGGGTGCCGTCATATAAAGAGAACTTTGATCCGCTGCAGGGGTCGGTCGCGGTCAAATCTCCACTATCAATAGTTATCGCGCATCTTTTTTCAGGCTGATAACTACTGCAACGGTCATAGGCCACATAAGCGCCATCGGCCCTGTGGTATACTACTATGCCTGCTACCCCACCACTAATATTTATGGCAACACCTACACCTCTTAACGCGCTAAACTGCGGACTCAACAACGAACCCTGGATATAGACTGCAACATCAGGTATAGGATCACTGTTTTTACCACATGACAGGCAAACAATGGCCATTAATAGTATAAGGTAGCTCTTTTTCATATGATCTCGGTTTGAAACTGCTTTAAGAAACGAACATCGTTCTCAGAAAACAAACGCAAATCACGTATAACATATTTTAAGTTAGCAATTCTTTCAATTCCCATACCAAAGGCAAAGCCGGTATATTTCTTACTGTCGATGCCGCAATTCTCCAATACATTAGGGTCAACCATGCCGCAGCCTAATATCTCAACCCAGCCAGTGTATTTGCACATGTTGCAGCCAGCCCCCTTGCAAATAGTACAAGAGACATCCATCTCTGCCGATGGCTCGGTGAACGGGAAGTATGACGGCCTGAAACGCACTTTAGTGCCCTCGCCGTACAACTCCTGCACAAAGTGGTAAAGTGTTTGTTTCAAATCGGCAAATGATACGTTCTCATCTACATACAAACCCTCAACCTGGTGAAAGAAGCAATGCGCGCGTGCCGATATAGCCTCGTTACGGTAAACCCTGCCCGGCATTATCGCACGGAACGGTGGTTTCCCACTCTCCATCATCCTTACCTGTACCGATGAGGTATGTGTACGCAGGGCAATATCGTCCTTGCCGCTATTTTTCTTAATGAAGAAGGTATCCTGCATATCACGTGCCGGGTGTTCTTCTGGGAAGTTCAACGCCGAGAAGTTATGCCAGTCGTCCTCAATCTCAGGGCCTTCAGCAACCACGAAACCTAAGCGTTTATAAATATCGATGATCTCATTGCGTACCAGCGAAAGCGGGTGGCGTGAGCCTATATTGAAGCCATCACCGGGTAGTGTTAAGTCTTTATCTAAGTCCTGAGTCTGAGGCCCTGAGTCTAAAGCCTCTTTCAGCTCAGTATATTTAGCTTCGGCCAGTTGTTTAAACTGGTTAAGCACTTTACCGAATGTGCGCTTCTCTTCCGGACCAACAGTCTTAAACTCCTCGAACAGATCCTTTATGATACCCTTGGTACCTAAAAATTTTACACGAAAAGTTTCCAGTTCATCAGCATTTGCCGGTGAAAAGGCGTTGATCTCAGCAGTATATTGGTCTATTTTTTCTTGCATTATGTAGCAAATTAACAATTTATTTCAAAACTCCCAGCTCCTTACCCACCTTGCTGAACGCAGCGATAGCTTTATCCAGGTGAGCAGTTTCGTGCGCGGCAGATATTTGCACCCTTATACGGGCCTTACCCTGTGGTACAACCGGGTAATAAAAACCGATAACGTAGATACCTTCATCCAGCATTTTAGCGGCAAACTCCTGGGCCAGCTTGGCATCATACAGCATAACCGGCACTATAGGGTGTACACCCGGTTTTATGTCGAATCCTGCTTCCGTCATTTTTTGGCGGAAATATTGGGTGTTTTTCTCCAGCTTATCGCGCAGGTCGGTAGTTTCACTCAGCATGTTCAGCACCGCTATTGATGCACCTGTAATTGCCGGGGCAAGCGTGTTTGAGAACAGGTACGGACGTGAGCGCTGGCGCAGCATATCAATGATCTCCTTACGGCCCGATGTAAAACCACCAGATGCGCCACCCAAAGCCTTGCCTAATGTACCGGTAATGATATCTATCATACCCATTACATTGTGATACTCATGTGTACCACGGCCTGTTTTACCCATAAAGCCAGAGCAATGGCTCTCATCAATCATCACCAAAGCCTTATATTTTTCGGCCAGTTCGCAAATTTTATCAAGCTGGGCGATGGTTCCATCCATTGAGAATGCGCCATCAGTAACAATAATACGGTGACGGCAGCCTGCAGTTAATTTTAGCTTTTCTTCCAGGTCGGCCATATCATCGTGCTTGTAGCGCTGGCGCTGTGCCTTGCATAAACGCACGCCGTCAATAATAGAGGCGTGGTTTAATTCATCAGAAATGATAGCATCCTGATCATTAAACAATGGCTCAAATACACCACCATTGGCATCAAATGCGGCGGCATAAAGTATGGTATCCTCCGTGCCTAAAAACTCGGCTATTTTAGCTTCAAGTTCTTTATGGATATCCTGCGTACCGCAGATGAACCTTACGGATGACAATCCATAACCATGCGTATCCATAACTGCTTTTGCAGCTTCAATAACTTTTTTATTGCCTGAAAGGCCCAAATAGTTGTTGGCACAAAAGTTTATTACTTCCTTACCACCTTGTACGGTGATGTCAGCACCCTGTGCCGAAGTTATAATTCTTTCCTTTTTGTATAAGCCAGCTGCTTCAATATCTGCAAGCTCCTGCTGCAATACCGGTTTTAGTGTATCGTACATGGTCAGTTAATTTGAGCTGGCAAAATTAAGCATTAACAGGCAAACGGTTAACTTAAATTTCATC
The DNA here is from genome assembly GCF_900105165.1 of Mucilaginibacter mallensis. Lineage (NCBI taxonomy): Bacteria > Pseudomonadati > Bacteroidota > Sphingobacteriia > Sphingobacteriales > Sphingobacteriaceae > Mucilaginibacter > Mucilaginibacter mallensis. Next base: position 5,195,016 of record NZ_LT629740.1, read on the forward strand.
ATTAAAATATATTGATGCCCGTATGAAACATTTTAGCTGTAAAAAGTATTTATAAGTATCCTATGTTGAGACACTTACTGCTTATTTTCACGCTATTTATTGCTATTTCAGCTTCAGCCCAGCAATATGCTTTATCGGGGCGTATTACCGATCAGCAAAACCATGCCGTTGAGTTTGCATCTATTTATATCAAAAACTCTACTTACGGCACCACTGCAAATGAAAGTGGCCGTTACCAGTTTAAACTAAATCCGGGTACTTATAGCGTTATCTATCGTTTTGTAGGCTATAAGGAACGTATAGAAAGTGTAACCATTACCGACCATGATGAAGTGCGCAATATTACTATGGAAAATGAAGTGTTTAAGCTTGGTACAGTACAAATACAAGGCAAACATGTAAAAGATACTGCCGCCGATGATATTATGCGGCAGGTTATAGCCAAACGCGAATTTTATTTGAACGAGGTTAATGAATACTCCTGCGCGGTATATATTAAAGGGGTACAAAGATTATTAAGGGCTCCTAAAAAATTAATGGGTAAAACTGTACAAGAAAAACTTGACCTTGATTCTTTGGGCCGCGGTATATTATTCCAGGCTGAATCATTTTCAACTTTAAGCATTCAGCAGCCTAACAAAATAAGGGAAGAAACCATAGCATCTAAAACCGTAGGGCTAAACCCAACATTCAACTATACCAAAGCATCAGATCTGAATGTAAACTTTTACAAGAATATATTTTCCATACCTGGATTAAGTAATCACGGCTTTCTTTCGCCTGTGGCAAGTAATGCTTTTAATCTTTACAGATATAAACTGATAGGCCGCACAACTGAAAATGGCCATATTATAGATCAGATCCGGGTTATTCCCCGTCACGACCATACCCCCACTTTTAAAGGCAGCATTTATATACTGGAAGGCGATTGGCGCCTATATAGCATCGACCTTTACCTGACCAAAAAAGACAATGGCCTCAATTTTATTGATACCATGAAGGTTAGCCAGCAATACATCCCGATAAAGGATAATATCTGGCAGCTGGTTTCATCGCAATATAGTTTTTCTGGTACAGTACTGGGTTTTGTTTTCGGTGGTTATTATAACAGCATCTACAACAACTATAACCTCGACCCTAAATTCCCCGATGGATACTTTACCGGCGAAATATTAAAGTTTGATACGGCGGCAACAACCAAGAGTGCAGATTATTGGAATGCTAACCGCCCGGTACCGCTTACCTTACAGGAGGCAAAAGATTTAAATGAAAAGGACAGCCTGGCCAGCGTAAAGCGAACAAAGGGTTATCTTGATTCATTCCAACATTCCAACAACAGGTTCCTGCCCATTCCGTATACAATATTCGGACATACTTCCAGCTATAAAAATGGGACCGATTCGGTATATCTCTATCCTTTCATCAATACGCTTTATTATAATACGGTTGAAGGTTATGGGCTAAACCTGCAGGCCCGGTATACGCATAAGATCAATGATCTGCAATCCTATGATTTTACACCAGAGCTGCGCTATGGCGTTGCCAATAAAATGTTTACGGCCAACGTAAATGGCGAATACAATTACGATCCTTTTCATAATGCCAAATTCTTCGGAGGCTTCGGCAGCGCTATCCTCGATTTAAATAATGTAGGTACGCGTTCGTTATACTTTAACACGTTGAGTACCCTACTCAGCGAGCGTAATTATGTCAAATATTACAAATCAGAATATGGCGACATCGGTTATCAGCGCGAAATAGCCAACGGGGTTTTATGGACAGCCAGCTTAACCTATGCCAATCGCATCCAACTGTTTAACACCTCATTTAATCATATAAATACTTTTAATGGCAGGTCGTATACATCAAACAACCCATTATTGCCCAATGCTCCGGCCGACGATAAATCAATATTGTTTCCAGAGAACAAGGCATTAACTTTTAATACATCGTTCAGGCTAACTTTCGATCAGCAATATATTACCCGCCCAACTGGCAGGATCGACGTGCCTTCAAAATACCCGGTTGTAACAGTTGATTACCGCCAGGGTATTAATAGCCTGGGATCTGATGTTAAGTATAATTTCGTATCCCTAAATGTAGCCCAGAACCGGATACCGATAGGCCTTATCGGCTATTCGGCATTCAGTTTAACCGCGGGTGATTTCTTTAATCGCGATAAGCTGTATTTTATGGATTACAATCACTTTTTAGGTAACCAGGGTACCACTTTCGACCCTACCTATGTAGGCAGTTTTCACTTTTTACCTTTCTATACTTTTAGCACCGATCAGGCTTTTCTTGAAGCTCATTACCAGCATAATTTTTCAGGCACGATATTGAATAACCTCGACTTTTTACGCGACCTTAAACTGGAAGAGATCATAGGTGCCAACTTTCTTACCGAAAAGAATAATCGCGATTACTCCGAGTTTTACGTAGGCATACAACGCTTCATTTTCAGGATTGATTACGGTATCGCCTTTGAAGGCAACAAAAAATACATGCAGGGATTCAAGCTCTATTACGGGATCAAGTAATCTTAGTCGGGAAGACGGAAAGTCCGCCTAAGTCCGGAAGTTGTCTGTCAGTGTCATAAATTCCAACTTTCGGACTTCCCGACTTTTCAGACTTTCGGACTTCTCAAAAAAATCACTAAATTTGCACCTCATTTAACACTGTTTGCAGCAGTATCAATGATTGTATGGAAAAATATAACACACTACTATACTATTGTTATTCAACAATAGCTGATGCGGAGCAATTTGCTGCCGATCATTTAAATTTTTGTAAATCTTTGGGGTTAACAGGCCGTATTATTGTGGCTGAAGAAGGGCTTAACGGCACCGTTTCAGGCACAGCTGAGGCATGTAGGCAATACATGGATACGGTACACGCCGACCCGCGTTTTGCAGGTATTGATTTTAAAGTTGATGAGGTTGATACCCCATCATTTGTTAAAATGCATGTACGCTATAAATCGGAGATAGTACACTCGGGTTTACGCAACCCGGAAATTATCGACCCAAAAAGCAAAACCGGCAAGCACCTTAATCCAAAGGAATTTATGGAGATGAAGGACCGCGATGATGTGGTGGTGCTTGATGTACGCTCAAATTATGAGCATAACCTGGGTAAATTCAAGAATGCCATAACACTCGACATCGAGAATTTCCGCGATTTCCCGGCCATGATCAATGAGTTGGCACAGTACAAGGATAAAAAGATACTCACCTATTGCACCGGCGGCATCAAATGCGAAAAAGCATCGGCCCTGCTATTGCATGAAGGCTTTCCCGAAGTTTACCAACTGCATGGCGGCATTATAAAATATGGCAAGGAAGCCGGCGGTAAGGATTTTGAAGGCAAATGTTATGTGTTTGATGGCCGCTTGTCGGTTGATGTAAACTCCGTTAACCCGGTTGTAATTTCAAAATGCCTTAACTGCGGCACCATTACCGATAAAATGATCAACTGTGCCAACCCCGAGTGCAATGAGCATTTTACCCAGTGTGATGCCTGCGGCGAAGCGATGGAAGGCTGCTGCAGCGATGCCTGCAAAACGCATCCTCGCAAGCGTGTTTATGATGGCACAGGGTATTATGTAAAAGTACCGCAACCCGTTAACACCGACAAAAAAGGATTAAAGCTGCAATATTAAGGATCTTAATTTTTTTGTCATTTCGACGAGGAACGAGGAGAAACTATCTCTTGAGCAGGATAGTGCCTGGCTTGTGCGAGCGAAAAATCTTCTACTGTAGATCTAACATGTGCAAAAGATTTCTCGCTATCGCTCGAAATGACATTGCTTTTTAGAATTTATAGCACAACGCCTTTATTTAAAATAATATATATTTACGCATATCAACCGGGATGATTTACCGTTAACCCTAGTATTATGCGTAAAAAAATATTGATGCCCTTTTTGCTGTGCTTTATAAGCGTGGCAATACCTGTTTTAGTAAAGGCGCAAGCCACGGCTACTTATGACCGGGGAAACTTCATAGCCAAAGGTGACACCCTGCCCTACCGTATCCTGTTTCCGCTGAATTTCGATCCGGCTAAAAAATATCCTGTACTTTTTGTGCTGCATGGTGCAGGCGAACGCGGCAATGATAACCAGGCACAACTCATACATGGCGGCGACCTGTTTTTAAAGGGCCAGGTACGCCAGCAATACCCGGCGATAGTGATCTTTCCGCAATGCCCTAAAGACGGCTTTTGGAGTAATGTAAAGGTAAAAACAGATTCAAGCAGCTTTACATTTACTTTTCAAACTGATGCCCCGCCAACCAAAGCAATGCATGCTTTAATGGCTTTTATAGATGATTTTCTGGATAAGCCTTATGCAGATAAACACCACGTTTATGTTGGAGGTCTGTCGATGGGTGGCATGGGCACCTTTGAGATCATTGGCCGCGAGCCCAAGATATTTGCCGCGGCATTTGCTATTTGCGGCGGCGATAACACACTAAACGCTAAAAAATATGCTAAGAAAGTCCCGTTATGGATCTTCCATGGTGCTAAAGACAAAACCGTATCACCCGATCATTCACAGGTAATGGTTGATGCCATTAAAGCGGCTGGCGGCGATCCTAAATTTACTCTATACCCCAATGATGACCATGATAGCTGGACCGATGCCTTCGCCGAACCGGAGTTATTGCCGTGGTTGTTTTCGCATAGCAAGTAGATATTAATTATCTCTATTGTCATTGCGAGGAGGAACGACGCGGCAACCTCGTCGCTTGCATATCGAACGCGACGAGGTTGCCGCGCTATCGCTCGCAATGACATTTTTTTATTCTCTATCATTGAGTCTGTCACAAATGATTTTTCCCCGTGTCTATTGTAGTATAAAAACTGCCTTGGCACATAAATATGAAAAATCTTATCCTTGCCCTATTACTTATTACCATAAGCCTGCAATTACATGCGCAAAACAAGCCCATTGCCACCTTACCATTTGAGCTAAAAAGCGATAATCGCATCTACATAAAGTGCCGCGTTAACCAGTCGGATACCTTAACTTTTTTGTTTGATACCGGTGCAGGCGCCATGGTTATTAATGAAAGCATCTTAGGCAAAAAGCTGAACCTGGTTTTAGATTCCACAGCCAATAATATGGGTTCAAATGGTGAAAGCAAGGTAAAGAAAAGCACTCACAACAAGCTCTCCTTTGGCAATATTGATATTGACAGCGTTACCTACCTGGCTATTCCATACGGAGATGCTCCTTTCGATGGCGTATTTGGAAATAACCTTATGAAGAAATATGTCATCGAAATAAACTATCATAAAAAGCGCATATACTTTTATAACAGTAAGGATTATGTTTTAAGTGCTAAAGCCTATGATAAATTCCAACTGAAATTTACACTGGATGTGCCTACAATAGATGCTTCTTTATTTATCGACAGCGCACAAATAAAGGGGACATTTGAAATGGATACGGGTGGCGACAGCGGCCTTATCATTTCCGACTATTTTTCGAAAAACAACCATATCGCGCAAAAATTAAAACAAGTGGCCACAGCTGAGTCAACGGGATCCGACGGTGTAAAAACAGGAGTTTCAATAGTTATAATGCCTGAAGTTACGCTGGGTACAAAAAGTTTTTACCGGATACCGGCCCTATTGTCCGGGGCGCAATCGGGTGTATTGGGTAGCCAGCAATTGGCGGGTATTTTTGGGAATGCCTTTCTTAAACGCTTCGACATGATACTGGATCTTCAGCATAACCAACTCTTCTTAAAGCCTAACGATTATCTGTACACTCCTTATTATGAGTTTTTGGTAAAGTAAGCTTAACAGCCCTTAAAACTCATTGTCATCACTTTTAGCGCAAGTCTTGTGTGTTGGAGTAGAGTAAATGGCTGACTTGTGCTTCTTAAATTTATCACAAGTCATCATCACACAAACAGCCGCACAAGACTTGCGCTAAAAACGGGTGTCATGGAGAAAAAGCCCCCTCACTCTCGTTCAGGCTGACAATCTTTTTTTAAAAATCTTTGTAAGGTTCTTCCTACCTTTCCGACTAACATCACCAGATCAACTTATACATAAGTTTTAAAATGAGCACTGAAAGCTATCTATTAGACCCGCACAAATGGGTTAAAGCTTACGCCGATTATCTGTATGCCTACGCCATAAGGCGCATCAGCAATGAGGAACTGGCAAAGGACCTGGTACAGGAAACTTTTTTAGCCGCACTTGAAAAAGCAGATAATTTTGAAGGCAAAAGCTCCGAACGCACCTGGCTCACTGCCATTTTAAAAAATAAGATCATTGATGTTTACCGCAAAAAATCATCCGGCTTAACTAAGGATGTGCAGCAGGCGGAACATGAGCAGCAGGATTTTTTTGAAAGTGACGGTCACTGGAGTCCGGCCCACAGGCCGTTGGAATTTGGCATTGAAGACAAGGACCACCTGGGCAACAAGGAGTTTAATGCCATTTTACAAAAGTGCCTGCAAAAGTTGCCGGCATTGTGGATGTCGGTTTTTACCATGAAGCATATTGATGATGAGGAAACCACGCTTATTTGTACGGAGCTGAAGGTGTCTCCATCAAATTTTTGGGTGATCATTCATCGTACTAAATTAAACCTGCGGGCTTGTTTGCAAAAGAACTGGTAATAAAATTTGGATTATGGGCTATTTAAGGAAAATTCAGTATAACTGTAAACAGGCTACTTTTCTTATCGAAAAGAAAATGATCCGCAGACTCACCTTTCGCGAGATGATTGAGCTGCGCATTCACCTGGCGGGATGTTCGGTATGTGTGTTATATGGCAAGCAAAGCCGCATTATTAACCAAATGGTGCAAGAGCTTTTCCGCAGCTCTATGAAACCCGAAATACGGCTCGACGATAACTTTAAAAAAGAGTTACAGGAGCGTATTGAAGAGGAGTTGAACAAACATTAAAATATTTTGTAAGGATTACAAAACCCGCCCGACTAAACATGTGATTATTAAAAATTAAAAAGAATCACATGAAAACGAACGTAAAAAAATCTATCCTGTCTGCTGCATTTATCGCAGGCATATTTTCTATCTGTTTAACTGCTAATGCAGCTTCTGTACTTAAATCAGCAAACACTGTTGCTGTAAGTGATACCGGTAAAATGGGCAAAAGCAAAATGTCAAAAGACAGCAAAATGAGCAAGGGTAAAATGTCAAGCGATAAAATGGCTACCGACAAGATGAGTAAAAGCAAAATGTCCGCCGATAAGATGAGCAGCGACAAGATGTCGAAAAGCAAAATGAGCAAAGGCAAAATGTCAAAAGACTCAAGTAAAATGTAAACCCCTTTATGCTGCCGCGAGTTTAGCGTAGCTAAACCCGCGGTAGCAATCTAATTTTTATTTACTCTTCCGCATTTATCAACAACTCCCCATCAACCAGCCCTTCCAGCTCCTGCGGGTTATGGCTTACTATTAGTACGGTCATTTTCAATTCAGCAAACAATAATTTCAGCTCAGCAATCAGTGCCGATTTCATTTTAGGATCAAGCGCCGAAAAGGGTTCATCCATCAATAATAGCTTGGGCCTAATGGCTATGGCACGCAAAATTGCCAGTCGCTGTTGCTGCCCGCCGGATAGGTATTCCGGTTTATGATCGCTTAATGTTTCCAGCTTGCCTATTTTTAACAATCGCTGTATCCATTGCGCATCATTACTGGCATATTCCAAATGCTCCTGAACCGTCATATTGGGGAACAGCGCATAATTTTGAAATACAAACCCCACCAGCCGTTTTTGTGGTGATAGAGATATTTTGGATGAAGTATTTAGCCAGGTAACTCCATCAACAGTAATACCTCCTTTTTCAGGCACAACCAACCCGGCTATGATCTTTAAAAATGTGGTTTTACCTGCACCCGATGGACCGTAGATCTTGGTGATACTGCTATCGGCAAACTGATGGTCAATTTTTAACCATTGCTGCCCGCTGTAAGCCTTTAGCTTTTTTTCAATGTTGATACTGATCATTCCAGCGGGCTTTTAGCCTGGGCTTTGTTAAAAATAAATACACCTATCACCATTACAAAAGTGATGGTGAACAGTATAAGCGAGTAAACATTGGCAGCGCTGTAATCCATATTCTCAACAGAATCATATACCGCAATGGATGCAACCCGGGTAACATTGGGGATGTTGCCGCCTATCATCAGCACCACACCAAACTCGCCCAACGTATGCGCAAAGGTGAGCACCATAGCCGTTAATAACGATGGTTTTATATTGGGCAGCAGCACACGCAAAAATGTTTCCCGCTCGCTTTTACCTAAAGTATACGATGCCTGTGCCAATGATTGCGGCAGTTGCTGCAAGGCTGATTTTATGGGCCCGATCATAAACGGCATACTGTAAATTACCGATGCCAGCACCAATCCCTGGAATGAAAACACAAACTGGATATTGAAGGTATTGAGCAGCCACTTACCCACCCCATGCTGCGGACTAAACGCTATCAGCAAATAAAACCCCAGTACCGATGGCGGCAGCACCAATGGCATGGTGATAATAGCCTCCAGTATTATTTTAAAGATCGATCGCCCTTTTGATAACCACCAGGCCAGCGGTAAGCCAACCAGTAGCAACAGCAAAGTGGTAATGCTTGCCAGTCTTAACGTAAGCCAAATGGGTGACAGATCCATTAACCGATAGTATTTTTGGCTGTATTATTGCACATAATAGCCATATTCCTTAAATATACGCTTAGCCTCGGCGCTTAAAATATATTGGTAAAATTTTTCGGCATTGGCATTGCCCTGAGCATGTTTTAATATTACCATCCCCTGCTCTATGGGTGAGTATGTTTTAGGGTCGATAACTTTATAGTAAAGGGTAGTTTTTGAGTCCTTTATTAGCGCCTGTGTAGTAAAACCCACATCAACCGAGCCGGTAGTGATATAGGTATTTACCTGCGATATGCTTTCGCCATAAACGGCTTTGCTCTTTATTTCGCTCAGTATGCCTTTTTTCTGTAATGATTCCTCGGCAGCTTTGCCGTAAGGGGCGATAGTGGGATTAGCTATGGCAATTTTCTTTACTCTTCCAGTCAGTAACAAGCGTTCCCAGTTCTCAAAGCCCAGGTTTTGTGTACTGCAAATAATTAAACTGCCCGATGCATATACCACCGGCTTTTGCAATGTAAAGCCATCAGCAAATAAATTTTTAGGGAAGCTCATATCAGCAGATAAAAAAACATCAAAGGGCGCACCGTTCTTAATCTGCGCCACCAGGTTGCCCGATGAACCTACAATAGGATCAATCCCTATACCTGTTTTTTTAGTAAAATCATCACCCAAAACTTTTATAATACCCTGCAGGTTAGCGGCAGTTGCCACCTTTAAATTTTGCGCGAATGAAGAGGCGGAGATCAGCAGCAAAGCAAATAAAATGCTGAGCCTGCTTATAAATTTTTGTTTAAATAATATATTGTTTTTCATAGATGCTGTTTCCTGAATCAAGTGTCAGGAATCAAGACCAAGATAAGGGAATCAACGCAAAAATCAACTATCATATATGTGTTTTAGCTATTTCCTGACCCCTGATTCTTTATTCATGACTCTTTAATAACAATCTGCAACAATTATGTTACTATTCATTTAATAAACTATTTCTTATAATCTTTGTCTATAATAATATCAGATTGATAAATAATAAATGAAACCCATAAATACAGTTAAAATATTTTTTTATTTAGCTGTTTTGCTATTCGTGGCAAAGCCATTTATGGGCTATAGTATTTTTTATGTCGATCACCAGGTTACACAACCCGGTAACATACTGGTTAAAATATTTTCGCAACGTAAACCTGAAGATTTGGAGGATGCTAAAATTGTAGCAGCCGATATCCATCATAAACTGACTAATCCACCTGTATTATTATCCATAATGGCATTGCTTGGGCTTCTGTTCCCGGCGTTATATAAACGTGCCATTGATATTAATAACAGCTTTATAAATAATATGAACGTCGCTTTAGTGCCCGTTCACCAGCCCTATTTCCTCAGCGGCAAGCTTACTATTTGATCTTATTCTTCCCTTTTAATCATCGCCACGCGATGATCCCTGAATTAGTTTAACCTATCCGGGTAACTTATTCTCACATCTTATATTTCATTTAATTAATTCTTAAAATCAAATGTTAAGTTTAAAAAGATGCATGTGCATTTTGCTTTTGCTGATAACAGCAGCGGCTCATGCACAGCAATCACCGGCGCCTGTTACCTTAAAACAGTTGCTGAACAGCGTTAACCAAAAAGCACCCACGTTGCTTACCGATTCCGCAGCCATCGCTATTCGCCAGGCCCAGGCCGCCGAAGTACGGAACAATTGGCTGCCCGATCTTACCCTTAATTACCAGGCTGATATTGGTACAGCAAACAATGTAACCGGGCCATATTTTGGTTTCGGCATTGTGCCCTCAAGTTCAGGTGGTATCCATACTACCAGCGTTACTACCACCATGTCCGATAATTTAGGCATTGCTGCTTTTAACTGGGAAGTGTACAACTTTGGTAAATACGGCGCCCAAAACAAGGTAGCCAATTCTGATGTACAAGTACAACAAAGTCAGTTTACTGAGTCTAAATACGATCTGCAGGCTTATACCATTAATTATTATTTACAACTGGTTCGCTTGCAGAATTTCCTGGGTATCCAGCTCCGCAACATCGAGCGCACGCAGGAGATCAGGCGGTCTATTGAATCGCTGGCAAAAAGCGGCGTACGCGCCGGGATTGATACCAGCATAGCCGAAGCCGAGCTGTCAAAAGCGCGGTTAAACTATATAGAGCTGAACAACCAGTTAAAACATGTGCAATTACAGTTATCAGCTGTAAGCGGTTTTAACTACCAGGCGATAGTACCTGATACCACCGTTGAACTAACGCTGATCAATGAGCCTACTGCTTATTTATTTCCGGCGGATACGGCCAATCATCCTATCATCAATTACTATAAATCTGTTTATCAAAACAGCCTGCAAAGGGAGAACCTGGTTAAAAAATCATACAACCCCAAAATTTCATTACAGGCTGCTGCCTGGGCCCGCGGCTCAAGTGTTGATGCCGAGGGGAATTACAATGATCTGGGCAGTGGTTATGGATTCGACAGGAGTAATTACCTGGTGGGTATAGGCATATCTTATAATCTATTTGATCTGCGGCGCAGACAATTAAAGCTGCGTACCCAAAGGGCAAGTACTGATTATGCCATGCAAAAGCTGTCGGAGCAAAAAGAATTGCTCGCAGTTAGCGCTAACCAGGCCGATGTTGAAATGCAAACTGCTTTGGATCGCCTAAAGGAAATTCCCAAACAATTAAAGGCAGCAAATGATGGTTACCGGCAAAAGCTATCCCTCTATAAAAACGGCTTAACCGATATTATAGAGCTGGACGCCGCGCTCAACATTCTTTACCGCGCTGAAACAGATTATATGCAGGCAAAATACGATTATGCCAACGCGCTGTTCCAGAAAGCGATAACCGAGAACCAGGTAACTTCTGTTTTAAACTATTTAAAATAATCAAATTATGTCAATGGTCACATCCGCACTCAAAAGGCCCATCACCGTTGTGGTGATTACCATGAGCCTTTTAATATTTGCAGTGCTCAGTGCAATAAATATACCGATAGATATATTTCCGAAGCTTAATCTTCCTACAATATATGTTATCGAATCATACGGCGGTATGTCGCCGCAGCAAATGGAGGGCTTTTTTGCCACCGGTTTGCAAAACCAGTTTTTGTATGTTGATGGTGTAAAAAACATCAGCAGTAAAAGTATACAAGGCTTAACCATAGTAAAAATATCATTTTACGAAAGCACCAATATGGCCGAAGCCTCGGCACAGGTAGCCTTGCAGGTTAACCGGGCGCAGAGCTTCTTCCCTCCCGGTGCACTGCCTCCGCAGGTTATCCGGTACGATGCTTCATCATTACCCGTTGGGGAGTTGGTGCTGGATAGTAAATCTGAAAATCTGAAGGATATTTATGATTTAGCTGCCACCCGCATCAGGCCCATGTTTGCTACCATTCCGGGCCTGTCGGCACCGCCGCCATTTGGTTCCAATGCACGTTCAATTATCCTGAGTGTTGATCCGGATAAACTCCGCAGCTTTAACCTTACGCCCGATGAAGTGGTTGACGCGCTGGCAAAATTCAACGTAATGTCACCGTCAGGTAATCTAAGGGTAGGCAGCATGATGTACCTCACTACCATGAACTCGCTGATCACTAACTCGGAGAGCTTTGGTAATATCCCCGTGATAACCAAAAATGGCGTGCCTATTTATGTAAAGGATATAGCACGTGTTACTGATGCTGCCGATATCACAGTAGATTATGCACTCATCAACGGCAAGCGCTCTGTTTATATCCCGATAGTAAAAACAGCTTCCGCATCAACCTGGAGCGTGGTGCAGGATTTGAAAAGCAAACTGCCCGAAATGCAGAACCTGTTGCCGAATGATGTGAAGATCTCTTATGAGTTCGACCAGTCGGTTTTCGTGGTAAATGCTGTAAAAAGCTTGATGACCGAAGGCAGCTTAGGCGCTTTGCTTACCGGCCTGATGGTACTGCTCTTCCTCCGCGACTGGCGCAGCAGTTTAATTGTGGTGATCACTATCCCGGTTTCTATATTGATCGGCGTATTGCTGCTCAGTTTATTCGGGCAAACCATCAATATTATGACCTTGAGCGGTTTAGCGCTGGCAATCGGCATCCTGGTCGATCAGGCTACGGTAACCATCGAGAACATCCACCAGCATTTGGAAATGGGTAAATCAAAACGGCTGGCTATTTATGATGCCTGCGAGGAGATCTCGTTCCCGCTATTACTGATATTATTGTGTATCCTGGCCGTATTCGCGCCATCATTTATGATGAATGGTGTACCAAAGGCGATGTTTCTGCCGCTATCGATGTCTATCGGTTTAACCATGATCGTATCATATGTACTGGCGCAAACCCTGGTTCCAATTTTAAGTAACTGGATGATAAAAGCCGAGCGTTACCAGCATGGCCATCATGGGCAGATCCACGCGCACGCAGGTGAAGCTTTAGACAGGCAGGAAGAAATCCAGATCAATGAACACCGGCAGGCAGAAACTGAGCATCCGGCGGATAATGATTTCTTTGAAAAAGTAAAATCGCGCTTTATCATCATCATCAATGCCTTAATGCCGCGTAAAAAGGTGATCATACTGGTTTACCTGTTTTCGGTAATCATACTTGCAGGTATTGGCTTTGTGGTGATAGGTAAGGACATGATGCCCAAATTAAACAATGGCGAATTCCAGATACGGCTTAAAGAACCTGTAGGCACAAGGCTCGAAGTAACCGAAGATAAATTTAAGCAGGTGCTATCCATCATCAATAAAACTGTGAATAACCATGTTAAGATCACATCCGGCTATATTGGTTTGGTGCCCAGCAGTTTTGGTAGCAGTAACCTGTATGTGTTTAACACCGGCACGCACGAGGCCGTTTTACAGGTGAACCTTGATGAGGATTACAAAATAAACATGGATGAGCTGAAGGACGCCCTGCGCAAAAATATAGCGCATGAGCTGCCCGAAATGACCATCACCTTTGAGCCTATCGACATGACCGAAAAGATCATGAGCCAGGGTGCTAACACCCCGATAGAGGTACAGGTTGCCGGTAAGGATATGCAGCAGATTGAAGGTTATGCCAACAAGGTTTTAGCCAAGCTAAAAAAGATCCCTTACCTGCGAGATGTGCAGATAAACCAGCCGCTGAATTATCCTGTAATTGCTATAACGCTCGACAGGTTGAAAGTTGCACAATTGGGCCTGAACGTAAGCGATGTTGCCCGATCCGTAACAGCCAGTACTTCATCAAGCCGCTTTACATTAAAAAACTTGTGGCTCGATCAGAACAACTCCTATACCTACCAGGTACAGGCGCAGATCCCGGAATATATCATGAACTCCATGGATGAGTTAAAGGAAATACCGCTGGTAAAAGGTCAGAGCAGCCCTACCCTTGCCGATGTTGCCACCTTTAAACAAACAACCGCTCCCGGTGAGTATGACCGTACCGGCCCGCGTCGTTTTATTACGGTAAGCGCCAACATCTATAAAATGGATTTGGGTACGGCAACCAGCGATGTGCAAAAAGCATTGAAAACAGTGGGCACACCACCCAAAGGCTTAATCGCGACCATCGGCGGTATGTCAGATTTATTAACCGATACCTTAAACAGTTTACAAAACGGCCTGGGCTTTGCCATCCTGGTGATATTCTTATTGCTGGCAGCTAATTACCAGTCGTTTAAATTATCGCTTACCGTATTGGTTACTATACCGGCGGTAATATTGGGATCTATAACAGCCTTATTGTTAACCGGCTCAACATTAAACCTGCAATCCTACATGGGTATGATCATGTCCACCGGGGTATCTGTTGCTAACGCGATATTAATTGTTACCAATGGCGAAAGCTTGCGATTAGAGTTTAAAGACGCTACAAAGGCGGCAATCACCAGTGCATCAGTAAGGTTAAGGCCAATACTCATGACCAGCTTTGCCATGATAGCGGGTATGATCCCGATGGCATCAGGCATGGGCGAGGCCGGCGAGCAATCGGCACCATTGGGCCGCGCGGTTATCGGCGGTTTATTTGCCTCAACACTGGCAGCATTATTCATATTACCACTGGTATTTGCATGGGTTCAAAACAAAACTACTTATGACGAACCATCATTAATGCCGGAAGAAAAAACATCCATAGAAAATTTAAATACATCACATCATGAAATATAGATTTTGTCTATTAATAGTTATTTGCTTATTTTTTGCTGCCTGTGGTGGCAATCAAAAGCCCGTTGACCTAAGCGGTGAAAAAACGCAGAATGCAACCAAATACCAGTTGGGTACGGTATCAGAAGAAGCACTATCGAGCTCGGCAAAACTGCCGGGGCAATTGGTTCCGTTTAACAATGTTAACCTTTTCCCGAAAGTAAATGGCTTTGTAAAAGAACTATTTGTTGACCGCGGTTCTGTTGTAAAACAGGGTCAGTTATTAGCCGTGTTAGAAGCACCTGAAATGGAATCGCAATTACAGGCTGCAAATTCGCGCTATTTACAGGCAGAAGAAAATGCTACTGCCAGCAAAGAAAAATATGCACGTTTAAAAGAAGCCGCTAAAGAACCCGGCTCTGTATCACCATTAGACCTGGATGATGCCTCATCAAAAATGAAAGCAGACCAGGCCATGGCACAATCCGAACATTCAAACGTGGAATCAGTAAGAACAATGCAAGGCTACCTGCGTATATACGCGCCGTTTGATGGGATGATCATCGAACGTAATGTTTCCCCAGGGGCATTGGTATCACCGGGCAAGGCTACGGATCAGCCAATGTTTATTTTGCAGGATATCCACAAAATGCGCCTGACAGTTGATATACCGGAGGATTATGTAGATAAGGTTGACCTTACCCAGCCGGTAACCTTCACCTTTAATGCCATGCCGGGTACACCTTACACCGCTAAGATCAGCCGTTCGGCAAACGCGCTGGGCAGCATGCGCTCAGAGGCCATTGAAATTGATGTGCAAAACAAAAACGGCCAGCTAAAACCCGGCATGTATGCCGAGGTGCAAATCCCAATGGTATCGGGCGCAAAATCATTACTGGTGCCAAACAATGCCATCATACGCTCAACCGAACATGAGTATGTAATAGCGGTAAACGATGGTAAAGCCAACTTAGTTAACGTAAAAGAAGGCCTTGCCAGCAGCGATTCAACCGAAGTATTCGGCAATTTAAAAGCAGGTGATAAAATCGTACTACACGGCAATGATGAGATCAAGCAGGGAGATAGTATAAATTAAGAGCTGAGTTTTATTGTTTTTTGTTTTACTAACCAGGCGGCCCCATAAGGGCCGTTTGGTTTTTAGAAGGATTTTTTTTAAAACCTCTTTCCGCCGCAGGCGAAGAGAGGGTGGTCGGGCGAAGCAAAGACCGGGTGAGTCGGCGGAGCGCGTTGAAGTTCCGCGTTAGGGATTGAAACGGATACCAGCCACGTGACTAAGGCCTTGTGCAGTATGAGTGGAAAGCCCGGGCCGCAGGCAACGCCCAAATTGTCAGAACCCGAATTTATAGAATTAAAGAATTTTTGAAATTTTGTTCATTTGAAAAATTCATAAAATTCCGGTTCAGACAATTGGCTGATAAATAAAGGCAGCATAAACGCGCTCCGCCGACTCACCCCGACTACGCTTCGCTGGTCGACCCTCTCTGCCGCAAGCGGCAAAGAGGGTAAATACAATATTTATAAGGCAACTTAGCTCCATTATCATCCGTCTTCCCAATAGTTATCAAACAAAAATTAACTTAATATTGTATCTATTCTAACCACACCATCAATGAAATCGATCATGAAAAAACTATTCCTTTTCGCTTTACTAGTTTTATGCGGAGGCTTTGCTTTTAGTCAGAGCAAAATGGCTTGCTGCAAACAGTCGGCTACGGAGCAATTTGCAATGCTGGCATCCAATAAAAAGTTTGTGATGTCGCACCCAAAACCGTTGCCCATACATTTCCAGAGCAGCATTGGCAAAGCCATTACTTATACTACGCCCGATGGCAAAACAGCCGATGCTTATGAGCTAAAGGCAAAAACACCTACTAATAATTACCTGCTGGTAGTTCATGAGTACTTTGGCCTTAATGATTATGTAAAGCGCGAATCGGAGCGGATATATAATGCGCTGGGCAATGTAAATATTATAGACCTTGACCTATACGATGGTAAATCAACAGACGACCGTGCCGAAGCGGGTAAACTGATGCAGGCTGTTAAAGAGGATCGCGCTATTGCTATTATAAAAGGCGCCATAGCTTATGCAGGTCCTAAAGCGCATATTGCTACTTTGGGCTGGTGCTTTGGCGGTGGCTGGAGCTTGCAAACTGCCTTACTTGCAGGCGACCAAACTGTGGCATGTGTTATGTATTATGGTATGCCCGAACAGGATATAAACCGTTTAAAAACTTTGCATAGCGATGTATTAGGCAATTTCGGCAATAAGGACCAGTGGATAAACCCAAAAGTAGTCGCCAAATTTGCTGATGACATGAAAGCAGCCGGCAAAAATCTATACCTGCACCAGTATGATGCCGACCATGCGTTCGCTAATCCAAGCGGCCCAAATTCAAATCCCACAGCTACCGCTGATGCCAATAAAAACACTTTAGCTTATTTAAAGGCAAGGCTGAAATAGGCTTTATAGTTGATAGTTCATGATTCATAGCCGGATGAAATTTGTTTTGACGGTTTGCTATGAACTATCAACCATGAACTATCAACTTTTTCGTAACATTGCACAAAAAAACCTGCCGTTTGACTGCATCTGCAAAAAAACTCTTTTCTTTTCTGCTTAAAGCCTCCATAGTGGTTTTGGCTTTTGTTTTTATATATCACCAATATTTAGAAAAGGGCGACAAGCTAAAGCAATTTGAAACACTCATAACAGCAATAGATCATACCAAGGTTGCTATCGTAATGTCGGTAGTTGTGGTACTGATGCTGGTGAATTGGTCGTTGGAGTCGTTTAAATGGCAATATTTAACGCGAAAGTTGGTAAACATTTCAGCCTGGGAATCCATCGAAGCGGTTTTTTGCGGTTTAACGTGGGCCGTTTTTACCCCCAATCGTATAGGCGAATATGCGGGTCGTGTACTGTTTTTACCGAACCGTAAACGCATACATGGCGTATTTGCCATGGCAGTGGGCGCATTCGCACAAAATACGGTTACCAATGTGGTGGGTTTGGGCGCTTTACTGTGGTTTTTGTACACTTTTATACACCTTAATATTTGGTTATATATAGGTATTGTAATAGTTTCTGTAGTTTTTTCCCTATTCCTGTGTATCTTTTATTTTCATATTAAGTGGCTGGTCAATATTCTGGATCACATCCCGTATATTAAAAAATATCACCGTTTTTTTGACATTATGCAGCGTTACAAAAAGCAGGAACTCATTAATATTATGTTCTTTTGCCTTACGCGGTATACGGTTTTTTCATTTCAGTATTACCTTATTATTCACCTGCTTATACCTGTGATCCCAATATTTGAGGTACTGCCATTGATATTTGTTTTCTTTTTTATCCAGTCGGCCTTGCCCTCGCTGGATCTGCTGGATATTGGCGTGCGCGGTACTGCCGCTACCCTGCTTTTTGTGCATGTAACCAATCAATCTGTAGCTGTAATTGTTACCGTATCGCTAATATGGTTCATAAACTTAATTATTCCTGCTATTTTAGGCTCCGTATTTGTTTTTAATCTTAAATTCTTTGATCGTAATTCATAGTACTATTTCTTTATTACTTACAGGCTTATACCTGCTGGTACTTATCTACCTTATTCGTGGCTGGTCTAACTTAAAACGACCACAGTTAAAGCCTATCAACTTTAAAACCAAGGTTACCATACTTATAGCTGCGCGTGATGAGGAAGAAAAAATAGCGCTTACCATTAATGATATCTTAGCGCAGGACTACCCAAAAGAGCTGACTGAAATCATCATTGTTGATGATCACTCCACCGATCGCACTGCCGAGATCATTCTGAGCTATGCAGATCAGGGGGTTAAGTTATTGCAATTGAAAGAGGATAAACCGCTCAACTCCTATAAAAAGAAAGCCATTGCCACCGCCATTGGCCTATCAACCGGCGACCTGATGGTGGCCACCGATGCTGATTGCCGTATGGGCTCAAAATGGTTATCATCGGTAGTAAATTATTACGAGACAAAGCAGCCGGTCATGATTTCATCTCCGGTAACTTATTTTGAGGAAAAGAGCTTATTTGAGCGCCTGCAAACACTGGAGTTTGGTTACCTAGTGGCTATGGGCGCTTCGTTTATAGGCAATAACCGAGCATCAACCTGTAACGGGGCCAATTTTGCTTACCGCAAGGATGTATTTTACGAAGTCGGCGGTTTTAAAGGTATCGATGACCTGGCATCGGGCGATGATGAACTTTTACTGCAAAAAGTGGCAGAGCGTTACCCAGGTAAAATTGGCTTCTTAAAACTTAGTGATGCCATAGTTTACACACACGCCAAGCATACCTTAGGCGAATTTTTAAATCAGCGCCGCCGCTGGGCCTCTAAATCAACAAAATATAAAGATAAAAAGGTAGTGGCGCTGGCAGTGGGCATCTGGCTGTTCAATGTATCGTTATTGGTGAATGCCGGCCTGAGCTTTTACAACATTTGCTTTTTTAAGCTGTTCCTTACCCAATTCTTGTTAAAATTTATTTTTGAAGCGATATTCCTGTTGCCTGTATTCACTTTCTTTAAACGCCTGCAACTGGTTTGGCTGCTTATTTTGCTGTCGCCGATACATATCATTTATTTTGTGTATGTAGGATTGATAGGCAACACCCGCAAGTACGTTTGGAAGGGGCGGACGGTTAGGTAAGAACAGTTAACAGATCGATCACGAAACATTCTGAAAGATTTTCATTCCCTCCCGTGGGAGTGGAGCGGCTCTCGCGCATTTCAGGTTTATCTCAATCCCTACATATACCACTGCTATTTTGTTAATAACAACTATAAGTAGCGTAAATACAACCATAAGTATTTGTATTTTTTTGATTCTGGAAATGAAGCCGGATACCTTTGCATTGTCGAAAGATTATTAAAAAGACAGTACCTATGTTAAACACTAAAATGATCGGCAATAGAATTGCCGAAGCACGAAAGAAAAAAAATATTTCCCAAGCGCAACTTGCTCAATTTCTATTTATAAGCCCCCAAGCCGTTGGAAAATGGGAACGGGGAGAATCAAGTCCTGATATCATTACTTTTAACCGGCTTTCGGAAATTCTGGATGTTGACCTGAACTATTTTTCAGAAAATTTCCAATCAGCGGGCGATGAAACGCCTTCAAATATGCCCATTGACAGTACCAGCGACAATGAGCAAGCGACACATGAGCTTGCTAACCTCTCCGGCACACAGGAGCGCCAGGTGCGGATAAACCTCACTGCAGTTAATCTGCAAGAGAGTGACTTCGCGGGCGTTATTTTACACAAAGGAAAATTCAAGACGAGCCCGTTGTGGCGTGCCGACTTTGCTGGCGCCGACTTGACCGGTAGCTCCTTTGAGGCGAGCGATGCCCGTGAAGCTAATTTTGATGGTGTAAATCTAACAGACTGCACCTTTTCCGCCACCAACCTTGCGGATGCGAGCTTCCGCAAATCCGTACTTGTACGTACCGACTTCAATAAGTCGTCGCTGGTCGGAACAAAATTTACAGATGTAAAACTGACCGGCGTGAAGTTGACCATGCTCGACCTTAGAAAAACAATCTTTGAGAACTGTATTTTTAACGGCGTGGATTTCAAATATTCCGACCTGCGAGGAATGCATTTTGACGGGCATACCTTCATTGGTGTACAATTTGAAAAGTCTGCACTGAATGATGTTTCGTTTACGGGAGCGACGCTCAGGAACGTATCGTTCCGCCTACCCTTTTCCGTGACAAATAAATCTTACCGTGCCTTCAAAACCGTCTGTTTTGACGGCGCGATGATGGATAAGCTGACCTATGCTGCGCTTAAAGGCCTATGGGTTGTCGATTTGTCAAAGGTTACAGTTATATAAAGAGGAAAGCATATGCAAAACGACTCGATCCAGGTGAAAGGACTGCAAAAGTCCTACAGGCAGCTTAATGCCCTGAAGGGCGTAGATTTCGAGGGCGAAAAGCGCAGTATTTTCGCCCTGCCTGGCTCCAACGCTGCGGACAAGACAGCGACTATGTTGCCTTAAAGCCAGGCAGCTTACAACCATCGATTAGCCCGCCCATCATTCCCCCGGTTGATCTGTAAAGTAGCAGTGAGGGCTTTATAAACTAAAATTCATTGCTTCCTTAAAACAATCTACACAACCTATTGCTTTTACTCCTATAAAGAATAAATATTTGATATGTTATAATATATTATCATGATATTTATACTAACCAATCCTATATTATTACAACCACAGGTTTAAATACACTTTTTTATAAAAATCAAAAAGGACTGTTTTTAGAAATAATTTGTTTTATTTTAGGGAACCCTATTAAAAGAAATGCAATTGGATAACGATCGCTCAGGCGAGGCTGAACTCATACGGTTGCTGCTTAAACGGCAGTCTGAATTAAACTCCTTATTGGAAGTGACCCGGGCAATCAATAAAAATACCGCCACCCCGGTATTGATCCAAATGCTTGAAGTTATTTTACAAAACTACCTGCAGATCGGCAGGTTCCGGTTCCTGATACAACAAGACGACAGTTTTGCATGCATCTCAAAATATGGTGGTGTAATTGAACCGGTAAGCGCCTTACACCGGGCCTGTATTAGTTTCAAAAAAATAAAGGTCCCTACGCCGGTATCCAGTCATAGCAATAGCGTGCTTAAGCAATACGATTACTTTATTCCCATATATCATAAAAGCAAAGCCATAGCATTCGCGCTAATCGGCAACTTCAATACCTCGGCCGAAATGGTCAGTAACGATCTCACCTTTATCCAAACGCTCATAAATGTAATACTGGTAGCATTAGAGAATAAAAAACTCTTTAAAGAGCGCCTGCAATCAGAACGTTTTCAGCGCGAGATGGAGCTTGCTGTTGAAGTGCAGAACATGCTGGTGCCCGTGCGCATACACAAGGACAAAGGTGTTGAGATTGATGCCCGATACCTGCCCCACCAAAACATTGGCGGCGATTATTTCGACTTTATCCGCCTTAATGAGCATGAGTTTTTGTGGTGCATTGCCGATGTGTCAGGCAAAGGGATCTCGGCGGCATTGCTGATGGCCAATTTCCAGGCCAGCCTGCATGCCTGGGCCACGGTGGAAAATGACTTGATAAACATTGTTGAGCGATTGAACAAAATAGTGCTTAATAACACCAAGGGTGAAAGGTTTATCACCCTCTTTATAGCCAAATATGATGAAAAAACCCGCCTGCTTAATTATATAAACGCGGGCCATAACCCCTCTATATTATACTCAAAAGGCGAGGCCGTGCAACTTAAGCTGGGCACTACCATGCTGGGCGTTTTTGAGGAATTGCCTTTTATAAATCAGGGCGAAATAGATATCGACCCCGAAAGTCTGCTCTTTAATTACACCGACGGCCTTATGGACTACGAATACCAGGGCGTTAAAAGCTGGAACGAAGACAAACTGTTAAAATTCCTGCTGCAACATGGCGAGCAATCGCCAGATCATTTTAACCAAAACCTGCTTGATCATATAAAGGTGGTTACCAAGGGTAAGGCTATTGATGATATCACTTTGCTTACGTTACGGATATTTTGAGAAGTCGTTAGTCCTGAGCCCGAAGTCGAGAGTCAAAAACAGCGATCTTAGTATTGACTTAAGACTCAATACTAAGGGCTTAAGACTTATCTTTTCAACACCTCAAAAATTCCATCCTAAAAAATCAGATATTTGAAAAATGTTATTAGCCAGGTACCAGCATGAGTTTATTGAAGCAGGCTGTGATGAAGCAGGTCGCGGTTGCCTTGCCGGGCCTGTATTTGCCGCTGCCGTAATATTACCTGATGATTTTGACCACCATTTGCTGAATGATTCCAAACAGCTTACCGAAGCAGTAAGATATAAACTTAGGGCCGAGATAGAACAAAAAGCCATAGCGTATGCCGTTGCATCGGTTGATAATCATGAGATCGATGAGATCAACATTCTCAACGCCTCTTTCCTGGCTATGCACCGGGCTATTGCCAAACTGCATTTAAAGCCACAATTTTTGATTATTGATGGTAACCGCTTTAACAAATACGCTGATACCCCACATCACTGCATAGTGGAGGGCGACGCTAAATATTTCAGCATTGCGGCAGCATCCATCCTGGCTAAAACTTACCGCGATGATTATATGAAAAAAATCGCTGCCGAACATCCGGAATACGACTGGCACAGCAACAAGGGCTATCCAACCATAAAACACCGCGAAATGGTTTTAAAAATAGGTTATACGCCCTATCATCGCCGCACTTTCCGTGTAAGCGACCCTCAGCTAAGTATTTTTTAAACAGATGCTTTGATATAGTGCTTGCGGATGGTATTTTTGTTACAAACCAAATTAACCAATTGAAAATTCTTATACTGGCTTCCCGTGTCCCATTTCCGCAAAATGGCGGATATCAGATTGTGGTATATAATACCATTAAAGGTCTGGTCGACTTAGGTCATGAGGTATCTGTAGTAGCGCTTAAAACAAAAAAGCATTATGAAACCAGCGAGCCGGATGACGAGCTGATCAGCAAAATAAACTACCGGGCTTATAATATCGATATCAATGTTTCGGTATTTGAAGTTGCCATGAACCTATTCAGCAAAACCTCCTTCAATATTAATAAGTATTATGATCCGGGCTTTGAACGGCTACTAGCGGTTGAGGTTAGGAACAATGCCTATGATATTATCCAGTTTGATGGGCTGATGATGTCGTTATACCTTGCAGCAGTGCGTAAAAACTCCGGGGCCAAACTGGTTTACCGGGCACACAATATCGAAAACCAGGTATGGCAACGATTGGCCGAGCAAAAGAATGATCCCTTTAAAAAATCATATTTGAAGATGCACGCCCGGCGCATAAAAAATTATGAACTGGAGCAGCTCAATAAATTTGATGCCATAACCGTATTTACCGAGCAGGATAAAACCACCCTGACGGGGTACGGCACCAAAATACCCATTGATATTTTGCCGGTAGGTTTAAATATGGACAAATATCGTCCCGACTATAACAAAACCGAGGTGCCGAGTTTGTTCTTTCTCGGATCATTGGATTGGCTGCCTAATCGCGAGGGGATTGAATGGTTCCTGGATAATTTTTTAAAGGAATTTGTTGAGGGCGAATTGCCCGTAAGGTTTTATGTAGCCGGCAATGATATACCTGAACGTTTTGATGATTACGAGGTAATGGGCAAGGTATTTATACAAGGCGAGGTTGATGACGCGCTGGAATTTGTGAACAGCAAATCCATTATGATAGTGCCGCTTTTATCGAGTGGTGGCATGCGCGTAAAAATTGTGGAAGGCATGGCTATGGAAAAATGCATCATCTCCACATCGCTGGGCGCCGAGGGCATTAATTATACCGATGGTGCTAATATATTGATAGCCAATGATAGCGACGAATTCTTCGAGGCTATGAAGCGATGCATATCCGATGAGGAATATTGCCGCGGAATAGGTTTAAATGCCCGCAAGCTGATAGAGCAGCAGCATGATGTTGGTGTAGTTACCGGCAGGCTGGTTAGTTTATATCAAAGATTACTCCCTGCCCTTATGTTGGGCTAATTTTATTACTTTTGCCGCTTCAATAACTGATTTTATGAAAAATACCGCTTTAACCGATATACACATTAAAGCAGGCGCCAAAATTGTGCCCTTCGCTGGTTATAACATGCCTGTGCAATATGCCGGGATCAACGCTGAACATGATACCGTACGCAAGTCGGTGGGTGTGTTTGATGTAAGCCACATGGGCGAGTTTATTTTAAAAGGCGAGCATGCTATCGACCTGATACAAAAAGTGAGCAGCAACGATGCTACTAAATTATATGACGGTAAAGTACAATACTCATGCCTGCCAAACGAAGATGGTGGTATTGTTGACGATCTGCTGGTTTATCGCATTGACGAAAAAACCTACATGCTGGTAGTTAATGCTTCCAATATCGATAAGGATTGGGCATGGATATCAAAATACAATACCTGGGGTGTGGATATGAAAAACATATCAGATCGTACTTCGCTGTTAGCTATTCAAGGCCCAAAAGCTGCTGAAGCTTTGCAAAGCCTTACAGATATCGACCTGCCATCAATGGAATATTACACCTTTAAAAAGGGAACATTTGCCGGCATTGATAATGTAGTGGTATCAGCAACCGGCTATACTGGCGCAGGTGGTTTCGAAGTGTATTTTGATAACGATCATGCTGAACATATCTGGAATGCGATTTTTGAAGCAGGTAAGCCATTCGGCATACAGCCAATTGGCTTGGGCGCCCGCGATACCTTACGCTTAGAGATGGGTTTCTGCCTTTATGGTAATGATATTGATGATACCACATCGCCGTTAGAAGCAGGTTTAGGTTGGGTAACCAAATTCACTAAGGATTTTGTTAATGCTGATGCTCTGCAAGCACAAAAAACACAAGGTGTAAGTCAAAAACTGGTAGGTTTTGAAATGATTGACCGCGGCATCCCACGCCATGATTATGCGATAGTTGATACCGAAGGTAATACCATTGGTAAAGTAACTTCGGGCACACAATCACCATCATTGCAAAAAGCAATTGGCATGGGCTATGTAAAAAATGAGTTCGCCAAAGAAGGCACCGAGATCTACATCAGCATAAGAGATAATAAAGTTAGGGCAAAGGTGGTTAAGCCGCCATTCTATAAATAGTCATTATGTCATTGGGGCATTAAGCCATTAATGCCCCAGTGTGAATGACCCAATGACTCAATGATCAATGACTGAATTAAACGTTTGCCTTAGCCCTTCGCTCATCCCGCTTTTTGAGGTTGAGGATTATATAGTAGTTATCATAGATATTTTCAGAGCCACATCATCCATTTGCTATGGTATTGATAATGGCGCTGAAGCTATTATCCCTGTATCCCAAGTGGAGGAATGTGTGGCCTACCAGGGAAAATACCCGCATTATTTACTGGCTGCAGAACGCGATGGCAAAGTGGTTACCGGGTTTGATTTTGGTAATTCGCCGTTCTCTTATACTGAGGAAAAGGTTGCCGGCAAAACAGTGGTGCTTACTACTACAAATGGTACGCACGCGCTGCATTTATCAAGAAATGCAAAAAAGGTGGTTATCGGTTCTTTTTTAAACCTTACCTCCATATGCAACTGGTTAAAAACACAGAATGACAACATCCTGCTCGTTTGCGCCGGCTGGAAAAATAACTTTAACCTGGAGGACACCCTATTTGCAGGAGCAGTGGTTGACCAGTTAAAAGGCGGTGGCTTTGTGCTGGATGATGCCGCCATCGCATCTAATGATCTGTACCAGATTGCTAAAAGTGATCTGGATACCTATCTTAAAAAAACATCCCACAGCGAGCGCCTTAAAAAACTAGGTATTGAAGCTGATATAGCATTCTGCTTGCAGGTTGATATTACAACGGCTATCCCGGTTTTAGAGGGTGAGAAATTAGTGAAGTTGGTGTAACCTGTAACAAAAACGGGGCATGTTGAGGCACTCGAAACATGCGGGTAAAGGCCTCTGCGCTCACACTTCGAGTGCCTCAGTGTGACACCCCGCCCGCTGAAAAGATTATTTTAGCCCCTCGTTTACTCCTGTGCGTTAACCTGCTTTTCTGCGTTTGCGCCATATTTTTATCAGCCAATAAAAAATCACAAGGACTAATAATAAGGGCCATAATGTAATTAAACCGAAAAACAGATTCTGCAATATTTCCCAACCGTCGGCAATAGCTTTTTTAAATTTGTATACCGCCCCATTACCCGTATCAACTTGCGCGCTTTCCTGGGTATAAAATGTGATATCAAGCGAACTATAAGCAACCTGTTTGCTTAAATAATTAAGCTGCCCTTGTGTCGATTCAATATCACTGCGTATTTCGGTTAGTTTATTTTGTATCTCTAACAGGTCTGATATTTTTGATGATTTATTTAGCAATTCCAGGTAACGTTTCTCAAGCAACTTTTTATTATTCAACCGTGTTTGTATGTCGATATACTTAGTGGTTTCGTCAGTAACACTTATATTTTTAGTGTCAATTTTATACGCAGTTGAAGAAACTGAATCCAGGAGAAAATCAAAACTTTTAGCCGGGATACGTACTTTTAATTCGTACTGTTTACGGTTTTCATCAGCATTAGTTGATTGATTATCCTCTTCTACATAACCTCCATATTTTTTAAGCGAAACCAATATCTTTTTACGCGTGGCTATTAAATTGTTAGTTTCAAACTCAATATCTCCATTTTTAACTAACTTTTTTGAGGTATCCTGTATACTATTATTTGTGCCTGCATTTTCATAACCCGCTGCTACTCTTGCATCATCGTTTCCAACAGCCCCGTCAACATTAACATCTGCATTTGGAGCAGCCTCCTGTGCTTTTGGCCCGGGATCAGCATTTACCAATATTTCCTTATCCTCCTTACCATCAGGTGGTGGCAACCTGGCCTGATCAGTAGTTTTGCTTTTACAGGCAACAAATAAGAGTAGCAATCCAGCAATAAAAATTAGCTTTTTCATATCTATGGTTTTAGTTTCTCATTGTTTCGATGCCTGTCAGCATCCCTGATGCTTTTCTTTTGCATGTTCTTTTCCAAAGCATCCGTCAGGTCTATCCCTGTTTGATTAGCCAGGCATATCAGCACAAAAAGCACATCCGCCATTTCATCAGCCAAATTCACTTCAGTATCCGATTTCTTGAACGATTGCTCGCCATATTGCCTTGCCATAATACGGGCAACCTCCCCAACTTCTTCCATTAAAATGGCTGTGTTAGTTAGTTCGTTAAAATAACGGATGCCTGTGGTGTTAATCCACTTATCTACAAGATGCTGTGCTTCTTTAATTTCCATAATAATTATGCACTAATTTAGTGATTCTCTTTGTCCTTAGTATCCATTATAATCGTAACCGGGCCGTCGTTCAGCAGCTCAATTTTCATATCGGCACCAAAAATACCGGTTGCTGTTTTTTTGCCGGTGATGGCGCTCAGCGTTTTTATCATTTGCTCATATAGCGGTATCGCCTTATCGGGCCGTGCCGCACGAATGAATGATGGCCGGTTCCCCTTTTTAGTTTGTGCAAATAAAGTGAATTGCGATATCAGCAGAATATTGCCATCAATATCAGCTAATGCTTTGTTCATCAAGCCGTTTTCATCTCCAAAAACACGTAGTCCGCATATTTTTTGAGCCAACCATTGCAGGTCTTCATCGGTATCAGCATCCTCAATCCCTAACAAAACCAAAAAACCTGCATCAATTTGCCCGGTAACTTCGCCATCTACGGTGCAGCTTGCCCGGGTAACGCGTTGTATTACTGCTCTCATGTATTAATTATACGTATAATGTAGAATTTGTGGGCAATGTATTAATTCTTGGCTAAAAACTGCTAAGTTCGCAGTTTCTAATTTCGTTCTACTTTAATAAGTATATAATGACTGCTAAAAGAGGCTTTACAACCACCCTATTACATTCCGATCGCCTGGGCAAACCCGAGCATGGCGCTATGCATAAACCCGTTCATACCTCGGTTGCTTATGGTTATGATGATGTGCAGGACCTGGTGGATGTATTCCAGAATAAAACAAAAGGCTACGCATATTCACGCCAGGGAAACCCTACCGTTACCGCTTTAGAGCAAAAGGTAACGCAAATGGAAAAGGGCTTATCTACTATCGCTTTTTCAACCGGTATGGCGGCTATATCAGCTACCATTATGGCGCTGATCAGGAAAACGGATCATATCGTAGCCAGCTCTTATTTGTTCGGCAACTCACGCAGCATTTTCCAAACCTTTATTGAACTAGGGCTCGATTTTACTTTTGTTGACCCAACCGATGTTAATAATGTTCGTGATGCTATAAAAGAAAACACCAAAATGGTGTTCCTGGAAACCATTGCTAACCCTGCTACGCAAATAGCCGACATGGCAAACATAGGCGACCTTTGCGAAGAAAAAGGATTGCTATATATAGTTGATAACACCATGACCTCGCCTTACCTTTTCAACCCGGTTGATGTTAAGGCTACGCATGTGATCAACTCATTAACCAAATACATTGGCGGTCATGGCAACGCACTGGGTGGCAGTGTTACCGATACCGGCTTGTTTGACTGGGAAAACTACCCCAACATTTACGATGTATTTAAAAAGGGTGATGTAAAAGCCTGGGGCATGACCCAAATCCGCAAGAAAGGCTTGCGCGACGCCGGAGGCACATTAGCCCCGGAGGCAGCTCACTCTATATCTGTAGGTTCTGAAACATTGGCCCTGCGTATGGAACGCGCCTGCAATAACGCCCAAAACTTAGCCGAATACCTGGATACGCATCCGCTGATAAAGAAAGTATATTATCCCGGCATACAAACCCACCCGCAACATGAATTAGCTACCGAACTGTTCAAAAAACACGGCAGCTTACTAAGCTTTGAGGTTGAAGAAAGCGTTGATTGCTTTGCCTTTTTAAACAAACTGCAACTGGTAGTAAAGTCAAGTAATCTGGGTGATACCCGCACACTGGCCATCCCCGTTGCGCAAACCATTTTCAATGAACTAGGCCCTGAAAAACGTGCCGAAATGGGTATCTCTGATTTTATGATCCGCCTATCAATTGGTATTGAAGATATTGAAGACCTACTGGCTGATTTTAAGCAAGCGTTGGAATAAGATAAGTAAATGATTTAATTAAAATATTCGTTTCCATAAAGATCAATCATACACTTTTTACCATTAAGCCAAGTTTGTATTAATCCATTATCGTGGGAGCTAAAGTCGTAATCGTATTTTATAGGTAACAAAATATTGCCATCATAGTCAATTAAGCCATATTTACCATCTTTTTTAACACATAACTTATTTAAGACTATTTCTCCCATCTCATCATAAATTGGCTTGACACTATAATCTAGCTTAATAGTCATAATTCCATATTTCCCATTTAACTTAACCTTGTAATAACCATTATGACCATTTATATATTCTATATCCTGGTAAACAGGCTTTATTACTTGTTTTCCCGTTTTGTTTATAAAGCCCATTAATTGATGATGGTCAATACTTATATAAACAATCGCTAAATCATTTTTAAAAAAACTTATCCCTGTATAAACAAGCGGAGTTAATACTTTTCCGTCAATATTTGATAATCCTAGTTTAGGATTAGGAAAATCCTCCGCATAAACGGCAACTAAACTTTTATCAATAAATGCAATCCGTTTATAAATTGGCTTTATAGGTTCGTTCCCCAAGCTATCAATAAGTCCATAAGTTACCCCACTGCCATCATTGATGGCAACAATCGTTTCTCCATTATTATTAAAGCTCTGGATATTACTATAAATTGGTTTAATAAGCTCTTTCCCACTTTTATTCATTAGGCCGTATTTATTATTTAAACAGGTAATAAGTAAAGAATTGATAACCCAAGAACTCGTTATCTTATCAAATTGTGGATTGAAAATCTCTTTCCCTTCCTCAGACAGAAGCCCCCACTTATCACCTATCCTAACTATTTCTGCATCAGCCGTTATGGTTTTTGTCCCCGCCATATTAACACCAAGCGATTTTATTTCATCATACTTAGGTGAAATAATTTGTTGCCCCTGTTTTGATATTACCCCCCATTTTCCATTTAACTTTACTATAATGAACTTAAAGTTTGACAGACGCACATCATCATAAATTGCCGGAACTATTATTTTATTGTTTTTGGTGTTTATAAGCCCTCTTTTATTATCATTCTGAATTATCTTAAGATCAATATTTGACGGATGAACATATGTAAATGGATTAAAATCATTTGGCCCGGAGCCTTCGTCAGCATAACCCATTATTTCTTTTCCAACACTTTTAATTGGCGGAGTAGGAATTGTATTTTGTGCTATATTTCCAAGATTGTCAATAGTAATCCATTGTCCATCTTTTAAAACTTTTGCATACCACAAAGAGTCCTTCATACTTTTCTTAAAGGCGCCAACTAAACTGTATCCTTTATTTTTTGTGTATGCTAAGAATTTAGCCCCTTTTACATAACCGGTATTGTCGGGTACAAATGGCTGAGCGATTACATAATTAGTTATACAAACAAATATAAGTACAGTGATTTTTATTAATCTCTTTGTAGATATGCTCATATTAAATAAGTTAATCATTGTTATTATGCATAATTTTCCTAAGCCCTCGTATCATTCCCATTATAAATGCTCAGATAGCTTTCATAACGGGATAGTTCAATCTCGCCATTTTCCACTGCTTCCAATACTGCGCAACCTGGTTCATTAATATGGCGGCAGTTATTAAAGCGGCAATCATGCATACGCTGGCGCATCTCGGGGAAGAAATGGCTCAGTTCCTGTTTTTCTATATCGATAACACCCAGTTCGCGGATGCCCGGGGTATCAATAATGAAGCCGCCTTGTGGCAGTTCAAAGGCCTCTGCAAAAGTGGTGGTGTGCATTCCTTTGTCGCTCCAGTCGGATACCTGGTGGGTACGTAGTTCCAGATCAGGTAATAAACGGTTAATTAAACTTGATTTACCAACACCTGAGTGCCCCGAGAACAGCGTTACTTTATCTTTTAACAAAGCCTGTACTTTTTCAATATTTGTCCCTTCCAATGCCGATACCTGGTAGCAAGGGTAACCGATTTTTTCATATACGGCTTTGTATTCGTCTAATATCTCTAAGCCTTCATCACTAAACAGGTCGAGCTTGTTAAAAACCAACCGTGCAGGGATGTCATAAGCTTCGGCGGTTACTAAAAACCTGTCGATAAAGCCCAACGATGTACGCGGCGAAGCTAAAGTTACCACCAGTAAAGCCTGGTCGAGGTTAGCGGCAATGATCTGCGCCTGTTTGCTCAGGTTGATAGATTTGCGAATGATGTAATTTTTACGCTGTTGCAGGTTGGTGATCACCCCGGTTTCCTGTTCGGGTTCCATCTCAAAATCAACCACATCGCCTACGGCTATTGGGTTTGTGGTAACAATGCCCTTGGTACGGAACTTTCCTTTTATACGGCAATCTATTATTTGCCCGCCATTGGTTTGTACCTGGTACCAGCTTCCGGTTGATTTGGTGATGAGTCCCTGCATTTGTGCGGTAAAGTTATGAATTTAGCAGAAAGTGTTGAGAGCTTATTTCCGTTGTCCGTCCGCCTCCCTGGCCCCATAGGTTGCCGACAGAAAGGACAGAATGGGTAGCTCGCGTTGAAGTTCGCGTTAGTGATAGCAGCGGATACCGGCCTTGCGCCTAATGCCCGTGCAGTATGAGCGGATAGCACGGGCCGGAGGCAACGCCCAAATTGTCAGAACCTGAATTTATTGAATTAAGGTCATTCGAAAAATTCATAAAATCCGGTTCAGACAATTAAACCCTTTACGCGCTCCGTTGACTCACCCCGACATCGTTTCACTTGTCGACCCTCTCTACGGCAAGCCGTAAAGAGGGTAAAGCTCTCTCCAACAAAAAATAAAACGCAATCTTCTTGCTATTTCAAAAATTAACTGCTTATTTTACGGCGTCTTACAAAAAGACCATAGAAATGATAACAAACGGCACCATTATTACAACAATTATTACCACCGGTATAAACCTCGGAGGAAGATAATCGTATGGTGTAAAAACATAAAAAAAACCAAATGAACGCCTTCCTCCGAAAAAGAGGAAGGCGTTTTTGTTTATAACATATATGAAAATTTTAAAATTTGGCGGTACTTCCGTAGGATCAGTAGCAAGCATCCAAACCTTATTAAACATTTTAAAGAACGAGGCTAAAGCCGAAAAGCCGGTTGTTGTACTATCTGCCATGAGCGGGGTAACCAATTTGCTGGTTTCGATGGCTGAAGGCGCCGTTATTGGCAACGAGTTTACCGCCCAATTAGCCGAACTGGAACGCCGTCACTTTGATGTGGTGAAAAGCCTGTTGGATATTCAGCACCAAAACCCTGCCTTTACCCGCCTTAAAATCCACTTTAATCATTTAGAGGATCTGTTACAGGGCATTTTAACCTTAAAGGAACTTACCCCAAAAACAAGAGATTTAGTATTAAGCTACGGCGAACGCTGCTCTACCTTAATGGTGAGCAAAATTGCCGCCCAATATTTCCCGGAGGCTATTTTTGTTGATGCTTCGGAACTGATAAAAACCGACAGCGCGTTTGGTCAGGCTAAGGTGAATATGGAGCTTACTGAACAACTGATCCGTGGTTTTCAAAAAGAGAACAGTGATAAAATGCTGTTTGTTACCGGTTTTATAGCTGGTAATGATGCGGGGCAGATCACTACTTTAGGTCGTGGTGGCAGCGATTATACTGCTGCAATATTTGGCTCGGCATTAAATTCGCAGGAGATTCAGATCTGGACTGATGTAAATGGTATGATGACCGCCGACCCCCGCCTGGTGAAAAAAGCATTCTCACTACCGGAGCTTACTTATACCGAGGCAATGGAACTATCCTACTTCGGTGCCAAGGTGATCTATCCGCCAACCATGATCCCGGCGTTCCTGAAAAAGATCCCTATCGTTATAAAAAATACTTTTGAGCCTGAGTTTGAGGGTACAGTTATCCGCCACGATTGCAAGGCATCAACTTTGCCAATCAAGGGTATCTCCACCATCAACAATATCAGCATCCTGAATTTAGAAGGCAGCGGTATGGTGGGTAAATCAGGCTTTAGCGGTCGTTTATTCTCTTTACTGGCGAGGGAGCAGATCAACATCATCCTCATCACCCAATCATCATCGGAGCATAGCATCACCTTCGCTGTACAACCTGATGATGCTGAAAGGGCAAAAACACTAATAGAGCAGGAATTTGAATTAGAATTACTGGCTAATAAATTAGAGAAACCTGCCATTGAGCGCAGTCTGGCTGTTTTAGCCGTAGTTGGCGAAAACATGAAACAAACCCCGGGAGTATCCGGCAAATTGTTCCATGCGTTGGGCCGTAATGGTGTAAACGTAAGGGCGATTGCTCAGGGTTCATCAGAGTATAATATTTCGGTTATCATATCAGCGCATGATTTGGCTAAAGCTTTAAATGCCGTACATGATGCCTTTTTTGTGGAGCTTACCAAAACGCTGCATGCCTTTTGTTTAGGTACCGGCAACATCGGTAAAACATTGTTTAAGCAATTAAACGCGCACAGCGATTTTTTACAGGAAAAGAACGGCATACAGGTTAAAATTGCCGGTATCAGCAATACCCGTAAAATGGTTTTTAATGCTGATGGCATATCATTGGATACCTGGGAAGATGATTTACAGGCATCAGATGAAAAAGCCGACCTGAAAGGATTTATCGAGCGCATGAAAAGCATGAACCTGCCGAACTGCGTATTCATCGACAATACCGCCAGTCCTAAGCCAATTGAGTTTTACGAAGAGGCATTTAAATCGAACATATCGGTAGTAACCTGTAATAAAATAGGCAACTCGGCTTCCTACAAACAATACACCACCTTCCGCGATACCGCGAGGCAGCATGGCGTTGATTTCTTTTACGAAACCAATGTTGGCGCAGGCCTGCCCATCATCCGTACTTTAAAGGATTTGATGAACAGCGGCGACAGGGTGCAGCGCATCGAAGCTATACTTTCGGGTACTATATCCTTCATCTTTAATAACTTTAAGGGCGATGCCAATTTCCACGATGTGGTGAAGATGGCGCAAGAAAAAGGCTATACCGAACCCGATCCGCGTGATGATTTACGTGGCACCGACTTCATGCGCAAAATGCTGATCCTTGCTCGTGATGCGGGTTACGCGTTAGAAGCATCGGATGTAGAAATAGAAAGTATGCTGCCCAAAGCTTGCCTGGATGCACAAAGTGTTGATGATTTCTACGCAGCGCTGAAAACTGAGGATGCTTTCTTCGCCAACCTGAAGAACTCAGCAGAGCAAGACGGCAAGGTTTTAAGGTACATCGGTAAGCTGGAAGATGGTAAGGTAGCTATCACCCTGCAAATGGTTGATGAAAACCATCCGTTCTTCACCTTATCCGGCAGTGATAATATCATTTCTTTCACCACCGATAGGTATAAAGAACGACCTTTGGTAGTAAAGGGCCCAGGTGCAGGCGCCGAGGTAACTGCCGCAGGTGTATTTGCTGATTTAATAAATGTGGGTGCTAATTAAGAGCCCCCTAACCCCCTAAAGGGGGAACAAAAGTTTGATAATTATATGGAAAATAACATAGAAGAAGTAAAAAAGCCCACCGTTTTAGCTCCCCCTTCAGGGGGCGGGGGGGGCTTGAGCTCGGTTGCAGTCTTTGCCCCTGCCACGGTGGCCAACGTTGTGTGCGGCTTTGATGTGCTTGGCTTTGCAGTTAACGAGCCCGGCGACGAGGTAATTATGCGCCTCACCAACAAGCCGGGTATCACCATCAGCAAAATTACCGGCGATGATGGTCGTTTACCGCTCGATCCTGCTAAGAATACCGTGAGCGTGAGCGTGCAGCATTACTTAAAGAGTGTCGACCGTTTGGATATTGGTTTGGATATCGAACTCCATAAAAAAATGCCTATCGGTAGCGGATTAGGTTCAAGTTCTGCCAGTACGGTTGCGGGGTTGTACGCCATCAAAACTTTATTGGGCGATGAGTCTGATCCGGCTAAATTATTGCCTTTTGCTATGAAGGGTGAGGAAATGGCTTGCGGTCATGGTCATGCTGATAACGTAGCGCCTGCTTTATTGGGTGGCTTTGTGCTCATCCGCAGTTATGAGCCTTTGGATGTGGTGCGTTTACCGCATCCCGCAGGCCTATATTGCGCTATCGTTTTCCCTGATGTGGATGTGCCCACCCGCGAAGCAAGGCAGATCATCCGCAACAAAATATTTATGAAGGATGCCGTTACGCAATGGGGCAACATTGCAGGCCTGGTAAGCGGTTTATTTATGCAGGATATCGACCTGATCGGTCGCAGCATGACCGATATTTTGGTTGAGCCGGTACGCTCCATGCTCATCCCCGACTTTTACAAAATGCGCGAAATAGCCATGGGTATGGGTGCGGTAAGCTTCGGTATCTCGGGCTCCGGTCCATCCGTATTCGCCTTTACCCGCGATGAGGAAACAGCAAAGCTCATCACCCAAAAATTACAGCAGCACTTAACCAGCATTAAAATAGGCTCGAATATTTATGTGTCGACTATTAATGATCAAGGGCCGAGGGTGATATAACCCCACCCAAACCCTCCCCAAAGGGGAGGACTTATAAAAACAACGATATTAAACTATACAAACCAAAAATCTCCCCCCTTTGGGGGAGATTTAGAGGGGGTAAATAACAATGGAATTATACAGTACTAACAACCCTAACACCAGGGTATCATTTAAAGAAGCGGTTTTTAACAGCATGCCGCAGGATAAAGGCTTATACATGCCGGTGGAGATCCCCCGTTTGGATGATAAATTTATTATGCACCTCGATCAGTATTCCCTGCCCGAGATCGCTTTTCATGTAGCTAATCATCTATTGGGCGATTCTATCCCTGCGGATGACCTGAAGGCTATTATTTATGATGCCATCAACTTTTATGCGCCCATCGTAAAGCTGGAAGATAAGGTTTATGTGCTGGAGCTTTTCCATGGCCCGTCGTTAGCGTTTAAGGATTTTGGCGCGCGCTTCATGAGCCGGGTGATGAGCTATTTTTTGGAAGAAGGCGAAAAACAACTGGATGTGTTGGTAGCAACTTCCGGCGATACCGGTGGCGCGGTGGCTCTGGGCTTCCTGGGTGTGCCGAATACCCGTGTTACTATACTATACCCCAAAGGCAAGGTTAGCGATATACAGGAGCTGCAATTAACCACCAACGGGCAAAACATCCGCGCCCTTGAGATCGACGGTACATTTGATGATTGCCAGGCTTTGGTGAAACAAGCATTTACAGATAAAGAACTGAATGAAAAATTCAGGCTGACTTCGGCAAACTCTATAAACATTGCACGACTCATCCCGCAAACGTTCTATTACTTTAACGCCTATGCGCAATTGCTGCGCGAGGGTAACGATAAAGCCGTATTCGCCGTGCCGAGCGGTAACTTTGGTAATATAGGTGCAGGTTTATTAGCCTGGAAAATGGGATTGCCGGTTGAGCAGTTCATTGCCGCTACTAACGTTAATGATACCGTGCCCGAATACCTGAAATCCGGCATTTATGAGCCTAAGCCATCGGTAGCCACGCTGTCAAACGCTATGGATGTAGGCAACCCGAGCAACTGGGTACGCATTGCCGATATGTTTAAGGGCGATATCGATCAATTAAAAACCCTCATCACCGGTTACAGCTTTGATGATGAAGCTACATTAGCCGCTATAAAGGAAGTTGATGCCGAGGATAACTATGTGGTTTGTCCGCATACCGCCATAGCCTGGCAGGCCCTTAAAGACTGGCAACAACAGCACCCCGACAGCGAAGCAACCGGTATATTCCTCTCCACTGCCCACCCATGCAAGTTCCCCGATGTTTTCCCGGATAACATTGCCGAAAAGATTGTTGTACCCGAGCAGGTTAAAGATCTGGAAGAAAAAACCAAGCATTCCGTGATATTGGGTAAGGAGTTTGGGGAGTTTAAGGATTATTTGTTGAAGCATAATTAACACACCGAACCCGTTAAGGGCGCACTATATAAGTTTATATCATGAAAATGAATTACCTGCTAAACATCCTGTCGGACGACCGAAAAGGATTGATGAGTATAATCACCAGTATGTTAAACCGTAAAGGCATTGAGATTGAGAGTATCAGCGCCGCAAAAACCGATATTCATACCCAGGTGCTTATTAACATACAGGTAATTGCCCATGATGCCGATATTAAACTGATGGCCTTTAAAATTGAAAATATTATTGAAGTTTATAAGGTTGAAGTGGAGCTGCTACAGCATGCCGCTTACCAAAAAGTAGCGTTATACACGTTGCTTAAGCAAGGCTACAATACCCAAATAAATAACCAGATACAAAAGTACGGTGCCATTATAGTAGGTTATGATAATGATGTAATAACCATACAAAAAACCGGCAGAGATGAGGATATACAGCTTTTATACAATGCACTTGAAGGCAAATACCTGAAAAGCTTTAGCAAAAGCGCCGTTATAGCACTTAAAGCAATTACTGTGGATGACGACACCGTCATTAGTAAGGCTGCATAAGCGTGCAGCCCTATAACTAATAACAAAAGCCTTGTTCTTAACTGAGCAGGGCTTTTGCTTTAAATATGTATTGCTGATAGGCTTGTCCGTCCGTTTTGGGGGGCCGGTGTGGTGGGTTGGGGGTGGACAAAGGGGAAGTGTGTTCATTAACGCTTCCACGCTTTTGGATTTGCTGCATGCTTCCGCAATTGGGCATATTATTCTTAAATAGTTAAAATTGTCGAAGCACTGATTTTTGACTGTAAGGTTTTAATAATCACTTCCAATTCTATATTAGCTTCAGCCTGAAGGCCCATACATTTAGAAATCCCCAAACTATCTGTACTCATTCTTTCAAAAAGACTCAAATGATATGCATTATCTTTTTTGTTAAGCCTATATGAATGAAAATGCATTGAATCTCCTATTCTGGCGATTTTTGAAATATGGCCGAAAGAAAATTCTTTTTGCATATAATCCAATAATTTATCTTGAACCACAAGAACTAAATGTCGATTTAATGTTTCAAAAGTTTCTATTTTATGATGTAATTGAACAAGAATGGTTTTAGCCGTCATTTTCCAATTCATCCCAAATGTTTTTGCCGATTCAAAATCCGTGTTGTTTACTTCAAAGCCTTGGGATTTTAGAAATCTTTGTCTCACCGGCCAAACAGTTCCGGTAGTATCTAATGTTTGTAATTCTACCCCCACAAAGTCAACAACCTTATTGTCTTTTGTCGAAAGCAAAACATAATCAATACTGCCACCTGGTATTCCTACTTCAGAAACCACATGCAAATCATTTCCAGGTTCATGTAACGTCAATAAATGTATGCAATCAAGAAAAATTTTCCGATTTTCAATGAGTCTATGTGGGCAAATAATTATATCATTATCTTCTTTACCATACTTAACTGTACAAGTGCCAATAGATATTTCAGGTTGACTTTTACGAACCTTAATACACTTTCTCCGCAAAAATTTACAATGCTGATTTGAGATTACTTTTAGCCAATCTTCCTCTTGATTGTCTACAGATACAGTAAAGAGTTCAGATAGCTTGGTTGAAATCATAAATTCGTAATCTGTTATTTGCAAGTGAAATATAGTCTTCTGATAAATCAATGCCAATAGATTTCCTACCAAGGGCGTATGCAACCTTACTTACAGTTCCTGTACCACAAAACGGATCGAGAACAATTCCATCATTTGGACAGGTAGCTAAAATGGGTATTTTACATAAATCTTCAGGAAAAGCTGCAAAATGCTTTTCTCTATTTTGGGTATCTTCAGGGATGATATTCCAAACATCATTTGGCAAAGTCCCACTTGGGTGATATATCAGAAAATAGAATCCCTTTTCGTTCAATTGCTTAGCTCTTCCGGAAACATTTTCAGAATCTGAATGCGTTGTCCTTTGCTGGTTTCTAATAATCATTCGAAAATCATGAATTTCCCCTAACGAAATTTTTGACAAGATGACATTCAATTCATTTTTTGCATTCTCTTTTTCTAATAATGATAATGATGTTGACAGCTCAATTTGTCTTTTGTACCGAACTCCACTAACTCCAGTTGCAGAAATAACAGAACCATTTTTTACAATTGTTTGCCGAGGTTTACTTCTAATATTATCTGCATCATAATAATAGCCTTTTGATTTTTTTACAAAATGAAAAAAATTTTCGTGTACGTTTCTAAGTCTATCAGAATTACTTTGCATACCGCCTTTCTGTTTATTCCAAATTACACTATTTCGAAGTATCCAATCTTGTGAATCCATCATTTTAATAGCTATTCTCCACGGTAAACCCAGTAAGGCCTTATTTCTATAAGTATCTCCTAAATTTAACCAAAAAGAACCTGTAGGCTTGAGAACCCTTTTTAAATCAGCAAAGATTAATAGAAGTTCATCAATGAATTGTTCAGGTTTTTTTTCATTGCCAATACCACCTGCCGCATAAGTTCTCTGATTCCAGTAAGGGGGACTCGTTATTATACAATCAATAGAATTGTCAGGAAAAGTTTTTAGTATTTGCAAACTATTTCCTTGAATAAAATAAGGTATAACGCTATCAGATTTTATATATTCTTGAAGATAATTATCAAAGTCCATTAACACAAATCTAAATAATTTATTCGCTTAATTAAGTTATAATAATTACTAATTTATTAAGCACCGCTGCCGCAAGCGTCCCGCTGGTGGCCCGTATGCAATTTAGCCGCATGGTAATAATTAGTTTGTTATACGCTTGGTTACCTAAACGCGTACCACAAGCGGGACGCTTGCGGTAGCACAGCAATTTTCATTAACCAATCTTGCAATTATTTTTAGCCAACCCTGTCCTTCAGAACGACAGTGAAGAATCTTCTACTCGGAATGGGCATGCTGTAGCAGATCCATTAGCTACGCTCAGGATGACATGGTGGAGAGTTGAAGGGGATTGGGTATCGTGTTATATGAATAGCTAGAAAAGCCCTTAAACCAAGAAACCCCTCAATCTATTCGATTGAAGGGTTCTGGATTCACAGCGCTAGGCTGATAAGATTGGGCACCGACCTACTCTCCCACATTTTACTGCAGTACCATCGGCTCTGGCGGGCTTAACTTCTCTGTTCGGAATGGGAAGAGGTGGACACCGCCGATATAGGCACCTGAATTTCTTTTAGTCATTGGTCATTGGGTCATTAGTCATTACTGACTGATGGCTATAACCATAACTTATTTTTTATTTGTTTGTATTGGCTTTTGTTATTATGCTTAGTTCTAATGACTAATGACACAATGATTAATGACCACAAACAATGACATATTATTGAAAGAAGTAAATAATTAAGAGAAAACAACAATATAATTTATTCAATTATCTGTTTGTTGGTTGTTCGTGAGCGGTCCATTGCTGAACCACTCACTATTTTCCATCACGAAGAAAGCTTCGGGCAATTAGTATTACTCGGCTATGATGTCACCACCTTTATACCTGTAACCTATCAACGTAGTAGTCTGCTACGACCCTCAATGGAAGTCTCATCTTGTGGCTAGTTTCGCACTTAGATGCTTTCAGCGCTTATCTATTCCCAACGTAGCTACTCTGCAATACAGCTGGCGCCATAACAGATTCACCAGAGGTTAGTCCAACCCGGTCCTCTCGTACTAAGGTCAGCCCCACTCAAACTTCCAACGCCCACAACAGATAGGGACCGAACTGTCTCGCGACGTTCTGAACCCAGCTCGCGTGCCACTTTAATGAGCGAACAGCTCAACCCTTGGGACCTTCTCCAGCCCCAGGATGTGACGAGCCGACATCGAGGTGCCAAACCTCCCCGTCGATATGAGCTCTTGGGGGAGATCAGCCTGTTATCCCCAGCGTACCTTTTATCCTTTGAGCGATGGCCCTTCCATGCAGAACCACCGGATCACTATATCCGTCTTTCGACCCTGATCGACTTGTCTGTCTCACAGTCAAGCAAGCTTATGCTATTGCACTCCGCGTACGGTTACCAAGCGTACTGAGCTTACCTTTGAAAGCCTCCGTTACCTTTTTGGAGGCGACCACCCCAGTCAAACTACCCGCCAAACAATGTCTCCCTCATGAAGGGATTAGACACCAAATACAGAAAGGGTGGTATTTCAACGTTGACTAACCGACTCCTAGCGAAGCCGGATCACAGTCTCCCACCTATCCTACACATCCTGTATCCGATATCAATGTTAAGTTGTAGTGAAGGTGCATGGGGTCTTTCCGTCCCGTTGCGGGTAACCGGCGTCTTCACCGATACCACAATTTCACCGAGCTCATGGCTGAGACAGCGCCCAGATCGTTACACCATTCGTGCAGGTCGGAACTTACCCGACAAGGAATTTCGCTACCTTAGGACCGTTATAGTTACGGCCGCCGTTTACCGGGGCTTCGATTCAATGCTTCGCCTTGCGACTAACATCCCCTCTTAACCTTCCGGCACCGGGCAGGTGTCAGGCCATATACGTCATCTTTCGATTTTGCATAGCCATGTGTTTTTGTTAAACAGTCGCCTGGGCCTTTTCACTGCGGCTTCATTGCTGAAGCGCCCCTTCTCCCGAAGTTACAGGGCCATTTTGCCGAGTTCCTTAGCCATGATTCACTCGAGCACCTTAGGATTCTCTCCTCGACTACCTGTGTCGGTTTACGGTACGGGTTTTTATAACCTGAAGCTTAGCGGGTTTTCTTGGAAGTCTGATTACCTGAACTATCCTCTTACCCGAAGGCTCAAGGTACTATCAGCTTTCAGCAAGAGTCACGGACTTACCTGTGTCTCCTATACCTACGGCCTTTAACGAACTATTCCGT
Organism: Mucilaginibacter mallensis; assembly: GCF_900105165.1. Taxonomy (NCBI): domain Bacteria; kingdom Pseudomonadati; phylum Bacteroidota; class Sphingobacteriia; order Sphingobacteriales; family Sphingobacteriaceae; genus Mucilaginibacter; species Mucilaginibacter mallensis. The sequence continues at coordinate 5,237,285 of NZ_LT629740.1, forward strand.
CAGTTCGCGTCAGTGTCACTACTCCGTCACCGCATCGCAGTTATAAAAAGTACTGGAATATTAACCAGTTGTCCATCGGCTACGCCCTTCGGCTTCACCTTAGGCCCCGACTAACCCTGATCCGATTAGCGTTGATCAGGAAACCTTAGTCTTTCGGTGGGCGGGTTTCTCTCCCGCCTTATCGTTACTTATGCCTACATTTGCTTTTCTACTCTCTCCACAGTTGCTTGCCGCTCCTGCTTCACCGATAGTAGAATGCTCCCCTACCAGATGCATTACTGCAAATCCATAGCTTCGGTATACCACTTAATGCCCGTTTATTATCCATGCCCGATCGCTCGACTAGTGAGCTGTTACGCACTCTTTAAATGAATGGCTGCTTCCAAGCCAACATCCTAGCTGTCTGTGCAATCGGACCTCGTTAGTTCAACTTAGTGGTAATTTGGGGACCTTAGCTGATGGTCTGGGTTCTTTCCCTCTCGGCCCTGGACCTTAGCACCCAGAGCCTCACTCCAGCGTATATTAATAAGCATTCGGAGTTTATCTGGATTTGGTAGGATTTGACTCCCCCGCACCCAATTAGTAGCTCTACCTCTTATTAACTCAACCGCCAGGCTGTTCCTAAAAACATTTCGGGGAGTACGAGCTATTTCCCAGTTTGATTAGCCTTTCACCCCTACCCACAGATCATCCGGAAACTTTTCAACGTTTATCGGTTCGGTCCTCCAGTACCTGTTACGGCACCTTCAACCTGTCCATGGGTAGATCACAAGGTTTCGCGTCTACCCCCTCTGACTATACGCCCTTTTCAGACTCGCTTTCGCTTCGGATCCGTGTCTTAAACACTTAACCTTGCCAGAGAGGAGTAACTCGTAGGCTCATTATGCAAAAGGCACGCCGTCACGGAACATGTCCGCTCCGACCGCTTGTAAGTACACGGTTTCAGGTTCTATTTCACTCCCCTGTTCGGGGTTCTTTTCACCTTTCCCTCACGGTACTGGTTCACTATCGGTCTCTCAGGAGTATTTAGCCTTACCGGATGGTGCCGGCAAATTCCCACAAGGCGTCTCCGACCTCGCGGTACTCAGGATACCACTATCCTATTATCCATTACCCGTACGCAGCTCTCATGCTCTATGGCCGGGTTTCCCACCCCGTTCCGGTTTTGTTTAATATTCATGTTGTGGTCCTATAACCCCGGCTATGCCTTAACATAGCCGGTTTGGGCTGTTTCCATTTCGCTCGCCACTACTCTGGAAATCACTGTTGTTTTCTCTTCCTCTGCTTACTTAGATGTTTCAGTTCAGCAGGTTCGCGCATTTATGCAACTATTCTTCAAATAGTTAGGTTTCCCCATTCGGAAATCCGCGGATCAATTCATATTTGCTGATCCCCGCGGCTTATCGCAGCTTATCACGTCCTTCATCGCCTCTGAGAGCCAAGGCATCCCCCGTGTACCCTTTCTTACTTTCTTCTACTATACCGCCTTTTGCTCGGTATGTATGCTTTTTTCGATATGATTGTCGTGTCTCCTTACTTTGTTGTTGGTTCTGTGTTGTAGGTTGTAAGTATAAATACCTGCAACTTTCAACTCATAACTTTCAACTCGTAATTCAACAGCCAACAACCGTCTCTATACTGTTGTCTTCTCTTTTTAATTACTTCTTCCAATATGTCAAAGAACGTGTCCCCTTGCTTTACAGCAATTTGCATGATATCCTATCCCTTTCAGGAAACGGAGGGCGTGTGGAGAATAACGGATTCGAACCGTTGACCCCCTGCGTGCAAGGCAGGTGCTCTAGCCAGCTGAGCTAATCCCCCTTAAGATTTAGTCTTAAGCCCTGAGTCTTTAGTCTTAAGCCGACTTTCGACTTTGAACTTCCAACTTCAGACTTGCAGCGTAAGCTGCTATGTAGTCCCGAGCAGATTTGAACTGCTGACCCCTACATTATCAGTGTAGTGCTCTAACCAAACTGAGCTACGGGACTTTATTTAGTTTGCAGCTCTGAGTCTCAAGTTCTCAGTCTCGAGTCTTTTATGACTTTCGACTTACGACTCCCGACTGCTTACTGCCAACCTTGTCCTGTACCTTTATTCAAGTCACAGCCACTGATGGCTTCATCTTTTGGGTTTTCCTTTTGTGTGTTTATTAATGAGTGAGTGGTGAGTAGTGAGCGGTGAGTGGGTTTAACCATTCTCCTATTCAACTATTCAACTATTCAACCAATAATTTAAGAAATAATCATGTAACGAGCTTGTTCTGATTGTTTGGAATGGTGAACCTGCTCCAGAAAGGAGGTATTCCAGCCACACCTTCCGGTACGGCTACCTTGTTACGACTTAGCCCCAGTTACCGACTTTACCCTAGGACGCTCCTTGCGGTTACGCACTTCAGGCACTTCCAGCTTCCATGGCTTGACGGGCGGTGTGTACAAGGCCCGGGAACGTATTCACCGCATCATTGCTGATATGCGATTACTAGCGAATCCAACTTCACGGGGTCGAGTTGCAGACCCCGATCCGAACTGTGAACAGCTTTTTGAGATTGGCATCCTGTTGCCAGGTAGCTGCCCTCTGTACTGCCCATTGTAGCACGTGTGTAGCCCCGGACGTAAGGGCCATGATGACTTGACGTCGTCCCCTCCTTCCTCTCTATTTGCATAGGCAGTCTGTTTAGAGTCCCCACCTTAACGTGCTGGCAACTAAACATAGGGGTTGCGCTCGTTGCGGGACTTAACCCAACACCTCACGGCACGAGCTGACGACAGCCATGCAGCACCTAGTTTCGTGCTCCGAAGAGCTGATTCGTCTCTGAATCATTCACTAACTTTCAAGCCCGGGTAAGGTTCCTCGCGTATCATCGAATTAAACCACATGCTCCTCCGCTTGTGCGGGCCCCCGTCAATTCCTTTGAGTTTCACCCTTGCGGGCGTACTCCCCAGGTGGAATACTTAACGCTTTCGCTTAGACGCTGACCGTATATCGCCAACATCGAGTATTCATCGTTTAGGGCGTGGACTACCAGGGTATCTAATCCTGTTTGATCCCCACGCTTTCGTGCCTCAGTGTCAATAAAACCATAGTAAGCTGCCTTCGCAATTGGTGTTCTGTGACATATCTATGCATTTCACCGCTACTTGTCACATTCCGCCTACCTCTAGTTCATTCAAGCCCGTCAGTATCAAAGGCACTGCGATAGTTGAGCTACCGTCTTTCACCCCTGACTTAACAGGCCACCTACGCACCCTTTAAACCCAATAAATCCGGATAACGCTTGGATCCTCCGTATTACCGCGGCTGCTGGCACGGAGTTAGCCGATCCTTATTCTTACCGTACATTCAGCTATCTACACGTAGATAGGTTTATTCCGGTATAAAAGCAGTTTACAACCCGTAGGGCCGTCTTCCTGCACGCGGCATGGCTGGTTCAGGCTTCCGCCCATTGACCAATATTCCTTACTGCTGCCTCCCGTAGGAGTCTGGTCCGTGTCTCAGTACCAGTGTGGGGGGTCATCCTCTCAGATCCCCTAAACATCGTAGCCTTGGTAAGCCGTTACCTTACCAACTAGCTAATGTTCCGCATGCCCATCTTCACCCTATAAATATTTGATTATTAAATAATGCTATTCAATAATGTTATGCGGTCTTAATCTCTCTTTCGAGAGGCTATCCCCCTGGTGAAGGTAGGTTACATACGTGTTACGCACCCGTGCGCCACTCTCATGGAAAGCAAGCTCTCCAATCCCGTCCGACTTGCATGTATTAGGCCTGCCGCTAGCGTTCATCCTGAGCCAGGATCAAACTCTCCATTGTAAAATGTTTTGTTTGTTCACTGACCCTATTATTAATAATAGAATCTGTATATAAAATTATTCTTTTTACAGATCCACCTTCCTTATTTTGTAATCAGATCACTCTTAACTTCCAGTCCGGTTGCCCTTCCCTTTCGTACCGAGCTTTCCGCTACGTTACATGATTTTCTATTTCTTAAAAGAACTTTAGCGCCTCGCCCTCACGGTTCGGCTTTTATATTTTTCCCCTGTTTTACCAGGATCAAATTTCAATTTTGTGTCTCAGGATTCGCTCCTGATCTTTCGTTAAAAACGCCCGTTTGTTTTGGGACTGCAAAGGTAAGAACCTTTTCTTAATTTGCAATTTTTATTTTAACTTTTTTTTCTCTTGTCAGAACTAATATTGTTCCCGTTTTACCGGGCTGCAAAGGTAATAACCTTTTCCTATTTCACAATATTTATTTTAACTTTTTTTTCACCCCCTAAAAGCAACATCGCGTTACCCTTTTTTGCGGGCTGCAAAGGTAATTACTTTATTCACATCTGCAAAAACATTATAACAAAAACATTGTATCGGCCTATAACTAGCTGTTAATTAAGCTGAATAATTTACCATCCTTCCTGCCCTAATATATAAGGACAGGGAATTACTGAATTCGTATCTTTGAAAAACGATATGGACAAGTTCAAATTCCCTGAAAAATTTTTAGAATCGTTAGCCGGTGAGCACGGTTTTAATGAAGAAAAATTTACCAATGCGCATCAAAATATTGACCCGCCTACCTCAATAAGGTTAAATCCGTTTAAAAAGGAGGCCATAAAAACCGGCGAACAGGTACCATGGTGCCCCGAAGGGTACTATTTGGATGCGCGCCCCTCCTTTACTTTTGATCCATTGTTCCATGCCGGGTGCTATTATGTACAGGAAGCATCGTCGATGTTCATCGGCCATATCCTTAAATATATAAAGCCTGATGGCGAACCGGTGCGGATACTCGACCTGTGCGCAGCGCCGGGCGGCAAAAGCACCTTGCTTAATTCGGCCATGAATCCGGACGATCTGCTAGTGGCTAACGAGATCATCAAAACGCGCGTACCTGTGCTTGCGGATAATTTAAGCCGCTGGGGAACCGCCAATACTATAGTAACTAATAACGATCCCCGGGATTTTACCCGGCTGAAAAGTTTTTTCGATATTATACTGGTTGATGCGCCATGCTCTGGGTCGGGCATGTTCCGCAAAGACCCCGCCGCGATGGATGAATGGAGCGAAGCCAATGTAGAATTGTGCCACCAAAGGCAGGAACGTATTTTAGCAGATATCTATCCTTGCTTAAAAGAAGGCGGACACCTTATATATTCAACCTGCTCCTACTCGCACCAGGAGAATGAGGATATCCTGGATTGGCTCTGCAATTCATTTGAGCTGGAAACTTTGCAGATACCTATATATAAGGAGTGGGGTATTGTTGAAACACAGTCGCCGCAGCAACAGGCATGGGGTTACCGTTTTTATCCCGGCCAGGTAAAAGGCGAAGGCTTATTCGCGGCCTGCCTTAAAAAGACCGGCGACAGCGGCGAGCTGGGCGGGTTTAAAAACAAGGAACAGCAAAAGTTAGTGGGCAAAGAGATAGACCTTATTAAAGGATATATAAATAACCCTCTAGATTTCTATTATTTTAAAGCGAATGACGATTGGATGGCTATCTACCGGCAGCATATCGAGAGTCTGAATATCTTGCAGCGCAATTTATACATCAAAAAATCTGGTGTGAGAATTGGCAAACTGGCGGGGAAAGATCTGATACCGGACCACGAGTTTGCGCTTAGCACCATTATTAATAAAGACACCGTTTTACAAACCGAACTTGACAGGGACCAGGCCATACAGTATTTAAGGCGGGAGAATATAGATATAACTGTTACCGATAAAGGCTGGAGCCTGATGAATTTTGAAGGGCAGCATTTAGGATGGGCGAAATTGTTGCCAAACAGGATCAATAATTATTATCCGAAGGAGATTAGGATATTTGCCCCCCAGCCCCCTAAAGGGGGAGTTTTGGATTAGCATTATTTTAGAATCTCTTTTGTAGAGACGCAAAATATTGCTTCTCCCTGTTCATGCAAGCTTTTGATTAATGGGCTGGAATTCCGTAACCGCATTGGGCCATCCACTCAACCCGGATTAATTTATTTTTTTAATTCTCATATGCTCTTCCGGACCAAACCGATCATATACCAAATGAATAATCCGAATGCCGTTAAATAACCATTCATAATTATTAAAGCCTTCATTGCCTTCAGTAGTATGGGTTGGTTCTCCAAATTCTTTCACAAAATGTTCCTGAAATTCATCAAAGGATTTTTTTTGATCGTCATAATTACTCTGAAAAAATTCAAGTTCTGCCAAACAACCTTTTTCAAAGTGAAACCCTATCATACAATTTAAACCGTTTAACGAAATACAATTGGCAGTATAGTATGTTGTGGTTATATATTTAAGGCTATGTTGGGCGAACAACTCAATAAGTTGCTTACCGTCGATACCCCAAGGCACAAATACATCAGGGGCATTAATTTTAAATCCTTTGTTAATATTCATATATCTATAAACAGGCAATTTAATTATAAATCTTAATCTAAAAGGGTTGATAGTGTATATTATATTTATATAATATGTCATGCTGAGAAACGAAGCATCTATTATACAAGGGGACACCTGACGAGGATAGGTTCTTCGCTATCGCTCAGAATGACAAATGTTTTTTTTGAAATTTTGCGTTAGGGATGAGAACGGATACCGGCCATGCGGTAGCCTCAGTGCAGGACGAGCCCAATGCCTGCAGGCGTATGAGTGGACAGCCCGGCCGGAGGTAACGCCCAAATTATCAGAACCCGAATTTAAAGAATTAAGGAATTTATAGAATTCTGTTCATTCGAAAAATTCATAGAATTCCGGTTCAGACAATTGATTGATAAATATAAGGTAGCACGAACGCGCTTAGTTTGACTCACCCCGACTACGCTCCGCTGGTCGCCCCTCTCTTCGGCAAGCCGCAAAGAGGGTTAGTAAAATATCTCTAAGAAAGTTGCAAACTTTCAACATCCGTAGGCTTCAGTCACAGACAGAAGCCAGTATTAAACTATTCACTAATCAACCAACCTCTAATCACTGCCGCAGGCGCTAATACTGCCCTACCGATAACATCACCAGCGTACAGGCATATTCCGTTTCAATACCTTTAGCATTTGCCATGCGGCGCAGCTCGCTGTTTTCAGTACCGGGATTGAAGATGATACGTTTTGGATGGGTGTTTAATATATAATCATACAACGGCGGCTGGTTTATGGGGCCAACGTACAGGGTTATGGTATCAATATCATGATGTATGGTTTCGGGCTTTTCGATGGGTACGCCTGCAACCTCGCCGGTTTTTATGCCTACGTTAACTATACTATGCCCGCTGCGCACTAATCTGTTTGCGGCAAGGTTAGCGTAACGACTCGCATCGGGCGTTGCACCTAAAACCATTGTTTTTTTGTTATCTGTCGCTTCCACAACTCTCTCCTTTTTCTGAATTTACGAATCGCATGGCTTCACAAGCTTTAATATTTTCAAACATCTGTGCAATCATTTAAATTCGTTAAATCCCGGTTCAACTCACTATTCTATTCAGCAAAGCTATCTGCCCGCTGTGATAAATATGGTGCTGTATCAATCCCATGATCAGATCTTCATATGTTACCACAGGGCGGTCGCCACGCTCATCATTTATTGGCTCGCTCCATTCTTCTTCGGGGAAGTTTTGGATGATGCCAATCAAATTTACGTTAACCAGCTTTAGATCTTCAACATAATTCTGCCATTTTTGTTCGTCGGGCGCGCCGGTTTCGGGCCAGTCGCCGCTAGTGGGTATGCTTGCAGTCATGCCGTTCATACGGTCCATTACCTCTTCGGTCCAGGCTACCATATGTAAAACTATCTCGGCAATGTTATGTACCGATCCGGGCGGTTTTTCATAAGCAGCCTCAAAAGTTATTGGCTCTATAATATTATATACCGATGATCCATACCAAGGGCGTTCGGAGAGTACTTTGGTTAATTCGTGGGTAAGTTTTTCTGATGTGGTCATATCTATATATTATTTATAATATGGTTCATGTTTCTTTTGGGCGTTGCCTATGGCCGTGCTTTACGCTCATACGTCTGCAGGCGTTAGGCACGAGGCCGGTATCCGCTGCAATCACTAACGCAAGCAGCCTCACCCTACCCCCTCCAGTAAAGAGGGTTCTAAAAAATACAAGTCATGCTGAACTTGTTTCAGCACCTCATTTGCTAAGTAGCCTTTATACAGGTTACTTTTGCGCGCTCCGTTGACTCACCCGGGCTTTGCTCCGCTCGTCCACCCTCTCTTCGCCTGCGGCGGAAAGAGGATCGGGGACACGGTATATCTTTACGATAGCGATGGGTTTGAAACCCATCGCTATAAAATTATTGCACCACCTTCAGCGCTGCCGTTGCACAGTTGATCCCATCAATTGCAGCAGAAATTATGCCACCTGCATAGCCTGCGCCTTCACCGCAGGGGAAAAGCCCTGTTATTTGGGGGTGCTGCAGGGTTTCTTTGTCGCGGGGTACTTTTACTGGTGATGAAGTGCGTGATTCTACACCTACCAATATAGCCTCGTTGGTATAATAACCCTTCATCTTTTGACCGAATACCGGCAACGCCTTCCTTAAACGCTCATTGATCCAACCCGGCAGTACCTCTTTTAGATGTGTGCTTTTTGTGCCGGGCAGGTAGGAGTTTTTGGGCAGATCGGTTGATAACCTGTTATTAACAAAATCAACCATCCGCTGGGCCGGGGCTACCAGGCTGCCGCCGCCCGCTGTAAAGGCAACTCTTTCAATCTCCTGCTGAAAGCGGAGCATTTTAAAGGGATCGCTATCATCGCCGGCAACATCCTCCAGATTTATCTGCACAACAGTACCTGAGTTTGCATACGGATTATTACGTTTTGATGGGCTCCAGCCGTTCACTACAATTTCATTAGCTTCTGTTGCGCACGGCGCTATAATACCACCAGGACACATGCAAAAGGAAAACACACCCCGACCATCCACCTGCTCCACCAAACTATAATACGATGATGGCAGATCATCGCCGCGCACTTCGCAATGATATTGTGCCCTATCAATAATTTCCTGAGGGTGCTCAATACGTACACCTAGTGCAAAAGGCTTGGCTTCTATCAGTATATTTTGGCGGTGCAGCATTTCAAAAACATCGCGGGCTGAATGGCCTGTTGCCAGTATCACCACGTCGGCATTGATCTTTTCGCCCGATGCCAGTTCTACACCTTTTATTTTATCAAAGGAAACCTGTAAGGCTGTAACCTTGGCATCAAACATGATCTCGCCGCCAGCATTCAAAATTGTCTCGCGTATGGCAGTGATAATCTGCGGGAGTTTATTGGTACCAATATGCGGCCTTGCATCAACCAAAATATCTTCGGTTGCGCCATGGGCCACAAATATTTTAAGCACCTGGTTCACATCGCCACGTTTGGTTGATCGGGTATACAGCTTACCATCCGAATAAGTGCCTGCCCCACCCTCACCAAAGCAGTAATTGCTTTCGGGGTTTACCAATCCTTGTTTGTTGATATTGGCCAGGTCGCGGCGACGGTCCTTAACTTCTTTGCCGCGCTCTATAATAATGGGTTTTAAACCGAGCTCGATACATTGCAAGGCAGCGAATAATCCCGCAGGACCTGCCCCTATTATAATAACGGGTTTGGCTTGTTTTACTTCGGGGTAATTAACGGTATAGTTTTCAGGCATATAAGGCTCATCTATGTAAGCACGTACCTGCATACGGTAAACCACTTTGCGGCCACGCGCATCAATAGAGCGCTTTAATATTTTTATACCGGTAATTCTTTTTGCGGGGATTCTTAACGCTGATGCTGTAAGTTCTTTTAATACTGCTTCATCCTCATGCTGCCCGGGCGGGCATACTATTTCAATTTCTTTTATCATACTATTGCCGGGTTTTTATCCCGGATTTAGGCAAAGATAGGGAATTGATTGATTGTGTTGAATACCTAATTTATAGGATAATAATTCAACTAATAATCTATTTAACATTTCATTAACAGTTAAGGCCATAACCGTCCGCTTGCATACGTTAAGCGTTCGAAAACGAACAGTTTCGTAGAAGCGAATATCTTTATTTAATTGAAAATCAATCATATAACTTAAGGGTACTAATTTTGGCATAGGCTTACCAAATTACACTACCATGAGTACCGACAATTATTTAAGATTTATATGGGAAGGCTGCCTGCGCAACGAGCGTAAATACCAGGAACTTTTATACAAAGTATTATCCCCAAAAATGATGGCTGTTTGCATGCGCTATGCAAAGGATAAAGACGAAGCGCAGGATATAATGCAGGAAGGTTTTATAAAGATATTTAAAAACCTGGGCAGCTACCGTAATGAGGGCAGCCTTGAAGGCTGGATCCGCCACATTATGGTAAACACTGCCATTACCCGCTACCGCAAAGCCAAAAGCATGGTTTTGGTTGATGATTTTGGCGAAAATGATACCCTATCAGGCTCTGCATACAACAACAATACACTTGAAACCGCCGACCTGATGAACCTGATACAGCAATTGCCCGACAGCTACCGCTCCGTGTTTAACATGTATGCCATTGAGGGTTACTCACACCAGGAGATTGGTAATTCACTGGGCATATCTGAATTATTATCACGCACTACGCTATGCCGTGCAAGAGGGCTTTTAAAAACACGTTTAACTAAATTGCAGGTGAGAGAGCAGCATTGTTTGGCGGGATGATGAACCTCATCCAACCCTCTCCAAAGAAGGGGGCTTTAATTGAAATGTAATGAAAAACGGGCAAAGGCCCGACAAAAAGCGCGGGCCTGGGTGTTTTGCCTGTGGGCGGAAGGATCTTTTTGTCTTGATCTTTGGTTACTTTGGATCAAGCCAAAGTAACTAGTGTCATGTCAACAGTCTTTAGTCGTAAGTCTAAAGCCATATTTCGTTCTTTTTGAATTTTGACTCAAGACTTTAGGCTCATGACTAGCGACATTTTATGATTGACACGACACTAGGGCCCCGCGCCCATGAGCGGCTTCGCGTGACTCAATATTAGGCTACTGCATCAGGTTATACCCCACGATTTTATTTCCACATTTATATTGTTTAATTTTGCAGTCAAAATCAAAAGAAATATGTCATCAGTAGAGACTGCTTACGTTAAATACAAGGTAAAAGACTTTTCATTAGCTGAATGGGGTCGCAAAGAGATTGAACTGGCTGAGGCCGAAATGCCGGGCTTAATGGCGCTGCGTAAAGAATACGGACCACAAAAGGCATTGAAAGGCGCACGCATTGCGGGTTGCTTACACATGACCATACAAACAGCCGTTTTAATTGAAACATTGATTGAGCTGGGTGCTGAAGTAACCTGGTCGTCATGTAATATTTTCTCAACCCAGGATCATGCTGCTGCTGCTATTGCTGCTGCCGGAACTTCTGTTTACGCCTGGAAAGGTATGAACGCAGAAGAATTTGACTGGTGTATTGAGCAAACCTTATTTTTTGGCGAGGACCGCAAACCATTGAACATGATATTGGACGATGGCGGCGATTTAACCAATATGGTACTGGATAAATTCCCTGAGCTGGTTGAAGGCATCAAAGGTTTATCAGAAGAAACTACTACTGGTGTACACCGTTTATATGAGCGTATGAAAGCCGGCACTTTGCCAATGCCTGCTATTAACGTGAATGATTCGGTTACCAAATCGAAATTTGATAATAAATACGGTTGCCGCGAGTCGCTGGTTGATGCTATCCGTCGTGCTACTGACGTGATGATGGCCGGTAAAGTGGCTGTTGTTTGCGGTTATGGCGATGTGGGTAAAGGTTCTGCCGATTCATTACGCAACTCTGGTGTACGTGTTATTGTAACTGAGATCGACCCTATCTGCGCATTACAGGCAGCGATGGAAGGTTTCGAAGTTAAAAAATTAGGCACTGCCATTAAAGAGGCTGACATTGTAGTTACTGCTACAGGTAACAAAAACATCGTTCGCGAAGAGCATTTCCGCGCGTTGAAGGACAAAGCGATCGTTTGTAACATCGGTCACTTTGATAACGAGATTGACATGGCCTGGTTAAACGGTGCTTATGGCAATACCAAAATCGAAATTAAACCACAGGTTGATAAATATACCATTGATGGCAGCGATGTTATCGTACTGGCTGAAGGCCGTTTAGTAAACTTAGGTTGCGCAACTGGTCACCCAAGTTTTGTGATGAGTAATTCATTCACCAACCAAACCTTAGCTCAATTAGAGCTTTGGAACAATGGTGACAAATACGAAAACAAGGTTTATACCTTACCAAAACACCTTGACGAGAAAGTTGCACGTTTGCACCTGGCCAAAATTGGCGTTGAACTGGAAATATTAGATAAAGATCAGGCTGATTATATCGGCGTAACTGTTGAAGGTCCGTTTAAACCGGAGTATTATAGGTACTAAGCCGAAAGGTTAAAGGCGAAAGCTAAAAGAAGGGCATGGTTTTAGGACTATGCCCTTTTTTTGTGGGGAGGGGTGCTGTGTGGGCACAGCTACCGGGTTGAAGTTCTATTGCGCTCGTCTGTGACGAGTGCTTAACTCTGCGGGGCATTTGCAATGCCCGGGCGATACAATCGCCAAGCCCATTTTAAGCACTCGTCACAGACGAGCGCAATTGTAAAGCATTCGAAAGATTTAAATAATATCGAAACACTGCTTTAAAATTTAAACCTATTTTCCAAATACTTCCAAAATGATTTTTCCCACTCGGCTTATTGTTACACCGGTTTCACCGCCATTTATATGTGTTTTATATCGATTAGAGGATTCATAATCGTCTTGATCTTCAACACTAACATCGATTTGTTCATAATGTAAATCAAATAAGCCGGAACTTATTAAACTATTCACCTCATCAACACCCATATATTCACGCGTATTTTTCAAAAACCACTTCAAATCATAACTCGTTATCCTTTCAATAATATTTGCACTACGTAAAAATTCGTCATAAGTAATTTTTTCTTCGAGAAAAGCTTTGAAAAGATGTGAAGCATTTTCTGAGTTTTCGTAGTCGCTACAGGTATCAATAATATAAAGTAATTTTTCTCCTACTTTAACCTTATATTCTTTAGAATCATTTATTTTATTAATCATTTTGTCTCTTTCCGTTGGGGGAATATTTCGCAACCCGTTCATAAAAGAAATGACCTTTTTGAGAAACAACAGGTCTCGAACATTTGCACCCAGTTTAGCAAGATGTATTAATGTTCCAACAATAGGAATGTCTTTGAGTATTCCATCTTTTAATAAGCTATCAATTGTAATTTCAGAAATATCGATAGTAATGTCTTGAAAATTTGTATGCTTTAAAGTCCTATCGAAAGATTCTTGAATGTTATTTGGTGATGTTTTAGGATTCATGTAGAAAATTTATTAAAGCTTAATATTGTTAACCTTATCCCTAACTCTCTTATTCAAAGCAGTATTGTGAAGCTGGGGGATATCTTTCATTCGTATTATAATTTCAGGAATGCTTAACGCGTTATATCCGTCATTTTCTAAGGCACGTTTGTCAGTCGATGATAAACTCTCTCCCACTGGTCTAAGTTTTAGCTAAGCACAACTTAGACCTAAAACTCATGAAGCATCCTGCTTCAGCAAATTACTCCAAGCAAATACATTGCAAAAAGATATTTCTCTATTAAAGAGATACCCTATAAATAATCCTTACTCCTTCTCCAACCACACATAAGCCCGATCACTCGGATATTCCACCTCCGGATATGGCTTGCGCTCAATAATATCAACTACCTTAAAACCGCAACTCGTCGCTAATTGAATAACCGTTTCTGCCTCAAAAAAATGAAAATCAATACTAACGGTTTCATTCAGAAAGGTATCCAGGTGTATGATTTGATTGCCAATGTGAAATGAGAACAGGAACTGCCCTGTTGGTTTCAGTACGCGGTATATTTCTGTTAATGCCGTTGCCAATTCATCTTCGGTAAAATGCACAATGGCATAAAAGGCGATGACTGAACCAAATTGCTCATCTGCATATTGCAGGCGGAGCATATCTGCGGTTTCAAATTTTATATTGGGGTTTAGTTCACGGGCTTTTTCTATCATTACCGGAGAAATGTCGGTGCCTAAAATATCATGTACACCTAGGGCGTAAACAAAAGCGGTGGTTTGTCCGGGCCCGCAACCGAGATCAAGAATTTGGCCTTTTGCTTTGTTTTCATTAGCGAAGTAGCCAAGCAGGATCCTGTCGAGGTGTTTGTGATCCAGCTCATGAAAATAGTTATCGGCGTATTTCGCCGCCGTTAGGTTATAGCAGTTGATGATCTGGCTTTTTGATTGCATTTTATTAGATCAGTTGGTTAAAACAACAATCAAAATAAAAGGAAACGGGGTACAAAAAAGTAAAGCTGCAAGTGTTGCTATAATCGTGATCGCTTTTTTTAATAAATACTTACGGTTTATGATCGCTATGGTTATACCTGCCAACATTCCCAATATCCATATTACATCCATAATATGATCCCAATGAGGCGTTTCCTCTGTCGGAGAATTATTGCTATAATCAAATATTAGTTTAACTATTAAATTGGTTACTGCAGCAATAATGATTATTGGAATAAGCTTTTTCATGTACTAATGTAATGCTTTATTACAAATACATACAAGCGCTAAAGCACTGCTCAGAAGATATTCAGCTATCGCTCAATATGACAAAAACAGAATTGGCAATTAAGCACATCAAAAACTCCCCCTTCAGGGGGCTGGGAGCTTGGGGCTTGGGCTTCCTACAAACAGCAGCGTTTTGGTTTGCGGTACTATAATATGCATCTCCCGCATGCCATATTCCCTGTCGAAAGGTTCGCGAACTTTAATACCTGTTAGCTTGTCTTTTATTTCATCCCACAAATTATCAATATTATCTATCTCCAGATAAAATTCCATTTCGCCTATATCGGCGCCTGCATTCAGGATGTGGACCATGTGGCTATCCTTCAGCAATATGGCATAGCCGGGCTCATTCATATAGGCGGTGAAGCTTAATGTGCTGATAAAGAAATCGATCGTCTCCTTTATATTGTACGACGG
Organism: Mucilaginibacter mallensis; assembly: GCF_900105165.1. Taxonomy (NCBI): domain Bacteria; kingdom Pseudomonadati; phylum Bacteroidota; class Sphingobacteriia; order Sphingobacteriales; family Sphingobacteriaceae; genus Mucilaginibacter; species Mucilaginibacter mallensis. Next base: position 5,252,309 of record NZ_LT629740.1, read on the forward strand.
GATCATGGGACTGAGGTGCTTTGCGGTGTACATAAGCTTCGGGGTTTACTCAAATATAACAATGAATAATATTTATGGCATTGGCTTACAATAAAATATAAGAATCTCTTATCAGGCCGAAAAGCTGCATATTCAACTCTGTTAGCGCCGATATCCTTACATTGTTTTCAAATCGCCTGGCGTTTTGCGCGCTTTTAAATATCATCGGCCCTTCCAGCCGGGTTTTGGAGTAAAATTTCAGGTCAAGCTGTTTTTGCATCGGGCGGATCACAAAAAAGGTTTGCTTATGTACAAACACTATGCAGTTTTTACTGGTGCTTATCAGCACATCGTCCCAACCGGCAACCTCGGCTAATATTTTATCAAACACCAATATCAACTCGGGCGACCGACCCGCAAATAAGGTATCCAGGCCTACTTTAATACAGTAATGGATCTGGTTAACCTTTAATAACTCCCGTTCGCATATAGGGCAAGTCCAGCTCATTTATTTTTTTTTAAATACAACAAATTATTATGCAATACATTATATGTTATAAGTGTGCCATAATGTGCCACGTGTGCCGCCTGTTTTCTGTGTTTCGTGGCACAATGCCATCTGCACAAAATAAACACTTCTAATCGTTTAATTGTTGTTACTGCAATTGCGTAATTTAGCGCTAACTCATTTACTCATGAAAAGACCTTTCATCCTTTTCTTTTTAGCTCTTGTCCTACTTATAGCTTCCTGCTCGCCAAAGGGCCCCTATGCTATAACCAATAAGGAATATACCCACGAAACAGACTCGGTAGTAAGCGTTATTGAGCGGCAGCAGCCTGTTTTACTTACCGATAGCAGCGGCACAACTATACCATCCGACTGGGTGGGCACCGTAAACTTCAACCTGCGCAAACCTAATTATGTAATCATCCATTTTACCGCGCAGGATTCGGCCGCACAAACGCTAAAAACCTTTACCGTGGTAAAAACACAGGTAAGCGCGCATTATGTGATTGGCCGCGATGGCAAGGTATACCACATGCTGAACGATTATCTGCGGGCATGGCATGCGGGTTTCAGCAAATGGGGCAGCATCAGCGATATGAACAGTTGCTCCATAGGCATCGAGCTGGATAATAATGGCAGCGAACCCTTTAAACCGGCACAGATCAATAGCTTGCTGGCTTTGCTGGCACAGCTTAAAAAGGCTTATAATATACCGGCATCAAACTTTATTGGCCACCAGGATATTGCCCCTGCGCGCAAGCCCGATCCGGGGCCATTATTCCCATGGAAAACTTTAGCCCAGCATGGTTTTGGCTACTGGAGCGACGATGTGCTGGAGCTGGCACCCGATAACTTTGATGCTACAACAGCTTTAAAACTTATTGGGTATGACACCTCAAACCTTAACGCGGCAATTGTTGCCTTTAAACGCCATTTTATACAAACAGATGAAAGCCCAACTTTAACACAGCTGGATCTGAATGTGCTTTATAATGTATATCAGAAGTATTAAGATAATACCCTTTCAAGGCATTCTTTTATACTTAGTATTAAATATTATTATTTATTTTTAATTTATATTATAATTTCTATTAAAAATTCAGGTAATTTCGGATGTCACGCTTTTGTTTTTTCCTAAGAAAATGAAAACTATTGTAAAGCAACTTAGGCAGATAATAATAACAGCATTGCTTATAAGTGCTGCATTGCCTGTATTTGCCCAAACAAAGCGACATGGCATAAACAGTCAGCATAAAGATTTTTACCAGCTGTTAAGGGACGCTAACCTTACTTTTAAACTCCCCTCGGGCTGTAAAGAAATAAGCCCGGTTAATAATGAATACTTCTCGTTCGATTTTGCCATGGAGATTCCAGGCAAGGATTTTGAAATGTGGTTGCAGGTTAAATCACAAAGGCAAAACTGGAACAGCTACGAGCATTCTCAATATAATAAGGAAAGAGAACTGGCTAATCCTGATTCCATGTACAAGGAGATAAGCCAGGCTATTGCTATATCCCTGTCGGGCGATACCAGCTACCTTGTGCGCAATATGCCGCCTGATATCCTGGCCCGGTATAATGCAGATGCGGGTAAATCATATTTGGTAAACCTGCTCAATATGCGGGTAACCAAACACTATAAGTACGCATTAATTATAGCGTTGCAGCAAAACCATACCGGCACACTGGTGGCTGTTTATTTCACCAATGAAAAGGACCCCGATTTTTATAAAGATGTGAACCGGGCCGGCAGTTGCCTTAAATTTATTCCCCCGGCAACCGATTAATGTTAATAAGTTAGCATTATTTCATTAGCAGATTAAGCACTAAACTTTATTTTTGCGGTATAGGGCATTAACTCACCCCATCGCGCTAAAATTAAAAACTCTCTTTCTGCCAAAACAGCAAGAGAGTTAAAGATCGATACTTCTTTTTCCAATAAAAGAAGTTGATTTAAAGCGCTACGATGCAGCGAGTAAACCGTTAAATACCCCCAAAATAAAATCCATATGGCAGAAGTAAATTACGATGATGATAGTATCCGTTCGCTCGACTGGAAGGAACATATCCGCTTACGTCCCGGCATGTATATTGGCAAACTGGGCGATGGTTCGGCGTATGACGATGGCGTATATGTTTTATTAAAGGAGATTGTCGACAACTCTATTGATGAGTTTGTGATGGGTTCGGGCCGGTCGATAGAGATCAATATGAGCGATCATAAGGTATCTGTGCGCGATTACGGTCGTGGTATACCATTGGGTAAGGTGATTGATTGCGTATCAAAAATAAATACCGGTGGTAAATATGATAGCAAGGCCTTCCAAAAATCGGTAGGCTTAAATGGTGTGGGTACTAAGGCGGTTAACGCGCTTTCAAATATTTTTATCGTACAATCCTATCGCGACGGGCGTACCAAAATAGCCGAATTTGCCAAAGGCGAACTGGTACGTGACGAAGCTGAAAAGGAAACTTCGCAACGCAACGGCACCGCTATAAATTTCACACCTGATGATACCATCTTCAGGCACTATCGCTTTATACCTGAGTTTGTTGATAGCATGATATGGAACTACGTGTTCCTTAACTCCGGCCTTACCATCAACTTTAACGGGAAAAAATATTTTTCGGAGCGCGGCCTTTATGACCTGCTCACTAAAAACACCAACGCCGAAAACCTGCGCTATCCCATCATCCACCTAAAGGGTGATGACATTGAAATAGCCATGACCCACGGGCAGCAATACGGTGAGGAATACTACTCCTTTGTTAACGGACAAAACACAACACAAGGCGGTACCCACCAGGCCGCGTTTCGTGAAGCAGTGGTAAAAACCATCCGTGAGTTTTATGATAAGGATTATGATGCAGCAGATATCCGCGCATCAATAGTTGCCGCAATTGCCATTAAGGTGCAGGAGCCGGTGTTCGAGTCGCAAACCAAAACCAAGCTGGGTTCGCAAAGCATAGGCCCTGAGGGACCATCAGTACGCGCCTTTATTGGTGATTTTGTGAAACGTGAGCTGGATAATTATCTGCATAAAAACCCATCTGTAGCTGATGCGCTAAAAGCAAGGATCTTACAATCAGAGCGAGAGCGTAAGGATATTGCCGGCATTAAAAAACTGGCCAATGAGCGTGCAAAAAAAGCATCGCTGCATAACCGTAAGCTACGCGATTGCAAGCTGCATTTTGATGATAACCATGAGCGCAAGCAGGATACTACCCTGTTTATTACCGAAGGTGACTCGGCCAGCGGATCGATCACCAAATCGCGCGATGTGATGACCCAGGCTGTTTTCAGCTTAAAGGGTAAACCCCTTAACTGCTATGGGCTAACCAAAAAAGTGGTTTATGAAAATGAAGAGTTTAACCTGCTGCAGCATGCGCTGAATATTGAGGATGGCCTGGATGCATTGCGTTATAACAATATAGTAATAGCTACCGATGCCGATGTTGACGGCATGCACATCCGCCTGCTGCTGATGACGTTCTTCCTGCAGTTCTTCCCCGATCTGGTGAAGGCCGGGCACGTCTTCATCCTGCAAACACCATTATTCCGTGTACGAAATAAAAAGGAAACCATTTATTGTTACAGCGACGAAGAAAGGCGCAATGCGATAGCAAAACTGGGCGTAAAACCCGAGATCACACGATTTAAAGGTTTGGGAGAGATCTCGCCGGAAGAATTTGGCTTGTTCATAGGTAAAGATATTCGCCTCGACCCGGTTATATTAAAGGATGCCAATATCAAAGCCTTGCTGGAGTATTTTATGGGTAAAAACACTCCTGTTCGTCAGCAGCATATCGTTAATAATTTAAGGGTGGAGAAGGATGATGAAACGGTAAATCCAACCATTGCTGAACCGGAGCCGCTGGCGCAATCGGCGTAATTAAATCACTCTTGTCATCGCGAACGATAACGCGGCAACATTATGTAGTTATGCAAGCGGATTACTTATCGCTTGAAGCCGCTCATGGGCGCGGAGCCCTATTTCTTTTGTCTTGATACAAAAGAAACAAAAAATCAAGACAAAAAGATCCTTCCGCCCACGGGCAAAACACCCAGGCCCGCGCTTTTTGTCGGGCCTTTGCACGCTTTTGATCTCGGATCATTTAAAGTCCTCTCCTTTGGAGAGGATTATTCATAATATTATTTGTTCTTTAAAGGCATTCATGAGGGCTATGCCGTTTAGTGAAGTTCCGTCAGTAGAACAGCTTCGGGTGAAATCAGGCAAAACGATGGTGGCCTTGTGTAGTGGCAGGGCATAGCAGGTTTTTACAGAAGCGCAAAGGCCAGGTGCGTAGCAACAGCCGGGTAAAAATATAGCAGCCCAGGTTTTGCCTGATTTGCAGGGTATGGCCTTGTGCGGCCAAGAAGCATTTCTAATGACTTGATTTTTTGCTACCTTTTGTATCAAGACAAAAGTAGTAGCCTCCGTGGCAATGAGCGGCTTCAAGCGACAAGTCTACTCGCACATAGAGATCTGCATAGACGGGGATTGCTTCGTACCTCGCAATGACGCTTGGAAAGGAAGATATTACCTCAACCTATCGGCCGATTTTACCAGTTTCTCATCCCGCTGAATACCTTTTACAGCAAAAATATGTAGTAAAATAGCTAAGGGACAAAGGAATAAGCCTATACCAAAATTCTTAAAATCAAGGGTTACACCGCCACCCGTTGCAGCTTTTGCAGCTTGCGCTATCCAAAAGCTATAGCCAATAATTACCAGCACAGAACTGTAGCATAAGGCTATCTGTTGTTTACGGTTTTTATAAAGAAATATGATGATCAATGGTATGATACCCACAATTGCGGTAACTGCTGTAAGCGCCACAAAATGATCTGTTAATTGTTGCTGTCCGTTTACATCCTGGTAAACACCCATAACCATAATATTTATCGGCTTGTTATCAACATAAACATTATGTGCCAGCGGGAAAAGAAAAAGAGCCAATATAGCCAAACTGGCTAATAGCAGGTAAACACTTTGTATTCTTTGCAGCATATTTTTAAAAATCTATGTAACAAAGATAGAAATATGATTAAAATTAAGTTGTTGGAAATAAGGAAAGAGAACTAAAAATATTTCAGACTGTCAGTGATCAATATTTTGCCCGGAAACAGGCCTTTCCCGATTCATTAATACAAAAAATACGATAAGCAAAAGATAGGAAAGTATACAATAGACGCTAAATTTACTAATGATGCTGATGGCTCCGAATAACCATAACGCGCAATAAACCGGTATATACAAAAACGTTACTACCAATAGCCCTATTTGCAGCTTTTGAATAAACTTTTTGAAATACGCTTTAAGCCGTTGCGTGTAGTTTCTGTTATGAAATACATGATTTATTACTAACAAATTTGCAGCATAGTTTTTCATCAAACACTACTTATTAATACGTTTAATCTAAATGGTTTATTAATAGGGGTCACAGATTAGGGTCTGCATCACATTATTTTTTACAATAACGTTTTGCTAATGTATATTGTACAATTTAAATATCCAAATTTTTAATAACATTTAACTATCGGTTAATCAACCACTTGTATTTATTAAATTTTGCATTTGCCGGGGATTGTTAACTTTGCCCTGTGAGTGCTCTACAACGCTTTTTTATTGAACTTGCTTATGATGGCACCAACTACCATGGCTGGCAAATACAGCAAAATGCTGTAAGCGTACAGGAGGTGTTGAATAAAGCATTATCCACCATACTACGGGAGCCTATTGAAACATTGGGTTGCGGGCGAACTGATGCAGGTGTACATGCTAAAGAGTTTTTTGCCCATTTCGATGCGGAGAAGCTGATAGCTGATGGAGCATGGAGCATAGAGCACAAAAACTTAATCAGAGGGCTTAATTCCATCTTACCGCAGGATATCGCCATAAAACGCATCTTTCCTGTTGCCGCAGATGCACATGCCCGGTTTGATGCTACGCTCCGCTCCTACGAATACCATATTCATTTTAATAAAGATCCTTTTAAAAATGGCCATTCATGGTTACTACGCGATGAACCGGATATCGTACTGATGAACCAGGCTGCTGCAATCATAAAAGAGTATACCGACTTTAGCTGTTTCAGCAAATCAAACACACAAGTAAAAACCAACAATTGTAAAATAACTAAGGCCGAATGGGTAAAAACAGATAATGGCATAGTTTTCCATATTTCTGCCGACAGGTTTTTACGGAATATGGTACGCGCCATAGTGGGTACCTTATTGCAGGTTGGTAATCATATTATTGAACCCGAAGCGGTACGAACAATTATCGAAAGTAAAAATCGCAGCAATGCCGGCGTATCGGTGCCGGCATGCGGTTTATATTTAACAGAAATAAAATATCCTTATATCCCTTAAGCCATATAAATATCAAATCTTCAAATTGGAATTTATGATCTTATAATTATAGCTACCTTTGAAATTAGTGAGCACCGATAAACAAAATAGCGATCCAAAAAGCCCGCAATCAGCCAAAGAAGTAAAAACTCCCTCCACTGCAGTTACCGGCAAGGCACTCGATTGGAAACTGTTAGGGCGCGTAATGCACTACGTTAAACCGTACAACAAAACATTTGTCATCGCAGTATTCCTCACTGTTTTTTTAGCAGCTATTGCTATTGTTCAACCCATCCTGATACAAAAAACGCTCGATGATTATATTCTAAAGGATAACTACAGCGGCCTGGTTTTTATGGTTGAATTGATGCTGGCACAACTGGTTATACAAACTATAGCGCAATACTATCAAACCTATATCACCAACTGGCTGGGCGAATCTGTGATCCGCGATTTGCGGATCGATATTTTTAACCACATCACCAATCTTCGCCTGAAATATTTCGACCGCACCCCTATTGGTGTGCTCATAACCCGTACCGTATCTGATCTGGAAACCATTGCCGATATTTTTTCGGAAGGACTGATCTCCATCATGGGCGATATGCTGCTGGTATTTGCCGTGATTGGCTACATGACCTATATCGACTGGAAGCTGGCGCTCATCACACTGATCCCAATGCCATTCCTTTTTGCATCAACCTATGTTTTTAAGGAGGCAATTAAGTCATCTTTCCAGGAAGTGCGTACGCAGGTGGCTCACCTCAATACTTTTTTAGCAGAGCATATCTCCGGCATCAGCGTAATACAATACTTTGCCCGTGAGGACCAGGAGATGCGCAAATTTGTATCGGTAAACAAAAAATACCGCGATGCTAATATCCGCTCCAACTGGTATTATTCTATATTTTTCCCGGTGGTTGAAGTGTTGTTTGCCATGTGCATCGGCTTACTTGTTTGGTATGGCTGTAAAAGAATCTTAACCGATCAGCAACTGGCGCATTTATCGGCTCATGGAAAGGTAATATCACCCGGCACCATATTGGAGTTTATAGTTTACTTAAACTTACTTTTCAGGCCGATAAGGCAGTTGGCCGATAAATTCAACACCCTGCAAATGGGCATGGTAGGTGCCGACAGGATATTTAAAGTTTTAGACACCAATGAGGTTGCCGTAAATACAGGCACATTAAGGCCAGCCAAAATAAATGGCGATATTGACTTCAGCCACGTTTGGTTTGCCTATAATGATGAAAACTGGGTGCTGAAGGATATCAACTTCCACGTAAAACCGGGCGAAACACTGGCACTTGTTGGCGCAACTGGCGCGGGCAAATCATCAACCATAAATATCCTGAACCGCTTTTATGAGATAAGCAAAGGCAGCGTTAAGGTTGATGGTGTTGATATACATGACTATGACGTTAACTACCTGCGCGCACAGATAGCCACAGTTATACAGGACGTTTTTTTGTTTACCGATACCATTGCCAATAACATCAGCCTTAACAATGAAGCTATAACCCGTGAGCAAATCATTGCCGCCGCTAAGGATGTTGGCGCGCACGAATTTATTGAACGCCTGCCCGGGGGGTACGACTATAACGTAATGGAACGCGGCTCTACCCTATCCGCAGGTCAGGCACAGCTCATTTCGTTTATCAGGGCTTTGGTTTATGATCCGGCTATCCTGGTGCTGGATGAGGCAACCTCATCGGTTGATACGGAGACCGAGGTGCTGATACAAAACGCCATTAACAAACTAATGCAGGGCCGTACGGGTATTGTGATTGCCCACCGCCTATCAACCATACAAAATGCCGACAGGATAATTGTGCTCGACCATGGCGAGATAAAAGAAATCGGCACCCACCAGGAGTTGCTCAAAATTGAACTCGGCTATTACCGTAAACTATACGACCTGCAGTTTAATTCAGCAGGGATATCGCGTTAGTCCTCAGTCTGAAGTGCTAAGTCTTTAGTCATCCTAGTAATTATTGAAACGACTTAAGACTCCCGACTAAGGACTTAAGACTAAACTTATGGCTGCACCTTCCCTTTATACATACCTTTTTCAGCAGGTGGTTTTGTACCCGGATTAACAGGCTGCTCCTCTTTCTCATGTTTTTTGGCAATATCGCCGCCATGCGGCTGGTTGGCACCGTATTCTTTATCGGTTTTATGCACTATGCCTTTGTGGCCATTATCATTTGGCCTATGGGTTGATGTATCTGATGGCGATGGCTTATCAGGTGAATTTGCTGGCTTTGTCATATGGTGATGTGTTTATTTAATGTTAACAGGTGAAGTTTATTTTTGTTCCTATTACAAACCCTTCTGTAATAATATCATGACAGCCAAACATTAATATCTTCCTCGTATTATATTTATGTTTATTGATCACACAAATCTTAAATCATGAAAAAGTTATTGTTCCTGGTACTTTTCGCCGCTCCATTTTTTTGCTTCGCTCAAACTGATACCACTACACACAAACAAAAGGTTACTTACTGTATAGCTCAAGTTGAGCACGATGGGTCAAAATTTGATATTAATCTTGATGATGGTTCAAGAGGGAGGAATGGATCAGAGATAAAGGACAACAACGGCAAAACCATGAAATTCGACACACGGATTAGCGCGCTCAACTACATTACCCAGCTTGGTTGGACATTGGTTTCATCCTACACACTAAAAGGGACTACACTTGAGGTAATTGCATTTGTTTTTGAACGGCCGGCTAACCAATAGCGTTAATTTTTGTTAAAACAGCAATCATTTTCGTATTGGTAAATAATAATAACAGATAAACTTTTACCTTTAAGCTGGGTTTCTTAATTTCGCAAAAACCAAAAAGGTATCTATGGAAGAATTTGAAGCAAGCGACTCGGCAAAAAAAACCAAAACGATATACATTTCAACCGTATTTGGTATCGCTATGGTATTACTGATGGTAGGTTTGCTCGGCCTTATACTGGTTAATGTGAACAACCTTACCCGCTACGTTAAGGAAAACATTGTACTGAATGTTTTTTTGGATGATGCCACACATGAAACAGACGTTTTGCAATTACAAAAACAATTGGAAGCAAACCCAATGGTTAAGCAAACCCTGTATGTAAGTAAGGAACTGGCTGCTCAAAACCTGCAAAAGGACCTGGGTAAGGATTTTGTTAATTTCCTGGGGTATAATCCACTGCCGCAATCAATAGATGTGTACTTAAAAGCTGATTACACCAATGATGCCGATATAGAGAAATTTAAAACAGAGCTACTTAAAAACAACCCGATAGTTAAGGAAGTTAAGTATGAAAAGTCGCTGGTGGAGCAAATGAACCAGAACTTAACCTCTATTACACTGGTTATACTGGCCTTTACAGGCATATTTGTAGTGGTATCGGTAGCACTGATCAACAATACTATCAGGCTGGCTATTTACTCACAAAGGTTTTTAATAAAATCAATGCAATTGGTTGGCGCTACTAAAGGGTTTATACGCAAACCATTTTTGCTGTATGGCATTTGGCATGGCCTTTTAGGCGGCCTAATAGCTATTATAATACTGATAGGCACTTTATACCTGGCCTACCAGCAAATACCCGACCTTATAATTTTGCGCAACTATACCGAGTTTGGGATAGTGTTTGCAATAGTTATAGGCATGGGGCTGTTCATCGCTGGCTTTAGTACCTTTTTAGCGGTAAATAAGTTTTTACGCTTAAAAATATATGACCTTTACAGGTAAAAGCTAAAAGGCGAAAGCTGAAAGATCAGAAATTCAATAAAAACAATCATTCGATAATCCAATAATTACATACATGGCACAAAAAATCACAAAACCGGTTACACCGGTTAAAACAGCCACTAAATCATCAGTTGCTAAATCTGATTCACCCGTTCAGTTTATTTTTGACAAAGGCAATTACCGCTTACTAATCATAAGCGCGGTAGTGGTTGCGTTTGGCTTTGTACTAATGTCGGGCACTACTGATATTTACAGCAGTACCAAAATAATTATAGCACCAATTGTTGTATTGGGAGGCTTTGCTCTAGGTTTTGTGGCCATATTTAAAAAACCAGCAGCAAAAGCATGAATATAATACATGTTATAGTCCTGGCAATTATTGAGGGGCTAACAGAATTTTTACCGGTATCTTCAACCGGCCACATGGTTATTGCCAGCTCGTTAATGGGCATCAGCAAGGACGAATTTGTTAAGCTGTTTGAGATAGTAATACAACTGGGTGCCATACTGGCTGTAGTGGTACTATACTTTAAACGTTTTTTTAAATCACTCGACTTTTACTATAAATTGGTTGTAGGCGTTATACCCGCTGTAATACTGGGTGTATTGCTTAAAAAATATATCGACGCGCTGTTGGAGAGCCCGCTTGTAGTAGCTGTGGCCTTTGTAGTAGGCGGTGTTATTTTGCTTTTTGTTGATGAGTGGTTTAACAAGCCTACCGTTACCGAGGAAAAGAATATTAGTTACCTAACCGCGTTCAAGATTGGATGCTTTCAGTGTTTAGCGATGGTACCGGGTGTATCGCGTTCAGCCGCATCAATTGTGGGTGGTATGTCGCAAAAGCTGAGCCGTACCGCTGCTGCTGAGTTCTCGTTCTTTTTAGCGGTGCCAACTATGTTTGGTGCTACGGTAAAGGATCTTTGGGATTTCCACAAACACAGCACACTATCAGCCGACGTAATGCACCAGGACATGAAATACCTGCTGATCGGCAGTGTAATAGCATTCATAGTAGCGTTAATGGCTATCCGTACCTTTATTACCTTTTTAGAGCAAAAAGGCTTTAAGGTTTTTGGCTGGTACCGCATTTTTGCAGGGATAGTAATTATTATATTGTATTTCACAGGCAATGCTTTGCATAATATGTAAGTGATCATATATCCGCATAAAAAATAGCGATGGGTTTGAAACCCATCGCTATTTTTGTTTAGAAAGCATCACTTTTTCTGTGGATGCTCTCTGGTGTTAGCGTTTAGAAAACTATATCTTTATAATTGTAAATTACTTGTCCTGATTGCAGTACCTGAATTCTCTATTTTATAAAAGGAAATGAAAAAAATCATATTTATTCTCACCCTGTCCTTCCTTACTGTTTCTGCATTTGCACAAAAACAGAAGATAACCATTTTTTGCTCGGTCGATTTTAATGGAAATGTAAATTACAACACACAGGATTATGCTACTAGTAATAAGAAGCTATCCAATATTTTAGACCAGATTCTACCCGATAGTATCAAGACCAAAGTGCTTGTTGACCCTAAAAAAAAATATCATTTTAAGTATGGTAATGAAACACTCTTGTGGTTGGCGCAAAACGACTGGAAGATTGTCTCATCTATTAGTGGCAATTACGGAAACAGTTTCTGGTTATTGAGCAGAGAAATTTCATTGGATGCCCCCGCCCGTGCATTGTTCATGGAAAAATTAGAAAACTTAGAGATCAAGTCTGAGAATTAACCTAAATCTTATCCTAATTGCGCTCGTTTATTACTAGTGCAATAGTAGTCGGCAGGTGAGCAGCAGTGGCAGTGGCTTAAGCCTTATCGCTTTTTTTAACCATTGTCATTCTGAGCGATAGCGAAGAACCTATCCGCGTTCGTCCGGCTGCTCGTATAATAGATGCTTCGTTCCTCAGCATGACAATTCTCCTTATCCTGCCTTTTACAAAGCCAGTTTCGATGGCGTTATCCCATAAGCCTTTTTAAACGCAAATGAGAAATGCGACAGGTCCTTAAAACCTACATCCATATAAACATCTGTTACACGCTGGCCTTTTTCTTTAATAAGATAGTAAGCATCATTCAATCGCTTTTGCTGTAGCCAGCGGTTGGGCGGGGTGTGATAGATCCGCTCAAAATCGCGTTTAAAGGTTGCCAGGCTACGGCCCGTGAGGTAAGCAAAACGACTGATATCCACATTAAACTTATAGTTTTCATTCATATAAGCTTCCAGGTCAATTTTGCCGGGTTCGGTAAAATCAAAGAGGATGTTTTTTAGCTCCGGGTGGGTTTGCAGCAATATCATGATGGCCTCTTTAATTTTTAAAGTGGTCAGCGCATCATTGCTGAGGTTGCTATCGTTAAGGTATGGCGTTAACGACTCCATATAATTCTTTAACAGGGCATTCGGTTGTAAAAGCACGCAGTCTTCGCCGGTATAAGGGCCTGCTACGTGCAGGTTATGTTCGGCGCTTACGCTGTGCAAAATTTCCTGGTCCATCCGAATAGAGATAGATCTGTACTCACCGCCGGCTTGGGGGTATTTTACATATTTTGATAGCTGGTTCCTGCGAAAGAACCTGAATTCACCTGGTTTGCAATGATAGGTCTTACCGGCAATAGTTATATCCGCATTGCCCGATATAATATAGTTGCACGAATGTTCCGGTATAAAGTTCTCTCCTTCCCTGCTGGTATACGGGTAGCAGGCAAACAAGATCAGCTGCAGTTCCTTAGCTCCTCCTTGTATCATCGTTAAATTTATAAATAAGCTTTAATGTTATTTGTGTTTCAGCAAAACTTTACCTAAATCTGAATCAAGGAAACTCTCTGTCTCATCATGATCGGTTGATAAACTTACCGGCATCCATTTTTCCATTTCAGCAGTGCGCGCGGCATCAGCCTGTTTTAGTAAACCGATGGCTTCGCTGCCCAAAACCAAATGCACAGGCGGATTGGGGTGTACAGCCAGGTCAACCATTACTTTAGCGGCTTTGTCCGGATCGCCCATTGGCACAAAATTACCGCTTGTGAAATATACCGTCCTTTTGTCGACGGTACTTTCATAACCTTCTATCTTTCGGGCATAGGTCATGGATGCACCTGCCCAATCGGTACTAAAGCCACCCGGCTCAACACAGGTAACGAATATGCCCAGTGGCGCTACTTCCTTCGCAAGCGCCTCGCTAAAGCCGCCTAAGCCAAATTTAGCTGCCTGGTACATCGTTAAGCCCGCGTTACCTATACGCCCGCCTACCGAACTGATCTGTAATATACGACCCGAACGCTGCATCCGCATATAGGGTAATACCGCCCGTGTAATTTCAATAGGCGCATATAAATTAGTTTGCAGCTGACTGCGCACCTGTTCATCAGTAAAAGCTTCAGCCGCGCCAATAACACCAAACCCCGCATTGTTTACCAGCACATCTATCCTGCCAAAATGCGCCACTGTATCGGCTACGGATTGGTATATATCATCGTAATTAGTAACATCCAATTTGATGGGAAAGAGCTGTTCCGGGTATTGCGCAAGCAGACAGTTTAAAGTCTCCGGATTACGGGCTGTGGCGGCAACTTTATCGCCACTGGCTAAAACCGCCTCCGTAAGGCTGCGGCCTAACCCGCGTGAACTGCCAGTTATAAACCAAACTTTTGTCGTCATGTGTAGATCTTTGATAAAAACAAAGATAAACCATGCATTAGGCTACAGCTTTGTTAAACGGCTCAACTTATTTTGTTGAACGGCTCACATGGGCTCTATTACATCACAGTAATGTCATTCCAACACATTGCATTCATATCCGTTGGCTGCCATTAGCAGGATAACGTTTAAGGTGCAAACCTTTTCGCCTTTTACCCTTAATACCCTGTCGCAATCTTCAAGATCAAAGTTTACTTCAGTGAAGAAGAAATGCTGTTGCATCAACACCTGCAAATATTTTGCCTGTATTGCACTCTCTACATTAGTTTTAAAGACCTCGATCATCATAAAATTTGTTTTTTACCAAAAAATCCCGGTCAAAAGAAACCGGGATAAGTGTTTAGTTGAAATTATCGCTTAGGAGGATTATTAAAAAACGTAAAATACACTGGCCTGTACAGCATTGTTCTTAAAGTCGTTTGTGATGTTTGAAACATTAACATCAGCCACCTTTGATATGCCGTAGATATATCTTAGGCCAAGGCCAAGGCCCATTTTTGATTGATAACCGATACCTCCTGCAGCGCCCAGGTCAACCTTTTTAGCAAAGTTGTCGGTATTTATTCCTGCAACATCTTCCTTAATTTTAATACCTGCTTGAGCTCCTGCTTCTATATAAAACCCGGAGTTTGTACGATATTTAAATAGCAATGGTACCGCCATGTAATAAAGTTTAAGGTCCTGATCGCCGAGCGAACCTCCTTTTATTTTAGCGCCCTGGGTTGAAAACAGGAACTCTTCCTGGAACAGAAAATTGTTGGTGATTTTAAAAGCTACGGTAGCACCTGCATGAAAACCGATTAACGGATCGGTAGGGAAATTAGCATTGGTGAAATTAGTAGCGTTGGCACCTGCTTTAATACCGAATTCAAGGCGGCTAAAAATATTTTGTGTGAAGCTTTGGCTAAAGCCTTTTGACGACAACAGGACTAAACAAATTAACATCAGTTTTTTCATAATTTTTCTTTTTAGTGTGACATTTTGTATGCAGCCTGTGGCCACATTTATTTCGTATTTAAGTCAAAGGTGCTTGCTTAAAAGGAAATAGAGAATGAAAAACTGACCGAAGCGGGCAAACTAAAAGCCGAAGCGGAAAAAAGTGGGTTGAAAAAAAACAGTAAGGTAGTGTTTTACGAAAACTGCATCCTGTAGTAATAAACACAAGACTATCAGGCTTTTGCCAGCCAGCTGAGAAATTGGGCAGCCTTGCCTTTACTTATGATCACCTTATCACTAAAAGGTATGTTAAGGTTAAGGGAAAGTTTTCGTGAGAAGAAGCTGGATACATCAATGATGGCTTTGCGGCAAACCAGGAACTGGCGGTTTGCTCTGAAAAAGGAATTTCCGCACAACTTTTCCAGCTCGTCCAGGGTTTTATTTGGGTAGAACGTTTTGCCGGAAAATGTAAGCAAATGCGTAACCTCATTAGCCAGGTAAAACATGGCTATATCATCCAGATTTATAGGAATGATCTTATCCAGGTGATACACCAGCACTGAAGCCGCCTTTTGTGTTTCCCTGCCGGCAAGCAGCTGCATCAAGGCATCAAACTGCGGCAGCTGATCCGTCGAGAATATTTTTTTTAGCTTTTTGTATTTTTGCAACGCATTATCCAGCGTTTGCAGGGTAAAGGGTTTCAGGATATAATCTATCCCGTTAGTTTTGAATGCCTCGAGCGCATATTCGTCATAAGCAGTACAAAAAATAACTGGGGCAGTAACAGGTTCGGCAACAAATATTTCAAAACTAAGCCCGTCACCAAGCTGTATATCACTAAAGATAAGATCGGTATTTTTGTTTGTATTGAAATAAGCAATCCCCTCTTTTACCGATCTGATCTGTACTATGTCCAGCGGGCCATCTATCAGTTTCCTGATATTCAATTCCAGATCATCCGCAACTAAGCCTTCATCCTCAATGATTACTATGTTCATTTTTTAATAATTTAATGCTTACCGAAAATGTGTTCAAATCTTCTTTAATAATAACTTCATCCCCCGACCAGAGGCGATATCTTTCCGCGAGGTTTGCCAACCCATAATTAGTGGAGGCATCCTTCATTTTCTTTTTTTGCAGATTATTACTGATAACCAGGCGGTCTTCCGTTTGACTGATAAGCACCTGCAGCGGTTCCTGCTGTGTGAAATTATTATGCTTTATAGCATTTTCCAATAAAGGTTGTAATGAAAACGAGGGCAGGAAATTTTCCTTCAATGTTTCTTCAGGCAGGGTTATGGTACACACCAGTGCTGTACCAAACCGGATGCGTTGCATTTCGAGATAATCATATAACAGTTTAACCTCATCTTCGAGGGTTGATATATTTGATGAATGGTGCGATATA
The DNA here is from genome assembly GCF_900105165.1 of Mucilaginibacter mallensis. Classification (NCBI taxonomy): domain Bacteria; kingdom Pseudomonadati; phylum Bacteroidota; class Sphingobacteriia; order Sphingobacteriales; family Sphingobacteriaceae; genus Mucilaginibacter; species Mucilaginibacter mallensis. The sequence continues at coordinate 5,268,942 of NZ_LT629740.1, forward strand.
GAAGCCCTCAGGAAATTGGCCATATGAACGATATAATTATCAGCCACAGCTGCATCCTTGTGATACAATGCTTTAAGTGTATTCAGCGCGTTAAACAGAAAGTGGGGTTGGATCTGCTGTTTTAAAACCAGGTTCATAGCCTCTGCATTCGCCGCTTTTAACCGGGATAACTCTAATTCGCTGTGCAATTTATGTTCATATAATAATACTGAATTATGCATGATAATAATCATGATATTGATAATAGTACCCGACCCAACAAATGCCAGGAATAAACCAATGCTTGAAAAGGACCAGTTTTCGTTTGTAAACAAGGCAAAAACTGGCCATAATAACAAATAGATCAATACACTTACCGGGTATGTTAACAAGTACCGGCCTGTAGTAAACTTCCTTGACTTGGGCGAAAACCGCTTGCTCAAAATGATCATAAACCCAACATCAGCATAGCCAACAAGCACAATACCCAGCATCGTAAAAAACGTATGCGCATAGATATGCTTATCCGAACCACTATTGTAAGAAACAAGATAGAAGATCAAACCAATAATAACCGACAGTAACCAGCTAAGGCGATTTAAACGCTTTACGGGTAAATTTTCTTGCATGAGTGTAAAGGTACTTAATGTATTGGCTGTTAAATACAGTTAGGTTCCGAAACGGGCAAAAGCGGGTTTGAATAAGTTATAAAGGAGTTTAAAAAGGCAACGGTATCGTTATCATCAATTAAACGATTGCCTGAATTCCAAAGGTGAAAGGTTGGTTTTTGTTTTGAATAGCTTACTGAAGGATTGTGGGTGTTCAAACCCTAATTCGTATGCAATTTCACTTATGGACAGGCCTGTGGTTGATAATTTTTCTTTTGCCTTTTCCATCAGCTTATCATGTATGTGCTGCTGGGTACTTTGACCCGTTAAGGTTTTAAGCAATCCGCTTAAATAACTGGGCGATACATTTAATGTTTCGGCAATATGTACTACGGTAGGTAACCCTTGTTTTGCTAAAGCATCGGTGTTAAAATATGCGGTAAGCACCTCTTCCAAACGATCAAGCATTTTATGGTTAGCTATTTTTCGGGTGATGAACTGGCGCTGATAAAATCTTTCAGCATAGGTGAGCAATAATTCAAGCTGGGCGATGATAATGTTCTGACTGAACTTATCAATGTTTGAGCGGTATTCCTGCTCCATACTGTGCATCATGTTAATAATAGTCGTTTCTTCCTTTTCTGAAAGGAACAAAGCCTCATTTACCGAGTAATTGAAATACTCGTGCTGTTTCATGATCTTAGCCAAAGGCGTATTCCATAAAAAATCGGGATGGATAAGCAGCATCCACCCCGTATGTTTTAATTCTCCTTGTTTTGCACTCTCCACCCCAAAAACTTGTCCGGGTGATATAAAAAACATGATGCCCTCATCAAAGTCGTATTCCTGCTGACCATATTTAAACTTACCGCTGAAATTTCTTTTAAGCGAGATAGAATAAAAATCAAATACCATGTTCGCTGCCCCAGCATAAGGCAAACTTTTTATCGATTCAAAATTTATCACACTGATCAGTGGGTGCTCCGGCTTTGGGAGGCCCATTACCTTGTGATATTCACTTATCGTTTTAATTCGGCGCGGTTGCATATCACAATTTACTTATTTTTGGTTATAAACAGCAGCAAATTCTTTGGCAAAATCTGTTGTTTTCACTTTGCCTAAAACTGGTTTATGGCGATAATAATCTTCCATTAATGAGCCATTATGCTGGCTTGCAAACATCTGCACCAAACCGGCAGCAATTTGGGGATTAAGTCCAAAAGATTCTAAAATACGCAGCCTTTCCTCATCGCTAACAAGTATCCATTTCAGATCGGGGATGCCGATTGCCTCGCCTAAAATTCTTGCAGTTTCGTGGCCGGTAAGTTCATCGCTGGCTACATAGCGCACTTTTCGGCCGGTAAGGGATGTTTCAAACTCTTCAACTATCGCGGCAGCAATATCTGTTGGCGAAACCCATACCAGCAGTTCATCTGCGCCATAATTTGCTGCAATAATGCCCTGGTTTTTTATCGCAGGTATAAAGCCCAGCAAATTGTAATAGAAACCAACGGGGCGCATAAAGGTAATGGCAACATCGTCAGGTAGTTTATTCAGGATAACTTCCACACCACGATGAGCAAGTATCAACCCTGAGTCTTTTTCCATATGGGCGCCAATGCTGCTCAGATGAACCACACGTTTTACGCCCGACTTACTGATAGCTTGTGCAAAGTTATTGCCGATGATGTTGCAATGCGCCGCCAGATCAAAATCGGGGTTAAAGAAATTGGTTGGCGGCACCATAGTATACACGGCATCCGCACCGGTAAAAGTTGCAGTAAGGAAATCCACATCCTCTACCGAACCAATGGCTGCTGTGGCACCCAATGCCTCAATTTCCTCTTGCTTTTCGGCTTTGCTGCTGATAACCGTAACGTTATGCCCCTTTTGTACTAATTCCTGGGTAAGTGGCTTGCTGATGTGCCCTAATGAACCTGTTATTATGATCTTCATTTTGCTTTTATTTTGATATAACAAATGTCCATAACAATTAATAAACAGATGTAGCCGAATCTACTGTTCTTGTAGTCAAAAAAATGAGACTGGTAGTTTGAGCGGCAGGAAGTACACGCTGTCCGAAGTTTATAACTTCGGATAAAATGCATGTAGTCTCTGACTACATACTTTAGCCATCTATCCCCAGCCTATTATATGTAAGATTTAGCGTGTTCAACATATGTTGAGTGATTCCTGAATGGCTAATGTATAAACCAGTTTTTATTCTCTATTTTTATATTGTAATTCTATTTTGGCTTTAACCTGTCCCCTATCAGCGTAACCTGTCCAAAAGCATTGTATGGCTTAAGAGGAAATCATTAAAAAACAATTACTCCCATTCAAACAGAACTGCTTCTCCTAAATTTCATTTATCACAAACAATCAATAACAATGAGTAAAATTACAGTAAAAGACGGAACCGAAATTTATTACAAGGACTGGGGAACCGGGCAACCGATTTTTTTTCATCATGGCTGGCCTTTATCAGGCGATGACTGGGATGCTCAGATGATGTTTTTCCTACAGCATGGGTATCGGGTTATCGCCCATGACCGTCGCGGACACGGAAGATCAACCCAGGCATCCGGTGGGCACGATATGGATACCTATGCAGCTGATGTTGCCGCGGTTACTGAGGCGCTTGACCTGAAAGATGCCATCCACGTTGGCCATTCAACGGGTGGCGGCGAAGCTATCCATTATGCTGCAGGCCCAGGTAAAGCCCGTGTAGCCAAAGTTGTACTGATTAGCGCTGTTACGCCGATCATGGTACAATCAGAAACTAACCCCGATGGTGTACCGATGTCGGTATTTGATGAGATCCGCGAAGGTACTGCATTTAACAGGGCACAATACTTTGAGGATTTTACCATTCCATTTTATGGTTATAACCGTGAAGGCGCTAAAATATCGCAAGGAATAAGGGACAACTGGTGGCGCCAGGGCATGATGGGCGGCGTAAAGGCGCACGTTGAGGGTATCAAGGCTTTTTCGGAAACAGATTTTACTGAGGACCTGAAGAGTGTAGATATCCCGGTACTTGTTTTACATGGCGAAGACGACCAGATCGTTCCATTCCCAATCTCAGGTGCAAAGGCTGTGAAGCTGTTAAAACATGGTAAACTGATCTCTTATCCGGGTTTCCCACATGGTATGCCTGCAACAGAAGCGGCAACTATAAATAAGGATCTCCTGGCGTTTTTTAAATCATAAAGACACCTGCTCTAAACCTTAAAAAGCTGTCATTTTAACGATGACAGCTTTTTTTGTTTGAATACCATGGCGCTTCTTTTAATTAAACGAAGTCCTGAACTCCAAAAGCGAAAAGTTGGTTTTAGTCTTGAATAGCTTGCTGAAAGATTGCAGGTGCTCAAATCCTAATTGATAGGCAATTTCGCTTACTGAATAGCCAAAATTCTAGTTTAGCTAAACAAAAGCCCAATAACCCCGTTTAATAATCTTAAAATCTTATATTGAGTACTCATTTATTAAACAAACTTTACATCTATGAAAATGATTAAAGTCCTTGCTTTTTTTGCACTTATGCTAACCTTCTCACCTAATGGTTTTTCGCAGGCTAAAACAGGGCAGGTTTATCTTATCCGCGTAACGGGATATACCGGCTCCGCGGTCAATTATCGCTTCTATCTCGATGATACATTAATATGTAAATTGAAAAACAAATCTTTCTCCATACATAATATAACCGTTGGTGCGCATACCGTTAGCGTTGTAAGCGGAGGGATTTCAAACGGAAAAAAATCAGAGCCGTTGAAGATATTGGTAATTGAAGGGCAGGCAAATTATATAAGTGTAGTAAGTACTCAAGCCGGGTATGCCAACAAAATCACCTGCCAGGAAATTACCAAAAATTCGGCTGACCCTCTTTTGGCAAAATCTACCGAAAATAAAAAACTGCTTACCGGCGAAATAAAGCTTCAGGTTCGTAAGCGTTTAGTTCCGGCAGGTAATGTTATCAGGTGCAAAGCCGTAAAAAGTGGTAAGCAAATCTGTAACCTGTATAAATGTTATCCATTAACATATTATCACCTTTGTACTGTAAGTACTTTTAAATAAATATACATCAATATGGAAATTATACGAAGCGGCTCACAGCCCTCAGGCAAAGGCCCCACAGATTATTTTACCGGAACTGTAAGGATCGACCCGCTGAATAACCCGCCTGAACCATCACGCGTTTCGATGGCGTTGGTCACCTTTGAACCCGGAGCCCGTACAGCCTGGCATACACACCCGTTTGGGCAAACATTAATTGTTACCGCAGGGGCCGGTTGGGTACAACGCGAAGGCGAAGCAAAACAGAATATTCACCCTGGCGATGTTGTTTATTTCTTCCCGCAGGAAAAACACTGGCACGGGGCAACCGATGTTACCGCCATGAGCCACATCGCCATACAGGAAAAACTGAACGGTTCACCCGTTGATTGGATGGAACACGTTACTGATGAGCAGTATAAATGATCTGAGAATAAAATATGCCGCGTGTAATAAAATAGCAGGGATCTAACTGGTCGAAGTTTAGCATAGCGTAACTTCGACCTAAAATAATACAAGCATCTTGCCATAGGTGTTCGGAAGACTAAAAAGGGTGTCATGCTGAGGCACTCGAAGTATGCGGGCAAAGGCCTTTACGCTTACCCTTCGAGTGCCTCAGGGTGACCCCATGCTCAATATTTGTAAGAAAACATATCCCGTATTATTTCGAGTTTGCTTTAAGCATTACCCGTCCTTTTTTAGTCAATACACACTCCGGCGACCTATCATTTTCCTGGCCTTTTGTAATTTCTATCAGGTTGTATGCTTTCAGGCCCTGCAAATCATCCTTACTTATATTTATTGCCTTGCCTTTATCTGCAATTGTTTTCAGGGCCGCAACTACATCGTCGTGTTTCATGGGTATTGTTTTAATTTGTACGTTGAAAACTGTAATAATTTTCAAACAAGAACTATCCCAAAAGGAGCTTTCTTTCAGTAGCCCCAGTGGGCAATTCTTAAAAATATTTTATGGAAAATTTTATTCTTCTAAGTGATTTTTAGCCGCCTGCTGCTTCTTTTCCTGAATTATAAAGTAAATCATAAATGCCTGGGTCACAAAAAAGGCAACAATAAGAAAATACTTATAAGAGCTAAGTATCGGGGCAATACTTGAGATATTTTTGCCCAATATTGCCGAAGCAAAAATAACATAAGATATAATCTGAGTTATCAATATTTTTCTATTATCGCTAAACACTTTCATTAATTAAATATAGGATATAATCTTTATAAAAAAAGCCACTCTACTTTCGTAAAGCGGCTTAAGTAGCGGGGAGCAGGATCGAACTGCCGACCTTAGGGTTATGAATCCTACGCTCTAACCATCTGAGCTACCCCGCCTTATTGTTTATTACCAGGTATGCGATAATAAGCCTCCGGATTGTGGTAATGTTAGTAACCCATCCTAAAAAGGTTTGCAAATATAGCAGAAATTCGTTTTCTTTAGAAAAAATGTTAACATTTACATCTTCTGTTGCTTTCTATTGATAAACCTGTATGCCCGAAAAGAAAAAATTTACCATTGAATATGAGATAAAATCCTCACCCCGGATATTGTATGGCTTCCTGAACGAAGCTAATGGCCTTACCCAGTGGTTTGCTGATAATGTGACTGTTAGAGACCAGGTGTACACTTTTACCTGGGACGATGAGCAGCAAAAAGCAAAATTGTTAATGTTAAAAGAAAATAAACTGGTGCGGTTTAAGTGGGTTGATGATGAGCCGCAATGTTATTTTGAAATGGAAATTTTACAGGACGAATTAACCAACGATGTTGCCCTGAGCATAACAGATTTTGCCACAGAAGATACCATTTCGGAGCGCAAACTGATATGGAACAACCAAATCGATTACCTCATAAGCGTATTAGGGGCCTAAGCTTATACAATTTTTCTTAATTTTACGTTTTTGAATCTGCACGGTAATTTCATCAAAAATTACCGCTCAGGTTTTATTGCGCTAATACAGGTCAGCAGCTGAATGAAAAAGATCCATCTCCTAATACTTAAATCATTTATAAGGCCTTTTGTGGTCACCTTTTTTATAGTGATGTTTGTATTGTTGATGCTATTTTTATTTAAATACATTGACGATCTGATAGGCAAAGGCTTTGCCTGGTATATTATACTTGAGCTCATGGTGTACGCCTCGGCTACCAATGTGGCTATGGCGCTTCCCCTGTCCATACTGCTCTCCACCATCATGACCTACGGCAGCCTTGGCGAAAATTATGAACTTGTAGCCATAAAATCAGCCGGGATCTCATTGGTGAGGGCCATGTACCCCATGATCATTATTGTATCGATATTAAGCGTCTCCGCATTTATTTTTTCGGATTACATGCTGCCGGTAGCTAATCTTAAATATTTCTCGTTACTGTACGATGTACGCCAGCAGCGGTCGGCAAATTTGCTGCCTGAGGGGGTATTCAGCCCGAGTTTCCCGGGCTATAACATCCGTGTAGAAAAAAAGGGAGCCGACGGACAGCTATTATACGGCATTATTATTTACCAAAAAGATGAGATCCATAATAACAATATTGTATTGCATGCCAAAGAAGGCCGCATGTACCGCACCGCCCGCGATCAGTACCTGGTTTTAAAACTTAAGGATGGTGTACGTTATGAAGAATCGGGCGATGCAAACGGCTTTAATCCCCGGCAGCGGTTAATGCGTTTCCGCTTTAAGGATATGGAGCAAAAGCTCGACCTATCGGGCTTTGTGTTAAAGCGTACCGACCAGGATGCATTTAAATCTGCTTTCCAAATGATGAACCTGAAGCAGTTAAGGGATTATAAAAAAGACACCCAGCACCATATTGATAGTACCAATACAGCGCAGCTTAGGTCCATAATGCCTATTATGCGCTATTTTGTTATAGCCCACAACGTAAAATCTAACGAAAAATACCTGCCGGGCAAGAGCAATGTGCTAAAAGACTTAAAATTAAATGAGCAGCTGTCGGCCTTGTCAAATGCGGCAAGTGAGGCGCGTGCCATCTCAACCATGGTAAAAAACAATTCACAGGTAACCGCTGATGAAGCGCATGATATACGGCGCTCAACTGTTGAGTATCAGAAAAAATATACCTTATCGGCGGTTTGTTTAGTACTGTTTTTAATTGGCGCGCCACTTGGCGCCATTATACGCAAGGGCGGCCTGGGTTTACCTGTTGTTGTTTCGGTAGCTTTCTTTCTTATCTATTATATCATATCAACCATAGGCGAAAAATCGGTGAAAGATGGCGGCATGTCCCCTATTTTGGGTATGTGGATCTCCATATTCATACTAACGCCCATAGGCTTCTTCCTGTCATACAAAGCAGCTACAGATTCGGCATTGTTTGATATGGACCTGTATAAACGCTACTTTAACAAAATATTTAAGCGCAAAGAGGTGCCAAGCAACTAAAGCCGGTTTTATTCCGTAATCCCTGAAACATCCTGCATTTATTGATTTTACAAAGCGAAGACCCGTTTAATTATATTATAAGCTAAATTTGTGTAAATTAAACAGGAGGGCACATAAAACCCTTACAACCTGTTTACAATCCATATAGAACAACATGTTAAATACAATACAAGAGGCGATAGAAGCTATACAAGCCGGTAAAACTATTATAGTGGTTGATGATGAAGACAGGGAGAATGAGGGTGATTTTTTAACTGCAGCACGTAACGCTACGCCTGAAACTATAAACTTTATGGTACGCTATGGCCGCGGGCTGGTTTGCGCGCCAATTACTAAAAACCGCGCACGTGAGCTTGACCTGGAGCCGATGGTGAGCCATAACACCACATCGCACGAAACAAATTTTACTGTTTCTGTTGATCTGCTTAAAGATTGCACCACAGGTATCTCTGCTTCCGATCGTTCAAAAACAGTACTGGCACTTATCGACCCGGCAATTAAGCCTGAAGATTTGGGCAGGCCCGGCCATATATTCCCTTTAATAGCTAAGGATGGTGGTGTATTGCGCCGTACCGGGCATACCGAAGCTGCTATTGACCTGGCTGTTTTAGCCGGATTTGAGCCTGCAGGTGTAATATGCGAAATAATGAAGGAAGATGGCGAAATGGCCCGCTTACCTGAGTTATTGGTTATAGCAAAAGAATTCGACCTTAAAATTGTATCGATAAAAGACCTGATCGCTTACCGCCTGGATACCGAGAGCATGATAACCCGCGAGGTTGCCGTTAAAATGCCGACTGAATTTGGTGATTTTGACATGATCGCCTTCACACAAAAAAACACAGGCGAAAACCACCTTGCACTTGTAAAAGGCACATGGAAGCCCGATGAGCCCATTATGGTTCGTGTACATAGTTCATGCGTAACCGGCGATATATTTGGCTCATGTCGCTGCGATTGCGGCCCACAGCTGCATAAAGCAATGGAGATGATAAACAAGGAAGGCAAAGGCGTAATTGTTTACATGAACCAGGAGGGCCGGGGCATTGGCCTCATCAATAAACTAAAGGCCTACCATTTACAGGAAAACGGTTTCGACACCGTTGATGCCAACCTGCAGCTAGGCTTTAAAATGGATGAACGCGATTACGGCGTAGGCGCGCAAATATTACGCAGCCTGGGTGTATCAAAAATGCGTTTAATGACCAATAACCCTAAAAAACGTGCAGGCTTAATTGGCTACGGACTTGAAGTGGTTGAAAATATCCCTATCGAGATCGCATCCAATCCGCATAACGAGGCTTATTTAAGGACAAAAAGAGACAGGATGGATCATGCTATTTTGCGTGATCACTGATCATCATCGCCGCCATCTGGTTTATCAGGAGTAGTAGTATTTTCAGGCTTGGTAGTTACCGCCGGCGTATCTGTTGTTGTAGCAGGTTTTACGGGTGCCGGTGTTTTACGTTTATTGCCGCCGAAAAAGTTTTTGAAGAACTCGCCGAATGTATCAAAATCTCTTTGGTAAACCAAACCTACGGCATTTACATATTGAACGCTCAGCTGGTCAATGGTATTTAAAGTGGTACTGTTTAACACCCGGTAGGCATAACGTGCCTTTAGGTTACCATCTTTCCTAATCGAGTATTCGGCCTCAAAATCTTTGGTAAGGTTATTATAGCTAGAGTTTATCAGGTTTCCTGAGTTATTAAATATATCGTTACCACCTGTATTGCTAAACAAACTTCCGTTAAGTACAAGGCGATTATCTAATAACCTGAATGTAGCGCTGGCATCATTAAATGAGCGAAGGCTAAGGTCAAAGTTTTTAATGTTCGATTGGGAAATAAATGTATTCAGCTTATTAAACGCAAATTCGCTCACTGCGTCGCCTGCTGTTCCCAACACCTGGTTGGTTAAGTTGCTGGCGTTACCCGATGCAAAACTCCGGCGCACTATAATACTTAATGCCTGCTGGCTGCGGTTGTTGTAATCGGTAAGATAAGTACCCAGGTCATCCTTAATTGAAGGATCGGTAGGGAAGTTAAAGTCGAAATCGATATTTGGCTGTAAGAGTGATTTGGTAATGATCAGCTCAGCCTGTACCAGTACTTGCTCACTTCCTTTTGGGGATGCCAAACCCGCAGCAGAATAAAGATTGGCTATATCAGTACGAACTTCATAAATAGCATTCAGGTTTATTTCGGCATTGGAGGGGTTACCCGTCCAGCGGATGGTACCACCCTGGTTTACCACAAAGTTTTTGCTGATAAAGTTTTTAGCCGTAAACTCAAACTTACCCGATGATATCAGAAAGTCGCCAAACATTTCAAAGTCACCCAAACTGGTTATGTTCAGCAATAAATTAGTGGCCTGTCCGCTCCCTTCGAGCACGCCATAATCTGTAGATATTTTAACTACCGTTTTTTCATCAACGGTAAGATCAAGATTCAAGGTTACCCCATCAAAGGCTTTTGGCCCGGTAACGGCTTTGGTGGTATCCTTATGGCTCACAAATTTTATAAAATCATACTCCCCGGCTGTCGACGAAGTATTTAATGGGATATTAAACACAGTTCCGGCCATGGTTTTTGCCTTGATATTAATTTTCATGGAATTAACAGGCCCGTTAAATGCAAATGTACCTGTACCAAAAGCAGTTCCATAGTAAATATGGTTATCCTTAAAGGTAGTATTCAGCGCCATCAGATTTTTGGCATCAACGGTTGCCTCAATATCCGGGTTGTCCAGGTTGTTCAAATCAACTTTACCGTTTATAGTTCCCTGGCCGCCATGCGTATCTTTAAGTATTAAATTATTAATGTTGATCACGCTGTTAGCCACACTTACCTTATCATTTAAAACATAAGCAGTTTTAAGATAATTTACCGTAAAGCCCGTGTTGACAAAAGTGATATCGCCATTCAACTGGGGTTTATCCACCGGCCCGCTCAGTTTCAGATCGCTGGATATTGTTCCCTGCGGAGAGGATACCAGGTCTTTTATAAATGGTTCAAATATGATAGTTTCAGCATGATCCATCTTTACATTGAAGTTAAGGGCATTATCGCCTGCATCCTTTGCAAGTGAATATATACCGTCAATGTTCATCGTTTCCATACCGCGGTTATTGATGCTTACTTTTACACCTGCTTGCTGGCGGTCATTATCCAGGGCCGATTCAATTTTCACATTACCCACCAGCGTTTTATTCATGGTAAGCGAGTCGATACCCAAATGGGCATCCATTCCCGGCGATTTTGTGATCCCGGAAAGCACCACATCGCCATTAAGTGCACCTTTCAGCGTTATACCCGAAAGGCGGGTAAGTTGATCAAAGGTGCTCATGCTGAATTTTTCAAACAGCACCTTTAGTTTATCTTCCGGCTTATCGGATATAAAACCATCAATTTTCACCTTTTGCGGCCCGTTTGAGAGCTGAAAACCCTGTACCTGCGTTTTACCATCCAAAAACCTTATCTGCGCTTGGTCTTGCAATTTCCAGTCCTTGTGCTCAAGTATAACATCCGATGGCAGTAATGTTACTTTTGCCAGGGTATCATGCCCAAACCTTACCAGGCCGTAAAGATCCAGCTGGTTAACCGCATTTTTGTCCGCCAGTTTAACGTTGAAATTTAGGCTATCTTTCCTGATGTTGTTTGATATATCGATATTCTTGATAAACAAACTATCTGTAAGATCTATCCGGCTTAGTGACAAGTTGATACCCAGCTGCCCGTTACTTGTACTTTCATCAATAATAAGATCATGAAATACCGTTTTGCCATATTGTATAGTTTTAACATAACCGTTAAGCGTAGCTGTTTCATTGGTTGAGTTAAACTGACCTGCAAATGTACCCTGATCGGGAACTTTAAGATCGGGTATAAAAATGGATGTTAGCGGATCTAAATTTTTAAGACTGAGCGTAAATGCAAAGTTTTGTGGCTTTGTGATTACAGGCTCCCGTTGCAACGATGGAATATACCTTTTAACAAGGGCTTGAAAATAAGCAGGCAATGTAGCCAGGTCATAACTACCCGTAATGCTGCCATCTGCAAAATCTGATTTTAGGGAAATTACCCTGCCCTCGCCTAATCCGGTTGCTGCTAAGTATACCGAATCAACCAAATAATTATGCCTTGGATCAATTACCCTTAATGGCGAAAGATCAACACTGCCTTCGATATTTTGCAGGCTGTTCCCATCAAAGTGAGTCTTCAAATTTGTGCTGAGGATGATGGTATCCTGTAATAATTTAAGCGTATGCAAATGAGCTTCCTGTATATCAGCTGCAAAATCATATACAGGCAAAGCGGGAGCCAGATTAATACTGCCATTTAAGTTTAGCTTAATGTTTTTATCATTTATGCTGATTTTAGCGCTGGCCAGTTTTTTAGCAAATGTGCCGTTTAAAGTAAGGTTATTATACTTGTAGCCTTTAAAATCCAGATAAGTGATCCTGGCATTAACGGCCTCATTTAAATTTTTTAAAGCATCGCCGCTTCCTTTTACATCGGCGCTTAGTGTAGTGCGCCCAATATCGCTTATATCAAGCAAGTCGCCGAGCGCAAAATCACTGGTACTTAGCTTGCCGCTGTATGCCGGTGTACCTGCTTTATTTATTTTAAGGTTGATATCAGAATCAAACCGGCCCATTTTGGTTTTAAAAATACCGAAAGCCACAAAGTCGTTTTGCAAGCCGGTGAACCTGCCGGTAAAGTTTATATTGCCGAATTTGGCGATGATATCCGGAACCTTAGCGTTACGGTCGCCGCTGAAATTGCTGTACAAATAATCCAGATCTTTTTTATTAGTAGCAATTTGCTGAAAGTTGAGTTCCAGGAAAGTATTGTCCCAGTTGGGCAATCCTCTCAGCCTGAAATCGCCCCGAACGTATGTTGCCTGCCCGCCGGTAACCAGCAGATTTTTGGCGCTCAGGTTTTTCACAAAGCCTTTTATGCGACCATCAAGCCCTAAATCAAACTTAACTTTTTCCAATCCGCTTGTAAAAAAGGCAATATCTGATGAGGAGATCCGCGACGAATGGAAATCGCCGTCCATATATACCTTATCCTCAATATCATCAAAATCATTAAATGATTTAAATTTCATTCTGAAGTAGTTTCTCAGGCTTGATCTCTCTGTGAGCAGGAAAAGGTTTTGTGCCAGTATCTGGTCGGTATCAACCGTAGCATTGGTAGTCAGATTTTTTACATAGAACCCACTCTTTTCATGAAAAGTAAGATTATGTACATTGCCCTTAAACAAATGGTTAGTGATATCCATATTGTTTACCACCGTGGTGAAGTGTGTAAGGTCAATATCGTCAAAATTCACACCGTTTATTACCGTATCAACCAGTTGATTTTTATAGCGAAAATGCAGATTGTTGATAGCCACCTTTTCAAATATAACCTGCCAGGGTTTGCCAGGGGTCTTACTCGTATCGGGCGAGCTGAAATATTTGAGTATGAATGATAGGTTTGTACTGCTGTCCTTCAATCTTTTCAGATAAACGGAGCTGTTATCCAGTTTTACCAAACTGAGGTCGAGGGTACGCTTACTAATGCTACTAAGAAGTGAAAAGCCGTTGATATCAACGGTAAGTTTTGGGGTATTGAGCAGGGTATCTTTAGTTTTATCGAGCACATAAAAATCCTCCAATACAATAGAAGTAAAAGGCTGAAGGTACAGGCTTTTTATGCTCACCGTAGTATGCAACTGCTCTGATAAATAGGCAGTAGCTTTTTTGGCAGCCCATGTTTGCACCGGCTTGTACTGAAACACAAGTAATAGTATGCTCAATATCATAAAAATGAGCAACACCAAACCGAGGACTATTTTGAGTACTTTTTTAATAACTTTGTATTTAATTCAAAAGTAAAAATTCAAAAACAGGTAACTTGTTTTATCGAATCACAACTTTTGACTTTTAACTTTTGACTTTTAACTTTCAAAAATTGCCTGTAATATTAGCAATCGAATCTTCATGTGATGAAACCTCTGCGTCGGTTTGCGCGGATGGTGTGATATTGAGCAATGTTATTGCCAATCAAACCATACACGAAGCTTACGGAGGCGTGGTTCCTGAACTTGCCTCAAGGGTTCATCAGCAAAATATCGTTCCTGCAGTTCAACAAGCACTATTGAACGCAAAAGTAAACAAAAATGATATCAATGCGGTGGCATTTACACGCGGGCCCGGACTTTTAGGCTCACTATTAGTAGGGGTATCATTTGCCAAAGCTTTCGCGCTGGCCAAAAACCTGCCGCTTATTGAAATTAATCATATGCAGGCGCATGTATTGGCACATTTTATCGGCGATCGTAAACCATCATTCCCATTTTTATGCCTGACGGTATCGGGCGGGCATACACAAATAGTTTTGGTAAAAGATTACTTTGACATGGAGGTTATCGGCCAAACCACCGATGATGCTGCGGGCGAAGCCATGGATAAAACCAGCAAAATACTGGGCTTGCCCTATCCTGGCGGCCCTTTAATTGATAAACATGCCCGCCAGGGAAACCCTGATGCCTACAAGTTCCCCGAGCCGCAAATACCTGGCTTCGACTTCAGCTTTAGCGGTTTAAAGACTGCTATTTTATACTTCATCCAGAATAACATAAAGGCTAATCCCAATTTTATACAGGAGAACCTTAATGATATCTGCGCGTCGGTTGAGAAGCGTATAGCCACCATCTTACTGAACAAGTTAAAGAAGGCTGCCGACGAATATGGCATTAAGGATATTGCCTTAGCAGGCGGTGTATCGGCCAATACAGGTTTACGCGAAGGTCTGCTTGAAATGGGCGCAAAAAATGGCTGGAACTGCTTTATACCGAAACTGGAATATTGTACCGATAATGCCGCTATGATAGCCATTGCCGGTTATCACAAATACCTGAAAGGCGATTTTGTAGGGCAGGAGATTGCACCGCTGGCGAGGATGCCTTTATAAGCCCCCTAGCCCCCTAAAGGGGGAACTTTTAAAGAAATTATATTTAACTTTGTACTTCTCAACTCCCCTTTAGGGGTTGGGGGCTAATATGAACGGTGCGTCGGTAATTTTTTATGCGGTATTTGTATTGCCGCTTATAGCATTTTTAATTTGGATAATGCGCCAGGATAAGCGCAAAGGCAAAATAGGGCTGATTGTTTTATTGATCACCGTTATTGGTGTTATTGCCTATATGTATGTAAAAAAGATGTTTGCACTTGATGGGCCTGTGTATAATGCGCCTGCTATGCTCACCGGCTTATTGTATATACGGTAATGAATTAATTTGATTAACACGGTCTCTCTGCACAGTCAGGGATTGCTTCGTTCCTCGCAATGACGCGCGGAGAGAGTTAGCATCATAAAATCAAACTAATAGAGCCTTTCCGTTAAACAGAAAGGCTCTTATTCTTGTATTATCAGTGTAATCCTTTAAATCAGTAAAATCCTGGTTCACTTACGCTTCAGCTAAATGTTCGCCGGTTACAACTTCTTTTATTTTAATTTCCAGCTCTTCCATTAATTCGGGGTTATCCATAATTAATTGCTTAACTGCATCGCGGCCCTGGCCCAGGCGGGTTTCGCCATAGCTGAACCATGAACCTGCCTTTTTAATGATGTTGTGTTCAACACCCAGGTCAATGATCTCACCTGCTTTTGAGATACCCTCACCAAACATAATGTCAAACTCAGCTATACGGAACGGCGGAGCCACTTTATTCTTAACGATCTTAACTTTTACACGGTTACCTGATACTTCGTCGGTATCCTTGATCTGTGATATACGGCGTACATCCAAACGTACTGAAGCATAAAATTTCAATGCGTTACCACCGGTAGTAGTTTCCGGGTTACCGAACATAACACCGATCTTTTCGCGCAACTGGTTAATGAATATACAGCAGCATCCTGTTTTGCTGATGGTACCGGTTAGCTTACGTAACGCCTGCGACATTAAACGTGCCTGCAGGCCCATTTTAGAGTCACCCATTTCACCTTCAATTTCACTTTTAGGTACAAGGGCAGCAACAGAGTCAATAACTAATATATCAATAGCGCCCGAGCGGATCAGGTTATCGGCAATTTCCAAAGCTTGCTCGCCATTATCCGGTTGTGATATCAAAAGGTTCTCTACATCTACACCCAGTTTTTTGGCGTAAAAACGATCAAACGCGTGCTCTGCATCAATAAAAGCAGCAATGCCGCCCTTCTTTTGTGATTCAGCAATAGCATGTATAGCCAGGGTCGTTTTACCTGATGATTCAGGCCCGTATATTTCAACAACCCTTCCCTTTGGCAAACCACCCACACCTAAGGCAATATCAAGCCCTAATGAGCCGGTTGATATTACTTCAATGGGTTCGATAGCGGTATCGCCCAATTTCATGATCGTTCCTTTTCCGTATGATTTCTCCAGCTTATCCAGTGTAAGCTGCAGTGCCTTCATTTTTTCTGCGTTCGCGTTGCTCATTGTTTTATTATTCTCTAGCAAATATATAATTAATTATTTACAAATACTAATATTTTTAGTAAAATATTGGTATTTTTTGTCATTCTGAGCGAGAGCGAAGAACCTATCCGCTTGTTGCTAAGCGCTTGTTGACCATTCGCTTGAATAATAGATTCTTCGCTCTCGCTCAGAATGACAAAAAAAGGGATTTGATTCGTTATGTAAATATAACCCCATTATAAAAAATGTTATTAACAATCCTTGATATCATAAACCTTTTTTCCTAACAATTCCGGGCTTACGGGAGCGCTTGTTTTCGGCATCCTTAACGCCTTCGGCACCGTAGCGGCGGGCCATTTTGGCTATGCGTTCTTCCATGGTTTCGGTGGTTAATTTTTCACGACCAAGGCTATCCACCATTATAGGAAAGGCGAATGGCGTAGGGCGCTCAATTGTTTTAAGGACGATGCTTTGCTTGCTGATGCGTTGTAAGGCCATGCGCAAACGGAACTCTTCCAACTGGAAAGCTAATGCCTCATTATAAGCCTGTCGCACCAATAGATTATCCGGCTCATACTCACTAAAAACCTCGAAAAGCAATGAGGTTGATGCCTGCAAATGCTTATTCTTCACCTGCTGACCGGGATAGCCCGTGAACACCAAGCCTCCGATATGTGCAATATCCCTGAAACGACGGCGGGCCATTTCATTAGCGTTAAGGCTATGCTGGATATCGTCCAACAAATTATCGATAGAAAAGAAATCCGTATTTTCCAGCACTTCTTCTATCGGCACATCATCGTCTGTTAACAGTTCAAAACCATAATCATTCATGGCTATAGAGAAAGTAGCGCTTTTTATTTTGCTGATGCGATAGGCCAGCAACGATGCCATGCCCTCATGCACCAAACGGCCCTCGAAAGGATAGAACAGCAAATGATGCCCTTCGGTGGATTTGAATGACTCGATCAAAAACTCATGGCTTTGCGGCAGGTGTGATAATTTTTCCTGTAACTGAAAAAGCGGTTTTAGGGCGATAACTTCCTCATCCTGTTCAATACCATGGGCTACTTCATCCAGCTTATCACGAAATACGGCTGCCAGTTGTGATGATAGCGGCATCCTGCCACCGTTCCAGCTGGGAATGATCCCTTTTGTTGCGTTTGATTTTTTTACGTAGGCAGTCATCTCCTTCACCCTGATAAATTCAAGGCTGCGCCCCGCGAACCAGAACACATTGCCCGGTCTTAACTTGGCTATGAAATTTTCTTCGATAGTCCCTAAGCTACCACCGCTTAGCCATTTTACGCGTATACTCAACTCACTGGTTATGGTGCCTATGCTGAGGCGGTGGCGCATGGCTACCCGCCGGTTATTTACTTTATACAGGCCGTTCTCTACCTCAACCTTTAAAAACTCATCATATTGCGCCAGGGTTTTGCCGCCGTTGGTTATAAAATCCAACAACTGGTTAAACTCCTTGCGGGTAAGATCAGCAAAGGCAAAGGTTGTTTTCACCTCGCTAAACAATTCATCGGCTCGAAAACCATCCGATACCGCCAACGTAACCATGTATTGGATCAGTACATCCATGGTAAGCAGCATGGGGTCTCTGCTTTCAAAAATTCCTTTTTTTATGCCTTCCTTCAGTGCTGCCCCCTCTAATAGTTCCAGTGAATGGGTAGGCACGAAATACGCTTTTGATACTGCCCCGGGATGGTGACCACTCCTGCCTGCCCGCTGCATAAAACGGGCAACACCTTTGGGGCTGCCTACTTGTACCACGGTATCCACCGGGCGAAAATCAACACCCAGATCCAAACTCGATGTACATACTACCACCTTTAAAGCTTCGGCATGCAGGGCCGCCTCCACCCAGTTGCGCAGCTCGTTATCCAGCGAGCCGTGGTGCATAGCCATAATACCGGCATACTCCGGATAATTATCTAAGATAGCATGGTACCAGATCTCGGATTGCGACCGTGTATTGGTAAATATGAGCGTGGTTTTGCTCTTTTCCACAACCTCCATCACCTGCGGCAGCAGCTTTATACCGATGTGACCTGCCCATGAGTAATTCTCAATGTTTTCAGGGATTATGGATTTGATCAGCAGTTTCTTTTCCAGATTAGCCCGTACCATTATGATCTTTTCATCAGGAAAATCGTTACCAAGCAATACTTCCGCGGCTTGTTCAAGGTTACCTATGGTTGCGGAGATGCCCCAGATTTTTAGTCGATAGTCCATGGTCGATAGTCCATGGTTATTTTCCTGTTGATTGTTGACTAAAGACTGCCGACTCAAGACTTTCAACCTGGATAACCCCAATTCCACCTGTACCCCTCTTTTAGTACCTAACAGCTCATGCCATTCGTCAATTACTACTACCTGCAAACCGGCGAATATCTTGGGGTACTCCTTTTGAGCGAGCATGAGGTGCAGGCTTTCGGGGGTGGTGAGCAATACTTCGGGCAGTTTCTTTTTAAGGGCCTGCTTTTCGGCAGCGGGAGTATCACCGGTACGGGTAGCTATTTGCCAGGGGATACCGATCTCATCGCATACCTCTTGCATGGCTTTTTTAATATCATTGGTAAGCGCCCGCAATGGGGTGATCCATAACATGAGCAGACCATTATTTTTGCGGGTGGTATAGGTATCGGGATGTTTGTTAATATAATCAGCCAGAAAAGGCAGGAACAGGGCAAATGTTTTACCACTGCCGGTAGGGGCGTTCAGCAAGCCGGAAAAGCCATTTAAATAGGCTGCCTCCATTTCGCTTTGAAAGGCGAATTGCTCCCAGTTTTTTTGTTTATACCATTGCTGTATTACCTGCTGGCCCCGTGTTATCATTATAGCGCTAACAAATTAATAGTATTTTAGTTATACCTTGTATTACAAAATAAAGATATGCTTAAACATTGTTTACTGGCAGTAATAGCGATTTTATTATGCGGGTGTATGCAAAATCGGCCTAACTCAAAAGCCACAGATACCGCCGCGACTGAAGTAAATATAACAGATACTACCGGTGAAAAACCTGTGCCTGTGGAGCAGCTGATACTACCTGGGCAAAGCATCGGTACCATAGATATTAATGAAAATTCCGATAGTGTATTCCGCAAATTAGGAAAACCCGATGCGGGCGATACTGCGATGGGTAAATCACTATCAACATGGTATACCAAACATGATATATCGGGCTATAAAACCCAGATATTCTTTTCAAAACAGATGGGTGCAGCCGATGAAGTGAGCCAGGTTAAACAGATCAGGATCACATCGCCATGGTTTAAGACTATGGATTATATGAGCGCGGGCATGCACCTGCAAACTATTGAATCGAAGAAAGAATTCAATCTAAAAAAGAGTGCTCAATATACAGATGGTGGCAAGCTCTATTTTATTTATGACGATGCCGACGCAGGGATAGCTTTTGAGATTGATGACAAGAATGTTTGTGCTGGGATAATTATACATGAGCCACGTAAGGATGCGACTGCTTCATACATTGCATTTCATCCGAATACGCAAATCATCTCAAAATAAAAAAAGTGTGTCTGTGCTCTTTCAATGCCCCGGCGATACAATCGCTAGCCCATTTTAAGCACTCGTCACAGACGAGCGCAATTATCACCTATTATGGATAGGGTCATGCTGAGCGATAGTCGAAGCATGAGGGTAAAGGCCTCTACTCCATACAGCCGTTAATACATAGTTCGATATCCAACGCACATGCTTCGACTATCGCTCAGCATGACACCCTACATTATATTAATGGAAAGGTTTTCCGTATTAAGCGCTTTCTCCCAATCGGGCGTATTGTACATGCGCTCTGGGATCTCCGCCAGTGTTGATTGGTGAACCTTATCGCCTAAAGTATAGAACTGTTGAAAACTCATAATAAGTGGTTTCCATTTGTCGGGATCAACCTGGTTGTTGTTGCCCTCCATCAGGATTGACCGCTCGAGGTAAACCTTTTTTATGAGCAGTTCAAATGTTACTATGCGCCCGCGCTGGTCTGCATCATTTTCGGCCAAACCGTGTGCGGCTTCAACTACTGCTTCCATTTGCACAGGGCATTCCTGTACCCGTGGCGGCTTAACGGTATGTGATTGTTGTTTAGTTAAGCCGGCTATGGTGAATTTATCAGCCACATGGCGATAGCCCTTCAATATTTTGGCTGGCGGCACCGGGTTTGAGCCGGTAGTTTTAGCCAGCAGATTGACAGCTGCCACCTGGTTAACCGATGGCAGATTCAGTACACATTGTTTACTGCGTATCAGGTTTTGTGTGGTTTTTGAACTTGCCGCCAACCCTATCATACATCGCCAGCCCAGCCAAAATATGGACGACATAGGTGCGAGATTATCTGTATCATTTTCGTTTTTGGTGCTGATGAGCACTACCGGCGTGCCGAAATATAAAATGGATGGATTACTTTGAATATGCATGATACTTTTATTTGTTATGAATGATATCAACAAAAGTATGGCACCCGTATAGCCTTTAAAACCCGGTTCTTGCTAAATAAAAAGCGCCATTACCTGGTAAGGCAATGGCGCTATAATAGTTCTATTCTTTTAATATTTTACTTTTTCTCAGGCATCAGTATCAACTTGATAAGGTTGGTGCCGCTCATGTATTTATTGGCAGCATCCCTAGTACTTTGCACGGTTACCGAGTTAAGATCTTTCAGGTGGTTCAATATCCTGTGCGGGTTTTCCTGGTTTTGGTTGCCACCAGCCAGGTATCCTGCCCAGAAAAAGTTCTGCCTTAGTTGTACCTGTGTTGAGCGGATATCCTCGGCAACAAACTTTTGAATATCTGTCGCGCTGGCACCATTCTGTTTTATCTTATTTACCTCGTCAAGTGCATCTGCAGTCAGCTTATCAACATTAGCAGGGGCACATCCAAAGTATATGCTAATGGTATACCTGCCGTTTGGCAATTTCACATAATCGGCACGTATGCCCGGTGAATAAACGCCGCTTTCCTGCTCGCGCAGGCGCTCGGTAAGCTTAATTTGCAATATCGATTCCAGCGCATCTACCTGTATATTATTAGCCTCATTGTAATCATAGTCGCCACTGAAAACCAGCTGAACGGTACTTTTATCGCCAATACCTTTATAAACAGTTCTGGTGACCTGCCCTGCAGGCGGATGTATATTTAAGTTTTTGTAAGTTTCAGCATGTCCGTTTGCTGGCAGGCCACCCAAATACGTTTGCAATAATGGCATTATATCATCAATGCTAAAACTACCAACCAGTGTAAAGGTAAAACCGCTGGCATCGGCAAAACGTGCTTTATAAAAGTCGTATGCCTTATCCAAACTTGCAGCATCAAGCTGGGCGTTTGTTGTTACCAGGTTGCGGAAGTTATAGTTGTTCAGCACTGCTGCCACGGTATCCTTATAAACGTTTGTAGGGTCGAGGTTGCGATTAGCTAAAAATGCTTTTGCCTGGGTGATGTTTGACTGCCAGATATCCGGATCCTTGCGCGGCTGGGCAAAATAAAGGTACAGTAATTGCAGGGCTGTTTCCAGGTCCTGCGGGGTTGAACTGCCTGATATACCCTGGGTAGTTTCGCTAATGTAAGGCGACATGGTAATGTTTTTACCGCTCAGCAGTTTATCCAGCTTTATCTGGTTAATATTACCCACGCCACTACTGCCAATTATACCAGCTGCAAAATTTGCCGAAGGGAAATCGGCATCGCTTGCCAATGATGTACCACCAAAACTATAGCCGCTGATCAGTATCTGGTCGTTTTTAAAATCAGTTGGTTTAAGTATGATCTTTACGCCGTTCGACAGCGTAAACGTTGCCACCTGCAGCGAATCATCTTTTTTAACGTTAACAATTGTACTGCCGCGCGGTATATCATTCCGGGCCAGTAATGGTTCGGTACTTACATTATCAACATACGGGGTTACACCATTGCCCGCTGTGCTTATCCAGCTTAATAAAGTTTTATCATCGGGCAGTTTCGCTTTCTCTTTATCCGGAGCCTGTACAACAACCACACGATTTTGATCGCTGATGAATTTACCGGCAAGGGCATTCATTTCGGCCAGAGTAATTTTGCCTATGTTGCTTACATAAAAGTTGTATTCAAAATCAATACCCGGTATAGCCTGGTTATTTAAGAAGTGCTCAACATACTCATTTACAAAGCTGGATGATGTTGTTTTATCCCTTTCCTTGTAAGCGTTTTGAAGCTGGGTTAAGGCATTTTGTTTGGCGCGTTCCAGTTCGGTTGCTGTAAAGCCAAACTTGCGTGCACGCTCGGTTTCGGCCACTACCGCTTTTATAGCACCTTGCAGGTCATCAGCTGTTTTTGCTACCGCGATAGATGTAAAAGCATCCTGTTTACCCAAAAAGCTGCCATATGATGCCTGTCCGAAAAGGAATGGCGGATTAGGTTTTTGTGTTAATTCACCCAAACGCGCGTTAAGCATTTGGTTAAACAAACCTATTCTTACGCTTTGCAGGTAATCGGTAGTGGTTCTTATTTTAGTTTCAGGGTGTTTTACTACAATTTCGGCTAAAGTATAAGGAAACTCCGCATCCGTTGCAATAACTACCGAAGTACCCACACCTTGCGGGTCGGAATATTGGGTACGTGGTTTCTCAGGTGTTGGGTTTGTTAATGCCGAGAAATTGCTTTTTATTAATGCCAGCACACGCTGTGGATCAAAATCACCAACGGCTATAACCGCCTGCAGATCGGGGCGGTACCAGTCATGATAAAATTCTTTTATGGTGGCAACGCTTGCGTTTTTAATAATATCTTCTTTACCAATAGGTATACGCTCAGCATACCTGGAGTTATTCAGCAATACCGGGAAAACCTGTTTCTGCAAGCGCTCCTGTGCATTTTTACCACGCAGGCGGGCTTCTTCCAATACTATGCCACGCTCTTTGTCCATTTCGGCAGGATCAAACGTTACATAACCGGCCCAGTTGGCCAGTATAGTAAAGCCTTTTTCAAATACACTTGCAGTATCAGTAGGTATTGGCAGTTGGTAAACGGTTTCATCAAAACTGGTTGAGGCGTTCAGATCAGCGCCAAATTTCACGCCTGATTTCTGTAAATAATCCACCAGTTGATTTTTAGGAAAATCGCGTGTGCCGTCAAAAGCCATATGCTCGGTAAAGTGGGCAAGGCCCTGTTGCGCGTCGGTTTCCAGAACCGATCCGGCTTTGCTTACCAAATACAACACAGCACGGTTTTTAGGCTCGGTATTTTTACGGATATAATAGGTTAAACCATTAGGCAATTTACCTATGAGAACATTGGCATCAACCGGTAACAGCTCGCTTTTTGATTGAGAAGCTGCTGCCGATGGCGTGGTGCTATGCGTAACAGGCTTTTTCTTAACCTGGGCAAAAGCGCCACCCGATGCAAGTAACAAGGCTAAAGCCGCTACAGATATATTTTTGTTGAAATTCATTTTTTAGATTAAGTAGGGTAATATGTTGCTAAGATGCAAAACGTATTTCTTAGTTACAAAGTATTGCGACTAATAATAGCCATCTGCAGACAAAAGCTCCGCTATTATACTTTTATAATAATATTACGCTTGTAAAGCGGGTACAAAATAAGCCAGATAACAAATACCAGTGCAATGGCAGCCGCAACCGACGCGTTTACCGGTGTGAAGAATGGCACAAACAGGGTTTGGTAAAGATACCCATACAGGTTTGTTAGCTTACCATTATAATGCGCGGGTATGGCATCCAATACGCCCGGAACAATATCAGCCAGTATGTATGCTGTTATAGAGTTCATACCGAAGGTTACAAAAAACGGTGTGGCACGTTTGTAATTGTTCATATCAATAAGCCAGTATAGCAATGCCAGGGCAACGGTTGCCAAACCACCGGTGTATAGCACAAACGAGCTTGTCCACAGTTTTTTGTTAATAGGGAAGAAGAAATCCACTAACAGCGCTAATACAACAGCCAGCACACCATATACAAACATCCAGTTTACTTTTTTGCTGTCCTCCATATTTTTATCCTTAAGCCAGGTTCCTACTCTTATACCAAATAAGCCGGTTGCTATGGCGGGGATGGTGCCTAATATCCCTTCCGGGTCCCAAACATGCGATTCGCGCCACAGGTGGTTAGTGCCGAAAACCAAACGATCCAACCATGCACCCAAATTGGTTTCGGGATTAAGGTTAGCGTAGCCAACGCCCGGTACAGGTATACAGGTCATGATAAGGAAGTAACCTATAAGCGCGCTTATAAACAGCCACACCCGTGTTTTAGGTGTTGTTTTTAGGTAGATGACGGTACATATAAAATACACCACGGCAATACGGGGCAAAACGCCCGGGATACGCAGGTTGCGTAAAATATTCAGTATATTAAAATCGCCACTGATGAACGAGAAAAAGAAATGGATGCCGTAGTTGATCAGCAGCAGGGTCACCATGCGTTTAAAAGCATGCCATATCAGCTTGCCGTGATCCTCTGTTTGGGTCAGGCGTTTTTCCATAGCAAACACGATAGAAACTCCTACCATGAACAGGAAGAATGGGAATATCAGATCTGTTGGGGTACAGCCATTCCACTCAGCATGGTCGAGCGGCGGGTAAACATGAGCCCAGTCGCCGGGGTTATTTACCAGTATCATTGCGGCCATAGTTCCGCCACGCAGCACATCGAGCGAGAGCAGCCGGGGCTGTTTAACTTTAAGATCAGCAGTCATGGATTATTCAGTTTAATATATTAAGAGTCACTAAATTTATAATTATTAATTTGTTCTTCAAATATTATGGCTTCGGAATAAGCCAATGAGTGGAAATGTATAGTTAAAGATTTGTACGCATTCGCAGTTGAAATAGCATACTGTATTGTAATTTAGCGCTATGTTACCATTAAACCATAACCTGCAAAAGCTGGTTGACATTGCCCGCAAGGACAAAAAGATAGCCATCGGCTTAATGTCGGGCACATCACTGGATGGGCTGGATATTGCCCTGTGCCGGTTTAGCGGTAATGGCTTACAAACTAAATTCAGCCTTTTGCAATTTACTACTATCCCATATGATGATACTTTTAAACAAGAAGTAAAGGCAGTATTTGCCCGCCGCGATGCTGATCTGGAAAAAGTTTGTTTGCTGAATGCCTACATCGGCACCTATCATGCCGAGCTGGTTTTACAGGCCCTGGCAGATTGGAACATCAACCCTAAAACCGTTGATTTTATAGCCAGCCACGGGCAAACCATTTATCATGCCCCTAAAAGGTTGCACAAACAAGCAGGTTACCCAAATGCCACTCTGCAAATTGGCGATGGCGATCATATCGCGGTAAAAACAGGGATCTTAACTATAAGCGATTTCAGGCAAAAGCATATCGCGGCCGGTGGTGAGGGGGCCCCCTTGGCTTTATATGGCGATGTATTACTGGGAAGCAAAGCAGGTGAAAACAGGATATTACTGAACATCGGCGGCATAGCTAACCTCACCTACCTGCCGGGCGATAAGGATTATACCAAAATACTTTGTACCGATATCGGCCCTGGTAATACGCTGATAGATGCTGCCTGCCGGGAATATTTTAACAAGCCTTTTGATGAAGATTCACGGATCGCTTACTCGGGAAAGATAAACGATGCTTTGTTAAGTGAGTTATTGAGTCACCCGTTCTTTAAAGAAATCGCGCCTAAAACCACAGGACCAGAGTTGTTTAACCTGGCTTTTATAAAGGCGGCACAGGAAAGATCGAACACTTTGGGCATCAGCGCTGAAGACCTGGTTTGTACGTTGAGCGCTTTTACCGCGACAACTATTACTGATTTTATAACGGCCAATTTCCCGGCTGATATTAAATTATTTGCCAGTGGCGGCGGCGCAAGGAATATTTATGTGATGGATAGTTTGATGCGGGGATTACCAGATGTTGAGATACAAGATACCGCGGTCTTAGGTATTGATCCGGATGCTAAGGAGGCGATATTGTTCGCTTTGCTGGGTAATGAAGCCCTGTGCGGCGAGCCGATAAAGATCGGGGATAATCCTACGGTTTTGATGGGAAAATTTAGTTTCGCGGGGTAGAGAAAGTTGCAAACTTTCTTTATTGATGGCGTTCAGTCACAGACTGAAGCCAGAGTACCATTATAAACCTTATTGTCATTTCGAACGCTAGTGAGAAATCTTCTGCGACTTGCACTTCCGTTCGGCATGGCGAAGAAGATTTCTCCTCGTACCTCGTTCGAAATGACAATGGGGGTGAAAAGAGACTTACTTATCAGATATATTTTCAATACCTAAAAGGTCGATACCTCGTTTAAATTGCAACTTTTTGGCCTTTATGGCTGCATTTATAAATGTATCTAACGACAAATAGGAATGCTCTGTTTCCATTTTAAAATAGATGGTATGTGTTTGATTGAACTTATCAGTAAAGGTTACATAATTATTTACCCCCTGGTACATTTTGGGATTAAAGTCGCGACCGCTGCCTGTTGTTTTGCCATAATAGTCGAAAAAGCTAAAATCCAGGGCATTTATATCTTTCAATTCAAACGTTTCGTCATTTACTATAATAGCAGAATTTTCGAATATGATTTCACCATCCAAAGTGCCATTTAATGCCTTGTATGTAAAAAATGAAGCTATTATGAAGTAAATACTTAGACCTCCTACACAATATGCAACTATCGTCCTGAATTCGTCATTAGATGAAGAGAAACTGTCAAATATCCAAAAGGAACCGATCGTAATAGTCCATAAAATCAACATTATCCAATTTGGTGTCCAGTGAAATTTCTTCCCGTCGGGTATAAATATGGTAAATGAGATTCTGTCCATTGTGATAAGGCTTTAACAAATATAACAAACAATGGAGTTGATAATGGGGTGAAAAGAGACTTACGAAGTTTAAAAACTTCGTAAGTCTGGAATATTGAGAACTCTTTACCATAGCGATGGGTTTGAAACCTATCGCTATAAATGTATCAATTACAAATTCGCCTTCAACCCGTATTTAGCGCTGAACTTACGGTACAGTTGCTTGTGCAGGTTATCCAGGTTGATGTTCCGCCCCTGGATAAAGGCAGTTTGTACATCAAGGCCGATCATATCCAGTGCATCGCCTTTGGAGATGAACAGCGTGGCATCCTTACCAACTTCCAGCGTTCCTACAGTTTTATCTATACCTAATATTTTGGCGTTATTAAGGGTGATCATGCTCAGGGCTTGCTCTTTGCTTAAGCCGTAGCCAACCGCCTGCCCGGCCTCGAAGGGCAGGTTGCGCTGGCGCCAGAAGCCCGTGCCGGTCAATCCGTATAAAACACCTGCATCCTGCAGCATTTTTGGCAGTTTGTAGGGCAGGTAAACATCGTCCTCATCATTATCGGGCAGTCGTTGGGTTTCTGTGAGTATTACAGGCACGTTATTGTTCTTTAACACATCGGTAACCAAATAAGATTCGCCGCCGCCAACTATTACTATGGAGATGCCGAACTTTTTTGCAAAAGCTACCGACTGGATAATTTCCCTTGCACCATCAGCATTAATAAACAACTTTTTTGTACCATTGAATAGGCCTTTCATGGCTTCCAACTTTAAATTGGCAACGGCTGGTTTTGGTATTTCCGAATAGGCTTTGGCCTCGGTAAATAACTCCACGATAGCATCAATGGCTTTCTGGGCCTTTTCGGCTGGTGATTCCTGTGGTGGGCCTGTTGCTGCCCCTCTCCTGCTTTCAAAACGAACAACCGGCCAGTTCAGGTGGATGCCCATATCGGTTTTATATGCCGCATCTTCCCAGTTCCAGGCATCCAGTTGTACTATTGATGATTGCCCCGAGATAAACTCACCACTGGGTGTGATCTGCGCCATCAGGATACCATTTGAGCGAACGGTTGGTATAACTTTTGAATCGGTATTATAAGCGATTATCGAACGCACGTTAGGGTTAAGCGTGCCGGTTTCCCAGTCATCAACCGTACCTTTTGCGCCTTCTTCAATCTCAACTAAGCCGAGGTTAGTTGTCGGGCAAATGAAACCCGGGTAAATCTGTTTTCCGCTGGCGTCAATAACATCTGCACCGGCAGTATTTGGCGCTGAGCCCTCGCCTATGGCAGTTATTTTGCCTTTATCAAAGCTGATGTAACCATTATTTATTACCTGCCCGTTACCCACATGGATGGTGGCGCCGGTTAATATTATTGGTTTTGATTGCGCCGGCGCTGGTGATATAGTGGCTTGCGCATATATGAGGTTAATGCTGAGCAATAATCCTCCAAAAATTGCGGTTATCTTTTTCATATCTGTATGGTTAAAGGATTATTGATTTACAGTTTGTGTTGCTGAAGTTTGGCCTGTACCATCGCTCACATATTCATCATCTTCAGCAGCTTCATCATTTTTATGCGGACGGCGGCCCTTTGGCTTTTGCGTTACCGCGCCTTTGTTTTTAGCCGCGATCATTTTCTGGATAATGCGCGCTTCGTCATCCTTCATCGCCTTTTGATTGGCTGCATCCTTATCAATATCCCAGTAGGGTATGCCATCTACATAAGTTTTTTCGGCAACAGCATAAATAGACAGAGGATCAGCCGACCATAGTACTAAGTCAGCATCCTTACCAACCTTAATACTGCCTACCTTATTATCCACATGCAGCATAATTGCCGGGTTAATGGTAACCAGCTTCAAGGCTTCTTCCTCGCTCATGTGGCCGTAGGTTACGGCTTTGCCTGCTTCCTGGTTTAGGCGGCGGGCCATTTCATCATCGTCGGAATTAAAGGCGGTTACTATGCCCATATCGTGCATCAGCGCACCGTTGTAAGGTATAGCTTCGGATACTTCCATTTTGTAGGCCCACCAATCAGAGAAAGTTGAACCCGCTATGCCACGTGCCTTCATTTTATCGGCCACTTTATAGCCTTCCAAAATGTGGGTAAAGGTGTTTACCTTAAAGCCCATGGTATCGCCAACCTTCATCAGCATATTAATTTCTGATTGCAGGTAAGAGTGACAGGTAATGAAGCGTTTTTTGTCGAGTATCTCTACTATCGCGTCCAGCTCCAGATCGCGGCGAACATTGCTGCCTTTTACTGAGCGTGCTGCTTTGTATTCCTTAGCACGGGTAAATTCATCCATATAAACCTGCTCAACGCCCATACGGGTTTGCGGGAAACGCATGTTCGGCGTTCCCTCTGGTATGCCCCAGTTGGTTTGCTTAACGTTTTCGCCCAGCGCGAACTTGATGAAACCATCCGCTCCTTCAAATTTCATCTGATCGGGTAAAACACCCCAACGGTGTTTAATGAGCATGGTTTGCCCGCCTATAGGATTTGCCGAGCCATGCAAAATATGCGAGGTGGTTACCCCGCCTGCCAGCTGACGGTAAAGACTGATATCCTCCGGGTTTAGCACATCACCAATCCTAACTTCGGCGGTAACGGCTTGCGTGCCCTCGTTCACACTGCCTGATACGGCAATATGCGAGTG
This sequence comes from Mucilaginibacter mallensis, assembly GCF_900105165.1. NCBI lineage: Bacteria > Pseudomonadati > Bacteroidota > Sphingobacteriia > Sphingobacteriales > Sphingobacteriaceae > Mucilaginibacter > Mucilaginibacter mallensis. The sequence goes on from NZ_LT629740.1 coordinate 5,298,927, forward strand.
CTCATCAACTATACCCGGCGATAAATGCTTGCCCGTAGCATCAATAACCTTAGCATTACCTGCTGCAAGATTTTTACCAACCGCTTTTATCTTGCCGTTTTCTATCAATACATCCGCGTTTTGCAGGATGCCTTCTTTTTCGCTTGTCCAAACAGTAGCATTTTTAAATAATACCGTTTCGGCTACTGGTAGCTGTGCGTTGCCATAGGCAACAAATGGATAAATAACCGGGCCAACTTCAATCTCCTTTTTTTCTTCGGGATGAGCTGGCTCAGCAGCTACTGCACTGGCATAAGTTGCCGACCATTTAATAGCCGAGCCATCGGGCATTATGCCATTACCACTAAAGGTAAGCGGCGACAGGCTGGTGATATAACCATTCAGGCGGATACTGCCCTCCGGTTTATTTTTAAGGTCGAAATAAATGCTCACGATATCGCCGCTGCGGGTGATGGTACCTTTTGCTTTGACGCTATCAGCACCTGTTCGAGACAGGTTTACATCATACTCGCCGGGTGTGCCGCCAATTTTCATGGTAAGGCCGGGCAGGGCATCGCTGGCTATAGTATAATTACCGCGCAGATCGTTAACGTTCATGCGGGTTACTATATACTGGCGACCTTCGATCCAGTTCTCATAAATTATATCGTCCTTTTTAAACAGGTCGTCAGAAGTAATAATAAAGCTGGCCAGTTTACCTTTTTCAATTGAGCCCAGCTTATCGGCAACGCCAAGCATTTGGGCAGGGATAGTTGTTAAGGACGATAAAGCCTGTTTTTCGCTTAAACCGTTATCAATAGCTGTGCGCAGGTTCGGCCAAAAATCACGGCCGTTTTGCAAGCCATAGGTAGTTATGGCAAATTTTATCCCCGCTTTTTCCATAGCAGCGGGGTTGGTTGGCGCCAGTTCCCAATCTTTTAACTGGGCATAGCTTACTTTGCGGGCATCCATCGGGTCCTCCACATCATAAGCCTCCGGGAAATTTACCGGAATGATAAAGCTGCTGCCCGTATTTTTCATGGCATCAAGGCGACGGTATTCATCACCATCAGTTTTAAAAATGTATTGTTTGCCGAATTCTTTGGCTATTTTATCGGCACGCATAACACCTAATGCGTCAGAAACCTCAAACACCTGCGGGATATTTTGTGTGCGGTTAAACTCAGCTAATGAAATGTTGTATTCCTCGTTCTGTGTTTTGTACCATTGCGCATCATAATAAGTTTGGCGTATCAGCGCTATGCTCCCCATTAATGATGACGGGTAATCAGTCGCAGCAGTGCCTTTGTTGAATGAATAATGCGCGGCGGCTTCATCATTCAGCATTACTTCGTTATCGCGTTCATCGCCCAAAGTAACCGCTACCGATGTACCGCGTGCAATACCATCATGTATTAATGATTGCACAGCGCCGAAACCGTTTTTCTTCAGGTCTTCAGCTTTGGAAGCATCGGCATGGAAAATAGCTTTAGCGTTCATTTCGGGTTTGATAGCTTCGTTCCAGCCGTAGGCGCCGGGTTTGGTTGTGGTATATACCGGCGTATAACTGCCACGGCGTGAGAACTCTTTTCTAGGTTCATCTGGTATACCGTAAGTAGTATAGGCATCAATCAAACCGGGGTAAATGTGCTTGCCTTTTAGGTCGATGGTTACATAGCCTTTGGGGATGGCAATACCAGCGCCAACTGCTTCTATCTTGCGGTCCTTAATTAATAAGGTACCATTGGCGATGGTTTGATCGGCATTAACAACAATAGTGGCATTGGTAAAGGCGTATTGCCCCGGGCGGATATCCCAGGTACCGTTTACCGGGAAGGTGTCCTGCGCGTACAGCAGATGAGCCATAAACAGCGCAAAACATAAGAGTAAGGTTTTTTTCATTGTTCAGTTAAAATGAGGTTGCTAAATATAATGAAGATTTTGACAGGTACAAAGCCGTACCCCCAGTTGGGCGGTACGCCATAGGTCTTCGAAAGATATGTTTCTTACAAATATTGAGCGTTGGGTCACTCTGAGGCACTCGAAGGGTAAGCGTAAAGGCCTTTGCCCGCATGCTTCGAGTGCCTCAGCATGACACCCTTTTAATCTTCCAACACCGATGATGGCCGAACTACTTTTTAGTTTTTGAGAACCGGTAGCTGTACGTGAATAAAAAGTACCGCCTTATGGCCGAACTCTGGATATCATAAATGCTATTGGCGGATGCAAAATGGTATGAACTAACGCTTTGATTAAGCAGATCATAACAGGTGAGCCTTATTTCGCCCTTATCCTTTTGCATGAAGGCTTGAGCTATTGAAAAGCTCAGCAGATTCGACTGCCGTTGAAAGCCCTGTGCAACCAGCGGATTATAAATATGGGTATAATTAATGCTCCAGTTTATTCTTTTTGGCCATTGCACATCTATCGGTAAACTTATGGTTTGCTGCACATAACTTACCGACGGATATTTAACCAGCTCATAATGTGTAATGGCAGGGTTAATATAGTATGATGGCTCAAAATCAATAACATCATCATAACTAAAAACAACGGTTTGAGTAACAGGCAAGGCATAGGTATCCTGATAACCATCCCGCTGGTTTACCTCAAAAAAATTACGCCCGGCACTACCATTAAGGTTTGTTGACTCCCGGATCTTCCATCTGCCTTCTGTTTTAAAGGTTTTTGATATGTTACCATTAAGATAAGTTGTAAAACGACCGTTTTTGTTAACGGGCATAGTTGTTTGTGCACCACCCGGGCTAACTGTGGTTTCCTGAGTAATGCTGTTGCTCTCCCATGTAAACCGGACTGATAAAAAGGTATACATGTTGCTTTGCATATTCACGTTGTTATAATTAAAGCTAATATTGCGCATACGTGTAGGCTTCAGATCAGGGTTACCCGTAGCGCTGTAGAGCGGACTATAAACCAATGTAATAGGCTGCAGTTGATTTATGGATGGCTGCCGCACATCTTCACTGTAATTGAAACTATACTGCTTAATATTAATTGATACAGACGGAAATAAGTAATTGAAATGCTGATCAAGGTCGGGCACAGCCATGTTAAACTGGTTGTTGATCTGTTGTGACTGGGCTATAAAACCAATATTAACATTGATGCCATTTACCATGTACAATACCCGGGGATGCACATCCTCATCCCACTCGTTCCGGGTTAAATTAGTGCTTTGCGATGTTAAAAATATATCATACAACCCTGTTTTAGGGTTCTGATCATAGGTAAACAGATCGGCACCAGTATTATTGTGCTTCCCATCAACCGCTATACCCAATGTGATTTTTTTGCTGACCGGATAATTATAATCGGCAGTTAAGCCTACTGTGGTATTCCCTGCTTTATTATTGGCCAGCCTGTTTAATGTGTCTGAATTTAAGCTGGTTGTATACGATTGCAGATCATCGACACTAATATTTTTACCTGTATTGGGGCTTACCTGTACGTTGTTGGTTATACTTAACGATTCTCCTTTTTTAGTAAAGCTGTGGTAATAGTTCAGCGAATGCTGATAGTTGGTGTTGTTACCATCATTGCTGCTGTTGTTATTACTCTTGGATAGCAAGGGCGTAAAATTATTAAAGCTGGTTCCCACACTCTGATTGGTTGAATTGGTATTGCCAAAACTAAGCTCTGGTGTATATTTCAGTTTTGTAGCATCGTTAGGGGCCCACTCAAGGTTGCCGTTAATGCTCTGGTTATTATTTACCGAATGTGCTTGAGTGGTGGTGTTTCTTGTTAAGGTAGTATCGCTTAAAAACTGCGCCGTGTTTGTTACCTGCTGGTTTTTATACACACCGTTAGCATAATTATAAACCAGGTTAAGCTTTACCGTTTTGCCAAAATTATCGTTAATATTTACCCCGGCATTGGTGTTTTGGTTTAAACCCGAGCTCGGGCCAAAGCCTACCAGCGAAGTGCCAATAAACTGCGTGTTGCCCAGGTTTTTACTGTTGGCAATTACCGATACCTGCAAATTATTGATGGATTGATTATATAAACCATCTAAATTATACTTGTCTTGTGTGCCTGCGCCTGCAACTATTTTACCAAACGTGGCTTTTGAAAACTCCTTTTTAAACTTCAGGTTGATGATCTTTTTAACTTCATTATCTGGTGTCAGATGGTCGGGGTCATTTTCGCGGTCATCATAGATCTGCACTTTGGCTATCATATCGGCATCCAGGTTTTGGGTGGCAATTTTAGGGTCATTCGCAAAAAAATCACGGCCATCAACCTTTACCTTTGATACACCTTTGCCATTAACGGTTATGGTGCCATCGCGGTCGACCTGTACACCGGGCAGTTTTTTAAGCAGATCCTGCACTACGGCATTGGGCCGTACCTTAAAAGCCTCGGCATTAAATTCAATGGTATCTTTTTTAATAACAACGGGCACCAATTCGCCTTTGATGTTTACTTCGGCAAGCTGTTTTTCCCGCAGATGAATTGTGCCCAGGTTGAGCAGTTCGGCATTTTTATACTTTAAGGGTATATGCATACTTTCAAATCCCGCATGTGATATGAGCAGGCGTGCCGGTTCATTATCATGCAGGCGGATAGTAAATGCCCCGTTTTTATCGGTAAGCGTGTAGGAGATCATTGACGAGTCGCTCACTTTGAGCACAACCACCGTAGTAAGTTCAAGGGGTGTTTTCCCGGTTGAATCGGTAACTATGGCTGTAATTGTATGGCGATTTTGCGCCATACCTACATTTATTGAGCATAAAATTGTGATAAGGATTAGGAGTTTTTTCATTAGGCTCCTAAATATCTATATTTTAAAATGTTAACTCAACGCTTGTTAACATTCATTAACATTAAATAACATATTTTAATAAGTACCGGGTAAAATCTGCTTAGTTATTACATTATTTTATTGATACCGCGCCGTGCTTAGCGATTATTATACGATGTGTTGTATATTCGAATAAATTTTCGAGGTATGACTTTATATAGTTTCTTCTTACACCTGCACTCGGGGTTCAGGTACATTGTAATGGTGTTAGTTTTGCTGGCCATATTACTATCATTAGCGGGCTGGCTTGGTAAAAGGCCTTATACAAAGGGCAACAGGCTTGTCAATCTTTTCGCCATGATATCGGCACATACGCAATTGCTAATAGGGATAGTATTATACTTCATCAGCCCGTTTGTACAGTTCAACAGCAGCACCATGAAAGACCCCATTACCCGCTACTGGACGGTGGAGCATATTACCATGATGATCTTCGCGATTGTACTGATAACTATAGGGCACAGCCGATCTAAAAAGCTGGTACTGCCTGAAGCTAAACACAGGGCTGTTGCTATCTTTTATATTTTAGCGCTGTTAGTCATTGCATTAGCTATTGTGCAGAGTCAGCGCGGGCTTTTGGGCATGAGCCAATAAAAAATAACGATAAAAAGTGAGAAAAAGTTTGGTAATTCAAATTTCTTTATAAATTTGCTCCCGCTATGATCAAAATCAACCCAATCAACCGTTGGTGGCACCAAAGTAAATTTTGGCAGCCGGATGCTATTTGATATATAGACTAACCAATTGTAAACCTATTTGGAACCCGGCGAATTATATTCGACGGGTTTTTTTGTTTAATGACCATATATATAAAATGAAGAAATTTAAAATAATAACCACACATAAAAAGCTACTTGCTGATACTACCACCCCGGTAAGCATTTATTTACGCCTGCGGGATGTATTCCCAAATTCACTATTGCTGGAAAGTTCCGACTATCATAGCCGTGAAAACAGCACCAGTTATATCTGCTGCGAACCCATTGGCGGTATATTGCTGGAAGATGGCAATCTGAAAAAGAAATATCCGGGTGGTACCGAAGAAAACTACAAGCCGGGCGAGTTCGAACTCATCAGCCAGATCACTGATTTTTTAAATTGTTTTGAAACCACTGAAACCGGACTGAAAGTAATATCGAACGGTTTGTTCGGCTACTTCGCGCATGAAGCGGTGGAGCATTTTGAAACCATCAAACTAAAGCAAGTAGAGAACAACAGCAAAAAGATCCCTGAAATGCAATACAACATTTACAGGTATGTTATTGCGATAGATCACTTTAAAAATGAACTTTATATCTCTTACAACCAACTGGTAGGTGAACCGCAAAACGGTGGAATTGAAAAATTAGAGTATCTGATCAAAAACAAGAACTTCCCGGAATATACCTTCCAAAGCAAGGAAGCCGAGCAATCAAATCTGACCAACGAGGGCTTTATAGCGATAGTTGAAAAGATGAAGCAGCATATTTATCGCGGCGATGTTTTTCAGATCGTACCATCGAGGGCGTTTTCCAAACAGTTCCAGGGTGATGAATTTAATGTGTACAGGGCTTTGCGTTCGATCAATCCATCGCCATACCTGTTCTATTTTGATTATGGCGATTTCAGGATCTTCGGCTCATCGCCGGAGGCACAGATCACTATTAAGAATCGCGTTGCCAGTATCTTCCCTATCGCAGGTACGTTTAAACGAACCGGTGATGATATTAAGGATGCCGAACTGGCGCAGAAACTGATCGAGGACCCGAAGGAATCAGCAGAACACGTGATGCTGGTTGACCTGGCCCGTAACGATTTGAGTCGGCATTGCGAGCAGGTAGAAGTTAAGGCATTTAAGGAAGTGCAGTATTATTCACACCTGATCCATTTGGTATCGCATGTTAGTGGTAAACTGCTACCGGGTGTGGCTTCATTTAAGGTGGTGGCCGATACATTCCCGGCAGGCACATTAAGTGGCGCGCCAAAATATCGGGCAATGGAGATCATCGATGAGAACGAGAAGACCAAACGCAGCTTTTACAGCGGTGCCATTGGCTACCTTGGCTTTAACGGCGACTTTAACCATGCCATTATGATACGCTCATTTTTAAGCAAGAACAACACCCTGCATTACCAGGCCGGCGCAGGTATAGTAGCAGGCTCAATACCTGAAATGGAACTGAAAGAAGTAGACAACAAAATAGCGGCTTTGAGAAAAGCCATAGAATTAGCTGAGGAATTATAGTACAGCCCCCTAACCCCCTGAGGGGGGAACGAACGTGGCAATTTAAATAAGATATAGTTTGTAAAAAGAGATATGACAACTGATAAAAATATAAATACTTCCTCCCCCTTCAGGGGGTCGGGGGGCATATTAATAATAGATAACTACGATTCCTTCACCTACAACCTGGTGCATTTGGTTAATGAAATTGGCCTGCAATGCACCGTTTGGAGGAACGACCAGTTTAATATTGCCGATGTGGATGCTTATGATAAGATCATCCTGTCGCCAGGGCCGGGTATCCCGTCTGAGGCGGGTTTATTGCTGGATGTGATCGAGAAATACTCGCCAACTAAAAGTATTTTTGGCGTATGCCTTGGTCAGCAGGCCATTGCGGAGGTGTTTGGCGGTAAACTGTATAACTTAAACCAACCCATGCATGGGATTGCAACGCCTATTAAGGTAACCGATGAAAAGGAACAGCTTTTCATTGGCTTGCCACAAAGCTTTAAAGTAGGCAGGTACCACTCATGGGTGGTGGATGAAAAGGCTGTGCCTGATGTATTAACCGTAACTGCCATTGATGAAGAAGATAACTCGGTTATGGCATTAAGGCATAAGGAATACGATGTCCGCGGTGTACAATTTCACCCGGAATCGATATTAACTGAGTATGGTAAAGAAATTATGAAAAACTGGATTAACCCCCCGACCCCCTAAAGGTGGAGCCGGAATAGGGCAAATTTATTGGATATGACACAAAATAACAATCAAAAGCTCCCCCTTCAGGGGGCTGGGGGGACTATCTTAGATAAAATAGTACTTAACAAACGCAGGGAAGTTGAATCCGCTAAAAAGCGGGTTTCATACACCAAATTGGAAGAGTCTGACCTTTTTCAGCGGGATACCTATTCGTTCAGGGAGTTTTTGTTGCATCCTGATCGTACCGGCATTATCGCGGAGTTTAAACGCAAATCGCCGTCAAAAGGGATCATTAATGATAAGGTAACAGTAAAACAAGTAACCAATGGTTATGATGCTGCCGGTGCATCGGCATTATCGGTACTAACCGACAGGCAGTTCTTTATGGGCAAAAAAGCCGACCTGATCAAAGCGCGCCAGGTAAATACCATTCCTGTATTACGTAAGGATTTTATGATAGATCCTTACCAGATAATCGAGGCCAAAGCTTTAGGCGCGGATATTATATTACTGATAGCCGCGATCCTTACTCCTGCCGAGATAGATCAATTGGCATCACTGGCCAAAAGCATAGGCTTAAATGTGTTGCTTGAGATACATAACTTAGAGGAACTGGAACGCAGTATCAACCCAAACCTGGATGCCATTGGCGTAAACAACCGTAACCTGGCTGATTTTACCGTTTCGGTAGAAACATCATACAAACTGGCGGAGCATATCCCGGCTGAGTTTTTAAAGATCTCGGAAAGTGCTATCAGCAACCCGCAAACTATTAAGGAGCTGAAGAAAGCTGGTTTTAATGGTTTCCTGATCGGTGAGAATTTTATGAAACAGGCTGATCCGGGGTTGGCGATGATGGAGTTTGTGAAGGAGTTGTAAAGACTACCCTTTTCTGCCACCGTCATTGCGAGCTACGAAGCAATCTCTATGCTATACAGAGCGAACAGAAATGCTGGACCTGCCTACGTAGAGATTGCTTCGTACCTCGCAATGACGCTTTGATAGTTATTACAAATAGCGATGGGTTTGAAACCCATCACTATGAACTATAAGGCTATTTGCCGATTTTGTCATCCATAATCTACCGAAACCGACACATGGGCAGATTTTATTAACTTGGCAATTGATTTGATATACAATACTTAATGAAGCAAAAATTTTATGATACTGCTGAGAAGCAGGAAAGGGCTGTACTGGTTGGTGTAATTACACCGCATCAAACCGATGAGCAGACCAAGGAGTATTTAGAAGAATTGCAGTTTCTGGTAGAAACCGCCGGGGCGGAGACTGTCAAAACTTTTACCCAAAAACTACAGCGCCCTGATCGTGCCACATTTGTTGGCTCGGGACGTTTGGAGGATATTAAGGCCTTTGTTACCGAAGAAGAAATTGATATAGTAGTTTTTGATGATGAGCTTACCCCATCGCAACTGCGTAATATAGAGAACGAATTACAGGTTAAGATCCTCGACCGCAATAACCTGATACTGGATATATTCGCCGGGCGTGCACAAACAGCGCAGGCTAAAAGCCAGGTTGAACTGGCACAGCTGCAATATTTACTACCACGCCTTACCCGTTTATGGACCCACTTAGAGCGTCAAAAAGGTGGTATAGGTATGCGCGGACCGGGTGAGTCGCAAATTGAGACTGACCGCCGTTTGATATTGAACAAGATTTCGCTGTTAAAAGAAAAACTTAGGCAGATAGATCGCCAGAACGAAACGCAGCGTAAAAACCGTGTGGCTATGGTACGTGTGGCATTGGTGGGTTATACCAACGTGGGTAAATCAACCATCATGAACATGATCTCCAAATCAGAAGTATTTGCCGAGAACAAATTGTTTGCTACGCTGGATACTACGGTTAGAAAGGTGGTGATAGAGAATGTGCCATTCTTACTATCAGATACTGTAGGTTTCATCCGCAAATTGCCTCACCATTTGGTAGAGTGTTTTAAATCGACATTGGATGAAGTACGCGAAGCAGATATTTTGGTACACGTAGTAGATGTATCGCATCCCAATTTTGAAGACCAGATTAGAACCGTTAACGAAACGCTGAAAGATCTGGGTGTGATAGATAAGCCAACCATCACCGTATTTAACAAAATAGATGCTTACCAACCGGTGCAGAACCATACAGGCGAAGAAGTTGAGCCATTAACCCTCGACGACTTTAAACACAGCTGGATGGCCAAGAACAACAGCCCGGCTATCTTCATATCTGCCACTAAAAAGGAGAATATCGACGAATTCAGGAAGATGTTATATGATAAGGTGGTAGAGATACATGCGGCTAGGTATCCTTATGATCAGTTGTTGTATTGAGCCCCCTGCCCCCTAAAGGGGGAGATTTATAATTGCACTCGTCTGTGTGACGAGTGCTTAACTCTTTTGGGGATTTGTAATGCCCGGGCGATACAATCGCTAACCCATTTTAAGCACTCGTCACAGACGAGCGCAATGAAGTTTGGAGAAGATGGGCTACGTTAAAAATATATTTTCCTTTATTTCCGGTATAATTCCCTTTTCCAGGGCGGTATCAAACAACAATTTTATCGCTTTTTTACCTTCTTCGCCCAGATCAAGGGAGTATTTGTTTACATAAAGGTCTATATGCTTATACATCACCTCCTCGCTCATTTCCTGCGCGTGGGAGCGGATAAACTCTAGTCCGGATTTTGGGTTGGCAAACGCGAACTCTACCGATTTACGTAGCACCCGGTTTATTTTATGCTGAACAGCTTCAGGTAAATTACGGTTAGCCACAATACCCCCAAGCGGGATGGCGCAGCCGGTTTGTTTTTCCCAGTAATCACCCAGGTCGATGATCTTTTTCAGTCCTTTATCCTGGTAAGTAAAGCGGTTTTCATGAATGATTAGCCCCACATCAACGTGGCCTTCCAGTACGGCATCTTCAATATCCGAGAAAACTAGTTCCTGCTTATTGGTAGCCTCCGGAAACGCCAATCCTAATAAGAAGTTAGCGGTAGTGTATTTGCCGGGAATACCGATCAAAGGATTTCGGATTTCTGATGTACGATCTTGGATTTGATTGTTTTGTAAATCCGAAATCGAAATTTCTAAATCCGAAATCAACATCGGTCCTACGCCAAAACCTAAAGCACTGCCTGCATCCAGCAATACATATTTATCGGCTATATAGGCAAATGCGTGGTAGCTCAGTTTGGTAATATCCAGCTCGCCGCGGAAAGCTTTTTGGTTAAGCGTTTCCACATCATCATAAAACACTTCAAATTCCAAACCTTCCGTGTCAATTTTATGGTGAATTAAAGCGTCAAAAATAAAGGTATCATTAGGGCAAGGCGAAAAGCCGAGGGATAGTTTCATAGCGTAATTGTTATTAGTGAGTGGTGAGCAGTGAGTGGTGAATAGTTGGCAAAACCACTTAACTATTCACTAATCAACCAATCAACCAACTCGAGAGCAAATGTATTCAGATTTTTAATTGCCAGCCCTATCTGCCAGGCATCGCGATTGCGTTTTTCTACGTAATTTGACACTGCCCTGATCTGCAAACTTGGTATACCCGCCTCTCTGCAGGCATAAAAGAATGCCGCGCCTTCCATGCTTTCCAGCTGGGCATTCATACGGTCGCTTAATTTTTTTATTGATGTATCATTGCCATGCACTGTATTTACGGTAACTGCATTTACTTTTTTCAGGTTGAATTTTTCAGGCAGCTGATACGTGGCCCTAAAGCTGCTTTCTCCAAAACCCAATTTATCGATAGTGATAAAATCTTCATCATCCTCAGCGCCTAGCTCTGCCAGATCATCCTCAACAATTTCTAAAACATCGCCCAAAGCAATATCCTTATCAAAACTGCCGCAGATACCTAAGTTTATAGCCAGGTCATATTTATTTGCAGCCAAATGCTTCCCCATCGCAAACGCGGTAGCCACCATACCGGCGCCGGTTATGAGAAAGTCTATAGTCTGGAATCCTGAGTCTTGAGTCTGACTTTCGACCGAAGACTGAGGGCTTAAGACTCCAGACTTAAGACTCTCGACTTCAAACAAAGTAGCAGCTACAACTAATACGCGCATTGTCAATTTATTTTTTGGTTGCTAAGATAAAACATATGCCTTGTTTTTGTTTTGTATATTTGCACCCACAAATATTATGATGATATATATTACGCGCAAAGAGCATTTTAATGCCGCTCATAGAATGTATCGTGAGGAATGGAGCGCAGAGAAAAACAATGAGGTGTTTGGCAAATGTGCCAACCCTAACTGGCATGGCCATAACTATAACCTTTTTGTAACAGTAAAGGGACAGGTTACCCACGCAACGGGCTATTTGATCGATCTTAAAGAGCTGAAAATTATCATTAATGATTACGTTATCGAAAAGCTCGACCACAAGAATATCAATAAGGATGTTGAATTTATGGCCGGCAAAATGGCATCAACCGAGCTACTTTGTATCGAGATATTTAACCAGCTGAAAGCCCCTATCGAGACTTATGACGGCGTGTTCCTGCATTCAGTGAAGTTATACGAAACTGAAAATAACTCCGCTGAATACTTCGGCGACTAACCTATAAAGATGACTGATAACCACTCTATCCCTGATCGTGACGACGATGACGATATTGAAGGATATGTAAAAATTGACCGGTATAACCCCGAACTGATCACCAACCTATCAACACATTATCATGATGTTTTAAAGCAGATAGGCGAAAATCCTGAGCGTGAAGGGCTGTTAAAATCACCGGAACGTATAGCCAAGGCGATGCTTTTTTTAACCCATGGCTACGACCTGGATGCGCAGGCGATACTAAACTCGGCTAAGTTTAAGGAAGACTACAGCCAGATGGTTGTAGTAAAGGATATTGAAGTATACTCGATGTGCGAGCACCATATGCTGCCGTTTTTTGGCAAGGCGCACATCGCATACATACCCAACGGGCATGTGGTTGGCCTAAGCAAAATACCCCGTGTGGTGGATGCCTTTGCCCGCCGCCTACAGGTACAGGAGCGTTTAACCAACGAAATAAGGGATTGCATACAGGATACCTTGCAGCCCCTTGGCGTAGGCGTGGTAATTGAATGCCGCCACTTGTGCATGAGCATGCGCGGCGTACAAAAGCAAAACTCGGTAACCACCACCTCAGCCTTTACCGGCGAATTTTTAGAAGACAGAACCCGAACAGAATTCTTAAATTTGATAGCAGCGAAGTTAAGTTAAGTGGTGAGTGGTTGATTGGGTGAGTAGTTTTTACCACCAGATCAACTACTCACTCAATAAACCTAATCAACCACTCACCAAAAAAAACAATGAAAGCATATATTTTCCCGGGGCAGGGTGCCCAGTTTGTTGGAATGGGTAAAGACCTTTACGAAAAGTCGGACAAAGCCCGTGAATTATTTGAGAAAGCCAATGAAATTTTAGGCTTCCGTATTACTGAAATTATGTTTGAAGGCACCGACGAGGGCCTTAAACAAACCAACGTTACCCAACCGGCCATATTCCTGCACTCGGTTATTTTAGCCACTGTTTTAGGTGATGATTTTAAACCCGAGATGGTTGCAGGTCACTCATTAGGCGAATTTTCAGCATTGGTTTCAGCCGGTGCTCTATCATTTGAGGATGGTTTGCGTTTGGTTGCGGCACGCGCCAATGCCATGCAAAAAGCCTGCGAGATACAGCCATCAACCATGGCGGCTATTTTAGGTTTGGATGATTTTACGGTTGAAGATATCTGTCACCGCATAAGCAATGTGGTTGTGCCAGCAAATTATAATTGTCCGGGCCAGCTGGTAATTTCGGGTACTATTGCCGGGATTGATGAGGCTTGCGAAAAAATGACTGCTGCCGGCGCAAAAAGAGCGCTTAAGCTAAATGTTGGCGGCGCGTTCCACTCACCTTTGATGGAATCGGCCCGTGTTGAGTTAGAGCATGCCATTGTTCATACCGAGATCAAGGCTCCTATTTGCCCTATCTACCAAAATATTGATGCCAAACCCTATACCGATCCGCAACAAATAAAACATAACTTAATAGCGCAACTTACCGGCCCCGTAAGGTGGACACAAACCGTAAAGCATATGCTGGAAGATGGTGCCACCTCATTTACTGAAGTTGGCCCGGGTAGTGTATTGCAGGGCCTTGTAAAAAAGGTGGACAGGCAAATACCTACAGAAAGCGCGGCTTTGCCACAATAAAATAAAACATACTTTGCGTATGTGTGTTTGAATGTAAATTTTATCCTTTGTTGAAACTAAACACTTGAGCACATCCGGGAAAATACGTTTACTGTTAGCGCTGCTGTTTGCCAGTTTATTATTTACTGCAATTGTGGTTCAAAGCACCTACACGCCGGTAAAAAACCTCGATCAAACAGCCAGAACCCTTGAAGATAATCTTCATGATAAGGAGGCCTATGTTACCGCCATACTTTTTAATAAGGATAGTCTTAATAGCCTGAAAACTATTCAAAGCTATCCTTATAAAGCGCTATATACTGCGCAATACTTCACTAAGGAAAAAAGTATATGGCTTACCACTTACCATAAAGATACCCTAACTTATTGGAGTGGGATAAAGGTTGTACCAAGCAAAGCTTCGGACATAAAAGAAGGTGTTTCATTTATCAGGGAACCCAACGGGTATTACGAGGCCATCAAAAAAAGCGATGGTGATTTTTCGGCCATCTGCTTCATCCTGATAAAGGTTAACTATTCATTTCAGAACGAATACCTGCAAAACAAGTTTCAGAAAGACCTGACGGAAGATAATAACATTGAACTCGCCGATTTTACTGATACTAATGTTTATGGCGTACACAGCAGTATTGATAACTCATACCTGTTTTCGGTAAAATTAAAGCCGGGTATGATCAATCACCGCTTCTTTTATTTCGAGCTGATATCATGGCTGTTAACCTTCTTCATCTTATGTGTACTTATACAGGCCATCTGTAAATACATTGCATCGCAGGGCTACATTATATTATCATTGATTACGATGGCGCTGTTTATTGTGGCTGTCCGCTACCTGAACCTGCGCTACCACCTCCCCGATTTTGTTTACCAGCTTTATATTTTTAAACCCGTGCTATATACAGCCGGGCATGGGTTTGCTTCCCTGGGCGATTTTTGCCTCAACATATTATTTGCATCGTGGTTTGCTACGTTTTTATATAAACAGCGCAATAAGTTATTAAAGGGCATACCGGGCAAAACTGCCGGTTATGTCATATTAATTATTTGCGTTGCAGTACTTTTAGTTGTTTCATCCCTGTTATTAAACTTATTTTATGGGTTGGTTATCAATTCAAAAATAAATTTCGACGTATACAATGTATTCAGTCTGTCAAGGTTCAGTATGCTTGGCCTGGGCATAATGTGCTTTGGGTTCATGATATTTTACCTGCTGAATGAAACCTTTTTATCCATCTGCTCCAGGCTGCTCATACCCGATTCACACAAAATAACCATACTCATCATCGGTGTTATTTTAGCTACAGCCGAAATGACCTACCATCAGCATTTCAATTTATTTTACGTCTTTGCAGCTGTAGTTGTTTTAATGCGGGGCTATGCCTACCGATATAATAATGGTGCCATTACGGCCACATCCTTTATTACCATAGTTTTTGTTTTTTCACTGATCGCCTTTTTAAGGTACAGGCATGTTCAATCAATAAAGCAGGACAACACCCGCAAAGCCCTTATGCTTAAGCTGGAACAGCCGGATGATGTTACTGCCGATCATATTTTTAAAAACATTGAGAAGCAAATAGTCGGCGATCAGAAAATCGTTAAGTATTTTAAGGATACAATGTACTATGGCAACCTGCGTAACCGTTTTCAAAAGCTTTATTTTGATGAATATTTATCCAAATATTCCTATGCCATTCATGAGTTTAATACCGATGGGCAACCCATAACAGCCGATAAAAATTATTCCCTGAGTGTATTTAGCGATCTTGTACTTTATAGCTCCTATAAGGTTTCCGATTATTTTTACCGCGAGAACGACTCCTTTGGTTTTGAAACCTATTTTGCCATACTCCCGGTAATAGAGGATAAAAAACTATTAGGTACCATAGTAGTTGAATTAAGATCAAAACCATTACAACCGGCGGGCTCTTTCCCTGCTTTGCTAAAAGATGGCTCCATAAAGCAGGATGATGAATTTAAAGATTACTCCTACGCTTTTTATATTGACGACAAGCTGCAAAGTAAAAGTGGTGTTTTTGATTACGACCTGGTAAATACCACTTTTAAAGGTAAACTTAAACAATACACCACCGTTACTACCAAAGGCGATTATTCGGAATGGTATAAAAACCTTATCTCCTTTAATCATTTAATATATAAGCCCGGCGATCGCACACTTATAGTGGTAAGCAAGGAGGATAACCCTATTTTTTACGGTATAACATCCCTTACCTTCTTTTTTATACTGTTGCTGTTTTTTAGTATAGTGGTTATTTTCTCGCGCTGGTTATGGAACCGTATACGAATATTAAATGTGAACGGTGATGGTTTAAAGTGGATACTCCGCATAAATTTTGAACGGATACTTTATAAAACGCGCATACAGTTCTCCATTATTGCGGCAGTGGTAATAACACTGGTATTTGTAGGCTTTATTACCTTTTTCTCTATCAGTACCCAATATAACGAGCAGCAGCAAAACATGATCAGCACCAAGATCAGCCGTATAACTACTGCATTTGAGAACGGGCTTTTTGACAAGTATATTAATGATATAAATGATGAAAGTCAGGTTGAGTTTGATAACCTGGCCAGCACCTACTCTACCGATCTGATCCTGTATAACCGCAGCGGCTATCCGTTAATTACCACGCAACCCAAAATTTACGAATTCGGACTGCAGCCAAAACGGATGAATGCCAAGGCTTATATCAACCTGAATAAGCTCCAGAAATCACAATTTGTGAACGATGAGATGGTTGGTGACCTGGCCTATAAATCAGTTTATGCCCCGCTCATCAACTCAAAAAGGATAACGGTAGCCTATTTGCAACTACCCTATTTCTCGAACGAGGCTGATTATAATGCCCGTATTGTTGCATTGCTGAACGTGATGATAAACGTATATGCCTTAATTTTTATAGTAGTAGGTTTATTTGCAGTAATTATTGCCCGGCAGATAACCGCGCCACTAAGTTTTATGCAGCTTAATCTCAGCAAGATAATATACGGCAAAAGAAACGAGCCCATTAAGTGGGAACGCGATGATGAAATTGGTTCGCTGGTAAACGAGTATAATAAAATGATAGCGGCGCTGGAGAACAGTGCACAAAAGCTAGCGCAATCCGAACGTGAAAGCGCCTGGCGCGAAATGGCCAAGCAGGTTGCCCATGAAATTAAAAATCCGCTTACCCCGTTAAAACTGGGCTTGCAACTGCTCGAAAAATCATGGCGCGATAAGGACCCTAAGTTTGATCAAAAGTTTGAGCGTTTCAGCAAATCATTTGTAGAGCAGATCGAGAGCTTATCGTCAATCGCATCGGAATTTTCGTCGTTTGCTAAAATGCCGGATACTCATATTGAGCGGATAAACATTTTTGATATGCTTGGGCAGGCTGTTACCATTTTTGTGCATGCTGATAATATCAAGATCCAATATCAGCCGCCTGAAGATCCGTTCTACATCAATGCCGACCGGGATCAGCTTTTACGTTGTTTTAATAACCTGTTAAAAAATGCTATTGAAGCCACCCCACAGGGTAAATCTGGTGAAATTGATATCAGCTACCTGATCACCAGCAAAAACATTTTGCTCAGTATAAAGGATAACGGCAATGGCATCCCTGAAAACATGCGCGAGAAGATCTTCGAGCCCAACTTCACCACCAAAAGCTCGGGTACAGGCCTGGGTCTTGCATTCGTTAAAAACTCCATTGAAAACGCGGGCGGCAAGGTTTGGTTTGAAACTGCACTGGGTATTGGCACTACGTTTTACCTGAGCTTGCCTGCGGCGGGATAGAAATAACTCTTAAAAGATGTGTTTTATCTGCTCAAAAGATGGTGTAATCCCTAACAACAAAAGCGTAATAACCAAAAAAATCACCATAGTCACCAATAAAGGCCAAAGCTTCTCCGTAGTGAATTTGATGCTTATGTTAGGCTGGAATGGATTTGAAACAATCATTACAAATATCACCCAGCTAAAGAATCCAGAGATAATTCCCAAAAGCTTACAAAAAATATTAACGTCCAAATACCATGGAATAATCAGAAAAAATAGCAGCCCAATAGTTAATGAAAACCAAATGGCATTTTTAAAAATTATATATTTTCGAAAATTTTTGTTGAATGCTTGAAATGTATACCGCAAATTCATGTCGATTATTTTATCAAATGGAATAATCATACAGTCTCCTGGTATTACTTTAAATTGATTTGACGTTTGGGAATATCTTTTAGCGCCAGTTAAATATATAGTTTCTAATTCGCCTGTTTTCTCCGATATCGTGTATTGTGTTAAGAATCCCGAAACCATTTTGCTTTTTTCAGTAGAATCATCAATTAGTACGTCTACCATAGTTGATAACCATTTACCCTTTTTTAAAGATTTAAATTCTCTGGTTGAAAGAATTTCTCCCCTGAAATAATAATTCCAATGATTGGCAAATCTAAATACTTCAAATTTGACATCTATTTTAAAAATTCTTATAACTTTATGGGAAACGTATCCCGAAATAGCCGCAATTAGCACTAAAAAAAATAGATATCCAAGAATATACTTTAAGTGTTCATAGGCAATATTGGGCATCTCGTTTTTGACAATATTTACATAAACTGACCCGACTTTAGCTTTTATGCCCGTAAACGTGAAGCCAAAAGATCGGCTAAAAATTAGGAAAGTAACAATTTGAACAATTATCCCCCAAAATATGCTTGTAATTAACCTATCAGCAAAAAGACCAGCCCCAAATTGCTTTGTGAACTGGCCTTGATAGTAAAATCGTTTAAAAACAACACCCGGGAAAATAAGCCAAACAATAATTATTATACTGCTTATCGTGAACTGACTTTCCACTAAATATTAAGATACTAAAGTTATTTTTTCTTGGGTTGAAAGAATGATAGTCTCTTCGGTGCTATCAGAGTTTTTTAATTTTTCGACAGCTTCAATATATTTTTTCCTGTCCTCGTCATTTGAAAAATTTTTTGGGCTTCCTCACTCATTACTTCCATATCGGAACTGAAGTAAGAACCTAAAATGTTTCCCATTGCCCGGGTTACTAGCTTAATTACTTCCATTATAAATTTTTTAAAGAAAAAGATGATTTATTAAAGAGGGGATAAGAACAATAACGATACCAAATTACTTGTTCAGTTAATATTTGAACTTATAAAGTAAATATACACTTTTTATACAAAAAAAACAAATAATATATCAACTACTTATACCGAAAACGAAGTACCGCAACCGCAAGTGCTGGCAGCGTTAGGATTTTCAAAGGTAAAGCCGCGGGCATTTAAACCATCCTGATAATTGATCTGCATGCCAACAAGGTACAGGCCATGAGCTTTGTTCATAAACACTTTAATGCCATCAATAATATATTCCTGGTCGCCGTCCTTTTTCTGATCGAAGCCTAAAATATAACTCATACCTGAGCAGCCTCCGCCTTCAACACCAACACGCAAGCCAAAATCCTCACCTATCTCTTGCTGATCTTTTAATTTATAAAGTTCTTTTACGGCGCCTTCAGTAAAGCTAACCGGTGCGTTTTCAACAGCAGTACTCATCTTATTTTTAATTAACTACACAAATATAATGTAAAATGCAGATTTTTGTTGCAAGCCGATTATTTATGACCCCGGCCTAACATTCATTTTATGGCTTATTACCCCTTTTTATTAGATATTCTTAAATATACTGTTTCCGGCCTAGGTGTGGTATGGATAGCCTTTTACCTGATTAAACCCTACCTCGATAAATCAGAACGCATACAACTGCTCGAATTTAAAAAATCTGTCGCCAACCAAACCTTGCCATTAAGGTTACAGGCTTATGAGCGTGTTATATTATTTATAGAACGTATAAACCCCGAAAATATGCTGGTGCGCCTTAATTCACCAGGTTATACCGCTGCCGATCTGCATAGTGTAGTTGTTAGCGAGGTGCGCAACGAGTATCAGCATAACATCACCCAGCAAATATATGTAAGCAGCAGGGCCTGGGGAGTGGCCAAGCGCATTAAGGATGACACTTTGAATATAGTAGGCGCTGCTATGAAGGACCTGCCCGAAAACGCTACTGGCCTCGATCTGGGGCGCACAATTTTAATACAGTTAAGCCAGATGGAGAACAACCCATACGAAATTGGCAGCGAACTGATCAGGCAGGACCTGGAACAATTATTTTAACCAGTCATGTCCGATAAAAAGATAACCACCACATCCGGTATCGAAATAAAGGAAGTATATACCGGGCCAGTTGAAATGAATGAACTGCCGGGCGAGTTTCCATTTACACGTGGCATTCAAAAGGATATGTACCGCGGCAAACCCTGGACCATGCGCCAGTATGCTGGGTTCTCCACCGCCGAGGAATCAAACAAACGCTACCATTACCTGCTCAGTCAGGGCACCATGGGTTTATCCGTTGCCTTTGATCTGCCTACGCAGATAGGCTACGACTCAGACCATGAACTATCCGAAGGCGAAGTAGGCAAGGTTGGGGTAGCTATCGACTCATTAAAAGATATAGAGATATTGTTTGATGGCATTGAGCTAAAAAACATCACCACCTCCATGACCATTAATGCTACTGCGGCTACCTTATTAGCTATGTACATCGCGTTAGCAAAAAAACAAGGGGCCGATCTTAAGCAACTATCAGGCACTATACAAAACGATATATTAAAGGAGTACGCCGCGCGCGGTACTTATATATATCCGCCTACACCATCCATGCGGCTTATAACCGATGTATTTGAGTATTGCAGCAAGGAGGTGCCTAAATGGAACACCATATCTATCTCAGGCTATCACATTCGCGAGGCGGGCTCAACCGCCGTGCAGGAACTAGCCTTTACCCTGGCCAATGGCAAAACCTATTTAAAGGCGGCTTTGGATAAGGGATTGGATATAAATGTATTTGCTAAACGGTTATCGTTCTTTTTTAACTGCCATAATAATTTTTTTGAGGAGATAGCCAAGTTCAGGGCCGCCAGGCGTATGTGGGCACATATCACCAAAGAGCTTGGCGCCACTGATTTAGGCGCACAAAAGCTACGTTTCCATACGCAAACAGGTGGTTCAACCCTAACGGCGCAGCAACCCATGAACAATATAGTACGGGTAAGCAACCAGGCATTGGCAGCTGTGTTGGGAGGTACACAATCATTACATACCAATGGCTATGACGAGGCATTATCGTTACCTACTGAGGCCGCTGCCAAAATTGCCCTGCGTACCCAGCAGATCATCGCCTTTGAAAGTGGCGTTACCGATACGGTTGACCCTTTGGCGGGCTCGTACTTTATTGAGGCCTTAACCGATGAGCTTGAAAAAGCCGCCTATATATATATAGATAAGATTGATGCCATGGGCGGATCGGTAAAAGCCATTGAGCAGGATTATATGCAGCAAGAAATTGCAAGCGCTGCCTACCAGTACCAGAATGAAATTGAAAGCGGTGAAAAAATACTGGTTGGCGTAAACCGCTTTACCCAAACCGAAGAAACAGCAACCAATGTTTTCCGGGTTGATGACTCCATACGCAAACACCAGATCGAAAAAATAATCAAACTAAAAAGTGAACGAAATAATCAGGCCGTAAGCGAAGCACTCTCACAACTTGGCAACGCAGCTAAAGGCAAAGAGAATTTGATGCCTTATATTTTAACTGCCGTTGAAAACTATGCTACTCTGGGAGAAATAGCCAATACCCTACGCGCTATTTTTGGAGAATATTAAAAAACCTTTATTCCTAAATATTGTAATATATTGATGTAAATGCTACAGAGGTTTCGGCAAAGCTGTTGAATGAAAAGAAATATTTCTTTTAGCGAATCAAATGGGATTTTTGTTACGAAATGTACATTTTAATATTGAACTTTTAGTAAAGTCTACGTTAAAATATCATAAATTTAATTGTTAAAAAAGTGAAAATTTAATTTTTTTATCCGCTTTTTTTTAGAATATTCGATGTTCCGTAGCGGCCTCTAAGGATGTTTCATTGGGGGTTGGAAATCAACTTTTTATAATATATCTATATGGAAAAAACTTGTACTAACGTTTGGAATAGCTGTCTCCAGATAATAAAAGATAACATACCGGCACAAAGCTTCAAAACCTGGTTTGAGCCGATAAAAGCTTTGAGGATGGAAGGCAGTGTTCTGACTATACAAGTACCAAGTTTGTTTTTTTACGAATGGCTGGAAGAACACTACGTTGGCCTGTTGCGTAAAACTATTAAAAAACAATTAGGGGATGAAGGGCGTTTAGAGTATAACATTGTAGTTGAACAATCTACAAGCAAACCATATACAACAAATATGCCCTCAAACGGAAACGGCGCGGAATCTAAGAATCAATCGATGCCGATCCCTATTTCTATAAATAAGGATATTAAGAACCCTTTTGTTATACCGGGACTAAAAAAATTGAATGTTGACCCACAGCTTAACCGTAACTACACTTTCGAAAACTTTATCGAAGGTGATTGTAACCGTTTAGCCCGTTCGGCAGGCTACGCGGTAGCAGCCAAACCGGGTGGCACTTCATTTAACCCTTTAATGATATACGGTGGTGTTGGCTTAGGTAAAACACACCTTGCACAAGCAATAGGCAACCAGATAAAACAAACCCTGCCCGATAAACTGGTACTCTATGTATCATGCGAAAAGTTCACTCAACAATTTGTTGACGCGCTTAAGCATAATAACATTAATGATTTTGTGAATTTTTATCAGGCTATTGACGTGCTCATTATGGATGATGTGCACAACTTTGCCGGCAAAGAAAAAACACAGGATTTCTTCTTCCACATATTTAACCACCTGCACCAATCAGGCAGGCAGCTGATCATTACATCAGATAAAGCACCTAAGGATCTGGCTGGTTTAGAGGAACGTTTACTATCAAGGTTTAAATGGGGCCTTTCTGCCGATCTGCAGATCCCCGACCTGGAAACCCGTATGGCTATCCTTAAGAACAAGATCTATCAGGATGGTATTGAGTTATCAAACGATGTAGTTGAGTATGTGGCCCATAACATTGATAACAATGTACGTGAGCTGGAAGGCGCCATGGTATCATTACTGGCACAATCAACCCTTAACCGTAAGGAGATTGACCTGAACCTGGCTAAGCAAATGCTGAAGAATTTTGTAAAGAATTCATCCAAGGAGATCTCGATGGAATACATCCAGAGCCTTGTTTGTGAGTACTTTGAAGTACCTATTGAGATGGTGAAATCACAAACCCGTAAACGCGAAATTGTTCAGGCAAGGCAAATATCTATGTACCTGGCTAAAGCGCATACCAAAAGTTCATTAAAATCAATAGGCCATTTCTTCGGCGGCCGCGACCACTCTACCGTGATATACGCCTGCCAAACCGTTGAGGATTTAATTGATACCGACAAAAAGTTCAAAGGCTACGTAGCTGATATACAGAAGAAATTAAAGATGTCGTAAACTGATATTTTGATTTAGATATGGAAAGCCTTGCATTTGCAGGGCTTTTTTTGTTGCGCCATACTTTTGATGTCATTGCGAGGAGGAACGACGAAGCAACCTCGTCGCGTTCAATCAGCAAGCGACGAGGTTGCTCCACTAACCAGCGGATTCCAATTACATGATGGAAGGGTGTCATGCTGAGCGCTAGTCGAAGTATGTGCGTAGAGGCCTTTGCCCACATGCTTCGACTAGCGCTCAGCATGACAGCCAACACACTTTACACGGCCGTGGATTGCTTCGTACCTCGTAATGACGCGTGGAAATAACTGCCTGTGAGGGCACAGGCAGCGGAGACATATACTTACAACACCCCCAACTTCATAAACGCGTAAAACAAACCTGTGCAGTGCAGTGCCTGTGGTATTTTATTATCTACAAGCAGTTGTTTTACTTCGGGTATGGTGTATTCTTCAACAATCAGCTCTTCGTGTTCATCCAGATTTTGGTCCTGCGTCTTTTTACCGCCTTTAGCCAGGTAGCAATAAGTATGATTATTAGCAGTAGACGGATTGGCGTAAACAATGCTTAGCAGTTCAATATCTTCAAACAGATAGCCTGTTTCCTCCAAGAGCTCCCGCTGCATGGCATGTTCAGGGGCCTCATCGCCATCAATAACACCACCCGGTATTTCAAGTGATACGATGTCGGCCGCATGGCGGTACTGGCGCACCATCAGCACTTTATTATCTTCAGTAATAGCTACCCCATTTACCCAGTTGGGATATTCTAATACAAAGTAACTGTCAACAATGCGCCCGTCGGGCATTTCGCATTTATCAGTTCGTAAGGTAGCCCATGGGCCTTTATGTACATAATGAGAATCAAGAATTTTCCAGCGTAGATCCATGCGCAAATGAGTGATTTAGTGAATGAGCGAATTAGCGATTTTTTTAATAATTAATGAACTATTTGGTGTTTTAATTATGCGAAAGACCAACTAATCACTAATCACCAACCTCTAATCACTAACTACCAGCTTCCGCTTGATCCGCCGCCGCCGAAGCTGCCGCCGCCAAAACCGCCGAAACCACCACCGCCGCCGCCGGAGTCTCCGCCACCGCCGCCCCAGCCGCCTCCACCACGACCGCTGCTGCCCAGTATATCACCAGCCAGGAACCACCAGAAAGGGCTTGCGCCTCCACGACCACCAATGATCTGCCCGCCACCACCGCCGCCACCGCGACCGCGGAATACAACGATGAGGATAACAACTATAATGATGATAAAGATAATGATGCCGCCACCTCCGCCATTATCCTTGTGCTGTGCTTTTTTATCGGCCTTATATTCTCCTTTGGAGTATTTAATAATGTCGCTGGTAGCCGCATCAAGCCCGCCATAGTAATCATTGTGCCTGAAGTGGGGCTTTATGTCATTTTCAATTATCTGGCTTGTAATAGCGTCAGGAACGGCACCCTCAAGGCCATAGCCCGTTTGTATGGTTACTTTATGGTCATCTACAGCAACTAATATCAACAGGCCATTGTTCTTGCCTTTTTGACCGATACCCCAGTTACGGCCCAGGCCAACGGCATATTCGGAAATATCATAATCACCAACTGATTTTATAAGTACAACCGCTATCTGGGTTGATGAAGAATCATCAAAAGCTACCAATTTGCTTTCCAGCTGCTGTTTATCGCCTTCTGACAGTGTATTGGTATAATCCGTTACCAGCGTATTTGATTTTGGCGGATAAGTTTGCGCAAACGCCACGAACGTACCTACCAGGAAAACGAATAATAATGTAAGTTTCTTAAACATAATCGTAATAATTTAAACCCTACTGTTAGAAAAAATTGGGTTATTCGCCATCCATAAAGGCAATATCATCGGGTAATTCGTTATTATCATCAGCATTATGCGGAAAGTATTTTTGCAACTGCTCGCCCGCTATGGCCAAACCGGTCACAATACCTTCAACCAGGTTACCCAGTTTAAAGTGCTGCAGCATATCCTCTTTAGTGCTATCCCAAAAATCAGCCGGCACTACTTTATCAATCCCAGCATCGCCAATAATGGCAAATTTACGATCGACTGTAGCCAGGTAAACCAGCACACCGTTGCGGTGCTTGGTTTGGTGCATCTCCAGCTTATGAAAGTATTTTGCCGCACGGTCAAGCACGTTCTCGCTGCAGGTTTTCTCAATGCAAACACGTATCTGCCCCGATGTATGCTTCTCAGCATCCTCAATGGCTGTACGTATGCGCTGTTGCTCTTCTTCGTTAAATATTGCCATGGCTGGTAATTAGTGAATGAGTGATTTACTGTATTATTGATTTTAAACGATTGATTTACTGAATGAGCATAAAGAAAACATTCACTCATTCAGCAAATCACTCATTCAGTAATTATTAGAACTGCACAGTAGGCACCTTATTAGCGCCTGCTTCTGCCTGGAAGTAGCCTTTTTCGGTAAAGCCGAACATTTTAGCGGTTATGTTTGCCGGGAACGACCTGATCTTGCTGTTATAAGCCTGTACAGATGAGTTAAAATCTAAACGGGCTACATTAATACGATTTTCTGTACCCTCAAGCTGTGCCTGTAAAGCGGTGAAGTTTTGATTAGCCTTTAATTCCGGATAGTTTTCTGATGCTACCAGCAGCCTGCCTAAAGCTGTGCTTAACTGGCCTTGCGCAGCCTGGAATTTCTGAATAGTTTCGGGTGTAAGTTTGGTAGGATCAACCTGTATTGATGTTGCTTTGGCGCGGGCCTCGGTTACATCAACCAACGTGCTTTTTTCAAAATTGGCCACACCTTTTACAGTAGCAACCAGGTTGGGTATCAAATCAGCACGGCGTTGGTACTGGCTCTCAACTGCGCCCCATTTGGCTTTAACGTCTTCGTCCATTTGCACCATGCTATTATAACTGCATGAACTTAAATTCATAACAGCCACTAATACTAATATTGCTGTGAATAGCTTTTTCATCTTTTTTAAAATTGATTTTTATTGTTGATTTAAAAATTAGAGTACAAATCACATACCGTTGTTACAAAACGCGCGGGGTAATGACATAATGACAAATTGCTGCTATTGGTTTTTGTAAATATAATTAAAAGGATTGATAAGCAATTGCAGTATATACCACAGCATTAAACAGGCCATATCAAACAAAAATCAAAACCTTTTTTCCGTAAAACCATTCTCCCTATTGAGCTTTAACAGATTGCAAACTATATAACAAACACCTTCATGATCACCCACGCGTTTATAATAGCCATGATCGTTTTATTTATTCATGCCTGCACCTGGAAGGGGATGATATTTGAAAGTTTTAAAAAGATACTTAAACCCGAGGGGCATTTGTATAAACCTATTTATGGCTGTCCTATATGTATGACACCCTATTACGGCAGTATTATTTATCTGCTGTTTTTCAGGCTATCCTTTACCGATTGGCTGCTCACCATTGGCACCGCGGCCGGCATAAGCGTAATTTCAGTGCTCTTAATAGATATTAAAGACGGTATTTTTAAACCGGGGGAATAGTTAGCAGTTTTCAGTGGGCAGTTGCCAATTAACAGACATGCAAACTGAAAACTGCCCCACTGCCAACTATCCTACTTCTATCAGCTTGGGTTTAACCTTTGTGCTGGCAGCGGTTTGGTTGCTTTGGGCAAGTTTGTTGTTTTGTGTCATTGACAGGCTTCCGTTGTAAACGGCGCCATTTTCAACCTCAAGGGTTTGGGTCCGTATTTCGCCGCTAATTTTGCCTGAAGCTTTTATCTCGAGCGAGTTTACCTGCAGGTTGCCATTAACAGTACCATAAACAACCATCTCCTTGGTAATAACATTCCCTTGTATTGATCCTTTTTCACCTATTATTAATCCTTCATCAACCATTACATCTCCAGTTATTTGTCCGTCAATACGGGCATAGGCTGGGGCTTTAAGGTTGCCATCAAAAATACAGCCTTCGCTAATCAGCGTTGATATGGATTGCATATCAAGAGAAACTTTATCTTTTTTTGAAAAGATTGACATATGATATTGGGGTTTTAAGGGTTCTTAATTATTGAGGGACAAATAACTAACCGGGTTAACCGGTTTACCGTTTTTGCGTATTTCGTAATGCAGGTGAGTACCGGTTGAGCGGCCTGTTGAGCCTACCTCTCCAATTTTCTGCCCTGCGGTTACTTCCTGCCCTACCTTTACAGTAATACGCGACAGGTGACCATATAAAGTTTCAATATTATTAGCATGCATTATGCGCACACAGTTACCATAACCACCATACCAGCCGGCTGATTCAACCCTGCCATTAGCGGTACATTTGGCCTCATCGCCTTTTTCTCCCTTAAAATCAATGCCTGGATGAAACTCCGCATGATCTGAATCAAAAGGATCGCTTCTGTAGCCGAAAATAGATGTTAAAGAGCTGATGCGTGGGTAACCCATAGGGGTAAAAGCCACGGCATGCAATAAGCGATCTAAGTACTCATCGTACAATGAATATTTTTCATTGTCAGTAAGCTTGCTTTCTTCGGCGTTGCCATTACCGCCAATATCTTTGGTCGAAAAGCCTTTCAGGCCGCGTTTTTTAAGGTATGAATTTATAGTCTGGAGCTTGACTTCAATAGCCTGTATATAGGTTTGTGCAGTATTTGTTTGTTTTACAGGAGCAACCGGTGGTGGTATCTGGCCTTTAAGCTTAGTTACCTGTGCCATAAGCTGCTGCTTTTCCTGTTCCTGCTGTTTATTCTCTGATCTAAGGTAAAAAATAGTTCCTGTCAGAGCTATGATGACAGCAAGTATGCCTGCCCCATAATGTTTAAGGCGACTAATGTGCTTTGTTTTTACCTGTAATGTTTTCGTGCCGCCCCGTTTCTTGTCAACAATGATTACTGTGCTAATCTCAGATGGCTTAAATTTCATTTAAATAAAAATTAGGGACTGCAATATAAACATTTAATAGTTAAAAAAACACCGAATCTGCCTCAGCAGCACCCTTGTACGCCTAAAACGAACTTAAAGTTTGCCCTCCCCGTTAATAATTTAAACTAAATGGTTTAACCTAAGGATATGCTTGCGTCAGCAAATTGTTATTATTCTGAAAATTGAACGTTAACTGCTAATCATTTGTTATTTTTGCAAACAAATTTTAATAAGAAATTTATGTACCCAGAATATTTAGTTGCCCCCATGCGGGCTGAATTAACCAATGTTGGTTTTGAAGAGCTGAAAGACGCCGATGCTGTAAAAAAGGCTATTGAAAGCGAAGGCA
This sequence comes from Mucilaginibacter mallensis, assembly GCF_900105165.1. Lineage (NCBI taxonomy): Bacteria > Pseudomonadati > Bacteroidota > Sphingobacteriia > Sphingobacteriales > Sphingobacteriaceae > Mucilaginibacter > Mucilaginibacter mallensis. The sequence goes on from NZ_LT629740.1 coordinate 5,327,573, forward strand.
CTGTGTTTGTAATGGTAAATTCTGTATGTGGTTGCGCTGCTGCTAACGCACGCCCTGCTGCAAAAATGGCTGCACAAAGCGCTAAACATCCTGATAAACTGGTAACCGTATTTGCAGGCATGGAAGCTGATGCCGTTAATACTGCACGTGCTTATATGTTGCCTTATCCTCCGTCATCACCTGCTATGGCCTTATTTAAGGACGGTAAACTGGTTCACATTATTGAACGCCACCAGATTGAAGGTCGCCCGGCACAAATGATTGCCGATAACCTGATTGGTGCTTTCGAACAATATTGTTAATTAGCGATCAGCGGTTTAAAATCCAGATCCGTTAAAATATCCAAAGCCAGCATGTATAATGCTGGCTTTTCTCTTTGTAAAAATTAACCTGATTTAACGCTTTTATTTGCCGCCATTGTTTAATTTAGTGGTTATAATTAAATGGTTATGAAAAAAATCATCATGATTGTGCTGCTGGCTGCTGGCCTGAATCAGGCAAAAGCGCAGCAGTTATTACAGGTTAAACCGCTTGTTCCATTATCGGGCGGCTTGAATAATTATTTAAAACCTGATAATGCACCTTTGCTAAGTCCCCTGCATCAGCCTAAGCTTGATTCTGCCAGCAAAACACAGTTTATGGGTTTGGATAATAATGCGGTGATTGTTTATGACCGCATGCCAACAACCAATACATCTAATGTTGACCGCATGCCGATAGTTGTGCCCGGTGAACCTGGCGTAAAATATACTATGCTTGTTGAAAAGGTGAGGCTTATTACTGATGCAGATAATAAGCCGGTTGTAGCACCGTGATACGATGCTGTTAAAAATCCTTGTTCAGCAATTTTTCCAGTTCAGCAAAGCTGATGTTCATTTTTACACGGCCCTGCTTGGCGTAGGAGATCTCGCCAGTTTCTTCTGACACAATAATGGCTGTAGCCTCATTAGCTTCGGTAACGCCAATGCCCGCGCGGTGCCTCAACCCAAATTGCGCCGGCAAGTCGGTCTTTTCAGTAAGCGGCAAAATACAACTGGCCGATTTTATTTTGTTCTCTGATATCACAACGGCCCCATCATGCAGCGGACTGGTTTTTTGAAATATACTTTCCAGTAACCGTTTGGATATTTTACTATCAATTATCTCGCAGCTGTTCTGGTAAAACTGCTCATCATAATACTTTGCAAATACAATCAGCGCGCCAATACGGTTCTGCTTTAAATTTTTGCAGGCATCAATAATGGGTTTTATACGTGCATAGTTGTTCTTTTCTGCTTCGGCTTTGCCAAAAAAATACTGCCACCAGGCCTTGTTGCGCTGCAACGAGGCATTTTTACCCACCAGCAACAGAAACCGCCTTATCTCCTGCTGAAATACGATGATAACGGCAATGATCCCCACATCAACAAACTTGCCCAGTATGGCAGTAAGCAACTGCATATGCAATGCCCTCACCACAAAAAACAACCCAAATATGAGCGCCAGGCCTATAAATATATTGGCTGCAATAGTGCCCCTTATCAGATTATATAACTGGTAAATAATAAGGGCTACCAGCACTATATCCAATATGTTTAAGGGCGTGACTTTTAGGAAGCTAAAATCGAAGTATTGCATTTTACTAAGTTATGATTTTCCCGCTAAACGGTAATATTCTAAAATATACATGCCCGTTTTTGACGAAAATAAGACCAAATACCGCTTTAACACAAATTAACAACGCAGCAATAATATCGCTCAGTAATATTTTGTAGCTTCACCCATCAATCTTTATTACGATGATGAAAAGACCTTTACTTTTATTAGCACTGCTTTTTTTGATGAAAGCAGGATACGGTCAGCAAGCCCCATACACTTTACCACTCCCGCAAAACTGGGGCACGGAAACTATAAAGCTCCCTATTGATTTCGCCCCGAAAATTGCGCTGAAGGGTGTTGAAGAACTCCGCTTTACACCCGGTTGGGGCGATAGTAAAAGCGGCGAATACTGGTCGTACATATTTATGTGGTTTGTTGATGGCAAACCCAACCTGAACAGCGATACGCTGACAAGCTATTTAACCCAATACTTTAACGGGCTATATATTTCCAACCTCAAAAACAAAACAGCGCCTTTGCCAGCTAATTTCACCAAAGCCGAAGTTAAAAAGGTGAATACTCTCCCCAACGATCAGCAAACCTACGAAGGCACCATCGCCACGCTTGATTTTTTAACCGGGCAACCCATTAGCTTTTTTGCCCGCGTGCATATCCGCAATTTTGATAAGATAAAACACACAGCAGTGTTATTTGAGATCTCGCCGCAGGCATACAGCCAACCAGCATGGGGAAGTCTGGATGCGGTTGTGGGTGAGTTTAGGGTGGCGGAATAGAAAGCTTCATCCCTCTTTGTCGCTTGCGACAGAGAGGGTGGTCGGGCGAAGCCAAGACCGCGTGAGTTAAAATATGCAAGCAGTAACACAGGATGATCTTTTACGCGCTCCGTTTGACTCACCCCGACTACGCTACGCGTGTCGACCCTCTCTGCGGCAAGCCGCAAAGAGGGTGAGCATAGGTATGGTTCACTCCTTCCTGTGCCCTCAGGGTCATGTTGAGGCACTCGAAACATGTGGGCAAAGGCCTCTGCACCCACCCTTTCGGGCTACGCTGTGAATGATAGCCAGCCACCCTGCGTTAGTGATAGCAGCGGATACCGGCCCAATCGAGGGCCTTAGTGCAGGCTGTGACTAAGGCCTGTGCAGTATGAGCGGATAGCACGGGCCGAAGGCAACGCCCTAATAACCATTCCTAACCCTGATATGGTCCGCCCGGCACTCCCCATCCCCAAACAGGCATAGGTACATTAGGGTCTTCGCTTACACTATCCGTATTGGAGTTTATGACAGCAATTCGGGTTCCCCATTCTAAATAAGCCATAAACGCTGAACGAAATTCAGGATCATCGGGCAGGCTTAATTCATCGGCTGTTTGCACTAGGAGTTCCATCCAGCGTTTACGGTGTTCCTGCGTTAATATTTCGACAGGTGTTTTTGTATCATTTTAAAATGACTGCCTTCCGATTCACTGTACACTTTCGGCCCACCTAATACCTCTGCAACAAAATGAGCCACATGCAACCGGTGTTCGGGCGACATGTGTTTAAATACAGGTTCCAATATATCATCAGCCAAAACCTTATCATAAAATTTATCGAAAAGGGTTACAAAGGCAGGCATACCACCGGCCCATTCGTACAGTGAGGGTATAGCAGGTGTGGTGTTTTCCATGGCATTCTGTTTTATTGCCACAAAGGTATGCAGAAAATCCTGTGAAATTTACGCTGTCACTGTCACCATGCTGATGAGACTCTCCCGACATCGCTACGCTTATCGACCCTCTCTGCGGCAGGCCGCAAAGAGGGTGAGGAAATTATTCAAGTTTAAGCCTGATCCCAACATTAACAACAACCCCATCCAAAGGAGCATATATATCCTTAAAAACAGGATCTGTTATTGTTCCTGTATAAATGCTTCCCCAGCGTGTTTGTCTTTGGTCGGTTAGGTTTTCGGCGTTAATGAAAACATCAAAGTGTGTCCACATTTTTTGGACCAGCATCCCAAAAGTCCAAAAACCCCGGCCGGTGGTTCCATCGTTCAGCAATTGTTCACTGTTATAAAAGCCTTCAATCCCTGCCCTGAAACTGTTTTCAACTTCGTAAGTTACATCTGCGCTTACCCTATTTTTGGGTGTAAGCGGTTGCATGGTAGTTACATCATTTATATCCCGCTTGGTATCGGTATAAGTATAACCAAGGTAAATGCCCAAGTTATCTATGAAGAGTTTAAGGTTGGTTTCCGCCCCACTGGTTGTTAAATGGCCCGGGGCATTAGCATAAATATTATTTTCGAGCAAAAGCGGATCATTAACTAGGGTATAAAAAAACAGCTGATTAATATTCACCACCGCATCGCCGATTGTATTACGATAGTTAACATCAGCATTAAGGCCGTATGATTGCTCCGCCTTTAAGTTGGCTATATTTACCGGCTGAATACCTTTAAAACCCTGTTCCTCGGTCTGGTCGCTAAATATGGTTGGCATTTTATATCCCAGTCCGCCGCCTATCCTGCTTGTTAAATGCTTATCCCATTTAAACAAACCATTTATACGCGGCAGCAGAAAAACGCCGCTGGATTTATTAACAGGGGCCGGAGTATTATAATCCAGCCTTAAACCAGTTTCAAGCGAAAACAAACTGCTGGCTTTATAAGTATTTTGAACAAAGCCTCCTAAAGTATTAATACTATAACTCAAATAGCTCATTGGCGGCGGTACAGAAAGATTATCTGTTAACAGATCGGCACCCAAAACCCAGTTGAATTTCTTACTATGCTCTACATAGTTTACTTCACTGTATGACGATGTTTGTTTGCCCTTAAACTCATAGTCTGGTTCCGATAAACTCCGGTCAAAATAACCAATGGTATTCTTAAAGTTGATCTGACTTGATGTATCAATTTTATGGGTGAAAGATAACTGTGTGGAAAAGCGGTAGGTTTTGTTTTGTTCGAAATATTGGTGCAAGTCATCCGGCTTTCCATCAACTACCTGCACATCGCCCCCTAACCTGTTTTCATACGTACCGTTCAAGCCTACCCAACCCGAATCTTTATCATTTATATAAAAAAACACTTTGGGGTTTATGGTAAAACGGTTTGTTTTAGGTATGGCAGTAAAATCGGTACCCGCCGGGGCATATGCGCCGTTATAATTGTATGAGCCAAAAATAGTTGTGCCTATATGCTGCCATTTTTGTGAATAATAACCATCGGCATCAGCACCTTTAGCCGAATTTCCATTTAATAAGAACGTTAGCTCCGGTTTATCTTCAGGTGTTTTGCTGATGAGGTTCACCAAGCCGGCGATGGCGCCGCCACCATATAAGGTTGATGCCGATCCCTTGATAAACTCTACCTGTTTTAAATCCAATGGCGATACCTGCAACAGGCTCAGCCCGCCTGAAAAGCCCTGGTATAGCGGCATACCATCCTTTAATAGCTGGGTGTATCGGCTGTCGAGCCCTTGTATTCTAAAATTTGCCGTACTGCTAACAGCCGATGTTTGCTGTACCTGAATACCAGTTGTTTCACCGAGCAGCATTTTAATATCGCCGGGGCGCATGGTGCCTTTTTCGCCCAGCTCCTCCTGCGGCAGGGCTTCAATACGCGTAGGTATGTCGCTCAGGTTTTGGTTGGTTCTGGTAGTTTGCACCCTTACCTCTGCCAGTTCACCAGCCAATGGCTCAAGTGAAATTTCAATTGGTTCACCGCCATTTTTTTCAGGGAAATCAATAGTCATATCTTTTGAAATATAACCGACAAAACTAAAGGTGATCTCAAGCTTGCCATTGGGGATATTGTTGATTGTTATATTCCCGGCGGTATCGGCAGTCGCACCAATTTTCAGGGATGTGATTACAGCGCTTGCACCTGTTAATGGTTTCTTAGTATCGTCGTCTTTAATAACGGCTTTAAATATATTTTGGGCATATATGGCATTACTTGCCAGTATAGCCAGTATGGTTAAAAGTTTTTTCATGAAAATTATTGATAAAAGCTGTTAAAACAGCCATAAGCAGATAGCAGCATCCTTAAAAGGAAACTTCCACATTAAATAAAGAAATGGAGACTAAGCTAACGGCGGACGAAATAATTCAGGATGAAAATCTGTAGTGGCAACAGGATTTTTTAGTTGGGTATGATCAATTTTAAAATCCTTTATGGTAATACACAGCGACTCAACGCGGTTATATAAAAAACTAATACTGGCGGGTGAATGCTGAAATTGGATCGACATACCGGCACTTTCAGGTTTGTCTTTTTTATTGTGCCCAAGTAAGGCTTTTCCGGCTAATAGGTAATCGCCGATAAAATCAATTATGTCGGCATCTCCCCTGCTGGCTATTTTTTCATAAGAATGATACATATTGGGGATATCGCCCGCTAATGAAAAATCAGAAAGCGGTAAAAAAATGCTGCCCATTAAAAATAGGCATGATAACAAGCAGACAGTGCATTTTTTCAACATCGAAACAAAAATAGAGAATATAAAGTTAGCCTGCCACTTCCTTTTTCGGAAATACCAGCGATGCCACAATACTGGTCGCTAAAATCAATAAGATAATGAGTAATGAAGTAAACGTGGTTAGGCCGATCTTCTCGCCATACTCCCCGACCAGCATTTTAAGGCCGATGAAGGTTAGCAGCAGCGCCAGTCCGGTTTTAAGGTAGTGGAACTTATCAATAACATTCACCAGTAAAAAGAACATGGAGCGCAGGCCCAGTATGGCAAATATGTTGGAGAAGAAAACGATATAAGGATCTTTGGTCACCGAAAATATGGCAGGAATGGAATCAACCGCGAAAACAAGATCGGTTACTTCAATGATCAGCAGCACTAAAAATAGCGGCGTAATCAGTCGCTTGCTGTCTATTTTAACGAAGAATTTTCCGCCTTGAAATTTAGGGAAAACAGCAAAATATCTGGAAGCGAACTTTACTACCGGGTGGTTCTCCGGGTCTATCTTTTCCTCTTTATTCCGGTTGATGAACATCATCGCCCCGGTATAAATAAGGAAAGCACCGAAAAGGTATAAGATCCAATGGAACTTAATAATGAGCGCCGAACCCACAAAAATAAATACAAAACGCATCACCACCGCGCCAATTATCCCCCATAATAATACTTTGTGATAATATTTAGGCTCCACTGCAAAGGCGGTGAAAATAAGCACCATCACAAATATATTATCCACCGATAAGGCGTATTCCACCACATATCCTGAGATAAACTCCAGGCCCAGGTTTTTACGATAACGCTGCAGGCTCCCGGCAAAATCATGGGAATCAAGCTTAAGATCGTGGAAATTATCGGCATTTATTTGTTGCAGGGCAGCAAAGCTGTTTACATGGTGCAACAGGTGGCCGTATCTTAATAGCAGGGCGTAAAACACAAGGGCAAGCGCTATCCACACCGCGCTCATGATACCTGCCTGCTTTAAACTTACGGGTTTATCAGATTTGCTGAATAAGCCCAGGTCGATAGCCAGCATGAGGACAATGAAAACTACAAAGCCTAATATGAATATAAGCTCGCTGCTCATGGTTATTTATTACGTTCAGTTGTAAAACGGACCAGCTGCTCCAGCCCCAGGCGTGAATCTCCTTCGGGGAAGGTATTTAATATCTCAAATGCTTCATCCTGGTATTTTTTCATTTGGGTTTCGGCATATTCCAGTCCGCCGCTGCTTTTCACAAAGCTGATGATCTGCTTTATCTTTTCGGCCTCGTCGTTATGATTTTTCACCAGGTTTATCATCCGTTTTTTGGTGGCGGCATCGCAGTTGTTCAGCGAATAAATAAGTGGCAGGGTAACCTTTTTCTCCTTAATGTCGATTCCTAACGGTTTACCTACGTCATCAGTGCCAAAATCAAACATATCATCCTTGATCTGGAACGCTATCCCAATCTTCTCGCCAAACAGGCGCATTTTCTCAATGGTTTCCTTATCCGCCCCGGCTGATGCGGCCCCGCAGGCACAGCACGATGCTATTAACGAAGCTGTTTTCTGGCGGATAACTTCATAATATACGGTTTCGCCAATATCCATACGGCGTACTTTTTCTATTTGCAATAGCTCACCTTCGCTCATCTGCTTTACCGCCTCACTTACTATGCGCAGCAATTCAAAGTCGTTATTATCGATGGATAACAACAACCCTTTTGAAAGCAGGTAATCGCCCACTAAAACGGCTATCTTGTTTTTCCATAAGGCGTTGATAGAGAAAAAGCCACGGCGTTGGTAGGAATTATCAACCACATCATCATGTACCAAAGTGGCTGTATGCAGCAGCTCCACCAGTGCTGCACCACGATGGGTTGATTCATTGATACCACCGCAAATGCTTGCCGAAAAAAACACGAACATGGGGCGGATCTGTTTGCCCTTGCGTTTAACTATATAATGGGTGATCCTATCGAGCAGCGGCACTGAGCTTTGCATTGAGGATTTGAATCGCTCCTCAAAAGCATCAATATCTGCTGCGATGGGTTTTTTGATCTCGTTGATGCTCAGCATTGAAAACTAAACAGGCTTTAGTAAATGTAGATTGCCTGTTTTGGCAATCAGAAACAAACATAAGCTAAAAATTAGCTATCTGCATTAGCAGCATAAATATTTTAGTAAATATTAAACCATTATGGTTATTTATCATCTATATACCATATAACAATTAATACTAAAATAATATGAAAGTTAAAATATATAAGCGTGTGAATGATTTGAAATAGTGATTGATTTTTGATGTCAGTGTTTTCATGGAGCGTCCCGGATTGTGAGCCGGGGCGCTTTTTTGTATTAATTGAATATCGAACACCAAATGTTAAATGACGAAGTTAAAGCTTCGGTGTTGGACATTACTAGTTCTTCTATCTTGATTCCTGACTCTTGTATCTTGACTCTATCCTTATTTATCTTACATTTGCAATCCAAAATCCCGGAGAGGTGTCTGAGTGGTCGAAAGAGCACGCCTGGAAAGTGTGTATACGCCAAAAGTGTATCGAGGGTTCGAATCCCTCCCTCTCCGCTGAAAAAGTTGAGTAGTACTTCAAACTACTCAACTTTTTCAATTTATAAATCTACTTGAGGATCTGTTTCATCTTACTTAAGATGAACAGGTATTGAATAAATTTAGGTGTCTGCAAGCAAGTCAAAATATTCGTCATCCTCATTCTTACCACCATAGCCCTTACCTATATACTCGGCAGTCTCCAAAAATTCTATTTTATTGATCCATTTTACCATTTTATAACCCAATTGATTTTCTATTCTGAGCCTTAAAGGCGCACCGTATTTTTCAGGAAGCGCATGGTAATTCATTTCCCAGGCAAGAATAGATTCCGGTTTAAGACAATTATCCAGGCTATGCGTATCATAATAGGTCCCTCCATAAAGGCCTTCACCGAAAGAATAAAATACGGCTATTGTTACAGCAGGAAAAGGTTTGACCAGATCTATGAGCATTTTAACGGATATACCTCCCCACTCAGCAATTCCTGACCAGCCCTGTATGCAATGGTGCATAGTGATATTTTGCTCCATACCCATCTTTTTAAGTTCTTCGAGTGACAGTTCAACGGGATTTTCTACCAGGCCTCCTATCTTCAGCTTAAAATCTTTAAAATCATTCATTGCCAGCTTGCGCCATTCATCAGACTCCGGCATCTTGCCGTTTACCCAAAAGTAGGGTGAGATATCTTTTTGCTTGTAATAAACTTTAGGCCGTAGTTTATTGATCGTTTTAAGCCATAAAGTACCATTGATAGCCGCTTCCGTTTTTTGTAGCGAACGAGGTCTTTGCCAGGATATCCAATGTGCCAGGAAACCAAAACCAACAGTGAACAAAACGATGCCAAGCCCGATGTATAATCCCGTATGGCTGGCAGGATCATCAGTGTTCACAGTTATATGGTTCATATTGCGGGTAAGCCCTGTTGCAGCAACCATAGCTACATGAATAATGATAAAAGCCACAAAGGCCAGCATCATCAAAAAATGAACCGAACGTGCGCCCTGCCGGTTGCCGAATAGTTTGGGTAGCCAGTGGAAACGATTTTCGATGGCCGGGGACATCGACATTCCGCTAAGCATTGCAACGGGTGCCAAAATAAAAACCACGCCAAAGTAAGAGATTTGCTGCAAGGCGTTAAACTGATAAAAACCATTGGGTTCGAGGGGCATGTGAAAAGTTGCATAATGTACAAAGACATTCCAGGCATCGGGCAGCTCCTGCCATGAGGTGGGGATTAATCGTTTCCATTGATTCGTAAAAAACAACAACGCGATGCATACCGCGCCATTTAACAGGAAAAATGGCACTGTTATAAAATGCCATGCCCTGGCAATTCCTACAGAATGACGATAACCAGGCAGGCCGGCTACAGGGTTTAAATATCTGCCATCTTCTTTGGCTGTATACACCCGATCGTCAGGTACATCTATAGGGGTAAAGCGTATCCACTCAGAGCGTGGTGAACAGCCGCGGTTCCAATATAGGCGTGGGTGATCGGCAAGTATGGAAAGTCCGCTCCTGATAATAAGCACTAAAAAGAAAAAATTAATCCAGTGGCTAAGACACAGCCACAACGGAAAGCTTTTCGGATTGGCCAGGGTACTTGCAGGCATAATTATTGAAGGATCAGCAGGCAAACCAAATAAGAGGTATTGCAGCCATGCCATGCCTGCCGTTAAAAAAACAAAAGTAAAAACAATGATAAGTGCATACGGATTTATGCCAATGAACATTCGCCTGTCCTGGGGAAAGCGTATTGCCCGCTCGGCTTCATCAAAATTTGTAAACAATTGGTGGGTGTATTTAATAATGTACTTATCTTAAACCATAACGTAAGCCAATTGTTCTTGTAATGCCTTATTTTGTGTAGGTAAGCCGGTTGACTTTAAAAGCAGAAATCCTAATAACATGGAAGATAGGTATAAAATAGGTGACCACGTAAGGTGGAATTCAGAAGCGGGCTATGTGACCGGCAAAATTATCAAAATTCATACCGCTGATTTTAATTATAAAGGCTATACCCACCATTCCACTCCAGAAGATCCGCAATATGAAATTAAAAGTGACAAAAGCGATCATATTGCCGCTCATAAAGGTTCAGCGCTAAAGAGAATTTAATTTGTTGCTACATTCTATAACCATCGGCAGTGTAACCATCGACTAATGCTTGTTACTATTGATAATTTCCTTAATAACCTCCAAAATTCCTTCTAAGTGTTCTAATAGATTCCCATTCACCCCGCTTAAGGAGATATTCAACTTGAATATCTCCTTAAGCTTTATTTAGAATGAATAATTGATATCTTCATTGTCTTATCTTCAGCAATCCTTTCCCGAATTTCAAGATAACCACCATTCGTTTCGATATAAGTGGCTAATGCGCCGGCAACTGCTCTTGTTTCTTTGGCTGTTAGGTACTTTCCAGCCACCGAACATAGCCCGCTATATTCCTGAAAGGCTTTTTCCAGGGTATAAAAACCAGTGGGTATTTTTCTTTGCGGATAGTTTAGTCCGCCCAAATTGCGTATGGGAAGGAAGCCGCCGTTTTTGGAAATATACCCTGCAAGCCCGTAAGCCTTTAGTTTTTGCAGCTCAGCCAGCGACAGATGCTTTTGATGTTCAGTGCATAGCTGCCGGTATTCTGTCACGGCATTTTCTTCCGTATAATAACCTTTAGGTTTATACAATATCTTTATCCCTAGCAGCCCGGCGAGACGATAATAGGAACCGTAATATCTGTAAATGCCATTGATAAGCGCAAGCTTTTTTTCCTTTCGGAATTCCCGGTCGGTGGGCATTCTTCCATATTTTTCACAAAGCGGTAAAAGTTCTTTTTTAATATGATCCAGGTTCGACCAGTAAGCGAGCGGCATGATCGAGTAGTTATCTTCTGTATTCTCAATCAAATTAGATGACAACAGATTTGAAGCAGTTAGTAGAGCGAGCAAGCTTTTAGCTGTGTTTTGGATCCCTGTATTGAATGTTTTTTTGGTAATCAATAAATAAGGTAGCCCTAATTGTTGATAAAGGGCAATCTTTCTCTCCAGCCTGCTGAAGTAGGCAGGATGCTCCCGGGGGTCATAGCCACAGATCTCAATATGGGTTCCATTGATAAGAAAATCACTGCGATAAGTATACAGGGTGGATAATTTAACGTGTACCCGGTGGGGGATACGGTATTTAAACAGGAGATTGTCAAAAAGACATTCGTAGCCGCTTTGCAAGTAATGACCATCATTAGCTCTGTAATATCCGATGGAACTGGCACCTGTCAACTCGGAAAATTTTCTGACGCCGCCTTTTTTGTGAATAGCCCGACCAAGGTCATTCCGGCCCAGAGATTTTAAAACAGCCTCACTAGGAATTCGGCCAAATTCAGCAACTATAGGTTTCAATTCGCTGATGATCCGCTCCTCTGACCAATAATTTTGACGGGTTACCGAAAGTCCTATAGCTGTTTTAAACTGGTCAAGATTACCGAATTTAGCGACAGCACCCAGCAGATCCTGCCGGCCCAACTGATCCAAACTTTTACTGGTGATGGGTATATCTTGCTGCCGGAGCCGGCGGAATTCTTCAAAGACTTCTTCTTTTGACCATGTGTGGTATTTTATGGTGAGACCGAGGATGAGTTCTTGATTGAGTTTTCTTAGTCCGCCAAATTTATAGATGGCATGTACAAGGGCATGACCATGCAAGACCCTGATGGTGGCTACCGAGGTATTTACGCGAAATTCAGGATAATCCCGTATAAATTGCCGGAGTTCACGGATGGTAACCTCACGTGTCCAATAAGTTTTGCACATGTTGCATTAATCCATCCTAAAATACAGGTAAGGTTTTAGGCAATGGTCGGAAAAATGACTAAACCTTGTAGAGTTAAAAACTAAGTCTGAAATTTTCAAGCCAGTTCTTTTTCCTTTGCTGCTAAAAACTCTTTCCGTACTATAGACGACATTTTGTGATCACCTGTATGGCTCCAGCCAGGCGGCATAAAAATATAAAGCACCTTGTTTTTAATGCCGGGAGCTTTTGCCACATCTTTTGCCAAAGCCACTATCTCGCCAAAATAGGCATCTAAAAAACTATCCTTCTTCATTGGCCTTGTAATGCCATATTCAATAGGCACATTACGGTCTTCGGGTTGATAAGTACCGAAAACCCTGTCCCATATATTTAACAGATTACAAAAATTGGTATCCATATAATTGGGATTTTTAGCATGATGTACCCGGTGGTGCGATGGCGTTAGGATGATATTATTTATAAACCCAAAACGGGCATCGTTTATCAGGTTTTCACCAACATGTATAAATGCCCCCCAGGTGCCATCAATAAACATAATTACAAACAGCATGGCAGGGTTTACACCCAGCAAAATACAAATAGAGGTCCGTACAATATCGGCATAAGGAGCTTCTAAAAAGAAATGCGCATAGGTAACTGATAAATTCATGCTGGCGGGTGCATGATGCGTGGAATGCAGGCACCAAAAGATCCGCACTTTATGCGCTAAAAAATGGTAAATAAAATGTGCAAACTCCCAAACAATATAACCATAGATGAACCAATACCAGGTAAATGTAGTTTTTAAGATGGCATGCTTTTCAAAAAGACCAATGCAAACTGCTATCATGGCAATAGAGATCAACCGGCCCACAAACGCGTTTAACACATAAGTAAAAAAAGAAATTTTATAGTCAATTACTTTAAAACGCTTGTAAAAAGCCGCCCTTATAATTTCAATGACCAGCAAAAATGGAATGAGCGGACCTAAAACGGAAGTAATGCCATGATAGGTTAACAGTTCATTATAGTTGCCTGATTTTAAAATATCTATCAGGCTACCAAAGCCAAAAAAGCCTGTAATTTCATTGTAAATAATTTTTAGGAATTCCATTTTTTTATAATTGATCGATTTTAAATTTATAAAGAATTTTTCTGATAACACATAGGTTATAAAATAAAAAGACCTGCAATATTTAAAAACTTCGCAGGCCTTTTGGTAATATCCCGAAAAACTTATGTGTTGCCGATACGACGCCTGAAATTAATTTGAAAGAGAAGTAAGGTATATGTTTATGATAGATTCCTACTCACCTCGCCCAGCTATCCGTACACCATAAATGTCCGGAAGATTGCATTTTCTGTTTTTAATTCCCTCCCCACGGGAGAGGGGTGCGGTTGGATGTGAAATGGCAGGGAGGGGTTTATACACCAAATAAGCTGTTAGCCCCCACCCTTCCCCGCTCCAAGGCGGGAATCGCACAAGGCCAATGCTCCCTCTTTTAATCTTCCGAACACCTATGAATCCGTGCACGGAGAATCCATTCATAGAAATGCCCCTTTTTTAGTCCTCTATTGCCTCAATACCTTGTTCTTTAAGTTTTGTTAATCCGCCTTTCATTGCTTTAACTTGTTCTGGTGAGTGTCCTTGCCAAATAGTAATCTCGCCAACAACCTTAAACGGATCTTTTGAGCGGTAAGACTTTGTTGGATTACCCGGGAATTTTTTGTCTGTTAAATTGGGGTCATCCTCAATTGTACCACTTGGCTCTACTAAATATATTCTTTCACGCCCTTCGCCTAAAGCAAGTTCAGCACCCCAGATAGCAGCATCAAGCGTAGCAGTGAGATAAATATATTTCGCCTTATTTTTTTGCCCATAGTTTGAGTTGATGCCAATTTTGATAAAGTCGCCTATCTTCAGGTCAGCCTTTGTTCCATGGAAGAACGTTTGAGCAAAAGGGCGATGAACTGTTTCATTCCATTTGTTCTCACTTTTGTTTGTTTCCATTGTCGTTATATTGTTTTCGTCAATGACACTCTTTTCATTGCCTATGTATATTAAAATTAGATTTAAAGATAACCTTTTCTATTTTATTAACATTTAAGAGCTGCCTTAAGTTTACCATTAACGATGATTTGGACAGGGCTTATGTATCGCCAAACATGGCAACCCTATTCTTCTTTATATTGTAAATGAGCATTAGGGTTATATACTTCCAATAAATAGGAAGGATTTGCAAGATCAGTAAACTGAAATTGACGATACAAACCATGGGCATCTTTCGTATTCAGCATTTTCCTTCTCAAACGTTTTGACCATGGCTGCTCCAATATATGAGCCAACATTTTTTTTGAAATACCCTGTCCTCTGTACTCCGGTAATACATAGATATCAGCGAACCAGCCAAAGGTGTAATAATCGGTGATGACTCTTCCAAAGCCAACCTGTTCGCCATTTACAAATGCACCTATACAAAATGAGTGCGTCAATGAATGGTCTACCAGTTCATACGGGATGCCTTTTGCCCAATAGGAGTCTTCGCTCAGAAAACGGTGTATTTCCTTGACATCCATATGCTTTTTTCCTGTTTTAATGATTACTTCTGACATATTTATTGTGGTTTTTTTACAAAAGTAGACAAGGACACCTAATGGATACAGATACAGTTTTGTTGTTTTTAATGAACACAGTTATATTTACACCATGAGGAACGATTTTTTGTACAGCGAGATATCAAACAAAATTGCCAAACTGATCAGAAATGAAGTTTTAAAACCAGGCGACCGCCTGCCTTCAGTCCGAAAGTTGTGCCAGGAACACAGCATTAGCATGAACACTGCCAAAAGGGTGTTCCTGGAACTGGAGGGGCAGTCACTTATCGAATCAAAACCACAGTCAGGCTACTTTGTAAGCCGGTTATCTTATCAAAGACTCCCACTTCCGGAAGTAAGCAATCCTTCAGCGGTCAGCAACAATAAAGAACCTGATGAATTGATCAGGAAAGTTTACGCTAACATGGGCAAAAATGACCTTACGCTTTTTTCCATTGGGGTGCCATCCAATGAATTATTGCCTTTGGCAAAACTGAATAAGGAAATGATGCATGCAACCCGTGAACTAAGGGACAGCGGCACAGGATATGAACAGTTGCAGGGCAATGAAAAATTGCGGAGAATGATTGCTGCCCGCTCTTTATCCTGGGGAGGAAGCCTTCACGAAAATGACCTGGTAACTACCGCCGGTGGAATGAATGCTTTATCCTTTTGCATGATGGCTTTGGGAAAGCCCGGTGATACCATTGCCATGGAAAGCCCGTGTTATCCGGGCATCTTACAACTGGCAGCAAGTTTGGGGCTAAAAGTATTGGAGTTGCCTACGCATCCAACCACCGGTATTGAAATGGAAGCCTTAAGGAAAGCAATCCCAAAAATCAACCTTTGCCTGCTGGTTCCAAACTTCAATACACCTTTGGGCAGTTGTATGCCCGATGAACATAAAAAAGAAGTTGTGGAACTTTTGTCAAGGCATAATATCCCGCTGATAGAGGACGATATATATGGCGATCTCTATTTTGGAACTCAACGCCCAAAATGTTGCAAGTCATTTGATAAAGATGGAACAGTATTATGGTGCAGCTCCGTTTCCAAAACCCTGGCGCCGGGCTATCGTGTGGGTTGGGTAGCACCTGGCAAGTACAAGGACCAAATCCTGAAACTAAAACTGGTTCATGCCATATCATCTTCAACTATTACGCAGGAAGCCGTAGCCAGCTTCCTGAAAAGCGGCCGCTATGAAAATCATCTTCGCAGGCTGCGCCAAACTTTGCAAAGCAATTATCAGCATTATATACAAGCTATAGCCGAATATTTTCCGGAAGGTACTAAAACAACCCGACCACAAGGCGGGCTTGCCTTATGGGTGGAGTTCGATAAAAAAATCAATACCTCGGAGCTATTTGACAGCGCCATGAAACAGCAAATAAGTATTGCGCCGGGAAGGATGTTTACCCTACAGAATCAATTTGAAAACTGCATGAGGCTTTCTATCGGCGTACCCTGGTCTGAAGAAATACGGCAGAAATTAAAACTACTTGGCCTGTTAGCTTCGTCCATGCTATAACCTCCTAAGTGTTCTAATAGATTCCCATTCTAACCCAATCTAAGTTGTCGCTCCCTTACTACTTAATTATTTGGCAACAATAGTTTTAGTTTGAGTGGTATGGGCGCTGAAATATCCAAGGGAAACAGGCGTAATATTTGTCGGCGGGTCCGACGGCGTTACACTGCCACCCGGTCCGTTGCTTTCCTGCTGTGCTAACGTAAGCCAGTAAAGATAAACAGGATGATCGATGCATTGCATTTCTACGGTCACATTATCTCCCGCGTATATATCGATGTCATTATCGTTATTCTCCCGAAGAACCATGTTAGTGGCAAGTCCGTTGTTAAATTGGTCGTTAGTTACAAACACATCTTTCACTTGTACCCCGTTTACATATTCAACAAAGCGGTATTGATTAACCACATCGGCAGGGTCATGATAATAAACAGAAATTTCCTTTTTAGGCTTGCTGCCGCTAGTAACAGCTTGATTTTTAGAAACGAGTGAATCTAAGTTGACAACCTGGGGCATGGTAGAAACAGCCGTGTAAGTAACACCCTTTGTAAGCACAGTCATGGTATAGGTATTACCAGGAACACCTGTAAGCTGGCTATTGGTATAGGTACCGGATGGCCCTTCTGTAAACTGGTAGCTATTGCCGGATTGGTCGCTAACGGTCACCGTTGCTCCGGACACAGCCGGATAGGTATTGGTATTCGTGAACGGCACGTTAGTGCTTAACTTGACTATCTGCGGCCCGCTGCCATTAGTTATATTACCTTCAATAACGAGTTTTCCGCTATCATTTCCAAGTTTCAGGTCGATCACCTTTGTGCAGGATGACGCAAACAGCAGAAGGCCGACTATCAATGTATAAAGTTTAATGTGTTTCATTTGAGTCTAAAATTTAAAGTTCCAGGTTACTGATGGTATAGGTGTCGCGAAAATACTGGTTTCCACGGCCTCTGTGGTGTTAGGAACGGTCTTGCTATCCCTGAACGTGATCGAATATGGTTCGCGGCTTCCGTACAAATTGTAGATGCTGAAAGTCCAGCTGGAATGGAATTTCTTATGTTTCTTACCTTCAAACGTGGCGCCAATATCCAGCCTGTTGGTAGCCGGCTCGCGGTACCCATCGCGGCCCGAATAAGAGAATGTGGTTAGCCCCCCAACCTCATATTTACCCGTGGGATAAGTGACGGCTTGCCCGGTACTGTAAACAAATGTGCCCGAAAGTGACCAGCGCTTGGTAAGCTGGTAAATACCAACTACCGAAAGATCGTGTGTGCGATCCTGTGGTGCCGCGAAATAGCTGCCATTGTTGATGGCAGCAAACTTGTCTTCAGTTTTTGACAGCGTATAACCGACCCACCCGTTAAACCTTCCGTATTTTTTCTTCAGGAACAACTCCAGTCCATAAGCCCTGCCTGAGCCATAAACCAATTGTGATTCCACATCCTGATTTGCAATCAATTGGGCGCCGTCTTTATAGTCAATCTGGTTCTGCAGCCATTTGTAATAAACTTCCGCCGAGAATTCAAATAGGTTATCATCAAAGTTTCTGAACCAACCTGTTGAAACCTGGTCCGCGATTTCCGGTTTGATATTATTGCTACTCATTACATACAGGTCGGTAGGCGAACTGCTGGTAGAGTTGGTGAGCACGTGAATATTCTGGGTATTGCGATTGTAAGAGAATTTGACCGAACTCACGCTATCCAGCTGATAGCTTGCAGACAATCGCGGTTCCGGGCTAAAGTAATTCTTTACAACCTGGCCTGAACCGTAAGACTTGGTCGTAATCACATTTCCTGCCGCATCATAAGTATTAAATGAACCCGGCCCCAGCAGCGAGAAATCGCTTAACCTAACACCATAAAGTATGCTTAACCTATCACTTACTTTCCACTCGTCACTAACATAAGCGGCATTTTCAAATCCATAGCGGTGCTCTACATTTATGTCGTTAACCGTGTTTGAAGTTGATGATATATTGCCCGGGTCAATGGTATGGTGGATGACGTCTATTCCAAATTTGATCCGGTGACTGTTGCTGGCGGCGTATTGAAAATCTTCTTTAAAGTTGAGATCGGTTATTTTAGATGTAGCCTCGAAACTGTCGTTCGTCTGAAAGCTTTGGATCACATAATTATAGTTACTGTAAATAAGTGAAGTATTCGAAAAAAGCTTTGAACTGAATATATGGTTAAACCTGATGGTACCGGTTGTATTACCCCAATTGGTGCCGAAAATGTTTTTTAAGCCCAGCACATCCTTGCCGAAATATCCCGATAGGAAAATAGCATTGTTACTATCGAAATGATAATTGGCTTTCGCATTCAGATCATAGAAATAAAGCGAACTCCCCTTCACTGTTGAATCTTTTGAAAGTTTGGTAAACACGTCGATATACGTTCTTCTCGCGCTAACCATAAATGACCCTTTTCCACTGTCGATCGGGCCTTCCACCTTAATGCGTGAGGCGATCAGACCAATTCCGCCCTGCACGGTAAAATCCTTGGTATTACCATCGTACATTTTTATATCCAGTACCGATGAAAGGCGCCCGCCGTATTCTGCAGGCATGCCACCTTTATATATACTCACATCTTTGATGGCATCAGAATTGAATGTGGAGAAGAAACCAAACAAGTGCGAAGCGTTATATACCGGGGCCTCATCCAGCAGGATCAGGTTTTGATCCGAAGAACCGCCGCGTACGTAGAAACCGGTATTCCCCTCTCCCGCAGCTTTTACACCCGGCATTAAGGTAATGGTCTTCAGCACATCTTTTTCACCCAAAACAACCGGTACGCTATTGATCTGCGACATGTTCAGTTTTTCTACCCCCATTTGAGGAGAAACGATCTGATCATTATTTGGCCTGTTGGAACTAATCACCACCTCAGTAAGTGCGTTACTTGCGGCTAGTTTAACATCAATTACCTGCGTTTTGTGCACCGATACCTGTTTAGAGATTGTTTGATACCCAACGTAAGTATAGATAAGTGTATAGTCACCCTCCGGCGCCGAAATGGAATAGAATCCATAGCTGTTAGTGGAGGTTCCGCTTTGCGAAAGCTCTTTGATACGCACGGTTGCACCAATCAGGGTTTCACCTGTTGAGGCATCTTTAATAGTACCGCTGATAGTTCCATTTTTCTGTCCGAAAGCGGATATTACAGTTAATGATAGACAAAAAAATAAAAATAATCTGGCCATAGTTGTTCATTTTGCTGCTAAACTATGGGCGGTACTGATATCAACGTTTCATATTATACCAAAGTAGTTACTTATTATACCAAACAGGTTGTAGCATATATAACTGAAAAGTTACATTCTATTTGATTCCAGCGGCATTCTCTGTTAGATCCATGAATAGAATAGGATATCAGATCGCTATTTGGTATAATAAATAGTGGAGTTCGTATAATTGAACAAGGTAAACAAACATGATTATTTACCTTTAAAATGTTTTAAAGTAAGTTGCATGAATCCGGTGAGTAATGAAAAGCCTTTCAACAATGATATCATTCTGAGATTAATCACAGACCGCAAGTACAGGATCGTACGGCATTTAAGTTTAATTATTCTTTTGGGAGCGGGGTTTTATAACAGCAGAATGGGCTTTTCTGACCCGGTAAGCACATATGTCAAAATTGGCACATTTTTCATTTTGCTCGCGTTGTTTTATATCAACATGTATTGCTTAGTTCCGAGATTACTTTTTAAGGATAATTACCTGGGCTATTTTCTGTGGAATATCGTTTTGTTTATCCTGGTTCAGTCAATAGGATTTTATGCAAGGTATTTTGTTATCACTTACTTCAAACAAAACATTCACCCAAAGGACGAGCCGAATTGGGTTGCATTTTATTTTGTATTTATTGTGCTGATTGGTGCTTCCGCAGCAGTAAAGCTTTTCCAGCGCTGGATCGTGGATTCTCAACGGATCAATGAATTGGAAACGGCTACCATACAGTCAGAGCTTGAAAATTTGAAAAAGCAGATCAATCCTCATTTTCTTTTCAACACCTTAAATAATGCAAATGTCCTGACCAAAAAAGACCCGGAAAAAGCCTCGCAGGTATTAATGAAATTAAGTGATCTTTTGCGTTACCAGTTATATGATAGCGTGCGGACAAAGATATTCCTGACCGCTGACATTCACTTTTTAGAGGATTTCTTAAACCTGGAAAAGATCAGGCGTGATAATTTCGAGTTCACCATTACACAAGACGGAGCTCTGCGCGGACTGGAAATCCCCCCGTTATTATTTATAACATTTGTAGAAAATGCGGTGAAACACAATATTGACGCTGAAGAACGTTCTTTCGTATATGTATTTTTTGCTGTCGTAGAAGAGGACCTTAATTTCCATTGCATTAACTCTAAACCCAGAATAACAGTTAAGCGTGACGGAAGCGGTGGCTTGGGTTTAGCAAATGTAAAGCGCAGATTGGAACTTATTTATCCGGGCAGGCATGATTTAAGGATAACTGATAATGAGGAAACCTTTAATGTGCATTTAATTATAAAATTATGAAAGGAATTATTGTTGATGATGAACCGCTGGCAAGGGAGGCTATACAGCTGTTAACTGCCAAGGTGCCGAATTTGGAGATCACAGCAACATTCAGCAGCGCCCTGGCCGCTTCAAAACACATCAATGAAACATCCGTTGACCTCATCTTTCTTGATATAGAAATGCCCGGAATGAACGGGATTGAATTTGCCAAAACCATTCCGGAGAAGACCCTCGTGATATTTACCACTGCCTATCCGGAATATGCTTTGGACGGATTTGAACTGGATGCTATTGACTACCTGATAAAACCGGTTAAGGAGGAGCGGTTTCAAAAAGCGGTCAACAAAGCCATTACCTACCACAAACTATTGGAGGGTGAGGTTTCCACCAGTGAAATACAAAATCAGGGAGATGACTATTTCTTCGTTAAATCGGAAAGAAAATTTATTAAAATATATTTTAAGGATATTCTTTTTATCGAAGGATTGAAAGACTATGTGGTGATGCAGACAGATAACCAGCGGATTATGACGGCAATGAATATTAAAACGATCCACGACCAGTTGCCTCAGCATATTTTTGTGAGGATCGGCAAGTCATATGTGATCAACATAAAAGAGATTGCCTCTTTTGACAATAACACTGTAATGATCAGAAAATACGAAATTCCGATAGGCAATACGTACAGGAATTATTTTTTTGATAATTTCATAACAAAGAAAGTTATTGGCAGGTAATTCGACAGTTGGGAGAACCCTAAGCTGAATAGATTTAACAGATACTATTCCTGACGAGAGCGCTATTTGAGGGGGTAATGTTTGTTTCAAAAAAGCGCTACCTTTACCCTCATCTATTAATAAATCATTTATGGGTAGCAGAGAGCGGATGGAGCGTTTAAAAGCAGAGGTCCATAAACATATTCTTGATGCCGCAATGAGTATCGTCAAAAATGAAGGATGCGGGGCTCTAAGTATCAGGAAAATTGCCGAGACCATCGAATATAGCCCACCTATTGTATATTCGCATTTCTTAAATAAGGAAGCGGTTCTGATCGAATTGTCGAAACAGGGTTTTACCATGCTGATTGATTGCATACAACAGCAGTTGATATTAGTAACCGATCCAAAAGAAAGGATGGAGGCAATGCTGATGGCCTTTCTCCATTTTGCCACAAAAGAAAACGAGCTTTACCAGTTAATGTATACAGTGGGTACCGCTGTTGCAGATGTGGGAAAAGCATTCCCTGCGCTTGCAACATTTATTAATCTGTTCCGCGAAGAAATGCAGCAATTGGTAAAAGAAAATACCCTTACAGAAGAAACTTTCCGGTGTAATTACCTGATATGCATGTCTTTTGTGCATGGCCTGGTTAGTATAAATCGCTATTACAAAGACATAGAACCGGCCATGAACAATATGGTATTGAAGAAAGCCATCGGCGGGATTATCAGCACGATTGAGCTTTCATAAACATTTTAAAATATCATTCATATATCCTCAAAGCCACTCCTCCGCGTTTCTGAAGATTAAATGTTAGCAGGGATTCGATGTTTATCTTTTCAGTACGCTTCAAAACACTGTTACCCGGGCCATCCTCATAAATTTCGGCCTCGTACCATTTCCCCCGTTGTAAAAAATCTGTAGCAATGGTGATTGAACGAGGGTCATCGTTTGTAATGGCCCCAACATACCATTCTTTCTTATTTTTCCGGGCCACTACAATATATTGCTCAGGTGCCCCTTGCGGCACTTTCGTTTGATCCCATACGGTAGGCAGTTTTTTCCAGAATTCTACTTCTGACAAATCGGTATATTGTTGAGGACGATCATACCAGTAAAGAAACTGCCATGGGCTGAAATAAACAACAGACAAAGCTAATTGATGGCATTTGGTATTCTTAAGCCGTTTGTCCTGAAAACAAAAAGTGTAATCAGCCGGGCCTGCAATAAAACGTGTAAACGGAAGAATGGTATTATGAGTAGCATCCGGAAATTCTTCGTTTCCTCTTACGCCTTCCTGTGTAATTAAATTAGGGTATGTACGTTTATAGCCCGTTGGCGAATATTCATCATGTACATCAACCATCAAATGATGTGCAGCCGTTTTTTTTATAGCTCCATACAGCCAGTTGTCCCAGTAAAGGGTGCCTGTATTTACAAAACCGAATTTAACACCGGCAATACCCCATTTTTCATATAATGAAAAAAGCGTATCCTGTTGCTTTTCCAGGGCACGGTGATTAACATACAGAATAACACCCTTATTTTTTGACCCGGCATAGCGAATAACTGCCTGCATATCCAGATCATTTATAGGGTTTCGCTCGGGATCTACGTTTACGCGTGTGGCATCAGAACTATCCTTGTTTTCAGGGCCATACCATCCCGCATCAAATTCAATAAACTGAATATCTTGCTTAACCGCAAAATCTATTAAATCCATTGCCCCTTTTGTTGACAGTGTCATTTCCCTGATTACTTTGCCTGGTTTTATCCAGCTGATATCCTTCAGCTGGCCGCCCTCATTCAGATTGGAGATGAGAAAATTATTTTCCAATAGCTTGTTGGGTTCATCTGCAATTAGTATAGCCTGCCATTGGGTCGAAAATTCGGATCGGCCACCATTGGCAATACAGGCCCAGATCCCGCCGGGTAAGGTAATGGTAAGTGGCAGCGTAATGCCCGGCTGCAAGCGCTTTAAGGGCTGCAATTTATATATACCCTGTGCATGATCGGTGCAATAACCCTGGGTGCCTTCCGTGAATTGGAGAGCCGGAAAAGACGCTTTATAATCTATTAAAGGAGCATTTAACTGCGCAGTATCTGAGCTGTTTACATGATCCGGAAAAGAATAGCGCAAGCCAATCCCTTCATTATAGGCGCGTATGATAAATTGAAAATCTGTTTGTTTATCTGGTTTGCGCAGGGTAAGGATAAGCTCGTTATAGTTGTCGTGAATAATAGATTGCTCACCGGCTACCGGCCGCCAGGATCCGTGATGGCGGGAGCGCTGCACTTTGACCAATTCCATATTCCCGGCATTATTGCCACTATCAACACTTGCCAGTATCACCGGCTGATCATGATAAAAAATCTGGTAACCCGGACCACCAACATTATGCAGAGAAAACTGAAATCGTACCTTTCCATCGGGTGAAAGCAGGCCGGGGTCCGTTTGCGACTTGCTAACAGAAGGACAGATCATCACAATAAATAATAATATTTTTATATAGTTCATCGCTGCATTATAATTAAACAATGATATTAATTTTCGGCATGATACATACTCCATATCATGTCCTGGTTTTACTTGTCGTTAATATCTTTCTTAAACCTTAATTGCCATTTTACAAGCTACGAGAGGTTGGGTTCCTCGCATCCGGGAAAATGGCAATATTCGGAAAGCATTCAACTATCATCCTGAAACAGGCGTTACCAACTAAAATGTATGCGGTATATACTTATTTTCAACAGTACCGTCTTCATATAATTCAAGCATAGCATAGCCCGGCGGCGTTTCCAGATAATAGCCAGGTCCGGCTGATTCAGCATCGCCTTTTCCCCACCAGAAACCGCTCATAGCCCCGTTGCAGCAATATAAAACATCGTTATATTGGGTATGATCAGACAAGTGGTTATGTCCGCTTAAACAAATTTTTACTTTATCGCGATGTTTGTAGAATAGGTTTTTCAATTTCTTGCAATCGGAATGGCCACCGCCTACCAGCACCTCTGTAGTACCTAAAATTGGAAAATGGGACATAAGCAATGTAGGTTCAGCTGCAGGTATTTTTTCCAGCTCATCCTCAAGCCACTTAAACTGCTCCTCATCCAGAGAAATATTGCTATTGTTGCCATCAAGTATAATAAAATGCCAATTCTTTTTGGTGAAGCTGTAGTAACGGTTAGGAATGCCTAAACGCTTTACCACATAGTCTTTTCCATACATCTCGTCTGATTTATTGGGGGCTGCCCACCACGAATCGTGATTGCCGATGCAACTATGCACTTCGTAGTCCTTTAGCTCTTTGATACAATCATCCCAGATGCTCCATAGCTTGATAACCTGATCCTGTTTTACGTTATCATAGGATGCATCCATAATGGAGTCTCCTCCGTTTAAAAAGAAATCGGGTTTTTCCTTGGCTATAATTTGCTTTAAACAACTTTTAAACCTTTCAGGTGCATTACTCCCTTCAGCAATATGCACATCGGTTATATGTGCCACTTTTAATACAAGCTTACTTTTTTTAGCTTTAGCAGTTACCTCTGCAGCAGCAATATTGCTATTGCCTGCCATAAGGCCTGCTGCAGCCAGTATACCAACCTTTTTTAAAACATCTCTTCTCTCCGTGTCATTTAATTTTTATATTATTAAAGCTTTATTAGTGCTATTTTGAAAAAAGGACCGCAGCTACTGCGGCCCTTGATCAACTATTCACACCATTCAAAAAAAAATTCTTATTTAATATGCTTTGCGTTTACCAGCCAGGGTTTTGCGTTAGCTTTGGATTAAGCTGCAGCTCCTGAGTTGGTAAGGGAAATAAATAGTTTTTCGGATCTGTAAATGTTTTTACCAGGGTAGGGTTCACCACTACGTTTCCGTAGGTGCCATGACTTAAATAAATATCTGTGCCTACTACAAAATAAGAAACAGTTGCTACCGGATTGGCTGGCGCACTGGTTACCAGGGCAATATCGGCCACCCCGTCCCCATTCAGATCATACGTTCCTAATGCCGGGAAATACATGCCTGTAAATTGCTGTGCTAACAACGGCCCGCTTTTCCAACGCATCAGGTCGTCATAACGGAAGCCTTCGCAGGCTAATTCCACCCGTCGCTCGCGGCGAATTTCAAGAAGCACATTTTGCAATGAGCCGGATACATTAGGATAACTTGCTGCTAATACCGGGTCTATCGGTACATTCATCATCAGGTGCGGCATGCCTACCCTGTCGCGAAGCAAATTAATAGTCATATCCAGGTCGGCCTGTGTAAATGTACCAACTCCGGCATTTGCTAATTCGGCTTTTGTCTCCGCATAAATAAGTAACATTTCTCCATAACGGAAATTGATCCCTGCATTATAATTGCTATTCCATCCAGGGGTAGCAGGATCGTAATATTTTATCTGCAGATAACCGGTGGGGGCATTACCTAAAGTTTTTGTACCCTTCAAATTGCCATCAGTTGCAGTGGCTTGTAAAACGGTTTGCATCATCCTCGGATCGCGATTATTAAACTCTCCTTTGATCATCATCGTATCATGACCCGGTACAGCGGTAAATGGAGTACCATCAGTCATCAGGTATGAGTTCATCAACCCTTTTGTCAGCCCCAGTCCATAACCAGTCATATATCCATCAAGCGCTGTAAAGTTATGCAGGGTACTACTGTAATAAGAGCCTAATATTACTTCTGAAGTAGCCTGTGCATCTGTGGGATTATAAAACAAAAACAGGTTCTGATAATCCTGAGTTGGATGGTTGGTAGTGTATAGCTTAAAATTACCACTTTGCATTATAGCCAGCGCAGCGCTATCGGCAGTTTTTAAAAAGGGCTGGCCGCCTGTTATTCCCTGATATTGTCTAAATGTACCTTCGTGCAGCCCTACTCTTGCCATCAAAGCCAATGCCACCCATTTGGTGATGGTACCGGAAGGCCCGGTAGGATTAATATTATTTACTGCAAATTTTAGGTCGGCCATCACCGAGTCCATTACTAATTGCCTGGAGTCTCTCGCTTTGTATAAATCGGCATTATCAGCTGGGTTTATGGTTGATCCATACCACGGTACGGCGCCAAACTGTTTTACCTTATCAAAATAAAACCATGCCCTAAAAAATCTTGCTACACCAACATAATGGTTTTTTATGGCCTGCGATGCATTCGCTTTTTGATAGTTTTGCAAAAAATAGTTCACGTCCGTTAAATAGGTCCATGTCCAGCCTGCCGAGCTGGCGGTGATAGGTAAAATTAACTGGCCGGCTACAACTTTATTGAAAGGGTTACTGTCGTAATTATCGCTCTGCTGATCATTCAATGCCACTGAAGTAATACCAGGAACATAGGAATAAAATCCGTTAGCGTAGGTATTTAAGTCGGTAGCATTGTTAAAAAAACTTTCTTGTGTTAGGCTTGATACTGGGTACCGGGTCAGAAAACTATCTTTCTTGCACGAGTATAATGACAGGATACTTATCATTATACAACTTAGAGTAATTATATAAATCTTTTTCATCGTAATAGGCTTTGAACTAAACATTAAAATTTTGCACTTAAACCGAATGAATATTCGCGTTGGAAGGGATATACTTTCCCTGAACCCCAGGAACCATTCAATCCTTCCGGATCAAAACCCTGTGGTAGTTTATCAGATTCCCAAAGATCCTCTCCGCTAAAATAAACCCGTATTTTATCAACGCCTATCTTTTTTAACAGCGGGGTTGGGATGGAATACCCAACAGTTAAGTTTTTAAGACGTATATAGGCTGCACTATAAATGTACCTGGTTTGTGGAATGGCCAAATCCTGATAATTACCAGCGTCATCACGCCAGCCCTTCAAACTCGGGAAGAAAGCGTTTGGGTTCTGTGGCGTCCAGGTATTGTTTAATATAGTTGTATTCAAATTTTCATATGGTGCAAAAAACAGGCTCCAGTAATATCCTTCACTAGGCACGAAAGTCTCTTTTCCTACCCCCTGGAAGAAAATACTGAAATCAAAATCATTCCAGGAAAAATTCCCGCCGGCACCAAAATTGTAGCGTGGTGAGGTATTCCCGATCACTTTGGCATCACCAGGATTAGATACCGTACCATTACCAAAAGTAATTTTGCCATCGTGGTTCAGGTCGGCATACTGCATTTCCCCTGCCTGGTTCATATTAGGATAATATCCCGCAAGCAGAGACTGGTCAGGAGCCGCTTTCGCAGCAGCATTTGTTTGAAATATTCCTACATCTGTTAACCCCCATACATCGCCCACGTGTTCTCCTACATAATAATCACCATTATACCAGTTTCTGGTAGGGTTATTATACCGGGTAATTACTGTCTGAGAATCCCAAACGTTTGCCCGCAAACTATAATTGAAAGGTTTTCCTGCTAAATCAAATTTATCATTGTAGGTAAGGTTTATGTCCCATCCACTTGTTCTGAGATCAGCGGCATTTTCCAATGGCTGGGTTGCCCCTAATACAGCCGGGAGTTGATACCCCTGTGTAATCATGTTTTTTGTATCACGCTGATACACATTAAAAGTAACATCCAATTTATGAAACAAACTGAAATCAACCCCGAGAACAGAATTGTAAATTTTTTCCCAGGTAAGTGACGATGATACTAAATTAGGGGGATAAACCGCTAAAGGTTGTATGCCGCCTAATACGTTGCTTACATTACCTGAACTAAGCGTGGGAATAAAAGAATAGTTACCCAAACTCTGGTCATTCCCCAAAGAACCATAAGAGGCGCGAAGCTTTAGGTTATTCACAACATTGGTCAGGCTTTTAAAAAATGGTTCCTCTGATATTCTCCAACCCACGGAAGCCGAAGGGTTAAACGTATATTGGTTATTGATAGGAAAACGGGAAGACCCATCATAGCGCCCATCCAATTCCAACAGGTATTTATTGTCATACATGTAATTCAGACGGGAGAAGGCTCCCCTTACAGCCCATTGATAACCACTGCCCGTAACCGCAGGCGTAGTGCCTGTTGTCTGGCTCAGGTAACCTATGTCGCTGCTGATCAGGTTATCATTCTCCGCGGAAAAAGTATTATAATTATTTTCCTCCTGGTTAAAGCCGATCATTCCTTTGAAATAATGCTTACCAAAGGTCTTTTCATACTCCGTGTAAATATTGATCGCAGTGTATGAATTATCATCAGCCCATGCAGAAGCGTTACTATGGCCGGCATAGTATACTTGTTGGGTAGGTCCGGTTTCATAAGGGACCGCTACCTGGGATGTCTGATTGTAATCACTGGTAGACCTAAAAGTGTAATCACCTTTAATCCTCCATGTATCTTTAAAAAATGAAGTAGCAAAACCAATCGTGTTTTGTGGTTCATTTGTTACCGTGTTGCTACGGGCGCCATCTTTCAGGAATCCTATAAGTGCTCCCGACTGGGTATAGGATCCGTCCGGGTTATATAATACATTTAATGAATTTTGCCTGCCTATTTCATGGTACAAGTCGCCTGTCGTATAGTCGGAGGTCCATAAAGAAGGGGCATTATAAATAGTGCGGTTATAAGCCGAATTAGTATAAACATGCAGCCAGCTTGTCAACTTAAAATCTAGCTTCGCACGCATGTTGAACCGGTTATAATAGTCAGGGTCATAACGAAATACTCCACCCTGGTTATTGTAGTCTGCTGAAACATAATAAGTGATCTTGTCAGTCCCCCCACTTACACTAACGTTCTGGATCGAACTGGTATTAATGGGCTTATATAATACATTGAACCAGTTGGTATTCCCGAGGTAATCATACTGAGTAGGATTATTAGGATCAACAATTGTTGCCGGCAGGCTGGAATTTTTTGACCGTGCATTGGCATAAGCAACCTGTGTACTATTATACATATTTACCCCATAGTATGCGGCATATGCCTGGTTCTTATAGCTAACTACGGTAGATGGGTCGGTTACTACATCGGGCAGATCGGTTATCTTGTGTAGCGCATAATTGAAACTATAGGTGATCTTTGGATCTCCCTTTCTTCCTTCTTTTGTAGTGATCAGTACCACCCCAAATGCTGCGCGGGAACCGTAAACTGCGGAGGAAGCTGCATCTTTTAGCACAGTTGCACTGGCTACATCGTCTGGGTTAATGTCGTTGATATTGGTTTCAATACCATCAACCAATATAAGTGGGCTCCCGCCATTAATAGAAGTAAAGCCCCATATATTAAAGGTAGCGGCTCTGCCGGGCTGGCCATCAGCAGAAGTAATGGTTAGGCCGGGTAGCTGCCCCATTAATCCTCTTCCAATATTGGGGATGGGCTTGTCTTCCAGTATCTCGCCCCCAATTGAGCTTACGGCCCCGGTAAGATTTACCTTTTTTTGACTGCCATAGCCTACTATCGTTATTTCATCTAAATTGGATTGATCTGGTTTAAGGGTGATATTGACTTCTTTTAGTTCGCCAACAACAACCTCTTGTTTTATAAAGCCTATAAACTTAAAAACGATAACCTGATCACGCTCTGCCGCCAGCTTATAATTACCATTATTATCGGTAACCGTACCTTTTTGCGTGCCTTTAATAACAACATTTACACCAGGAAGCGGAAGCCCCTTATCATCAATTACTTTACCGGTAATATTTTGCGGTAGTTGTGATTGGGGCGACGGTGCTGGTTTTTCGCTGATAACGATTGTATTATCAACTATTTCATAAACCAGCGGCTGATCTTTTAATAACAAGTCTAATGTTTGCCTGATCGTTCCATTCTGGACAGTTATGGTTACGGGGTGTGCATCTTTTAATAGTTTGCTTTCATACCAAAATACATAAGCACTTTGTTGCTTTATTTTGCCTATTACTTTTTCAATGGTTACATTTTTTTCAGATAGACTGATATTTTGCGCGTAAGTACTGGCAGATGCTCTGAGGCAAATAATTATTATTAAAAGCATCGTGATTTTCATAATCAGGAAAGTTTTAATTAATTGTCTTCGATTAATACGCAGAAGACCCGGAAGCGTATAAAAATTCATACTTTTGTTATGTTTGGGTTAATTCAATAATGTCTGTCGCAAGATTTTTTTTTCGCTTTGGCGAAAGGTTGGCCCAACATTCGCCGGCAGTGTTTGCAGCACTTCCGGCTTTTTTATGAACCACCTGAAAGGTGTCTATCTTTTCATCGTAAGAGTAATTAAGTAGTTAGTTAGCATTAGGGTTTATTGTTTTACAATTAGTTTGTTGTCTTCCTTGAAAAACTGAATATGATTCAGGGCTAAGATTTTTAACAGACTGGAAAGATTTGATTTTCTGGAAATAGCCCCGGTAAATGTGCGGTCTGAGATCTGGCCCTGGTATTCCACATCTACATCATACCACCTGGAAACTTTTCTCATAATGGTTTTAACATCAGCTTCTGTAAAAGAGGTTATACCATTTTTCCAGGCTATAGCATCTTCTGTATTAGCAGGGCTAATCTTTATATCATCATTAACAAGCGCCTGTTCACCAGGTCTTAACATTTTGCTTGTATTTCCTTTTGTGATTTTTACAGAACCTTCCAGTAATGTTGTAATAACACTGTTTTCTTCGGGATAGGCCATTACATTAAAATGTGTACCTAAAACCGTTATGGTTTGCCTGGCCGAAATGACAGCAAATGGTTTATGCTTGTCTTTAGCTACTTCAAAATAAACCTCGCCTGTAATTGCTACTTTTCGTTCTTTACCGGCAAAGGCCACCGGAAAACGTATGGATGAAACTGAATTAAGCCACACATGGGTTCCATCAGGAAGTATCGCTTCATATTGGCCGCCACGCGGTGTAGTGATCGTGTTGGAATCAATTGCATTACTTGCTTTGGCATTATTGTCATCATGTACACTAACCTGATAGGCAACAACACCACCGCCTGTTTTTTGAACAGAAGTGGTTCCCTGTTGTGCAAGGTTCCCATTTTTAGCATCATTCAAAACAATTTGCCGTCCGTTGCCTAGCGTAAGTACAGCCTTATTACTACCCGGGCGGATATCATTTTTAATTGACAATGCTATCGGGACAACCCGCTTTGCATGCTTAAAATGCAAATAGGCACTGATGCTGAAACCAATTATGATAGCAGCTGCAGCCGCATATCGCGTAAAATAACCGGTGCTTTTAAATGAAACAATAGGCGGAACATCCTTTATTTTCGTCCGGATGTTTTGCAACATCAGTTCTTCTAATAACTGTTCCTGCTCTGGAGTTAAGTGCGACTGATTATTTTTATCCAGTCGTCTATAGTATTCGTCTAAAAGGGCTTGTTCTTCCCGCGTCGCTTTTCCGGAAAGGCATTTATCTATAAGTTCAAAAAAAAGATGTTGTTCCATGCTGCTTTGATATTAAGTACCAAAAACAGTGGCATACCCTACGGTAAAAAGTTTTTTTATTAAAAGAACTGTAAATAATATCTTTTGATGGCCCCTTTTTTACATCATTTATTGGCTCTCACGGAGCTTTGTTGCGGAGTTAACGGGGCGCAAAAAACTATTAATATGAAATTTATTCCGCCCTCAAACTCTCAACCGGATTTGCTATCGCCGCTTTGATAGCCTGGAAGCTGATGGTGATCACAGCTATAGCAATTGTAAACCCACCCGCCAGTAAAAATATTGTCCAGCTAATATTTATCCTGTTCGCATAATCCTGCAGCCATTTATGCATAAAGTACCACGCTAACGGCGAGGCAATAGCAAATGCGACCAAAATCAATTTTAAGAAATCGCTTAAAAGAAGATTTGTAATATTGATAACGGATGCACCCAGCACTTTTCTTATCCCAATTTCTTTGATCCGATTAATAGCTGCAAGAGCTGTCAAACCAAGTAAACCAAGGCAGGCCAAGAAAATAGAAATGCCGCTAGCCCAACCTACCATATTGCTCCATCTTTGCTCGCTATTGTAATAATTATTGACGTCATCATCAAGAAAAGTATATTTCATTGGTATCCCCGGTGCCACACTATTCCACGCTTTTTGTATAACACGCAGCGCCGGGGACGGGTTACCCGGGTTTATGCGGACATAAAAATGAGTATATCCTTTATCGGCTGACGTTTCAAACACCTGGTTTTTTACGCCTTCGCTCAAAGGGCGATAATTGAAGTTTTTCACAACGCCGATTACGTGAGCAGTTCTTCCCTGGAAATTTTTTATTGTCTGCCCAACTGCGTTCTGTGCGGTCCATTTAAATGCCCGCATCATGGTTTCATTGATGATGATCCGCTTTACGGTATCATTGGCACCAATAGGTTCAAAATTTCTCCCGGCGAGTAGCTGCATACCAAGTACTTTGATATAATCCGGATCAACACCATTTATAGCCGCCGAAATGCCTGAACCACCGGGATCACTATATCCCAACAGATCGTTACCGGCTCCCAAACCTGCCATTGCGCTGGTTACCCCCATTATTCCAGGATAGTCAAGCACCGCTTGTTTAAACGATGGGAAAATTTTATTCGGGTCAACCTGAGAAGCATCAATAGCAATAACATTGTCCTTATTGAAACCAGGGTTCTTATTAATCAAATATTTGGTTTGTTGAAGTATAACAGTTGTAGCAACAATTAAAATAATAGATAAAACAAACTGGAAAGTGACCAATGATTTGGTAAATAAATTTGAACCACCAATGCGTATCTTATTTTTTAAAACCTCAACCGGTTTAAAGTTGGATAATACCACCGCAGGATAGCTGCCGGCCAATAAGCCAACTACGAGCACTAACCCTGCCAATAACAAAACTATTTGCGGATAAAGGGCTATGGAAAGCTGTAGCTCCCTTCCAGATAGCTGATTGAAACCGGGCAAAAGTATTTTTGCCAATAACAGGCCCAATACAGCTGAAATAATGGTAAGTAATAATGTCTCGGTAAGAAATTGGAAAATGATTTGTCGTTTTCCGGCACCAATCACCTTTCGTACCCCTACTTCTTTGCTTCTTCCTGCGGAGCGGCCAATAGCGAGGGTAGTAAAATTAATGCAGGCGATCAGCAAAATGCCTCCTGCAATTGTTAACAATATCCAGATAGTTTTAGGATCAATAACCTCATAATCAGTAAAAGACCAGCCATGAAACCAGCTGTCTGTATGAATAGAAAGTAAAGGCTGAAGTTTGAAAATAAAAGGCTGTTCGTTTTTCTTCCATGTTAAACCGGAGCTTTTCAGATCTGCGGCATAATTGGGATTAAGGTTCATGTAGAAACGGGCTAACTGTAGTTGATCACCAGGCAGCGCACTTCCGGGCCGTAGCTGAACATATGTTTGCCAAACTGTTGGGTGCCAGTTGTTCCCAATTATAAGACTATTTTTTTGAGCAAAAAGGAAATTCCCAAGTATGTCAAAGCGTATGGTCGAATTAGCAGGCATATCTTTGGCCACTGCAGAGACCATAAATGGCTGAAATGTTGTGCCGATTTGTATTTCAATTATTTTGCCGACTACATCGTCGGTCCCAAATAATTCCTTTGCCCTTGTCTCTGTCAATACAATATCATTAATACCGTGCAGGGCCGTAGCAGCATTGCCGTATTTTAAAGGGAATGTAAAAACCGAAAAGAGTGACTTATCGGCAAAAGTTAGACTGGCCCGTTCCACATTTCTATCAGTTCTCACCACGTTTTCACCCCAGGGTAATTGTAATCGGACAAAATTTTGAATATCGGGTAAATCCCGTTTCATTGCTTCGCCCATAGTCATTTTTCCTATTGAGAAATCAGTGAACCCTTCACCAGGTTGTCCATTAAGTGTATTATCAAGTACATAAGGGCGGTAAATATTGGCAGCATTTTTATGAAACTTATCAAAGCTGAATTCATTGATCACGAATAACGACAACAAAGTAAAACATGCAATACCGATAGATAGCCCAAAAACATTGATAAATGCTAAGGTCTTCTGCTTTTGCAGGTTACGAAGCGTGATTTTGAAATAACTCTTTATCATAACATTATTCTTAAACCAGGTTAATTTTAGGTGGAATAGCTGCCCTATACTTGGGCCGATTTGCGGGTATTAAAGCATATTGTTTTTGATATTGTCTAATTTGGCCAGCTCATCAAGGTCGGCTTTGCCACACATTTTTTTTCCAATAATATCCAGAATCATTGATCTACGCCCGTTCCTTTTCTGGAATGCATTGGCTTTGATAATCTTAAAACAGAACCCAAAGCGGATGCCAATTAATTAATTATTTGAATTTCAATAACATACAAAGCATCATGAAATAAAAATGTCCGGTTTTGATACAAGCAATGTTCGCTTTTACATCAAAAGATCTTAATTACAAGAATCAGGATACGAGCATTATTACGGCTACGCAAGCGCCAACGCTAAGGCCGTTGCGTATATGGCGCAACGATTTGGAAAGTCGTTTTTCGACGGTTTTTTCAGAAATGCTTAATTGAAAAGCGATCTGTTTGTAGGTTAAATTTTCTTCCCGGCTCAACTGGTATGCTTCCAGGCAATCGGGCGGCAATGAGTTGATCAGTTTATTTATCAATTCCTGTTGCTCTTTATATACTAAAGGATTGTCATTGATGATCTCAACAGTAACATAAGCAAGGCGCTCGTAAAAAGCGTCATTAACT
The DNA here is from genome assembly GCF_900105165.1 of Mucilaginibacter mallensis. Taxonomy (NCBI): domain Bacteria; kingdom Pseudomonadati; phylum Bacteroidota; class Sphingobacteriia; order Sphingobacteriales; family Sphingobacteriaceae; genus Mucilaginibacter; species Mucilaginibacter mallensis. Next base: position 5,362,923 of record NZ_LT629740.1, read on the forward strand.
TTTTGCTCTCTGATTACTTTAAACACAGCAAAACGTACAGCCTGATGCAGATAAGCCTTTAAAGACTGTATATCCAATTCTAATCTGCGCTGCCAGATACTTATAAAAACATTTTGTACAATGTCTTTGGCCAACTCATCATCCCCAAGCACATTATTGGCATTACTATATAATGACTTCCAGTATCTTGAGTAAATTTCTGTAAAAGCAGTTTCCTGACCCTGCTTCAATAAAGCTACCAGTTTCTGATCTGTAGAGATTTGTAATGCCGCCATTGTTGATGCAAAGAAACGAGTGAAATATTACCTTACTGTTAAGTGACTAAAATTGGTTCGAAAATTGCCGCTTTTATAGCAATTTGCTTGCTCATAATATAGAAATTAATCGATCTCTATATTAATTAATATACCTTACAATTGCAAACAATTGATTGAAAGACTTTTGACACGAAAAAAGAGCAGGCACCAAAATTTCGCAAGCAACGGGCTGGTTTCAATATTGAGTCTCCTTTTTTGCCGGATTCCGAAGCGGTGTGTTAACGGCTGATTGTTAAGGCCATAGGTAGGCTGTGTAAAAAACAACAAGCGGTTATCGCCTGATATATACCATTTATTTTGCGACGTATAAAGATCATACCTCAGGGATGTAATAACCTGGTTTTTTGTTGTTACAGAAGCATTCAATAATGCAGTAGTAAGCTTGGTTGTATTTGGATCGCCCATATATTTGGTTACGCTTACCGCTGCACCTAGTACAACACCATTTGCGGGGCTATACCCGAGCACAGGTAAAAAAGAGAGGTTACTTTTGTCCATTCGGGGTGTATCAATGGGTTTTGCAGGTTTCTTTGTCAGCTTCCGCAACACATCAAAAATATCAATCCCTGGACTTGGATGTATGGTATCCTGGCTTGGCTTTTGTTCCTGTGCATAACAGCTACCTGCAAATGCAATAAGCGTGATCATAACTGGTATAACACATCCTAATACATTAAAAATTCTCTGAATTAAATTCATTAAGTTCGATTTAACACCACTTGTGAATAGGAGATAGATGCTGATGACATTTATATATTTTAAAGTTATATGGATTAAGCCATTCAAAGTATTTAGTGAGAATAATACACATTCCAAAATGCATCAACCAGAACAATTAATGGTGCTGAAATAGGTGGTACAGTATTAAACTGGATTCTCATTTTGGCTACAAAAATCCTCAGTTAGGCTACAGGTGCTCAATACCATCTGTTGACCTTTGATGTGTTATTTAAAACATAAAATCATGACACAACAAAATGATAATTCAAGTGCAAATAAAGTTTGGTTCATTACAGGTGCTTCGCGGGGCTTTGGACGCGTTTGGGCCGATGCGGCGCTTAAGCGCGGCGATAAGGTTGCAGCTACAGCGCGCAAATTAGAAAGCATTGCCGATCTAAAAGAAAAGTATGGCGCAAACGTGCTGACTTTGGAACTCGACGTAACCAGACCCGATCAGGTGAAGGCAGCTGTGGAGCAAGCTTATGATCACTTCGGGAGGCTCGATATCGTTCTCAATAATGCCGGTTATTCATTAGTCGGTACGATTGAGGAAGCCAGCGCGGACGATGTACGAGCGCTCTATGAGACGAATATTTTCGGCACACTTGCCGTGATTCAAGCAGCCTTGCCATTGCTGCGAAAGCAAGGTAGTGGGCATATCCTCGGCACATCGAGCGGCCTTGGTCATGTTACATTGCCGGTGATCGGCTATTACTGTTCCTCAAAATGGGCGTTCGAAGCAATTCACGAAAGTTTAGCCTTAGAGGTTAAAGATTTTGGGATAAAAGTAACGATCATAGAGCCTGGCGCCTATGCCACCGAGTTCGGGAGCCAGGAGTCTTTGAAATTCGCGGCAGGCCTCGACATCTACGAAGATTTTAAAACGAACTTTTTCGGCAGGTTAAGAGGCATGGAAAGAGGCGACCCAAATGCGACGCCAGAGGCCATCTTTAAAATTGTTGATGCGGAAAACCCGCCGCTGAGGTTTAACCTTGGCAGCCACAATTTGCCCTGGGTGCGTGCAGCCTATGCTGAGCGCCTGGCAACCTGGGAAGAATGGAATGCTGTTGCCACAGCAGCCCAGGGCACTTCAAAGTAATTTTTCGGTAAATAATTGACTATAACCGGCTTTGAACAGCATTGCCGGTTATAATTGCGTTAAATTTAGAAATGAAAAAGGAAGAGATAGTCCATGTTAAAATGGAATCGTTATCAGATATGCATCGGGCCTTCGGTTTACCGGCACCAGCGCATCCGTTAATCAGCATGGTAGACGGCGCAACGAGCCGGGTCATATTAAGCAATTCGCCCCACGCTCATGTACTAAATTTTTATAAAATATCCTATAAGCCGCGCCTGGGTGGCAAGTTAAAATATGGCCAGGATTATTATGATTTTGATGAAGGGGGCTTGTTATTTGCTGCACCTAAACAGATTATTGGCAACCCTGGGAACAATAATGCAGAAGTATGTTCTCGATACACTTTATTGATACATCCCGACTTTTTTTTGAACTATCCTTTAGCAAAAAAGATCAAGCAATATGGTTTTTTTTCTTATTCAGCTAATGAAGCACTGCATCTTTCAGACAAGGAAAAGGAAACCATCATTTCAATTTTTGAGATCATTGATGATGAATTGAACAGCAGAATAGATGATTTTAGCCAGGATGTGATCATTTCACAAATTGAGTTATTGCTGAATTATGCCAATCGTTTTTACAAGCGTCAATTCATCACCCGCAAAGCCGTAAGTAATGATCTGTTGCAAAAGCTGGAAGATGTTTTAGATGGATATTTCGTGGGCGAAAAATCTTTAAGCCAGGGAATACCGACAGTTCAATATCTTTCAGATCACTTAAATATATCCCCAAGCTATTTAAGCGATATGCTGCGTTCCCTTACCGGGCAAAATGCACAGCAGCACATACACCATAAACTCATAGAAAAGGCGAAGGAAAAATTATCCACCACCAGCCTATCTGTAAGTGAAGTTGCCTACGAGTTGGGCTTTGAACATCCGCAATCGTTTAGTAAGCTATTCAAAACAAAAACTAACCTTTCGCCATTAGAATTCAGACGATCGTTTAACTAGCAGCCATAACCCGGCAAGTTTAAAGTTGTTCAACTATATACTAGATTAACCGATCCGAAATCACGTCGAGCTGATATTAAAAGCCCGCAAACCTTTTGACCGCCGGTGGTATATCATCAATTGGTGGGTGGCAGCTAAATTGCGTCATCAGGAAATGGCGGAGGAGGATCGTCATCATCAGGCAGGCGGCCCGTCGGGTGGCGGTGGCGTTTTGCCTTTATCCAGCGGCTTCTCTTCCTTTTTCTCTTCGATTCCCTTCCTCTCTTCCTCTTCCTTCCTTTTTTCCAAATTCCGCCTGATAGCTATGTCTGGATTCTGTCTTATATACAAGTCCGGATCATTGTCAATATTATGACTCCCGGCGAGAATTTGAGGTATTAGAACCTCCGGCTTTTCGATAATATCAAGAAATGGAGTTGGTAGTTTATCATATATACGTCTACGTTTACGATCCTCAGCAATCCCGTTTCTTACCAAGACATAATTTCTCTTCAGTTCATCCAACAATTCCTTACCGGCAGCGTTAACGTACTTACCTCCTTTCAAGGTATATTCAGCGGATAAGATGTGGGCCCTTATTTCCGATTTGAAAGTTTCTAAACTTTCTAAATAATAACTTTTGCGTTCGTCGTCTTTGAACTCAGCATTTATTTTTTCTGTTTTATAAAGACTTCCATCTACTAGATGCTGTACTTCATGTATTAAAGTTATTAAAACACCTTCATCCTTGGTATCATCAGCCATGATAATTCCTATATTCTTATTGTCTGGATTTGTATATCCATGGGCCCCATCTGGTATTTCCTCCTCCCACATGTTGTTAAATAATTCATCCAATATTTCATCAGGTGTTTTAGTGGCTTTATAATGGTAAGCACCGTCCGTTTTAGGAAAATACTTTCCATCGTTGTATTCAGCAAGGGGATATACTCTGGTTAATAATCCATCTATAAACCGTGCAGTGTTCTTCGTGATTGTATCTGTGGAGGTCAAGGCATTCTCTATAATTCTTTGGATACGTCCTTTGTATTTGATATAATTCTCACGACATTCTAAAAAAATTTCAAATCCTTGTATATTCTTTAAATCATCCTTATCATACCCCTTACCGTCTTTTTCTAATGCCGCTTCTATCTTAGATTTCTTCTTCCCTGCGTAGTCTTTATATCCCATCATTTCCCCTATCGTAAGCTTCCGCAACTGAATTGTGGCGCCGCTTAAATGAGCTTGATGTACATTATTAACTTGTATCTGCTTTTGTGAACCTGTATATCCTGTTTTAGCATCATCACGCCCCCCTCCTTGAAGCATAAACCCAGTACTAGTGGACAGTTTAGTGTTTTTTTCATTAAAGCTGCTTGAGTTATTACCCATTACATCAGCCTCATTCTCCAACTCCTTGTCATCATTTACCGCCACCCCGCTTTTCATTTGCAAGGTTGGCCGCACCCGGCCCTGCATTTGCTGCACCACATGCCAGGCTTCGTGTGGTAAATGTTTCTCCTGCCCGGGCGCTATATGTATATCGGTGCCCTGGGCGTATGCCAGGGCGTTTAGCCGGGCTGGTTGCGATGAGTTATAATGTACCTTTACACCATCCATTGCATAACCCGAAAGCTGCTCCACACCAGATTTTAAATTGTCGGGCAGGCCCGTATTGCTGGCTTTCCTTTGTACCGGCTCAAATTTCCCCTGAATAGGTTCTTCTTCTGTATTTTCCTTCCGTTGTGCCGTTTTGTTAGCTATATAATTATCCGCCGATGCCTGATAGGTCTTCAATTGCTGTACGCGGGGACTGTTATTTATGGCTTCCTGCAATTTTCTTTGCACAATGGTTTCGGGCCTGTTATCAATAAATTCAGAAGCTGAGCTATTGCTGATTTGTTTTTGAACAGGTGCGTTAGCAAATGCATACGATTTATTTTGTTGGGTTTTATCGCCGTATATGCTCATTGTGGAATGATAATTAAAGAACAACAATGTAAGTTAAATATTAATTATATTTAGTTGTGGTTACAGTTAATTTTATGATAAAGCCTCTTTATTTTATGTCAACTTAACAGGGTATTTTGCTGTTTATACTTTGGCTGCAAACCCATCAACTGTACCAAAGTTTACAAAATCAATCCCACCTAACTCATAAGATACAATTGGTTTTTCAGCCATCCGCATAGTGCCGCTATTTTTTCCCAACAACCTATTCATAATATTGTTACAGATATATATTGCACGGGAATAACCCTAATTTAGTAATCAAATCGAACTTCATTTTCTTAACCTAAAATATACCCCATGAGCAAACAAGTAGCAGATCAACTGGTAGAAATGCTGGTAGAAAACGGTGTAAAAAGAATTTACGCCGTTACCGGAGATAGCTTAAATCACCTGAATGATGCAGTAAGACGAAGTGGCAAAATAAAATGGATACACGTAAGGCATGAAGAAGTTGGCGCCTACGCAGCCGCTGCAGAAGCGGAACTGGAAGGGGGGCTTGCCTGTTGTGCAGGGAGCTGCGGCCCGGGGCATATACATCTCATCAACGGGCTTTATGATGCACACCGTACAGGGGTACCGGTAATTGCTATTGCCTCAACTATAAACACACCTGAATTTGGCCAGGATTATTTTCAGAGCACCAATACTATAAAATTGTTTGATGATTGCAGCTGCTACAACCAAGTGGCAACTACTGCGGCGCAGGCCCCGCGTATGTTCCAGTCGGCTATTCAACATGCCATTAATCATAAGGGAGTAGCCGTGTTCGGCTTGCCGGGCGATGTATCGGCCATGCCCGCAGAAGAAAGCACTGCATCAAGGCAAAATTTTAGATGTGATACGATTTTAAGGCCTGCGGATCATGAATTGCAATCCCTTGCCGATATACTTAATAAACATCCGAAGATCACTATATTCTGTGGATTTGGTGCCCGTGAGGCGCACGATGAAGTAGTACAGCTTGCTGCTGCGCTACAGGCCCCTATAGGCTACTCTTTCCGCGGTAAAATGGGGATGCAATATGATAACCCCTATGAAGTAGGTATGACCGGCTTGTTGGGGCTGCCCTCCGCGTATCATAGCATGCACGAATCAGATGTTGTGTTACTGCTTGGCACCGATTTCCCTTATGTGCCTTTTATGCCGGTTAATAACAAGATTATACAAATTGATGAAAAACCCGAAAAACTGGGCAGGCGGGCAAAGCTGGAGCTGGGCCTATGCGGGAATATCAAAGACACTGTTGAGGCATTATTGCCCTTGATCACAAAAAAGGAAGACGACAGCTTTTTGAAAGCGCAGCTGAACCTGTATGATAAGGTAAAACATCACCTGCAAACCTACGTGGATAATGTTGGCGCGGAAGACCTGATACAACCGGAGTATGTTGCCTCCGTAATAAATGAATTGGCAGCAAAAGACGCCATCTTCACCCTTGATACGGGGATGAGCTGCGTGTGGGGTGCCCGGTACATACAAGCCACAGGTCAGCGGAAATTCCTCGGTTCGTTTAATCATGGCTCCATGGCTAATGCTATGCCTATGGCCATTGGCGCTGCTCTATGTTATCCGGGCAGACAGGTGTTTGCTTTGTGTGGCGATGGTGGCCTGTCTATGTTACTTGGGGACCTGGCTACCATCAAACAATACAACTTGCCAATAAAGCTAATCGTATTTAATAACCGCGCCCTGGGGATGGTAAAACTGGAAATGGAAGTTGATGGATTACCTGATAATGAAACAGACATGGTTAACCCCGACTTTGCCCTTGTTGCACAGGCAATGGGATTTAAAGGCATTACGGTTCACCACCAGGGAGATGTGAAGGGTGCGATGGAACAAGCTATAAAAGAAACCGGACCAGTATTGTTAAATATATTAACCAATCCAAATGCACTGGCAATGCCGCCTAAGATAGAATGGGAGCAGGCAAAGGGCTATGCCATAACCATGGGTAAATTAATGTTAGGTGGCAGGATGGATGAGGTGATGGATATCATCAGATCAAACTATAAACATCTTTTGGATGTAATTTGATAGCTGCTTTTAATTATACCAGTACCGTTTCAATAACGATTGAATGGGTTAATATTTTATGAATAGGGCAGGCATTGGCAACAGTTAATAGCCTGGCCTGTTGTTCCTCATTAAGTTTACCTGTAAGCTGTAGCTTCCGGATAAATTTGGTTTGCCCGTCTTCTTCAATAAGTTCAATATCTGCATCAACTTTTTCAAGGTCCCAGGCTTTGCGATCAGCATACATGCGCACTGTAGCGCAGGTACACGCCCCCAGGGACGATGCTAATAATTCTTTAGGTGAAAAACCTTTGTCTTGTCCGCCTTTCGCAATAGGCTCATCGGCCATAACTACATTGCCTGTTGGCGATTTAATCTCTATCCTGTAAAGCTCTGTGCCGATACTTGCTTTAATTGCTGCCATAATTATCTTTTATTAAATGTTGGATAGGGTACAAATTCTGTTTCATCCCCTTTTATCTTGTCAAATGTTTGCGCTATCCATTTTTGTTTAGCCGTGTTGATCAGCTCCTTGTCGGTAGCAACAAAATTCCAATCTATAAAGCGCTCTTCGGCAAAAGGCTCCCCGCCGAACAGGTAAATGGTGCTGTCGGCTTCTATAGTAAAAGTACACAGCGCGCTTTCTTTGGCTACCAACAATTGTTTGGGATGATAAATATTCCCTTCACTTTCAATATTTCCATTGAGAATGTACAATCCTACTTCTCCATAAAGCTCATGCCCAATATTAACCGTTTGTTTTGTTTTGCTTTTAATCTCGATCATAAACAGCTTGCTATAAACCGGAACGGGAGATTTATGGCCAAATGCTTCGCCTGCAACCAGCTTAAATTGCAGATCACCGGCTGTCCATGCCGGTAGCTGCGCCCCATCAATATGAAAAAACTCAGGCTCCATTTGTTCCAGTTCCTTTGGCAGTGCAACCCAGATCTGCAAGCCATGCATCATCTGATCGGCATGGTGTATATATTCTGGTATCCGTTCAGAATGAACTATTCCTTTACCGGCGGTCATCCAGTTTACAGCGCCCGGCTTTATTTCTACAACATTTCCCAGGGTATCCCTGTGCATTATGTTGCCCTCAAATAAAAAGGTAAGTGTTGAAAGGCCAATGTGCGGATGCGGCAGCACATCAAAGCTTTGGCGCTCTACTAGTTTTACCGGCCCCATGTGGTCAATAAAAATAAAGGGCCCAACCATTCTTTTTTCCCGGAATGGCAGCAGCCGGCCAACCATAAAGTTACCAATACTGGCTGCTCTTTCTTCAATAATGAGATTGATATTTGACATAACCGTAATTGTTTATCGCTTAAACTTTAACTAAACCGCCTGTTTTACCATTTTATTGATGTCAGATCACAATTACAGACAACAATAAAGATGAAGACAATTTAAGCGTTTTTTCCAAATATAAAACGACTGCGTCTGTGCTGAATTCAATATAAAAAAACAAATCCTGCCATCCCTCGATTGGCAGGATTTGTTTTTAGGATTATGCGTCTATTAAAAATAAGTGGCAAGACCAAAGCTAACACCCCTGGTTGCGCCTAGCGCCGCACCAATCGTATTGCCTGTTATATCTCTCGCGGTTTGGAAACGGTAATTCAAACGTAATACGGTTTGAGGGGTGGGCCTGAAACTAATAGCCGGCATAATACTTTTGAGGTCGTTATACTCCCTTAGGCCCGTTGCCGCAAATTTATCCCCGTTCCATTCCACATATTCTCCCCTTACAGCCAGGTTTATGGTAGCATTATCCCAATCCAGTATTTTTCCATGTATTATAGGCTGTACAATATCTATATAACCGCCATACTGTTTATGCGCATATTCCGGTGTATAGTCTGCAGGCAGATCAACAAAAACCCATGCCCATTCAGCAGTAATGCTGGTGTGCCATTGTGAAAGCTTGGTATTAAAATCTACATCATAAATGTTCACGCTTCTTTTATTATCCACCTGGGCGCCTTCCACTTCCCATGTATTGTATACGCCGCCCATATATGACAATCCCAGTTCACCAATCTGGTCATTGCCTAAAGAGAGTTTCCCGGTATAAAGTGGTTCGCCGCTTGCACTTGTACTAAAGCGTGTTAAACTGCTTTTAGCCGCGGGTAAAAAGGTTTTTCCTTGTGTATTATCAATTATGGCATCATCAAAACCACCTGTTAAATAAAACTCATAACCGAACATCCAATGATTATCGTATTGTTTGCCATAAATCCCAAATCCAGGGTTGCTCCAGGTATCGGGCAACATTTGGGTCATGGCTATAGGCCTGTCCGTAAATTCATATTTTGGCCCGTCATGGTTCTGGTTAAAGGCTCCTATCGGGTTCAATATCAAGCCTCCGCGTAAGGTCAACAATGGATTAAACTCAACATCAACGGCGGCATATTCTATTCCAAACTCTGGTCCGGATGTGGCCTCGCCCGGGTCTCCGGTAGGATCATTTTCATATTCTATTTCGGACAGGAATTTGATATGCGGCGAAATGGTAGATGCCACAAACAAACTAAATCTCCTGAACTGGAACTGATTGCCCGCTGTAATGCCGGAAGTACCCACATATTGATAGTTGGCTTCCATATAGCCGCCAATAGAGACCGGCAACTTGCCCAGCTTAAGGAATGGCCGCTCATAAATAGCATCCATGTTCAGTTTCTTTTTGGCAGTGTCCGCAGTTGCAGCAGACTTCAGTAAACTGCTGTCAATTTGTGAAAAAGCCGGTCGGCATGAAAAAATTAATATTGCAGTAAATGCTATAAGTAAGGATGACTTCATACTAAGGAAATAAGGAGTTGATCGTTGTGAACTTTTACAGGAAATGTACGTAGGTTGGTATCGGCAGGGCCATTTTTTACCTGCCCTCTATTGCTGAATTGGCTGCCATGCGCGGGGCATTCCAACCTGTCACCAAAAACCTGTAACTCGGCTCCCTGGTGTGTGCAGCGCATTGATAATGCGGTATATTCCGTATCCGAAAAACGGTAAATGCATACCGGGTACTTTAGCTGTGAATTTTGCGCTACTACATACTTCTTGAACGCAGTCTGACCGTTTTGAAAGGCCGTTACCGGCACAAGCATATCAGTATTGTTAATGGCCGCTGTAAACATCTTACTGCCTGCACAACCTTCCAATATGGAGGCAAACACTGTACCGCTCACACAGGCGAAACCACAGGTTTTTAAAAACGTTTTTCTTTGCATGGATCAGAGCGATTTAAGGAAAGTGATGATCGTGTTCTGATCCTGGCTGCTTAGCTTGCTGAACCTGGCTGCGCTAACCGCTGCTTCGCCACCATGCATTTGTATTGCCTGTGCTATGCTATGCGCACGACCATCATGCAATAAATAATAGCTTCCACCCTGCACTCCCGGTGCCAGGCCCAAACCCCACAATGGAGTTGTACGCCATTCCGAAGTTTTTGCATTACCTTCTGTATAATGATCATCCAAACCAGGCCCCATATCATGTACCAACAGATCGGTAAAAGGATGAATAGTTTGGTAAGCCAGGCCATCAACTGGTGAATAGCCCGTAGTAAGGGTTTGTTTATGGCAGTTTTCGCAGCCTGTTTTTATAAATAAGGCCAGCCCCGCTTGTACGGTGGCATCGCCTGCATTGCGTTGAAGCGGTGTTTGCAGGCATTGCACATAAAATACAACCGAGTTAAAAGTATCATTGTCTACCTCCGGAATTGATGGAACTGTTGACGCTGTCTGATCCAGATAATTATAAGGATTGAACGGCATATAGCTGGAGGTAATACCCATATCATGGTTATAAGCAAGCGCGGTTTGTTGAAACAAATCATAAACCGCTGCTTTACGGCCGAAACGGCAGATATATTTCCCATCAGCTCTTGCAATTGCCCCAGGTAAAGGGTTCACATATGATGGGATAGTGTTATAATTAGGATGCCCCCTAACCCCATCGGGATTATTAACGTTTGCGGCAGCCATAGCTAAAATAGCAGAATCCGGAACGGCCTCAATGTATCCAACACCTCCCGTAATTGGCGCTATCAGCTTAGTGCTGGTCGCTCCTGCTGGTATTTGTTCAGGCGTATAACCTGGCAAACAAAAAGTACCCAGTTGTGGCGCTCCCCGCGCGAGGAATTTATTACCTGTACTATCGGTTTGCCCGAACCTGGTTAGTATAGTGAACGGATGCCCCCTATTATCGCTGGAATGGCAGCTGCCACAACTTGTTGCAACAAAGTACGGGCCTAAGCCGGTGGCAGTGGTGCGATTTCCAAAAAACTGGTCATTCCCTTTCGAAAATAACAGTGTTTGTGCACTGGTTAAATCTGTTGGCCCGCATAAACCTTGTAGCGGGTTAATCATGCCGGGGATGATCTTGGAACAGGAAGTAACAACGGTAACCGAGGCAACAATTATGGAAATACTTATAATAATGTAGAGTTTTTTCATACTATTTATAGGGTGATACTTAATGCTTAACCTATTAGCTTTTGTATCAACGCGACAAAAATACATTATTTAGACTAAATCCAAATAAAAATATGAAAATTCTATGACGCCCTATATCAAGTATTTAAATGTCACGGTTTATATTAACCGTTGATTAAGGTAACATCAAAACTTATAAGCTATACTCATAACAAGGCCATAATCTATTTTACTCGATCCGATGTCGAGGGGTTTACTATCATAATTGCTATATAAATTAATGTTGAAGGAGAAATCCTAGTGTCATTGGTTGTAAAACACCTGTAAATAAGATTTTCGGCCTAAAGCATCTTTTTACCGTTTAAAATTGGAGATTAATCCTGCTTCAAAAAATCCCCCTTTTCATCAAACAAAAGGTCTTTTCCTTTCACTTCCGCTTCATACATTAGCGTGCCTTTGGCATCCGTTACCTTACCTGCTTCTGTTATTTTAGCACTTTTATAATGCTGCTTTACATAAGCCGCAACGCCAGCCGGTAATTCAGCCGGAGAAATAGCAACAACCTGTTCAACAAATTCGCCACCAGGTGTAAACTGAACCGACATATCCTCACCCGATTTACCGCCCCAATTAGCTTCAAAGTTACCTTTCTCTTTTTCCCAGGTAACCTTGGCCGCCTGCGGATATTTTTTCATTAAAGCAGATTTTACAGCAGCCGGAACATCGGCACTTTTCACTGTTTGGGCAATGGCCATTGCTGTAATACCAATAGCCATTAATGTACTTAAAATGGTCTTTTTCATATTTATTTGATTTATATCAATATTAAATATGCAATCTGTGTTTTCTTTGGAATTTAATACCTACTTCTTTTTATTATTTATTAGCCCCAAACGAATGATTAACCATTGAATAAATATTTCTCCAAAAGAAACTATTTGGTTTTTAGCAACGTATAATGATTTGTACTGCTTTTTGAGTAGATTCAATCTTAAAAATGTAATTAACCGTTTGCCTATCGATAACAAATTTACCTACTGCCATGACACACAAATGCCGGAAATGCAATTCAATAATTGTAGAACCACTACCTAAAGGTGCAATTACACAAAGTATATTTTTTTGGATCCCTATCAGGAAATACCTATGCTATAATTGCCTCAGAAAATTTCACAGGTTCGGGCTTTAAGCTTGCTCCTGTTTACCTGATGTGAAAATGCGCCATATCCCTTGTCGCATTTGGCCCCTTATATTGTCTCGACTGTACCCATCATTATTGATTCGCATAATGTAGGTTCGTATATATAATAACCTAATAATGGATATGAAAACAGTATTTGACAAAGCAACCCGTGATGAGCTCATCAACAGGATAGGCACACTTAACGAAGGCAGCACAGCCCAATGGGGCAAAATGAATATTTACCAGATGCTGAAACACTGTAACCTGGCTGAAGAAATGTACCTGGGCCAGAAAAAATATGACCGTGTATTCCTGGGCCGCATTTTTGGCAAAATAGCTTTGAAAAATTTATTGAAGGATGAGAAACCTATGAGCCGCAACGCCCCAACAAGCCCCGCATTTATAGTACGCGAAACCAGCGGCGATGTTACTGCCGAAAGGGATAAATGGATTGCCCTTACTCAAGAATATGCCAATTACTCAAACCCTGGGTTTGAGCACTGGTTCTTCGGCAAAATGACTAAAGAGCAGATAGGCCAGTTTGTTTATAAGCATACTGATCATCATTTGAGGCAGTTTAATAGTTAGAATTTGTTTACTGCAGCATACCAAACATGGGAGTCACCCTGAGGCACTCGAAGGGTGAGTGCAGAGGCCTTTACCCACATGTTTCGAGGGCCTCAACATGACACCCTCTCGAATGTTCGAAATATCCAGATTAACAATAATCCCTACCTCATCGCCGCCATTGGCATCGGCATATCGGGCATATTCATTTTAAAATTATATTTTTTTAAATGAATTATATTCAATTTATTACTATTCTCGGTTATACCCAGAAACTGGTTGGACATAACATTCTTAAAATGTTGCACCGTGCCACTGCCCGCCCAGCGGATCTCCAGGTCATCAATCATTTTAGCCTGCCCAATGCCAATCTCCTGCCGTAATGGCGATGACCCAAAACTGCCGCCCGAGTTTACATCCTTATAAACGCTGCGCTGTACGCCGTTTTCGGTAAAGGTTACCTTAATACGTGAGCCAATGCCCATGCGGTTTGCCTTTGTCCCGGTAAGTTTCAGGCCTATCCAGTTATTGTTTGATTGGCCCGGATTAAGGTATAAGGAGCTCGTATAAGCATCGCCGGTATAAGCGCCGCCCATTTCAATAAAAATATCCTGTATGCCATTGTTCCTGAAATCAGCAAAGGCCACACCATGCCCCTTTTGCAAATTACCCGTGCGCGATGATGTAGTTACATCGGCAAACTTTTTACCATCAATATTTCTGAACAGCTTATTCGGTACCAGTGAGCGGAAATCGGGATTACCCGTACCAAAGTACATATCGGGGTAGCCATCATTATCAATATCGCCAAAATTACCTCCCATGCTGAATACCACTTTATCGAGCCCGGTTTCGTGGGTTACGTCGGTAAAGGTGCCATCGTGGTTATTCCGGTATAAAAATACATTCCCGGCATTTGGCACAGGTTTTCCTAAAGCCTCAGCCGCGGAATAATATCCTAATGCTGTTCCAAAGTTATAACCGCTTACCAAAATATCTGGCCAGCCATCATTGTTATAATCGTAAAACCAGGTGGTAAAAGTGCTTTCGGTATTTTTAATACCCGCCTTGGCTGCTACATCTTCAAAATCCGGGATTCTGCCCGACTTGCATTTATTTTGCAGCAGGTATTTTCTACCGCTCATGGTCGATATAAAAATATCCTGCCAGCCATCATTATTAAAATCGGCTGCGCTTACCCCTTTTATAAAATCATTGACATCGCAATGCGCCTGGGCTGCTACATTGGTAAAGGTACCATCGTGGTTATTAATATATAATGCGCTGGTATGGTTATTCATATTGCCGGTTTTGCTCAGGCTTTCCATGCCTATATATACATCAAGCCAGCCATCGTTATTAAAATCAGCCCATACAGCTGTTTGGGTAGGATGCATAAACGCTAAGCCGCTGGGGATGGTAACATCGGTAAAAGTACCGTCGCCATTATTGCGCAGCAATGAACTCGGCTGATCGCCAAAACCATTCCGCTGCCAGCCGCCGCGCAATACAAAAATGTCGGGCTTACCGTCATTATTATAATCCGTTTGCTGAATATTTAAGCCGCCGCGCATATCTTCAAGTCCACTACCGGCGGTACGATCAGTAAATGTACCATCGCCATTATTTCTGAAATAGTGCATACGGTCGGTAAGTTCAAGGCCCGATGTAATTACATCCAGGTAACCGTCACCATCAAAATCGTCAACAATTACCCCTCCTGCTTTGCTGTTAAGGTTAATGCCCGCGCCTGCGGCCACATCTGTAAAAGGCTTTACCGGGTGGCCCGAAGTATCGACATTTAACCCAGGGATCAAGAAAGCTGCCGGTACTTTATCAGGATATTCCCCCAGCGTCATATAGGCAATATTCAGCAACCAGCGCGATTGCAGATCGTCAGGTGTCCTTTTCAATATCTCTTCATAAACCGCAATAGCCTTTGTTGATCCTGTTTTAATTTTATGCACCCCACCATCCTTTATCGGGAATATGCATGATGAACCGTTGTGATTCAGCATGCAATTGCTCCGTTCGCCCAAACGCATATAGGCAATCCCCATGTCTGACATAAAGTTACGCACCATCATATGATCGGGCTGCTTCAACATTTGCTCATACATATTTACGGCATCCTGCTCGTGCCCTACCTGAAGCTCAAATTCGGCTTTTATGTTTTGCTGCTCCTCATCAACGGTTGGCAAAGTTTGTTTAATCATTGAATCAACCGAAGCCAATTCAGTTTCGGCATCAAAGGGATTTTTAGGATTTGTATTTCTTTGATTAAGCTGTTGCAGCAGCTCAACCATTTGCTCATGCGACGATCTGTGGCACGATGTAATCAATAATCCTGTACAGGCAATAAGCAGGTATGTTGAGTTTCTAAAACGGGTTAACATAGTTAAATATAGTTTGACAATGCTGCTGCACATGCCTGGTTAATCTTTGGTTTATAAAAGGAAGCTAAATATATAAATATTTTCAATCGGTTATACTATTTTACCCCATTGCACAAGAATATAACAAACTGATAACAAGCGCATATAAATACTCACATAACCGTCAATTCAACAAATATTCTTATTTATAATTATCGCCAATTATATATCAAAATAGTATAATAATATGCAGTAATATAATTATGTTTGAATTGATAAACCATTGATCCACTTATAACCCATAAGCTCCTTTGAGATTTTTAACTATGCTATCCAGGGCAGCCATATATAGTTTTTTTGCTGCTGTTTGTCTGTTTTTTTATGGTTGCAAGGATGATACTTCGCACCTGTTCACGCTATTAAGCAGCAGCCGCACCGGGGTTGATTTTGCAAACACACTAACCGAAACCGACAAGCAGAACCTATTAAACTACGTATATTTTTATAACGGCGGCGGCGTAGCCATAGGCGATATTAATGGCGATGGCTTGCCTGATATTTTGCTTACCGGCAATATGGTACCAACCCGCCTATACCTCAATAAAGGCAACTTTAAATTTGAGGATATTACCGAAAAAAGCGGTCTTTCAAAAATAAAGGGATGGTGTACCGGCGCTACTATGGCCGATGTAAATGGCGATGGTAAGCTGGATATATATATTTGCCGTTCGGCGGATAAGGACCCTAAGAACCGCAAGAACCTGCTGTTCATCAATAACGGAAATTCCACCTTTACCGAAGAGGGCGCAAAATATGGCCTGGATGATGATGGCTACTCCACCCAGGCAGTATTTTTTGATTATGATAAAGATGGCGACCTGGATATGTTCCTCATCAACCACTCACTACAGGAATATTCAACCGGTATTTATTTAAGTATTTATCTACGGCGAGACCAGCAGCCACAATTTTCCTGCAAACTGTACCGGAATGATAACGGCCATTTTACCGATGTAAGCAAACAGGCCGGTATTACCTCAAATGTGCTCACCTTCGGGCTTGGCGTTGCCGTATCTGATGTAAACAATGATGGCTGGCCCGATATATATGTGAGTAACGACTTTAATGAGCCAGATTACCTGTTTATGAACAATGGCAACGGCACATTTACCGAAAAGCTCAGCCAGTCAATGGATGAAGTGCCGCTCAACTCCATGGGATCGGATTTTGCGGATATTAATAACGATGGCTACCCCGACCTGATGACGCTGGATATGCTGCCCGAAAGCAATCATGCGCAAAAAATGCACAGCGGCAGCGAAAGCTTCAATAAATTCCAGTTCCTGTTTAAAAGCGGGTTTTATTATCAGTTTAGCCGCAATATGCTGCAAAAAAACAATGGCGATGGTACATTCAGCGAGATAGGGCAAATGAGCGGGGTATCCAATACCGACTGGAGCTGGTCGGCCTTATTCTCGGATTTTGATAACGATGGTAATAAGGATCTTTTTGTAACCAATGGCTATGTGCGCGATTTTAACGACATGGACTTTGTGAAATACCAGGCCGATGTAGCCATGGGCCAAAGCATTGGCGGGGGCGACCGGTCAAAAAAATCCATGATCGAAAAAATGCCTTCGGTAGTTATCCCCAATTATATTTATCAAAATGTCGGCAATTGCCTTTTTACCAATAAGATCAAGGATTGGGGCCTCGATCAAAATTCCATATCATCAGGCGCAGCCTATGTCGACCTGAATAACGACGGTGGCATGGACCTGGTGGTCAATAACATCAACCAAAAAGCCTTCATCTATAAAAACAACGCAACCTTGCTAGATAAGCAAAACAACTGGCTAAAGGTAAAATTCCAGGGCAGCCCTAAAAACACCTTTGGCATTGGCGCCAAGGTAAAAGTTTACTGCAAGGGCAATCTATATTACCAAGAGCAGTTCCCGGTCAGAGGCTTTCAATCATCGGTTGACCAAGTGTTGAACTTTGGTATCGGCACCCATGCTATCGCCGATTCGGTGGTAGTGATATGGCCCGATGATAAAATGCAAAAGCTACTTAGCGTAAAAGCTAAACAAACGCTAACCGTTAAATGGGCCGACGCTCCGCTTAAATGGCATGCAGATACCGTTAAACACAACCAGTACTTTAAAAACACAAAAGCACCGGGCTTTGTCCATAAGGAAAATGATTTTAATGATTTTAACAGGCAGGCGCTCATGCCTAATTATCTGTCGCGCCAAGGGCCTTGTTTAGCTAAGGCTGATATTAATGGTGATGGCCGCGAGGATATATTTATCGGCGGGGCAAAAGATCAGCCAAGTCGCATATATGTGCAGCAAGCAGATGGTTCATTTGTTTACAAGCCTGAACCGGCTATTGAAAAGGATTCGGCACGTGAAACTGTAAAAGCCCAGTTTATTGATGTCAACAATGATGGCAAGCCCGATCTGTACGTGGCCAGTGGCGGCTATGAATTTGCCGAACATGACACCGTATTCCAGGATCATATTTATATTAATGATGGCAAGGGCAACTTTAAACTCAGCAAGGGCGCTTTACCTGCCATGCTATTCAGCAAGGGCTGTGTAAAAGCAGCCGATATAAATGGCGATGGCGCCATGGATATTTTTGTAGGTGGCAGGGTTATACCCGGCAAATACCCGGTTGCCCCGCAAAGTATGCTGCTGCTGAATGATGGCAAAGGTCATTTTACTGATGCTACACGAAAGATCTGCCCGGCACTGGCAAATATCGGTATGGTCACCGATGGGGTATGGCTTGATCTTAATGGTGATAAAAAACTCGACCTGGTGGTTGTGGGCGAATGGATGCCGATAAAGGTGTTTATCAACCAAAATGGTAAGCTGATTGATGAATCAGCAAAATATATTAAATTCCCATCAACCGGGTTGTGGAACAAGATCTATGCTGCTGACCTGAACGGTGACGGGCGGCTTGATTTGGTAGTAGGCAATATCGGCCTGAATACACAATTTAAAATCAGCCCGCAGCAACCGCTATCCATTTGCTATAAGGATTTCGATAAGAACGGAACCATCGACCCTGTGCTCTGCTATTATATTGATGGGGTTAACTATCCCGCTATATCACGCGACGACCTGATGGACCAGATCCCTATGTTAAAAAAGAAGTTTCTGGACTATGCGCCCTATGCTGATGCCACCATGGCTGATGTTTTTACCCCTGAGCAAATGAAGGGTGCGATTACCCTAAAAGCGGAAACTGCGGAAACCATTTATCTGGAAAATGACGGCAGCAACGGTTTCAAACTAAAAAAACTACCTATCGAGGCGCAATATTCACCGGTGTACACCATTGTAAGTATTGATGCCAATCATGATGGCAAGCCCGACTTGGTACTGGCCGGCAATAATGCCTGGACACGTATAAAATTCGGCAGGTATAAGGCTAATCATGGCATATTGCTGCTCAATGATGGTAAAGGCAATTTTACCTATGTGCCACAATACAAAAGCGGGTTTAACCTGCGCGATGATATCCGCAGCGCTGAAACTATCAACACAGCTTCAGGCCAGCAGATCATTTTCGGCGCGAATGATGCGCCTTTAAAAGCTTATACTTTAAACAAATAATTAGCGCTAAATGAAACGGCTTCTTCTATACCTATTTTCCGCATTGTTCGTGCTTTCCTCATGCAGGCGTGCTGATTATAAAAAAACATTCCGCGATCCGCAATTGTACAGCAATACCGTACATGCGCTTAATGCTGTGGTAATGGGTAACAATTTCTCACCTGTAGTAGCCTCACGCAATTATGCCTATGCCAATATTGCCGCCTATGAAGTTATAGCTGGTGGCGACCCCAAACATTATCAATCGTTAGTTGGGCAGGTAAATGGCTTCAAAGCAGTTGCTCATCCGCCAAAAGGCAAAAACATTTGTTACGAGTACGCGGCGATACTGGCTTTCTGTAATGTAGGCGAACTGGTAACCTTTCCGGCAGGTAGCATGAAGGATTATGTTGATAGCCTACGCGACCTGGCACTTGAAAACGGGATGCCTGATGAGGTGATGAAAAATTCAGAAGATTATGCTAACGCAGTAGCAAAAAGCATCATCAAATGGAGCATAGGCGATAATTACCTGCAAACACGCACCGGCGAAAAGTATACCATAAAAGATTCAGCCGGCAGATGGGTACCTACTCCCCCGGCCTATACCGATGCCGTTGAACCACACTGGAAAGAAATACGCCGCATGGTACTGAAAAGCACTACACAAGTTAAGTTTGAGCCGCCGCCTGCCTATAATGTAAAGGATACTTCCTCCAAATATTATCATGAGGTGAAGTTGATAGAAAATACCGGTGATCACCTTAGCCCCGAACAAACTGCTATAGCCGACTTTTGGGATGATAATCCCGGCAAATTAAATCTTAACGGGCATATGATGTATGTCTCCAAAAAGTTCTCGCCGGGCGGCCATTGGATGAGTATTACGGGCATCGCGGCAAAAAAGGTAAATGCTGATTTTAACACAACAGTATGCGCCTATGCAAAAACAGCCATCGCCTTGTTTGATGCCTTTATACAATGCTGGACGGTTAAATATTTTTACAACACCGCCAGACCAGAAACAGTAATTGATGCTAATTTTAATGACCGCTGGCGCCCGCACCTGCAAACACCACCATTCCCTGAATATAGTTGCGGGCATTGCACCATATCTGCAGCGGCAGCTGAAGCTTTAAGCAGTACCTTAGGTGATAATGTAGTTTATACTGATACTTCCGAGCTTGAATTTGGCATAAAGAGCCGGCAGTTTACCTCTTTCCGCCAGGCGGCGGCTGAGACGGCAATCTCCCGGTTTTATGGTGGTATACATTTTCATAATTCCTGTATGGTTTCAACTGGGTATGGCAAACAGGTAGGGCAGCTTGTTGTAGATCAGCTTAAAATGAAGAAATAAGCAATAGTTAAGTTTGCGACATAGGTATAAACATTAAATAGACCCTTGTTATCAGTATCAAAACTTTTTCTTTAAATTTAATAAAGGGCTGTTTATCAAATCAATTTACCTAGTATTATGATTTGATAAACACCCGGGCTTATAAAAATGTAGTTCATAGATAATCAAATCTGAAGATCGCACCCAGGCTTGTTCCAAGAGAACGCTGAGGAAACTTATTTTTTAAAAGCAGCGGCATTTCAATCGGTAAATTTTATTCTATCGCATTACAATTGATATATTTATAGCTAGGTATCGAACTCGATAATTTAATAACATGCATTAACTTAATTAATACGCACTATGAAAGATATGGCGGATATAACAGTTCAACAAGCAATAACAGCAATAGATAATGGTAAGACGGCCGAACTGATGGAATTGATTGAATTCAATCCGGATTTGGTAGTTGATAGATTACAGAACAACGGTGACGGTTATTTCAAAAATCCTTACTTGCTGTGGTTTGTGGCGGATAACCCTATACGGATTGCCAAACTACCACACAATGTTCTGGATGTAACCAGATTATTGATACAAACCGTAAAAAGGAAAGCGCCGGACACATACCAATACCAGCTTGATTACGCACTTGTTTTAGTAGCATCTGGTAGTGTTCCGCGCGAATGTGGCGTACAGATTGCAATGATCGATTCACTGATAGATGCGGGAGCTTCCCCTAATGCTGCGATGACTGCTTTAACAAATGGCAATATAGACGTTGCACAGTATTTAGTTGACCGCGGCGATAAGCTCACCTTAGCGATAGCTGTTTGCCTGGAAAGTATAGATGATATTAATCATTTAGCTGCATTGACAAGTGAGAATGAAAAACTCACCGCACTTGCAGCCGCTGCGTTTTATGGAAAAGCAAATATGGTTAAGCGCTTGTTGGAACTTGGTATCAATCCTAATGGATTTCCGAAAAACGGTGGATTCCATAGCCATGCTACGCCATTGCACCAGGCCGTAAGTTCGGGTTCATTAGATTCTGTAAAACTGCTAGTTGAGGCGGGCGCAAGTCTTTATGCTACAGATAAAATTTATAATGGAACACCACAGGGATGGGCTGCTCATATGCAGTCCGATGATTCTAATGACGAATTGAGAAAAAGAAATTTCGGGTTGATTAAAACATTCTTGCATACATCAGAAGATGCACATTAACTTTACTTTAATAGAAAATTATCATTTTTGATACTTTCAAAGGTCGGTATATTTTTAGAGGATACCCTATAACATCATCATTATGAAAAGAAAGATCATAACCATCATCACCATTGTAGTTATCATCGCGCTGGCATCTATTATTTACTATCGTTATTACTTTGTGTTTGGCGAAGGAGTGAAAGCCGGGCAGCTTAATTATTTTGTAAAAAAGGGCTATATATTCAAAACCTATGAGGGTAGGCTGATACAGGCAGGTCTACAATCACAGCAACCCGGCCATATCGTTTCAAACGAGTTTATGTTTTCCGTAACTGATGAAAAAGTAGCAGATAAGCTTAATCATGATGCAGGCGGATTTCTGCAATTGCACTACAAAGAATACCTGCATGCCCTGCCATGGCGCGGTATAACCCACTTTGTGGTAGATAGCGTAATGAGCGAATCGCCGACAACCCACTAAGCCGGTTTATTTACTTCCATATATAGCAACAAGCCACCCTATTTCAGGCCTGAAACTGCTTGATCAGACTCACATTTATAGGTAACATCTATAACATTAAAATCCATAGATAAAATCTATAATTCATACACAACAGCATTCAAAATATCTATTTATACAAAACAGCTTGAAAATTTCTTGTGGTTTTTTTTATTTATTGAGAACACAATTCGGGAATTCTTTAATTTGTTGCTTTTATAAAAAGCTTACTACCCCGGTTTGCATATCATATACTGCACCGACTATAATAAGCTCGTGCTTGGTTTCCATATCTTTGATTATCGGGCTTTTGTCCCTGATATTTTTTATGGACAGGCGAACATTCTCCTCACATACTTTTTCCACGTAATCATCATTAGTATATTTTTTATCGCCCTTGTAAGTATTGTCAAGGTCTTTTATAGCCGGGGTAATTTTTGCGAGCAGGGCGGTAATATTACCTACTTTTACATCTTTAATGGCAGATGTAATTGCGCCGCAATGTTCATGCCCCAGCACAATGATCACTTTGGCGCCCGACACCTTGCAGCCATATTCTAAGCTGCCCAGTATATCCTCATTAACTATATTACCAGCTACACGTGTTACAAACATATCACCTATACCCGCGTGAAAGATATCCTCAACTGGTACGCGCGAATCCATACAGGCCAATACAACAGTGCCCGGGTATTGGCCTGTTGATGCCTGGCGGATACGGGCGGAAGTATTTCTAACCACAAGCTGATCTTCAGTATATTCTTTATTGCCCTCTTTCAGGCCTTCAAGTATCTTTTCGGGCGTAAGCTTTGCTTGCTGATCCGCTGTAATTATGGTGGTGTCAATTAAATGGGCACCTCCAAAAGCAGGTGGCTGGTTCTGTACCTTCTCTTTACATGAATAAAGGCAAACAACTAAAACGGCAGATATAAATAAGGTTTTCATATGCTGTTATATTTATAACCTAAATATAAAAAATAAAGGCGGGATAGGCATTAACAAGTTGTTAATGCCTATCCCGCCCATCAGCTGCTAATTATTTAGCCGGCGAAAATATCTTTTAATTACCCGTTAGCAACAAGCTTATTAACGCTCCTGTAAACGTAGCTGTTGAAAATATGCCTTCTGGCAAAACGGCCCGGCGAATCGGCATTAATCAGTTTACGATAAACCTCTTTGGGTACATCAAAATACTCGTATACACTATCGTCGGTAAAATAGATCTTAAGCACCTGTGATTTGTATTCAAAATCTAAAATTCCGCAGGTTCCTGTAGTCGTATTATATTCCTCAATAGATTGGCTCAGTGTTTCCGGGGCGATACTTACCAGGAAGTGATAAGCTTCAATAATGTGCTTACTTTTTTCTTCGGCAGCCAGTTTAGCCTCAGCACTTTCCTGGAATTTGTCCGGGTGCCAGGTTTTCATCAAGCTTCTGTAAACGGTTTTTAGTTCCGCTAGTTCCGAGTCTTTATTTACTTCTAAAAGTTTCCTGTAATCAACAATTTTTTTCATGACCTTATTTTTGTAACTTATTGTCGTTGAAGAGGAAAGCCTTTAAAAATTATACGGCTCTATTCAAGAAAATAATTTTGCAAAGGTACGTTTTCTTTCTCTTGTTTTTATGCATGGCGAGTAAACTTAATAAAAAGCAAATGCAGGCTTTATATTATAGAGCGGGCCTAAATGTAAATTGGCCGGCATATCAATTAATAGCCAGATACATGCAGAATATTTAAAAAAACAAAGCCTTATCAAACAGTTAAATTTGTCATTTAAGTGTCATAAATAAAACAACCGCTTATCGTATAGATTAATCAGCAGGTAAACTCATATTTAAATATGAGTTTTGCAAATTTTCCTTACAACTTATATATCTCTTTTTATCAGTACACTTAATAAACTATGCTCATCATCATCGTCATTTCGCAATAAGCAATCAGCGCCTGTCCCTACAAAAGTCATTTCCGGAAATTTCGAGCCCAACAAAAGTCAAATCCATTGATTATCCGTAGGTTACCATAATTTTTAACTGGCGCAGGCCCCAAAACAATTTATGTAAATGAAAAAAAAAGTTATTCTATTAGGCTTATCCCTATTTTTATCATTACCCATTTTTGCACAAAACATTTTTAAAGCGGCACAATCAAATGATATAACCGGCATTAAGTTTTTACTGAACTATGGCGTAAACATTAATGCCCGCGATGTTAAAGGCAATACACCTTTGATTATAGCCGTAAAAGAAAACCAGCAACGGGCAGCTGATTTTTTGATAGAAAAAGATGCTGATCTTAATTTGCAGGACAATGAAGGTAATACGGCTTTAATTGCTGCCGTAAGCGCAGGCAATGCGCCTTTAATTAAAACACTCATACAACACGGTGCTGACGCTAAAATTGAGGACAAAAAGCACAAATCCGCAGCTGATTATGCCAAAAGACTTAACGACCCAACCATCTTAAGCATGCTTAGCGCATCGTTGTAAAAATCTTTTCGGCCTGCATTTACCCAAAAGAACTACTTATTAAAAAACCGGCACTCCTGTTGAGTCGCCGGTTTTCATGATTTAGGTAGGGATGTAGGCTAAAAAGTAATTTTTCTGAGCGAGAAAACAGACAGGCTGGCATTACCCTGTGAAAAATAGATATTGCCTGATGGATCGGCCACCATGCTAAATGTCGCCCCGATCGTTGCAGTTCTTAACGGCCCGTCAACATTGCCGAAGGCGCTTGTCATAATTGTTGTTACTTTTTTAGTCGAGCTTACTTTAAGCAGGGTAAATGAATTATTTAAAATACCCGCATATATGTTTCCAAATTTATCGGTCGCTATATCATCACTAAAAGCCGAACTGGTACCGGTATTATACAAACCTGCAACAAGAACTGATTTCACCCCCTGTGGACTCACCTGGTTAAGATTAATTTCACCAATATTGTTTGCATAGGTATAGGTATTATAAATAACATTGCCATCCGCATCAACTGCAAAGTCGGATGAAAAACTGGTTGCCAGCAACACAGGACTCCCGCCGGGTGTGATCTCATAAATGCCCGTACCATCGCTAAAATAAAAATTCCCTTTACTGCTGGCTATATTGGTTATCCGGGAACCGTATTTAGCATCGATATTATTGAAAATAGTACTTGCTGAACCCGATTGCGGGATCTTTAACACATTGGCATAGCCTGCATTATTTACGCTTACGGCATAAATATTACCGGATGAATCGCTGGTTAAGCATTCCAGTTTATTAACAACTACCGTATCATGATCTGTTGTAACCGGTAATGAGTAAAAGCGGGTTTTCCCGCTTACCGCGTCAAACTTATAAATAGTATCAGCACCATAGCCAAGAGTATACAGGTCGCCGTTATTGTCTGTTGTTAGGTAATAATATTTACCCGATGTAAGCGTGGTTACTGTTGAATCTTGTTTCTTGGGGGCCACAAAGCCATCCTTTTTACAACCCGTGAAGAAGAATAATGATAGCATCAGCAGAACTACTGCAAATAATAATAGCTGTTTCATGATTAATATTTTAAAAGTTAATGATTGTTGGTTTAGCATGCATACATTAACATTACGCAGCTAAAATTCAAAACGCGGGGTTAGCTGAAGGATATTTTTATAAATTAATCAGCAATGAACATTAAAAATTTATTTTACATTCCGCCCCGCGTTTTACTGCCGGGCTACGTAAGGCAGTTAAGTATGTTGGGATTTTAGCGTGTTTATAATACTGGATGGATCTTTCTAAGAAGCAGGTTACAAAGCTGGTAGAAGGTTGTATAGGCAATGAGCGCACAGCTCAGGAAACCCTGTACAGGCATTTCTATGCCCAAATGCTGCGTATCTGCTACCGTTATTTAAAAACTAAGGATCTGGCACAGGAAGCAGTAAATGAAGGTTTTTTAAAGATTTTTCAGCACATTAAAACATATGATGCACAAAAAGGCGATCTGGGCGCGTGGGTATGCACTATAATTATCCGTACCGCTATTGACTATAACCGCAAGGAGCTAAAGTTTTTTACAGAGGATTATAATGATCAGGATACCGACGAGTATTTTATTGATCCCGATATACTAAGCAAGCTTTATGCTGCAGACCTGTTAAAAACAATCCAGCAATTGCCCGATGCCACCCGGGTTATTTTTAACCTGTCGGTAATAGATGGCTATTCACATAAGGAAATAAGCACACAATTAAATATTACCGAGGGCACATCGCGCTGGCATCTGGCTGACGGCAAAAAGAAATTAAGGGCATGGCTGGCAAGCCCTGATAATAGTTTACAACCAACTGATAATACGGCAATATGAAAGATTCAGCGTGGTATAATAAACTCTGGCAAACCAAAATGCAGGAACTCCCTTTAGAGGGGGATGAGCATGCTGCGTGGCAAAAAATGCAGGGTTTATTAGATCAGCATATGCCTGTGAGCAGCCCGGTTGTTGTACCAAAGCCGGCAACAAAATTATGGGTGAAGCTGCTATACGTTTTAGTGGCAATTATTACTGCTGCGATAATTTATTATGCCGCCAGCTATATGCTTGCTGATCACCATGAAAAGACAAACAAAGCAGTTGGCAAACACGCGCTGATAAATGCTGATAGTGCTGCAAACAACAGCTATTCGGCAAAAGAGGGTTCAACCGATGATAAACCAACTTCAAATGCTGGTAATGGAGCAAAAAATAGTGCTGCTGCTACTAACAATGATGAGAAAAGGGGCTATGTTAATTCATCCGGAATAACAAGCACGCCTTCAGCTACAATTAATGGCAAGTTAGCTGCAGGCACTGTTAATAAGATCAATATCAAACCCAACGGCAATAATAATTCTTCAGTTGCCAGCAAAATATCATCGGGTAATAATATTCCCGCTGCAAATCATCCGGCAACAAATGGTACTAATATCTACAGAAGGGCCGATATTAAACATAACAGCAATAATACTTCAGCCACAAACAAAGTATCATCGGGTAATAATAATTCTTCAGGGATAGATAATGTAATGGCATATGGCACCAATATACACAGCAATAAAACAACGGGTCATTTAACTGCCGGAGGAGGGCGCAGCGTATTAACAAATTCACGTTCCGGTTTATCTGTTTCACAAAAACAAGGAATTAAAGATCATACCACCCATTCTCCTCATTTAAACCAAACGAGCAAAAACGTCATAACATCTCAAAATAACCAGCAACTTTTAGCAGATCAAACTGCATCGGCACAAACGAACCTAACACCAAGGGGTAATGGCATTATTACTAATGGAGCTACTATAAAAGATGTAGCGCAAAACCTCAAAACAACACCTGGCACAGGCAATAAAACAGATAGTAGTACTGCTACAAAAAACACGGCGACTAAACCAACTGCAGATACTAATGCTAAGAACCAACCTGATAAATCAACTACAAAAAATAAAACAACAAGTGCCAAAAAACCGGGCAATTCAAAATTTGAGTTGGATGTGAAGCTTGGGGCAAACACCAATACAGGGTCAAGTATTAACCCATTCTTAGGTGTTTCAGCTAATTATAACTTTCACAAAAAATGGGGTGTTAGTATTGGAGTAAACGCACCATATACCAGGATCATCACAGGCAGTTATAGTAAGAGCAACCTTACCTATGTTACCGTTGGTGACAGCAATAAGCAGATCACCCATAACAGCGGCAAGCTTACGATAAGCAGTTCCAGGAAAATACAATATGTTGATATACCTATGCTGGCTACTTATAAAGTTTCCGATAAGCTCACTATTACCGCGGGCCCGGTTATCAGTATCCCAATAAAAGCCAATGCCTGTAAAAATACATTGGGTGCGCTAAGCAGTTCGGCTGATACTACCACGTTAAAAGAGGTTACTCCTTATGTAACCAGTACCACCATAAATAGCAAGGTGAATTTTAGCTTTTCGGCCGGTGCGCGGTATAATGTTAAACGATTTTATTTTGATGCAGGGTATTTACAGGGGGTTAGTCCGTATACAGTAAGTTCAAGCCTGGGATCTGGGAAGATATACTACCATACCATACAAATAGGTATCGGTTATCAATTGTTTAAATCAAAAAGCAAATAAAGAGATAGTTCTTGTGATGAGGATTAACCACAGGGGGCACTAAGATTTTCACAAAGTTCACTAAGGAACGAGTTATAACGGTGAGTTATACTCGCTCTTTGCGAACTCTGTGCTTTTCTCTTTGTGACCTTTGTGGTAAAACTAAATTACACCCTCACCCTATGCGCTACAAAAACATTTGTTCCCGCTTTTATGGTATGCGGTTCATCAAATACATCAATAGTAATATCGCTTGCTGAGTTGTTACTTAAGTGGATACCTTCAACATCAACCTTAATGTTAATGAGTATACCGCGGAAAGTAATATTAAAAGAATACCCTTTCCATTGTGCCGGTAAAAACGGACTAAATTTTAAACGATCGTCTTTTACATGCATCCCGGCAAAGCCTTCAACCACGCTCATCCAGGTACCGGCCATCGAGGTAATATGTAGGCCGTCTTCGGTATCGTTATTATAATCATCCAAATCAAGCCTTGAAGTGCGGAGATAGAATTTATAAGCATCCTCTTCCAAACCTATTTTAGCTGCTATAATGGCATGTACACACGGAGATAGCGAGCTTTCATGAACAGTGATGGGCTCATAAAAGTTGTAGTTGCGCTGTATAGTTGCGGTATCATACTTATCCATAAAGAAATAGATCCCCTGCAATACATCCGCCTGTTTAATATAGCATGAACGCAATATCCTGTCCCAGCTCCATTTTTGGTTTAGCGGGCGATCCTTCGGATCGAGGTCTTTTACCGGAATAATTTCCTTATCTAAAAAGCCATCCTGCTGCAAAAATATATCGAGCTTTTCATCCTTCGGGAAATACATATTTTCACTGATGTGGTTCCAGAATGATGTTTCCTCCAGCTCATTAAAATCTAATTTCTCAACCAGTTGATGGTACTTTTCAGGGTCGCTGCTTTTTACTTGTTTAACCACTTCGGCAGCATAATCCATACACCAGCAGGCAAGGGTACTGGTATACCAATTGTTGTTGATGTTATTCTCATATTCATTCGGCCCGGTTATACCCAGCATTACAAATTTATTGCGGGCACCGCTCCAGTTAACCCGTTGGCTCCAGAAACGGGCTATACCTACCAATACTTCCAAACCGTACTCGTTCAGGTAATCCTTATCGCCTGTATAGCGCACGTAGTTAAATATCGCGTAAGCTATGGCTCCATTACGGTGGATCTCTTCGAAAGTTATTTCCCATTCGTTATGGCATTCCTCACCATTCATGGTAACCATGGGGTATAGGGCTGCACCATTATTAAAGCCCAATTTGGTAGCATTTTCAATAGCCTTATCTAATTGGCGGTAACGATAGATCAATAAATTTTTAGCAACCTGTTGCGGTGCTGTAGCCAGGTAAAAAGGTACACAATAAGCCTCGGTATCCCAATAGGTTGAACCGCCATATTTTTCGCCGGTAAAGCCTTTTGGGCCGATGTTCAACCTGTCGTCCTTACCTGAATAAGTTTGACAAAGCTGGAATATATTGAAACGGATCCCCTGCTGCGCGGCAACATCGCCCTCAATTAAAATATCGCTTTCATTCCATTTCGCTTTCCAGGCTTCGGCTTGCTCAGCCAGCATTTGTTCAAAACCTTTGGCGGCAACACGGTCAATTACCGTTTTGCAAACCTGGGTAAGTTCATCAGCATTATAATTTTGTGAAGTAACGTTTACTGCATATTTATAGATAATTGTTTCCTGCCCTTGTTTTGCTTTTACGGTGAATCCTGTAGCAATGTATTTGGTTTTTGAAACCGGGATATAACTGGCATCAACCGGCTTTCCATCCTGAAAAATTGCTACCCTGCTGCCTGTGCAAACCACAAATGCTGTTTTTTTGGTGATCAGTGTTAAATAAGCATCCGCACCCTCGCTGTCATTATTAACTTGCTCCCAAAATTTCTCATCGTAGTTTGAATCCTGGTTGGCTATATCACCATCAATATAAGCGTTAACGGATAGTGCTCCATCAAAATTAAGTGGGGTTATGGCGTATTGTATGGCACCTGCTTCTTCATCAACTATACTACAAAAGCGCTTAGCGTTAATGGCCAGTTTTTTGCCACTTGGCAATTCGGCAATAAACGAGCGTTGCAGGTAACCTTCGCGCATGTTGAGCACACGTTTAAAATCGGTTACTTTACAGCTATGAAGATCAAGTTTTTCATCTCCGATGCTGATATCAATACCTATCCAGTTGGCTGCATTTAATACTTTGGCAAAATATTCGGGATAGCCGTTTTTCCACCAGCCTACACGTGTTTTATCGGGGTAATAAACACCTGCTACATAGTTTCCTTGTAATGTTTCGCCGGAGTAAGCTTCCTCAAAATTGGCCCGCTGGCCCATGTGCCCGTTTCCAATGCTGAATATACTTTCAGATATTTTATTAAGGTCGGGGTCAAATCCTTCCTCTATAATATTCCATTCGTCTGCCTTAATGTAATTTTTCATAAGTCAATATATTGCCTTCACCCTCTTTTGAAAGCGGTTATTATGATATGTTGTATTAGGTCCTTTATAAATTATTTCTTCAGCTCAAGCACTAGCGTTGTTTTAGCCGGGACATCAATATACTGAATTGATTTTAATACCGTATTAGTAACCACATCTACAGCACCTTTAAAACCAGCCATACGCTCACTAAACCTCTCGGTTGTAAGCGGCATCGTTTTATCACCACTGTTGTAAATAATCATCACTGTTTTAGTAGCATCATACCTGAAATAAACATATATATCATTTTCAGGTATGTACTGCATCAGTTTGCCCGTTTGCAACGCGGTTGTATTTTTGCGATAGTTAGCCAATGTGCGCACATAATTGAATGCCATCTTCTCACTATCAGTACGACCATTTTCGGTAAATTTATTTTCCTTATCACCAGCCCATCCACCCGGAAAATCGCTGCGTACCAGGCCGTCGGGATTGTCTTCACCCTTCATCAGTATCTCATCGCCATAATACATTTGCGGGATACCGCGCGTGGTTAGCAATAGCGCCATACCTGCTTTGTATTTATCAAAATTCTCATTTACTACAGAGTAAAAACGACTCATGTCGTGGTTATCCAGGAATACCACGTTGCGTGTAGGGTCCTGGTATAAAAAGTCCTGCGAGAGCACGAGGTATAACTTATTTACGCCAGATGCCCAAGCGTTAGGCCCGTTAAGAGCTTCGTTTAATGCATCTTTTACCTGTGAATCAACAACACCGGGTAACTGCGTATCAAAACCACGGTTTACGGTATTTCCCTGCGTAAAGAATGCCTGGTTAGCTACCGACCATACCAGCGTTTCGCCATAGATTGATAAATGCGGAAACTCAGCCTTTACTTTCCTTGCCCAATCAGCCATATAAACAGCATCATTATAAGGATAGGTATCTAAGCGAAAACCGTCAACACCGGCATATTCCACCCACCAGATGTGGTTTTGGGTGAGGTAATTCTGAACATATGGGTTATTCTCGTTCATATCGGCCATGCTATGGTCAAACCACCCATCCAGCATTATTTTACGGTCTATAGCTGAAGCATGCGGATCCATAACGGCGGCATCCCTAAAGTTCGACCGCGTGTATTCCGGCCATTGATGTACCCAGCTCTTCATGGGCATATCCTTAATAAAATAATGCTCGGTACCAGAATGATTATGCACCAGGTCCTTAATTACTTTCAGGCCCATGGCATGGCATTTATCAACAAAAGCCTTGTATAATTCATTGCTGCCAAAGCGCGGATCAACATGATAATGATCTGTTACAGCATAGCCATGATAAGATGCATGCGGCTCATCATTGGTTATTTCGGGGGTTAACCAAATGGTGGTTACACCAAGATCTTTCAAATAATCAAGGTGGTTCATAACACCCTGTATATCGCCGCCATGGCGGGCATACATCTGGCTGCGGTCAACCTTCATTTCCTCCATTCCCGGTATCGAATCATTGGCTGGATCGCCGTTGGAAAAGCGATCAGGCATGATGAGATATACCAGGTCCTTATTGGTTACGCCCTGCGCACGGTTTGCTGAATGATCGCGTTGTTTAAGCTCATATTTATAGGTTAAATTTGGAGAGCCTGCCTTAGTAAAGCTTATCACGAATGATCCCGGTTTTGCTGATGAAGAAATTACCAGGTCTAAAAACAAATAGTTAGGGTTCTCCACCTTATGCACTTGCGCCAATGTAACCCCAGGGTAGCTCATCTTTACTGCACGATCGGCTATTTTATAGCCGTGTACTATCAGCTGCAGCTTTGGGTTATGCATCCCAACCCACCAGTTCATTGGTTCAATGCGCTCAAGCGGGGGTATTTGCTGCGCGATAACAGTGTTATTACCGGCATTTTTATCCGTACCTGTTTGCCCGAATGATGAGTAGCCTGTTAACAATAGCGATAAGATATAACCGCAACGCAACCCTGTTTTCATTTATTTAGATGTTATTATTTGTAAACTTCTTTTTCATAACAAACCCGCCGCTAGGGCGGGTTTGTAGTATAAGATCAGTTAAAATAGTTCTATTAGTTTTTTACCACCGTATAAGTTGGGCCAAGCAATGGATTTCCAAAACTCAGGGATACTGTATACGTACCAGCTACTGCCGGTGGAGTTAAATTTGCACCATTGTTTGATGTTAACTGACCGGTAACGGGAGTAACATCACCATAACTGATTGTCCAGGCATCATCAGCGCGGAATTTATAGCCGCCCGAATTTTTCAATGCAGTGGTTACCTGATAAACATTTGAATTTTGAACAAACGGCATAGCTATATCAGTATTCCAATCTATTGCGGCATCACCTATTAAACTCCATGTATGATTGTAAGTGGTATAAGTGATTTTATTTTGATTTAAGTCTACCGTTAGCAAATACAATCCGGCAGCAGGAGCAGTAAGATTACCACTGGCAGTAAGGCTGATCGCCCCTCCTCCGGCATCACCGTATGAAGCGTTCCAATTTTTTTGTGGTGTAATCTTAAACTGACTTCCCGATTGGAAATATACATAACCTGTATAAACACCATTTGCCGTTGGCGAAACCAAACTATCGGCTGTAGCTGGTATCCATTGTGATGTAGTGATTGTACTCTGGTATGAACCCGGAACATAAATGTATGATACCAGGCTGAATGGCGTAACATTTAGTGTTAACACACTTGAGTATGTGGATGTTACACTACTTGAAATAGAACTAACAACCCTAACATTTACCTGTGATACTACTCCTGCTTTAAAATTCATTTTCAATAGCATAGCATTAAAATCAGCTGTGTTATAGCTTAGCGATGTTGATTTTACAGTTAGTGCAACTGAAGTTGGTTTTTTCCAGTTATCACCAACCGAGTCAAACTGCATAGTATTGGTTACCGCAGCCTGGTAACCATATTTGGGGGTAGTAAAATTAAAAGTAACCACAGTGCTTGTATCTGCGAACATGCTTTTCTCCAATACAATATTTGTACTGCTTGCTGAGAACGCACCAGCCTTTCCTCCGCTGG
This sequence comes from Mucilaginibacter mallensis, assembly GCF_900105165.1. Lineage (NCBI taxonomy): Bacteria > Pseudomonadati > Bacteroidota > Sphingobacteriia > Sphingobacteriales > Sphingobacteriaceae > Mucilaginibacter > Mucilaginibacter mallensis. The sequence goes on from NZ_LT629740.1 coordinate 5,396,899, forward strand.
TTACAACCAGGGTATCGTTCTTTTTGCACGATGTTAGCATAAGCAGTGCAACACTGCTCATGGCTAAAATATTTGCTAAAAATCTTTTCATTTTTTGTCTTTTTAAATTAACACACTTATATACAAGGAGTCATATTTATATCTTATTCCGACTATTAATAGCCCGGGTTTTGTGTCAGGTTTTTATTAACCGCTCTGTCCTGATCTGGGATAGGGTAGATATTACGGAAATCCTCTACGCTTGTACCACCTGCTACACCACCTTTAAGCGGCCACAAATAGGTACCTGTTGTAAACTGCCCGTAACGGATCAAATCTGTACGGCGGAAACCTTCCCAATACAATTCACGTGCTCTTTCATCCAATATAAATTGAAGATTAAGATCGGTTTGACCGATATCACCTTTACCAGGGCCATAAGCACGCTCGCGTATTTTATTAATATAGCCCAATGCAGTACCTGCATCGCCGCCTGTTCCGCCGCGTAATACAGCTTCTGCGTAGATGAAGTATTGCTCAGGTAAACGGAATAAAGGCTCATCAACATCAGAATAATTAACATTTGTACCCTGAACTCCCGCGCTGGTTACGTTTCTCCATTTGTTAACAGCATAACCTTGAGCAAAATTGGTAACATCGGTTATAGCTAATGATTGCTTATTACTCCAAAATTCTGCGCGCGTATCGGGATTACCTAAATTAGGAAAGTGCTTTAAGTTACCTTGCAATGAAGTTACTGTATCAGCAGGAAACAGGTTAACCAGGTTACTGGTTACACGTAAACCATCCCAACCACCCGTAACACCATATAATGATGCCGGCATTGTGCCACCAACAGGCGCATGTGTCATAAATGTTGTACCTCCGTAACCTTGTATAGTGTTACCATCATACTCAATTGAGAAAATGTTTTCAGTGGTGTTCTTGTCGTTATCAGCAAGGAAAAGGTTATCATAATTATCAATCAATGAGTAACCTGCCGCAATAACTTTTGATGAATAGGTGATCGCATCGGCATATCTTGTTGTACCGGTGTAAACACCTGCATTTAAATATATACGTGCCAATAACGCCCAAACAGCTCCCTGGTCGGCGCGGCCATACTGGTTTTTCATTGGCGCAGCCATTAATGGGTCAATTGCTTTTAATTCGCTTTCAACATAAGTAAAAAGTGCGGCACGTGTAATTTGATTTGGGATTATTGAGCCTACCGCATTTGCTTCTGTTGCAAACGGTGGCCTTGCAAAAAGGTCCATTAAATTTGCGTACTGATAAGCTCTTAAAAAACGGGCTTCAGCTACATATTCCGCAACGGTTGTGGCGTTTGTACCTGTAATGCCGTGGCTTGCCACCATGGCTGGAGTAGAGTTACGGATAAAATCATTACATAACGTGATCTGGTATAAGCAACGATCATACAAACCTAACAAAATAAGATTTGATGATGACCAGTTCATGTTATGAAAATCAGGCACGCCCGGGTCACCCCATGCCAATACAGCCTCATCGGTAGGTAATTCCTGCGCGTAGAAGTTTAAGCGGAAGAAGTCAGATGTACCTTCGTCAATACCCTGTATATCAGGCAAGCCGGATGGCCCCTGGTTACCTGTAAGCGCAAAGGCTCCATAAATTTTGGCCATCACCTGTGTATAGCCTGTGAAAGTACTGTACACCTGCTGCGATGTAACTTTGTAGTTGGGCGAAAGAATCTTATTCTTATCACATGATATTAAGCTGCCGGTTAGTATTAAACCAGTAACCAATAACATTTTTATCGAATTTTTTTTCATTATTAAATGCTTTTATATTAATCAATTTACTAACTACCGTAAGCTTAAATTTAACCCTAAAACATATGTTCTTGGCCTAGGATAAAAGTTATTATCCACACCCGCAACACCGCTGGTACCAGTGTAAGAAATTTCAGGATCCACACCCTTATAGTCAGTAATTATAAATACGTTTTGTACGTTGGCGCTTATTTTCAAATCGCCGGTGCCTTTAAATACCTTGCCAAAATTATAAGCAATATGCGCGTTATCCATTCTAAAGAATGAGCCGTTCTGGATATAATAGTCTGATAACAGGTCATTAGCTCCAGCACCTGTAAGCCCGCTTGTTAACACATCTGTCGATCCGTTATTAAGGTTACCTATTGGGTTAAGGATATTACGTGATGTACCTGTAGATGAAGCTACGTTGTTGTATACATAGTTGCCTAAATTAGCGCGTGTTACAAAACCAATGTTCCATTTTTCATACCTGAAATCTGAGCTAAAACCAAAGATTTGTTTTGGATCAGGGCTATGGTCATTATAACGGTCGGCAGAGGTTATTGAGCCATCGCCATTCCTGTCTACAAACACGCCATCAAGCGGTTTGCCGTTGGCACCATAAACTTGTTGGTAAACGCTGAATGAATTTCTTGCATAACCAACTTCATCCACATTCACATAGTTACCGGTACCACCTGAAATACCTGCAAGCTGTGCTACAGAAGTTAAGTTAGTGATTTTGTTACTGTTGAACGAAACGTTGAAATTAGCGGTCCAGCCTATTGTTTTAGTATCAATTATATTTGCATTGATGCTAAACTCCAGACCCCTGTTTTCCATATTCCCTACGTTACCAACAATCTGGTTACTGAAATTTGTTAAAGCCGGCTGTCCTATAGTTGCCAGCATGTTTTTAGTTTTGTTATAGTAGTAATCAACCGAACCGGTAATACGGTCATTAAGAAAACCATAGTCCAAACCAATATTGCTGGCATCGGTAGTTTCCCAGGTTCTGCCCGGATAGTAAGCACCAGGACGGTACAGTTGGTAGTTTGTGCCGCCAAAGTTATATTGCGCAGTACTGGTGCTTAAACCGTATTGCGCCAGATAATCGTAATCCTGAATTCCTTCCTGGTTACCTGTAACACCATATTCTAATCGTAGTTTAAGCGTTGAGAATAAATTATTCCCTTTCATGAAATCTTCGTTATTAATTTTCCATGCTAAGGCCACTGAAGGGAATGTACCGGTACGTGTACCTGGTGCAAATTTTGTTGATTCGTCACTACGAACAGAAGCGGTTAGATAATATTTTTCATCATAGTTATAATTTAACCTGCCGTAAAACGAGGTCATGATAAACTCGTTGATCAAATATTCGTAGTTATTATAACTATTGGTGGCTGTTTGGTTAACCTCGCCATTAGCAAATTTTGTAGTAGAGTATAAGGTAGAACCGTTGCTAACAAAAGGGAACAATCCGTTTGATGCTGTATTCTTAAAATCCTGTATAGAATAACCTGCAACGGCATCAAAATGGCTCTTGATGCTTTTTATATCCTTACTATAGCTAAAATAACCTTCGAAAAGTTTATTCTGTAGCTCAGCATTATACGGTGTGTAAGCACCGCTCTGTAATTTGCCCGACGCATCTGCTGCTGTTAAATAATTTGATGCCGCGTCAGCAGGGATAGTAGTGCTGCCGTTACTTTTTGATTCATCGTAACCTAAATTCACATTGGCATGCAAATCAGGGAAGAAATGGAATTTATAATCCAGATTTAAACTTGCAATACCCCTGTAAGCTGTACTGCGGTCGTTAGTTTGCTCTAACAAGGCAACTGGGTTTCCTGGTGTATTTTGTTTAATACCATTTTGTGAACTTGCATCGGTCCACAGCCAGTAGCCACCATACGGTGCGTATAACGCGTTGCTTGATTTAACCGGTTGTGTAGGATCAAAAGTTGCTGCATCGCTGATAATTCCGTTTTGGTTATTGGCAAACCTGTTGTTGGTTTGTGAACCGATGAAATTAAAATTAACCTTTAAGTGATTAGTAAAGAAACTTGGGCTTAGGTTTACATTGGTTGTGTAACGCTCCATGCTGGTAGTTTTTAATATACCGTTCTGATCGGAATAACCAACAGAAACACGGTATGGCAATATACCTGCAGTACCCGAAACACTCAAGTTATTATCAGTACCTAAAGCTGTTTGGTAAATTTGTTTTTGCCAATCTGTATTCGCGGTACCCATTAGTGCTATTTGTGCGCTATCGCCATTTGCCTTAACATAATTACGGAATTGGCTGGCCGAAAGTACCGGAGCCTCTTTAGGTAATGTAGCTACTGAAAACTGCGTGCTGAAATTAATAACAGGTTTACCCGATTGACCTTTTTTAGTAGTAATGATGATTACACCATTTGATGCCCTGTTACCATAAATTGCAGCTGCAGAAGCATCTTTTAATATAGTGAACGAAGCAATATCATTGGGGTTGATCAGATCCAGCGGATTGGCCGCGCCATTAATCGCGTCGGGACTTAAAGGCATACCATCTAATACGATAAGGGGATCGTTACCACCATTAATAGATGCACCGCCACGGATAGTAATTGTACTACCAGCGCCCGGAGCACCACTGTTTGATGTGATAGACACACCGGCAACTTTACCCTGGATTAATTGCTCGGGTGTTGTAATAGCACCCTGGTTAAAATCTTTTGCAGTTACTGTTGCAATTGATCCGGTTAAGTCCTTTTTCTTTTCGGTACCGTAACCAATTACTACCACCTCATTCAAACTTCTTGCTGATGGTACTAAATCGAAATCTACGGTAACGTTCCCGGAAACGGTCAAAACTTTATCTATAGTTTGGTATCCGATAAATGTAACCTCGAGGGTAACAGTACCATTCGGAACTGCCAGAAGACGGAAATTTCCGTTTGCATCAGTTCCTGTACTTTTCTGCGTGCCTTTCAAAGTTACGGCCGCCCCTGGTAATGGTTGGTTGGTCTCATCAACTACCTTACCGGTTATAATGCTTGTTTGCGCAAACACAGTAGCCGTAGAAAGTACAAAAAACAGAAGGAATACATACTTGATTAAGTAAGTCTTTTTCATTAATTTTTGGTTTTAGTTTATAAACTGGTTAATAGATTGTACATGTTTGTACTTGGTAAAAGTAGTTCTAAGCGCATTATCTGCAAATTTTCAAACAGACAAGTTATTAACATTTTTATCGTTTTTTAAAAAACAAAAGTGTCAAAACAACAGTAAAAACAGGCATCTTACAAAGCGTTGATTATCATGCAAATATTTTTTTTAAAAAAATGCTAAATCGAGTTCACTAAAAATTCTTGTTTATTTGGCGAGTTTCGGGAATGTTCCCGATTGTTGATAACTTTGTTAATAACTTTTGATTTCGAACAGGTTTTTTCGGCGTAAAAACGCCAAAACACACAAATATTTTAACAAAATTTAACAAAACCACAGATTTGTGGCTACGCAAAAAATGATAGTAAAAAGCCTATAATGTTGAATTACGGGAAATGATCCTTGAGGATAAAACTACCTGATCGTTCACCTGGTCATCGGCATGCTCCAACATCTTAAAAAGCAAGGTAGCTGCCTGCAGGCCCATTTCATAAGCGGGCTGCGTAATGGTGGTAAGCGAAGGATTTAAAAGAGGCGCGATCTCTAAACTTGAAAAACTGATAACCTTTACCTGGTTTGGTATAGAAATTCCCAGATCATAGCATACATAATAGGTAGCAAAGGCCAAACGCTCAACCGAAGCAAATATGCCATCAATTGTCATGGTTTGAAAAGCGTTAGTAAGCACGGTTAAATTCCTGTGATCGTCATTACTGCAATCAATTATCAGCTCATCCTTAAATGGCAGCCCCGCATGTTTTAGCGCATCGAGGTAGCCCTGCATACGCATTTTACCAATTGAAAGCTGTTTGTTGGTTACTAAAAAGGCAATGTTCTTACAACCAGCTTCAACCAAATGCATGGTAGCTTCAAAACTGCTGCCATAATCATTAGTAGTAACCTTGGCGGTATGAATATCATCATAAACCCTGTCAAAAAACACAAGGGGGATGTGTTTTTCCTGTAGTTTATTCATATAACTGTGATCATTGGCCTCGCCTGATACCGACATGATGATACCATCGGCCCGGCCGTTGTACAAATCATTTACATAAGCCACTTCGCTTTCAAAATTATCGGCGGTTAAATAAATGAGCAGGTGGTAGCCTTTTTCACGCGCTACGGTTTCAATACCGTCAATTGCCTGCGAGAAAAAGTTATTGGCTATTTGTGGAACTATAATTGCAATGTTCTTGCTTTTTTGTGCACGTAAATTGCTGGCGTGGTGATTTGGCTGATAGTTGAGCTCCTTAGCAACTTTTAGTATCCTTTCCTTGGTCTCCAAATTAATATCACTATGCCCCCTGAATGCCCGTGAAACAGTTGACTTAGATAGATTAAGTTTTAACGCAAGTTCTTTAATGTTAATACTACCCATTAGTGCTTTAAATTAACATACCAATAAAATTATCTGCTTTTAATTGCAATAATTAAACCAAAACGCTTGCAAATATACTATTTTATAAATCGTTTAGCCATTTATAAGTGCTAATGTAAACTTAATTACCAAAAAAACCAGTTAAACTTTATTAAAATATATTTAATTATTTATGTGTGAAATTGACAGTAAACAATCATTTGATCGTTAAAATACTATCACGTTATTTGGTTCGATGATTTTGTATATTAATGCTCAATTTTATGAAAAATTAACCCGGCTAAAAACAAGCATGATAAAACCGGATAGCATTTTTATTTTTAATAGGCTATTTTTGGTTAATTTAGTTTCCCGAAATGACATGATACCAAATCCACTCATCTCATTCTACCGGGAAAACAGAAATATATGGCTCTAAAAAAACTATCAATAATAATACCTGCCTATAACGAAGGGCGCACCATCCATCTCATACTCGATAAGGTAAAAGCGGTATCACTGCTAAATGATATTACCAAAGAAGTGATCATTGTAAATGATTGTTCAACAGATAATACCGAACAGGCTATTGAAAGTTATATTTCATCAAACCCGGAATTAAACATCCAATACTTTAAGCACGATATTAATAAAGGCAAGGGAGCTGCCATACACACCGGCATACAAAAAGCTACAGGTGAATACCTTGTAGTACAGGATGCCGACCTTGAATACGACCCGGAAGAATATAACGACTTGCTGAAACCTATAATAAGAGGCTTTGCCGATGTTGTTTTTGGCTCAAGGTTTATGGGCGGCAACCCGCACAGGGTGTTGTTCTTTTGGCATACCATCGGTAATAAATTCCTGACCACGTTATCAAACATGTACAGCAACCTTAACCTAACGGATATGGAAACCTGCTACAAAATGTTTAATACCCAAATGATACAGTCGCTATCATTACAGGAAAAGCGCTTTGGCTTTGAGCCCGAGGTTACCGCGAAGATATCGCGCATACCCAACGTACGTATTTATGAGGTAGGTATCTCCTACTACGGCCGTACCTATGCCGAGGGTAAAAAGATAGGCTGGAAAGATGGTTTCCGTGCTATTTATTGCATATTAAAATACGGGCTGTTTAAAGCTAAATAATATTATCCCACTATAATATTAGCTATCACTTACGTTACTGTACTATTGTAAGTATAATTGATATATATTTAATCATATTTTTTAAGCATGAGCCAGGTTTGTTTGATTGAGGATGAACAAAAAGTAGCTGCATTTATTTGCAAGGGCCTTGAGGAACATGGCTACACGGTTAAAACCGCCAAAAATGGCGAAGAGGCCAAATACTTAATAGCTACAGAGGATTTTGACCTGCTGATACTGGATATTATGCTGCCGGATATAAATGGCATTGAACTTTGCCGGCAGATAAGATTAACTAATGCCCAAACCCCAATTTTAATGTTAAGCGCCCTTGAACAGGTGCAAAATAAAGTAGCCGGTTTAAAAGCCGGTGCCGATGACTACCTCATAAAGCCTTTTCATTTCAGCGAATTGCTTGCACGGATAGAGGCTTTATTAAGGCGGCAAAAGATAGTAGTAAAAGAAGATCATACTTTAGTGTTTGATGATCTGAAACTGGATACATGGAGTAATGTGGCCGAAAGGGCCGGCAACCAGATCACCCTTACCGCAAAAGAGTTTACCCTGCTGGAATTGTTCATGCGCAACCCCAATAAAATACTATCGAGGGAGTTTATTGCCGAACAGGTTTGGGGGATAGATTTTGACACGGGTACCAATTTTATCGATGTATACGTAAACTATCTGCGTAAAAAAATTGAAAAAGGCTTCGCTAAAAAACTGATACATACCGTTATAGGCATGGGCTATACACTAAGAAATGACAGGTAAAGCATGAAAATAAAGAATAGGCTTTCCCTTTATTTTACCGCCATCAGTACCGTTGTACTGCTGATAGTTGAGATTGCCATTTGCATAACCATTAACTCCATTATCAAATCCGATTTTTATAGCAAACTATCTGACAGGGCCTCCGTAGCGGCACAATTATACCTGGAGGCTGATGAGATCTCCGCAGATTCACTTAACCATGTTAGGGGGCGTTACCTGCAGCGTTTACCCGACGAGGTGGTGCGTTTTTATGATGATAAGAACGCGGCTTCATTTATAACTGATAAAAACCAGTACTGGCCCAGCTCTGTCATTAACCAGGTGCGCAAGTTCAGGTCAATGGAGTTCTCAGAGGGCGCCAGGCAAACCGTAGGCATTTATTATAATGATAACCAGGGCAATTTTGTAATACTTGCTTCGGCTATTGACCATGCCGGCAACAAGCGGCTGAACGACCTCGTTAAAGCACTCTCATTTTTACTCCTGATTGTTACCATTGCGCTATTTACTGCAAGCCGCTGGTTTGCTCAAAAAACATTGGAACCTATTGATAAGGTAATTAGCCAGATGCGACAGGTGAGAGTGGGTAATCTTAGTCTGCGGGTTGACGAGGGGAACGGCAAGGATGAAATAAGCGCGCTCGCCTATAATTTTAACCAGTTGTTGGAGCATTTGGAGAATGCTTTTGAACTGCAGGAAACGTTCGTTATAAATGCGTCGCATGAGTTAAGGACACCCATTACCAGCATAATTGGTGAGATAGAGATCTCTCTTAACAAACAGCGCACCACTACCGAATATGAGCAGGTACTGTTATCGATATTAACAGATGCGGAGCGCCTTAAAGAAACCATAACCAGTTTGCTTGAGCTGGCGCATGTGGACATGAACTATACCCATCCCGCATTTAAACCAGTTGCCATTGATGACCTGATATGGGAACTCAACGATTATTGGACCGCTCGCATTGGCAAGAGCATGTTTGTTGTAAATGTGCTGAAACTCCCCGAGGACCCCGATAAATTGCTGATACCCGCAAACAGGCAGTTATTAACTATCGCTTTAAATAATATTATTGGCAATGCTTTTAAGTTTTCTGAAAATAAAAAAGTGCGGTGCGATCTCTATGCCGATGAAAACTACATCATCGTAACCATTGCCGACATGGGCATAGGTATCCCGGCTGATGAACTGGAGAAAGTTTTTGAATCTTTCTATCGCGGAGCAAATGTTAAAGGCTACCTGGGTAATGGCATTGGTTTGTATGTTACCAACAAGATCATCACGCTTTTTAATGGTAGTATCAGCGTTAATTCTATTCCGGGGCAGGGAACTAACATTAAAGTTACATTTGTACGTTAATTCTAATCCCATTCTAATGTCTCTTTAATACGACTCTAATACGCCTCTAATACCTTTGTGCAAACAAATAATATATGTACTCAAAATTTGTTGGCGCTTTTTTAGGTATAAGCATATGGTGTATAGCCTTTACGTTTTCCGCACATGCGCAGGGAGCCACGAGCGATACGCTTAATATTACTATTCAGCAAGCCGAAGACCAGTTTCTCAAAAATAACCTTAGCCTAATAGCCCAGCGCTATGAGATTGATAATGCTAACGCGCAGATAATTACAGCCAAACTGTTTAATAATCCCGATTTTAGTTTTACTAACGGTATATATGCTACGAATGTTAGCGAGGGCCCCGCTTATAAGGAGCAATCCTATGGCATATCGCAACTGTTCACCACAGCAGGCAAGCGTAACAAGAACATTCAGCTGGCTAAGCTGGGCGTTCAGCAGTCGCAATATCAGTTTTTTGATCTGCTGCGCACATTAAAATATACGCTGCGGAGCGATTTTTACAGTATTTACTTCCAGGAGGAATCGGCTAAGGTGTATAACGAGGAGATCAGCTCTCTGGCTACCACCCTTAAACTGTTTAAGGAGCAATACGCTAAAGGCAATATTGCCGAAAAAGAGGTACTGCGTATACAATCGCAACTATACTCACTACAGGCTGAATATAATGACCTGCAAACCAGTATTGATACTACCCAAAGTGAGTTTAAGCTATTGATAAAAGCCGCGCCGGGCGTTTATGTAAAACCTGTGGTTAATTACGATTTGGATGGTAAAGAGATAGTAGCCAATGTGCCTTATCAAAAACTACTTGATTCGGCCTATGTAAACCGTTACGACCTGCGCTTAGCTAAGGCTACTGTTGATTATAATAATGTTAACCTGCTGGTACAAAAAGCAACTGCTGTTCCTGATATATCATTATCATTAAACTATGATAAACTGGGCGCTTATGGTAACAACTTCCTGGGCGGCGGCATTGGTTTTTCATTGCCATTTTTTAACCGTAACCAGGGCGGTATTAAACAGGCACGCATTGCCATTGATGAAAGCAAGGTACAGTTGCAAAGCCATCAGGACCAGGTGGAGAGTGATGTAAACAGCAATTATAAGAATGCGCTGAGGCTCGAAAAGCTGTACAACAGTTTCGACCCATCCTTTAAACAAAACTTTACGCACCTTATACAGCAGGTATTCATCAATTATCAAAAACGGAATATCAGTTTACTGGAATTCCTCGATTTTTACGACTCCTACAAAACCAACACTATACAGCTTAATAACCTGCAGCTTAACCGGATTACTTCGCTTGAGCAACTTAATTACGTTACCGGCACACCCTTTTTCAATCAACAATAATAATGCGCAATACCTATAAAATATTAACCATAGCATTTGCTTTTTGCACACTGGGCCTTACGCTGCAAAGCTGCCATCATGCCGATGACTCGGACCAGAAGGATACTAAATTCCAGGTGACCGACACCTTGCTGAACAGTCTGTTGATTGATACAGTTAAGGAAGCAAATGCACTGTCAGAACTGACGCTTACCGGCAGCATAGCTCCCGACGAAAATAAAATGGTAAAGGTTTTCCCGATGGTGAGCGGTGTTGCACAGGATGTACACGTACAGCTTGGCGATGTAGTACAGAAAGGCCAAACGCTGGCTATTATGCGCAGCGCTGAAATGGCTGGCTTTACTAAGGACTACATATCGGCACAAGCCGACCTGAGAAGTACAAAACGCACCTACGAAACCACTCAGGACCTATACAAAGGAGGCCTGGCATCTCAAAAAGATCTGGAGGAAGCGCAATCCGATTATCAAAAAGCACAAGCTGAAAATACCCGAGCAGGCGCTGTTACTGATATAAACAAAAGCAATGGCCAAGGATATGTGATAAAATCGCCGATATCAGGCTTTGTGGTAGAGAAGAACCTGACTGACAACACACAGGTAAGAGCGGATAACAGTCAGAACCTGTTTACCATCGCCGACCTGTCGGATGTGTACGTGCTCATCAATGTTTATGAATCGGACATTGCCAATGTTAAAACCGGCGATCCGGTAAAGATCACCACCCTATCCTATCCTGATAAAGTATTTGATGGTAAGATAGACAAGATAGATAACATACTCGATCCTGACAGCAAAGTAATACACGCAAGGGTTAAAATAACCAATCCGGGTAATATGCTTAAGCCGGCTATGTTTGCCAATGTAAATATCAAAGCCAAATCGGGCGAGGACCTGCCATTTGTAAATACCAGCACCCTGATTTTTGATAATGATAAAGACTATGTTTTGGTGGTTGACGGCAAGGCGCATGTACGCATACAGCCGGTTACCATAGCCAAAAAGGTGGAGGACCGTGCCTATATCAGTACTGGTATCAAGCCCGGCGACCGCATCATAGCATCAAGGCAGGTGTATTTGTATGAATCGCTGAAAGACTAGAGTTGATTTCGGATTTCGGAATTACGATTTCGGAATTTGATGATCACATAATAACAATTAAAAAAATTAATAAATCCGAATTCGAACATTCGAAATCCGAAATATAATATGAATCGATTTATAAATAATGTCCTTTCGTTTGCATTAAAGAACAGGTTTTTTATATTCTTTGTTACGGCATTATTGGCGGTAGCTGGGTATATCAGTTTTAAAAACCTGAGTATTGATGCATTTCCGGATGTTACCAACACCGATGTTACCATTATAACCCAATGGCCGGGACGAAGCGCAGAGGAGGTTGAAAAGTTTGTTACCCGCCCTATAGAGATAGCCATGAACCCGGTGGAAAGGAAAACGAGTGTTCGTTCTTCATCCCTGTTTGGCCTATCCGTAGTAAAAATTAGTTTTGATGATGATGTGGATTATGCCTTTGCCCGTTTACAGGTAAACAACCACATTGCAGATGCCGACCTGCCCGATGGCACCAACCAGGAAATTGAACCACCATACGGCCCAACCGGTGAAATTTACCGCTTTACCTTAACCAGTAACAAAAAATCGGTACGTGAATTAACCACTATTGAAAACTGGGTTGTTGAGCGCGAAATACGTGCTGTACCAGGCGTGGCCGATATCAACAGCTTTGGCGGCGAGGTAAAGACCTACCAGATAACCGTTGATCCAAAGAAAGCGGTACAATACAATGTTACTCCATTACAAATTTACGATGCCGTATCAAAAAGCAACGTTAACGTTGGCGGCGATATTATTGAGCAAAGCGGTCAGGCCTACGTAGTACGTGGCATTGGCTTGCTGAACAATATTGACGAGATAAAGAACATCGTAATTAACAATATAAAAGGTACCCCTATTTATGTAAAAACTATCTCCGAAGTGACCGAATCTGCCCTGCCACGGCTAGGGCAGGTTGGGCGCGACAAGGACCCGGATGTGGTAGAGGGTATTGTGGTAATGCGTAAGGGCGAAAACCCAAGCGTGGTTATTGCTGCCCTCAAGCAAAAGATCAGCGACCTTAACACTAAAATATTACCCGGTGATGTAAAGCTTAAAATGTTTTATGACCGTGACGATTTGGTGAGCTTTGCTACCGGTACAGTGCTGCATAACATGTGCGAAGGCATCGTTTTCGTAACCATCATCGTATTCCTGTTCATGGCTGATTGGCGCACAACGCTTATCGTATCGCTCATTATTCCGCTGGCACTCCTGTTCGCCTTTGTTTGTTTGAAGCTGAAGGGCATGTCTGCCAATTTATTGTCGATGGGGGCGATAGATTTCGGTATCATCATTGACGGTGCCGTGGTAATGATTGAGGGCATATTTGTAGTGCTCGACCACCGTGCAAAAGAGGTAGGCATGGAGAACTATAACAAGCTGAGCAAGCTGGGCATGATAAAACAAGCCTGTTTGGTTAACGGTAAAGGTATTTTCTTTGCCAAACTGATTATTATCACCGGCTTACTGCCCATTTTCAGCTTTCAAAAGGTTGAAGGTAAAATGTTCTCACCACTGGCCTGGACGCTGGGTTTTGCCTTGCTCGGCGCTTTGATATTCACCTTTACCCTGGTACCTGTAATGGCCAGTGTTTTACTCAACAAAAATGTAAAGGAAAAACACAATGTGTTTGTTGAATTTGTAACCCGCAATGCCATTAAGTTCTATAACGTTTGTTTTAAAGGGCGAAAGATCGTTTTCCCGATAGCTATTGTTGCATTAGTAATAAGCCTGGGCTGTTTCAGCCTGTTAGGTACGGAGTTTTTACCGGAGCTTAACGAGGGCGCCATCTATGTACGTGCTACGGGGCCATTGAGCACATCATTAGGCGAATCAGTTAAGCTGGCTGATCAGATGCGCAGCATATTCCTGAGTTTTGATGAGGTTAAACAGGTAATGTCGCAAACCGGCCGTCCGAATGATGGTACCGATGCTACGGGCTTTTATAATATCGAGTTCCATGTGGATATCTATCCGCAGGACAAATGGAAACGTAAGGAAACCAAGGAAGAACTCATCCAGCGGATGCAGGAGAAATTAAAGTACTTCCCGGGTATCGACCTTAACTTTTCGCAGCCGATATCTGATAACGTGGAGGAAGCCGTATCTGGCGTAAAAGGCTCCATCGTTGTAAAAATGTTTGGCGATGATTATAAATATATCGAAAGCCAGGAACAACGTGTTGATTCTATATTAAAAGGTGTTAACGGCATTACCGATCTGGGCATACTCCGTAATATGGGGCAGCCTGAGTTACAAATAGATTTAGACCAGGCTAAAATGGCCCAATATGGTGTTGTTGCAGCCGATGCCAACGCGGTTATTGAGATGGCCATTGGTGGTAAGGCGGCTACACAGATATACGAGGGCGAACGCAAATTTGACCTGAGGATCCGTTACCCTGAAGATTTCAGGAAAAACGAAGCATCCATCGGCGATTTACGCGTGCCAACCCTTAATGGCAATAATGTGCCTCTGCGCGAAATTGCCAGCATTAAAAAAATAACCGGTGTAAGTATCATTTACCGCGATGATAACTCGCGCTACGGTGCTATTAAATTCTCTATCCGTGGCCGTGATATGGGCAGCACCATTAAGGAAGCGCAGGATAAGGTTAATGCTGCCATCAAACTGCCAAAAGATTACCATTTGGAGTGGGCCGGTGATTTTGAGAACCAGCAGCGTGCCACCAAAAGGCTATCGCAGGTGGTGCCTATCAGCTTGCTCATCATCTTCTTTATATTATTCATCCTGTTCGGCACATTCAGGGATTCACTGTTAGTACTTAACAACGTGCCGTTCGCTATAATGGGCGGTATCCTGGCACTGTTAATAACGGGTGTAAACTTTAATATATCGGCGGGTATAGGTTTTATAGCGCTGTTTGGTATATGCGTGCAGAATGGTGTGATCCTGATATCAAAATTCAAAAGCAATATTAAGGACATGAAGCACCATGAATCATGGACCTCATTCCCTGATGCGTTAAGGGCAGGCGTTGAAGACCGCTTGCGCCCTATAGTAATGACAGCCATGATGGCAGCCATAGGCTTGCTGCCTGCGGCTATGTCGCACGGTATTGGTTCCGAAGCCTCAAAACCACTGGCTATTGTGGTTATTGGCGGCTTGATCACCAATACTGTATTTAACCTGTTCATCTTCCCCATCGCCTTTTACTGGACCTACCGTAAACGTGTGGAAAGCGGCGAAGTTGGCAGAATTTAATCCCTTTTAAGCTAATACCCCTAATCTATATTTGTTTGTTAAAGGCGGTGCAACGTAAGTTGCACCGTCCTGAAACAAAGTTTGGTTTCCAACAAAAACTGTTCCCTTCCATTGTTTGTGTCCTCACAAACAATCTGTTAATATCCTGCTGGTAGCTGTTTGTGCGGACACAAACAGCGGGGTGACGTTTATTCAATCTACCACCCAGACCGTCATCCTGAACTTGTTTCAGGATCCCACAGGATGATCAAACTGCCAGGTGTTTAATTGCCAGATGTATATTGTGCATGTGAGGTGCTGAAACAAGTTCAGCATGACATTATTTGATATATTTATCAAGACTTAGGAGTATCCGTACTGCTTATAGCAACAGGCTTTGCCAAATTACCTTTTATGTCAGGGTTTTGAGCCGGCAGCTTATTTACTTCCAGTTCAATCTCGGTTTGTTTAACAGCTACCGCATACTCGGCAGGTTCAATGCGGCTGCCGATGGCCTCGGCGTAAACCTGGGTAAACTCAGCCCCGATGTATAGTATAGCCGAAGTATAATAGATCCATATTAATATAACGATAAGCGAGCCGGCTGCCCCATAGGCCGAGCTATTGGCAAAGTTTTTAATATACAGACCGATCAAATACTGCCCTAGCATAAACAACAAGGCGGTAAAAAACGCGCCTGTTCGCACATCTTTCCACGAGATCTTAACATCAGGCAAAACCTTGAAGATGATACCGAATAACACCATAATAACAATTAATGTTATAGCCAGGTTCACAACAGATATAATGATCTCAACACCCGGAAAAAAATGATCTATTTTATTATTCAACGCTGTAATTACAATATTTACCAATAACGACACCAATAATAGAAAACCAAGGCTGGCAATAAGCGAAAAGGATAAAAACCTGTTCTGTAATAATTTTAGCCAGCCTTTTTTAGGCTTGGCCTTTACCCGCCAGATGATATTGAGTGAATCCTGTATCTCAACAAACATACTGCTTGCACCCAATAGTAATATGCCGATACCTGATATAAGCGCCACGCCTCCTTTTCCATTAAAGGCATAATTTTTTATAACGCTTTTTATTTGATCAGATGCCTGCAGGCCAACATAGTGCTGTATCTGCACATATAGCAACTCCCTGTTATGTTCATCCCGCAGAAAAATACCTATAAGCGCCAGTATCAAAACCAGCAATGGCGCCAGTGAAAAAATGGTATAATAAGCAAGTGAAGCACTTAATTTTAATCCATTATCATTCACGAACCCCATAAAGGTGGCTACCAAAACTTTCCATAAGCGCTTTATATAGGTTTTGCTAAATATCTTCATAGTCTGATCAAATATATTTTTAATAAGCTGCTATATGTAATTATATCCATTTTATAATTGATCCAATACGTATAGTATACCGCCACCTGATCAAACAAGATATTCAACTGCATTAAGAAAAAACTCTTGTTATCCGGTATTTTCTGCTTGTTACCGATGTGCTGTTATTCCTTAGCAATTTTAATGCCTCAGCCTCAGGGAATCATAATAAGAGTAGTAAAACAGTTATTATTTTATAGCCACGAAAGGCACATCAAGCAGTGGGTAGCTTTGCCAGCCATTAAAATCATAATGCCACCATTCGGTTGATATCACTTTAAAACCATGTGCTTCCATTACTGCTTTTAGCAAATCGCGGTTAGCTAATTCCTCTTTGGGCAGGTTGGCATAGGCGGCGCCAGCTTTTTTGCTGAAACTATCGAACCCGGTAGGCATATCCAGTTCTTTTCCTGTTTTCAGGTCGATAAGGCTAAGATCGACAGCGCAGCCACGGTTATGTTTTGAGCCTTTTTTGGGGTCGGCTACAAAATTGGTATCGGGTGTTACCTGGTAAAATGTCACGGTGACTGAATAAGGGCGGTAAGCATCATAAATTTTCAGTCCGAGGCCCTTTGTTTTAAGCTCGGCCTCTACTTGCTGCAAAGCCCGCACGACTGGCAGGCGCGCGAAGGCTATGGCCTGGCTGTACATAATATGATGAGTGAAATTATTGGTAGTGGCATAGCGGATATCCAGCACTATCCCGGGGATATATTTTTTGATCCCCACCAGTTTTTTATTGCTGTCTGCCTTCGCTTCTTTTAAATATTGCGCTTCTTTTTCAACATGCAATACAGCGCTGTAATCCTGTGCACCCGCTTTGTTAAAGGCGCACAGGATCAATACTGAAAATATGATGGTGACAAAACGCTTCATTATTTCATGGCCAGCTCCTTACCATCTGCTTCTACCATCTTTTTGAAGAATGTGGTAAACTCTGGTACTTTATCAACCGGTACAAAATTCTTTTTCAGTTTAAAGGTACGGGTGATGATCACTTTGTTGCCCACCTGTTTTGGCGTAATGCCGTATTCAATAATATCGTTCTTTATAGATACCGGGGTTACCGCTTCAACCAAAGTTTTACCAGGTTGCAGAGTAAGGGTTACTACTTCGGTTTCATTATCCAGGTAAAACATCTGGCTCAGATCAATGCCCGAGGATCTCGGTAAATTTACCTGCAGATCACTGGCGGTAATATTATCAGACCATGGTATAGTAAAAATAGATATGCTGCCGATAGATTTTACACTATTGTTTAACTGGTAAATCGCATGCAGGTAAACAGTATCCACAGGGTTCTTACGGTCTACGTTGCGGTATTCCAATAGTGAGATATCATTATCCGGATATTCAGTTGATAAACCCTCCTTCATCTTTTTCAAACGATCTTTTTGTGATTGATCGCCTACTGTTTCGCGCAACGTTCCGGCAAGGGCCGCGGTTTTGTAGCTCTTCTCATCAACCAGCATGTTTTTATCCTTAAAGCTGATGCTTGTGGCGCGCTTTATATTATTTTCCTTACGGGTTGATGGGTCAAGCAGTTTAAGCGCGATGCCGGTAGTCGCATCAATATCTAAAATATTGGAGTTGATCTCGCTGTTATATAAGCACATGAAAGGCAGGTATTGCGAGGTAAGTTCCATGTAATATTCCTTACCGTTCAAGGTAACCTTTGCTATACAATGGTTAAAATCAATACTTGGCAATGGCATACCAAGCACGCCCATATCATGTGTTCTTACCAATACCAAATGTGCCTTTATACCGGCTTCCTTACACATGGCAACAAACAGGGTTGATACGTCCTTACAATCACCAATACGGGTATTGATAACAGCCGATGGGTTTTGAGGGATCAAACCGCTTTGCCTGAATGACACTTCGCTATAGCTGATATTACCAGTTATATACCTGTATATCTTTTCTATCTTTTGAAAATCAGTAAGGTTATCGCTGCCTTTAAAAATATCGCTGATCACCTGTTTAACTTCATAATTGGTACGGGCTTTTGCCGATGCCAGGTCGTTATACCAGTCGGATACAAATTTCCAATCGGGGATGGATGTTAAATACAGTACGTTTGCCACATCATCAAGCGGCGGCATTTTATCTTCATACTGTAACGACTCCTGCTTTTTATTTTCCCAGGTGTACATATCAAACTCATCCATTGATCCCTTTACAGGCGCTATTGCCTTGCCTGTAAATGTTGAATTGAATTTCTGCCCCTTATCAATCAGCAATGAATATTTTGATACGATATGCGGATTGCCATTGCTGAAGTAAAACGAATCCCAGAAATAGCCCGCCAGTTTTGCCTGCGAGTAATTTTTTGTTTTGTAACGGATGTTGATCACATCACCAATTTCCAAATTGGTAAATACCAGGTTATTCTCATTACGCTCGGCCGGCACTTTGGTACCATTTGCCTTAATAACTTCGGCGACCTCGATAGTTAGGTCCTGCCAGTTATCATAATCAATCCGGTATTCCTTCCAATCGTCAATACCTTTTTGCGTGAGGATTTTGGTGGTAATAAACTTTCTTTCTTCTGATCCGCCCTGCGCGTAAACGACTTTCTGCACTTCCTCATCCAGTATCACTACGTTATCATCAGGATAATCGGAAGCTTTTGGCGCTGTCCTTATTTCTTCATCAACATCAGGATCCTTAAAGTAGCTGAACACCTCCTTCTTAGTCTGCAGCTTGCGCAGCGATGCAATGGATTCATAATCATTAGGATCAAACTCCAGGCCTTTTTGATAGTATTTTATAGCCTGATCCTTATTATTCATCAACTCATTTATTTTACCCAATGATGAATAATAGCCGCTTATGGTTGGCGCTATGCGAATACAGTTTAAATAACACTCCTGCGCTTTCTGATATTGCTGCGTTTTATAATACTGACCGCCCAGGTTGGCATATATACCCGTTGCGTATGGCTTTTTCTTTAATTCATCCTGCAACACCTTTATGCCCGATGCAGCATCATCGGCAATAAAATAGGCCTCTGATAATTTTCTGGCCATCGCATAATTATCATTTTCGGCCACATACTTTTTAAGGATATCAATAGCATGCGGGTTTTTACGCATTTCCTTTTCAATAGCATATTTCAGCTCTGTAAAATCTGTATTATCCGGGAATTTCTGATAGGCTTCCTCCCCCAGCTTTACCAGCTGATCCTGGTTTTTATTAGCCGCAGCCAAACTTATTTTGCTTTGATAAACAAAAATCTGCTGTTCGGTTTTGCGGTCTTCCAGTTGTTTGATGATATCCGCAGCTTTATCATAATCCTTTTGACTGTAGTATTCATTGTATTTTAATACCAGCCCCTCGGTTGATTGTGGATCACTGTTCTTAATGGTTTCCGTAGTGGTTTCATAGCCGGTACGGTTACTCTCCCGGTTAAATACCTCCAGCAGCATTAAGTTAAGGAAAGTACTGTTCGGATATTTTAACCGCAAGTCTTCAATTATGCGGCGGGCCTCATATGTTTTATCGTTACGTAAATAAGAATGCGCCAGTAATATTTTAGGCAGATAAGCCTGCGGATGCGCCTTTATTTCATCCTCGAAATAAGTAATGGCAAATGGCTCTACTACTTTTGATACATAAGCTGTTTCTTTGGTATAAGGCTGCGCGCTTGCCTGGCTGGTTAAACCCGGTAATGGGATGCCTTTGCTGTCAGTTATCCTTACCAAAAAGTTCATCCTTCCGGCATAGCTTTCACCAACCTGTACCAACACACGGTTATACCCTTTATTTAGTTTGATGGTTTGTATGTAGGAGTCAAGGTCATTATTACGCTCCTCGGGAACCGACAATATCAAAGCATCATTCACCCAAACCTTAACCGAGCCTGATACGCCAATACGCAGCTGAGCCTCGGTAGCTTCGGGCGCATTAACAAAGGTTTGCGAAAAAATGATCGCGTTATCCGCATTTGAATAGTAGGTATAATCCAGCCATTTATCGTGCCTCATATCAGTAACGGTATGCCAGCCGGTTCTTGCACCATGCTTACCAGTGAAAAGCGCATCCGCTTCCGGGTGATCAACAACAGGGTATGTCCTGTCGAAACCACTGGTGGAGATATTTTCAAACTCGCCGGTTATCTGCCAGTTTTCAATAGCGCTTATCTTTTTAAAATACTCATCGGCCCGCTCCAGCTGGTTACTGGTTTCATAATGCATACCGATCATGGAATTTGCCATGGCGGCCATCATGCCATCATAGCTGCTATTATCAGTCACCTGGTTTAAAAGGGCAAGCTGCGGAGCTGTATGTTTACCGAATGATGAATTAACAGAGGATGTTGTCCACAAGGCATATACATAAGGCGCTGCATCTTTGCTCTGGGCAAAAAATTTCTGAAAATAATCAAACGCGGCGGCGGGTGCCTGGTCGGCTTGCGCCATCAGGCTAAGGCCTAGCAATGCATCACCTGTATTATCATTTTTCTGTATGGCCTGATTGAATAATATTTTGGCGGTATCAGTTTTATTTTCAAAAAATGCCTGCCATGCACTTTGCAGGTTACTTTGGGCAAACACATTACTGCCCGCCAGTATAAACAATAAAACTATAGTTTTTTTGGGAATGAAATTTTTGAACATATATCAGGTTATCGGTTTATCGGTGTGAAACAATGAGCAGGTCCAGATCTTTGCAGGGTATGGAAAACCTTTCGCCAATATATTTACTGGTTAAATGTCCCTGGTAAATATACACGGCATTACGTACCCCGGCATTCTGCCAGATCACGTTTTTTAATCCGCCATGCTCGCCAATATCCAATAATATGGGCGCGAATATATTTGTTAAAGCATAAGTAGCAGTACGTGCCACACGCGAGGCAATGTTAGGCACACAATAATGTATCACATCGTATTTACGGAACACCGGGTGGGTGTGGTTAGTTATCTCGGATGTTTCAAAACAGCCACCCTGGTCAATGCTCACATCAATAATCACGGAGTCGCGCTTCATTTTACTTACCGTAGCTTCAGATATTATGCAGGGGCTGCGGCCATCTTCGGCACGCATGGCGCCGATGGCAACATCGCAGGTAGTAACTGCTTTTTCCAGAACTATTGGCTGTACTACCGATGTAAATACACGGGTACCTATATTGTTCTGCAAACGGCGCAGTTTGTATATTGATGGATCAAAAACCTTTACTTCGGCACCTAATGATATAGCGGTACGGGCGGCATATTCGCCTACGGTACCTGCACCCAGTATCACAATTTCGGTTGGTGGCACGCCGGTTATGCCGCCCAGCATTAAGCCTTTACCATCAAAAACATTACTCAGGTATTCAGCTGCTATGAGTATGGATGTGGCACCTACAATTTCGCTCATGGCGCGTACCACGGTTAGCGAACCTCCTTCATCCTGCAAATGTTCAAAGCAAAGGGCGGTGATTTTTTTATGTAATAATGCCTGCAGGCACTCGGCTTTAAGAGTAGAGATCTGTAAGGCAGAAATCAATATCTGCCCAGGTTTCATCAGCTCTATTTCGCTTAACGTTGGGGGAGCTATCTTTATGATAATATCGGCCTCATAAACGGTTTTACTATCAAATACGATAAGCGCGCCTTGTTCGCTGTAATCCTTATCTGAGAAATTAGCAGCCTGGCCGGCATTGCTTTCCAGCATTACCTGATGCCCGTTGTTAACCAGCAGCGCCACCGACAAAGGTGTTAGCGGTATCCTGTTCTCCTGGAAAGAAACTTCTTTTGGAATGCCTATATAGAGTTTGTTCTTCTTGCTCTTTACTTCCAGCATCGACTCCTGTGGCTGCATCATCGCTTGCTTGGCGATATCAGAAAACCCACTGTATTTCCCTGAACTCATTGATATATTTTCTGGATGATGAAGTTAAATAAAAAAAAGTATTTAGCTAAATTAAATCTTCTCAACGGTTATACTGCGCGATTTAGCATCCAGCGCCTGTATTTTTACAGTTACATAGTGTAATGGCAACAAGTCGGGGATCTTTTCAGGCCATTCGATAAAGCAATAGTTGCCCGAATACAGGTATTCTTCAAAGCCAATGTCCATCGCCTCGCTTTGGTTTTTGAGGCGATAAAAATCAAAGTGATAGATATTGTCTTTTGCGCCGGTATATTCGTTAACTATAGCAAATGTGGGGCTGGTTACATTATCCCCGGTACCCAGTTGTTTGCACAGAGATTTTATAAGTGTGGTTTTGCCCGCGCCCATTTCGCCATAAAAAAGGAAGATATGGTTATTTGCATCGAATGAAAGAATTTCGGATGCGGCGTTATCCAGTTCGTTAAGGCTATTTATCAGCAAGTTCATTTGCCAAAAATAAGGAATGTGATTTACATTGCACCGTGTGTATAAAACCAAGCGTTGAAGAACTTCGTCGCTTGTAAAAGACTTAGTTTTGAAAAGGTAATTCTAATACTATCTCTTTAACTATTTTTTAGTTTTTCGCTCCCAGATCTTGGGGTTTCTGCTCGTGTGTATAATGGCATAAACATTTACAACCTTATTATCCTCATCAATAATATAATGAATTAAAAACGGGAATTTTTTAACAAGCGTACAACGAACATCTTTGTACCGGATAGCAAAGCTATAGGCATTATGTTTAAGTGTGTTGATTTGTAATCTTGTATTTTTTTGAAACTTAAGGCCTAGATTTGGAACACGTTCATTGTACCAATCAGTAATATTCAGAATGTCGACTAAAGCTTCATCCTTAATTTTTATCTTATACGATTTCATTAACTAAGCCAGCTTACCGGAGACTTCATCCCAATCGAGCATACTTTCGGGATTTTCATTTGCATTTTTCACCCTATCCATTACAAGCTGTTGGTGCTCGATTGGAATTGGAGTATCCTCATTCCAAAGTAGCTCATTTAGTTTTAACTTCTCTTTGGGTGTAAGCTGTTTTATTGCCTCAACAATTTGCTGAAAGTTGACCTGTATATTTATTTTTGCTGCATCCATCTTTGTAATTTTTGTCAGGAACCTCTTTCAAAAATACTAAAAATAATTCCTATTATAAATTCGAGCGATAGCGAGAAATCTTCTTCGCTATGCATAGCGGTAATGCAAGGTGCAGAAGATTTCTCGCTATCGCTCGAAATGACAGAGGGGAAATTATTACCTATTTAGGCCCGTAAGTAGCAATAGGTATGATCATCTCTTCTAATGAAATGCCGCCATGCTGGAAAGTTTCATTATAGAAATTAACAAAGTGGTTATAGTTATTCGGGTAAACGAAATAGCTATCCTCTTTGGCAAACACAAAGCTTGAGCTTACATGCAGCTTGGGCAGCATAGCATCATGCGGGTTGCGGATGTGGAATACCTCTTTGGCATTAAAGTTTAAGTTACGGCCTTGTTTGTAGCGCAGGTTGGTATTAGTGTTCCTATCACCTATGATCTTGCTTGGTTTTTTTACGCGGATGGTACCGTGGTCGGTAGTGATTACTACGCGCACTTGTTTTGATGCTAAGAACTTAAGCAGGTCAAACAAAGGCGAGTGCTCAAACCATGACAGCGTTAATGAACGGTAAGCCGAGTCATCACTGGCCAGCTCACGGATCATTTGCATATCGGTACGGGCATGTGAAAGCATATCCACAAAGTTGTATACCACCACGTTAAGCTCATTATTCATCAGGTTGTTTACTGATTCATTCAGCGCACGGCCCTCGTCAATATTCAGGATCTTGTTGTAAGAGTGTTTAATATCCTTGCGTAAAACACGTTTTATCTGATCGGCAACGAAATCGGCTTCGAATAAATTCTTGCCACCCTCATCCTCGTCATTCTGCCACATTTGCGGGTAGCGCCTTTCCATTTCCAAAGGCATCAGCCCCGAAAATATAGAGTTACGTGCATATTGCGTAGCTGTAGGCAGGATACTGAAATAAGTATCCTCTTCTTCCAGCCTGAAGTATTCTGATATGATCGGGTTAATGATTTTAAACTGATCGTACCTT
Source organism: Mucilaginibacter mallensis (assembly GCF_900105165.1). Taxonomy (NCBI): domain Bacteria; kingdom Pseudomonadati; phylum Bacteroidota; class Sphingobacteriia; order Sphingobacteriales; family Sphingobacteriaceae; genus Mucilaginibacter; species Mucilaginibacter mallensis. Next base: position 5,421,549 of record NZ_LT629740.1, read on the forward strand.
AGGTTATCAATCAATATGAAAAACACCGGCCCTTTGCCATCCAGCTTAGGGAAAACTTTCTTTTTAAACAACTGCGGCGAACTGGTTGGCGCGCCATCAGGGTTTTGGATCCAATCGATATAATTACGCTCCACAAACTTGCAGAACTGAGTATTCGCCTCGGCTTTTTGCAGGGTCAGGATCTCGTGCATACCGCTATCTTCTAACTGCTGCAGTTCAAGCTCCCAATAAATCAGTTTTTTGTAAACATCAACCCATTCCTGGTGGCTCAGGTTGTCATTAAGCGTCATACCCAGGTTGCGGAAATCCTGCTGATAGGCCATAGTTGTTTTTTCGGTAACCAGGCGTTTGTTATCAGTCAATTTTTTTATGGTCAGCAATATTTGCTTGGGGTGTACCGGCTTAATCAGGTAATCATCAATTTTTGAGCCTATGGCATCCTCCATCAGGTACTCTTCCTCGTTTTTGGTGATGAGTACAATGGGTACATCGTTATTAATGTTCTTTATTTGCGATAAAGTTTCCAGTCCGGTTAAGCCGGGCATATTCTCATCTAAAAAAACAAGGTCGAAATAGTTGTTTTTGAACGACTCAACAGCATCATTGCCATTGGTAACAGTGGTTACTTTATAGCCTTTCTCGCTTAAAAATAAAATATGGGGTTTTAGCAGATCGATTTCATCATCAGCCCATAATATGGTGGTATCTTGCATGATATATATTTAATAATGAACCAGGACCAATGCGGATTTATAATTAACTAAGGTATGTTAATTTATCCCGATATGCCGGATTCAGACAACTATAACCTTAAAGGGAGATAATTGTTGTTGTTTTTAAAGGTATTAACAAAATTTTAACAAATATACGACACGGGTTGTACCTTTACTTCACATTTTTGTACCAGTATATTATAATACATTGAATAAAAAGAAAATAATAAACGACCCGGTATATGGTTTCATCAGTATTCCTAATGACCTGGCTTTCGATCTTATAGAGCATCCTTACTTTCAGCGCTTAAGGTATATCAAACAATTGGGCATGACCCACCTTGTTTATCCCGGCGCCCTGCATACCCGCTTTCATCATGCGTTGGGGGCCATGCACCTAATGAGCCTGGCTATTGAAACCCTGCGTTATAAGGGCCAGCAAATAACCCAGGCCGAAGAAGAAGCCGTTACCGTTGCCATATTATTACATGATATTGGGCACGGGCCATTCTCGCACGCGCTGGAGCAGGCTATAATTGAGGGGGTTTGGCATGAGGACATTTCTGTAATGTTGATGAACGAACTCAACAAGCAGTTTGATGGCCGCTTAGCTATGGCTATAGAAATATTTAACGGTACGTATCATAAAAACTTCCTGCATCAGTTAGTATCCAGTCAGCTTGATATGGATAGACTGGATTATTTGAACAGGGACAGCTTTTTTACCGGGGTATCAGAGGGTGTGATCAGCTCCGACCGTATTATTAAGATGCTGAACGTAGTTGATGACCATATTGTGGTGGAGGAAAAAGGCATATACTCGATAGAGAAGTTTTTGATTGCCCGCAGGCTGATGTACTGGCAGGTGTACCTGCATAAAACAGTAATAGCGGGTGAGCAATTATTGAGCAAAATTTTAAAACGCGCAAAGGAACTGGCATTAACCAGGGAAGAACTTTTTTGTACACCTGCGTTAAACCATTTCCTGGTAAATACCATCAATAACCAGCTGTTTATGACGGAGGGTGATAATTTGGAGACTTTTGCCGGGCTTGATGATACGGATATTATGGCGGCGGTAAAAATATGGGCAGGCAGCAAGGATTTTGTACTGGCGCAATTATGCCGCGACCTGGTACACCGAAACCTGTACCATGCCGATATTACCAACGAAATGCCTGATGAGGCATTCGTAAACGAATTAACCCAAAAAGCCGTTAAGAAGTATGGGATAAATGAGTACGAGGCATCGTACTTTGTGTTTACCGATGAGGTGCGGAATAATGCCTATAAAACAGGGGATGGCAGCATACTTATACTTATGAAGAACGGAACTGTGAAGGATATTACAGCAGCCAGCGATAATTCAAATTTGGAAGCGCTGAAAAAAACTGTTAAAAAATACATACTGTGCTATGATAAACGGCTGATGCAGTAGTGGTTTAAATTGATTGGATAAATAGCAGTAATTTTAACATGGATTTAACCATTATATATAAAGACGAAAATAGCAGGGTAATAACCGAAGAACAAGCAGCATTTTTGACGGAGTATACAGTTATAACATTGAAAAATGGTGCTGTTAAAAAAAAGGAGTGGCTAGTAAAAAGACGCGAAGGCGACTTGAAAGCGGTTGAATATTATTTAGACTCTTCAGAAAGTAAAACGGAAGTAATTAAGTATTATCAAGATGATAAAATAGCAATAACAATATATTTTAACAGCGAAAGTTCTAATGGATTTACATTATGGAATTTTGAACAATACGGAAAAGATGGCACTCTGAAATTTAAAGGTTATACGGTATATAATGAAAAACACTGGGACGTTATGAATTGTGAAATTGATTTGTACAGTGGCGATCTTTTAAAATGTGGACGTAAATACTACTATGGCAATCAATTTCCAAATCAATATGATGATCTGCTTTTGAAATTTGATTATAATGCTGACGGTAGTTTAAATGAGATTTCTGATTTTAACGATAATTATGACTTTAATCAGGGACCTGTACAATTAGAATCGTTTTTATCCCATATGAAAGCCCTAAATCAGGAATTTATATGGGATAAACATTCATATTTTCATTCACTAAAACCATACTTACCGGAGACTAAGAATTTGTAATATAGATATTTATACACAAGCACTATTCAACACTTATTAACCCAATTATAAATTTGCTGCTTTAGTTTTAACATTTAAATTTGTCGGATGCAATTTACTGCACAAGAAATAGGCTCATTGCTTAACGGAAAGGTTGAAGGCGATGCAACAGTATCGGTTAGTCAACTGGCTAAAATAGAAGAAGCCACTGCGGGTTCGCTCTCATTTTTGGCTAATCCAAAGTATGAGCAGTACCTGTATACTACCGATGCGTCGATAGTTATTGTTAACGATGATTATCAGCTTGCCGAGCCGGTAAAGGCAACACTTATTCGTGTGCCCAATGCCTATTCAGCCATTACTGTTTTGCTTGATCTTTATAACAAGATAAAACTAAACAAAACCGGTATTGAACAGCCCAGCTTTATACATCCCTCAGCAAAAATTGGTGAAAATGTTTACATAGGCGCGTTTGCCTACGTAGGCCCAAATGTTACTATTGGCAATAACAGCAGAATTTACCCTAACTGCTATATTGCAGATAATGTGAGCATTGGCAACAATGTTACCTTTTTTTCGGGAGTTAAAATTTATTTCGACTGCAAACTTGGCAACGATATTATTATACACTCTGGCGCGGTAATTGGCGGCGATGGCTTTGGCTTTGCCCCAACAGGCGATGGCAGCTATCAGAAAATAAGCCAGATAGGTAATGTAGTTATAGAGGATAACGTAGAAATTGGCGCTAATACTACAGTCGACCGTGCTACCATGGGATCAACCATAATACGCAAAGGTGTTAAGCTGGATAATTTGATACAGATAGCACACAATGTAGAGATTGATGAGAATACAGTTGTAGCTGCTCAGACAGGTATATCCGGAAGTACAAAGGTGGGTAAAAACGTGATTATTGGCGGTCAGGCAGGCATTGTTGGTCATATCAACATACCTAACGGCACACAATTGCAGGCCAAAACCGGTTTAAGCCGTTCCATAAAAGAGGAAGGCCAAAAATGGGCAGGTTCACCGGCATCACCATATAGTGAACATATGCGCTCACAGGTAGTACTGGCCCGTTTGCCCGAACTGGAGAAAAAGGTTATAGAATTAGAAAAAATAATTGCAGGACTAAAGGGAGTTCAATAGTTCACTGGTTCATTAGTTCATTGGTCTTAGCATAGCGGATACACTGGACATGAGCGAGTGAATAACGTTTATTAGGTTAATGGATTGTTTACCCAACAAGCACCAATGAACTAATGAACCATTGAACCAATGAACTAATTAAAAGATGAACGTAAAACAGAGAACTATTAAAGCGCCTGTATCGGTATCGGGCACCGGCTTGCATACCGGCGAAAGCGTTACTATGACCTTTCATCCCGCTGAAGAAGATCACGGGTATAAATTCAGGAGGGTTGATTTGCCGGGACAGCCAATTATTGATGCTGATGTTGATAATGTTACCGATACTTCACGCGGAACCACCATCACCCAAAATGGTGCCAGCGTAAGTACTATTGAACACGTATTGGCCGCGCTGGTAGGTTTAGAAGTTGATAATGTGCTGATAGATCTGGACGGACCGGAAACACCTATTATGGATGGCAGCTCTATAAAATTTATTGATGCCATAACCAATACCGGTTTTGAAGACCAGGAAGCTGACAAAGAATATTTCCATATTCCATATAACATTCATTACACCGAGCCCGATCGCAAGGTTGAAATGGTAGCCATGCCGCTTGATGATTACCGCTTTACTTGTATGGTTGATTATAACTCGCATGTATTGGGCAGCCAGCATGCCAGTATATCTACCATATCAGAATTTGTTAAGGAGATAGCATCATGCCGTACTTTTTGCTTTTTGCATGAATTAGAGATGCTGTTGCAACATGACCTTATAAAAGGTGGTGATTTGAACAACGCTATTGTTGTGGTTGATAAAGACGTTGACGAAGAAGAGCTTGCTCACTTAGCTAAGATATTTAACCGCAAGGATATAAAAGTTGCACCACAGGGCATATTAAATAATATTGATCTGCGTTACCAGAATGAACCGGCACGCCACAAACTGCTGGATATGATTGGCGACCTTGCATTAGTTGGCACACCGTTAAAAGGCCATATTATGGCAGCAAGACCCGGCCATGCCGCCAATGTTGCTTTCGCCAAAAAAATAAAGGCACTTATTAAGAAAGATAAAGGCAAAAGGCGTTTAAAGAAATACGACCCGAATGCCACACCGGTGTTAGATACCGTTGATATAATGGCGATATTGCCCCACAGGCAACCGTTTTTGATGATCGATAAGATAATGGAACTATCAAAAACGCATGTTATCGGCATAAAAAATGTAACCATGAACGAGGAATTGTTCAGGGGCCATTTTCCCGAGGCGCCGATATTTCCGGGTGTATTGCAGATAGAGGGCATGGTACAAACAGGTGGCATATTGGTGCTGAAAACCGTACCCGATCCTGAAAACTACCTGACCCTGTTTTTAAAGATAGAGAACGCCAGGTTTAAGAGCAAGGTGGTTCCGGGTGATACAATTGTGTATTATTGCGACCTTACCTCACCAATTCGCCGGGGTATTGCACAAATGAAAGGTATTGGCATGGTTGGCGACCGTGTTGTTGTTGAAGCTGAATTAATGGCTCAAATAGTAAAAGTAAAAGGTAACGAAGCATGATCCAACCACTTGCATATATCCACCCGCAGGCTAAAATAGCCGATAACGTAGTAATTGAACCATTTGTTACCATCCACAAGGATGTTGAAATTGGTGAAGGCACATGGATAGGTTCAAATTCCGTAATAATGGATGGAGCCCGCATCGGCAAAAACTGCCGTATATTCCCCGGAGCGGTTGTGTCTGCTCCACCTCAGGATCTGAAATACCGCGGCGAGCCAAGTACAGTTACTATAGGCGATAATACTGTTATCCGCGAATGCGTAACCCTTAACCGCGGTACCGCGCTTGATAAAAACACCACTACCATTGGCAGCAATTGCCTTTTAATGGCCTATGTACACGTAGCGCACGATTGTATCATCGGCGATAATGTAATTATTGCCAACGCGGTACAGCTTGCCGGCCACATTAATATATATGACCACGCTTTTATTGGCGGCACATCGGCAGTACACCAGTTTGTTGAGATTGGCGCGCATTGTATGGTATCCGGCGGCTCGTTGGTACGTAAGGATGTTCCTCCGTTTACCAAGGCTGGCAGGGAGCCATTATCTTACATCGGTATCAACTCTGTTGGTTTAAGGCGCAGAGGCTTCTCGGCTGAAACCATCAACGAGATACAGGAAATTTACCGTATCATCTTCCTTAAAAAATATAATATCACCAAAGCGCTGGATATCATCGAAGCTGAATTTAACCCAACCGTTGAACGTGATGAGATCATCAACTTTGTACAGAACTCGCAACGTGGTATTATGAAGGGCTTTGGGAATTCGTAAGCTGTTCATGGTTGATAGTTCATGGATCATAGCCAAATCCGCTTTTTTTACTATGAACTATCAACCATGAACTATGAACAACTCATCAAATGACTATCACCCTCCAAAACATAGGCCGACGCTTTAACCGCGACTGGATCTTCCGGGGGATTGACTATACCTTTAACATTGGCGAAAGCTATGCTATACTCGGGCCAAATGGTTCGGGTAAATCAACCTTGTTCCAGGTAGTGAATGGGAGCTTGTCGCCGTCTGTTGGTGTCATCAGTTATAATTTTGACGGGGCGAATATTGAGGCTGAAAATATATTTCAAAAGCTTAGTCTGGCTGCACCATACCTTGAACTGATTGAGGAGTTTACCTTGAGTGAGATGATCGATTTTCACTTTAAGTTTAAGGCCTACAAGGCCGGGATGGATAAGGATGCGGTTGTTGACGTGCTGAACATGCGCAACAACGCCAATAAACTTATCCGTTACTTTTCATCGGGCATGAAACAGCGGCTAAAACTGGCCCTGGCATTTTGCTCCGATACCCCTATATTAATGCTTGACGAACCTACCAGCAACCTTGATGCCCAGGGTGTGGAATGGTACCTGAGCCTGGTTGAAAAATTCGCTTTGAATCGTCTCACCATCATTTGCTCCAACCAACCGCATGAGTATAGCTTTTGTGGGCATGAGTTGAATATTTCGGATTATAAGAGTTAATATCAAAAAGATAATGTCATGCTGAACTTGTTTCAGCACCTCACTTGCTTAGTGATGAACTTATAAGGTACGCTTACTTAGCGGCATGTCCTGTGAGATCCCGAAACAAGTTCGGGATGACGGGGAAGTAAAAATTGCATTACACCAACAATTTGCAATTTACACTACCATCATAAATCCCTTATCTTCGTAAAAAACTAAAAAAACTTACCTATGATACCTGTTAAAGGCTATGCGGCGCAAACGCCGGAAACTGACCTTGCTCCCTGGAATTTTGAAAGACGGGATGTTGGTCCGCACGATGTGCAATTTGATATTTTATTTTGTGGCGTTTGTCACTCCGATCTGCACCAGATAAAAAACGACTGGTTCCCGGGTATATTCCCGATGGTACCAGGGCATGAAATTGTTGGCCGGGTTGTAAAAGTGGGCAGCCATGTAACCAAATTTAAAGTTGGCGACCTTGCCGGTACCGGATGTTTGGTTGACTCATGCCTGCATTGCGAAAACTGCAAGCAGGATTTAGAGCAATACTGCCTTGAAGGCAACACCCAAACCTATAATGGTATGGAGCGCGATGGCTCATCACCTACTTATGGTGGCTATTCAAACAGCATTGTCGTTAAAGAGCACTTTGTACTGCATATTTCAGAAAAACTTGACCTTGCTGCTACTGCGCCATTGCTTTGCGCCGGTATCACTACATACTCACCTTTAAGGCACTGGAAAGTTGGCAAAGGTCATAAGCTGGCGGTTTTAGGTTTGGGTGGTTTAGGCCATATGGCTGTTAAATTTGGTGTTGCTTTTGGTGCAGAGGTTACCGTTTTAAGTACATCACCAAGTAAAAAAGCTGATGCTGAAGCACTGGGTGCACACCACTTTGTGGTAACCAGCGATCCCGAGCAAATTAAAGCAGCTAAAAACTCATTTGATTTTATATTGGATACTGTATCAGCTCCGCATGATTTTAACATGTACTTAAGCTTGTTGAGGACTAACGGCGTACATATCTGTGTTGGCGTACCTCCTGAACCAGCAAGCATCCATCCGTTCAGCTTATTGGGTGGCAGAAAGAGTGTTGCGGGATCTGGTATTGGCGGTTTAGCCGAAACTCAGGAAATGCTTGATTTTTGTGCCGAAAATAACATTGTTTCAGAAATTGAAATGATCGACATAAAAGATATCACCGCGTCATATGAGCGCATGCAAAAAGGTGATGTCCGTTATCGTTTTGTGATTGATATAGCTACCCTTTAAGTTAATGGTTGATTGGGTGAGTGGTTGATTAGGTTAATCCTTAACTACTCACCTAATCCAACTTAATCAACTAAATAACAAACTCTTGTTTCTTTGCCCTTAAGTGCCTAAGTTTGCGCCTCAATAATTGAATTATGGCTAAGGCATCAGATGTAAAGAATGGTAACATACTTCGCTTCAACGGCGAGTTAGTACAGGTGGAAGAGTTTTTACACCGCACTCCAGGCAATTTACGTGCATTTTACCAGGCACGTATGCGTAACGTAAAATCAGGCAAATTGGTTGAATACCGTTTCCGTACCGATGAAGAGGTTGATATAGCCCGCGTTGAAACCAGCGATTACCAATATTTATATGAGGATGGTGATGCATTAGTAGTAATGGATAACTCAACCTACGATCAGCATAATGTACCAAAACGTTTGTTTGGCAACGCAGTGAAGTTCCTGAAAGAGGGAATGAACGTAATTGTAGCATTTGAAAGCGACGAGCCTATTATGGGCCAGATCCCCGGCTCAGCCGAATTGGAAATTACTTATACTGAACCTGCGGTAAAAGGCGATACCTCAACCGGCGCATTAAAAAATGCAACCGTTGAAACCGGTGCTGAAATAAAAGTTCCGTTGTTCATCAACATTGGCGATAAAGTTAAGGTTGATACCGCAACAGGAAGCTATGTGGAAAGAGTGAAAAGCTAACACAGCCCCCTAAAGCGGGAACAATAGCGCATATTTGAAAAGAGTTTCCCAAACCGGAAGCTCTTTTTTGTGTCAGTTACAAACTGACAATATCTACTAGCTTCAGTTTAAAACTGAAGCTAGTATCAAATAAAAAAAGAATACTGGTTTCAGTCTGCGACTGAAACCCCGGATAAAGTCAGTTTGCAACTGACTTATCTCAAAACTCCAGTTCCAACAACACCGGGCAATGATCCGAGTGCTTAGCTTCAGGTAGTATCGCTACGCGTTTAATGTTATCGGTAAGCTCCTTGCTGGCCATGGCATAATCAATGCGCCAGCCCAGGTTCTTGGCGCGGGCATTGGCGCGGAAACTCCACCACGTATAGTTATGTGGTTCCTTGTTCATATGGCGGAAGGTATCCACAAAGCCCGATTCAACAAAGTTCTCCATCCACTCGCGCTCCTCGGGCAAAAAGCCTGATGAGTTGGCGTTTGATTTTGGATTGTGAATATCAATAGGCCTGTGGCAAATGTTATAATCACCGCAGATCACCAGTTTTGGATAGGTGGCTTTAAGCAAGGTCAGGTATTTACCAAACTCATCCAGAAACCGGTATTTAAACACCTGCCGCTCATCGCCGCTTGAGCCCGAAGGAAAGTACACACTCATCACTGATACCTCATCAAAATCAACCCTTATACAACGGCCCTCACGGTCAAAATCAGGGATACCACAACCATATTCAATACGGTTTGGGGTGCGTTTGGTGAAAATGGCGGTACCGCTGTAACCCTTCTTCTCAGCCGGGAACCAGTAATGCTCGTAGCCTAATTGTTCCACCAACTGTAGGTCGACTACATCTTCTTTTGTTGCTTTTATCTCCTGCAAACAAACCACATCGGCGTCAGTAGCCTGCAGCCATGCCAGCCAGTTTTTGTTTATTGCTGATCGTATGCCGTTTACGTTATAGGTTATTATCTTCATATGCCCCCTAACCCCCTAAAGGGGGAATTGTTATTGTTTATATTTAATTTACACTCTATCCTTTATTCCTCCCCCTTCAGGGGGTCGGGGGGATTATTTTATCCAATTGCTTACACTCTTTTTTACTCAACACCTCAACCGTCATTGGTACATCAGTTAACGGGCGGTCATTCTCATCCTTTTTAACCGCAGCCACTAAGTCAACCATATCAATACCACTTACCACCTCGCCATAAACGGTGTATTTACCATCGAGGTGCGGTACACCACCTACTGTTTTGTAATAATTGCGTTGTGCGCCTGATATCTTGCGGTCAAGTTTTAGTTGTTGCTTGTCCAGTTCGGCATCTGTAAGGCGTTTGCCTTCCACAATGTAAAACTGGCATCCGCTTGATGCTTTTTGCGGGTTATCATCACGCGCGGCGGCAAGTACCCCTCTTTTATGGAAAAGGCTATCCCTAAACTCTGCCGGAATAGTGTAACCCACATCGCCATTACCCAGTTCAACGCCAGATTTGGCATTTTTTGAATCCGGATCGCCGCCCTGGATCATAAAATCCTGTATCACCCGGTGAAAAAGCGTTCCGTTATAAAAGCCTTTTTTAGCCAGTTTTATAAAATTATCGCGATGCTGCGGAGTTTCGTTATACAAGCGGATGATACATTCGCCGTAACTTGTTTTGATGCGTACATATTGGTTCTTGGGTGCTTTGGCAAAAGCGCTTGTTATAGTAACCAGTAAAAGGGCCAGTGTAAAAAGTTTCTTCATAAATAGTATTACTTATTCTTCCATCGACTCAAAATAATCAATTATTAATGATTTCAGCACCATTTCCTGCTCAAGTAAGGTATAATTGGGGATAACACCTACCCGTTTCCAATGTGGCCAGCCATCCTGGTCAAGGCCCTCCAATTCATAAAATCCCATCATGCTGAATAACCGGCAATTGGCAATATGCATCAGTTCCTCTTTTTGGCGCTTACTAAATTTTCTGGGGCCTTGCCCAAGCTCCTGAACGCCAATTAAAAATAGCATTACCTTAAGATCGGGCTTCTCATTATCAAAATCTTCTGCTATACGTTGCTGCAGCGCGCTCCATTTCAAATTTATTTCAGCAGGTTTCATGCCGGTAAAGATACGGTTTTGTAGAATCAAGAGTTAAGATCCAAGAGTCAGGATTTTCTAAAACTTTCCGTTTGGTCTGCTATCTTGATTCCCGATTCTTAACTCTTGATTCTTTCTTATTGTGTAACAAAACCCCATTAATTGCAATTAAGTTGCAATAACTTATTTTTTATACATTTTTTATTTACTTTTGCGTTAAGCTGATAAATAAGCTGTGCTGACTTGAAAAAGAACAAATACCATATTATCCACGCATGGATGTTGATTGCCTGCTTTATAGCAGGGCAATATATGGTATATGCTCACCAGCATGTGGCTGTTTCGCACACGAACAAAGTAGCCTGGCACAACACCAACAATCAGCCAAAAGAAACACTAACAGAAAATTGCCGCCTGTGTGATGCCATGCACCACAGCACAATGGCATTGGCAAATACCACCTATTTTGCTCCTGTTGTAGTTAGTCACTATACTTACAAAACAGATAAGTATGCTTTTATAAGCATCTCGATTATCCGCTCTGCCGGGCGTTCACCCCCAACTGTATAAATTTCAAGCTAATTAAAATTGATTGTTTGGTGTAACACTAAACGATTTAAAGAGTCACGTAATAAATAACCCATTTACAGGTTATTAGTGCGCAAACCCCTTTCCAGTTTCTTTTTGTTTAAATGAATTTATGAAAATTATAAAACGACTATCCATAGCCATATATACATTACTATTTATTACGGTAGCCACAAAGGCTATTGCAAAAGCACCACCCGAGGATACGGGTAACGGAACATTAAAAGGTACAGTTACTGATAAAGCCGGTGGCATTACCATGCCGGGTGTTACAGTTTCCATCCCCGACTTGCGTATTGGAACAGCCACCAACAGCAAGGGCCAATACATTTTAAACCACGTATCAAAAGGGGTTTACCTGGTTACCTTCACGTTTGTGGGCTATACTACCTATACCGAGAAAGTCGATTTCTCCAAAACCAGCGAGCTTGATGTACAGCTTAACGCTTCATCAATTGAAACCAGCGAGGTAGTTGTAACCGGTGTGAGCCGTGCTACTGAAATAAAAAGAGATCCGGTGCCAATGGCGGCTATCAACAAAACATTTATTGACCAGCATTCGGCATCCGGCAACGTTATTGATGAGATAGCCAACTTACCTGGTGTAAGCGCGGTAACTACCGGGCCAAACATCTCCAAGCCATTTATACATGGCCTGGGCTACAACCGTGTGGTTACGCTTGAAGATGGCATCCGCCAGGAAGGACAGCAATGGGGCGATGAGCACGGTATTGAGGTTGATCAAAACTCTATCGACCGCGTGGAAGTGATCAAGGGCCCGGCTAGTTTAAGCTATGGCTCTGATGCGATTGGCGGTGTGGTCAACCTGCTTACGCCTCCCCCTGTTCCCGATGGTAAAATATTGGGCGATGTACAGGGTGTATACGGCACTAATAATGGCTTAATTAATGGCTCGTTCCGTTTACAGGGTAATAACAATGGTTTGGTGTGGGGAACGGTAATATCCGACAAAGAAGCTAAAGATTACCAAAATCAGCACGATGGCCGGGTTTATGCCACCAATTTTAAGGAAAAGGATGCCAGGGCGATGATCGGGCTAAATAAATCATGGGGGTATTCTTATTTAAATGCTTCTATTTTTGATGATGAGCAGGCTATACCTGATGGCAGCCGCGATTCCCTCACCCGCCAGTTCACCAAACAAATTACTGATGCTGATACTTACAGGCCTGTAGTGCCTGCATCTGAGCTGAACTCTTATGATCTGCCTGTTCTGCACCAGCACGTACAGCTTTACCGTATTTATGATAACAGTAACTTCATCATAGGCAACGGCAACCTGATCGTTAACCTGGGCTATCAATACAGTCACCGCAGGGAGTTTACCCACCCTGAGGATGCCGACATTCCCGGCCTTAACCTACAGTTGACCACCTATACCTATGATGTAAAGTACAATTTCAACATCGCCAAAACATATGAGACAACCATCGGCGTTAATGGCATGTACCAAAACAATACTTTAGGTTACAGTACCGATTTCCCTATTCCCGCGTATCACCAGTTTGATATCGGGCCGTTCTTTGTCGTTAAAAAGAGTTTTGGTAAGCTGGATCTGTCAGGCGGTGCAAGATATGATACCCGTTCATTCACCGGTAAGGCAGCTTATATTGATAATTCAAACCAATATTTCCCAACGCTTTATACCGGCGCTAACCCAACTACTACGCCAAATGTAACGCAACAGTTCAGCGCGCTTAGTAAAACTTTCTCGGGCGCATCGGGCAGTTTTGGAGCTACTTATAATTTCTCTGATAAATTCCTGTTAAAAGGAAACATAGCGCGTGGTTTCAGGGCGCCAAGCATTGCCGAGCTATCTGCTAATGGCCCCGATCCGGGGTCACAGATCTACCATGTAGGTAACAGCGACTTTAAGCCTGAATTTAGCGTTCAGGAAGATTTAGGTGCGTTCCTTACCCTACCAAATATTTCAGCCAGTGTGGAGGTGTTTAATAATGATATTCAGAACTACATATTCCAGGAGCAAATATTGGATGCCAATGGCAACCCTGAATATGTGAACTCCTCCGGACAAGTAAATCCAAACGGGCAGCAATACGCTAAATTTACTTATGTGCAAAGTAAGGCCCGCATTAACGGTGGTGAGGTTAGTTTAGATATTCACCCGGTATCATGGCTGCATTTTGAAAACGAGCTTACCTTAACTTATGGACAAAATTTAGGTACAGGCAGTAAAGTGCCTGATAGCTTAAAATACCTGCCGTTTATACCGCCGCTGCATACGCACTCTGAACTGCGCGGAACACTTAACAAAGGCTTTGGTAGTTTTAAACAGCTGTATGCCTTTGTAGGCTTTGATCATTATGATGCGCAGAACCGTTTCTTCGCTGCTTACGGTACAGAAACGTATACTGCAGGTTATAATTTATTAAGCGCAGGTATCGGTGGTAATTTAAATAACGCTGCAGGTAAAACTGTTGTAAAGCTGTTTATTGAGGGCACCAATCTTGCCAATGTAAATTATCAATCAAACATGAGCAGGCTTAAATATTTTGATAATGCTGTTGTACCGGCAGGCGTACAGCCCGGCATCTTCAACATGGGCCGCAATATCAGCTTTAAGGTAGTTGTGCCGTTTGATCTTTCGCCACACGCTAAGGATATGTAAATTGCCGGTGAGGACACCGACAATAGGCTAAAAACCCTCTTTGTCGTTTCGAGCGATAGAGAGAAATCTTCTAAAACATGCCTGGCGAATATGCAAGGCGAAAAAGATTTCTCTATCGTTCGAAATGTCATTTTTTTTTAACTATTAAGCGTAGAGGCCTTTGCCCGCATGTTTCGAGTACCTCAACATGACCCCAGTTTTTCCAGACCTACGAAGTTTTAAAAACTTCGTAGGTCTCTTTACCCCTTGTCATTTTTTGTTTTAGATATCCCCCAATTCACCTCAAACAAAAAATGGGATGTATAATACATCCCACTAAAATCATTATAAGGTAACCCTCGAGGTATTTTTATATGATATTACTCGGCTGAAACTATCTTCAGGCAAACCGGGTTACCAATTTTAAGTGTTGAAACCACGCTGCCTATCCAACCCGATTTTTGATCGATCCTGTATACATAAATAGTATCGCTGTTTTGGTTAGATACTATTAAAAACTTGCCTTGCGGATCAATTGAAAAATCGCGCGGACCTTTACCAAGTGATGGTACACGGGCAACAAATGACAATTGACCGTTTTCAGCGTTTATAGCATACTGCACAATCTCATTAGCATTACCACGGTTTGATGCATATAAAAACCTGCCATCCGGAGATATCTTTATAGCAGCTGAACCAATATTGCCACCAAATTCAGGCCGCTTCATATCTACGGATTGTATTTGGGTAAGCTTTCCATTATCATAGGTATAGGCATTTACAAAGCCGCCTATTTCCTGCAACAGGTATACATATTTGCCATCAGCCGAAAAAACCATATGCCTCGGGCCATTACCCGGTGCTACGCTTACAAATGCAGGCTCAGCAGGGCTCAATGGTTGGGGTTTTGATGCCTTATAGCGCTGAACATTTATCTTATCTGTTCCCAGGTCGGTATACAATAAATACTTTTCATTGGGCGATAGCGCTGCCATATGCACATGCGGGCCTTCCTGCCTGTCTTTAACCGGGCCGGTTCCTGCATCCTGTATCACCTGCGATGCCGGACGAATAGAGCCATCTTTATTTACTGGCAATACGGCTAAACTACCGCTGCTGTAATTGGCAATAAATATATTTTTCTGATCCTTATCAACCGCAACAAAACATGGGTCGGCACCTTGCGATAGCTGGCTGTTGATAAATTTCATCTTGCCTGTATTTGCATTAAAAGTTAGCGCAGTTACGCCACCTTTTTTGTTTTCATTTACCGCGTAAACAAACTTATTGTTATCGCTAACGCACAGGTATGATGGGTTGGTGAACGCAGTATCATCAACATTGGTAAACTCATTTAAGTAGGATAGCTTTCCCGTTTCTTCATATAAACGGTAAACATAAATCCCCTTGCTGGTTCCATTGGTATAAGTACCTATCAACACATCATAAGTTGAGGGAACCGGTTTTTTACTTTGTGCATAGCTTAGCACCGGAAACAAAAACGAAACAATAAGCAGTAGTTTTTTCATGGTAAACATTGTTATAGCGTGCAAGTTAGTAATTAGGTGTTAAATGCAAAAAGTCCAAAGCGAAAGATATGTTTTGTAACAACATCTTTTACTTTGAACTTTCCACTTATAGCTTTTAGTGCTTATTGAATCAAATGTTTTAGCTGGATAATTTCCTTCTCATCCAAATAACGCCAGCGGCCACGGGTAAGGTCTTTTTTGGTAAGGCCTGCGTAGATCACCCTATCCAGTTTTACAACCTCATAACCCAAATGCTCAAATATACGGCGAACTATGCGGTTTTTACCGCTGTGTATCTGTATACCTATTTCTCTTTTAGTACCACCTGTTACATATGAAATAGAATCCGGCTTAATTAAACCATCCTCCAGCTCCAATCCATATTGGATCTTGTTCATATCGCCTTGTGCCAAAGCTTTGCTTAATTCAACCTGGTACAGCTTGGTAACGTTACTGCGTGGGTGCGAAAGTTTATCAGCCAGATCACCATCATTGGTCATCAGCAATAAACCTGTGGTATTTCTGTCTAAACGGCCTATCGGGTAAATGCGTTCCCTGCTTGCTTTTTCAACCAGGTGCATAACGGTACGGCGTTCCTGAGGGTCTTCAGTAGTAGTTATATAATCCTTTGGTTTATTCAGTAACACATAAACCATTTTTTCGCGCTTAAGCAATTCGCCGTTGTAACGGATTTCGTCTTTTATCGGGTCGATTTTATGGCCCAGTTCAGAAACAACTTCGCCGTTTACCGAAACCACACCTGCTTCGATCAGCTCATCAGCCTTACGGCGTGAGCAGATACCTGCGTTAGCTATATAACGGTTAAGTCTTATTAATCCCGAATCTTTGTTTTCTTTCTCCTTGCGGCCACGTAAAGTTTTTACCGGCGCATCTTTATCACGGGTTATTTTATCATAAACAGGTTTATCTGTTTTGCGGTAAGGTTTATCGCCTGCATCAGCACGTTTTTTAAATCCGCCTTCTGCTGGCTTGCCTGCAAATTTCCTGTCGCCCGATCTTTCTCTCGGACCAGAACTTGTTGGCCTTGATTTTCTTTCGCCGCCTTCATCACCACCAAAGCTTCTTTTTGGCCTGTCATCGCTGGAACCAGCTCTGCCTGAATATGATTTATTGCGTGATGCAAATGATGGCTTATCATCTGCCGAACTTACCCTGCCTGAGTAAGGTTTGCTGCGCGCTTGCCTTTTCTCGCCTGAATCGCTGCCGAAACTTTTTTTAGCACGATCGTCGCTATCTGCAGGTCTGCCTGTGTATGGTTTGTTGCGGGGTACAAAAGTTTTCTTTTCGCCACCGGTAAAGCTGCTTCTGTTTTCACCATCGCCCTTGCCTGCGTATGGTTTGCTGCTACCCGATGAAGAATATGATCTCTTCTCGCCTTGTTTTTCGTTGCTAAAGCTTTTTGGGGCTCTTTTACTATCCGCCCGATCGGGGCTTCCGGTTGATCTTCCACGGGATGCGGAAAATGATTTTTTCGAACCTTCAGTACCGCCTGATCTGCGGCCTGATGATTGATTTGATTTGTCGTCGCGACTATTTCCTGGTCTCTTAAATACCATATGTTTTTGATTAACACTTCTCAGCGTGAGGGGTCAAAGTTACACATTTTTAAACAATTTTTAAACTTTTTTGTTCGTGTAAAAATCGCTGTTTAAAGCAGTTTAAACCAAGATTTTAAGGGTGCTTTTGAGGGGCTCAAAACACTAAGGTATTGGCAAGTATTTGATAATGTGATTCATATACCATACCTTTGCCGCAGGTTCTACCTATAATTGTACATATGAATAAAAACGAAATGATTAAAAAACACTTAATTACGTGCTCCGTAATATTCGTGCTGGTTGTCATTTCCAGATTTACATTTAGCAATGCGGCGGTATCAAAACCGGCCCCGGCTACTGTAACTAATCACGTAAATTCCCGGTATATTTTCACAAAAAATACTGCCGAAAATGATTTAAATTTTGCCGACGAGGCAATACCTGTTAACGATAAAAGGGTTGACAGGAAAATGAAGACAACATTACAAAAACATGGTTTCAGCTGTATACAATCAAACGTATTGCAGCGCAAAGCGGAAAAATTATTCCCCATCATTGTGCCTATTTTAAAGGCCTATGGTATCCCCGAAGATTTCAAGTACATTCCTTTGGTTGAATCGGGCCTGTGTAATGGCATTTCGCCTAAAGGTGCGGCAGGTTTATGGCAATTTATGCCCGGCACAGCACGCACCTATGGTTTAAAGGTAGGCCATGGCGTTGATGAGCGGTTAAACATTAAAAGATCAACCGTTGCTGCTTGTAAGTACATTAAAGAGCTGTATGGCGAGTTCAACAGCTGGACTTTAGCTGCAGCGGCTTACAACAACGGCGAGATCAAACTGCAAAAACAGATCCGCAAGCAAAACGAGGACAATTATTTCCGTATGCATTTAAACCGCGAAACCGGTGTATATGTATACAATCTTATTGCCATGAAAGAGATCATCAACAGGCCTGCCAAGTACGGTTA
Organism: Mucilaginibacter mallensis; assembly: GCF_900105165.1. Classification (NCBI taxonomy): domain Bacteria; kingdom Pseudomonadati; phylum Bacteroidota; class Sphingobacteriia; order Sphingobacteriales; family Sphingobacteriaceae; genus Mucilaginibacter; species Mucilaginibacter mallensis. The sequence continues at coordinate 5,439,863 of NZ_LT629740.1, forward strand.
TAAAGAACCTTACACCGGCATGCCTGCACCGCATCTGCTGGCATATAATTAATTTGTAAAAAATTACGGAGCACTTATCAGGCCGGTCCGCCAAATGGCAGATCGGCCTTTTTTTGCGTATATTTGTGGGGAACTAATGAGTGAGTTGGCAAATGAGTGGATGAGTGAATTGTTTTATGATTGAGTGAGTTAGATTTTAATATTCACTCAATCACTAATACATTCAATCACTAATTACATCTCCTCATCAACTATAAAATATGATTAACAAACCTCTCGATCTGGGCGAGCAAAGTGAAGTTGAAGTTTACGGGGCCCGGGTACATAATTTAAAAAATATCGATGTTTCATTTCCGCGCAACAAGCTGGTAGTAATTACCGGGCTGAGTGGCAGTGGAAAATCATCGCTGGCCTTCGATACTATTTATGCCGAAGGGCAGCGCCGTTATATGGAGACATTCTCCGCTTATTCACGCCAGTTTATGGGCGGTATGGAGCGGCCTGATGTGGATAAGGTTTCGGGCCTGAGCCCGGTTATCGCCATAGAGCAAAAAACTACCAGTAAAAACCCGCGCTCAACCGTTGGTACCATTACCGAGATCTACGATTTTATGCGCTTGCTTTTTGCCCGTGTAGGCGAAGCATACTCCTATGAAACAGGCGAAAAAATGGAGCGCATGTCTGAAGATCAGATCCTGAAAACCATTTTTGAAAGATTTGACGGACAACCGGTTAACATATTAGCCCCGGTTGTAAAAGCCCGCAAAGGCCACTACCGCGAATTATTTGAATCGATCCGCAAGCAGGGCTACCTAAAGGTTTGGATTGATGGCGCAATGGCCGATGTTGAGCCCAAAATGCAGGTTGATCGTTATAAGATCCATGACATTGATGTGGTGGTTGACCGTTTGATTGTTAGTCAGGCTGATAGCAAGCGTTTATATACCTCTATACAAGCTGCGTTAAAGATCGCCAAAGGCATTATCCGGATCGGCGATAAGGATAATAATGTATCCTATTTCAGTAAATATCTGATGGACCCGGTTTCGGGTATTTCATATGATGAACCACAACCAAACACATTCTCGTTCAATTCACCGTATGGTGCTTGTGAAAAATGTAATGGCCTGGGTTATATTTTTGAGGTTGATGAAGCTTCGGTTATCCCCAACCCAAAACTGAGCATATTAAACGGTGGCCTCGCTCCTTTGGGCGAATACCGCGAAACTTGGATCTTCCAGGTATTAAAGGCGCTTGCTAAAAAATACGAGTTCAGCTTATCCACACCTATCGAAAAATTAGAGAAAGAGAAACTGGACATCATCCTCAATGGCTCCAACGAAATGGTAACCGTTGCGGTTGAATACAATAAGTGGAACGTACAAAGCTACCAGATCACATTTGATGGTATCATCCGCATGCTGGAAGAGCAGCAGGAACGCCGAGGCGATGAAGGCATGGACGATATGGAAAACTATCGTGTATTAAGGACCTGCCCGGTATGTGATGGCGCAAGACTTAAAAAAGAATCGTTGCACTTTAAGGTCGACCATAAAAACATCTTTGAGTTGGCCACCATGGATATTAACGACTTGCAGGACTGGTTCAATAACCTGGAAGACCGTTTAAATGAGCGTCAAAATATTATCGCCAAAGAAATACTAAAAGAGATCCGCGCCCGTATTGTGTTTTTGCTGGATGTTGGTCTGAGCTATTTAACGCTTGATCGTACAGCTAAAACACTTTCGGGTGGTGAGGCACAACGTATAAGACTGGCAACACAGATCGGTTCACAATTAATGAATGTGATGTACATCCTGGATGAACCAAGCATTGGTTTGCACCAGCGAGACAATGAAAGGCTCATCAACGCACTAAAAAACCTCCGCGATCTGGGTAATACAGTTTTGGTAGTTGAACACGATAAGGATATGATACTGGAAGCCGACCATGTGATTGACATGGGCCCGGCTGCAGGCGTTCATGGCGGCGAAATTGTGGCACAAGGCACACCTGCTGAATTAATGAAGGCGCACACACTCACCACATCCTATATTAACGGCGAGCGCGAAATTGCCATCCCAAAGACAAGGCGCGAAGGCAACGGCAAAACATTAAGCCTGAAAAAAGCAACCGGCCATAACTTAAAAAAGGTAAGTGCTGATTTCCCTTTGGGTAAAATGATCGGTATTACGGGCGTGTCGGGAAGCGGTAAATCAAGTTTGATAACGGAAACCCTGTATCCTATCCTGAACCATCACTTCTTCAGGGCTAAAAAGCACCCGCTGCCATTTGAAAAGGTTGAAGGGTTGGAAAATATTGATAAGGTGATTGAGATCGACCAATCACCAATTGGCCGTACACCACGCTCAAACCCGGCAACTTATACCGGTGTTTTCTCTGATATCCGTAACCTGTACGTACAATTGCCGGAGTCGAGGATCAGAGGTTACAAACCGGGTCGTTTCTCATTCAACGTAAAAGGCGGCCGTTGTGAAACCTGCCAGGGCGCAGGCATGAAGGTGATTGAAATGAACTTTTTACCCGATGTACAGGTACCTTGCGAAGAATGCGGCGGCAGGCGCTATAACCGTGAAACGTTGGAAGTACGCTATCGTGGTAAATCCATCAGCGATGTGCTGGATATGAGCATTGAGGATGCTACACCATTCTTTGAGCACATCCCAGCTATCTACCGCAAGGTTAAGACCTTGCTTGATGTTGGATTGGGCTATATCAGGCTTGGCCAGGCATCAACCACCTTATCTGGCGGCGAAGCACAACGTGTTAAACTGGCGACAGAGCTATCAAAAAAAGATACCGGCAATACCTTTTACATACTGGATGAGCCAACCACCGGTTTGCATTTCGAGGATATTAACGTATTGCTTGGCGTTTTAAACCAACTGGTTGATAAGGGTAACACTGTATTAGTAATTGAACATAACCTAGATGTTATTAAGGTAGTTGATCACGTAATTGATCTTGGACCAGAAGGCGGCTCAGGCGGCGGCAGAATATTATTCAGCGGCACGCCTGAAGGTTTGTGTAAGGTAAAGGAGAGCTTTACCGGGCAGTTTTTGAAAAAAGAGATGGGGATAAAATAATACCTTCCATTAAAAAGACCGATATTCTTTATCCTCATTTTCTTATATTTGAATATGGAAACCAAAGAATTAACTTCTGATTCTCTTAACGAACAACAGTTAATGATGTTGCGCCTGTTAAAAAAACCAATGCCCGAAGGTGATTTTATACAGATAAGGCGGCTTGCGGTTAAATTATTGTCGAAGCAAGCGGACGAAGCTATTGAAGATTGGGAAGCTAAAAACAATATTACCAGCGATAGTTACGAGCAGCTAAGCAAAAAGCATTTCCGTAGTACTCCTAAGCATTAATGAAAGTAGTATTAGATTCTAATGTGCTTTTGGTTGCCCTTGGCAAAAAGAGCAGGTTCAGACCTATTTGGAATTCATTTATTGATGGTAAATATCAATTAATAATTTCTGATGACATTGTTTTTGAGTATACAGAAATATTACAACAACATTCCGCCAATGGCATTGCTGAAATAATCCTTGAAATATTTATTGAATCTCCGGATATCATATTTCAACAGGTCTACTATAATTGGAATGCTATTAAAGCCGATCCTGACGATAATAAGTTTTTTGATATTGCAGTTGCAGCCAATGCGGATTACTTAGTTACAAATGATGCTCATTTCAATGCTGTTAAAAATTTAGACTTCCCGTCTATCAAAATAATAACAGCAGACGAATTTATGAATATTATAAATTCATAATTCGTCTCAAACAAAAAGCATTAATCCTAACTTTAGGCTATATGCTGCCGTTATTGATATCTTCCCAAATTCGCGAAGCTGATGCTTATACCATCGCTCATGAGCCCATTACTTCCATTAATTTAATGGAGCGCGCCGCAAAGGCATTTGTGGGCTGGTTCATCAATCATTTCCCTGATAAAAAACAGGCGATATCCATTTATTGTGGCACCGGCAATAATGGCGGTGATGGGTTAGCCATAGCGCGGATGCTGTATGAGCATCATTATAAGGCCTTAAATATTATCATCACCCGCTTTTCTGATAAAGCCTCAGATGATTTTAATGCTAATCTTAAACGGTTGCAAAAGCCTATCCCCTTAACAGAAATAAAACCGGGCGAGGCTTTCCCTGCCGAAGAAAGCTCTGTAATTATTGATGCTATGCTGGGTAGCGGCCTGAACAAACCATTAAGCGGTGACTATAAAAATTTAGTAACCTACCTTAACGATCTTGACAAAACTATAGTCGCGGTAGATGTCCCTACCGGATTTTTTACAGATGGCGAAATAAAACCCGATGCCTCCGTTTTAAAGGCAGATTTGGTGATCACCTTTCAACAGCCAAAAATTAACTTTCTATTACCTGAATCGGGCCCGAATATTAGGTGCTGGGAGGCGGTTAATATCGGCATTGACGAGGGCTTCGTGAAATCATTAAACTCACCTTATCAGTTTGTGGGCGAAAAGGATATCCGTAAGCTTATCAAACCACGGCATAAATTCAGTAATAAAGGCACCTATGGCCATGCACTTATTGTTGCAGGGCAGGCTAAAACTATGGGGGCGGCTTTACTTTCTTCTGCGGGGTGCGCCCAGGCAGGTGCAGGCTTAACCACAGCATGTGTGCCCGAAAGCGGCCTTACTGCCCTAAATAGTTATATGCCCGAGATAATGGCTATTATACGTCAGGGCGATGACCTGCCCGAGATTGATTGGGATAAATTTACCGCGATAGGTATAGGCCCGGGTTTGGGCGATGATGAAAATACACTGGCATTACTAACCTACATCTTCACTAACTATAGAAAACCTGTGATTATTGATGCCGACGCGTTAAATGTACTGTCGGCCCACAAGGAGTTATGGGCTTTAATACCCGAAGGCAGCATTTTAACGCCGCACATGAAGGAGTTTGACCGTCTTTTTGGTGAACATACCAGTTGGTGGCTGCGGCTGCAAACGGCTATAGCGAAAGCGAAAGAGCTTAAAATATGCATCGTGCTAAAAAATGACTATACCATAACCGCTACTCCGGATGGTAAGGCGTATTTTAATTCAACAGCCAATGCTGCTATGGCCAGTGGTGGCATGGGCGATGTACTTACCGGCATTATAACAGCCTTGCTCGCACAAAAGTATGCCCCATACGAAGCCTGTATTATTGGTAATTACATACATGGTAAAGCAGGTGATGAACTTGCGCTGCCCAACCGGATGAATGTAGTTTTACCAGGCAAACTGGCTAATCAACTGCCAATTACTATGGCAAAATTAAGCGCATAAAAAAAGCGGTTGTAAGTATCGTACAACCGCTAACTATTAACTGATCTTATAAAGAACAAAATACTCTAAACTAAATTACCTATAAGACACCTATAGGGCACTAATAGTTACAAAACGTAAAAAAAAATAATATTGTTTTGTCAGATGTTAAAAACACACTAAAAAACCTGCATTTTAACTTAATTTAACAAAAAAGAAAGGGGTTTAGCTTTTGATAGCTATAAAACGGCTCCCATAACCATCATCTGATCCATGGTTGGGTTTACACTTCCACCTTTAGGCTCAAGCGTTACCGCAAAGGCCTGGGCCACGGCAATAGATTGCATTTGTTTCATGTCCACACTGTCGGATGTTTTATCAAAAACACCCAGGCTAACCGGCTTGCCACCTACCAGGGCCCATAGCTGGTATTGGTGTGCGCTATCATTCTGTGGCAATTGCAGATCGGCCATATCAATCATCACTTGTTTTTTGATCGGGCTAAAAGCAACTAACATTGAGGCGGATGTATGTTTGGCAGTGCCTTGTAGTTTTATAACCTTAAATGTTGGATCGCGGTAAATATTCAACTGGTGATCCATAAATTTAACCGTATTGGTAAAATGCTGGTTTGATGAGCTCAATGCTACCAATTGCGTGTTTGCTTCTTTCAACTGATCATACACATCAACCAATGCAGCAACGCTCAATATTAATAATGCCAGGCAGGCTGCAAAGGCATATTTGTAAAAGCTATTTGGTTTTGATGCTGTAAAAGCAATTAAATTATCTTTTTTAACAGGCTCCTTTTTGGTAGGGAAGGTATCATCATCACCAAAATTAGTTAGCAGGCTGTTCAATATTTTACCGCGAAGTTCTTCTGAAGGCTCAATGGCATTTTCTAAGGCATAGGCTTCCATGGAACGCTCAATTTCATCCAATTCGGCCTTTACAGCCGGATATTCTGAAATCATAGCTTCCACCTGGTTCTTTTCTTCCTGGGTAACATCACCCAGAACGTAAAGTTCCAATATGCCTGATTCAATATATGCCTTAATGTCTTCCACTACTCAACTTTCAATTAAAATGTTTTCTAAGTTCTAGTATAGCCATCCTTAAACGTGTTTTAATCGTACCCAAAGGAATGCCTAGCTCATCTGCTGCTTCCACATGAGTGTAACCTTTAAAATACACTAGTTCAAGAATAGATTTCTGCTCGGGTTTTAGTGTCTGAACCAGGTCTTTAACGCCTAATAGTTCAGGATTGTAAACTGTATTCCTTTGCTCGTCTATGAAAGTTACGTTATTTTCGAGTTCCTGGTTTTTGTTTTGATTCTTAAAATCCTTAGATCGTAGTTTGTCTATAGCTAAATTGCGTGCGATATTCATCATCCAGGTAAATAAACGCCCCTTTTCAGTACTATAGCTTGAGAATGAATGCCAGATCTTTACAAAGGTTTCCTGTAAAACATCTTCGGCGGCTGCCGTATCAATAATTATGCGTGATATTACACCGTACAACGAGGAGGAGTACATATCATAGAGTGCCTCTATGGCAATCTTTTCCCTGTTCCTTAGTGAAAACACTAATTCCTCTTCGGTGAGTGATATTTTACCCTTCTTAGTCAACAGGGTGAAGTTATAAAGAAAATTTAGATTTCAAACAAGTGTTTTTCAGCATGATACGATGAACGAACTAACGGTCCGCTTTCAACATATCTAAAACCCTTTTCTAAGCCAATTTGTTTGTAAAAGTTAAATTGATCGGGATGGATCCAGTCAATTACCGGGTGATGGTTACGTGTAGGCTGTAAATATTGGCCCAGGGTTAATATTTGCACACCTGCATTTAACAGATCATCCATCGCTTCCAAAACATCTTCTTCTCTCTCTCCCAAGCCCAGCATAATGCCTGATTTAGTGCGCAGGCCCGCTTTTGATATATGGCTCAAAGCTTCAAGGCTACGGTCGTACTTAGCCTGTATACGCACTTCTTTAGTTAAGCGGCGCACAGTTTCCAGGTTATGTGATACTACTTCGGGGCGTGTTTCCAGCACACGCTCCAAATTATCCCATATGCCCCTGAAATCAGGCAATAAAGTTTCCAGTGTAGTTTCAGGGCTTTCCCTGCGTATGGCATTTATAGTTTCGGCCCATATAATGGATCCGCCATCTTTCAAATCATCACGATCAACCGAGGTGATAACGCAGTGCTTAACCTGCATTAGTTTAACCGAGTTAGCTACGCGGTTGGGCTCATCCATATCAACAGCCAGCGGCCTGCCCGTGGCCACCGCGCAAAACGAGCATGAACGGGTACAAATGTTACCCAATATCATAAATGTGGCTGTACCGGCACCCCAGCACTCGCCCATATTAGGGCAATTACCGCTTTCACAAATAGTATGCAGTTTATGTGTATCAACCAAACTGCGCACATGGGCATATTCTTTCCCTACCGGGAGTTTTACCCTAAGCCAATCAGGCTTACGTTGCTTTTGCTCAACCGGTACTACAGGCAAATCAATCATAATGCAAATGTATGTAAAAACCCTTTATCCCCCTAACCCCCTAAAGGGGGAACATTATCAATATTACAGTTTGTTGATGTTTAATGTGATTTTTTGAAATGATAAGCTAAATTTGCTTGCATAAATTAACTTAAAAATTCCTCCTTTAGGGGGTTAGGGGGCTTTATGGCAACTATAGAAACAACTTACCTGAGCGACTTAAGAACAGAAGCCACTCACTTACAATCGGGCACTAAAATTATTACTGACGCACCCACCGATAACCAGGGCAAGGGTGAAGCATTTTCACCAACCGATCTGCTTGCAGAATCATTAGCGGGCTGCGCGTTAACTACCATGGCCATTGCTGCGAGGCCGCATCATATTAACATGGACGGCGCTACCTGCGAGGTAACTAAAGTTATGGCACCCAACCCACGCCGCGTAGCCGAAGTTGTGCTAAATTTTAAATTCCCGAAGGAATATACTGCCGATGAAAAGAAAATATTGGAAAATGCTGCCTGGGGATGCCCGGTAGCCGTAAGCCTACACCCCGATCTGAAAAAGACGATGGACTTTGGGTGGTAGATATTAAGTCGGAAAGTCAAGAAGTCCGAAAGACAGAAAGCTCAAAAAACCATTCTTTCTTTCGGACTTACCGACTTATGCGGACTTTCGGACTAAGCTACTAAAACTTCCAGTGCTTCTTCTACAGAGATCTCCCCGTGCGACTGATCAAGAATGCATTCACCATCCTTAATTAAAAGCATTTGCGGCGATTCATGGTGCACCTGAAAGTCCTGTGCTATTTGACTTGATATATCGCGGTGTTTTATCAGATCTAAAAAATACAAGGGCATATCAGCAGGCAGTTTATCCCAATCCAATTCAAAACGCCTCTTTGCCATCATGCTGATAGAGCAGCGTGTGCTGTGTTTAAAAATCAAGCTATATCCCGGTTGAGCCTTTATCGCATCAATCTGGTTCGCTGATTCCAACGATGTCCAATTCATAAAAAATTTATTTGTAGCCGCAAAAATAACGTAATTACAGTCTAAGCCTGTATTACTTTTAAGCGATTGAATAAAAAATGATATTCAAATGTTAACGGGAGTGGTGAGGGTAAGAATCGTAAGCAGGGCATAATTTATTTGAGCATGATGCCAGGCTGCCAAGTGTTAAAGCTATAACTGCTATGTAAAGTATTTTTTTCATCTTATCAATTTTCACTATTTACGGATTTTATCCCTTTAAGGTTTCAGCAAGATGCGCCATTTTTATTGCTGTAAACGCGGCCTCATCTCCTTTATTACCATGTTTGCCCCCAGCACGGTCAAAAGCCTGTTGATGATTATCGGTAGTTAACACCCCAAATATAACCGGTTTTGAATATTTAATAGATACATTGCTCACACCATTGGCAACAGCATTACAAATAAAATCGAAATGCCTTGTTTCGCCCTGTATAACACAGCCTAAACATATTACCGCATCTAATTTAAGGTTTTTCAACAATAAATCGGCACCAGCGGTTAGTTCAAAACTGCCGGGAACCTGGTAGGTGTATATATTTTCTGCTGTTGCACCATACTTTATCAGGTTTTCGTAAGCGCCCTGGTATAATGCATTGGTGATCTCTGCGTTCCATTCGGCTACTACAATACCAAAACTGTATGCCAATGCTGATGGGATCTCGCTGCCTGAAAAATCAGATAAATTTTTATGCTGAGTAGACATGGGTGGGGATGGTGAGGGTGGTTAGAGATTTGTGATTAGAGATTAATTAGTCGTTTAAATAACTAATCTCTAATCACCATTCACTAATTAGCTATCTGCGCTTCTGCGCGGGCAATGTATGCGTCAATATTTTGCGCTTCAGTGCTGGCAAAATAGTCGGTTTTTATTTTTTTGTATGTTTCATCAGCTGATTTGTAATCTTTTTCAGCTTCGTAAACTAAGCCTAGCTTTTTAAGGTACATAGGCGATAAAAATTTGTTTTTAGCCTTATCAGCTGCCTTTTTGAAATAAGTTTCAGCTTTGTCGTAATCTTTCAATTCAACATAAGCATCGCCTGTAGCACCTAAAGCTTCAGCGGCAACCATGCTGTCATCGCCGTGGTAGCTGGTTAAGTTATCAATAGCTTTGCTGTATTCGCCTTTGTTTAAGTAAGCAACCCCTAAATAAAAGTAAGCAAGGTTAGCAGCTTTGGTGTTGCTGTACTCGCTCAATATTTTTGCAAATCCAGGATAACCTGCATCGCCGTTTATAGCTTTGTCCCAATCTTTTTTCTCCCAAAAATCCTGTGCAACGTGCATTTGGTTGGCAGCAGTTACCTCGCGTGGAGCAAGGTATACTTTAAGATAAATAAAATAGCCTGCAGCCATTACTATAACGGCTGCTATAATAAACAACAAGCTTTTTTGGTTTTCAAGCACAAACTTTCCGCTTCTTCCAAGTTTGTTACTCTCTACTACAATGTTTGTATTGTCCTGCATTTTCGACATTTCTATTCTAAAATTAAGTTTGCAAACTTACGGTTTTCTAAATTTTTCACAATACCTTTTGTATTAATTATTTAGTGAGTGGTGAGCAGTGAATAGTGCGTTGTTCTTTTCGCGCCAAATAACTATTAATAAGGACCTTATTCCGTTTTTGAAATTAACCGCTAACTACTCACCATTCACTACTCACTATTCATTAACTTTGTTCCCTCAATATGTATCTGCAACAATTATCCGTCATCAATTTTAAAAACTATGCCGAAGCTGAACTTACCTTCAGCGAGGGCGTGAACGCGTTTACTGGTGACAATGGTGCAGGTAAAACTAATTTGCTGGATGCCATACATTACCTGTCGCTCTGCAAAAGCTATTTTAACCCTATTGATACACAGCAAATAAAGCAGGACACCGATTTTTTCATCATAAACGGCACTTTTAATAAAAACGATCACGATGAAAAAATAGCCTGCGCGGTTAAACGCAACCATAAAAAGCAGTTTAAACGCAATAAAAAGGATTACCAACGCCTGGCCGATCATATCGGTTTGTTCCCACTGGTAATGATATCGCCTTATGATACCAGTATTATAACCGAAGGCAGCGATGAGCGGCGCAAGTTTATTGATAATGTACTATCACAAACCGATAACCATTACCTGGATGAGGTAATCACCTATAATAAGATACTGAATAACCGCAATGCCTTTTTAAAGCTGATTGCCGATACCGGCCGGTACGATCCGCATTTACTGGAGGTGATGGATGAACAACTGGTTGATGCTGGTAACAGCATCTTTAAAAAACGTAAAGCTTTTATGGAAAGCTTTACCGGTACATTCAACCAGCACTACCTGTTTTTAACCGGTGATGCCGAACGGGTTGAGCTTATATACGAGTCGCAGCTATTACAGGATGATTTTGCAGTACTGCTGAAAAAGAATGTTGAGCGTGATAGGGCCCTCGAGCGCACCACCGCCGGTATACATAAGGATGACCTGCTATTTGCTATTCACGGTATGCCGATGAAAAAGTTCGGTTCGCAAGGGCAGCAAAAGTCTTTCCTAATAGCACTTAAGCTGGCCCAGTACACATTTTTAACCCGGCAAAAAGGATTTAAACCACTGCTGCTGCTGGATGATATTTTTGACAAGCTGGATGATAAGCGGGTAACCAAATTGATGAAAATGGTATCCGACAATGATTTTGGCCAGGTTTTTATTACCGATACCAGCCTGAGCAGGGTGCAAAATATTTTTAGTGATATGGGCGTGCCCCTTAAATTATTTAAAGTTGCAGGAGGAATAGTTGATGCGTAAAACAAATGATAAATCGCTAAAAGAGGCCATTGAGCAAATGCTTAATGTTTACAAAATAAAACGGAAGTTTGAGGAAACCTCTATTGTAGCTGTTTGGCCCGAGCTGGTGGGCAAATCAGTAGCTAATCGTACCAAAGAGTTATATATCAGTAATAAAAAACTGTTTTTACGCATTGAATCATCCGTAATAAAAAGCGAGTTAATGATGATGCGCAGCCAGATCATCGGCAAGATAAACGATAAAGCTAAAGAGATTTTAGTAGAAGAGATCATCTTCCTGTAAACGAAAAAAAGGTATACAACGCTTACTTTTTCAAATAAACACCATATACCTTTTACTATTTCGCTACCTTATATATAGGTATCAGAAAACTTAGAATCTTTCGAACGCTGAGAAAAAGAAGTCGCCTTCAATCTTAGCGTTATCGTCAGAATCAGAACCGTGTACAGCGTTAGCGCTGATTGATTGTGCAAATTTTTGGCGGATAGTACCTACTTCTGCTTTCGCAGGATCGGTAGCACCAATTAATTTGCGGAAATCTTCAATAGCATTATCTTTCTCCAATATAGCCGCTACTATCGGGCCCGATGACATGAATTGGCAAAGCTCACCATAAAAAGGGCGCTCTTTGTGTACTTCATAAAACTGACCTGCTTTTTCAGGGCTCAAAGTGGTATATTTCATTGCTACCAATTTAAAGCCGCTCTTTATGATCTGCTCTAAAATTCCGCCAATATGTCCGGCTGCAACAGCATCCGGCTTAATCATTGTAAATGTTCTGTTAGTTGCCATAATTTGTTTTAAAAACTGCCGCAAAAGTAATGTTTTTAATTAAAAAAATAAGTTCTGTATTGAATATGAGAATATTGGCAAATAATATATCTCTATTATTAAAATTGTGTTAAGCTTTTTGCCTGTATAAAAAATGTTTTTGTATATATATCAATGAGTTGGAAATTTATTTAGCTTTGCAACTCTTTTTTAAATTGGATGTTAGATACTGCTTCGCTTGTTAACCTTTTAGCACAGCCCAAAAAAATAGTCATAACAACCCATCATAAACCTGATGGCGATGCTATGGGATCATCTTTGGGTTTGTATAATTATTTGATACAACTGGGCCACCATGCAAAGGTTATCACCCCTACCGATTATCCGCATTTTTTAAGCTGGATGCCCGGCAACGAAGAAGTTATCATCTATACAGATCATACCGAACAAAGCAACACGCTTATTGCCGATGCCGATATCATTTTTTGTCTGGACTTTAATGCCCTGAACCGCATTAATGAAATGGGTGAAAAGGTTGGAGAAAGCGCTGCACTGAAAGTGATGATTGATCATCACCTGGAACCGGCAGATTTTGACGACTACCGTTACTGGAACATCAATGCCTGTGCTACCGCGCAACTGGTATATACTTTTATTACCGATGTGCTTCATCATAAAGAGCTTGTTAATGCTGATGTAGCTACCTGTTTATATACAGGCATCATGACAGATTCGGCCTCATTCCGTTTGCCAAATACTACCTCTGCCGTGCACCGTATAGCTGCCGACCTGATTGATGCAGGAGCGGTTAACTGGCGCATACATGAGCTGGTATACAATAATGCATCTGAAAATCGCGTTCGCTTTCTAGGTCATTGCCTGGTTAACAGGCTGCAGGTTTATAACGAGTATAACACCGCGGTTATAGCTGTTACCCATGATGATCTTGAGAAATATGATGTAATAACGGGTGATACTGAGGGGATTGTGAACTATGCCCTGGCAATAAGCAATGTACGTTTAGCGGTATTTATTGTGGAGCGAAAAGATAAAGTAAAACTTTCTTTGCGTTCAAAAGGCGATTTTCCAGCAAATGACATTTGTAAAAAGTACTTTAGCGGCGGCGGCCACCGAAATGCGGCCGGCGGCGTATCAACTGACAGTCTTGAAGAGGTCGTCAATCAGTTCAAATTAATTTTACCGAAATATAAAAATCTATTAATACAATAAAAATCAAATGAAAAAAAACTTAATGTTTTTAGCTCTTGCATCACTGGGACTAGGATTAGCAAGCTGCAATGGCGGATTTAAAAAGGCTGATGGAGGGTTGTTGTATGATATATATACAACTAAAGGAAACCCAACTATACAACCCGGCGATTTTGTAAGCCTTAACCTGATAGTAAAAACCGATGGCGACTCTGTCTTATTCAGTAGCTATGAGGCTGGCCGCCAAATGCAAATGGCTGCTCAAAAGCCACAAACAAAAGGCGATATATTTACCGGCCTTGCAAAATTAGCTGAAGGTGATAGCGCTGCTATCAAGATCCCGGCTGATTCAATGTTTAAAAAAGGACAGCAAAAACCTCCGGGCTTCAAAGGCAACTGGATTATCTACACCTTGAAAATTGAAAAAGTAATTGCAAAAGGTAACCTTACCGACCAGGTGTTTCAAGGCCGTGTTGCTGATTTTATAAAATCACAAGGCTTAGTACTTAAACAACAAGAGCCTGCTAAAATTAAAGCATACATTGCTCACCAAAAACTAACCGTTACGCAAACTGCTGATACTTTATACTACCAGATCACACAACAAGGAACTGGACCAAAACCAGTTGTTGGCGATACTGTAGTGGTTAATTACACCGGCCGTTTACTTAATGGTAAAGTATTTGATACTTCAGTAAAAGATACAGCAACCAAAGAGAAAATGCAGGTTGACCCGATGCGTCAATACAAACCTATCCATATTCCTGTTGGCGAAAAAAGAGTTATTGCAGGTTGGGATGAAGGATTGTTATTGTTAAACAAAGGTTCAAAAGCTACCCTGGTTGTACCATCAAGCCTTGCTTATGGCGAGCGTGGTGTATCAATTATTGGCCCATTCACACCTATCGCGTTTGATGTTGAGATCATTGATATCATCAAACCAAACCCAAATGCTCCAAAACCACAAATGCCTATGATGCCTCAGGCACAAGCACCGGTTAAAAAATAACATTTTAATAAGCCTTTCCGTTAAAGCGGGAAGGCTTTTTGTTTTCAGATGAAAAAATATATTTATAGTATTATACTTTTTTGTGCATTTTCAATTACTGCAAATGCGCAAAATGATTTACAACGTACATCGCAGGGCGCATTATACACACTTTTTACGCACAATACGGGTGACAGAATAAAGAATGATGATGTAATAACCTTGCAGATCATCCAAAAAACGGATAAGGATTCATTACTTTCCAGCACCTATGCTTTAGGGCACCCGGTACAGGTAAAAGTACAGCCAACCCAAAATGTTACCGATATGATGGAGATTTTTCCATTATTAACAACAGGTGATAGCTTACTGGTAAAAATACCTGCCGATTCAGTATTTAAAGGCCATGAAAATAGTAGGCCCCCGTTTTTCCCGGCAGGCAGCTTTTTTAACTTTTACATGAAAATTGTAAAAGTACAGTCGTTAAATGATGCCATTGCTGAAAGAAACGCTGAGCTTGAAAAAATAAAAGCAGCTGAAGCGGTTGACGCAAATAAATATATTACCAGCAATAAACTGGTTATGAAAACTACGGCCTCGGGCCTAAAATACGTAGTATTTAAGCAATCTATTAAACCAAAACCAAGGGCTGGCGATACCGTATTGGTAAACTATACCGGCCATTTACTTAACGGCCAGGTTTTCGATACCAGCATTGCGGCTGTTGCCGATAAGGCTGGTTTATTGCAGGAAGGCCGCACTTATGAGCCAATAAGCTTTGTGGTAGGCTCCGGCCAGGTTATAAAAGGTTGGGACGAAGGTCTTTTATTATTAAACACAGGCGCTAAAGCCAAATTTGTTATACCATCAAGCCTGGCATATGGCGAACAAGGCCAGGGCGATGTAATACCGTCATACAGCACCTTAGTATTCGATGTGGAACTGGTAGCAGTTAAGCCAATACCACATGCCGCGGTTGCACCGACTAAAAAGCCTGCAGCCAAAAAGAAAACGGCAACAACGGCCAAAAAGAAAAGTTAATAAAAAAGTCCCCCGATTACCCGGGGGACTTTTTTATTTTTGCACCATGGTACTTACCGATACGCATACTCATTTGTATTATGAAACTGATGATACAAAACGTGCAGAACTTATACAACGCTGTAACGATAACAGCATCACCCGCCTGTTTTTACCCAATGTAGATACTGATTCAGTAGCAAAGGTTTTTGAGCTTACCGCGGCCTACCCTGTTAACTGCTTCCCCATGCTTGGCCTTCACCCCTGCTCAGTAAAAGCAGATTGGGAGGAAGAGCTCAATACCATCATGAATGCGCATGGCGACAATAAAATATATGCCATTGGCGAAATTGGGATAGATCTTTACTGGGATAAAACTTTTTTAAGCGAACAGATA
This sequence comes from Mucilaginibacter mallensis, assembly GCF_900105165.1. Classification (NCBI taxonomy): domain Bacteria; kingdom Pseudomonadati; phylum Bacteroidota; class Sphingobacteriia; order Sphingobacteriales; family Sphingobacteriaceae; genus Mucilaginibacter; species Mucilaginibacter mallensis. Next base: position 5,455,904 of record NZ_LT629740.1, read on the forward strand.
CTCGCGTTTAAAAAACAGATAGCCTGGGCAAAATCATTAAAACTGCCTATTGTTATTCACTGTCGTGATGCTTTTGACGAGGTGTATAATGTGTTGGTAGAGGAACAAGACGATGATCTGCGCGGCATATTCCATTGCTTTGGCGGCACGCTTGAGCAGGCCGAAAAAGTAATAGCATTGGGCTTTTATTTGGGTATTGGCGGCATTATTACCTATAAAAACGCCGGTTTAGACAAAATTTTACCTCAAATTGATCTAAAGCATATCGTTTTAGAAACGGATTCTCCGTACCTTACGCCGGTTCCGTACCGGGGTAAACCTAATGAAAGTTCGTACTTAATATACGTTGCCCAAAAGGTTGCGGAGCTGTATCAAAAACCAATTGAAACCGTTGCTGAGATAACTACGGCAAATTCAATACAGATTTTTGGTGTGTAATTATTTAACAGATTTTTGATTTTTAGCATTATTATATATTAATGAGCCAAATACTGATCATCTATACCGGTGGGACAATAGGTATGATGAGCGACCCTACTACAAAGGTGCTCAAACCCATAAATTTTGAGCAAATAATGGACAATGTGCCAGAGCTCGACCGTTTAAACTGCAAAATTAAGGTACACTCTTTCGATAAGATCATCGATTCATCAAACATGAATCCCGAGATATGGAGCGAATTGGCCGGCTTGATCGAATCAAATTATGATAAGGTTGATGGCTTTGTAATTTTGCATGGCTCGGATACCATGTCATTCACGGCCTCCGTTTTAAGCTTTATGCTGGAGAATTTGGCCAAGCCGGTAATTTTTACCGGATCACAGTTGCCTATCAGCGCAATCCGGACGGATGCCAAGGAAAACCTGATGACGGCCATTGAAATTGCCAATGCCAAAAAGAATGACCGCGCCCGTGTACCGGAGGTTTGTATCTATTTTGACTATAAATTATTCAGGGGGAACCGTTCATTCAAATATAATTCATCAAAATTCGAAGCTTTCCGTTCTCCTAACTATCCTATCCTGGCTGAGTCTGGCGTTCACTTGAGGTTTAGCACTAATGACATCAGGGAGCCAGCCGATAGCCCGATGATAGTTCACAGAAATTTAGTGAATGATATAGCCGTACTTAAACTGTACCCCGGCATAAGCCCTAAAGTGGTTGAAACCATTCTAACTGCCGATGTACGCGGTATTGTTATGGAAACATTCGGCGCGGGTAATACCACTACCGAGCAATGGTTTACCGATCTGCTTAAAAACGCCATCGACAGCGGCAAGGTGATCCTTGATATTTCGCAATGTAAAGTAGGTACTGTTGAATTGGGCCGATACGAAACCAGCAAGCAGTTAAAGGATATTGGCGTAGCTAATGGTTATGACATGACCTATGAAGCCGCCGTTACCAAAATGATGTACCTGCTGGCCCAAACTGATGATCCGCTATTGGTAAAAGAATGGCTGGAAACCGATTTGCGCGGGGAAATTACGGTATCGTAAGGTAATCCCGAATACAAAGTGCGTTAGGTCATGCTGAGGCACTCGAAGCATGTTGGTAAAGGTCTTACGCTCACACTTCGAGTGCCTCAGTGTGACACCCACCTTTTTCAACAGTTCTCCGTTAAATTCTGTTAAATAAACCCCTCACACCTACTACTTTACCACAATCCGCCTATTTTTGCCTATAACCTTAGGCATTATGTTCAAAAGCTACCTGAAACTGGCGTTGCGCAATCTGTGGAAACGTAAAACAACTACTGCAATTAATGTTTTAGGCCTGTCGATAGGTTTGGCATGCTGCGCTTTGGTATTCCTATTCTTTCAGCACGATATAAGTTTTGATAAGGGTTTTGATAATAGCAATGATATCTACCGCATAACCACCAATTTTAATGATGGCGGTAAGGCCCCTACGGTATCCATGCCATATGTTACCTATCTGAAAAGCGAAATCCCTGAAATTGATGAGGCAAGCCGATTGGATGCCTCCAAATGTACCTGCATTGTACAGGTAAAGGATAGTTCAGCATCTACCCCATTTACTGTTGATAATGGCTATTGGGTCGATCCATCGTTTTTCAACATCTTTTCCTTTCATTTTCTACAGGGCGAACGCAAAACAGCTTTGCTGGCACCTAATACTATCGTGATATCAGCACCGCTGGCACAAAAGCTTTTTGGCGATAAATACCCTATCGGCAAGCCATTAAAAGCCGGTGATAATATTTATACCATTACCGGGGTCTTTAAAAACGATTTCACCAACCATTTTGGAGCCGATTTCTTTGCATCAAACAATAGCAATGGCGTGCACGAAAGTATTGCCGCTAAAATTAACTGGGTTACCGATCCTAATTATTACGCCTATATAAAGCTAAAACCCGGCAGCAATAAGCAGCATGTAATAAGCGAACTGAATGCCTATACCCAAAGGCATGCCGGTCCCGATCTGAAATCCACCGCTACAAAACTAAGCAACTCACTCCAGGCGTTGCTTGATATTCACTTGCATTCATCAGCGTATCAAAGTTATCTGGAGGCTAAGCAGGGCAACTTAAGCTATTTATACCTGTTGGGTAGCATTGCACTGGCTATATTACTTTTAGGCTGCATTAATTACATGAACCTCTCAACCGCCCAAGCTGTTGACCGGTCCCGCGAAGTTGGTGTGCGCCGGGTTATGGGGGCAGGTAAATCATCCATACGCTATCAGTTTATGATAGAAACCATTGCCATAAGCGTACTCGCGCTTATGGTTGCTATTGGGCTTGGCTTTCTATTTTTACCTGCATTTAACAACCTTACCGGGCAATCATTATCCTTTTTTGCACCAGAGAACAGAAGCCTTATTTTATGGCTGCTGCTGATATCCTTATTCACGGGCCTGTTAGCGGGCTTATATCCTGCGCTCTATCTATCGGCATTCAAACCTGTGAAAGTATTAAAGGGCAAAGTAAGCGATTCTGCTGGTATGTTTAACTTACGCAAGGTATTGGTGTCGGTACAATTCATTATTTCAACCTGCCTTGTTTTTGCCACTATAGTTATCTGGAACCAGCTGCATTTTATGATCAACTCCAAACCCGGCTTTGATCAGGATCAGCAGTTAACCATTTATTTTAGCGGCAATCAGTCAACAAACAGCAATGCTTATTTCATTAGTCAGCTTGCCGGTAATCCAAACTTTCAAAGTGTAACAGGCGCAACGGCCCCATTAATATCCGGGGATATGAATTTTTATCCGGCAGAAAAAACGGTAAATGACAAGCACGATGTTTTCCTTGACTTTGCTGATGAGAATTATATAAAAACGCTCAACCTTAAATTCATTTCGGGCGGCAATTTCAGTGCTGCAATCTTTGGCAAGAGTGATCCTGCAAAAGATATGGAAGTGAGCGATATAGGACGTGAAATAGTGTTGAACGAACAAGCCGTAAAGCAATATGGCTTAAACCCCTATACCGCACCCGGCCATTATATCTCTCATTTGCGCGATGGGAAAATATACACTTACAAAATTGTGGGTGTGGTTAAGGATTATCATTTCTTTTCGCTGCACTCGGCTATTGGGCCTATAGGTATTATTGCAGCTAATCCCAATCGTTTTACAACGGTTATTGCAAAAATTAAAGGCAAAAATGCCCCTGCATCTATAAAATTCATTGCCCAAAAATGGAAGGAGATATATCCTGATGTTCCCTTTAATTATGGCTTTATGAACAAAGCCTTTAGTTATGATTATGACCAGGATGCGCATCAGCAACAAATGATGGGCGCGTTTGCGGTTATAGCCATTCTCATATCGTGCCTGGGCATATTGGGACTCATAACCTACACCCTGAGTCAAAAAGCCAGGGAAATTGGCATTCGCAAGGTAATAGGCGCCAGTGTTACCAACATTGTAATGCTGTTTTATAGCCAGTATTTTAAGCTGGTGCTAATAGCCAACGTAATTGCATTGCCGCTTGCCTGGTATTATATGAGCAAGTGGCTCAACGGTTTCGCCTACCGCATAAATATGAGCTGGTGGATGTTTGCCGCATCATTATCCGCGGGAGTTATTATTGCCTTTTGTACCATTGCATTTAAAACCATTAAAGCCGCCAGTGCCAATCCTGTAAAAAGTTTAAAGGCAGAGTAATTTCATAGTACATACTGTTTAGGCTAAACAAGTGTTTACAACCCCAGCGTTGTAAACACTTGTTTAATACCGGTTTAATTACGTAAATTTAAGTACTGATTATAGATCCGGTTTCCTCAACCATGTTCATTATTTATGAAACTGCTGCGTGCTATATGCTTGTGTGTGTTTCTGTGCTATTGCTTTTTATCAGCAAAAGCGCAGTATTTCGATCTGCGGCCAAACAAGAGACATGTTACTATTCATTTCCGCATAGTGCGGAACATGATCATCATCCCCTTAAAAATAAACAATACCGGGCCGTATAACTTTATATTGGATACCGGGGTTGGCCTTATGGTAATAACCCAACCATCATTGGTTGATTCCATTAGTCTCACCTCAAAACGCACCATAAAGATCCCCGGTCTGGGTGCCGGTGATGATGCGGAGGCCTACGTTACACCAGTATTAAATGTAGACATACAAGGACTTGATAGCTATAATGTTAGCGCGGCCATACTAAAAACGGATTATTTCGGCTTGTCGAACTATGCAGGTATGCATATACATGGTTTATTAGGATATGAGTTTTTTAATAACCTGGCTGTTAAACTTAATTTCGGCGATAGCACACTGAATATTTGCAGGCCTAAAGATCTTCATGCCTACAGACATGCCAACAAGATACCCATCACTATTGAAGATAGAAAACCTTATATGCAGGCCAACATCCTTTACCCCAACGATAAAATGGTTGATAGTAAACTGGTGATTGATATTGGCGCCGGTCACCCAATTTCCATTGAACACATGATAAAGAACAATGGCCTGCCTCAAAAATTTATTGCCGCCAATTTAGGTATAGGCTTAAACGGGCCAATTGATGGTTTCATAAGCCGGATAAACGAGGTTGATATTGGCCGGTACAAGATAAAAAATGTGCTGGCCTCATTTCCTGATGATACAAAAACGGAAATTGTTACCAGCGTACCGCGTGATGGCAACCTGGGTATTGGTCTGCTTAAAAAATTTGATGTGATTTTTGATTACACCAATAATGCGATGTACTTAAAACCGGGCTTCCTTTACAAAGAACCCTATGAACATGATATGAGTGGCCTGGAATATTATGCCACCGGTACCGATTACCAGCACGTAATCATCAGCCGGGTTGAGCCTGGTTCAGCAGGTGATTTAATCGGGCTTGAAAAGGGTGACGAGATTGTAACTATAAATTTCAGAGCGGTTTCAAAAATGAACCTTGAGGAAATTGATGCTCTATTTAAATCGAAAGATGAACGGACTATCTTACTTGAAATTTTCCACGATAACAAATACGACCAGGTGATCATTACCTTAAAGCGGAGAATTTAACAGCAAGCCAACATATTGCTATTTAAGCTGACTGATGTTTTCAAAAAAAGCGGTTTGAAGATCAAGTAACGATCTTACATTCATTTTTTCTCCATACATATCAAAACACAAAAACTGTGAATTTTTAACATCATTATTTTTTGCTTTTTCGAAAAAATTAAAGGTTTCAAAAAAATAATGGTTGGTTGTTATATTGTCTTTTGTGTTGGTTTGTGATGCATTTAGGCTGAACCCAATGCTATCAATCCATCTATGCACTTTTGAGTGCAGACTTGGCCGAATGTTGTTCATAGGTTAATGTTTTATTTTTTAAACGAAAAATAAATATACTTGTTTCAACCTTTAGTAAAGATTTACACACAATTGTTAACACTTACAGTGCAAAACCCCTGTCTTTCTTGCAGTTACAGTCAACGTCATTTTATTATGACAAAAAAGACCATTATATGTTCGCTTTTATAGTGGATATGTAACAATGCTATGATTATTAGTCAATTAAAACTTATAAATGCAACCTTTGCGTATTATGCGTGTATTTATAACCCAAACGCAGCAAGAAAAACTTATGAAACCGTTTTTACTTATATTATCACTTATTTTTTTTACAGCTACATATACTTTTAGCCAAACGGGCCGCGAAGTACATGGAACTATTATTGATTCAACAAAACAATCCATTCCCGGAACAATAATAAAATTGGTATCAGACAAGGGCGACAGCACCGTTACAGCTGCTGACAATGCCGGTAAATTTGTTTTTGCAGGTGTAAATGGCACTAAGATCACATTAAGCATAACCTCCATAGGCTACCAGGCTATAAAAAAACATTATACACTTGATAACAGCACCGCGCCAATGATGCTGGGCAACATCATATTAAAAACAGAATCAAATGTTTTGCAGCAGGTTACCATACATGGTGTTAACGAGGTTACCTTTAAGGAAGATACTACCGAATACAAGGCCAGCGCTTATAAAGTAAGGGATAATGCCCCTGTTGAGGATGTAATTAAAAAGCTGCCTGGCGTTGATGTTGACGTAAATGGTAATATCACCACACAAGGCAAACAGGTAACCAAAGTACGTATAAACGGAAAGGACTTTATGGGTGGCGATGTACAATCAATCACCAAAAATTTACCGGCCGATGTGGTTGAAAATATACAAATGATTGATGATTATGGCGATCAGGCAAATTTAACCGGGGTTAAAACCGGCGACCCGGATAAGATCATGAACATCACTATCCGTAAAGACAGGAACTATGGCTACACCTTGCAGGCTACCGGAGGCGATGGTGAAGACATGTTGCCTAAAGCTGATGGAGTACCTGACGCAAACCGTTATTTGGGCACACTAAATAGTTTTATTTTTAATGGCGATCAGCAAATTGCCGTTTTAGGAAGCATCAATAATACTAACGTTAATACCTTTTCTTTTGGCTCAACCAGCGGCGGTGGCGGAGGAGGTGGTTTTGGCGGAGGTGGCGGAGGTGGCGGCCGTGGAAATGCAGCCCGTGCCGCTATGAGTTCAGGGAGCCTGATAACCAGCCAAAATGGCCTTACCGACGCCCATTCAATAGGTGCAAACTTCCGCGATCAGTGGGGTAAACATCTTGCTGTATACGGCAGCTACAGTTTTGCCGATAATACTGTTAATACCATAACCGAAAACATTCAGCAAAATCTTTCGCCGGTAAATCCAAGTGTTAACAACCAAAACAGTAATGAAACCGACAGGAATATTAACCACCGCTTAACGTGGAATATGGAATATACACCTGATACCAGTAACTATTTTAAAATAACACCTACGTTTTCATATGCGAGTGTAAATACTAATGAAAATGAAACAGTTGCTTTATTAAGAAAGGGAGACACCACCTCTGCCTACACTTCAAACACCTATGCAACATCATCGGCACCAAATTTTGGATTGAATGTTTTATATAATCATAAGTTTAAGCATCGCCACAATTTCAGCGCCTATGTTACCTTAGGTTCAACCACAAGCAATCAATACCAAAACCCAACCTATGTTTATGCAGGCATACCAACTGCTCCGGTTGATCAGATGATCACTACCTATAGCCGTACAAACAGCGTGGGTACAACATTATCATATCTATCACCAATAGGCCGCCGCGATTATCTGGAAGTAAATTACGCTTTCAATTACGCGTCAACAACAAATGATAAAACAGCCGATACCAGTTCAGTGCTGCCCCCGTCTGCCTTTTTTACACCCGATAGCGCTTTAAGCAACCGGTATAATTTTACATTTATGACCAACCGCTTTGGCTTAAATTATCGCTTTATTGAAAAGAAATACAACTATACCTTAGGTTTGGCAGCACAGCCAGCCGTATTGGATGGCAATTCGCCACAAACAGGAGCAACAACACATGTTACCACTTTTAACATTATACCTACAGTACGCTTCATATACAACTTTTCGCGGAGCCACACCTTCATGTTTAACTATAATGGCTCAAGTTCTTCACCAAGCTTTTCGCAATTACAGCCTGTTACCGATTTCTCAAACGCGTTATACCCGGTTTCAGGCAACCCCGATTTGAAACCACAGTTTACAAACAACGTGTGGATAAGATACAATTCCTTTGATTTTAGTACAGGGAATATATTGTTCACAAGCTTGAATTTTCAGCAGATAAGCAATTATATAACTACCAATACGGTAACCTATCCGCGTACTTATACGCCCGATCCACGGTTTGCAAACACCACATTAACAAAATACGTAAATGCCGATGGCTATTACACCACCTCGGCTAATGTAGTATACGCTAAACCGTGGGATAACCGTAAATATACCTTATCGCTTACGGGTGCTATAACCTATACTAATTCTATCGGTTATTTAACCAGTGTTGATTCAACAACATACGCGCAGACAACTGAAAAGAACGTATCAAAGAACATACAGTACACACCTGGCTTAAAGTTCAGGGTTGATCTTACCAATATTATTGATGCCCAGGCTATAACAAACTATGCTGTAAACCACACAAACAACTCTGTTGAGAACGCTTTAACCGAAGGTACTTCAAACGTGCGCACCTGGACACTGGGCGCTAATGGCAAAAACTATTTTGGCGATTGGACTTTCAGCTACGATTATTCAAAACAATTTAACTATGGCTATGCCTCAACCTTAAACATTACCAACCCTAACATTTTAAATGTTTACCTGGAGCGCCGGTTCTTAAAAGGCAATCGCGCTACCTTACGCTTGTCGGTATTTGATTTATTTAATGAAAACACTGCTTTTTCAACAACTTCAACGGTAAGTTCATTTACCGAAACGCAGACCAATCGTCTTTCACGTTATTACCTGGCAACCTTTACTATAAGGCTGCAAAAATTCGCGGGTAAAGCGCCTGTTCAGCAAGATAGCCCTCGTGGTTTCAGAAGAGAAGGCGGCGGTGGTGGACCTGGCAGCGGTCCCGGTGGCGGCGGCCCTGGTGGTGGTGGCTTTGGCGGCGGACCGGAATAACACTCCCTTTAACGGAACATAAAAAAGCTCACATGATTTTATCATGTGAGCTTTTTCGTAGAGACATAATACTTTACGTCTTAAATATTGTCGCTATTGTTTTATTAATACAGTGTTTATAACCTGTTCAAGATCTTCAAGGTCGAATGGTTTTGCCAGGTAGGTTTCAGCACCGGCGTGGTTGGCAAGCAATTGGATGTCGCTGTTTGCCGAAAAATAAATAACCGGTATAGCTTTTAAGGCCTCATTCATCTTAAGTGATTGGGTAGCCATGATACCGCCTTCATCAGGGATCCAGTTATCCATCAGTATCACATCCGGTAAAATACCCGAAACCCTGTCAACAATATTATTGCAATTGGTGAAAGTAAATACCTCCCAGCCTTGTTCTTCTAAAATATAACTACAGATAGAAAGTATGTCTTCATCGTCATCAAAAATGATAATTTTTTTACCTGTTTTATTCATCAGTATGTATAGTAGTATACCTGTGAAACTATATATAACTTATAAAAGAAACAAATGTTTTATCTGCATAAATAATTATTCAGACTTTAGAATTTTAATGCCGCTCCTGCTGTAAAATAAAATACTGAAGGTTTTTCAGGTACACCCAATTCTTTTGCAATTGCTGCCGATTTAAACTCATTTTCAACGATTGCATAGGTTGGTATAAAGCTAAAAATAAAATGATTAATCTTGTATTCCACAGGCATTGAAAGTTCATCATCAAGCAGTTTAAATTGATCTACATTCTGTTCAAACTTATTGATCAATGCGGTTTGTGCCGCTTCCTTTTTTGCCTTTTTGAAAACCTTTTGTGTTAAAAAGGCATCATAAAAATTCTGTGTTCCGGCATTTACCGTTATAGTTGGCGAAATAAATATAAAATCCTTCGCCGCAAATATTTTCTCAAAAACAATATCGTGCGATATGTCGAACGCTAAAAAAGCATCATTGTTAATACCCTGCTTATTTATATCATAATCAAAGCTGATGGATGGGGTAATAATATCGCTGATATCATAATCAAAATTAGCATTGAAGGTACTGCTCATGGACGAGCCTATTTGTGTACTGTTAGTACTGTAAAATAATTTAGTGTATGATACATCGCCCGAAAAACTATCAGTTATATCAAACTCATAGCCCGCTGAAACATCGCCCCCATCTACTTTATTTTTTTTATTATCCGGCAGATAATCTAAAGTACCGGAAACATACAGCCCTGATTTATGTGTGTACTTAATATCGGGTGAGATAATTGGCGTTGTTGTAAGGCCTGTTCGCCCCATAAATACATTATTACTTGTATAATTGGCACCAACTTTAATGGATGATTTCTTTTTTACCGTATCATTTAAGGCTTTATTGAGGGTGGCTTTTAAACTATCAGGCAATGTTTGACTGTAGCCATTGGCGGCTAAAAAGAACATTATCGCCATAAAAAATAATTTGTAAGGGGCTTTAATCATAATAGGGGTTTAACTGGTAAGATATTTATTAATAAATAATATTTAGTTTGACTGCATAATATGCAATAGTTTAATGAAAAATAAATATTATTTGGTTAAACTATTATATATCAGCTTATGTCATAGATGAAAACAATTATAAACTAAATAAAAAAACATGAAGACATTAGGATTAATTGCAGCCGGCATTTTATTGTCAGCAGCTGCATTTGCTCAAACAACTACCCCAGCCCCAACAAAAACCCCGGCCGAAAAAGTGCAGATGAAAGATCTTCGCCAGGATGTGCGTGCTTATGACAACAAAAAAGCCGATGCAAAACAGGCCATTAAAAAAGGTAACTTAACTGCTGCAGATGCCGACATTGCCGCCGCTAAAACCGACAAGGCCGATATCAAAGCCGATAAGCAAACCTTAAAAAGCGAAGGTATAGCCCATCCTGTTAAAACAGCTGAAAAACAGATCAAGAAAAGTGATGAAAAAGCTGTAAAAACAGATGTAAAAGACATAAAAGCAGATAAAGTAGCCGAACAAAAAGCTGTAAAGGCAGGTGATATTACCGCAGCCCAAGCTGATCAGAAAGATGTAGCTACCGCTAAAAAAGACCTTAAAAAAGATGCCCGCGAAGCACGTCGCGATGGTGTTAAACACCCTATACGCCGCGCGAAAGCATAATATAACAAACACATAGCAGCAAAAAGCCCCGGGTAATTAAACCCGGGACTTTTGTATTATATCGTATTTATTATGCTTTATTTTTTTTAAGCCGCACTTATTACCGACTGGTTTAATAACTGTTCATCGCGTTTCTTCATTTTAGCCTTATGTAAAAAGCGCAGGTGCAGCAGGCCTATCATTAATGCGATAACCCCTTCGCCCAATACCGTATTGGTGGTGCCTATCCATTTAGATATACTGCCAATAAGCAAACCGCCCAAAGGCTGCATCCCGAAAAATGCCATTGCGTAAAAGCTGATAACCCGGCCCCGCATGTTGATATCTGATGAAGTTTGTATAACCGTATTGCTGATCGTAATCTGCGACATCATTCCAAAACCTGCAACTGCTGAAAATATCAACGCCAATATATAATTATGCTCATGCGAGAACAGTACAAGGCCTGCGCCAAATACCAGTGTATTTATTCCCAATATTTTTTTAAGGTTATGCCCCGGTTTAAGTGACGCTAGAAATATTGCTCCGGCAAATGCGCCCAGCCCAATAAAGCTGTCAATAATACCAAAGGTTGATGCCGTGCCCTTAAAAACATCCCTGGCATAAAACGGGATCAACGTGCTGTATGGCAACACAAATAAGCTCACCAGCATAAGCATTATCAGTATAAATGATATTTCAGGGGTGCGTTTAATATAGCTGAAGCCTTCCTTAAGTTCGCCAAATACGTTTTTAGGGTGTGGCTTATTAATATATTTTGGCAGCTTCATCAGTAATAAGGAGATGATAACCGCAACAAAACTTAAGGCATTCATTAAAAAACAAACACCATCGCCCAGGTTCTCCAATACTATACCCGCTATTGCCGGGCCGATAAGGCGGGAAAGATTTACCATTGATGAGTTGAGGGCAAGCGCGTTGGGCAGATCATTCTTATCTTCGATCATTTCATAAACCAATGATTGTCTTGCCGGTACATCAAAAGCATTTATTATACCTAAAACTACGCTCAGTGCCAATATTTCCCACACCACGTAATGTTTGGAGAATATGAGTATGGTTAATAAAACAGCCTGTATCATTGATGCCACCTGCGTGGTAAGCAGTACCCGGTAGCGGTTGTACCTGTCTGACACCACACCGCCCAGCAATGAAAATAAAAATGATGGGAACTGGCTCGCAAAAAGTGTAAGCCCCAGCATAAATGTGGAATGTGTAAGCGAATATATAACCCAGCTTACCGCGGTTTTCTGCATCCATGTTCCTATCAATGAAATGGATTGACCGCCAAAATATAATCTGTAATTTCTGCTTTTAAATGCTCTGAATGTACTTATGTTCATTATCACCCTCTATTTATAATTATTCGATAAGCTAAGCGCCCTTACTCAAAATCAACTATTTTGGTTAGTGGTGCAATAGCCTGTTTTAGTATTTCCTGTTCTTCGGCTGTGCAGGTTGCATTAATGGCCTTCTCCAGCCATTCATCCCTTTCGCTACGCATCTTTAATATGGTTTGCTCGCCTTTTACGGTTAACGATATAACTACTTTCCGCTTATCGGTTTCTGAGTTTGTGCGGAGGATCAACCCCTCCTCCAAAAGATGACTCAATATTTGCGACATGGATTGGTTGGTGATCTTTTCCATTGAGGCTAGTTCGCTTGGCAATAAACCGCCATGCTGTAATAGTAAGCCCAATGTTGAGCGCTCGGTAAGCGAAAGCTGCTGCGCAGTGATCGATTCTCTGCGCAATTTCTTTATCAGCCTTGTTACAACGGTGCGCAAGTCTGATACATACTGAAAATCTTTTTCGTTACTCATATTATAGTAAGTTATACTAATAAGTTTGCCTTACAAATATACGGCTTGTTTTTATAACCATTTACAGCCATTATCATCCTATTGTTATAAAAATTTTGTGTTATTTTATGTTGGCCATAAATTTTATTATCTTGAACCTCTACATGTATCATTACGGCGGGTTTTCCGTTTAATGTTATAACCTGCGAAAATGTGCTGACAAATGAATGCTACTGAAAATTATGAGCTTTTAATTGGCAAGATCAACACCTTTATACGGAAGTATTATTTGAATAATCTTTTGCGGGGATTGATCTTTTTAGGAGCGGGCTTATTTTCAGCATATGTAGTTATCACCCTGAGCGAATATTTCGGCAATTTCAGCGTGATATTACGCACCATCCTCTTTTACTTTTTTATCGTACTAAACCTGGGCCTGATTGGCTGGCTGGTAATCCCTTCATTACTGGCATGGCTAAAATTGGGCAAAACTCTAACCCATGATGAAGCAGCCGAAATTATTGGCAAACACTTTAGCGGCGTTAATGATAAACTACTCAACACGCTTCAACTTAAAAAACAAGCTATTGTTGATGAACGCCACCGCGCGCTGATAGAGGCCAGTATTGATCAAAAAATAGAACTCTTAAAACCGGTCAGCTTCCCATCGGCCATAAACATAAAGGAAAATAGCAAATACCTTAAATGGATAATAGCCCCGGTAGCATTGATTTGTGTTATAGCATTGGCGGCGCCATCGGTTTTGACCGAGAGCACTAAAAGGCTGTTAAGGCATAATGAATATTTCGCGCCCGTTGCACCCTTTAAATTTGTTGTTTTAAACAACTCCTTAGCCGTAGTGCAAGGTCAGGATTTTAAACTCGATCTGAAGCTGGAAGGCGATAAACTCCCAGCCGATGTCTATGTAGAAACCGCGAATAATACGTTCAAGCTTGATAAACAGAATATAAGCCGCTTTCAATACCTGTTCAGCAATTTGCAACAGAATACGGTTTTTAAGTTAACGGCTAATGGCTTTACATCAGCATCCTATGAGATCAAAGTTAACCTGCGCCCGTCATTGTTACATTTTGATGTGCGTTTAACCTACCCCGCCTATCTGCATAAAAAAAATGAAACACTCCCAAATGCAGGTGATCTTACCATCCCGGCAGGAACTATTGTAAACTGGCAATTCCATACTCAAAATGCTACCGGGATGGTTTTTTCTATGGATAATAAAACAGAAGCGCTTGGTTTAAGCGGGCACGATCTGTTTGAGCATAATGAAAAAATCCTTAAAAACACCGTTTACAAAATAAATCCGCTCAACACCTCTGTTAAAAACAGCGATTCGGCCAGCTATCGTATTAATGTAATAGCGGATGAGCCTCCTACAATTTCTATTGAGGAAAAGCCTGATTCCATCAGCATGAAGGCGCTTTATTTTACGGGTAAGATACAGGACGATCACGGTTTTTCATCCCTGGTTTTTCATTACAAAGTTGGAGCGCCCGGCGAGAATGAAACCGGTAAGGCGCGTTTGTATACGCTACCCGTTAAGGCCGATCTGAGCCAAACACAGGCCGATTTCTTTTACTACTGGAATTTAAAGGACCTGGGCATAAAACCCGGCGACCAGGTGACTTACTTTTTTGAGGTTGCCGATAATGATGGTGTTAACGGCCCAAAAAGCGTGCGCTCACCCGAGCATACACTTAATGTACCGGATGCTAAGCAGTTGAATGAGCAATTAAATGCCGGTACACAGTCTGTTAAGCAAAAAATGCAGTCGGCCATAAAAATTGCGGGGCAAGTGGAGCATGATTCGCAAAAACTGAATGAGCTTTTACTGAATAAAAACACCATATCATTCGATGAAAAAAAGCAGATTGAAGACCTCCTGCAAAAAAAGAAAGATCTGGATGATTTAGTAAAAGACATACAGAACGAGAACAAAAAGACCGAATATAACCGTCAGGAAAATCAGCAGCAGGATCAGGAAATGGTTGCCAAACAAAAGGAAATGGAAAAGCTGTTTAATAATGTGCTCGACCCAAAAACCCAGCAAATGCTGCAAAACCTGCAGCAACTTTTACAAAAAGACCAAAAGGATGCTACCCGCGATGAGTTGGCGAAAATGCAAACCGACAATAAATCGCTGAAAAAAGAGCTCGACCGCATGCTGGAGCTTTACAAAAAACTGGCATTTGATCAAAAACTTGATCAAACAGCCAATCAGCTTAACCAACTGGCGCAGCAGCAACAAAAATTAGCCGACCAGAATAAACAGCCAAATACTGACACAAAAACAGCACAGCAGGAGCAGCAAAAAGTAGCCAATGATTTTCAGGAGGTTAAAAAAACGCTGGATGATCTGAAAAAGGAGAACGATCAGAATGAGCAGAAGATGGATTTTGAAGATCCGGCGAAAGATGTAAAAAATATAGCCCAGCAAATGCAGGAAAGCAGTGATGACCTGCAAAAAAATAACAATTCAAAAGCATCGCAATCGCAACAGCAAGCCGCCAAACAAATGCAGCAACTTGCCAGCAAAATGAAACAACAAAATGAGGAAAGCCAGGAAGCCGAAAACAACATAGATATACAGGAACTGCGCGAATTGCTTAAAAATCTGGTAAACAGCTCCTTTCAGCAGGAAAATGTGATGCAAACGCTAAAGGGCACCAACCCTACCGATCCTAATTATATCACCCTTGCCCAAAAGCAAAAAGATATAAAAGACAATCTTAAAACAGCCGAAGATAGTTTGTATGCGCTGAGCAGGCGTGTGCCGCAAATACAATCAACCGTTAATAAAGAAATTACCGGGATAAATGATCATATTGATAAAGCGCTTGTTAATTTGGGCGACCGGCAAACACCCGAAGCATCAGGTAATCAGCAATTCGCGATGACGGCCATGAACAATTTGGCACTAATGTTGAGTGAAGCGCTTGAACAATTACAGAATATGCAAAAAAATGGGCAGGGAAAAGGGAAAGGAAAAAAACAATCCCTTGCGCAACTGGCACAAATGCAACAGCAATTGAACCAGAATATGCAAAAAGCCCGCGAGCAAATGCAACAACAAGGCAATCAGGGGAAAAATGGCCAAAAACAAGGTCAGGGTACTCCCAAAGATGGCCAGGAGGGTAATATGAGCGAGCAGTTGGCTAAAATGGCACGGCAACAGCAAATGATACGGGAGATGTTGCAGCAGATTAACCAGGACGAAAATAAAGATGGCAGGAATGGTTTGGGCGATCTTGATAAAATTTCGCAGCAAATGGAACAAAACGAACGCGATCTCGTAAACAAGAGAATCACCGATGAAGCATTAAAAAGGCAACAGCAGATTCAAAGCAGATTACTGGACGCGGAAAAGGCTGACCAACAGCGCGAACAGGATCAGCAGCGCGAAAGTCATGCCGGCAAAGACATGCCTCCCGGGTATATTAAAGCATTGCAGGATTACCAACAAGTAAAAGCAAAACAGACAGAACAGATCAGAACGGTATCTCCGGCACTTAACTTATATTATAAACAAAGAATAAATTTGTACTTTGATCAAATTAATGCCAAGTAGTATGGAACAGGAAAAAGTTCGGGTAGGCAAATTATACACCTTACAGCTGCAAGCCAAAGAGGAAAGTATAGCCCAACTGGAGAATTTAATTGAAAACATAGCAGACAGGTATGGCATCAGCGAGGATACCTTTGCTAATATGATGACTTGCCTTAATGAAGCTTTGATCAATGCCATGAAACATGGCAACAAAATGGATCCGAATAAAAAGGTAATTATAAATGCTGAGGTTGAATCCAAACGCATCGTATGGACTATTACCGACGAAGGTGAAGGGTTTGATTATACCCATTTGCCCGACCCTACAGCGCCTGAAAACCTGGAGAACTTAACGGGCCGTGGTATATTTATTATAAAACATCTTGCCGATCAGTGCATATTTAACACCACGGGCAACGAAATAGAACTTCATTTTAAGATATAATGCCTGCAATACAGTTTTTTGAAGAAGATATTGCCTATAAGCTAAAGAATAAAACACAGGTAAGGCAATGGATAACTGATACTATACTTGCCGAAGGCTATAAATTAAAAGAACTTACCTACATCTTTTGCTCGGATGCTTATTTATTGCAGATAAACCAGCAATACCTCGACCATGATACTTATACCGACATTGTAACCTTTGATAACTCAGAGATTGAGGGCGCAATTATCGGCGATATTTTTATATCGATAGACCGTATCAGGGATAACGCGGCCAAGTTTGGCGTTACCGAAGCAACCGAATTACACCGGGTAATTATACATGGTGTTTTGCATTTATTGGGCTACACGGATAAATCGGTGGCTGATAAGAATAAAATGACACAAAAAGAAGATTTCTATTTGAACAGACGAAGCTTTAATAGCTAATTTTACGTTATAAACACATCATTATAAAAACAATTAGCCATGAAATTATTAGCGATCTTTTTAACTTTAATGCTGATCACGCCGGCAGCTGAAGTTTATCAGTTTAAATTAAAAACTATTGACGGGCAGGACTTTTCTTTAGCCAAATACAAAGGCAAAAAGATATTGGTCGTTAACACCGCCTCAAAATGCGGTTATACCCCGCAATATGCCGACCTGCAAAAATTGGCAGACCTGTATAAAGACAAAGTTGTAGTAGTTGGTTTCCCTGAAAACAACTTTGCCGGCCAGGAACCAGGTACTAACGCTGAAATTAAAAGCTTTTGCACAGGCAAATACAACGTTACCTTCCCTTTAAGCGAAAAAGTGAGTGTTAAGGGCGATGATATTGCACCTCTGTTTAAATATTTGACGGAAGCACCAAACCCTGATTTTACAGGCGAAGTAAAATGGAACTTTGAAAAATTCCTGCTTGATGAAAATGGTAAGCTGATCCACCGTTACCGTTCAGCAGTAAAACCATTGGATCCAGCAATTACAAATGCGTTGTAAGTAAAACTCATACTAAAAAGAAAAGCCACTGAATATTCAGTGGCTTTTCTTTTATCCGGCAATCTTTTAATCTTTTCCCTGTTTCTTAGCCTTTTTAGTAGAATCCTGCTGCGCTTTTTGATCTTTCTGATCGTTTTTTGCCTTTGCTATTGAATCCTGTTTCGCTTTTTTAGCCTTTTTCTTCTTGTTAAAATACCCTTTCAGCAAAAAGTTATGCTGTGCTGCTGTAAGGTCCTCGTTTAAGGTTGAGGTTGTTGTATGCACATTTGCCATGGTGGTTTTTGCCTGTTTAACAGTAGCATCAAGGTCATTAGCCATTTTATCATTATTCAACAAACGGCCCAGGCTGCCTTTGCCACTGTTTACCTTACCGGTAATATCCGATAAGTTTTGTATCAGCGTGCCCGCATTATCGGCAATACCGGTTAATTTACTGATGATCTTGTCAACATCCATTGGGTTTACTGTGGCCAGTTGTGCTCCATTTTGTACTTCTTGTGCGCCATCAGCACCCCCGGGGGCAACAACCATCAATTTCTCGCCCATCAAACCATCACTGCTAATACTCATTTTCGAATCTGTTTTAACGAATTTCTTAACATTGTTATTCAAGGTAAGGTCAACCCTTACGGAGCTATCTGTTACAATGGTTATGGCATCAACCACGCCTACATTAATACCGGCAAATCGCACATTGTTACCAACCCGCAACCCATTTACATTTTTAAACCTGCCATAAACATTAAATGTTGAATTAAAGAGGCTTTTCTTACTCCCTAACAGAAACACGGCCAGTACCAACACCACTAAGCCGGTAAAGGCAAATAATCCTATTTTTATTTTTTGAGATGCGGTAGTTTTCATGATATATCTTTAAAAAATTCTTTTACAATTTGGTCTTTAGATTTCTGGAGGGCTTCAAATGTGCCCTCAGCTATATATTTTCCATCATTCATAATCACTATACGGTCGGCAGTTATGCGTGCGCATTCCATATCATGAGTTATAATAATTGATGTCGTTTTATATTTTTTTTGCATGGATAAGATCAGTTCACTTATCTCCCGTGATGTTATCGGGTCGAGGCCGGTTGTTGGCTCATCATACAGCATTATTTCGGGTTTAATGATCAGGGTACGCGCCAAACCTATCCGCTTGCGCATGCCTCCCGATAGATCTGAGGGTAATTTATCCACCGAATCGAGCAATCCTACGCCATCTAAAACCTCATTTATGCGTTCCTGTATCTCATGCTCATCTTTCAACTTTAAAACCCTTGTAAGCGGAAATTCCAGATTTTCACGCACCGTCATTGAATCATACAGCGCCCCGCTCTGGAACAGGAAACCGATCTTCATTCTCAATTGCTTCAGTTCCTCAGCATTCATATCGGCCACTTCATCACCAAAAACTTTTAACGAACCCCCATCGGGTACCAGCATGCCCACTATACATTGTATAGTAACAGATTTGCCCTCGCCCGATTTACCCAACACCACCACATTTTCGCCACTATGTACCTCCAGGTTAATATCCTTTAGCACTTCTTTTTTACCGAATGATTTCTTGAGGCCCTTAATAGCTATAACCACCCCTTTTTTAGGGGTTTTTGCATGCGCTTTATGTTCCTTTACCTCTTCCATATTATTTATAAAATAATATACTGGTGATTTGAACAGCTATGGCATCAATCACAAAAACCCATAGCGAGGCCGTTACAACAGCTGAATTTACCGCTATACCAACACTCTCGGTACCTTTGTTTGAATTGTAACCTTTATAGCATCCCACAAAACCAATGGCGAAGCCAAAAA
This sequence comes from Mucilaginibacter mallensis, assembly GCF_900105165.1. Lineage (NCBI taxonomy): Bacteria > Pseudomonadati > Bacteroidota > Sphingobacteriia > Sphingobacteriales > Sphingobacteriaceae > Mucilaginibacter > Mucilaginibacter mallensis. Next base: position 5,475,676 of record NZ_LT629740.1, read on the forward strand.
ATATGGTTTTAACAAATGCAGGTAAAAAATCAGAAAAATCAATTGCGGCTACACACTTATGGAAGTATAATACATAACTAATGCTATCGGTAATATTTAATGCGATAAAGCCCCCTATCAACCCTATCACATCGCCAATTATGGTCAATAAAGGAACCATGCAGGTTACCGCCAGTATGCGTGTAACCACTAAATATTGCAGCGGACTGGCGCCCGATACTTCCATCGCATCAATTTGCTCGGTAACTTTCATGCTGCCCAGCTCGGCACCTATGCTTGATGCTATTTTGCCCGAACAGATGAGCGCGGTAATCACCGGCCCTATTTCGCGAATGAGTGATACAGCTAAAGTGGTGGGCAGCATGCTTTCCTCACCAAACGATACTAATGAGGGCCTTAGCTGCAGTATAAGTACCGCCCCCATTATAAAGGAGGTTATGCCAACCAGCATCATTGACCGGTAACCGATCTCATAACACTGGCGCACAAATTCCGACCACTCGAAACCTCCCGCAAATATATTTTTAAAAAAACTGGTGAAGAAAACGCATTGATCGCCAATGCCTGCAAACCATTTTCTCCAGCCAGTGAGCTCATGCTCCTGTACTGCTGCCATAGGTGTTAGTTAAGTGTCTGTTACAACAAATAATAAGCTATTTGTTTTGTTAACGTTCAAAATAAACTTAACCTTGGCTTAACGCAGCGGCTTGTTACATAGGCACTTCTATTAAGAGTAAACGGGATTTCGCTTCGGTTATAATTGTAATTGAACTGGTATTATAAACACCCAAAGCATCCTTTTTGTTTAATGTTGTGCCGTCTATTTCGGCAGCACCATCAATTACAAACACATAAACACCATTACCTGGTTGTTTAATATCGTAAGTAAACTCTTTGCCTGCTTCAAAATCGCCCATTGAGAATGTTGCATCCTGGTTTATCCAAAGCGTATCAGCATTTTTATCCGGAGATATCAATGTGGTTAACTCGTTCAGCTTTAAAACATCGGTAAAGTTCTTTTGGTCGTACCGTGGTTTAATGTTCCTTTCCTTGGGGAAAAGCCATATCTGCAAGGTATTGGCAGCTTCTGTTTTAGAGTGATTGTACTCTGAGTGGGTAACTCCGCTCCCTGCCGACATTACCTGAACCTCACCTGCGTGTATTACGCCTATGTTCCCCATGCTATCCTTATGCTCCAATGCGCCTGAAATTGGGATAGTGATGATCTCCATATTATCGTGCGGATGCGTTCCAAAACCTTTGCCACCTGCAATAATATCGTCATTTAAAACCCTTAATGCACCGAAATGTACTTTTTCAGGATCGTAATAAGAAGCAAAGCTGAAAGAGAAATTTGCCTTTAACCAGCCTATATCGTTGTGTCCGCGTTTATCGGCGGCATAATATATTTTTTCCATGTCTTTTATATTTATATGTTTAAACATGCAATTTTTATTCCATATATTAATTATATGTATTTTTGCAAGGAAATTTGTTTAAACATGGCATATAAAGCTATAATTGCGGGCGCAAGCGGACTAATTGGCAGTAAATTATTAACTATCCTGCTAAACCAGCCGGAGTATGCCGAAGTGGTAATTTTAGTCAGAAAATCAACCGGCATTCAGCATGCAAAATTAAAGGAGCTGGTAATTGATTATGACCAGTTAGATAATTATGCTGATGAAATATCGGGCCATGCTATATTTAGCTGCCTGGGTACAACCAATAACAAAACATCGGATAAAAATGTCTATCGTAAAATAGATCATGATTACCCGGTTAAACTGGCACAATTAGCATTGAAAAATGGCGTTAAGCAGTTTCATTTAGTTTCATCAATTGGTGCCAACGCCCAATCATCTACTTTTTACATCAAACTAAAAGGCGAAACAGAAGAGGATATAATTAAAGTTGGATTAAAAACCGTGCATATCTATCAGCCCTCATTAATAACCGGCGACAGGAAAGAGCACAGGCTTGCCGAAAAGATAATAACCCCGATAATGAAGCTCATTGACCCTTTATTATTTGGCAGTTTAAAAAAATACAGGAGCATACCGGCACAAACTATTGCGATGGCCATGTTCAAAGAATCGATTAATAACGAAGAGGGCATATTTATACATCCCTCCGATAATATAAAACAAATAGCGTGAGTACTTATATTTCAGCCGAGAACCTCGGTCATTCTTTTCATGATAAGTGGTTGTTTAAAAATGTAACCATTGGCATTAACCGCGGGCGCAGGGTTGCACTGGTGGGCATTAATGGCGCAGGAAAATCAACCCTGTTAAAGCTTTTGGCAGGTGAGTTTTTACCAACCGAGGGTAAAGTAGTACGTAGTCGTGATTTGAGGTTAGGCTATTTGGAGCAGGATCCGCACTTTAAAAATGCTGTTTCCATCAGCGATTATATTTTTCATGCTGATAATGTGCAGCAGCAAGCCATCAGAAAATACGAAGAATTGCTGGAAAACGACCCCGATAATGCCAAAGCTATTGATAAAGCTATGGAAGAACTGGGCGATGTGGATGCCTGGGAATATGAATACAAGATCAAAACGATATTAGGCAGGTTGGATATTCACCACCTGAATCAGCATATCGATACCCTATCGGGCGGCCAAAAGAAGCGTTTGGCCCTTGCCCGTTTGCTTATTGAAGATCCGGATATCTATATTTTAGATGAGCCTACCAACCACCTGGACATTGATACCATTGAATGGTTGGAGAAATTACTGACCGAAGGATCGAAAACCATACTGATGGTTACGCACGACAGGTATTTCCTGGATAATGTTTGTAACGAGATATTGGAGATTGACCGTGGTAAAATGATCCCCTACGTAGGCAACTATGGCTATTATTTAGAGAAAAAAGCAGAACGCGAAAGCGCTGATGAGGCACAGTTCCAAAAAAACAGCAATTTACTGAAGAAAGAATTGGAGTGGATGCGCAGGCAACCACAGGCCCGCGGTACAAAATCAAAGGCACGTATTGATGCTTTTTATGATCTGGAAGAGAAAACAAAGAATACCGGCATTAAGGAAAAGGTTGAACTGAGCGTAAAAACAGCACGCCAGGGCAACAAGATCATGGAACTACACCATATCAGCAAGGCTTTTAACGGCATTACTTATACCGATAACTTTAGCTATGTATTCAAAAAAGGTGATCGTATTGGCTTAGCTGGCAAGAACGGCAGCGGCAAATCCACCTTATTAAACATGATAACAAGTGCGCTACAACCTGATAAAGGCACTATTGAAACGGGTGAAACTACCGTAATGGGCTATTTTCACCAGGCTGGTATTACCTTTAAGGATGATGAGCGTGTAATAGATGTAGTTAAAAACGTAGCAGAGTTTATTACAATGGCTGATGGGAAGACCATTTCAGCTTCTGCCCTACTTACTTTGTTCCTTTTCCCACCGGCTAAACAATATGGTTTTATTGCCAATTTAAGCGGCGGCGAGAAAAAAAGGCTGCAATTAATGAGCATCCTGATGAAGAACCCTAACTTCCTGATACTGGATGAGCCCACCAATGACCTGGATATTGACACACTTAACGTACTTGAAGAGTTCCTTACCAACTATGGCGGCGTGTTAATGATGGTATCGCATGATAGGTATTTACTGGATAAGCTAACCGATCAGCTATTCATAGTAGAAGAAAAAGGCCATGTAAGGATATATAATGGCAATTATTCATCATACCGTATTGAGCAGGAAGAAGCCCGTCAGCAGAAAAAGACCACTCCTGTTGCAGCATCCCAACCTGTTCAGGCTAAGAAAAGCAAGCTAAGTTTTAAAGAAACAAAGGAGCTTGAAACCCTCGAACAAGAGATTGTTAAGATTGAAAATCAGCTATTGGATTGCAATAAACAGCTGGACACAGCGGGTATTGATAACAACAAACTGAATGAGATACTGGATAAGATCAACACATTAAACAACCAGCTTGACGAAAAAAGCATCCGCTGGATAGAGTTAACTGAACTAAAAGAGTCATAAATGAAAGCTTCTGATATCATAGCTTCAATAGGTGTTATTATACTTTTAATAGCGTTTCTTTTAAATTTATATAAGAAACTACCTAGTTCAAGTAAGGTATATATCTTTATGAATTTCTTAGGTGCAGCTATATGTTGTTTCTCATCATACCTGATAAAATTCTATCCATTTGTGGTATTAGAAAGCATATGGTCACTTGTAGCTTTGGTCTCATTATTTAAGGTTCCACGTGAAACATCGGGCAACAATAAATAACATTATTCAATGTTTCACGTGGAACATGCGGACTAAAAAGTACATTTTGTAAAGAATAAATATTTGATGTTTCACGTGAAACATCAATAAAACAATAAGAATAACGTTCTATATAGAGCGATTTATAGGTAAATAGCCATGTTTAAGAAGTATAATGTAATAGTAGTTGGCGCAGGCCATGCCGGTTGTGAAGCAGCAGCGGCAGCAGCCAATCTCGGTTCATCAGTATTATTGATCACCATGAATATGGGTACTATAGCACAGATGAGCTGTAACCCTGCTATGGGTGGTGTTGCCAAAGGGCAAATAGTACGTGAGATTGATGCAATGGGTGGGTATTCAGGTATTATAACCGATAAAACATCTTTGCAGTTCCGCATGCTAAACAAGTCTAAAGGCCCTGCTATGTGGAGCCCACGTGCGCAAAGTGATCGTGCACGCTTCGCTGAGGAATGGCGTTTAGCTTTAGAAAGGACACCCAATGTTGATTTCTGGCAGGATACCGTTACATCCCTATTAGTAAAGAACAATACTATTTGTGGTGTTAAAACATCTATAGGTATAGAGATAGAAGCTGATTCGGTAGTACTAACTAATGGTACTTTTTTAAACGGTGTAATACATATAGGCGAGAAACGTTTTGGTGGTGGTCGCACAGGTGAGAAAGCAGCAACAGGTTTAACCGAGCAATTAGTGGAACTTGGCTTTGAATCGGGTAGAATGAAGACAGGTACCCCACCCCGTGTGGATGGAAGAAGCCTGAACTATTCATTAATGGAAGAACAATGGGGCGATGAAGAACGTGGCCGCTTCTCTTATACTGATGTAGAACTTGCCAATGATCAACGTTGCTGCTGGATAACATATACCAATAGCAAGGTGCATGAAACATTGAAAGAAGGCTTTGAAAGATCACCCATGTTTACCGGCAGAATAAAAGGCCTGGGGCCTCGTTATTGCCCATCAATTGAAGATAAAATAAACCGTTTCGCTGAGCGCGAGCGCCACCAGATATTTGTTGAGCCTGAAGGATGGAACACCGTTGAGATCTATGTAAATGGTTTCTCTACTTCATTACCTGAAGAGATTCAGTACAAAGCATTGACCCAGATACCAGGCTTTGAAACAGTAAAAATGTTCCGTCCGGGTTATGCTATTGAATATGATTTCTTTCCTCCTACCCAACTGAGTTTAACATTAGAAACCAAGCTGATTAGCAACCTATATTTCGCCGGACAAATAAATGGAACAACCGGTTATGAGGAAGCGGCATCACAAGGTTTTATGGCTGGTATCAATGCACATCAAAAGATCAACGATAAACATGAACTGATACTGAAAAGATCAGAGTCGTACATCGGTGTATTGATTGATGACCTGGTGACCAAAGGAACAGAAGAGCCTTACCGCATGTTTACCTCAAGAGCAGAGCATCGCTTATTACTTCGTCAGGATAATGCTGATATCAGGTTAAGCCCTATAGGTCATGATTTGGGATTGATCAATGATCAGCGTTTAGAGAAGGTGAATAATAAGGTTAAGAACTCTGATGATATTGTTGCTTATACCAAAGCAAGGTCCATCGATCCATCAAATGTTAATACCCTATTGGATTCGTTAGAGACAAGCCCTATTTCGCAAGGAGCCAAATTATTTAATTTACTGAGCAGGCCTCAGGTTGCATTTACAGATTTGAGAAAGGCAGATTCAGCCCTTGATGAGCTCTTATCAAAATATGACAAAGAAACTGTTGAGCAGGCTGAAATAAAAATCAAATATGAGAGTTATTTTGAAAAGGAAATGGACATTGTTGATCGTATGAAAAAAATGGAGGACCGTGAAATAAATGCAGCGTTTGATTATCACACCCTGCAGTCACTTTCAAAAGAAGCACGTGAAAAACTAATGAAGATAAAACCACGCACTTTGGGCCAGGCATCTCGGATTTCGGGCGTTTCACCGTCTGATATTTCTGTTTTAATGGTTCACATGTCAAGATAAGTTTATAATTAACTGTATATCAATTAAATATAAAAATTTGCGATTAGAGCCATTATTTTTAATTTCGAATATCAATCATTGTCAAAAACTAAAAATCGATTATAGCCTATAAAAACTATGTTAAATAAAAGGGATCTGTTTTTTTATAAAAATTTACTGTTTGTGGCTATAGTTTTAATGATTTTTGGGTGTGCTAGTCAGCAATTACCTCATGGCGGGCCAAAAGATGTGACTCCTCCCCGATTAGTGAAGGCTACCCCTCCAAATATGACGCGTCACTTTGCGGCAAAAACTGTGCGACTGGATTTCGACGAGTATTTTAAATTGAACAATCAATTTACAGAAATATCAATGAGCCCCGTGCAGGACAAGCAACCGGAGTTTAAAATCAAAGACAAAAGCCTGGTGATAAATTTTAAAGATACGCTGCAAAAAAACACAACCTATGTCATCAACTTTGGTAAGGCTATACAGGATGTTAATGAAGGCAATACTTTAAAAAACTTTACTTACGTTTTTTCTACAGGTCCTCATATCGATTCGCTCAGTGTATCGGGTAACGTTACCAACTCCTTAACGCAGCAAAGAGAAAAAGATGTAACGGTTATGCTTTTCCCGATGGATAAAGACTCTGTATATTTTGGTAAAAAGAAACCGACTATTTATGCCACTACTGATACCGCAGGTAATTTCTCATTAAACAACTTACATGACGGTGATTATACCATCTACGCTTTAAAAGAATCTGCTCCCGACAGGATCTATGACAAAGATGATGAACTGATAGCATTCCTAAAAAAACCCATCCACCTTTATTCAGATACCTCAGATATAAAATTATCCCTGTTTCAGCAGGATCCTCAAAAGTTCCGAATGGTTGAAAAGAAATTTGATCAGGACGGTAAACTATTTATGGTGTTTAATAAAAAGCTTACTAATCCATCATTAAAAGTTATTTATCCGCCAACTTTCGATAATTTAAAAATAGTAGAGTTCAGCAAAACAAATGACACGGCCAAGCTTTATATGAAGAATATGGATTTTGACTCATTAAGTGTAGCCGTATTGGACAATGGCAAACCTATTGATACTGTAACAAAAGAAAAAGGCCGGAAAGAGACCTTTAAAAAGGACTTTACATTTGTATTGAGCAGTGGTGCCAATAATAAATTAAAACCTTATACAGACCTGCTAATAACCTCAACAGCGCCAATAGATAACATAGATGAATCACAAATTACCTTAAGCGAAGATTCAACATCAGTAGCTTTTAACTTAGTTAAAGATACATCAGGTACAAGGAAGTTTACGATGAAATATCACTGGAAACAGGATGCAAAGTATATTGTTGATTTTGAGCCGGGAGCATTCACTAGTATCTATGGCCAAAAGAATATAAGATTTGTAAAATCGTTCACTATTGATAAAGCTGAGAATTACAGTACACTAACATTGCATGTAACTGTGCCCGATACCTCAAAACAATACATAGTTCAGTTTTACCAGGATAATAAAAATATACTCAACAGCTACCCGATAAGTAAAAACGGTAATATAGTTTACAAGAATTACCTGACTGGCAAATATCACATAAGAGTGATATACGACTCCAATCGTAACGGCAAATGGGATACCGGTAATGTAAAAAAGAGACTATACCCTGAAAACATCTGGATAGATCCTACAGAAATAACACTACGGCCTAACTGGGATGCGGAGGATAAACTGGATATACCTAGGGAGGTTGTAGTTCAGTAATAACAGTAACTCATTGTCATACTGAACTTGTTTCAGCACCCCACATGCTAAGTCTTCACCAAGCAACTTGCTTGTCCTGTGTGATCCCGAAACAAGTTCGGGATGACGGTTTATTAATTGTTTATTCCTTAAACCAACCCGAGTACATTATATAATTATTCGGCAAACGTGTTAACATTTCACGCTGGGCATCAGTAATTGGCTTTATCTTTTTTGCAGGAGCACCTGCATATAAAAAGCCAGAATCACAAATAGTTTTCTCCAATACAACTGAACCAGCTGCTATAATAACAAATGGCTCTACAATAGCATGATCCATCACAATGGCTCCCATACCTACTAATACATTATCATGCAACGTGCAGCCATGTACAAGCGCGTTGTGCCCTATTGACACGTTGTTACCAATGTTTGTAGGTGCATATTGATAGCTACAGTGGATCACCGCACCATCCTGTATATTAGTGTTGTTACCTATCTTGATATAATGTACATCACCACGTATAACCGCGTTGAACCAAACGGAGCAATTATCGCCCATAACCACATCACCAACTATGGTAGCATTTTCGGCTATAAAACAGTCCGATCCCCAAACAGGGCTTTTATCTTTTACTGGTAATATGAGTGGCATTTGTTAATTATTGAATGAGCGATTTATTGAATTATTGATTTAAAAATTTTTATGTTTGAAAAATTAAAAAGCGGAAATAGCTCAGCTGGTAGAGCATCAGTTTCCCAAACTGAAGGTCGCGAGTTCGAACCTCGTTTTCCGCTCTTTAAAATTTACATTCAAAACTTCCACCAAGTTTTTTTTTCTTTAATAATATCCCAATACTTTTCATTAAATATCTCATTGGTTAAATTTTTACTGATTTCATAACCATATGGATATATTGAATCCTCGTTTCCATTTTTGAATCTTTTCATAACCCTTTGCATAGGAAAAATTATGTTTCCATCAGGTAATTTAACTGAAGCTGTAATTTCACCATCCGCCGTATCATCGTCAGTTATCCAAAAAGAACCAGGGATATTTTTAATTATAGTATTTCCAATGTAAGATCCTATTGAAAATAAAATCGGACCAAGATTTTTAGAAAGTGTACTTCCAGCCTTCGCTTTTCCTTTTTTAGTATTTATTATAAAATACTTATCTATTTCGATAAAACTAGTAATGGTGTAATCCAAATCTAATTTGATAGATTTAAATGCTTTTACAATCCATTCAGAATTTGTGTTTATATCTTCTTTTAAATTACCCATATTAAATCTATTTAACACACCGTATCATGCACCTGCTCTTCATGCACCGGATAATCAGTAGTATAATGTAAACCCCTGCTTTCCTTTCTTACCATAGCCGATTTTACAACTAAATACGATACCTGTATTAAATTACGCAGTTCGCAAAGTTTTACCGATAGCTTGGTTTTTTTATAAAAGGTTTCTGTTTCCTCATATAATAAACCTAAACGGCGCATAGCACGTTCCAACCTGAAATCTGAGCGTACAATACCCACATAATCATTCATCAGCTTTTGCATTTCACGAACGTTGTGCGTTACCAATATATCTTCATTTGATAATTGTACACCCTTTTCATCCCAATCAGGTATTTCAGTCGGGATCATATTATTTTCAAACTGTTTGATCGCATCCTCATAAATACGGTGTGCAAAAACTAACGCCTCTAATAATGAATTGGATGCCAATCGATTAGCACCGTGTAAGCCGGTTGATGAGCATTCGCCGCAGGCATATAATCTTAATATAGATGAACGGCCAACATGATCAACCATAATACCACCACACATATAATGGCAGGCCGGCGCAACTGGAATCATATCCTTGGTCATATCAATACCAATCTCTAAACACTTAGCATATATATTAGGGAAATGTGCCAGTATATCTTTTTTATTACGATGGCGGATATCTAAATAAACATAATCCTCACCTGATTTTTTGATCTCGGCATCAATTGCCCTCGCAACAATATCCCTGGGTGCTAATGATTTACGCGGATCATATTCCTGCATAAATTCATCTCCATTAATACGTTTTAATACACCACCAAAACCACGTACTGCTTCAGATATTAAGAATGAAGGATATTCACCCGGATTATATAAAGCTGTTGGGTGGAATTGTATAAACTCCATATTACGCACTTTACCTTTTGCACGGTAAACCATAGCAATACCATCACCGGTAGCTATAGTAGGGTTTGTAGTAATTGAATATATATGGCCTGCACCACCTGATGCCATTACTGTTACTTTAGATAATATCTTATCAACCGTATTATTATGTGTATCTAAAGCGTAAATACCATAACAGGTAATATCTTCACTTGATTTATTCACAAAATCACCTAAGTGATGTTGTGTTATCAGGTCGACAGCAAAATAATGGGTTAGGATTTCAATGTTAGGGTTTTTATGGATCTCTTCTAATAAAGAACGCTCAATTTCAAACCCGGTAATATCCTTATAATGTAATACACGGAATTCAGAATGCCCACCCTCTTTTGCCAGGTCATAAAAACCTTCATTTGTTTTATCAAAATTGGTTCCGTAATCAATAATCTCGCGAATCCGCTCCGGACCCTCTTTTACTACGGCTTCCACAACTTCAAGGTCGCAGAGCCCATCACCCGATATTAAGGTGTCATTTATATGTTTTTCAAAAGAATCTTCTTTTTTATCCACAACTACAGCTACGCCACCCTGGGCATACTTAGTGTTTGATTCGTCTTCGTTAGCCTTTGTAACTATCAGAACCTTACCATGCTTTGCTGCTTTAAGTGCAAAACTCAATCCGGCTATCCCTGATCCCACTACAAGGAAATCAACATTCCTGGTCATAAATTATATATAAGATGTGTAAAATTAATGCTTCTGTTAGTAATAGGCATTAAAGATGTTAATTTTGTGTAAGTAAAAACTTAATAAAATATTAAAAGGTTGATAAGTGTGACTTTCATGACAAAAGCTCCCAATCTTTGAGCTACTTTTAAGATCATAAACGCTAGTAACTAACATTTATTAACCAAGTGAAATATTAACAAAACTGTTTTAAAAATATTTCATGGTTTATAAATAGACTTATTAATCAATGCAATAAAGTAAAAACAATGTATATTAAATGTTAGTAAATTATTAAAAACAATATTTTATGTATAAAGCTTCACAACTTTTAAACATAACTAACACCTTAATAACAATAGTTTCTTTATATATATAAAAACTAATTATTATTATTTGATTTGTGGAATGGATACCTTAGAGGAAATAAATTTGAAAGGTTTCGTGGACGAATACATCGACCCGACGCTTGATCTTTTTGTTGAAATTGAAAGATTAAAAAAAGAGAAAAATGCTGTTATACTTGCTCATTATTACCAGGAAGGTGATATCCAGGATATCGCGGATTATATCGGCGATAGCTTGGGATTATCACAACAAGCCGCTAAAACCGATGCCGATATTATCGTATTTGCCGGCGTACACTTCATGGCAGAAACAGCAAAGATATTATCACCAAACAAAAAAGTTTTATTACCCGACTTAAAGGCAGGATGCTCATTAGCAGATAGTTGCCCACCTCATTTGTTCAGGAAATTTAAAGAATCATACCCTGATCATTTGGTAATAACCTATGTGAATTGCACAGCTGAGCTAAAGGCTATGACCGATATAGTTTGTACATCAAGCAACGCAATACAAATTGTGGAAAGCTTGCCTAAAGACCAGAAAATAATATTCGGACCCGATAAAAATCTGGGTGCTTATGTAGCCAAAAAAACAGGCCGGGATCTGGTTTTATGGAATGGTGCTTGTATGGTGCATGAAATATTTTCGAGGGAGAAAATAACCAAACTAAAGGAGCGCCATCCTAATGCTAAGTTATTGGCGCACCCTGAATGTGAGGATGTTATTTTGCAAATGGCTGATTATATAGGATCAACCACCGGCATATTAAAATATGCTACCAATAACCTGGCTACTGAGTTTATTGTAGCTACAGAGGCAGGTATTTTGCACCAAATGCAAAAAGACAACCCTAATAAAAAATTTTTTCCGGCTCCGCCGAATAACACTTGCGCGTGCAATGATTGCCCACATATGAAGCGCAATACGCTGGAAAAATTATACCTGTGCCTGAAAAATGAAATGCCGGAAGTAACTGTACCTGAGCATATAATTGCCAGGGCCGTAAAACCTATTGAAAGAATGCTGGAGATATCAGCGCAATTAGGATTATAAAAAGAGATGTTCGATAATAAAGAGAAAACCAATATTGAGGAGTTAGGTGAATTTGGTTTAATAAATTACCTGACCAAAAATATACAACTGGTACAAAAAAGCACTGTTAAAGGTGTTGGTGATGATGCAGCAGTACTAAATGCTGAAGGAAAAAGAGTATTAGTATCAACCGATATGTTGCTGGAAGGCATTCATTTCGATTTGGCTTACACGCCATTAAAGCATTTAGGCTATAAAGCAATACAGGTAAACCTGAGCGATATATACGCCATGAATGGTAAAGCCGAGCAGGTAACAGTATCGATAGGGATGTCGAGCAAATTTCCGTTAGAGGCGATAGAGGAATTGTATGAAGGTATATATTTAGCCTGTGAAAAATATAGTGTTGATTTGGTAGGTGGCGATACCACCTCATCAAAACAAGGTTTGGTTATAAGTGTAACTTCAATTGGTTATGCTGATGAAAAGGATATTGTTTACCGTAATGGCGCTGAGGAAGGCGACCTGATCTGTGTATCTGGTGATTTAGGTGGGGCTTATATCGGCCTGCAATTGTTGGAACGTGAGAAACAGATCTATCTGGAAAACCCAAAAATTCAACCCGATCTTGAAGGAAAAGATTATATAGTTGAGCGTCAGCTAAAGCCGGAGGCTCGCGGTGATATTATTGATCTGTTAAAGGAAATTGATGTTAAACCAACGTCGATGATAGATGTATCGGATGGTTTGGCTTCGGAATTACTGCATATATGTAAACAAAGCAACAAAGGGTGTAATTTGTACGAGGAAAAGATCCCGCTCGACCCAATGACCTTTGAAACCGCCCGCGAATTTAATCTTGACCCAACCGTGTGCGCCCTGAGTGGTGGCGAAGACTACGAGCTTCTCTTTACCGTTAAACAAGCCGATTACGACAAGATTAAGTTTAAAATGGATATTACCATCATCGGTTACATAACAGAGCCTGCGGCGGGCTGTAATCTGGTAACTAAAGGCGGAGCGGTACATCCGCTAAAGGCGCAGGGGTGGAATGCGTTTAAGAGCGGGGAATAGGCAATAATTATAACCAACGTCATTGCGAGGAACGAAGCAATTCTACGACAGCATTACGAATATGCTCGCGTGAACATCGCGTGAAGCCGCTCATAGGCGCGGAGCCCTAGTTCTTTTGTCTTGACACAAAAGAACCAAAAAGTCAAGACAAAAAGATCCGTCCTCCCATAGGCAAAACACCCTGGCCCGCGCTTTTTGTCGGGCCTTTGCACACTTTTGATCACGGTTCAATTAAAACTTTGCCATTTTAGAAATTAAATGAAACTCGGTCCCCGTCAGTAGAACAGCTTCGGGTGAAAGCAGGCAAAACTATGGTGGCTTTGTGTAGTGGCAGGGCATAGCAGATTTTTACAGAAGGGTAAAGGCCAAAGCGCGTAGCGACAGCAGGGTAAAAATATAGCAGCCCCGGTTTTGCCTGATTTGCTGGGCAAAGGCCTAGTGCGGCAAAGAAGCATTTCTGCTGACTTGATTTTTTGCTACCTTTTGTATCAAGACAAAAGTAGTAGCCTCCGCGGCAATGAGCGGCTTCACATGATAAGTCGACACGAGAATTCTGCTAGTCGCGGACTTGCAATGATGTATGGAGATTTTTTTATTTCAACTCTCCCTTCACCTGCTCCGCCACATCATCCTGATCAATATACTTCTGATCCAGTTGTTTATTAGCCTTAGCACCTAAACTCTTAATTTTTTCGGCAGTTTTGGTGAGGTTGCCGTTGCCTTCGGTTAATTTGTTGATAGCATTATCATAAGCGCCCTGGCTTTGTTTTATGTTTTTGCCGATGCTTTCCATATCACCTACAAAGCCCACAAACTTGTCATACATAGCGCCGCTTAGGCGGGCAATTTCCAATACGTTGCGGTTTTGGCGTTCCTGTTTCCAGATGCTGGCGATGGTACGTAGGGTTGCCAGTAAAGTAGACGGACTTACAATTACCACTCGTTTATCCCATGCATCGCTGAATAACTCCGCATCTAACTGCACCGCGAAACTGAAAGATGATTCTATCGGTATAAACAGCAAAACAAAATCAGGCGAATTGATCTGGTATAGGTCATGATAATTTTTTGCAGAAAGGCCGTTCACGTGGCTGCGGATAGATTCCACATGTGCTTTTGAATATAGCTTGCGCTCGTCCTCGGTTTCACAATTTACCAGGCGCTCATAAGCTATTAAGGATACTTTAGAGTCGATGATCAAATGTTTTTCATCCGGCAGGTCGATAATAACATCGGGTTGTAAACGACTGCCATCGCTGCCCGATAAACTTACCTGCATACGGTATTCCTGGTCTTTTACTAAGCCTGAGCGCTCCAAAACACGCTCCAATATTACCTCGCCCCAGTTACCTTGCTTTTTATTATCGCCTTTAAGTGCTTTTGTTAGATTTTGCGCTTCGCTGCTGATGAGTTTATTCAGATCCATCAACTGTGTGATCACACCTTTAAGGGTGTTGCGCTCAGCGGCCTCCATATTGTAAACCTTATCAACCTTTTCCTCAAAAGCCTTGATATTTTCTTTTAGCGGATTCAGTAATACGTCTAAATTAGCACGGTTGGTTTCCACAAACTTTTGCGACTTTTCATCCAATAGCTTATTGGCCACATTCTGAAATTCCAGTTGAAATTTTTGCTGTATTTCCTGTATGCTTTTTTCCTGTTCGCCTAACCTTTCGCGCTGGGCCTTGAACTGTTCTTCGGCTTTGGCCATGCGGTTTTTTTCGGTAAGCAGGTCTTGGTTTAAAACGTTCAATGAGTTTTCATAGCGGATACGCTCATCCTGTAATTGCTTGTCGGCTTTGTCGCGTTCGGCAGCTAAACCAAAGGCACGTTCCTCTGCTTTGGCTAAAGCAATTTTAAGCTGATCACTTTCATTTTTTAGCCGTGCAAAGTCCTCTGCCGAAATACCATCGGCAGCAACCGGTTTTTTGATAAAAAGAAACACAGCAATTAAAAGAATTACAACGGCAGCGATTAAAACAAAAACACTCATTTTGATAAAAATATTAGCAAAACGAAGGTAGGAAATTTTAAGAAAGAAAAAATATGGAGAAATAAAAAAGCAGGCTAAACTTAATTTAGCCTGCTTTTCAGTTCCCTTTTCAGTTCCCTTTTCGGTTGGTCAGGGAGCTTTATCTTTTTCAACCCTCAAGCCAACATCGCTCACTTCACGCAGTGGGTTATCGCGCATATTCTGCTCAATCTCAAAATGGTAAACGCCTTTAGCCGGGAACCTGTAGGTTGATTTAAACAGCATCTGGTAACTGTACAAATTACCTGAACCCGTGCCCAACCATTCGCCATCGGTATTTGCCAGTTTAAACTCCATACGGGTTGAGGTTGGCTTATTATCCGGCCCGGCTTGGTGCATCAAAATAAAGATGTTGGCGTATTTATAATCTGCAGTTACCCTTAAATTAAAATACAGGTTATAGGGGATGTTGGCGTCATCAATTTTAACATCAAACTTAGCCCGGTTAACGTACGACCAGTTGTGGTTATCAATTTCCACGCTCTTATCCATCACCGCGTTTGGGTCGGTGCAGCCGCTGCAGTATAATGTTATTAATATAACCGGTAAAAGGTATAGTGTTTTAAATGCCCGTGTCATCATTAATTATTCTACTGATTTCCCGGGGTTATTATCGGGACGGTTTTGATTATTTTGGTTTGGACGGCGGTGTTTATGACGCCTGTTATTACCGCTTGGTTTTGCACCTTCCGGCTTTGCACCTTCTGCACTGGGTTGGCCCTGTGGTTTTTGCTGCCTTTCCGGTCTTGGTGGTCTGTTTGCGTTTGCTTCGCGGGCAACAGCAGGTTGTGGCCTTAGTTGGTTAGGCTGAGGATTGGCTTGGGTAGCACCACCGCCATTTGGATTTGAATTTTTATTCCGGTTCTTGTTCTTCTTTTTATTGTTGTTGCGGCTGCGTTCGTCCAAACGGGTTAAGCTATCCTGGCCAACAACATTTTCATAGTCAGGTGCCTTGGCTGTAAGTGTTTCAACCGGAATAATTTCGCCCAGATCGGCAGGAATAATGCCATCCTTGTTCTGTTGCTGAATTTCTTTAACCTTGCTTATTGGTAGCGGGATCCATGATTCTTCTCGCGGATAGCTGAACCACATCAGCTTTTTAAATATATCCGTTTTTTGCAAACGGGCGTCTCCCCTTTCGGTTTTCAGCACATTTACATTATCGGGGATATGCTTAAGCGCATCCATATAAGTATCAAGCTCGTAGTTCAAACAGCACTTTAACTTACCACATTGGCCGGCAAGTTTCAAGGTATTCAACGATAAGTTTTGATACCTCGCGGCCGAAGTAGATACCGTTTTAAAATCGGTTAGCCAGGTTGAGCAGCAAAGCTCGCGCCCGCATGAACCGATACCGCCCAGCCTGCTGGCTTCCTGGCGCATGCCTATCTGGCGCATCTCAATCCGTATCCTGAACTGTTCCGCCATTTTCTTGATCAATTCCCGAAAATCGACGCGGCCTTCGGCCGTATAATAAAAGGTGGCTTTGGTTTTATCGCCCTGGTAATCCACATCGCTCAGCTTCATGCTCAGGTTAAGTTCAAGCGCCAATTTGCGGGATCTGTGCATTGTTTCCCATTCCAGATCTTTGGCGGCTTTCCACTTGTCAACATCGGCTACAGTAGCTTTGCGGTATATTTTTTTGGTTACATCAGCTTCCTTTACGCGGCGTTTAACCATCTGCATCCGCACCAGCTCTCCGGTTATGGATACGTGGCCAACATCATAGCCGCCGGTAGCGGTTTCAACCACCACAAGCTCGCCTGCTTCAAGGTAAATGTTATCATTATTCAGATAAAACTCTTTTCTTGAACCCTTAAATTTAACTTCGATAACCTGAAACGGTTTATAATTTGTCGGCATATCCATGTGCGACAGCCAATCGTAAACATCTAATTTGCTGCAACCGTTAGTAAGGCATGAGCCATTACTTTTGCAGCCTGCAGGTGAGCATCCGCCCCCTGTTGAGCAACTTCCACATCCCATAATTAATTCGGCATATATTGTGTCCCTTGCGGGATCGTTTTAAACTTTACTGTTTTTATAATCTGTAAAGATACATCTAAAAATAAAATTTTAGGGTTTGCATTTCGTTCCACATGATAATGCGCCTTTTCCAGCTCTGCGCTGATAGCTTGCGCCATTGCAATATTCATCACTGTGGTCATTTTTTGCGCGGTTTCCAGCTCACTTGCAGGCAGGTGTACCAGGTTGTCGGCACCTGCAAGTAACAGGCAGATCTCGCGTATAAAACTAATGCCGTATCTTAAAAAGTTTTTTTGGTTTTCACGCCCCATCTTCGCCAGTTGATCGACAAAGCTTAATATTTCTAAACCCTTGTTACCGAAACACAGGCGCAGCCAATCAATAAATAATTTATGGTAGCCTTTGGTGTCCTGCTGCAGCATTATCAGCGCTTCGGTTAAATTGCCATTGCATAAATAAGCTATTTCGGCGGCAGCATCTTCGGTTTGGTTGTATTTGCTGATGAGGTGTTCCTTTATCTCGTCGTACTCTAATGCCGGTATTTTTACCAGTTGTGTACGCGAAAGTATGGTGTTTAATATCTGATCCTGGTTTTGGGCCACCAGTAAAAACAGCGTGTTGGGCTGTGGTTCTTCTATGATCTTGAGCAGGGCATTGCCCTCTTTATCTAAATACTCGGGCAGCCAAAGGATCAAAATTTTATAGGTTGATTCAAAAGGCTTTAAGCTCAATTTTTTGATAATCTGGTGGCACTCGGCAATGTTGATATTGGCCTGCTTGTTTTCGGCATCCAGGTAATCGCGCCAGATATCGAGGTTTAAATACGGATAGGCTATAAATGCTTCTCGCCATTGCTCAATAAAAGTCAGCGCGTTATCGTCTTTATGTTTAGCGAAGAATGGATAGGAAAAATGCAGATCGGGGTGCATCAGTTTCTGATACTTACGGCATGATGAACATACACCGCATGAATCGTCAGGCTGTTTATCCTCGCAACATAAATACTGGGCATAAGCAACCGCGAGCGCCAGACTGCCCGATCCCTCCGGACCCAAAAATAACTGCGCATGACTCACCCGGTTCTCATCCACCGTGTTCATCAATCGTTGTTTTATGGCTTCCTGCCCTACTATCTCTTTAAACTGCATTGGTGCAAAATAAGAATTAGATTTGAAAACTTGAATATTTGATTTGCAACAAGGATGCTTTCGTGGGAAAGATGGTATAAGAGAAACAAACTATTACCAATCAGTTCCCCTCTTGAGAGGGGTTAGGGATGTGTTATGCAAGCATGAAGTTTTAATCTTGATTTTGGGGAATGGTATCAACCAATCTCTACTCATTAAATATGGGCGTTCCCGCTATCCAGCGGGCCGGGCTGTTCGCTCATACTACACGAGCTTGTCATCCTGAGCGTAGTCGAAGGACGCTGCCATCCATAACGCAAAAATTCTACGCGATCCGTTTAACTCATTGGATCAATATCAACCTAACTAAATAAGCCCTATCTTTGATCTATGCTGATCATCTCCTGTCTCACATCTAAAATCTCACATATATCATGAGAATAATGGCCTTTGATTTCGGTACAAAGCGTATCGGCATAGCGGTTACCGATCCCTTGCAGATCATCGCTACCGGGTTGGATACCATCCATCCGCAGTATATTGTTGACTACCTGAAAAACTATTTACAAACCGAGCAGGTGGAGCGCTTTATTGTTGGCGAACCTAAACAAATGGATAATACGCCATCGCAATCAGCGGTGCATGTGAAGGGGTTTGTTACGATCCTCAAAAAAAACTTCCCTGAAATATCCGTTGAAATGCTGGATGAACGCTTCACCTCAAAAATGGCGTCGGCAACCATAGCCCAAAGCGGCATGAACAAAAAACACAGGCAGAATAAAGAGTTGGTGGATACGATCTCGGCGGTGATACTTTTGCAGTCATGGATGGAAAGAAAAATAACGTAGTTTTTGTATATTTATATTATGGAAGAAAAAAGTGTTTTTGAAGGAATAAAACATCTGAATAGTATAGGGCAAGAATATTGGAGTGGGCGAGAATTGTACAAAGTATTAAATTACATAAAATGGGAAAAGTTTCTGAATGTAATTGATAAAGCAAAAGAAGCGTGTAAAAATTCAGCGCAAGAGGTGGACGACCATTTTCCCCGGGTGGAGAAAATGGTAGAACTCGGCTCTGGGGCTAAGCGTGATATTGGTGATTTGCATCTTTCAAGATATGCTTGCTATCTAATTATTCAAAATGCCGACCCTTCAAAAGAAGTTGTTGCTTTGGGACAAACATATTTTGCAATACAAACAAGAAAGCAGGAGATTATGGAGCAATCCTTTGAACAACTGCGTAGTGAAGAAGAAAAGAGATTGTATTTAAGAAAAGAAATGGCTGAGCATAATAAACATTTGGCAGATGCAGCCAAAGATGCTGGCGTAATACAACCCTGGGAATATGCCGTATTTCAAAACCACGGTTACATGGGCTTGTATAATGGATTAGGAGCGAAAGAAATTCATGCTAAGAAAAGCCTAAAGAAAAATCAAAATATACTCGATCATATGGGTAGTACTGAGTTAGCTGCAAACCTATTCCGTGCCACACAAACAGAAGAGAAATTAAAAAGAGAAAAGATTAAAGGAAAAGCGAATGCGAACAAAGCGCATTATGAAGTTGGGAAGAAAGTAAGGCAAACAATTAAAGAATTAGGTGGTACAATGCCGGAAGAATTGCCTGCCGAAAACAGTATAAAAAAGCTGGATACGGGTAATTAATCACTTAAAATTTCCATTTATTTCAAATTTCTTAAGTTTGCCCCATGGAAATTCTCCCCCATGACCTTCAGGAATACCTGGATGATCATTGCGATCCGGAACCGGAAGCGTTGCAAAAGATCAACCGGGACACCTATCTCAAGGTGCTGAAACCGCACATGCTATCGGGCCATTATCAGGGCCGGTTGCTGAGCTTTTTGAGCAAAATGATGCAGCCAAAACGCATTTTAGAGATAGGCACCTTTACAGGTTACGCCACTATTTGCCTGGCCGAGGGCCTAACCGAAGATGGTATTATACATACCATTGAAGTTAACCGCGAGATGGAGGAAATGCTCAATTCACATTTTAAATCAACAAATGTGGAAAACAAAATCAGGCTGCATTTTGGCGCCGCAGAGGCGGTTATCGCCGATTTAGATGAAAAAAACTTCGACATTGTGTTTATTGATGCTGATAAAAAGAATAATTATTCCTACTTTCAGTTAATATTTGACAAAGTCAGGTCCGGTGGATTAATAATAATTGACAATGTTTTGTGGAAAGGAAAGGTATACGGCGAAGAAAATGATGCCGATACGCAAGGAATCCGCAAACTTAATGACATGATAACCGCAGACACGAGAGTTGAAAAACTAATCCTCCCGGTGCGAGATGGTATCCTGCTCATCAGAAAAAAATAGATTATGAAGAAATTCTTACTGATTACAACACTGTTAATATCTACACTTGCTGCTTCAGCACAAAAAAATACCTCAGAATCGTATATTGATAAGTTCAAGGATGATGCCATTCGCATTATGCATGAAACAGGTGTGCCTGCCAGCATTATTTTAGGTGTAGCAATGCATGAGTCGGGTTGCGGCAACAGCAACATTGCCCGTAATTTAAATAACCAGTTTGGTGTAAAAGGCGGCGGAACATCCGTTTATTACAAAAACAATAAAAAAGTACGCTCGCCCTATAAACAATATGATTCGGTAATGGATTCGTTCCAGGATTTTGCCCGCATCATGACGGAAAGAAAGCAATTCAGTCACCTGGCCGAGCAACTTTCGCATTATGATTATTTGGGCTGGGCAAAGGGTATACAGCATAGCGGTTATTGCAGCAGCCGCAAATGGGCAGCACAAGTATTGGGTATTATCCAGAAATACCAGCTTAATTCGCTCGACGAAAAACCGGCTGATCCAACGCAATTACCACAAAACGCGAAATAAATACATTATTATATCTTATTTTGGCTGAACTAAATTTACCCTATAAAGGTTTAGCTATAATGCGTAAAACAGCTTATTTATTGATATCCGTTGCTTTTTTGGGCTCGTGCTCGGCTCACCGTAACACCATCAGCAATCACCAGGCTTACAGAAACAATCAAAGCGTTCAAAAAGCCAATAGTGCGTCAATCGCCGGTTATACCCCTTATACCTCCTTACAATATATCGATCGATTTAAAGGAATAGCCATACAGGAAATGAACCTTTATGGCATACCCGCGAGTATTACACTGGCCCAGGGTTTGTTTGAATCGGGCAGTGGAAATGGCGAACTGGCCAGGGTTGCCAACAACCATTTCGGCATAAAATGTACCAGCGACTGGACCGGGAAAGGCTATTACAAGGATGACGATAACAAGAATGATTGTTTCCGGGTTTATGATACGCCGGAAGAATCATTCCGCGACCACTCTAAATTTTTACAGCGTAAAAATTACGCGCCATTATTTGAGCTGGATAAGGACGATTACCAGGGCTGGGCTTACGGATTAAAAAAAGCAGGTTATGCTACCAACCCCAATTATCCGCAATTGCTCATCAACGTTATTCAAAAATATCACCTCGATCAATATGACCGCCCCGAAGGCGATGTGCAAAAAATTAAACGCGAAGACAGGGTGCTTACCCAGATCAACCAAAATATAGGAACAGCGGCAAAAGATTCAGTTATTCAAAGCACTCCCACCGATAAATTGTACACCGTACAGCAGGGCGATACACTATATAACATATCAAAACGTTTTGGCCTTACGGTTGATGATTTAAAGGCCCTTAATAACATGGCTGATAATAATATAAAGATCGGGCAAAAGCTGGTGGTGAGTAAGTAACATGTTAAATACTGTTAATTATACAACGAAGCTTTTGCGATGGTTTACTTTTGGAGTTGCTATGAGATTAGGGCTGTTATTTTTATTTTTTTTTGTATCGGTTGATGTTTTTGCTCAGGAAAAGTCGCTCACAGGTATTGTGTTCGATAAGAATTCAAAAGAACGCATTGCACAGGTAAACGTACTGAATACCGCTACCGGAAAGTCTGTTTATGTTAATTTGAAAGCGGAGTTTGCCATTGATGCCCGAATTGGCGATAAATTGATATTTACCAAACTAAATTATCGCCCGGATACAGTTACTGTGCAAAATTACACCGCGCTTGCTGTATATATTCAGCCGTTATCTATCCAGCTAAAGGAAGTTACCATACATGACTCGCTTGCCACCCCTGAACAAATGCTTGAGGCTACCAAACGAAATTACCCTAATATTTATGGCTCCATTGCCAATACCGACCTGTTGAGCATTGGCGCTGATGGCGGCGGTGCGGGGTTAAGTATTGACGGCCTGTATAATATGTTTAGTCGCAGTGGGCGAAACGCGGCACATTTACGTGAAAATATTCAACAGGATTATTACCAAAACGTGATCGACTACCGTTTTAACAAAACACTGGTTGGGCGCATAACCGGTTTAAAGGATGCCCAGTTGGCTGACTTTATGCAAAAATACCGCCCCGGCTATTACACCGTAATAACAGCCAGCGATTATGAGTTTATAACCTATATAAAGACAAATTTGCGCAGATACCTACGGCGCCCCAAGCTATATACACTGCCGCCATTGGTTAAATAACATTTATTTTGCTTTAAATTTATTTGAAAAGCAGATTTTAGCTTTATTTGTGTCCGAATGATAAATAAAGGCTGGAGTTTATTTTTAGGAATAGTTTTTTCATGCGCAATGCCCGCTGTGGCGCAGGTATCAGATACATCCAAAATAGATAGTATTAAAGTTGATACGGGCATGTTAAATAAGTTCCGTGCTGATTCGCGTAAAAATGCATTACCTGTACGGGTAAGGCCAGTACTGATCACCCCCGAGTTAATCCCTGTAACCCTGCCCGATTATACTTTTAGCTACTGGCATAAATTAATACTTTTCAACCTTAATTTTAACCAGGCCGGCTTTACCAATAACTGGAGCGGTGGTGGTGTAAACTCCGTAGCACTGGGAGCCAACTTTGATTTTAAATCAGAATATAACAAAGCCCCGCTCGATTATACTAATGAGCTTAACTTTATTTACGGCGCATCAAAAAATAAAGGGCAAGGTTTTAGAAAAACAAACGACTATATATACTTTGATAATAAAATAGCAACCCAGCTATCAAAGAAATGGTTGTTTTTCGGTTCATTAAACTTTACATCGCAGTTTTCCGATGGCTATACGTACAATGATCCATCGCCCCCAACATTAATATCTCGTTTTATGGCCCCGGGTTATTTAACAGAATCGGTGGGTTTGGAGTATAAGCCTTCAAAATTTTTCGATTGGCGCCTGGGTGCTGCTACAGCAAAACAAACCTTTGTTTTAGATACCTCTATTGCTCATACCGCCGTTGGTTATTATGGTGTACTACCCCGTCATACCTTTGTTAATCAAATGGCATTCCAGTCGGTTGCCACGTTTGATAAGGATGTGATGAAAAACCTGCATTTAAATATGCGATACACCCTATTTATCCCATATACGCAGCCGCTCGCTTTCGTAAGCCACCGTGTTGATGCCGTACTTACTGCAAAGGTAAACTCATTGGTAGCCGTCACCATAAACGGAACTTTCCTGTATGATAAAACGGTAGGGCCACAGGCACAGGGTACTGAAACCTTAGGGTTGGGTATTCTCTATAAGTTTCCGTAGATTAGCATAAACTAATCAAAATCAACCTAATGCCTGTTAAATCAATAAGGCTTGCCATACTATTTGTACTGGTAGGTATTGCATGCAACTTGCATGCGCAATCCATCATTGTACCAAACTGGGTAAATCTGCCACAGGATACAATAATCAAAAATCAGCTCATCAATTCATTGAATGGTTTTCTCGGTCAAAAGGAGAAGCCCAACAAGGATAACACTTATGTGCTGAAGGAATGCCTGCTTGAAACCTCCGACCTTTTGGATGAGATAAAGGGCATGGAGCAAAATGCTAAAAAGCAGGATAAGGACTTTTACAAATGTTACCTTACCAATATTATTAAGGTTGATGCCGATAACTATATAGTGCAATTTTCCTATATCGGAATAGATGATAATACACCACGCTTGCGGGCCAGCTTTAAATTACGGGCAAAACGTGTTGGGCAAGAGTTTCATTTTTACTCGCCATTAAAACAAAATACCATTGCCTGGAAAATTAAAAAATACAACACCCTTACCTGCTATTATAAAGATACGATGAACTCGGCTGATGTTAAGTCTTACCAAAGCAAGCTTGATTTTTACAACAAAAAGCTAAAGCAGCCCATTTTGCCCATCCTTTTTTATTACTGCGATAATTTTACCGAAGTTCAGCAGGTACTCGGTATTGAGTATAAGGCTGATTATAATGGGGCAACAGATAACAACCTCACATCAAATGAGGATAACATGAGCCTGATGGTAAACGGCTCTACCAAGGATAATCACCGCTTTAACGCGCACGATCTTTGGCACGAAAGGCTGCATGCGGTAATGAACAGAGCCATTATTAACCGCTCTGTTGATGAAGGCTGCGCTTATTTATACGGCGGCAGCTGGAGTTATACATGGGATGAGGCACTAACCAAGTTTAAAAAATATGCCGAGGATAACCCTAATGCCGACTGGCATAAGCTATATACAGAAACGACCGCATATGACCCTGGCGACAAGCCGTTAATAACAGCCTATGTGCTAAATGCCCTGATAGTGAAAAAAATTGAACACGAAAAGGGCTTCCCTGCTGTTTTGGAACTGCTAAGCTGCGGCTCGCGAGAAAAAGGCGATGCTAATTATTTTAAAGCCCTTGAGAAGTTAACGGGTATTACTGAAGTTAACTTTAATACTGCTATGTGGGCACTGATAAAGGCCTCATGAACAGGTATTTTTAACCATCAAAAACACATCTTTAATGGGTTGGGGCGTTTCGTTTCAAAATCATAACTTTGTAACCTCAAAATAAGGATTAAAGAGGGTTATAATAATGTTTGAAAATCTTTCGGATAAACTCGACAGGGCATTTAAAGTACTGAAGGGTCAGGGTACAATTACTGAAATAAACGTGGCTGAAACCATGAAGGAAATACGCAAAGCCCTTCTGGATGCCGACGTAAACTATAAAACAGCCAAAGCATTTACTGATGAGGTGCGCCAAAAGGCAATGGGCGAAAATGTATTAACCTCCATTTCGCCGGGCCAGTTGCTCACCAAGATCATGAATGATGAGCTTACCCAGTTAATGGGTGGCAGCACCGCCGAGCTTAATTTCCCCTCAACACCAACCATCATATTAATTGCAGGTTTGAACGGTGCTGGTAAAA
The DNA here is from genome assembly GCF_900105165.1 of Mucilaginibacter mallensis. Lineage (NCBI taxonomy): Bacteria > Pseudomonadati > Bacteroidota > Sphingobacteriia > Sphingobacteriales > Sphingobacteriaceae > Mucilaginibacter > Mucilaginibacter mallensis. The sequence continues at coordinate 5,501,460 of NZ_LT629740.1, forward strand.
CAACCTTTACCGGTAAGCTGGCCAATTTCCTTAAAACACAAAAAAATAAAAAGCCATTACTGGTTGCTGATGATATTTACCGCCCCGCGGCTATTGATCAGCTGGAAGTATTAGGTGAGCAGATAGGCGTACCGGTTTACTCAAACCGTGAATCAAAAGACCCTATCGCGATAGCAAAAGAAGGTATTGCTTTAGCCAAACAAAATGGCCACAATGTGGTGATCATTGATACCGCCGGCCGTTTATCAATTGATGAGGCCATGATGCTCGAGATTGAGCAGGTAAAGGATGCTGTTAAACCACATGAGATCTTGTTCGTGGTTGATTCCATGACCGGTCAGGATGCGGTTAATACAGCTAAAGTTTTCAATGACCGTTTGGACTTTACCGGCGTTGTTTTAACCAAATTGGATGGTGATACCCGTGGTGGTGCCGCTTTATCTATAAAATCGGTTGTTAACAAGCCGATCAAATTTATTGGTACCGGCGAAAAGATGGAAGCGCTTGACGTTTTCCACCCTGATCGTATGGCATCAAGGATATTGGGCATGGGTGACGTGGTATCCTTGGTTGAACGTGCGCAACAGCAGTTTGATGAAAAAGAAGCCGCGGAACTACAGAAAAAGATCCGCAAAAATAAATTCGACTTCAATGATTTTTACAGCCAGATACAGCAGATCAAAAAAATGGGTAACATGAAAGATCTGATGGGCATGATACCGGGCGTAGGCAAAATGATGAAGAACGTGGAGGTGGATGACGATGCCTTTAAAGCAATTGAGGCCATCATACAATCCATGACACCACACGAAAAGGAAAATCCTGATACCATTAACCAAAGCAGGCGTAACCGTATAGCCAAAGGTTCAGGTACCGACCTTGCCGAAGTGAACCGCCTGATAAAGCAGTTTGATGATATGCGTAAGGTAATGAAACAAATGAGCAACCCGGCAGCCATGGCCAGCATGATGCGCCGTATGCCGAAGATGTAAGCCCCTAACCCCTAAAGGGGAATTATAAAATTGGAGCCCTTGATTCTTGAATTGAGGGCTCCTGTGTATAACAAGAGTACTGACCAACATTATTATATTAGCTCATGAGAATTACTTTAATAATTAGCTGTGTGTTTATTGCGACATCTGTTTTTGCACAAACAACCTTCCCCGGCATTGATGTACAGCATTACAGCTTCTCCATAAAACTAAATGATGATAACGATACTATAAAAGGGCAGGCTGCTGTTACCATTAAATTTTTGAAGAATGTGTCGCAGGTGCAGTTAAACCTGGTTAAGAAAAATAATACGGGCAAAGGCATGCTGGTATCCTCGGTTACTGAAAGTGGCAAGAATTTAAGTTTTGCACAGGATAGTGATATCGTAAGTATATTCTCATCTGCAAAAATAAATACTACGCATACCTATACTATCAATTACCAGGGCGTACCGGTTGATGGATTGATCATATCAACCAATAAATTTGGTAAACGGACATTTTTTGGGGATAACTGGCCCAATCGCGCGCATAACTGGCTACCATGTGCCGATTATCTGTCGGACAAGGCCTCGCTCGATTTTATGGTTACCGCCCCCGATCATTACCAGGTGGTATCAAACGGCTTAAAGATTGAAGAAAAGCAGCTGGCTAATCATACTAAACTTACACACTGGAAAGAAACTGTTCCCCTGCCAACAAAAGTTATGGTAATAGGCGTTGCTGATTTTGCCATTGAGCAATCGGGCACAGTTAACGGCATCCCCGTTTATAGCTATGTTTTCCCCGAGAATAAAGAGGTGGGTTTTAAAAGCTATGCTTACGCACCTGAGATATTAGCGTATTACATCGGCAAAATTGGTCCGTATGAATTTAAAAAGCTGGCTAACGTACAATCAAAAACCATATATGGCGGCATGGAAAACTCCAGTGCTATATTTTATGATGAAAAGCTGATAGGACTAAGATATGATGAGGAGCTAATGGCGCATGAAATTGCCCACCAATGGTTTGGCGACGCGGTTACCGAAAAAAGCTGGCAAAATTTATGGCTGAGTGAAGGTTTTGCCACCTATATGACCAATTGCTACCTCGAACATAAATACGGAATTGATACGCTTAAAAAACGCGAAATGGCCGACCGCCGAAAAGTAATAAAATTTGAGCGCGAAAGGCTCACGCCTGTTATTGATAGCGCGGTTAAGGATAATTATGTGCAGCTACTGAATGCCAACAGCTATGAAAAAGGTGGTTGGGTACTGCATATGCTGCGCAGAAAATTAGGCGATACCCTGTTTTGGAAAGGTATACGTGCTTATTATGCAAAAGAAGAAGGCGTTAATGCTAATACAACAGATCTGAGGCTGGTAATGGAACAGGTTAGCGGGCAAAACCTGGAGCCATTCTTTAAACAGTGGCTATATACATCCGGTCACCCGGAACTGAGCGTTAATTGGAAATATGATGCTGATAAAAAAGCTATAAGTATTCAGATAACTCAAAAGCAGGATAAGCTGTTTGAGTTTCCGTTAACATATGTCATCGGGAAAGAAACTTATACTATCTATATAAGAAATAAGGATACAACGATCACTATTGCAGCCCATGTAAAGCCCAAAACCATTAAAATGGACCCGGATGTGGATTTATTGGCAGGATTTGAGGTAAATGAACAAAATTAAGTGTGTTTAACCTGTATAATTTAGCAAAAACTTAATATTGATATTCAGCTTTATAGCTATATTTGTTTAACTACCAGTTATAAATCATTTTGTGAGATGTTAACCTCTTTGTTTTACATTGAACAGGTGATATATGATATCCGATAATATCCAAAAACTATATAAAGAGCCGTCGTGCCCCTGCGGCAAGGGAGAAATGGCTGACCTGGAACGAATACCGAGAGGGCGTTTGGTAAAGGCCTTTTTATTAGGCCTTCCTTTTAAAAGGTACAGATGCCATAAATGCATGAAAAATAAGTGGCTATTGAAGGGAAAGCCAAAATAGACTTGTTTTTTGTAGCGTTTAGTTCTACAGGTTCGTTATATGGTTAAAACAACCACTAAACCATGAAGAACCTTTACAAAACAGCATTATTTTTATTTACGATAGCCACAATTTCGCTGGCATCATGCAAAAAAGATAATAATTCTCAACAGCCTGCCCTAAGGCTTTCAGTTGCAGATACCGGCAAAACATTGTCGGTAGTAAAAGGACAAACTATAGCGATAACCGTATCAAATCCTGGCGATGGAGGGTTTACATATAATGCATGGCAATATAATTCCACCGTTCTGCATTTGGATAGCCATACGCACACGGCTCCTGCTAACTCACAGGCTATCGGTGATTTTGGTACCGATACGTGGCAATTTACCTCGCTGCAAAGTGGCACAAGCATTTTAAAGCTTACCGCCACGCAAAGCTACACGGTAACCATGTTCAACGATAATATTGTAGTAAAGTAGCGGGCATGTAGCAGCCTCATGTTTTATTTCGTCCCTCAAAAAAAATATATAACTTACGCTTCGAATAAACTTTATCATTAGTGTTAGTTAAAACATTTGGCAGCGCGGTTTTTGGCATCGAGGCAATAACCATTACAGTTGAAGTGAACATTGCTGCCGGCACAAAATTTTTTATTGTGGGCCTGCCCGATAATGCCATTAAGGAAAGCTATTTCCGTATTGAATCGGCATTGCGTAACTGTGGTTTCCGGATGCCCCGGCAGCAGGTAGTAGTAAACATGGCCCCTGCCGATATCCGCAAGGAAGGCTCAGCCTATGACCTTACCATTGTAACCGGCGTACTGGCTGCATCGGGCCAAATAGAAACAGAAAACCTCGACAAGTATTTAATAATGGGCGAGCTGTCTCTTGATGGCGGTCTACAACCCATAAAAGGAGCGCTTCCCATAGCCATACAGGCACGAAAGGATGGCTTTAAGGGTTTTATACTCCCCAAACAAAATGCGCGCGAAGCAGCCATTGTAAACGATCTGGAGGTGTATGGTGTTGAAAGCATAAAAGAGGTAGCAGGCTTTTTTAATGGCGATATGCAGCTTACCCGTGAAATTGTAAATACCCGCGAAGAGTTTTACGACAGCCTTTGCAATTACGACAGCGACTTTAGCGAAGTAAAAGGCCAGGAAAATATAAAACGCGCGCTGGAAATAGCTGCCGCAGGCGGGCATAATGTGATCCTGATCGGTCCGCCGGGAGCCGGTAAAACTATGCTGGCGCGAAGGCTGCCATCCATTTTACCGCCGCTGAGTTTGTATGAATCATTAGAAACCACCAAGATCCATTCTGTTGCAGGTAAACTGGCCGCCGCAGATGCATTGGTGACCGTTCGCCCATTCCGTTCTCCGCATCATACCATATCAGATGTTGCTTTGGTGGGCGGAGGTAGTAATCCGCAACCGGGTGAGATATCATTGGCACATAACGGCGTATTGTTCCTGGATGAACTGCCTGAATTTAAACGCAGCGTATTGGAGGTTATGCGCCAGCCATTGGAAGAACGGAAGGTAACCATTTCCCGAGCCCGTTTCTCGGTGGATTACCCCTGCAGCTTTATGCTGGTAACCAGTATGAACCCCTGCCCTTGCGGTTATTACAATCACCCTGAAAAGGAATGTACCTGCCCGCCCGGAGCTGTGCAGAAATATATGAGTAAAATATCCGGTCCGCTGTTGGATCGTATCGACCTGCATGTGGAGGTTACACCGGTTAACTTTAATGAATTAGCATCAGATCGCCTTGCTGAAAAAAGCGAGCTGATCCGCGAGCGGGTAATTGCTGCCCGGAATATACAGATAGAACGCTTTGGTGATAAACCCGATCTGCATGCCAACTCACAAATGAGCCCGCAAATGGTAAGGGATATCTGTAAAATAGATCTCGCCGGGCAAACACTGTTAAAAAAAGCGATGGAAAAATTGGGTTTATCTGCCCGGGCATATGACAGGATTTTGAAAGTATCACGTACCATAGCCGATCTTGCCGGTAGTGAGGAAATAAAACTGGAACATCTGGCCGAGGCTATACATTTCAGAAGTTTGGATCGGGAAGGCTGGGCCGGGTAGAGACTGATTCTCTGAATATAGTAGTTCGTAGTTGGAAACGACGAACAGCGGTAGGGTTGCACCTTATAATGTATAACAAACGGCTCGCTTATTTATGGATTAAAAGATATATTGGTAAGCCCAAAGCATACATAAATGTTATTCCTAAAATTGATATAGCCCCTAAAGATTTTATAGGTTGTTGCTGGATGTCAATTATTGACTTAAATAAATTGAAATATTTGAAAATTTGGGAAAATATTTTTGTAAATAATCCTGTTAATTGAATAAAAATAACCCACAATGTTCCGAGAAATATTGTATAAAAAAATAAGAATGAACGATCAAACGTCAATATCCCTCCTTTTATAAATATGATGTAATTGAGCCAAAAATCCTGTTCAATATAACTAAACTTAACATTTGTTAAAGGCCTGTCGTCGAGATATGTAACGAATAAGGACATGAAAAATATGGAAATCAACAATATAATAATGGTTGAAAACAGATCAAGTGCTATAATAAAAAAAATGTTTCTACTCTTTTTAGAAAGTTTTAAAATTGCTCGAGTTTTAAACAAAGCGAAATAATCTTGAAACAACATGTAAAAAAAATAGATGCTTCCGGAATAAAAATCAACTTTTTCTTCATGGCGATTCCAAATGATACTTTGGAAATAATAATTTAAAACACAAAGTAAAAACGTGAAAATAGTATATAAAGCACTTCTGTAAACAGATTTCAAAGAAAATTGCTTTTCCCCAAAAAACCTTGTAAAAAAACCAAATAACACTTGGTTTGTATGAATATTTCCAGTGTTAAAATTTATATTCTGAATCCATAATGTAACTTTTGCATTAAAGTCTGGCGACGTAACATTTGATATTTTGTCAAAGAGAGTCCATATTCCAGCGATCAAGGTAGCCCAAGAACCGACATAAACTACAATTCCACCGAAAATATTCATTTTGTGATTTAAGATATTAAAAATAACATATAAAAATTAATATTCTCACGCTGTCCGTAGACGCCTGTCCACGGATTAGCTAAACATGTAGTTTGTAACTACATACCGCTGCGCAATGTTGCTGTAGGTTAGATAGTTAACAGTTTCTATTCAGCCAACTACAGTAAATGTTAGATAAAAAAACTATGCCCGTAGTTACAGGCATAGTAGACCATAGAGGCGTTCGTTTTTCTTCGATAAATTTACCCGTTATAATTGGGGTCAAATTCCACAATCCATTCAATACCATATTTATCTCTAAACATTCCACCGTATGTACCCCAGGGACTGTCGCCAATCGGCCCTTCGAGATCTCCGCCTGCTGATAATCCGTTAAATATTTTGTCTGCTTCTTCACGGCTTTCTGTACTAATATATATTTTCGACCTGTTTTCGTTTTCACTTACTCGTCCCATAAATCCGGGAACATCATTGGCTATTAATACATTGTGTTTGCCAATAGGCAAAGCAATGTGCATTATTTTGTTTGCATCATCTTCTGCTATAGGAAATTCAGCGCTTGATAGGTCCTTGAAACGAATGATCTTTGTGAACTCTCCGCCAAAAACAGATTTGTAAAAAGTGAATGCTTCCTCGGCATTGCCGTTGAAGTTGATCCAGGGATTAATTGTTCTCATAATTTCTATTTTTACATTGTTGATTTTTCTTATTCCCCCCGCTGTCCATAAACTCCTGTCTACGGACCAGCTAAGCATGTAGTTATGAAACTATATAAAACCATCCATTATTTTTATATTTAGTAAAAAATCCCTCAACATGAAAAACCTGTTGCTCACGCTTTGTTGTGCCGTTACCCTGCCGGTTTTTGCACAAACCAATCCCTTTAAGGATATAGTTAACAAAAAAGCCGATTCGCTGCAAAGCCAGGTAGTTGCCTGGCGGCGGGATTTTCATGAACATCCTGAATTGGGTAACCGCGAAGTACGCACCTCGGGCATTGTTGCTGATTACCTGCGCTCGCTGGGATTGGAAGTTAAAACAGGAATAGCAACCACAGGCGTAGTAGGCATTTTAAAGGGCGGCAAACCCGGTCCGGTAATAGCACTGCGATCTGACATGGATGCCTTGCCGGTAACCGAACGTACACCAGTGCCTTTTGCGTCAAAAGTAACAACTATGTATAAAGGGGAGCAAGTTGGTGTAATGCACGCCTGCGGACATGATTCGCACATGGCTATGCTGATGGGGGTGGCCAAAATATTATCATCCATGAAAAGCGAACTGCATGGAACGGTAAAATTCATTTTTCAACCAGCCGAAGAAGGTGTGCCGACGGGTGAAGTTGGCGGTGCCGAAGAAATGGTAAAGGAGGGCGTGATGGAAAACCCCAAGGTTGATGTGGTGTTTGGGATGCATATTTTTTCATTTATGCCGGTGGGTACTATCACCTACCACTCTGGCGGGGCAATGGCGGGTGTAAACGATATGAAGATCGTGGTGACAGGTAAATCATCTCATGGCTCGCAGCCTTGGGCTGGTGTTGATCCGATTGTAGTTTCGGCACAAATAATTAACAACCTGCAAACCATTGTAAGCCGAAACGTAAATCTTACGCAAAACCCTGCTGTGGTAACCATAGGTGCTATAAAGGGCGGCAACCGCTCTAATATCATCCCCGAAAAAGTGGAAATGCTGGGCACGTTGCGCACCTTTAGCGCTAAGGACGAACAGTTGCTCATTAGCAGGGTAAAACAAATTGTAACCAAAACCGCTGAGGCTGAAGGCGCTACTGCGGAGGCAACTATTCCATATGAGTCGCATTACCCCGTTACGTATAATAACCCGCAGCTTACCGCGCAAATGTTGCCTACGCTGCAAGGGGTTGCCGGTACAGATAATGTAATTGCTGGCCCTGCCTTAACGGGTTCGGAAGATTTTAGCTTTTTTGCCAATAAGGCCCCCGGTCTTTTTATATTTTTAGGCGGGATGCCAAAAGGTGGCGATGCGGCAACCGTACCAGTAAACCATTCTCCTGATTTTTTTATAGATGAAAGCGCGTTCCCACTGGGTGTTAAGGCTATGTGCAATTTAACACTGGATTATATGACCATGAATAGCAAATAAGCGCTTCTTTTAGCGCAAGTCTTGTGCGATAGACAGTGCAAGACTGACTTGTGCATTCAATGGCCAAGTCCACCACCATTTAACCCAAACCATAAAAAGATTGAAAGTATGCCCTATCATTTTCATTTTAACTGTTGTCTTACAGTGATCTGTTTTTGAATACCTACATATTTGTTTTTACATTAGGTGATTTGGTAATAAAATCCATAGCCATTACTACTACATAACATATGGTGGATGAAAGCTTAAGAAATACTTGTGATACAAAGAAAATTGTAATCATTGCCAATTTCGCTACTGACAGGGTGAACGGGGCATACAACGTCATCGAAAACATTGCCGTTTACACCAATAAGCTAGGTTACAGCTGTGAGCTCTGGGGATTAAGTACCGAACTTGATCAGAACAATTATCCCTTTTACGTTCATTTTAAAGCAAACCTGCATCACTTTACAGTTCCGGAGGATTTGAAAAATAAATTAATTTGGGATAGGGATTCCATCATTTGCGTTAATCTGCACAGTGTTTTTACGCCGATAAATATTGGCCTCAGCAAATTGGTAAAAGCATTAAATATCCAGCTGTGTGTAACCCCTCAGGGCGGTTATCATGATTACACATTTAAGCGGAACTATCTAAAAAAAAAGATATTCCTTTTTCTTTATGAAAAGGCTTACTTAAAGCAGATAGATTATTTTTTTATTCATGGTAGCCAGGAAGAAAACTTTATTAAAAAGTATTCATCAAAACCATGTTATACACTCTTAAACGGCTTTCCGGAAGGAAAGATCAGCAGCTCAATATATGATCATCAAAATGCCGGTCCGCATCAAAAGTTGAAATTGTTGTTCATGGGCAGATTGGATCCTTTGCATAAAGGCCTTGATCTGTTAATAAAAAGCATGACATACCTTAAAGATGCTGAAGTAGAATTAACATTGATTGGCCCCCAATTTACGGAGGAAGCGCAAAGGTATTTGCATCAGCTGATAACCAAGCTTAACCTAACAGCAAGCGTGACCATTAAGGCCCCGGTTTATAAACAAACAGAAAAAGAAGAGCTATACACAGCACATCAGTTATTTGTACATACCTCCCGGTGGGAAGGGATGCCAACCGGCGTAATTGAAGCTTTGAGCTATGGTATGCCTGTACTGATTTCAAAAGGAACGAACCTTGCTGAAATTGTTAAAAAAGAGCAATTTGGCTGGGTAATAGATGAACTAACGCCAGCAGGTATTGCAACGGTTATAGCTGATGTTTGTAATAATAAAGAAAAGTTAAACGAGTTCTCCGAAAATGCCTATACCCAGTCGCCCCAAACATTCAACTGGAATAAAATAGCAAAGAAATACGTTACCTGCATACTGTTAAACAGGTAAGGTTAAACGCCATAAAGTATTCTTTCTCACAATTTCTTTACATTTACAGGTTATTGTGCTTATAGTCTTAATTTAGCAGTTTGTAATACACCTACAAAGCCTTGATAATGGGATTCCAGAATTTAAAGCTAATCATCCGAAAAAATAAAATTCTTTATTATACCCATAGCTTCTTACGGCAAGCTATTCCTGGCAGATTCTATAAAAGCGCACTCAAAAGCAAACTTGCCGCTATAAACAATTATGATATAACTGAACTAGCCGACAGGGTGAATTATTATAATAAACTGGGAAAGCCGGTAAGTATTGGCGAAGGCGCCATTGAGTTACAAAATATACAAATATTCAAACATCCAAAGGCATACAATTTTGATACGTACGAATACTCCCGTTATTTTAACGAAAGGCTGAAAGTAAATCTCCTTTTCGGCGACATTACTTATTCAGCCAATTTGCCATCCATACAAAAAAGCAGGCCCATAGATGGTGATAACGCTAACGCGATATTGCTAAAACTGGATAAAAAGCGACATTTCCTTTTTATAAAAGATAGGAAACCTTTCGCCGATAAAAAGGACCTGCTAATAGGCCGGGGTATTATCCGGCAGCCGCACCGCATACGGTTTATGGATATGTATTTTAATAACCCGCTATGCGACCTGGGCGAGGTAAATAAAAAGACCGACCGGCCCCAGTGGCTTAAGTCAAAAATATCTATTGTCGCCCACCTCGACTATAAGTTTATCCTTAGCCTGGAAGGGAATGATGTAGCAACTAATTTAAAATGGATCATGTCGTCAAATTCTATAGCTGTAATGCCCAAGCCTAAATATGAAACCTGGTTTATGGAGGGGCGGCTTATAGGGGATCATCATTATATACAGATCAATGATGATTATACCGACCTTGAAGAAAAGCTTAATTATTACATCAACAACCCGCAGCAGGCGCAGCAGATCGTAGATAATGCAAATGCCTATGTAAAACAGTTTATTAATAAGCGTAAAGAAGACCTGGTGTCGTTGCTTGTTTTAGAAAAATACTTTTATAGTACAGGGCAGATAGACAGGATTTCGATATAGAAACATTGAACGCCTAAAACCAGAAAAGCCATGCAACGTGCATGGCTTTTCTGGTTTATAAATTATAAATAAATCTTATTTCTTAACCCAGCCGTCCTTTAAAGTAACAGTGCGGTTAAATACCAGCTTATCGGCGGTAGAGTGTTTATCTAAAGTAAAATATCCTTTGCGCATAAACTGGTAGCCAACACCTAATTCAGCTTTGGCCAGCTCGGGTTCAATGTAGGCTGTTTTTATAACGTGCAGACTGTTAGGGTTCAGGTAATCCTTAAAATCACCATCCTCGTTTGATGGGTCTTCCACCTGGAACAAGCGATCGTATAAACGAACCTCAGCAGTTTTAGCATGCGGTACACTCACCCAGTGAATAGTACCCTTTACGTTAATGCCGCTGGTATCGCCACCTGATTTTGAATTGGCAATATGTGTGCAATGTATTTCGGTTACATTACCGTTGGCATCCTTTACAAAGCTCTCGCATTTAACAATGTAAGCGTTTTTTAGGCGTACCATCAGGCCAACACCAAGGCGGAAGAACTTTTTAGGCGGCTCTTCCATAAAATCCTCGCGTTCTATCCACAGCTCGTTGCTGAACGGGAACTCTCTGCCCCCATCGCCACCTTCAACCTCAGGATTGTTTTCACCGAACATGATCTCGGTTTTATCTGCCGGGTAATCGGTAAGCACTAACTTTATCGGGTCAAGAACTGCCATACGACGCCACGCGGTTTTGTTCAGATCCTCACGGATACAGAACTCCAGCAAACTTACATCTATCATGTTCTCGCGCTTGGCCACGCCAATGCGCTCACAAAACTCACGAATGGAATGCGGTGTATACCCACGGCGGCGTAAACCGCTGATGGTAGGCATGCGTGGATCATCCCAATCTTCTACATGGCCTTCCTCAACCAGTTGCAGCAGCTTCCGCTTGCTCATAACGGTATAGGTCATGTTTAAACGGGCAAATTCGTATTGTTTTGATGGGAATAGCTCCAGTTGCTCAATAAACCACTCGTACAATGGCCTGTGCGGTATAAACTCCAGGGTACAGATAGAGTGGGTTATTTCTTCAATAGCATCTGATTCACCATGCGCGAAGTCATACATTGGATATATGCACCAGTCGTTACCGGTACGGTGGTGGTGCGTATGCTTGATACGGTACATCAGCGGGTCGCGCAAATGCATATTCGGCGAAGCCAGATCAATCTTAGCACGTAATACTTTAGCCCCATCGGGATATTTGCCGGCTTTCATCTCTTCAAACAAAAGCAAATTCTCCTCTATAGTGCGACTACGGTAAGCATTAGGCGTGCCCGGTTCGGTTGGCGTACCCTTTTGTGCCGATATTTCTTCAGGCGAACTATCATCAACATAAGCCAAACCTTTCTTGATCAGCGTTACAGCGAAGTTATAGATCCGGTCGAAATAATCAGATGCATACAGTTCATTGGCCCATTCAAAGCCCAGCCATTTAACATCGGTTTTAATGCTGTCAACATATTCCACTTCTTCTTTAGCGGGGTTGGTGTCATCAAAACGCAGGTTAGTTTGGCCATTGTATTTTAGCGCAAGGCCAAAATTTAAGCAAATGGATTTGGCGTGGCCTATATGCAGGTACCCGTTAGGCTCCGGCGGGAAACGGGTTAATACCCTGCCGCCGTTCTTGCCGTTACGTATATCTTCTTCAACTATTTCTTCCAGAAAATTTAATGATCTTTCTTCGCTCATAAGGTGCAAAAATAGGGAAATAAGCTTAAAGGCGAAAGGCTAAAGCGGAAAGGTTTACGCCCGGGATATTATGGGCGTTCCTGCTGTTCAGCGGACCCGGCCCGCTGGATAGCGGATCATATTGCATAAATGTGCGTGTCACCCTGAGCGTATTCGAAGGGCGCTGCCATCCCTAACGCGGAACTTCAGTGCGTGGGGTCACCCTGAGGCACTCGAAGGGTAAGCGTAAAGGCCTTTGCCCGCATGCTTCGAGTGCCTCAGCATGACCCTCCTGTTTTGTCACTTGTACTAACCTCAATAATTCTTCCTACTTTTACCCCTAAATAAACCACGGTTTTACATGAGTAATACCTTTAATCGCCCTATTCGTGTTTTGGTTGCTAAGGTTGGGCTCGATGGGCATGACCGCGGCGCACGTATTATAGCCACCTCCCTGCGTGATGCAGGTATGGAAGTGATTTACACCGGCCTGCGCCAAACTCCCGAAATGGTGGTGAATACCGCCCTGCAGGAAGATGTGGACGCTATCGGCATTTCTATACTCTCAGGTGCACACATGACCGTTTTCCCCAAGATCATCAACCTGATAAAGGAAAAAGGCATGGATGATGTGCTGGTTACCGGTGGTGGGATCATTCCATCAGAGGATATGGACACCTTAAAAGGTTTGGGCGTAGGCGAGCTTTTCCCGCCGGGCACCAACACACACGATATTGTTGAATATATTACCGGATGGGTGCATAAGCACCGCAATTTCTAAGCATATGGCATTTGAAAATCTGTTGATTGAATACAAAGAGCGTATTCAATATATAATCATTAACCGCGAAAGCAAGCTAAACGCTTTAAATAAGGCAACCCTTGCCGAACTGCATACGGCTATTACCGAAGCGTTTGCCAATATACAGGTTGGCGGTATAATTATAACCGGAGCCGGCCAAAAGGCATTTGTAGCAGGAGCCGATATTTCTGAATTTGCCTCACTGGGTGTAGACAAAGGAACAGAACTAGCCCGCGAAGGCCAGACCAAAGTTTTTAACCTGATAGAGCATGGCAACAAACCTGTTATTGCAGCGGTTAACGGGTTTGCTTTAGGTGGCGGCTTGGAATTGGCTATGGCCTGTCATATCCGTATTGCATCAGATAGTGCTAAAATGGGTTTGCCCGAAGTTACTTTGGGGCTTATCCCTGGTTATGGCGGTACGCAAAGGCTAACTCGTTTAGTGGGTAAAGGCAAAGCACTTGAAATGATCATGACTGCCGATATGATAACCGCTCCAGAAGCCTATGAGTTCGGTTTGGTAAACCATACGGTAAGTCAGGATAGTCTGTTAACCAAAGCAGAAGAAATATTAAACAAGATATTATTACGCGCTCCACTGGCCATTGCATCGGCCATAAAAGCAATAAATGCAGCCACTGATCCGGCAGTAAATGGCTTTGATACTGAGATAGATGAATTTGGGAAATGCTTCGGTACAAATGATCTTCAGGAGGGCGTTTCAGCATTCCTGCAAAAAAGAAAGCCCGAATTTAAGGGTAATTAGACCTTGCTAAACCAGTTAACTGACTAAAGTACTCGTTTAGTCAGATTTTATCTTGCTGTTAATCAATCGATTGAATAATCGTGACATTCGGATGAAAAATTGTATATGATTTCATGCGTTACTTTGTTCTGTGTTTAACAAAACACATATACTAAATAATACATATAGTCATGAAAAATTCATTAAAAATTTCAGCAATTGCATTAGCTTTCGCAGCATTTACATTCAGCGCAAAAGCTCAAACTACTACCCCTACTTCTACCTCAACTACAACAGCAAACGGTGTTCGCTTTAGCATCGGTGTTGATGCAGGTATTCCTACCGGTAAATTATCAGACAGCTATAACTTTAACATTGGTGGTTCGGTACAAGCCGATATCCCGGTTGCAAATCAATTATTTGTAACAGTTAACGCTGGTTATAACAGCATCCAGGGTAAAAACAATGTTATCGTTGATGGTGCAACTTTTTCACCAACTAACATTCAGTTATTACCGGTTAAAGCTGGTTTAAAATTCTTCCCTGTAAGTAATTTCTACATACAAGGTGAAGCAGGTGCAGCATTCGCTTTAAACAAATCAGATGTTGGTTTCAATAAAACAGCAGCTTTTGTTTATGCACCTCAGGTTGGTTACCAGTTCCAGTTAGGTGGTAAAAATTACATTGATGCAGGCGTACGTTATGAAGCAAGCACTAAATTCAATAGTGATGTTGATAACAGCAAAGTTAATTTCTTTGGCCTGCGTGTAGCCTATGGTTTTTAATACATAACTTGATTTAATTTTTGAAAAAGGACACTGGTTTACCAGTGTCCTTTTTTGTTTTACAGGGTTCTACAAGCCATATTTTTAACAATTAACGTTAATTAACACTTTATGCCTCAAATATTTTACAATATTTATGGCTTCAAAGCAATTAAAAATCAAAACGGATATTAGCTTTGCACAAAAACTGTACGAATAAATTTTTACACCCATATACGTTGTTAATTTATTGTACGTTCTAACACAGTCAATTCACACATAAAATGAAGATCACTTTGAAAAAAAGCATTTACTTATTAATAGCATTTATAGGTTTTACATTAGGTGCAAAAGCCCAAAACGTTGCCATTCCTGATACTACCCGCATAAGCCTTGGTATTGATGGCGGTTTCCCTAATGGTAATTTAAGCAACTCGTATAATTTCGGTGTAGGTGCCTCTTTACAGGTTGATGTGCCATTAACGGAAAAGCTGTATTTTACTGGTAATCTTGGTTATCTTTCTTTTTTCCCTAATAACAATAATATCGGCTCAAACCCCGAAGCAATATTAAATGTGAAAGTGGCCAATATGAACCTGTTACCTGTAAAAATTGGTCTTAAATACTTTTTGATCAGGGGATTTTATATACAGGCTGAAGCAGGTGAAAGTCTTTTAATAAACAAATCGGCTATTTATGCGCTAAACACTAACGCATTTACTTATGCACCGCAAATGGGTATAGTATTTAAGTTACATCATCATAATTATATTGATGGCGGCGTAAGATATGAGCGCACCCAGAGTTTTTATGGCGATGGTGCATACAACAATATGTTTGCCGTACGCGTAGCCTACTCGCTTAATCTATAATATAGTTTATTGATTTTCGTAAAAAATCTATTGTATTTAGCAAATTTGTGTATCTTAACAGTTTAATACATTTACCCTGTTAACAGTTTGCTGGTATGAAGAAGATCCTCATCATTGATGATGAAGTAAACATTGCGCTGTTGCTGTCAAAGTTTTTAACGCGTAATGGGTTTGAAGTAAAAACAGCATCAAATGGCACTACTGCTATGGAATACCTCAAAAATGAGGATTTCACCCTGGTGCTATGCGATTTTAGGCTGGAAGATACGGATGGCCGTGAAATGCTTAAAAACATTAAGAATCAATACCCAAAAACAGGGGTAATAATTATTACAGGTTATTCTGATATTAAAATGGCTGTGGAGCTCATAAAAATGGGCGCCTATGATTATATCACCAAGCCGTTATATCCCGATGAAATATTAAATACAATAAACAAGGCTATTGAAACCCAATATGCCTTGCTTGATGATGAGCAGGATAATGAACCCATTATCGCATCTAAATCAAAAGAACATAAAAAAAATACTTCAACAGGCGAGTTTGTATTTGGTACCAGCAGGGCATCAAAAGAAATAATACGCCAGATTGACCTGGTAGCACCCACTAATTACAGCGTAATTATAATTGGCGATAGCGGTACCGGAAAGGAAGCCGTTGCAAAAAGCATCCACCAGAACAGTCCGCGGCATAACCACCCTTTTATAGCTATGGACTGTGGCTCGCTTACCAAGGAGCTTGCCGCGAGTGAGTTTTTTGGCCACGAAAAAGGATCATTTACAGGAGCCTTATATACCAAAATTGGCCACTTTGAAATGGCAAACGGCGGCACCTTGTTTCTGGATGAGGTGGGCAATCTATCCTATGATATACAGGCCGCCTTGTTGCGTACCGTACAGGAAAGAAAAGTAAAAAGGATAGGCAGCACCAAAGAGATTGATCTGGATGTACGCATAATTGTTGCAACCAACGAAAACCTGCAGGAAAGCATACAAAAAGGCAGGTTCAGGGAAGATCTTTACCATCGCTTTAATGAGTTTAGCATATACATGCCGCCCCTGCGCGATCGTGGGAATGATATTATATTACTTGCTAATCATTTTTTAATAATAGCCAACCAGGAGCTAAGCCGCAATGTAACGACCTTCGCACCCGAGGTTATAGATTGCTTTATGAATTACCGCTGGCCGGGAAACATTCGCGAGCTGAAGAATGTTATCAGAAGAGCAACTTTACTTGCCGAGGGAAATGAAATAACCATGAAAGCACTCCCGCTTGAAATATCAAACAGGATGATGTCTTTTGACTATAACAACCATATTAATACCCATACTTCCGAAGTGCCTGAAATAAAAGAAAACAGGCACGACCTTAAAAATGCAGCGCTTGAGGCTGAGTTTGAAACTATTTTAAGAGTACTAAAGGAAGTTAATTTTAACAAAACCAAAGCCGCCGAGATATTAAAGATTGACCGGAAAACCTTATACAATAAAATGAAGGCCATCAATCTTAAATAAATGAAACAGATACCGAAAGTTACGGATTCCCGGCCCGATAACATAAAAGCGTTAAAGCACGATATAAGAAATCAGCTATCAAACATTCAGCTGGCTATTGAACAATTACGCTTTGAAATCCAGGATATTGCAAACGCCGATTGCAAATTTTATATGGATACGATAGCTACAAGCTGTGAAAAAATGACCTCGCTGCTAAAAGATGATCTTGACGGCAAAAAGTAAAGGGGTTTATTGAGTTTTGCTAAAAACTTTTTACTTTTTTTTTGTTTATCGATATAGCTATAAATCCTAAATGTCAATCTTCAATTATAAGCAACGTAATAATATAATATTAGCAACCATAATAGCGCTGGGCTGTTTTCTACTTTATGCATTGAGTAGCCTTTTTAGTGCAATACTTGGCGCTATTGTACTGTTCACCATTTTCAGGCCCGGTTATATATACTTTGCCGAAAAAAAGAAGTGGAATAAAACAATGGTTGCATTGCTCATCATCGTCAGTTCAATAATAGTTATCGTTATTCCTTTCCTTTCACTAAGCTTCATGGTGATCGGCAAAATAGCCAGTATTAATAAGAGCACTTTCCCTATACATGAATGGACTGCCCAGGTTGATGATTTTGCAGCAAGAAATTTAAGTCAGCCGCATTTTGCCGAAACATCTTTACAAAAACTCGGCACCTATGCTGCGGATCTGTTCCCGTCCATATTGGGCAGCGCGGCCGGTATTATATTAACATTGCTGGTATTGTACTTTCTGCTGTATTTTATGCTTACTCAAAGAATAGAGTTTGAAGCCGGGCTACTAAAATACGCGCCATTTCGCGAGCAGCATACCTTAAAGTTTGCTACTGCTATGCGTAATTCAACCTATTCAAATGTGCTGGGGCAAGGTTTAATAGCAATTACACAAGGGTCATTACTTGCACTGGGCTTTTACGCCTTTGAAATACCCGACCCAATATTTTGGGGCGTTATCGGTTCGTTCATGTCATTTTTACCTGTTGTGGGCGCGCCTACCCTTTGTATACCTGCCGGGATTATTATAATGGCAGAGGGACATACATTTAAGGGGATATTGTTATTAGCCTACGGCTTGCTGTTTATTGGCAATGTTGATAATGTGCTGAGGGTAATTATTAACAAGCGTGTTGGCAATACCCACCCCATTATATCTGTTATAGGTGTTTTTATAGGTTTACCCCTTTTTGGAATTTTAGGCCTGGTTTTTGGGCCTGTATTGTTATCGTACTTTTTGTTGCTGCTCGAAATTTATGAAACTAACAGATTAGCAGCTGACAGACTGGAACGTATGAGAACAACTACTGACACATAGCTGTAAAAAAGAATAAATGTTTGTTTGTACACGATAAATAAAGTAAATTGAAGGAAACAAAAATATAGTAGCAAGCGTAAGACAAATTGTCTTATAAATAATACTTGGCAACATATTTAGTCGTTATACAAACAATTAGTCAACATAAAAATTATAATAATTATGAACGATAACTCAAAAGTAGTAATTGCACTGCTTGCCGGGCTGGCAGCAGGGGCAGCATTGGGGCTGTTATTTGCACCCGAAAAAGGCAGTGAAACCCGTGACAAGCTTACCGAATCATTAAAAAATCTTGGTGATTCCATAAAAGATACCGCAGCTGCTGAAATTGATAATCTTGTTGGGTTAAAAGATAAGGTTGTTGAAAATATAAAAACAAAGTTAAAGGGTGCCGAGTTAGAGTATCAGGACGACCTTGAACACGCATAAATTTTACATATCCCGGGTTAAATATTATTTTAACCCGGGATAATAAATAAATTATATGGAAGACAAAAAAGAAGCTCAGCCACCTATTATTGATCAGCTGAAGGAATATGCCGAAACCTATGTTAAACTGGCTAAATACAGGGCAATTGAGGGAGGTACATCTGTAGCAGCCAGTATTATAGCTGATGTTGTGGTAATATTTTGTATGCTATTGGCTTTCATATTTGCCAGTATAACTTTGGCCTTTTTTTTGGCCTATTTATTTAATTCAGACTGGGAAGGCTTCGGATGCGTTGCACTAATGTATTTGATTATCGCCCTTGTTGTTAAGTATAACAGAAAAAGCCTTGAACGGCCGGTTATTAACGCTATTATTCAAAAGATATTTAAATAATTATAATGGACGAACCTATTAAAAACAGCTGGGATTTAAGGCAGGAGATAATCAGGCTTAAGGGAGTGGAAAAAGTGCAGGGCGAGGCTATTGCAGAGCGTTTTAATAGTCCGGCGGCTATATTTTCAACCCTGTTTTCATTATTTCCAAAATCACCCAATACTGGCGAAAATAAATCCAGTATTTTTAACCAGGATTTTGTAAGCATATTATCGCGCTTTTTAATCCCTATCACGCTAAACAAAACGATATTCAAACACTCTGGTTTCTTAATAAAGGCGCTGGTTGGCCTGGTTTCTCAAAAGGCATCAGGGTATGTTAATGAAGAGTCGGTAGTAGGCATTTTTGATAAGGTAAAAGCACTTTTTACCAAAAAACGTACCTATGCCAAGGAACACTATCCTTACAGTTTATAGTCCTCTGTTAATTTCATTATTATTTCTTCTATAAATTTTCGCTTTTATAAATGGCATAAAACTATTTTTGTGCCTTAATTTTTGCAAGTGGGAAAAGATAAATTACGGCGATTTGCCGAAATAGATACGTTTAGTAATGTTTTGCAGCTGGATGCAGGCAAGGAACTAAAAGGCCAATGGGGCATTACTCAATTTAAAAACAACAACCCTGTAGTACTGGAACTGGCCTGTGGTAAAGGCGAATACACTGTAAACCTGGCCCGCCTGTTTCCCAATAAAAATTTTATTGGAATTGATTATAAAGGTAACCGCATTTGGCGCGGCGCTAAAACAGCGTTGGAGGAAGGTGTTAATAACGTAGCCTTTTTACGCATACAGATAGAAAATATACTGGATTACTTTGCCCCTGAAGAGGTTGACGAGATCTGGATCACGTTCCCCGACCCACAACCGCAGTTGAGCCGTGAAAAGAAACGGCTTACCTCTCCCCGCTTTTTAGATAAATATAAGCATATAGTAAGGCCGGGCGGCTACATCAACCTGAAAACAGATAATGATCCCCTGCACGCCTACACTGCCGAAAAAATTGACGAGCTGAAATTGGAGCTGCACATAAAAACAGAAGACCTGTATCACTCCGAATTTGCCGATGAAGTGCTATCGATAAAAACATATTACGAGAAAAAATATTTAAAGGATAATAAGAATATTAATTACCTTAAGTTCTCATTTACAAATCCATTGTAGAGACGGAATACTTTGCGTCTCCCACTTTGCTAAGATAATATGGAAGATATTAACTTTTTTGATAAGGTTTACCAGGTAGCCCGGCTGATACCAAAAGGCAGGGTTACTTCTTACGGTGCTATTGCCAGTTACCTCGGCACAAAAGGGTCATCGCGCATGGTGGGTTATGCTATGCAGGCGGCAGGCAGCGCCAAACCGCCGGTGCCTGCACACAGGGTAGTGAACAGGCAAGGTTTACTTACCGCAAAGTTTCATTTTGGTGGCGACCTGATGGCTCAATTATTAGAAAGCGAAGGTGTTAAGGTTGAGAACGACCTGGTGCAGGACTTTAAAACTGTATTTTGGGACCCGGCTATTGAGTTGGCTTTATAATGTTATATTTAAGCTTTATCAATCCTAAATCATGAAAAAGTTTGCACTTGTTTTTACCGTACTTCTATTAATCTTCAAAACAGCATCCGCCCAAAATGCGACTTTACAGGTTACGTTAACCAATTCAACTGCTACAAGCTATCATATATGGTTGCCTGATGTAGCACTCAATTATGATTATCTTAAAAAAGGGACCTTTGATGTACCACTAAGTGGCAGTAAGCCGGTATTATATGTTTTTAAACTTACCGGGCCGCAGTTTGCTTATATTATGTGCAACAATAGCGATGCTAATAATGCAAAAAGAATTAATTATATAATGTATTTATCGCCTGGCGATAATATCAGTTTTAAAGCCGACTTTAAAGGCAAAGATAATGGCATAACAGTTACCGGCAAAGGCAGCAAAAATAACCAGCCATTGCTATCGGCACTCGACGAGGGAAATGTACAATCTTTATATGGTGATACTTTGCCCAATAGGATCATAGCTTTTGTCAATAGTTATGAGGCTAATTTTAAAACGTCCCTGGATAAATATGTAGCGCTATATAAACCAAGTGATGATTTTATAAAGAACGAAAAGATCAATATAAAATATGATGCCGTTTACCGGTATTTTGACTTTAAAGAAAATAATAAATACGACATACAGCCAGCATATGCCCGTAATGAAAGTAAATGGAAAGCCATACAGGATAGCTTATTCAACACCATAAAACTAAATAACGATGATGCCTTAACCTCCATTAGTTATGCTATGCTGTTAAGAACATTTTTGGGGCGTGAAAAAGAAAGGCTTTGGAGAGAGTGTTATGAAAACCCAGAGACCTTTTACAAACAATGGTATAATACAGATGTAACAACAGGCAAAAAACTATTTGATGATGATGAGCAAAATTTGTTGCAGGAAAAGGTCATCAACCATTATTTCACCAACAGATCAGCAGAATACTTATATGCTTTATTGTTTGATAAGGCCTTGGGTGAGCATAATCCTAAAAACATTGTTGCCATATTTGATGGCTTTAAACAAAAATATCCGCAAAGTAAATACATCAATTGGTTTGGGCCGGCAATTGATACCATCAGGCAAATTGAGAAGCGGGTTCTTAGTGCAGATATGGTTTTTGTAGCTAATAATGGCACAAGACTGAATACAATGGAAGAGCTGCTTGCATTAGCAAAAGGCAAAACTGTATTGCTGGACATGTGGGGAACATGGTGCGGGCCTTGCCGTAATGAAATCCATGATAATGGGCCAGCCATTAAAGCATATTTTAAAGGTAAAGGGCTTGATTATTTTTACGTGGCTAATCGCGATCTGGAACATGAGGTGGAATGGAAAAAGCTGATTGCTTATTTTGATATGAAAGGCACTCATATTTTAGCAAATGATGCCCTTTCAAATGATATTATGACTAAAGTAAAGAGTGGTGGTTTCCCAACCTATATCATCATAAAAAAAGATGGGACTTACGAACTATCAAAGTCAGGTTATCCAATGAACCGTGATGTACTGATCAAACAATTGGAGGCAGCGTTAGCTCAATAATTGCAATAACTCAATCCTGTTACCAAAAGGATCCAAAAAAGCAAAGCGCATGCGCCCAGGAATCTCCGGTTCGGGTAATATCTCAACTTTATCTTTTAAATAATCGAGCGCGGCATCAACATCGGTCACCTCAAAAGCGGTATGGCGGGTTGATATGGGCAGTTGCGGCTCAACGCCAATATGTAATTGCACATTCCCAATATTAAACCAATAACCCTTTGTTGAAAACAGGTGATTTGGCCGGTCAATCAATTCTAACCCTATAATAGTGGTATAAAATGCCCTTGCTTCCTCCAGCCGTTCAGGAGCAACGGTAATGTGGATATGGTCTACCCGTTTAAAAGTTATCATTAAATATCCTCCGCAAAGGTTAACAGGTAGTTGTTATTATCAAGGATGGAGAACTCGGTTGCACCGTAAAATGTTTTTTCAAGCTCTTTTACTACCGTTACCTTGTCTTTTATCGCATCAAAAAATGAAAGGATGTTTTTTAGTTTGATATAAAACAAAAGTGAGCCGCCGTCTTTCCGGTTTACCGTGGGTAGTTCATCGCCCAAACTGGCAAAAGTCTGGAACATGAAGTTTACATTGCCGCTCATCACCATTGCCCAAACCAGCGGACTACCATCCTCGGGCACGCTCATTACCAGTTGGAAACCTAATTGTTTATAAAACGCAATGGTTTCATTAATATCCTTCACAAAAATGTTGGGCGATAAACTTTCCATAGCTTTGTAATTTTTGATAAAATTTTTAGCAATTTAGAATTATAAAAGTAAAGATTTCTAATTTTAAAAAATCAAATAAATCAATATTTCAGTAATTCACTAACTCAATAATTATACCACCTATGGGAAAATTAGTAGACGATTTTGAAGCCTATCGTACCCGGATGAACGATAGGATAATGGAATCATCAAACACCAATATCAAACGTTTTTTTGCTTTGGATACCACCAGCTATGCTGATGGCGCCCTTGATGTAAAAACCAAAGAAATGCTGGGCCTGGTAGCTTCAATGGTTTTGCGCTGTGATGATTGCATAAAATATCACCTGGGCAAATGCCACGATGCAGGCGTAAACCACGATGAAATGAACGAGATATTTATGATAGCCAACCTGGTAGGCGGGTCAATTGTGATACCGCATTATAGAAGGGCTGTGGAGTATTGGGATGAATTGAATTTTAGTCCAAAGTCTTAAGCCCTTAGTCTCAAGTCAAAAATGAGTTCATTTAGAGATCTGATAGTTTATAAGAAAGCATTTTCATTGTCGATGGAAATATTTTTTCTTACTAAAGCTTTTCCGAAAGAAGAAACGTATAGTTTGGTTGATCAGATAAGAAGATCATCGAGATCTGTATTTGCATCTGTCGCAGAATCTTATAAAAAAAGAAAATACCCTAACCATTTTATAAGTAAACTCACTGATGCAGATATGGAAAATGGAGAAACCCAGGCATGGCTTGATGCTTCTTTAGCATGTGCTTATATTACAAATGAAAAATATATGGAGTTAAATCAGCAAAGCGAAGAAGTATCCCGTCTACTCAATTATATGATTAATAATCCTGATAAATTTAAATAAGATGACTAAAGACTCTAGACTAAAGACTCCCGACTTGGTTCGCTGCCACTGGCCCGGAAATGATGAATTATACATCAAGTACCACGACGAAGAATGGGGTAAAACAACCCATGATGACAAAATACTATTCGAGTTTTTAACGCTGGAATCAGCACAGGCAGGGTTAAGCTGGATAACCATTTTGCGCCGCCGCGAAAACTACCGTAAGGCATATGCTGATTTTGATGTGCAAAAAGTAGCCGCTTTTAATGATGAAGATGTAGCGCGTTTGCTAAATGATGAGGGCATTATCCGCAACCGGTTAAAAGTCGCATCATCCATCAGCAACGCCAAGCTATTTATAGATATTCAGAAAGAATTCGGTTCATTTGATAAATACCTGTACAGTTTTATGCCCGATGGCAAGCCGATTAATAATACATCAGGTTCGCTTCCGGCAAGCACACCTATTTCTGATGCCATCAGCAAGGACATGAAAAAACGGGGTTTCAAATTTTTCGGTACTACCATTTGCTACGCGCATATGCAGGCTACAGGTATGGTGAATGACCATATACCGGGATGCTCATTTAAATAGCCCATTGTCATCCTGAGCGATAGCGAAGGATCTATTATAAAAGCGCCAGGAAAACAGACTTCTTGGTATGGAATGCGGGAAGGTTCTTCGCTATCGCTCAGAATGACAAATCGGTGAATTGATAATTACTGTTAATCAACATAAATCGTATTTTTGAAACACAGCTTTTGAATGTAAGCACCCTATAAATCGGTGAAATCATTTTTAAAATCGGTGTAATTATATATCATGAAAAAACTATTTCTTTTGGATGGCATGGCCCTTATTTACCGGGCGCATTTTGCATTGAGTAAAACTCCGCGCTTTACTTCGGCCGGGTTAAATACATCGGCGGTTATGGGTTTCACCAATACCCTGCTTGAGGTACTGAAAAAAGAAAAGCCAACACATATGGCCGTGGTATTTGATACCGAAGCCCCTACTGAGCGCCATACCGAATACGAAAAATATAAGGCTCACCGGGAATCTATGCCCGAGGACCTGTCAAAAGCCCTTCCCTACATTTTTAAAGTAGTGCTGGGCTTTAATATACCGCTTATCACCTCCGATGGTTATGAGGCTGATGATATCATCGGCACCCTTGCCAAAAAAGCAGAGAAAGAGGGCTACCAGGTTTATTGCATGACCCCCGATAAGGATTTTGCACAACTGGTATCGCCCAATATCCATATTTACAAACCCGCGCGTATGGGTAACGAGATGGAAATACTGGGTGTAAAGGAAGTGCTGGCCAAATGGGAAATTGAGCGCGTTGAGCAGGTTATAGATATCCTGGGTTTATGGGGTGATGCTGTGGATGGTATCCCAGGGATCCCCGGTGTTGGTGAAAAAACCGCTAAGCTGCTGATCAAACAATATGGCTCGGTTGAGGAGATCATTAATCATAGTCATGAGTTAAAAGGTAAGCTGCGCGAAAACGTAGAGAACTTTGCTGAGCAGGGCTTAATGTCGAAACGGCTGGCAACCATCAATCTGAATGTACCGGTTGAGCTGGATGAGGCAGGACTGGAAATGTGCGCGCCAAGTAAGGATCTGCTGGAGCCGTTGTTTGCTGAGCTGGAGTTCCGTACTTTGGGTAAACGTGTATTTGGCGATGATTTCAGCATTACCGAAATGAAATCGGTATCCATCCAAACCGATCTGTTTGGTAACCCGGTTGCCAGCGGCCGCACCACTATGACGGTTGATGTGGAAGATATTGCCGAGCCCGTACCATCATTGTTTTCGCCATCCAAAAATATTGATAACGTACCGCATACCTATCATTTAGCGGATACCGTTGAAAAACGTAGCGAGCTGATCGCCATACTTAAACAGCAAAAAAGTATTTGTTTTGATACCGAAACTACCGGTACTGATGCTAATAATTGTGAACTTGTGGGCTTATCATTCGCAGTAAAAGCGGGCGAAGCCTGGTACGTGCCGGTCCCTGTCGACCAGGAGCAAACAAAAGTTATAGTAAAAGAATTTAAGGGGGTTTTTGAAGATGCCGCCATTGGCAAAACCGGACAGAATATAAAATTTGATATACTGATATTGAAGTGGTACGATGTACAGGTAAAAGGCGACCTTTTTGATACCATGATGGCGCATTATGTGATCGATCCGGATACCCGCCATGGCATGGATATCCTGTCGGAAAATTACTTGGGCTACTCTCCTGTTTCCATCACCACGCTTATTGGTGCAAAGGGCAAAAACCAGGGTAATATGCGCGATGTGGAAATAGAAAAAATCAAGGAATACGCCGCTGAGGATGCCGATATTACCCTGCAACTGAAAACTGTTTTTGAACCGAAACTGAAGGAGGTGGAAGCAGAAAAGCTGGTCCACGAAATTGAGAACCCTTTGATATATGTATTGGCTGATATTGAATTTGAGGGTGTTAAGATAGACCATTTCACGCTCCAGGATTTTTCAAAAGACCTGGAAACGGATATAGGCAAGCTGGAAAAAACGGTTTATGAAAAGGCAGGTGTTCGTTTCAACATTGCATCGCCAAAGCAATTGGGCGAGGTGCTTTTTGAAAAACTAATGCTCGACCCTAAAGCTAAGAAAACCAAAACAGGCCAATACCAAACAGGTGAAGATGTTTTATTAAACCTTGCAGCCAAAAGCGATATCGTGCGTGATATATTGGATTACCGTCAGCTGCAAAAATTAAAATCGACCTATGTTGATGCCTTACCGCAAATGGTTAATCCTAAAACCGGGCGTGTGCATACCTCCTACAACCAGGCGGTGGCTGCAACCGGGCGTTTAAGCTCAACTAACCCTAATCTGCAAAATATCCCTATTCGCACTGAACGTGGCCGTGAGGTACGTAAAGCATTCATCCCGCGTGATGCCGGGCATACCATTGTTTCTGCGGATTATTCGCAGATAGAGCTGCGTATTATTGCTGAGATCAGCCGCGATGAAAACATGATGGAGGCTTTTGTAAAAAATCTTGATATCCACACCGCAACCGCTGCCAACGTGTATGGTATTGCTTTGGACGAAGTGACCAGTACACAGCGCCGCAATGCTAAAGCGGTAAACTTTGGTATTATCTATGGGCAGTCGGCATTTGGATTGTCACAGAATTTAGGCATCCCACGTAAGGAAGCTGCCGAGATCATTGAAAACTATTTTGCCCAATACCCCGGCATTAAAAGATACATGACCGATACCATGAACTTTGCCCGCGAAAATGGTTATGTATGCACGCTGATGGGCAGGCGCAGGTACCTGCGTGATATTAACTCGGCCAATGCTACCGTGCGTGGCTTTGCTGAGCGAAATGCCATTAACGCGCCGATACAAGGCTCAGCGGCTGATATGATCAAGATAGCGATGATCAACATTCACCGTGAATTTTTAGCCCAGAAACTGGATGCCCGCATGACCATGCAGGTGCATGATGAGTTGGTTTTTGATGTGCCGCATGATGAAGTGGAAATTGTAAAACCCATCATTATGCACAACATGAAAAACGCCATTAAAACCGAGGTGCCTATTATGGTGGAGATCGGCACTGGATTGAATTGGCTGGAAGCGCATTGATTTGTTTGATAGTTTGGCTAAAGCCAGACCTGTGTGACTCTTTATCCATTGGCTTAAGCCAACGGCAATGAATTCGGGAAGAAATATTAAATCGATACCATATTCATTGCCGTCCCATTTATGGGGCGGATAGATAAATACCAAAATCCGGCTTTAGCCACAAATTGCCATTACACCTCATTAATTTTTAGTAGCGCCTTGCATAAAAAAGCAGCGGGATTATTAGAAGTGCAATTAATTAGGAGTTTTTAAGCTGCTTTTTAAGAATAACCCATCTAATCTTTTAAAAAGTCGATATAAATTAAAAGTGGACATCAAAAGTTACGATAGCTTTTTGGTGTAAATCTTTCAAAAAGAAACCGAAAATCTTATTAACATTTTTACAATCGTTCCGCTAAATTTCAAAAACTATATTAATCATTACAGGTTTCTCTTTTAGTAATCTTTGCTTAAATTGAGCCAATATAATCCTGAATGAGAGTTTATCACCTAAGTGCCGAATGTTACCCCGTGGCCAAAGTTGGAGGCCTTGCTGATGTGGTTGGCGCGTTGCCAAAATATCAGAAATTGTTAGGTATTGACGCTGCTGTTGTAATGCCTTTTTACGACCGTAAATTTACCCGCGAAAACAAATTTGATGTGGTATTTAGCGCTGTAACCTTATTGGATACGCGCCGCCTTTATTTTGAGGTATTAAAGGAAAGCACCAATAAGCTGGGCTTCGATCTTTACCTGATCAGGATCCCCGGCTTGCTCGACCGCGAAGAAGTTTACATGTACCCGGATGAAAGGGATCAGTTTATGGCCTTTCAGCTGGCGTTTTTGGATTGGATAAGTTATTCACAGCAATCGCCGGATATTATACATTGTCACGATCATCATAATGGGCTTGTTCCGTTTTTATTATATCACTCTAAATTATACACCCGCCTTGCACATATACCAACGGTATTTACCATACATAACGGTCAATATCATGGCGTATTAGGTTGGGATAAACTTTCATACCTGCCCGAGATTGATAGGACGCAAATTGGTTTGCTGGATTGGGCCGGTGCTATTAATCCGCTTGCCGCTGCGGTAAAATGCTGCTGGAAATACACTACCGTATCCCCAAGCTATTTGCATGAGCTAACCATCAACTCAAACGGGTTGGAATACTTGTTCTATACCGAAAAAGCCAAGGGATCGGGAATTATAAACGGGATAGATACAGAAGTATGGAACCCTAAGACGGACCCCATGATCCCGATAAATTTTACTTCGGCAAAGCTGGCGCAGGGTAAGGAAAAAAATAAAGAAGTGATCTGCGAAAAGTTCGGTTTATCGCCTGATAAGCCTATCATATCATTTATAGGCAGGCTGGTACTTGAAAAGGGCGCCGATCTGATCTACGACTCGGTTAAAAGAAGCCTGGCCGAGTATCCTGATGGTGTTAATTTTGTGCTGTTAGGAGCAGGTGACCCGGATCTGGAAAAGGACTTTTTGGCGCTCTGGGAACTGTTCCCTGGCAAAGTTGGGGTCTTTATTGGCTATGATGAAGCGCTGGCACATTTAATATATGCAGGTGCCGACTTTTTGTTGATGCCATCGCGTGTGGAACCCTGTGGCCTGAACCAGCTATACGCACTACGCTATGGCACCGTGCCAATAGTAAGGAGTACCGGCGGATTAAAAGATACCGTAATTGATTTTGGCGACGAAGGCGGTTACGGCATCCGTTTTAATGATATAACAGTTAGTGATATTTGCTATTCGGTTAGTCGCGCGGTAGCTTTATATCAGAATAAAAAGCACATGCAGTTGTTGCGCAAACGTATGATGGACCTTGATTTTTCATGGGACAGATCGGCCAAAGAATACATTACCCTTTATGAAAGTTTAAAACCAGTAATATGACCTCAAAAGTAATTTGCATTGTACTTGGCGGTGGCCAGGGAAGCCGCCTATCCCCGCTTACCGCAACACGTTCAAAACCGGCAGTGCCAATTGCCGGTAAATACCGTTTAGTTGATATCCCTATCTCAAACTGCCTGCATTCGGGTATAACGCGTATTTATGTGTTAACGCAATTTAACTCAGCTTCGTTAAATAAGCACATTAAAAATACATACCATTTCAGCAGTTTCAGCGAAGCTTTTGTTGATATACTGGCGGCGGAGCAAACGCCAACCAGCGGCTCATGGTACCAGGGTACGGCCGATGCAGTGCGCCAGAGCTTGCACCATTTAGCCGTGCATGAATTTGATTATGTGCTGATCCTATCGGGCGACCAGCTATACCAGATGGATTTTGAGCAGATGATAGAAAATCACATTAAAGCTGATGCAGAAATATCAATTGCCACTATACCTGTACATGCCAATGATGTACCCGGCTTCGGTATATTAAAAACCGATGCAGATAACCTGGTTACCGCTTTTGTTGAAAAGCCTAAAACGAATTTTGAAAACTGGGCATCAGAAGTAAGTGACGAGATGGCCAGCCAGGGCAGGTATTACCTGGCATCAATGGGTATATACATCTTTAACCGCTCTGTTTTATACACGTTGCTGCAAGGTAATGAGCGTACGGATTTTGGTAAGGAGATCATCCCGCAATCTATTGACAGTCATAAAGTATTAAGCTATCAGTACGAGGGTTACTGGACAGATATTGGTACTATACCATCGTTTTTTGATGCCAACTTAGGCTTAACAGATGATATTCCGCAGTTTAACCTGTTTGATAAGAACTATATATTTACCCGTGCACGTATGCTGCCGCCATCAAAAATGAGTGGTACCCACGTTGATAAGGGTATTATAGCTGATGGCTGTATTATAAATGCCAGCCATATTACCCGCTCCATAATTGGCATACGAACCCGCATTGGTTTTGATACCACTATTGAGAACTGCTATGTAATGGGTAGCGATAATTACCAAACCCTGGAGCAAATAGAAGAATCAAAGGTGGCAAATACGCCTATAATGGGTATTGGCGACAGGTGTACCATTAAAAATGCCATTATTGATAAAAATACTTACATCGGTAACGATGTACAGATAAACTGTGGCGAAAAGCTGGAAGACGGTGATTATGGCACACATACCGTACAGGATGGTATAGTGGTTATAAAGAAACGCGCAATTATACCACACGGAACTATAATTTAATTAATTATAAGATAATTTAAAACAATCTGGAGTTAAATTTCTTTTTATAGTATACACACACTATAAAATTGAAAACTATGAGAAAGTTATGTTGTATGATTGCCTTAGCAGCAATATCATTTGGAAGTGTTTATGCGGCGGCAGTGCCAGCACCGGTTAAAGCTATGCAAGTGGATACTACCAAAGTGAAAAAGAAGAAGGATAAGACTAAAGTAAAAATGAAGGATACTACAAAGATGAAGAAGGATACAACGAAGAAAATGTAGTATCACAAAAAAGCCCTCCGGAGCACGGAGGGCTTTTTTATTTACAGGGTAATAGTTTCGCCTATTGCAGGCAGTTTTAAGTTGAGGCCCGCTTTAATGAATTTCTCCATCACTTCCTCTTTGTTGATCTTTATTTGAGGGAAGGTATCATAATGTACACCGATCACATTTTTACAGTTGATGAAAGAGCAGCATTTAATAGCATCATCGGCACCCATGGTGTAATTATCGCCGATTGGTAAAATAGCCCAATCCAGGTTTTCATCAGCCAATAATTTCATATCATAGGTAAGTGCAGTATCGCCAGCGAAATAGATCTTTTTACCTTCGGAGTAGATCACAAAGCCTGCAGGGTTACCTCCATAGCTGCCATCAGGCATTGAACTGGAATGTAATGCTGCGACCATTTTAACACGACCGAAATCAAAATCAAAGCCGCCGCCAAAATTCATACCGTGTACATTTTCAACACCTTGTTTAGCAAGCCATCCTGCTATATCTGCAATACAGATAACTTTAGCGCCGCTGTTTTTCTGGATAGGAACAGCATCGGCAATATGATCGCCATGACCGTGTGATAGCAGGATATAATCAGGCTTAAGGCTGTTTACATCAATATTCTTTGCCAATGGGTTCGGCGATATGAAAGGATCAAATAATAGTGTTTTGCCACCTGTTTCCAGATCTCCGGAAGAATGGCCGTAAAATGTAAATTTCATATGTGTAGTTTTTTAGTGTCTTTTTTTTCCTTGTCATCCTGAGCGATAGCGAAGGATCTATTATTAAAGCGACTGGAAACCGACCGCTTGGTATGGAATGCGGAAAGGTCCTTCGCTATCGCTCAGGATGACAATTGGGGTGGTTGGGGTTTATTTACCGAAAAGGCCACCCAAACCGCCAAACATCTGCTGTGTCATGGCAGCCATTTCACTCTGACTAACGTTATCAGCCTGTTCCAGGGCCTTGTTTATGGCTACTAAAAGTAATTCTTCCAGTTCCTCTTTATCAGCATCCTTAAAGAAATCAGGATTGATATTAACGGATTGTACCACCTTGTTTGCATTGGCAACAACGGTGATCTTACCGCCTTCGGCTGAGCCGCTTACGCTAATGGCATCCAAACGTTTTTTTACCTCACCCGCCTTTTGCTGGGCTTCCATTATTTTATCAAACATGGCTGTATAGTTTATTTTTGATTAAGTTGGATTTGGTTGATTTAGTTTTTATTATTTTTAATAATAAGATAAGTAAATAGCTAAAACTACTCACTCAATCAACCCAATCAACCCAATCAACCACTCACCCAATTTATTGATCTTCTTCTGTTGCGCCATTACCCGTATAGGCGCTTTTGCGCACTACAGGCATGCCCGTCATTTTAAAAAGATCATCCAAATGTAGCAAGCTTCCGTTTACCATGTTGCCAAGCAATACAATTGTTACGTCATTTTTCATATCACGTAAGAATATATGCCTGAAACCATGCCACCAGCCGGTGTGGTAAACCACTTTCTGGCCCGGCGCCTCAAATAAGCGCCAGCCGTAGCCATAGTTAAAATGCCCGCGGATCATCGGGTTGCGATCAGTATAGGCGGAATCCTGGGTTGCAGGTTTTAGTAAATAACCGGCCCTGAGCGCGCGGTCGAACAAAAACAGATCGCCAACGGTACTATAAACACCGTAAGCGCCCAGCGGGCCATCTAAAAAGTTAGGCGCAACAGAATATTTCCAGCTGTTACGATCGTGGCCGAGCACATTGGTTGGTATTTTGTCATATACAGCTTTTGAGTAAGCTGCGGTGTTTTTCATCCCGGCAGGGTCGAATATATTTTCCTTTACATATTGCGCGTAGCTCATGCCGCTCACTTTTTCAACAATGGAGCCCAGCACCATAAAGTTGGAGTTGTTATATAAAAAGCGTTTATCGGGCTTGTTGAATGGCGCGGGTTTGTACTGCGCAATCATATCCATAGTTTGCTGGTTGGTGATACCCTTGCGCTGGTCGCGGTGCTCGGCGCGGTATACATCATCCACAAAATATACATAGTTCATCATTCCTGAACGGTGCGTAAGCAGCAGGCGGATAGTAACACCTTCGTATGGGAAATTAGGGAAGAAATCGCGCACATCCTGGTTAAGCTTTAGTTTGCCGCGCTCCATTAATTGCAATATAGCCGTTGATGTTATAGTTTTTGTAACCGATGCCAGCTGAAATTTTGAATTGATATGCAGACTGTCCAAACGTGGGTAATCGGCCCAGCCAAAACTGTTTTCATAAATGATCTTGCCTTTTTTTGCCACCAAAACGTTACCGTTAAATCCGGCTACCTGGTGCAGGTGCTTCATAAAAGCATCAATTTGTTTATCGGCCTTTTTAGGGTCGTATGCTGAATATTGGGCCGGGTTAAAAGGCTTGCCCAGATCGGGTGTGGAAGAAACTTGCTTATTTTTACTTTGAGAGCAGGAGGCTAAAAGAACCAGGGAAAAAGTTATGGATAGGATGTTTTTACAGGATACAGTCATAGATAAAAAAACTTTCACTTTATAGGAAGCTACAAAAGTCCAAAATTATATAGTAGTGATAAACTAAAGTTTTAAACATATCCATATTATTCTGCACTATTTATAAATTTAGTTGATTATAAGACTGTTAAAATGAAAAGAGCTATTTTGGCAATATTGGTTTTTATTTCATTGGCTGCATGCGGGCAGCATAAAATTAACATTGCTTTAAAAAAGCAATTGGACAGTGTAATAGTACTCGATCAAAAATACCGGGACACCCTGTCGTTATTGATGGATCCTAAAAAGAGTGATTCAGTGGCTAAAAATCTGTCGCTTACCGCGCAACAAGCCACCGGGCATTACTGGGCACTGCAAAACAGGTTGGATTCGCTCGACCTGATATTTGTTGAAGGAGTGATCAAAAAATACGGTTATCCGGGCAAAACACTTGTTGATTCACCAGCTAATGAGGCAGCCTGGTATGTTATACAGCACACCGGCAAAATACATCAGTATATTGATGTGATTAAAAAAGCCGCTGATAATAATGAACTGCCGTTCCATTTATATGCCATGATGCTCGACCGCGACCTGATGGATGAGGGCAAAGAACAAGTTTATGGAACACAGGCCGCCTACCGTACACTAAAAAACGGGCATACAGAGTGGTTTGTGTGGCCAATAAAGGATGCTTCAACAGTAAATGAACGCCGCAAGAAAGCCGGATTTGACCTTACGGTTGAGCAGAATGCCACAAGATTTGATATTACTTATAAGGTAGTAGAATTGAATGAGATAAAAAAAATTAAATAAAATGTCCAAATATATGTAGTTAACTACATATATTTGGACATAAATAATTCAGTATGGAAAATACACTAACCATCAAACCCATTTACAACGATTATTGCGATAAGATCATAGACCTGATCTTATCCATCCAGCAAAAAGAATTTGGACTAACCATCACTATTAACCAGCAACTTGATCTGCTGGATGTGGAGACCAATTACCATCAGGGCGGCGGGAATTTCTGGGGCGCTTTTCTGGGCGACAAGCTGATTGGCACTATCGCATTGATCAATTGTGGGCATAATTCGGCTTGTATCCGTAAGATGTTTGTTAAAAAGGAATATCGGGGTAAGGAACTGGGCACTGCGCAACAATTGCTCAATACATTGCTGCAATATTGCAGCGAGAAGGAAATCACAGCTATATATTTAGGTACGGTTCACCAGCTAAAAGCCGCGCACCGGTTTTATGAGCGCAATAGTTTTACGCCGATAGCCGCTGCCGATCTGCCGCCTTATTTCCCCCTCATGATTACTGACAATATGTTTTATCAATTACATTTGGATAAACAAACCGCGCTATGAATGTTATCAACGAATTGGGCATACTGGCCATTGCCACCCGTTTACAGCGCCTCGCCGAGCAGATGCGCAAGGATGGCCTGCTGATCTATAAAGCTCATGGCGTAGATTTCGAACCTAAGTGGTTCCCGGTAATTTATACGCTGCATGTTAAGCCAATTTTGAGCGTGGTTGAGTTGTCTGCCGAGATCGGGTACTCGCATCCTTCCACCATAACCCTATTAAAGGAGCTGGAAAAACAAAAACTGATAAAATCAGGAAAGGATAAAACCGACGAGCGCAAGCGCCTGGTGCAGTTGACTGAAAAAGGGCAGGCGCTCATAACCCAGATGAAGCCTGTTTGGCAAGTAATGATAGCCGCCTCAACACAATTAACTGAAACCAAAAACAACCTGATGAAGGCCTTGGAAGAGGTGGAACAACAAATGGAGCTGCAAAGCTTTTACCAACGCGCCAAGGTTATTATGGCTGCTAATGAATTGAAAGGCGAGGGGAACTTTTGAAAATCATACTATTCATCTTCCCTTTTACTTTAAATAAAATTGTATAACTAAAAACTTGAGTTAATTAGGAAACCTTTAACTCCACCATCTTTATCTTCGGGTCAGTATCATCAGGAAACATAGCCTTAGCCGCCGTTTTGCAATCTTTTATACCCTCTTTCAGCTCCCCATCCTGGAATGATTTTCCGCTGAACAGCAGCATTTCCTGGCCGGTATGTTCCAGCTTATCAAGTGTTGTGCCGTTCCATAAATAGGGGTTGTCGGCAGGTGAGATGTATATGATGTTGTATTTTGGCATGGGAGGCGAATTATATCAGTACAACACCATTATGCCGGTTATGGTTTTGTAGTAAAAAGATTACCCTGCACCGTTTACATCCACCATATAAAACCCTAACTTTGCCCTGCAAAATTTTAACACCGATGAGTTTTAGAACAGAACATGATACCATGGGCGAGGTACAGGTACCTGCCGAAAAATACTGGGGAGCACAAACCGAAAGATCACGCAATAACTTTAAAATTGGTCCGGAAGCATCAATGCCAAAGGAAATTATTGCCGCTTTTGCTTACTTAAAAAAAGCTGCCGCCTATACCAATACTGATTTAGGCGTACTGCCTGCCGAAAAACGCGACCTGATAGCACAGGTTTGTGATGAGATATTAACAGGCAGCTTAGCTGCTGAGTTTCCGCTGGTAATTTGGCAAACAGGCTCGGGCACACAATCAAACATGAACGTGAACGAGGTGATTGCGAACCGCTCACATGTTTTACAAGGCAATAAACTGGGCGAGGGAACAACCTTTATCCATGCCAATGATGATGTAAACAAATCGCAATCATCAAACGATACCTACCCAACCGCCATGCACATCGCCGCCTATAAAATGGTGACCGAAATAACTATCCCCGGTGTTGAAAAACTGCGCGATACGCTGAAAGCAAAATCAGAAGCGTTTAAATCAGTTGTTAAAATTGGCCGTACCCACCTGATGGATGCTACGCCATTAACATTGGGCCAGGAATTTTCAGGCTATGTATCACAACTGGATCATGGCTTAAAAGCATTAAGAAACACACTGGATCACCTTGGCGAACTGGCATTAGGTGGTACTGCAGTTGGTACCGGCATCAACACCCCAAAAGGTTATGATGTTAAGGTAGCCGAATATATTGCCAAATTTACCAATCTGCCATTCCGCACCGCTGAAAATAAATTTGAGGCTTTGGCTGCGCACGATGCTATTGTTGAAACACATGGCGCGTTAAAGCAGATCGCTGTTTCGTTAATGAAAATTGCTAACGATATCAGGATGCTGGCCTCCGGTCCGCGTTCAGGTATTGGCGAGATCCATATACCGGATAATGAGCCGGGATCATCAATTATGCCGGGCAAGGTTAACCCAACCCAAAATGAGGCGGTTACTATGGTTGCCGCGCAGGTTATGGGTAACGATGTTACAATATCTATCGCAGGCTCGAACGGCCATTACGAATTGAACGTGTTTAAGCCTGTTATGGCTGCTAACTTTTTACAATCAGCAAGGTTAATTGGCGATGCCTGCGTATCATTTACCGATCATTGCGCAAAAGGTATTGAACCAAATTACGACGGGATTAAAAAGCACCTGGAAAACTCATTAATGCTGGTAACAGCTTTAAATCCACATATAGGTTACGAGAACGCCGCTAAAATTGCCAAAAAAGCGCTAAAGGAAAACAAATCCCTGCGCGAAGCGGCAATGGACCTGGGTTTATTAACCAGCGAGCAGTTCGACCAGTGGGTTAGGCCTGAGGATATGATAGGAAGCTTAAAATAAAGCCCCCCAGCCCCTGAAGGGGGAGCAATAGAAGCTAAGTCCCTCTCTCCGGAGAGGGCATTTTTAACGACCACATGCAAATACCTTTCAGCTTTCGCCTCTCAGCTTTTACCTTTTTAACGGCTTTTGTCTTTATAATGGTATGCAGTTCCTGCTGGATGAACCCGAATACGCAAACTCCGGGGCAAAGTTATTTGCAGGGCGAGTGGCAGCAGGATTCGGTACCGGGGCAAAAACAATTGCTTACTTATTCGCTATATCATTTCAGGTTTACCTGCGACTCGTTTTTTGTGTCGATAAAATCGTTCAGCAAAGTAAATTATGGCGCTGATAGCTGCATGAAAGGTGGCCACTGGACTGAATATACCCGTGGCCATTACGAGCAGCGGAACGATACCCTGTTTTTAAAGGGCCAGTTCTGTAATCTCGATTATACCATAAAGGAAGATCCTGGCTGTTTCAGGATTGGGGTTTATGAAGAGTTTTTTAAGGTAACCAAGAAAACAGATTCGCTGGTACAGCTTTCAAGTACAACGGGCGTTATACCCATCGACGCTAGATTAATAAAAAGAAATACCTGTCATATAAAACCACTTTAAAATATGAAAAACGCTTTTTTAAAAAAACTGATATTGGGTATTGTTATCCTTTATGCGCCGGTACAGGCAATGGCATGGGGAACAACCGGTCACCGAATTTGCGGGCAGATTGCCGAAAGTTATTTAACGCCAAAAGCGCGCGAAGCTGTTCATGCCATATTGGGTCATGAGTCAATAGCGATAGCCAGCAACTGGGCCGATTTTATAAAATCCGATCCATCATACAGCTATTTATCATCATGGCACTATATCGACCTTAATAAAGCTTATACTTACCCTGAGCTGGTTGATTTTTTAAACCAGGACACTAATGTTGATGCTTACACCAAGCTTAACTTTTTAATAGGCGAGCTAAAAAAGAAAGATATTTCAAAACCGAACAGGTTACTTTATTTACACATGCTGATCCACATTATTGAGGATGTGCACCAGCCCATGCACGTGGCCCACGCCGACGACAAAGGAGGGAATGATTTTAAAGTAACCTGGTTTAATAACCCAACCAACCTGCACTCGGTTTGGGATTCGCAGCTGATCGATTTTCAGCAACTAAGCTATACCGAATATGCTACGGCTATTAACCACACCAACCCTGCCGAGGTTACTGAATGGCAAAGCGCCCCCATCAGCAAGTGGTTGTTTGAATCGAACCAGATCGCAGAGATACTTTATACCGATATTAAGCCCGAAGATAACCTGAGCTACAAATACAATTTCTCACACATCGATACCCTTAACCGCCAGCTGCTTAAAGCGGGTGTAAGGTTAGCGGGAATTTTAAATCAGATTTTTGGATAATATTGGTTAAGTAGTTTATTGGGTTGATTAGGAGAGTGGTTATATCTGCTACTTAATCAATCCAATAACCACTCTCCTAATCAACTACTCACTCAATCAACCCAAATAATGAAAATCCTAATGGTATGCCTGGGCAATATATGCCGTTCGCCGCTGGCGGAGGGGATCATGCAGCATATGGCTGATGAGCAGGACCTCGACTGGCAAATAGATTCGGCAGGTACGGGCGGCTGGCATGTGGGCGAAGGCCCCGATAAACGGTCAACGCGTACTGCACATGGTCGCGGGATTGATATCAGCAAGCAGGTTTGTCGTCAGTTCAGCAAAGCTGATTTTGAAGAGTTCGACCACATTTTTGTGATGGACAAAATGAACCTAAGCGATGTGCTCGCCATGGCACCAAATGAAGAGGCCGCTAAAAAGGTAAAACTATTGCTGGGCGATAAGGAAGTGCCTGATCCTTACTATGACAACAATCAGTTTGAGCCGGTTTTTGACCTGATAGAACACGGCTGCAAAGCAATTATTAACCGCGCGACTTCCTGAAAAAAGCCAGCTCTTCCTCATTTCGCATCACATTATCTGTTCTAACCAGTCCGGCTTTTTCAAGCACCCGTTGTGAGGCGATATTCTCAAGTGTAGTAACTGCTACAACTTCGTTAACATCAGCATCTGTAAAGGCATACTCAATCAATGCTTCAGCCATCTCTGTAGCAATACCCTGGCCCCAGTATTTACGTTCCATACTATAACCCAGCTCAATTTTATCCGGTTCATCAAAAAGGCGCAGCAGGCAGCTGCCTATAAATACACCGTTCGCTTTGTTGAACATACCCCAGATGCCTAGTTTTTTATTTGTTTGATAGTTCACGGTAGCGATAAGGAAGATCTTTATACGCTCATCAGTGGTACGTTTTGGAATATGGCGGCATACTTCTTCATCAGTAAAATGATTTAGGTAGATGTCCTGTTCGTCGGGTAAAAATTCGCGGATGATAAGGCGGGGTGTTTCGAGGATGGTGTGCATGCTCAAAAATAGTGAAATAATTTTCTCTCCCAGCGTCATTGCGAGGAACGAAGCAATCCCCGACTATACAGGGCGGTTATGCATACTGGATTACTTATAGCATGGTATCGCTTTTCGCTAAGAAGTCACTTTTTGTCTTGATACAAAAAGTAACCAAAAAATCAAGTCAGTAGATTAGG
This sequence comes from Mucilaginibacter mallensis, assembly GCF_900105165.1. Taxonomy (NCBI): domain Bacteria; kingdom Pseudomonadati; phylum Bacteroidota; class Sphingobacteriia; order Sphingobacteriales; family Sphingobacteriaceae; genus Mucilaginibacter; species Mucilaginibacter mallensis. Next base: position 5,541,177 of record NZ_LT629740.1, read on the forward strand.
CTTCTTTGACGCACAAGGCCATTCCCTGCAAATCATACAAAACCAGGGCTGCTATATTTTTACCCGGCTGTCGCTACGCACCTGGCCTTTGCGCTTCTGTAAAAATCTGCTATGCCCTGCCACTACACAAGGCCACCATCGTTTTGCCTGATTTCACCCGAAGCTGTTCTACTGACGGGGAGAAAGAAAAAGAAGTCTCACCCAACACTCTCCAAAGGAGAGGGCTTAATTGAACCGTAATTAAAAGCGGGCAAAGGCTCGACAAAAAGCGCGGGCCTGGGTGTTTTGCCTGTGGGGGGAAGGATCTTTTTGTCTTGATCTTTTGGTTACTTTTTGATCAAGCCAAACGGCGAAGCCCTCTTGAGTGCCTTGAAAAAGCAAACAAATACGAAAAAAGTAACTAGTGTCGTGTCAATCATAAAATGTCGCTAGTCATGAGCCTAAAGTCTTGAGTCAAAATTCAAAAAGAACGAAATATGGCTTTAGACTTACGACTAAAGACTGTTGACATGACACTAGGGCTCCGCGCCCATGAGCGGCTTCACGCGACTCAATAGATAATAACGTTTTGTGCTAAAATTCTAAAAAACGGCAGCTCCTGTTTATGCCAGAATACATTGCCATCGCGTTTCAACCCGGCTTTTAACAGCACATTTTGCGAAGCGAGATTTTCAGGATTGGTGCAGGCACATATTTCCTTTAGGCCTTTATCATTAAAGCCGTAATATATCAGCGATTTTACCAGCTCGGTAGCCAGGCCCCTGCCCCAGTATTTTGCACGGAATACATAACCTGTTTCAATTTGTATATGGTCAGTTTCGTTTTGCATCAGGATACAAACGCCTATAAAATCGCCATCTTCGGGATTAAATACGCCCCATCTGCCCAGGCCGGTGCCATTTTTATAGTTTTCTATAGTGCCTTTGAATTTTTCACGGGTTTCTTCCTCGGTACGATTGGAAAGATGGAGCGTTACCTGCTCATCGCGGTAGAGATCAACTAATAATTCTTCTTCATCAGGTAAAAACTCACGTACAAGTATGCGGGGTGTTTGGAGGATGGTGGTCATGGTATTCAAAATTAAAGGTTAATTGTCATTCTGAGGAACGAAGAATCTATTAAACAAGCTTTTTTACATAGGAAAGATCTTTTGCGAAGACAAAGGTGCGCGGGGTCATGCTGAGGCACTCGAAGCATGCGGGTAAGGCCTTTACACCCCCACTTCGAGTGGCCTCAGTATGATACCCACCGTTATATTGCACAATGGCGCTCAGGCTATAGTGGCGGCATAACCCTCTTTTTTGTACATTTGCCGCATGGCATCCATCAAACCATCCGTACCAAAGGGAACCCGTGATTTTTCACCTGTTGAAATGGTGAAACGTAATTTTATTTTTGATACTATAAAAAGTGTATTCCGCAAATATGGCTATCAGCAGATAGAAACGCCTACGATGGAAAACTCTTCTACTTTGATGGGTAAGTATGGTGATGAAGGAGATAAACTTATATTTAAAGTTTTAGAATCAGGCGAATATTTAGAGAAAGTAAAGGTTAGCAGGACATTATCAGAATTAGTAGAAGAATTATATGGATCGGTATATAAAATTCCAACGGAAATCCATTATTCAAACTTTTCGGACCATTTTGAAAATCTGAAATCTGAAACTGAGATTAAAAGCTTTTCTACACATCTAAGAAATATTCTATCGCATAATTTTTCTTTTAAAGATTTTAATATAGACTCAAAAAATCTTACACCTAAAATCTCCGAAAAAGCCCTCCGTTACGACCTTACCGTACCCTTCGCCCGTTACGTGGTAATGCACCAGAACGAGATCACCTTCCCGTTCAAGCGTTTCCAGGTGCAGCCGGTTTGGCGTGCCGACAGGCCTCAACGAGGTCGTTACCGTGAGTTTTATCAGTGCGATGCGGATGTGGTGGGTTCGCCATCATTGTTGAACGAGGCGGAGTTTATCATGATCTACGATGAAGCGTTGAGTAAACTAGGTTTAAAGGATTTCACTATAAAAATTAATAACCGCAAAATACTATCCGGCATAGCCGAAGTTATAGGCAAGGCGGATAATATCATCGACCTTACTGTAGCTATTGATAAGCTCGACAAAATTGGCCTCGATGGTGTTATAAAGGAATTGCTTGAAAAAGGCTTTGCCGAGGCTGATATTGAGAAATTAAAGCCGGTTATATTGCTGGATGGATCGAACAGCGTAAAACTACATAGCTTACGCGATGCTTTGGCTGATTCACCCATAGGGTTAAAAGGTTGCGATGAACTGGAAACCGTATTCAATTACATCACCAATTGCCCGCTGCAAACGGCAACGTTGGAGCTCGATATTACCCTTGCAAGAGGTTTAAACTATTATACCGGTGCGATATTCGAGGTAAAAACGAATGAGGTTGCCATGGGCAGCATCGGTGGTGGCGGCCGCTATGATGATTTGACAGGTATGTTCGGGTTAAAGGACCTTACCGGTGTAGGTATCTCCTTTGGGGCCGACCGTATTTATGATGTGATGGAAGAGCTAAACCTTTTTCCGGCCACCACCAATCAAACTACAAAAGTGTTGATCTGCTGTTTTGATAGTGAGGGCGAAACGTATGCCCTGCCTTTATTACACAGTTTACGCAAAAACAATATCAACGCTGAACTTTACCCGGCAGGTGCTAAGATCAAGAAACAAATGGAGTATGCCAATAATAAGGCAATCCCCTACACCATACTTATCGGCAGCGACGAAATGCAAAGCGGTTTATTAACCTTTAAGGATATGACCAGCGGCCTGCAGGAGAAATTGAATGCTGAGGAGATTGCGAAAATTCTTTTATAGGCGAGATCAAAAAGGGGGCTGTCATGCTGAGGCACTCGAGGCATGCGGGTAAAGGCCTCTGCGCTTACACTTCGAGTGCCTCCGTGTGACACCTTGCGCACTTCCGCCTTTGTCATTTTGAACGATTTGAGAAATCTTCTGCGACTTGCATTGCCGCTTTGGACAGTGAAGAAGATTTCTACTCGTACCTCGTTCGAAATGACAAAGAGAGGTTATAAATATTATTTCTTACTAAAAGAATAAACAATATATCCCGTTTTATCGCCTACCGCAACAGGTGTTTTCAATACCATACTTGAGCCATCATTGCTGCCGATTACCAGGCGGTAACCATCATCAACTTTTTGTGCTTTATCGCCCTCAAATAATTTTTTGAACTGGAACATGGTATCCATGCCATCGCCATTTAAAACCGACCAGAAAATGGTTTGCGAAGTACCATCGCCTAAGGTATAGCTGCCATTGCCGCTATTAGTTAGCTTCCAGGTGCTGTTGACAAAGCTCTGCGCCGGGCCCTGGTTAAATACAACCTGTACAGCTGCTGGCAACAAACCATCATAAGTAACGGCGGTTAATGTCCAGGTGCCAACAAACTTGCCGCGCGAAACAATGTTATTATTAACCGTGCTTTTTTTGGCGGCGCATGATGTAAAAAGGAAGGTAACAGCTAAAAGTGCAATAATAGCAAAGGATATTTTTTTCATGTGATTATATATTAGGTAAGTATTAATAATATAACCAAGGTACGGCTAATATTGTTTTTATATAAGGCTGTCTTCGCGAGATTTGCAACTTTCAATAACCTCCACATAAAAATTTTCATATATGGGCAGGATATTAGTAAGGTCGAATTCCTTTGCGCGGGCAAGGGCATTGTCTTTAAATTGTGCCAAGCGTGCTTCGTCCTCTAAAATATAGATCGCTCTCTCGGCCATGCCATCTACATCACCTACATTTTTCAGGAAACCGGTTACGCCATCAACATTTAACTCAGGCAAACCGCCCGCGTTACTGCTGATCACCGGTACTTTGCAGGCCATGGCCTCAAGCGCGGCCAAGCCAAAGCTTTCTGATTGCGAAGGCATAATGAACAGGTCGGCTACCGAAAGTATTTCTTCAATGGCATCCTGCTTGCCTAAAAAACGCACATTGTCACTTACGCCCAGGTCGCGGCTTAATTGTTCGCAATCGGCGCGTTCCTTGCCATCGCCTACCATCAATAATTTTGAGGGGATCTGCTTAACAACCTTGGCAAATATTTCAACCACATCATTAGTGCGTTTTACCGAACGGAAGTTGGAAGTATGCACCAGTATTTTTTCTCCCTCGGGCGCTATGGCTTTTTTAAAGTGATCCTTAGCTTTAAGGCTGAAACGGGTAAGATCAACAAAGTTTGGAATCACCTTTATGTCTTTCTCAATCTCGAAAAACTCATAGGTATCATTCCTTAAATGCTCTGAAACTGCCGTAACCCCATCGGATTTATTGATGGAGAACGTTACCACAGGCTTAAATGTTCTATCCTTACCTACCAAAGTAATATCGGTACCATGCAACGTTGTTACTACCGGGATATAGATGCCATAGGTAAGCAGTATCTGCTTGGCCATAAATGCTGCCGAGGCATGCGGAATGGCGTAATGAACATGCAATACATCCAGTTTTTCAAAACGAACCACATCAACCAGGCGACTGGCCAAAGCCAGTTCATAGGGCGGATAATCAAATAAAGGGTAGTTAGATACCGATACCTCGTGGTAAAAAAGATTGGCAGAAAAGAAATCGAGCCGGGCGGGTTGGTTATAGGTTACAAAATGTACCTGGTGACCGCGATCGGCTAGGGCCTTGCCAAGCTCAGTGGCTACAACCCCGCTTCCTCCAAAAGTTGGATAACAAACTATTCCTATTTTCATTAACAAATCAGCTATCTGTAATTCGTATTATTTATACGCAGATGACAAGTACAAGTTTAACAGCAATTTATTGGAATATTGTTAAGCGGATGTAAATTAATTTTGGATTTCGGATGTTCGATTTCGGATTTAGCTAGCAGATTTTTAATTCCGAAATCGAACGTCCGAAATCCAAAATCACAACCCCTTCGCTATCGCATCATACACCGCGTCCTGTATCCTTGGGCGGATGCGCAGGCTCGATAGCTTATCACTAACACGCGGGTTTACCCTGTTCGACAAAAAGATATACACCAGGTTCGATTTTGGATCAACCCAAACACAGGTACCGGTATAGCCGGTATGCCCATAAGTTTGTGGTGATGCCAGTTGCGATGGATAATGCCTGTCGATGATAGGGTCCCAGCGGTCAAAACCTAAGCCACGGCGACTAATATTCGAGTATTTAGCGGTGAACGTATCTACCGTTTCGGGTTTAAAATATTGTACACCGCCATACATGCCTTTGTTCAATACCATTTGGTAAAGTATGGCCAGGTCATTGGCATCGGCGTATAAACCGGCATTGCCCGATACACCGCCACATAATGCCGCGGTTTGATCCTCTACATAACCCAGCAATAAAGTATGGCGAAATACCTGGTCCTCTTCTGTTGGAATAATGTTTTTAGCCGGGAAACGGTACAACGGATGAAAACCTGCAGTTTGCATACCTAATGGCAAATAAAATTGCTGCAGTACATAATCATTTAAAGGCGTTGAGGTAACGGTTTCCGAAATTTCTTTCATCATCACCATGCTCACATCGCTATAAACGTATTGCCCACGCGTTTTTAATGGCGAATGCAGGATATCAGGCATCATCACATCATTAAAATAATTTTTACGCAGGTAGTAATTGTCTACTATTTTGGTTGGATAGGCGGCGGATGAATCAATACTATGATCGCTGGGTTTCAGTTTTTCATAGGTTGGGATATCGGCTACTAAACCTGATTGGTGGGTCATTAACTCATGCAAAAGTATATCGGCTTTGTTAGAGCCCTTAACTATAGGCAAATAAGTGCCGATAGTAGAATCCATATTCAGCTTACCCTGTTCGGTAAGTCGCATTACCTCCATTGTGGTAGCCGTTACTTTGGTAAGGGATGCCAGGTCAAAGATATCGGTCAGCTTATCAGGAGCTAAATTATCATAGGTGTGATAGCCATAAGCTTTGTTAAAGATCACCTTGCCATCCTTGGCTACCAGCACTACGCAGCCGGGTGTTGCATGTGCAGCAATGGCCTCGCGGGCAATATCATCAATGGCTAAAAGATTGGTTGAATTGATACCTGCATCTTCGGGCACAGTGTATTGCAGGCGGATCTTTGATGTGGTGAACCCCATGTTAGCGGCATAATGGGGCGCATAAGTGCTGCTTAGTTTTTGGGTGATAGCAACCCCGCCAAATATAGCCTGTGCGCTAAAATATGCCGATACTGCTGAGATCCTTTCGCTCCAGATGATGGGCGCTGTAACGTCATTCAGCTTAGTAAAAGAACTACCATTGCCAAACAGCGCGATCACCACATTTTTTAATTTTTGATTCTGGGTGATAAAATTGATAATCTGCGCGTTGTTTACATCGTTATTGTTTAGCTGTATGACGATGGTATTATACCATTTTAAATCAGCCGAAAGTGTGTTGATGTTGTTGGGGCCTGCGCCGGTGGTATAATCGTTCCCGTTGAAAACATCAGCCTTGCTATACTTATTGAGCAGGCTATCAAACCCGCTTGCGTATTGATTGGTGAAATGGATACTGGCAATTTTTAAAGTATTGAGATTTTGCAGCGGGATAAGATAGGATGCATTATTGAGTAATACGGTTGAGTTTTGTACCAGGTTCTCTTCAACAACATAGGCTTTACCAAGAGGTGGATTTTGCGCGCAGGCCGAATTAAACAATACAAACAACGATAATACGGGGATAACGCAATTCCACTTATTTTTTCTCATATACTTTTTCACCATTAACATAAGTTTTCAGCACCTTAACCTTTGGCAGGTCGGCGCCGTTCATTTTCATAATATCATTATCCAGTATTACAAAGTCGGCATATTTACCGGGCTCAATGCTTCCTTTTTCCTTTTCTTCAAACTGAGCCTTGGCTGCCCATATGGTCATTCCCTTTAACGCTTCAATGCGGCTTATCGCATTTTCGGGCTGAAAACCAGTTGAGGGAAAGCCTTTCAGGTCTTTACGTTCAACAGCTGCATAAAAGGTATAGATAGGATTAATATTTTCAACCGGGAAATCGGTGCCCAGCGGGAGCCAGCCGTTTTGATCCAACAGTTGTTTATAAGCATAAGCTGTTTTTATACGCTCGGGGCCAAGGCGCTTTATCGCCCAGTACATGTCAGATGTAGCGTGTGTAGGCTGTACCGATGGGATGATATTATAATCGCCAAAGCTCTTCATGTCATCAGGTGATACGATCTGCGCGTGTTCAATCCGCCAGCGCCTGTCGTTTTTGCCTTTTAAAACGGAGGCATAAATTTTTAATATCACCCGGTTAGCCGAGTCGCCAATGGCATGAGTTGATAGCTGAAAACCCTTTTCATACACCTTTTGAGCAATTTCCTGGAAATGCTGCTGACTGCTTAGTAAAAAACCGCGCCAGTTTTTTTGATCGGCATAAGGCTGTAACAAGCATGCGCCTCTTGAGCCCAGGGCTCCATCGGCAAACATTTTAAAGCCACGCACATCAAGGCCCGGTGTTTTAAAAATGCCGTGTTTAAACAGATAGTCGTAATTCTCGGGCCTGTCGGATAGCATTACGAACAGGCGTATCTTTAATTCGCCTTTATGCTGTAAGCCATCAATAGTGCTGATGATGGTATAAGGCTGGCCGCAATCGGCTACAGTGGTTAAGCCATCGGCAAAACAGTTTTTTTGCGCGGCCAGCAATGCGGCTTGTATGCCATCACCATCGGGTGGTGGTATTTTGCGGGTAACTATACCCACGGCGTTATCAACCAGCATGCCGGTAAGTTTACCTTTTACGGTTTCAATTACGCCACCGTTAATAGTTTGGCCGGGTTTTACACCGGCTATATTTAAGGCGGCCTGGTTAGCAATGGCGGCATGGCCATCAACACGCTCCAACAATACCGGCCTCACCGGGAACAGCGAATCCAGTTTACCTTTGGTCGGAAATTGTTTGTTTTTCCAAAGATTTTGGTCCCAGCCATTGCCAACCACCCAGCCATCAGTATTGCGGCGGGCGTAAGCGTTTACGGTATCAATAATTTCCTGCCAGCTATGGGTATTGGTCAAATCGGCTTGCTGCAGGCCTGTGCCATAATCATAAAAATGGGAATGCGCATCAATAAACCCTGGATAAACGGCATGGCCGCCGGCGTCAACAACTTCGCGCGCTAAATATTTTTTATCTAATGAATCGGTATCGCCAACTGCTATTATTTTGCCGGCACTTACAACAAAAGCCTGGGCGGTGGTAAAATTACTGTCGACAGTGTAAACCAACGCATTTTTAACCAGCAGATCAGCATTGTATTCTCTTTGTTTTTGTTTACACGCTACTATAAAAATAAGTAGCAGGGGCCATAATTTCTTCATCCGGTAAGTGTAGTGCAAAGTAAAATAAAACTATTAAACTTAATACAACCCACAAATGATAAAAAAGTTATGCTATCAAATATTTAATTTAGCATCGAATATGAATCCGCTGCTATTGGCGGAGAAGGGAAACTTGATAAATGCCAGATATTATACAGCTTTTACCGGATGCCGTTGCCAACCAGATAGCCGCGGGCGAAGTGGTTCAGCGACCAGCATCAGCCGTAAAAGAACTGATTGAGAACGCGATAGATGCGGGTGCAGATAAAATACAACTGATACTTAAAGACGCCGGGAAGGCGCTGATACAGGTAATTGATAATGGCTGCGGCATGAGCCTTACCGACGCGCGCATGAGCTTTGAGCGCCATGCCACATCAAAAATACGCAAGGCCGATGACCTGTTTGCCATCCGTACCATGGGTTTCAGGGGCGAGGCCATGGCATCAATTGCAGCTATTGCCCAGGTAGAGCTGAAAACCCGCCGCCATGAGGATGAACTGGGTACCTGTATTTTTATTGAAGGATCGGAAGTGATAAGCCAGGAGGCCTGTTCGGCAAATACGGGTACATCCATATCGGTTAAAAACCTGTTTTATAATACGCCTGCCCGCCGCAACTTTTTAAAGAGCAACCCGGTGGAGATGCGCCATATTATTGACGAATTTCAGCGTGTGGCGTTGGCTAACCCGCAAATATTTTTCACCATGCATCATGATGGGCAGGAGGTTTACCATTTGCCGGAGGCGATGCTGAAACAACGTATCGTACACTTGTTCGGCAATAATTACAACCAGCGACTGGTGCCTGTTGAGGAAGATACCACCATTATAAAACTGCACGGCTTTGTAGGCAAGCCCGAGTTTGCCCGTAAAACCCGTGGCGAGCAGTTCTTTTTTGTAAATAACCGTTTTATACGTGACGCATACTTAAACCACGCGGTGCTTACTGCTTTTGATGAGCTGTTGCCTGATGAGGCCTACCCCATGTATGTGCTGTTTATTGATATTGATCCCGCAAAAATTGATATCAACGTTCATCCCACAAAAACAGAAATAAAATACCAGGATGAGAAGGCTATTTATGCCATTATCCGTTCAGCGGTAAAACGCTCGCTTGGCCGGTATAACATTACGCCCAGCCTTGATTTCGACCAGGAGAACAGCATTGAGCATTTGATAACCCCAAAGCCTTTTGAGGAAATAGTAGCGCCAACCATCGCCTTCAACCCGGATTTTAATCCCTTCGCGGCTGAGAAAAAAGCCGACAGGGAAATGCCCTACATGCGGGATAGCCACAGTTATAACAGTTCGCCTATCCCCAAAAACTGGGATACATTATATGAGATAAGCAAAAAAGAGCCGAACTATCAGCATGCCATGCATGAGGAGAAGAACATATCGGTTGATGAGCAGGAAGTAAGCAAATCGAGCGAGCGGCAACTGTTCCAGATCCATAACCGGTTCATTTTATCGCAAATAAAATCGGGCTTTATGCTGATCAGTCAGCAGGCTGCGCATGAGCGGGTATTGTATGAGCGTTTTTTACAGCAATTGCAAAATCATTCAGGCGTGAGCCAGCAAAGTTTGTTTCCGCAGTCGGTTACACTAAACAGCAGTGATTTTGAGTTATTAAGGGAACTTTTGCCTGATGTACGCGCTTTAGGCTTTGATATACGTGAGTTTGGTAAAAATACGGTGGTTGTTGAGGGTATACCGGCAGACCTGAACAATATTGGCGAGCACCAGCTACTTGAACAGCTGCTGGAAGGCTTCAAAAATAACCTGGCGATACTGAAACTGGATAAGCGCGATAACCTGGCCCGCTCGCTGGCGCGCAACGCGGCGATAAAATCGGGCACAAAATTATCGCTCGAAGAGATGAATTTACTGATTGATCAGCTTTTTGCCTGCCAAATGCCTAATGTTGCATTAAATGGAAAGCCTGTAATTAGTACCTTTACATTAAATGAATTATTAGAACGATTTGAAAAGTAGTTTAAGGAGCTGCACATTTTAAATATTAACACGAACAATGCAATTTTCAAACATTCCACCGGTTGTAAAAAACCTGCTTATTATCAATATTATTTGTTTTATCCCCTTTTTAACTATAGATCATGGTAACCCGGGAGGCCCGTTCTCCACCATGTTTGGGGTATATTATTTTAACTCGCCTGCCTTTCGCCCATGGCAGCTGATAACTTACATGTTTTTACATGGCAGTATATGGCATATACTGTTCAACATGTTCGCCTTATTTTCATTTGGGCCGATAGTGGAATATTCATTGGGCTCGAAACGGTTTTTTAACTTCTATTTTATTTGCGGTATTGGCGCTGTGCTTTTACAAATGCTGGTTCAGGCTATACAGGTGCATTCCATTACTGGCGGCTTCACTATTTCACATCCTGAAATTGAGGCCAGCTATTACCAGTTTGGTGATATGGCGCAAAAAGTTTACGATATTTACCATGGCTCAATGGTTGGCGCATCAGGTGCTATATTTGGCTTGTTGATAGCTTTTGGCATGCTTTTCCCAAACATGGAGCTGATGATCATGTTTATACCGGTACCGGTTAAGGCTAAATACATCATACCTTTTTATGTACTGGTTGAGTTAACCCTGGGATTGGGCCAATTTGGCGGCGATAACGTTGCTCACTTTGCGCATTTGGGCGGTGCATTGATAGGCTTTATATTGATAAAAGCCTGGAACATACAGAGAACTTAAATAATTAAATAATATGAGTACGCTTTGGCAAAATATATCGTCTAAAATGCTAAGGTCGGGTAGTAAATTATACCTGCTCATAGGCATAAATGTTATTGTTTATCTGGCGATAAATATCCCGGCGGTTGTTGAGTGGCTGTTTACAGGCTCAATGGATGTGATTACCTATTATTCAAACGAATATTTAGCGCTGCCTGCTTATTTGCCAAAACTGCTGGTGCGTTTTTGGACGCCCCTTACCTACATGTTTATGCATGCCGGTATTTTCCACATCCTGTTCAACATGTTATGGCTTTACTGGATTGGACAAATATTTGAAGAGTTTAGCGGCTACAAACGTACCGTTGGCTTGTACCTGATGGGTGGTTTTGCAGGTGCGCTTTTTTATATACTGAGCTATAACTTTTTCCCGGTTTTTGCTTCCGCCCTGCCATTAAGCACTGCAGTAGGCGCTTCGGCAAGTGTTATGGCGGTAATTGTTGCTACGGCCACTTTGCTACCCGATTATACCATACCCCTGTTTATTATTGGCCCGGTAAAGTTAAAATGGATAGCAATAGCCTATGTTGTTTTTGATTTTATAAGTATTGCAGGCCCAAATTCGGGTGGAGAGATAGCGCATTTGGGCGGGGCTTTAATAGGCTTCGTTTATATAAAACGCTTACAAAAGGGGCACGACTGGATATCATCTATAACCAATTTGTTTAAAGCAGGCCCGAGATTATCAAACCTTAAAGTAGTTGCACGTAATACGGCAAAGAAAGGTCCTTCGCGCCCAAGGCAAGAGGATGTTGACCGTATTTTGGATAAAATATCAACAAACGGGTATGAAAGCCTGAACAAAGAGGAAAAGGAGATATTGTTTCGTGCCAGCAAAAATGAAAGCTAAAAAAAAGCAGCTAACTTTTATTGACAAGATATTCCTCTGGTTAAATTTTTTCCTGTGCGCATGTTTATTGTTGAGTTACCTGGCCCCGGTAGCCGATCCCGCAAAATACTGGCTCATCGCGTTCTTCGGGCTGGCCTACCCTTTGTTTTTAGTAGGGGGCGTAATTTTTATAGTCTACTGGCTGCTGCGTAAAAGTATATGGGTACTGTTGCCGGTAATTTGTATTGCTATTGGCTGGAGCGTATTGAATAAAAATATCGGTTTTCGTTCCGGTTCTACACCCACAACTCCACCACCTTCAAATGATATCCGTATCATGACCTATAATGTACATAACTTTAAACGCTATGGAGCAAAAAATGATGCATCAACCAAAAAGGAGATATTGGCCATAATTAATGAGAACCAGCCGGATATTATAGGTTTCCAGGAGTTTTATTCGCGCAGGCACGGCCAGTATGATATGGTTGATTCTATTCAGCAAATTCTGCATACTACCAACTATTATTTTGAGGAATTTGAGCATAATAGTACCGAGGCTATCGGTATGGCCATATTTTCAAAATACCCTATTGTAGCACATGGGTTGATCTCCTTATCAGATGATAAAACCAGCGGGAACCAGTGTCTTTATATCGATGTAAAAAAAGGCGTGCAAACATTCAGGGTATACAGCGTTCACCTGCAATCTATCCGGTTTGATCCGGAGGATTATCGTTATTTAAGCATGGTATCGGGCCAGGGTAAAGCCGATATGGGCTCAACCAAAAGATTAGGCAGCAAACTTAAAATAGCTTTTATAAAAAGGAGCGCGCAGGTAGCTAAGATAAAAGACCACGCCTCAGCCTGTCCTTATCCCTATATTATCTCCGGCGATTTTAATGATACGCCAAGCTCTTTTGCCGTAAACCAGATGAGCAAGGGCCTGAAAAACGCCTTCTGCGAAAAAGGCTCGGGCCTGGGGCGCACCTATAACGGTGATTTTCCGAACTACCAGATAGATTATATTATGGCTAGCCCTGTGTTTGATGTGATGGATTATCAGATCATCGAAAAAAGATTATCAGACCATTACCCGGTTTGCAGCGACCTGGTGTTGAAGTAATAGAATCAAGATGTAAGAGTCAAGAATCAAGAAGGGAAAAATTTAAGAATCAAGAGCCAAGAACCAAGAACCAGGAATCAAGAAAGAGCTGGTTGTAAATTTATGACGTGCTAATGTTTTTTATCTTGATTCTTGACTCTTATATCCTGACTCTTGTATTTCAATATTCAACAGAGTAATCGTAAGTTTGCGCCTATGAAACAAAATTTGTTTGTTTACAATACATTAACACGCAAAAAGGAAGAATTTAAACCGCTTAACCCGCCGCATGTTGGCATGTACGTTTGCGGCCCCACAGTTTATAGTGATGCCCATATGGGTAACAGCCGTACTTATATTTCATTCGACCTGATTTTCAGGTACCTTAATCATTTGGGTTATAAAGTACGTTATGTACGTAATATTACCGATGCGGGCCATTTGGAAGGTGATGCTGATGAGGGTGAAGATAAGATCTCAAAAAAGGCAAAACTGGCCCAGCTGGAGCCTATGGAAATTGTACAAAAGTACACTGTAGGTTTTCATGAGGTAATGGAACTGCTTAATATACTGCCACCCAGTATTGAGCCCACTGCCACCGGCCATGTTATCGAGCAAATAGAACTGGTAAAAGAGATACTTAAATCGGGCTATGCTTATGAGGTGGATGGCTCGGTGTATTTTGATGTGGAAAAATATAGCAGCTCACATGATTACGGGATATTGAATGGCCGCAACCTTGAAGACCTACTAAACAATACCAGGAATTTAGGGGGCCAGCAAGACAAAAAAGGCAAATTGGATTTTGCCCTTTGGATAAAAGCCAAGCCTGAACATTTAATGAAATGGCCATCGCCATGGAGTGTTGGCTTTCCGGGCTGGCATTTAGAGTGCTCGGCTATGAGCAACAAATACTTAGGCGGCCAGTTTGATATACATGGCGGCGGCCTCGATCTTGTGCCTACGCACCATACCAATGAGATAGCGCAGAACATGGCAAGCTGCGGTAAAATGCCGGCTAATTACTGGCTGCATACCAATATGCTTACGGTTAACGGGCAAAAGATGTCGAAATCGTTAGGCAATAGTTTTCTGCCACATGAATTGTTCTCCGGAAATAATTCAATACTGAACAAGGCCTACAGCCCAATGACCGTGCGCTTTTTTATGCTGCAGGCCCATTACCGCAGTACGCTTGATTTTGGCAACGAGGCCATGGAAGCATCTGAAAAAGGCTTTAAACGCTTAATGAACGCGTTTGATTTGCTGGATGATTTAAAAGCATCAAACAGTACAGATGTTGAAATAAAACCCTTATTAAATCGTTGTTATGAAGCTATGAACGATGATTTTAATAGCCCGGTATTAATAGCCGAGCTCTTTGAAGCATCGCGTATCATCAATTCGGTTTATGATGGAAAGCTGAAAATAGACGAGTACAATTTGCAGCTTTTAAAACAATTAATGAAAAGCTTTGTACTTGATGTTTTAGGATTGAAAGATGAACAGGCCGCGGGTGATGACCTGCCTCAGTTATTAAACTTTATTGTAAACCTTAGGAACGAAGCAAAATCCAACCAGGATTATGCTACTTCTGATAAGATAAGGGATGGGTTGCAAAAGATAGGTTTTCAATTAAAAGATACTAAAGAAGGAACTAATTGGACAAAAATTTAATAATCATACAATAAGATGAGTTGTTTAGTGCTTTTGGTTAAAAGTAAATCACTAAATTTCTTGCACCAACCTAGTAATAAACAAAATGAAGAAAATAATATTAACTGCTTTAACATTAAGCTTTTTCAGCAGTTTAGCCTTTGCACAAAAGCCCGCACTTGGGGTAGTAGATAAAGTTATTAAAGCCGAAGACAATTTTAATAAGCTGGTTGCACGCAAGGGAATAAAGAGTGCTTTTTTAGAGGTGGCAGACCCTGAGGGAATCGTTTTTAAGCCCCAGGCCGTTTCAATAGTTGATTTTTATACCAATATTGATAAACAACCCGGCTCATTAAGCTGGAAACCAAACTTCGCGCGTATCTCTGCTAATGGCGACCTTGCATTTTCGGCAGGGCCATATATTTACCAGAACGGTAAGAACGATACAGACAAGGTTTATGGCGATTATGTATCCATCTGGCGTGCCGATGTAGGTAATAACATGAAATTACTAATGGACCTGGGTATACAGCACCCCGAGCCTGAGCAGGATGCTGTAACTGATTTTACCGAACCGGATTCATCAAAACTGATTGCGCCAAGCAAGGACCCTTTTAATGGTAAAAATATTATACTTGCTACCGATAAATTGTTTAATCATTCATTATCTATCTCATCACTGGCCAGCTACAAAGAGTTTTTGAGCCCGGAGGGCCGATATTATTTCCCCGGATTTGAGCCAATAGTAGGGCAGGATAAGATCATGAAGTTTATTGATAACGAAGATATATCCATAAGCGCCGAGACGGTAAATGCCGGCCGATCTACAAGTAATGACCTGGCTTACAGCTACGGCACAGCCCGCATTAAAAAAGGCGATGTAGTGAGCAATTACAACTACGTGCGCATTTGGGAAATTGATAAAGACCACAAATGGGATATATTGCTGGAGGTATTCTCGGCAGTTGAGAATGAGTAATTGGTGAATGATTGGATTGGGTTGATTAGGTGAGTGGTTGATAAGTTTCACCACTCACCTAATCAACCCAATCCAACCACTCACCCACCTCACTACTTCTTATAATACGGCGTATGCGTATCTATAAACGCTTTTTCGGTGTCGTTGTAGTTTTTGTTAATATCATTCCTGCCGTTGTTTAAATCGTTGTTTGTTTCGTTATAAGTTTTAACGCTGGCATTTATATCGTTTACGGCGTTGTTGTAGGTGTCAATATCCTGCTTGGTCCGTTGGTCGGCTGATTTTCCTTCCATGGTAGTTTTAAGCTTCTCAAAATTCTCTTCTTTTAAAAAGAAATCGGTAACCTTTGGTATCTGTACCTGGGCTTCGTCCTTATAAAAATTTAAGGCTTGTTTAACACTTTCTATTAACGTATTGTCGCCGTCATATCCAAGCATTTTGTCGAGTGTTGCAAGGCCCTCAATGGCATATTTGCCCAGTGCGCTGCGGGTTTGTTCAATTTTGGTTACATTTTTTTCGTTTACAGCATTGGTAAGCTGGTTATCTTCCCAGTTGCATTTATAGAAGATCAGGTACACCTTATCGCGGTATTCACTCAGTTTATTTGATTCCTTCATCTTATCACCAAGCTCTGTTCTGTCATTGGTGAGCGTTACATTGTATTTGGCTGCAAATGTTTCCTGGGCCTTGTTCACCCTGGTTATGGCGGCCTGCAGCGTATCATTAGTAGCTTGCTGTAATAATAAGTAAGCCTGCATTTCGTCATAACTACGCTCTGCAATATCATCCATATCTACTATGTGGGCATAATCATCATTAAAAATTTTATAGCACAGACCCACGTAATTCAAACTGCCCTGCCGTAAGGAATTATCGCCCTTAAACGGCCCAAGGTTATAATTGATAGTGTTTTGGCAGGTTTGGATTGCCTCTATAGCCTGCTCGCGCATTTTATCTATCTTACGTTTACGGCTGCTATGGGCCGACGCGCTGATATAGGCCATATAGGATTTATTCATCCCGGTTTCTGCATCGCTGATCACGTTCATATAAGCGCCGGGGTCGCTGCTGGCATCCTGTGCTTTTGCAGGATGTATTGCCGCACATGTTATGATCAATAACAAAATGAAAGGTGTAAATAGTTTTTTCATGAAAAATGGTTTTTGGTTGATCTTTTATGGAGTTTTTAATTTGGCGAGTACATCATATGCTATGCCGACATAAGCGTCGGAACTTAACTGTTTGCTAAACTCCTCGTTCAGCTCTTTAAGACTGCCATCAGCCTGCATACGGGCCAGTTCATACTGGTTGTTTTTTACGCTGAATTTTTTTGATCTGCTGCCCGGCGCAACGGCATCCTCTTCCATTTTTATGCCTGGAGCAGTATCAGCCAGCGCATCCTTTAAATTCAGCGAAACATCCTTTACGGCGTTATGCTGTTTTGAATAAGCGATGAAATTTTTTACCGCATTGAAATATTTATTGGTATCAATTTCTGTTTGTACCCCTGCCGCCAGGGCTTTTAAAGGCTGTGGAGGATATGGCTGATAGTACTTGTTAGCAGCTATGGTCCCCGGGCGTAAAGCAAAGGGCTCGTCAGCTTCTTTTGTGATGTAGGCATCCAATATATCAGGCAAAACAATATCGGGCTGTACGCCTTTAAATTGCGCCGTAGTGCCGTTAACCCGGTACAGCCTGCTTATGGTAATTTTTAAATAATTGGTGCTCGGGACCTGCATGCTTTCATATGTAACGGTAGTATCCATCGGGAAAACAACCTGCGCCGTAGCCTTGCCATAAGTCGGCGAGCCTATAATTACGGCACGGTTATAATCCTGCAAGGTGCCGGCAACCAGTTCAGAGGCCGATGCGCTATACCCATTTACCAATATCACCAGCGGGCCATCATATATAGTGCCGCGATCAACATCTTTCATGGTGTATATTTTCGCGTTTTTTTCTTTCACCTGTTCAACCGGACCGGCATCAATAAAAATGCCCGATAACTCGGTAGCTTCCCCTGCCGAGCCACCACCGTTATAGCGCAGGTCAAGTATAAGGCCGTTTATATTTTCTTTTTTCAGCTTTATAATTTCGCGGCCCACATCATTTGCACAGCCATTAAGGCCATCGTTATTGGTATCCCAATCCTGATAAAAGGCGGGCAAATAAATATAGCCAACGGTGTTGCCGCTGCCTTTCAGTATAAAGCTTTTTACCTTGCCTTCATCATCATCGGTTGCCACCTGCTCTTTTTGTAAGGACACCTGTATAGTGCTGCCATCTGCCTTTTTCATGGTGAACAGTGCCGCCTTATGGTTGCTTTCGGCCATGAGCGCGCTCAACTCGTTTATTGATGCGTCGGATACATCAACAGGCGGGCTACCCTCCCATTGCAGGGCCATAAACTTATCGCCCTTGTTAAGCTTGCCGCCTTTAAATGCCGGACTGCCGGGTTCCAGCTTATCAATTAATACGCCGCCGGCTTTATCGGGTTTTATGGTAAAGCCAAACATAAAGCGTTGTTTGCCGAGTTCGCCTTCAAACATTTCTTTTTCTTCGGGCGGGAAAAACTGGGTATGCGGATCGAAACAGGTTGCTATGGTGCTGCAATAAATATCGCCCACATATTGGGTTATGCCATAAGGGTTCTGCAAAACATGGTTTATCCTCCTTTTATAGGATGCAACTACTTTTTTACGGAATACCACCTCGGCGCTGTCGACGTATTTCTTTTGTTTTACCAGACTGAGGGCCTTAAAATTGTCGGGCATATCATCGATCAACTCATCAAGTACACCTGATTTTATTTTTTTATACAATTTTAACTGCATAGCAGCCAGCGATTGAGGATGCAAGGTGTCTTCGGGTACGGTAAGCTTTTCGGCAGTATAAAAATTGAAAGGTGTTTTGCCTATTATGCTGATAAGTGAATCAGCCTGTTTGAGGCGCTGTTGGTAAATGCTTATGAACAGGCTTAAATAGGCTGTTCGGCGGTGTTTGATCTCGTAATTGAGCGTTGTGGTATACGGACTGAGCTTGTATATATCACCGCTGGTAAAATAGATCCTGCCGGGATCAGTGGCTTGTAGCATGCCTTTGAAT
Organism: Mucilaginibacter mallensis; assembly: GCF_900105165.1. Taxonomy (NCBI): domain Bacteria; kingdom Pseudomonadati; phylum Bacteroidota; class Sphingobacteriia; order Sphingobacteriales; family Sphingobacteriaceae; genus Mucilaginibacter; species Mucilaginibacter mallensis. Next base: position 5,560,016 of record NZ_LT629740.1, read on the forward strand.
ACGCCAACAGAAAATGCGCTGTTCACTTCCCTTGGCTCCACATGAAATTTATTTACCATGCGGATGAGCACAAACGCATCATTAGCGGTTTTATCAATTGTTTGGCAATAGGATAAAACCGGGAAAATGATAAGAGCAATTAGCGTTGCTAAACTTTTCATGCAAATAATTAGGCGCATGAAAATAAAGAAAATAATTTGGTTTATTAAACTGTCATTCTGAGCGATAGCGAAGAAACTTTCCTCAGGGTAAACGCTTTGAAGATCCTTCGCTATCGCTCAGGATGACAAAGGCTTAAAACAACTGTTCAATAATATCATCAGTTGACAGGCCATCAGCCTCCGCGTGGTAGCTACGTACTATGCGGTGGCGCAATATGGGTTTTGCTACGGCACGTACATCCTCAATATCGGGCGAGTATTTACCATGTAAAACAGCATGGCATTTAGCGCCTAAAACTAAATATTGCGACGCACGCGGACCTGCTCCCCAGTTCAGCAGGCGCTTAACCTGCGGACCAGCAAACTCGCTGTTAGGGCGTGTTTTTGATGCCAGTTTTACAGCATATTCCAACACATTATCGGCGACAGGAATATTGCGTACCAATTGCTGAAAATAGATGATCTGCTCGGCGTTTAAAATATGTTTAACATCGGCCTTCGCTGTGCTGGTTGTATTTTTAACTACCTGTAGCTCCTCTTTAAATGATGGGTAATCTAAAGATACATTAAACATAAAGCGGTCGAGTTGGGCCTCCGGTAATGGGTAGGTTCCCTCCTGCTCTATGGGGTTTTGTGTAGCCAGTACAAAAAATGGTTTTGAAAGTTGATGCGTAACCCCTGCGGCAGTAACCGCTTTTTCCTGCATGGCTTCAAGCAGGGCGGCTTGTGTTTTGGGTGGTGTACGGTTTATTTCATCGGCCAGGATGATGTTTGAAAAAACCGGGCCGGGGATAAATTTAAAATTTCTGTCTTCGCCTAATATCTCAGACCCGATAATGTCCGAGGGCATCAGGTCGGGCGTGAATTGTATGCGTTTAAAATCCAGGTCGAGCACCTGTGCTACGGTTTGCACCAGCAAGGTTTTTGCCAGGCCAGGCACACCTACCAATAGGCAGTGCCCGTTGCTAAAAATAGATATGAGTACGTATTTAACAACTTCGTCCTGGCCTATAATAACCTTTCCTATCTCGGAACGTAATTGCTCATAGACCTTTTTTAAGGCATCAGCCGCTTCAACATCAGATCGGTGCTGCATTCTAAATTATTTTACGTCGGCTGTTACTAACGCTGGTGTTGCCCATCCCTTTACCTGAGGACAGCTCTGGTATTCAGGATCTATTTTAATAAAGGTTTCTTTTCTTCTTTTTTCAAACCACTCGCTTATGGTGCGGTTTATCTTATCGTTATAAGCCGCATCCTTTATTTTAGGGAAATCCTGCGCAAGGTTAGCTTTGTGCGCATCGGTAACAGATTTAAGGTATAAGATCTTATAAGTTTTTTTACCATCCTGACCGGTGAATATTTGCGGTTGCGATATCTCACCTATCTTCATGGTATCAATTACAAGGGCAACTTGCGGGTCAAGCTTATCACTTGGTATAAAGGTGCTCCTATTCTGCACATTCTCGGCGTTCAGCATCATACCCCCATTGTATTTGGTGTCTTTATTATCAGAATAATAGGCCGCCGCACTTGAAAAGTTTATCAATTTATTTTTAACCATCAGGTTATAAATACTATCGGCCCGGGCTTTTGAGCGTATTAAACTTGCACTGGTAACTGCAGGTATAACCAAAATGTGGCGCACGTGCACCTGCTCTCCCCTGCGTTCAATTACCTGCAAAAAGTGAAAGCCATAATCAGTTTCAAATACAGGCGAAATCTCACCGGCCTTTAATTTAAACGCCCATGCCGTAAACTCTTTTACAAAGGTATTTCTATCAGCAAAGCCCACATCGCCACCTTCAGCCGCCGAAACCGGATCCTGTGAATACAGGCGGGCCAGCGTACCAAAATCCTCACCATTTTTTACACGGTTGCGCAAATCTTCAGCTTTTTGTTTGTAGGCTTGTTTTTCTTCCTTGGTTAATTTTGGCTGAAATACTATTTCACCTACTTCAACCTCTTTGTTAAAGGTTGGCAAGCTGTCTTTGGGCATAGCATTAAAATATTTTTCAACATCTTCAGGGGTTACATTCAGCTTGTCGGTAATTTTTTGCTTCATTTTATCAGCAACCATACCTTCACGTATGTCCGGGCGAACCTCGTCTTTGTACTGTATTACGGAGCGGCCTAAAAACTGCTCCAGCTTATCCTGGCCACCGGCGCGTTGCTCCATGGTACGCATTCTGCGGTCAACTTCGTTATCTACTTCGTCGTCCTTAACGTCAATACTATCGATGATTGCCTGTTGGGCCAATATTTTTTGGGATATAAGCCCCTGTATGATCTGGCATTTAACAGCAGGATTTGGCGCGCCACCCTGTGCAAGGTAGTTGGCGTATGATAATTCAATATCAGATTGCAAAATAATACTGTTGCCCACCACCCCGGCTATTTTATCGAGTGTATGCCTTGGCATATTGGCCATTGCTGCTGAATCAGTTGTATGTTGCTGCGCGCTGGCAACTGATATGGTTAAAAAAATGCTTAAAATGGCTATCCCAAACTTTCTCATGTACTGTTTTTATACTAAATATAAGCGCGGATTTATCCGCTAAAAAAATCAAATTTCGGTAAAATTTATTAATTATAAGGTGCTTAAATAATTATGTGAAAATGGGCCACCTATAATTATGCGAATATGCCGATAAAGCCTCAAACTGTTTAACTACTTTTGTTAAAATTTGTTAAAGTGAACATAGAGAACCCCGCTGCACTGCATTTTATTATGCAGGACGACCTGTTTTTTTTAAATTCAGATAAAAACCTGTACAACAACAAGGTAGTTGCTGATGAAGTGCCCGTTGCCCAGGCGGTAAGTGTTCCGCCAGTTGCGATTGCCCCGGTTGTTGAAATTGCTGCGAGTGAAAAGCCTGTTGAGTTTAAATATCATGGCAAAAACAACAAGAATTTTTTGGTGCTGGTGCATTATCCCGCCCTGGAATTTATACATGAAACGCATTTAATCGCGCTGGATAATATACTGAAACGCAAAGGTTTTGAGCTTCAGGATGTGGCCATATTCAATATCGCCAAATATGATGCAGTTAACCTTGAAACCCTGACAACTTATTTTAAGCCACAAAAAATGCTGATACTGGGTAAAAGCGCATTACCGCAGGGGATAGTGCCGCTCGCGCTTAATGTGCCGCAGCAGGTAGCAGGCTTTGCCGCATTATACAGCTTTAGCTTTGATGAAATGATGGATAATAACGATTATAAAAAGGCTTTTTGGGAACAGATGAAGGGGTTGTAAGCACGGTAAGTTTTTTCGCGCTCCGTTGACTCACCCTGACTACGCTTTGCTGGTCGACCCTCTCTGCAGCTTTCGGCAAAGAGGGTGAGGAAAATATAAATTTCTTGTCCTGATTCCTGACTCTTAATTCTTGACTCTTCTATAACATGCAACAATTAGTTTTCGCCACAAATAACGCGCATAAGCTGGAAGAAGTAGCCGATAAGGTAGCCGGCAAAGTTAAACTGCTTAGTTTAAATGATATTGGCTGCCATGATGATATTGCTGAAACTGGTACTACCTTTCAGGCTAATGCATCTATAAAAAGCTATTACATCTACCAAAAATATAACCTGAATTGCTTTGGGGATGATAGCGGACTGGAAATAGACGCTTTAAACGGTGAGCCGGGTGTATATTCGGCACGATATGCGGGCGAGCATGGCAACCACCAGGCTAATATGGATAAAGTACTGGAAAAATTGAAAGATAAAACCGACCGTTCAGCAAGTTTCCGCACCGTGATATCATTGATTTGGGAGGATAAGGAATATTTTTTTGAAGGAACAGTAAACGGCACCATCCGCCATGAACTCAGCGGAGCTGCAGGCTTTGGTTATGATCCGATTTTTCAACCCGATGGTTATGATATAACTTTTGCCGAAATGAGTATGGTAGAGAAAAATAGCATCAGTCACCGTGCAATAGCTGTTGGGAAGTTGATTGAGTTTTTGCAGGGAGTATAATTTTTCATTCACCCCTACATCATGTCATTGCGAGCGATAGCGTGGCAACCTCGTCGCATGTATATTGAACGCGACGAGGTTGCTTCGTCGTTCCTCCTCGCAATGACATCTATTTATTATGGCTTCACACCTATACTATCCTTTTTAGTTTGCACAGCCGGACTCAATACCGGAGGTGCTTTAGCTTTTGTTGTATCCTTACCAGCACCTATAGCTGGTTTAACAGCAGGGCTTGTTGTTTTTGCAGTATCTCTCCCCGCATTTATCGCAGGCGCTTTTAAGGTAGTATCCTGTGCTGCTTTTATACCGGCTGGTTTACCAGGCGGAGTTGTAATTTTACCCGGAGGTTTACCATTTATCTTTTTAGGGCCGGTTAAACCGCCTCCGGGTTTGGGTTTAACCGTGGTAGTGTCTGACTTATGGTTATAGGATGGCAGGATAGATTCTTTAGATACCGGCCTGTCTTTAGGTTTCCAAAGAAAGCCTTTCAATATTTTTTCATCCTCCTTTACTACGTGGATAGGGATATACCTGTTCTCGGGCTTGGTGATAAAGCCCAGGTCGGTTACCTCGTTGTTTTTCATATACACCCATAGCCTGCTACTGAATGAGCGCTGCATATCGGTTATTTGCTTAGTTGTGCTATCGCGCACAAAATATATGGTTTCGGCATTGCCATCAACATATACCCGGCTCAGCTTGCTGTTTTTGAAAAAGGCCCGCATTTTTTTACCCCCAACCTGGTTAAAGTGGCTGGAATCCTCTTTTTCCACATTCACAATAAATGCGTTGGGGAACATGTCCATTTTGTCGATCTTTTTATTCTTCAATTGCAGGTAAACCGTATCGCCCGACAGCTGCGAGCCCTCGGCCCAAATCATCGGCTTCACATAACATCGTATAGTTGAATCGCTGTTACTGTAAAAAATGGAATCAGCTACAGCCTGGAGGTCCGATTTAAATATTTTGGCCTTATGAAAAGCCTTTATAATACGTATGCGCGCCGTATCACTCAGCACAATATTTGGGGTATAAAATGTTGAATCGGGCTTGACGTTCTTTTTAGGCTTAGATGATACAATGGTGCTTTTCTTTTTTACGGGCTTTGGCTTTGGTGGCCCAAAATAATCACGGCGATAATAGCTGGTATCTTTTGGCAGCCGGGGTACTACAAGCGTAATGGTTTTCGGGGCCACTTTATATATTATATGCTCAATTTTTACCTTTGAGGTATCTACTATATGCGATATGCTGTCCTGCCTTTTTAGCTCCCGCTGTTCTTTAAATGTTACTATTTGCGTTTCTATCGTATCTGCCGACATATAAACAGAGTCGGTTTTTACCTTTGTTTTTTTAGGGGCGATAGGTTTGCCGGACACAATGCTGTTGGTATCTGGCTTTGCCCCTTTAATGATAGTGTTTACCTTGCCCTGTGTGCCTTTGTCAATACTTTTGATTTGGTTTGCTGCCAGTTTCTTTAAGGAATCCGTCGTCGGTAGTTTTCTGCTGAAGGAATCAATAATCGGCATAGTCAACTTCCCTTTCAGCGTGTCTATCTTCTTGATCTGTGCCGCAGATGGATTCATAATAGGCAGCGTGCCCATGCTTAATGGCCCCTGTTTTTGCGTGCTAACACTGCCTTTTTTGCCTTGCGCGGCGGCTGCCTTTGCAAGCGAGTCTGTTTGAGCCTTTGTGAGTAATGGTTTTTTGGGAGTGTCACGCTTTTTTGTGGTGTCATCTTCTTCGGTAACCATAATAATGTAAGGGTCGCGGGTAACAATGGCCAGGTCGTTCTTTTTAAAATAAGTACCCAGGCCCCCTTTTATGGTTACTTTCTGCTCTTCATCATTAAAAGTAACATGCTTAACTGCCCGGCCATAGCCCACTAGCCGGTCATAAAACAAGGTGTCGCCAATTAATGTTTTGGTGCCTTGTTTGTATAAATTCTTTTTGATGAAATTGGCCTGTTCGGTCTTGGTGTCATAAGTGCCATTTTCGGTAAGCAGGGTATCCTTATCCTTAGTGCCATATATCCGGGTGGGCCCGTAAAAGTAATTGATCTTTGATTGTGAGTTGTACCGCATGGTATCGGTATAAATGAGCGCGTCGGTAGTTTTGCCTACCACATCGTACCTGAAATAAGCATCGTGCGAAAAAGAGAAATAGTAACCATTTTTACTGGTAAGCGTATTGGTTTTGCTCACCAGCTTACCGCCATCGGTATAAGTGCCTATGCGGGTGGCGGTATTATAATTAAAGTGGTTGGTAGTTAAAGTGGCATCTTTATCAACCATTACTACATTGTCGGTTAATACGGCTATTTTGGTATTACCATCATAGTTAAGCTTATCGGAGTAAATGTTAAGCGTATCGCCCTGGTTTATATTTACGTGGCCAAAGGCTTCAAAAGCATTTGCCGAGGGGTAAAAATAGGCACTGTCCGACCGCATAATGGAGAAATCCTGTTTCCATACGCCATCGTATACCTTAATAATGTCCACGCCATTGCGTTTATCACCGTGGCTCCGGGTTGATGAAATCAGGTTCACTTTTGATTTTTTTTGGCAAAAAGCAGTAGCCGTAATCAGCAGTAATACAAAACTTATGACATATTTACTCACAATGGCAAAATTAGTTTTTTGTTGGGGTTATTAAATTAATAATTTTGATGAATGCTGCCGGTTAAACAATTTACGGAATTTATTGAAAAAAACAGCTTGTTTACGCCCGGCAATAAAGTGCTGGCGGCAGTAAGCGGTGGTATGGATTCTGTTGTAATGGCCCACCTGTTAAAAGCGGCCGGGTATAATTTTAGCATAGCTCATTGTAATTTTCAGCTAAGGGACGATGAAGCCATTGCCGACCAGGAGTTTTCCCATCAGCTGGCCCAGCAATTTCGGGTTCAGTTTCATACTATTAATTTTGATACATCAGCCTACGCTGCCGAGCATAAAATATCCATCCAAATGGCGGCACGTGATCTCAGGTATCAATGGTTCGATCAGATAAGGCAGCAGCATAGCTATGATGTTATCGCGCTTGCGCATCACCAAAACGATGCGATTGAAACAATATTGTTAAACCTTACCCGGGGCACCGGCATTGCTGGCCTGCATGGTATTTTACCTAAGAATGGCAGCCTGGTGCGCCCGCTGCTTTTTTTAAATCGGGATGATATACAGGTAATTGTACAGCAGGGGCATTTAAAATATGTAGAGGATAGCTCAAACGCATCTGTTAAATATGCACGTAATAAACTCAGGCACGAGGTTATTCCCAAACTAAAGGAACTGAACCCGGCTTTGGAAAGCACCTTTGAGAATAACCTGCAGCATTTTAGGGACATGGAAACCCTGCTGGAGCTGCGCCTGGTGGAGTTACGGCAGGATCTACTGATTGAGCAGGGCTATGAGATCCATTTATCCATATCGGCAGTAAAGAAACTAAACCCCAAACGACTGCTGCTTTTTAAGCTTTTGCAGGAATATGGGTTTAATGAAACCGCTATTGATGATTTGATTTCCGTATTGGATAAACACTCCGGGCGGGTTTTTGAAAGCAGTAATTTTAAGCTGATCCTCGACCGGGAAAACATCATCCTGGTTAAAAAAACGATGCATCAACATGCAGCAATACAAATAGCTGAGGGTGAACATGGGGTAGATTATGGCGGTTATAAAGTTACGCTGCTGCATGATGATAGTCCGCTGATTATAAAAGATAACCCATTAGCGGTGGCTATTGATACTGATTTGCTGATATATCCGTTAACTATACGCCCCTGGCAGCAAAGCGACTATTTTTACCCGCTGGGGATGAAAACACGCAAGAAGTTGAGCGACTTTTTCATCCAGCAAAAAATACCCCTGCATGAAAAAAGCGGGATACCTTTACTGGTAAACGGCAACGGCGATATTATGTGGATAGGCGGCCACCGGCTTAATGAACGTTATAAAGTAAGTGATAACACTAAAAAAGTTACTATATTCGAACTGATAAAAATTTGAAGATTCGTTGATTTGAGGATTTGAAAATTGCTTTACATTAGCAGGACTTTCATCTTCAGATCTTCAAATGCTCAAATCATCAATATAAAAATGGAGAAACCTGCCTTTATTGAAAAGCAATACCTTGGAAGGGAATTTATACCCATTACCATACGCCTGGTGATGGCCATGTTCTGCTTTGCAGCTTACTTTTTTACAGATATTGAGGAAAAAAATAATGACCTGCTGGTGATTGTGGGGTTTGCTATTATCATCATCTCCATTATCATGGGTTTCCTGCTGCATTTCAGAACCAGGGTACAAAATAAGAGCATTATGCTTGATGGCTTGTGGACAACCCGCCTGGTGAAAATTGACCTTAACAGCATTGTAAAGGTTGAAAAAGGTGAATATAGCCGCTACCTATTTAATAACCCCGTTTACAACCTGCATACAAAGGGGACCATCCGCTTTTATACCAGCGGTAAGGAATCAATCCACCTTACTGATCGTGATGGGTTGGTTTATATCATTGGCTCCCAGCATCCTAATGAATTTTTGAGAGCCATACAGGCCGAAATGAAGAAATAATTGTAGCTTTTACAGCTAAATCATACTTTCTGAAAAAAATATTAAAAAAAATAAATCCGTGTCCATATTTATCTCGTAGGTACTGTTTTAACCCCCCAATTATGAACAGCGACAAGATGCATTTCAAGATAAAGGCTATTGCGGCCAATATCAGGAACAAGAGAGAACACAGGAACTACACACAGGAGTACCTTGCAGCAAAGTTGGACATCTCACAGAATGCTTACAGCAAAATTGAACTCGGTTACACAAAAATTACAGTGGAGCGTCTTTTTCAGATAGCTGATGTATTGGAGTATGATGTTACGGATCTTTTAAGCATAAAACCTGATAATTCATACTTCAAAGGCTGTTTAGCGACAACAATAATATCTTTACAGGATATTATTGTAAGCTATGGATATTAAAAAAATTATTGAAGCCACAACAAACTTTGTACGTAATACTCTAAAAGATGCCGAAGGCGGCCATGACTGGTGGCATATTTACCGCGTTTGGACCAATGCCAAACGTATAGCCTCATCTGAAAACTGCGATATACTTACCGTTGAACTTGCCGCGCTTTTGCATGACATTGCCGACAGCAAATTTCATGGCGGCGATGAAGAAATTGGCCCCACCACAGCAGGCAATTATTTGCGCAGCATTGATGTAAATGAACCCATCATTGAACACGTGCAGCAGATCATCAGGAATATTTCATTTAAATCGGGTTTTGATAAACCGGGTTTTCAATCCATAGAATTGCATATTGTACAGGATGCCGACAGGCTCGATGCTATTGGCGCCATTGGTATAGCGCGCACTTTTAGTTACGGCGGCTTTAAAAACAGGGAGATCTATAACCCCGAAATACCTCCTAACCTGCATATGAGTAAGGAAGAATATAAAAATTCAACAGCGCCCAGCATTAATCATTTCTACGAAAAGCTGCTGCTGCTCAAAGATAAAATGAATACAACTACCGGCAAAAAACTAGCTGAACAGCGGCATGAGTTTATGGCAAATTACCTTGAGCAGTTTTATATGGAGTGTAAATAAACATTTTTTTTAGACTTGTCTAAAAAAAATGTTAGCTTTGCTTAAATTTAAAGGCGAAACAGTATGTTAACATACTGTTTAAACAGAAAGCTTACTTTTGCGTCTAAATGTAAAATAGGGTATTTGAATATATTCAATTATTGATCAATTAATTGCACATGATATGAACATGGTTGCTGAAAAAAAGCTTACGGAAAAAAAGATCAATCCAACAGCTATGCGCCTATTGGTTTTGGATTCATTATTAAAGCAACATTCTGCTATTAGTTTAAGCGATATTGAAAAAAGCCTTGAAACGGCCGACAGGATAACCATATACCGTACCTTAAAAACCTTTGAGGAAAAAGGCCTGATCCATATTATAGATGATGGAACAGGATCACCTAAATATGCTTTATGTGCTGAGAGTTGTGATGCAAACCAGCACCACGATCTGCATGTGCATTTTTATTGTGCGGAGTGTAAGGAAACTTTCTGCCTGTCTAACAGCAAAATACCAGAGGTAGCATTACCTGATAACTTTACATCAACAGAAATGAACTTGGTTGTTAAAGGTGTTTGCAGTAAATGCAAAAATTAATGCAATTCCATTGCATACCATTAACAGCTTACTTTGCAAAAAAAATTAAAAATCAAATAAAATGGATACCGGTCCGAGTAGAACACATCCGCAATTTACAATTTCCTGTTAGCCGGTACGCCTTCTTTTAAGTCGCCCGGTAAACGGGGCAAACTTTTATTATCATGCTTAAAAGAGAAAAAATCAGCAAAGTTTACAAAGCCTTAGGTAAAACTAACGGCCACTCCCCTTCAGAATTCGATACCCCATCAGCTTTAAAAATTAAACAGATAGCAGCTCTTGATAAGGCATCTGTGCTTTTTATATTGGAAAGCCAGGAACAGGGCCTGTCAGCAGCCGAAGTTAAGGAACGTTTAATAACCTATGGCTTAAATGAGGTTGCGCATGAAAAAGCGCCTAAATGGTATGTTCAGCTTTTCGAGGCTTTTGTTAATCCGTTTATTGCGGTATTACTCATACTGGTGATCATTTCGGCAATTACTGATATTATCATCCAAAAACCAGGCGACAGGGATTACACCACCGTTGCTGTTATTGGTACCATGGTGATGTTAAGCGCTTTGCTGCGTTTTGTACAGGAGTTCAGGAGCAATCAGGCAGCCGAAAAGCTCAAATCGATGGTTAAAACCACGGCCACGGTGCTGAGGCTAAATGAGGAAAAACGTGAAATAGATATTAAAAAGCTGGTTCCGGGCGATGTGATCCAGCTATCGGCAGGTGATATGATTCCGGCTGATGTGCGGGTGTTGCAATCAAAGGACCTTTTTGTGAGCCAGGCAATATTAACCGGCGAGGCGTTACCTGTTGAAAAAACTGACGCGGCAAATGCTAACGCAGGCAAACAATCACCATTAGAGTTGGATAATACCTGCTTTATGGGTACTAATATAGTAAGCGGTACCGCCTTTGCAATAGTGGTAAACACCGGTGGTGATACCTATTTCGGTTCGCTTTCGAAATCATTAGTAGGCAAACGTGCTGAAACCAGTTTTGATAAAGGCGTAAACAGCGTAAGCTGGCTGCTGATCCGCTTTATGCTGATCATGGTACCGCTGGTTTTCCTGATCAACGGCCTTACCAAGCATGATTGGCTGCAAGCCCTGCTCTTCGGTATTTCAATAGCCGTTGGTTTAACTCCTGAAATGTTGCCAATGATAGTTACTGCTAACCTGGCTAAGGGCGCGGTAAATATGTCGAAACGTAAGGTTGTAGTTAAACGCCTGAACGCTATACAAAACATTGGCGCTATGGATATTTTGTGTACCGATAAAACAGGTACGCTTACCATGGACAAGATTGTGCTGGAGCGCCATTTAAATGTTTATGGCTTTGAGGATAACGAGGTAATGAAATGGGCCTACCTGAACAGCTTTCACCAAACCGGACTTAAAAACCTGCTGGATGTGGCCGTTTTGGAGCATGTTGACCTGCATGCCTGCTTAAAGGAAGGTGAATCGTACCAAAAAGTTGATGAGATCCCTTTTGATTTTCAGCGCAGGCGCATGTCGGTTATCCTGGAAGAAAAAAATCATAAACACCTGCTGATATGCAAAGGCGCGGTTGAGGAAGTGCTTGACCTGTGTACCAATGCTTTTGATCCGGGAGAGAACAATCAGTTAGAGATAAATAAGGACTCTATTGTTCCGATAGATAAAAGCATGCGCGATACTATCCTTAAAACCTCCCGTAAGCTTAACGAGGAAGGATTAAGGGTATTACTGGTTGCAATTAAGGAGTATGATGAAAGGCCGCTAACCTATAGCGTTGCCGATGAAAGCAATATGATCATGACCGGGTTTATCGGTTTCCTTGATCCGGCCAAGCCATCAGCAAAACCTGCTATTGAGGCGCTGCACAAACTGGGCATCAGCATAAAAGTACTCACCGGCGATAATGAGGTGGTTACCAAAAAGATTTGCAAGGATGTAGGTATCCCGGTAAATAATATCCTGCTGGGTAAGGACCTTGAAAATATATCCGACGAAGAGTTGATTGCGATTATTGACGATGTCAGCATACTGGCAAAGCTGAGCCCTATTCAAAAATCGAGGGTGGTTAAGGTATTACAGGCAAAGGGTCATACCGTTGGTTTTATGGGCGATGGTATTAATGATGCTGCTGCCCTGCGCGATGCTGATGTGGGCATTTCTGTTGATACTGCTGTAGATATAGCCAAGGAAAGCGCCGACATTATTTTGCTGGAAAAAGACCTGATGGTATTGCGCAAAGGTGTGATATACGGGCGCAGAACGTTTGGTAACATTATCAAATACATCAAGATGACGGCAAGCAGTAACTTCGGTAATATGTTCAGCATGCTTGGGGCAAGCGCCTTGTTGCCATTTTTGCCTATGCTGCCTATCCAGATACTGATCAATAATTTGCTGTATGATATTTCACAGATCTCCATTCCATGGGATATTATGGATGAAGATTTTATTGAAAAGCCGCAGAAATGGAATGCCAGCGGTATCAGCCGGTTTATGCTGTTCGTCGGCCCAATTAGCTCCATATTTGATTATGCAACCTTCGGGGTAATGTGGTTTGTGTTTAAAGCTAATTCGCCGGCTCACCAGGGTTTGTTTCAAAGTGGTTGGTTTGTAGAGGGCTTGCTGTCACAAACACTGATAGTACACATGATCCGTACACGCAAAATACCTTTTATACAAAGCTGGGCAGCTGCACCGGTAGTGGCACTTACCTCATTTATTATGCTGATTGGTATAGCGTTGCCATTTTCGCCACTTGCTAATGCTTTTAAGCTGGAGGCTTTGCCTTTGGCATATTTCCCATGGTTGTTTGGCATATTACTGGCTTACTGCCTGCTTACACAACTCATAAAAAACTGGTTTATCAATAAATTCCATCAATGGTTATAATCTTCTTCTAATATAAAATATGAAACTACTTTTAATAATATCAATAAGTTTATTGCTGTTTACCACAGCTTTTGCACAGGACACTGTAAAACAACAGCGGTTTAGCTTTCATTTTCAGGAAACTACTATTACGCAATTTAAACCCGCATTCAGTGCGCCGTATACCGGGCAAAACAGCTTGCTCACATCACAGGAAACACAATCATCCATAACCACCACCCTGTTTGGCGATGCCCGTTTATGGAAAGGTGCCGATGTTATTTTTGATCCCGAACTCTCAGGCGGTGCGGGCTTGAGTAAAACAACAGGTATAGCCGCTTTCCCTAACGGAGAAACCTTTAGGGTGGGTTCTGCTTCACCGGCTATATATATAGCGCGCTTATTCTTCAGGCAAACATTTGAGTGGGGCAAGGAAAAAGATACCATTCAGGATGACCAGAATCAATTAGCCGGATTAAAAAGCAAACGCTATTTTACTTTTGGCCTGGGTAAATTTGGTATGGCCGATTACTTCGATAACAATGAATTTAGCCACGACCCACGTACCCAATTCATGAACTGGGCGCTGATGGATAACGGAGCCTGGGATTACCCTGCCAATACCCGTGGTTACGTATTAGGTGCTTATACCGAACTCGGTCAGCCTGATTGGACATTACGCTTTGCCTTTACCATGGTTACCACAACCGCAAACGGGTCTGTATGGGATGCAAAAATACTGCATGCCAACACCCAAACTATAGAATACGAAAAACGCTATGAAATAGGCGGACAAAAAGGTTCGTTCAGGATATTGGGCTTTACCAACAATGGTAAGTTTGGTAATTATGATCTGGCGATAGCCAACAACAAAACCGCCCCGGTTGTAGATAGCACGCAGGCCTATGGCAGGCATAAATATGGTTTCGGCATAAGCGCCGACCAATACCTGACCAAAGATTTTGGCGTGTTTGCAAGGCTTGGCTATAATGATGGGCATAACGAAACCTGGTTCTTTACCGAAATTGACCGCTCACTAAGTTTTGGGGGTGTATTAAAGGGCACATCATGGAAACGCCCGGATGATGAACTTGGACTAGCCTTTATTGGCAGCGGGTTATCATCAGAGCATCAGGCTTACTTGGCAGCAGGTGGCTATGGCTTTATTATTGGTGATGGCAGGTTAAATTACAGTCCGGAGCTGGTTGCGGAACTGTATTACAAGATAAATGCTTTCCAAAAGAAATTCTGGATCACACCGGATTATCAGTTTATAGTTAACCCAGCATATAATGCTGACCGTGGTCCGGTGAATGTGTTTTCGTTAAGGGCGCATGTGGAGTTTTAAAGAGAGGTTATTTAAAGATGTCATTGCGAGCGATAGCGCGGCAACCTCTTCGCATACATATGGAACGCGACGGGGTTGCTTCGTCGTTCCTCCTCGCAATGACATGGTGGAGGGAGCGGTCATGCTGAGTCACTCGAAGCATATGCGTAAAGGTCTTTACGCTCACCCTTCGAGTGCCTGTGTGACACCCATTGCGCTACATTAAATAATCACTGCGTAATCAACCTATCCTCAAAAAACAAGAATGGCAATTGGTTCTCAATACCTTTTATCACCCATATTGGTCCTTTTTGGCAATAAAGGATCACTCGTATTTGTTGCTGCTGCTTTTTCTCGTATTCGGCCAAAACCTGCAGGCATGAGCCACATGATGTTACTGGTTTCAGTAACGGAAACTCATCAGTATGGGCGGTTATAGCCATTGATTCAATAGGGTCATCCGGATGATTGGCTCCCCAGTGGAACAGTGCCACACGCTCGGCGCAAAGGCCTGAGGGGTAGGCAACGTTTTCCTGGTTACTGGCGTAGATGATCTTGCCACTAAGCAGCCGCATTGCCACACCAACCTTAAATTTTGAATAGGGTGAATGGGAATTGGCCAGTGCCTTAACAGCTTCAAGGCATAAAGTATGGTCGTTTTTATTAAGCTCGTTTAAAGTATCGTACTCTTCGAAAGCAATTTTTATTTCGTGATTTATCATTACCTCATCCTGCGTAAAAAAGCAGGGGATACAAGATAAGTAAAATTTAATTATCAATGATAAAAACGCGGTATTATTGATGCAGGAGTGATTTTAGCTGTTTCGCAGCGCTTCCCTTATTTTTTCAGAAGTAGCCTGTAGTTCTTCAGGGCTGAACTTCATTTTAGGGCGACTGAAATTAAGATCATCAACCCGGTTCATGGGGATCAGGTGGATATGGGCGTGCGGAACTTCGAGCCCTATAACCGCTACACCTACTTTTTTACAGGGAATAGCAGCCTTTATACCCGTAGCCACTATTTTGGCGAATAGCTGCAGGCCCGTATATGTTTCATCATCCAGATCAAAAATATAATCAACTTCTTTTTTGGGGATCACCAGCACATGGCCTTCGGCAAGCGGGTTAATATCTAAAAAAGCCAAAAACTCAACGCTTTCAGCCACGGTATAGGCAGGTATTTCGCCGGATATGATTTTTGAAAAGATAGTGCTCATTGTTTGGTTGATTAAGTTGCTTGGGAGAGTGGTTGATTGAGTTTTATTGAAGCTGATTAAGTGAGTAGTTAACCTAATCAACCACTCACTTAATCAACCAATCAACTAACGACTTATCTCCAATATCTCAAATTCCATTTTACCGGCAGGTACGGTGATCTCGGTGGTGTCACCAACTTTTTTGCCCAGTAAACCTTTGGCAATTGGTGATGCCACCGATATTTTGCCCGATTTAAGATCGGCTTCGCTTTCTGATACCAGTTGGTAGCTCATAGTGGCGCCGCTCTTCACATTCTTTATTTTTACGATGGATAGAGCCAGTACTTTTGATGTATCAATTTTTGATTCATCAAGCAAACGGGCGCTGGCCAATAACTCCTGCATCTGCGAAATTTTAGCCTCATGTAAGCCTTGTGCTTCTTTAGCCGCGTCATATTCCGCGTTTTCGGATAAATCACCTTTGTCACGCGCCTCCGCTATCGCTTTAGATATATTAGAGCGAACGGTTGTTTTTAAATATTGTAATTCCTCTTTTAATTTTTCTAAACCTTCCTTGGTATAGTATGATACCTCTGCCATAACGCACGAATTAATTTAACTTTCTATTAGTTACCAAAAAAAACCGCCCTCCTGTTTTATGAAGGACGCGATTGTTATAAAAAACAAACAAGACTATATGGGCAGCGCCTACATAGTCTTGCTTTGTGTTAAACGAAGATAAGTGATTTAAATTTTAATATCCAAATTTTTGTTGCCCCGCAACAAAAATTTGGATATTAAAATAGTGATTAGTGGTTGGAGATTAGTGATTAGTTGAGATTGGTTTACAGGGATTAAGCCGCAAATGACATATGCTTTTACTAAGCTCTAACCACCAATCTCTAATCACTGAGAAGCGCCAGCTTCGCTGCCATTACCTCACTTATCCTTCTATACGAATCAAATGTCCATCCGGCCACATGCGGGGTCAGGATCACTTTGCCGGATTGACGAAGTTCATCATACCACTCCTGATCGGCAAGGGATGGGAATTTCTCCACTTCTAATACATCGAGCCCTGCTCCTATAATTCTGCCTTGTTTAATGGCATTTAATATTGCACTTACTTTGGCAGTTTTACCGCGGGAGGTATTGATGAAGAATATAGGTTTTTTAAAATGGAACAGATATTCATCGTTTACCAAACCATTGGTTTCGCTGGTTAGGGGTATATGCAGGCTCAGCACATCGCTATGCTTAACAATTTCCTCCATGCTTACCTCGCGGGCATATCTGTCGCTAAAACCGGTTTTGTATTTATCATAAGCAATAACATCAACCCCAAAACCGGAAAGTTTCTTGGCAAAGCTGCTGCCCATAAAGCCATAACCAATGATGCCTACGGTTTTGCCTTTAAGCTCATAACCACGGTTAGCCTCGCGCAGCCAGCTGCCGGTCCTGATTTCAGCATCGGATGTGCGGAAGTTGTTCATCAGGGATAATAATAATCCTACGGCATGCTCACCAACAGCATCCATGTTGCCTTCAGGGGCATTTATTAGCTGGATGTTTTTCTCAGCGGCGTAAGCCTCATCAATGTTATCCATACCGGCCCCGGCACGGCAAACAAAGCGCAGGCTGGTAGCTGCATCAATAACAGACCTATCTACATTAAATTTTGAACGGATCACCAGTCCGGCATAATCGCTGATTATTTCAAAGGCTTCGCTGGCTTTTATTAATGGCCGATAATCGCAGGTATAATCCAATGCTTCTGCTTGTTCAATGAATACAGGGTGTATGTCATCAACAATAAGTATATTCTTTTTCATTTTCAGCTACAAACATATTGATACGGCGCGAAAATTGTATTGTTTGATGTAATAAATTCATTTATTAAGCTGGATGATTTGTATTTAAGCCACCAAATTCAATTAAATTTATAGTATAATTTCAACCGATGAATAAAGCTATCGTCATCACTGCCTGTCTTCTCCTAGTCTTATTTAAAAGTGCATTCGCCCAGGATCAGCTAAAGATTGCGGAGGATAGCGACAGCAAAAAGGATACGCAAATATGTACTATCAAAGCGTTGGATGGCAACGATCAGAAAGTGCATGTTATGCCCGACTACTTTAATCGCCTGTTAAAAATAAGCTGTTTAAAAGATACAATAACCATATTTGATTACTGGGGCGTACCTGCGGAGGTAACTGTTTTAAATAAAAATTTTATAAAGATCAGTTATGCAGTTAGAGGGGGATCGGATATCAGTTTAAGTAATGTGATGGTTTTATGTATAAACGGTGGTCGACTGTATGAAGCTATGCATGTTTTAGAACATGTAAGCTCGGAATCGGAAGGCGAAAAGGAGCTTTACCGGAATATTTACAAGATAACAATGACCTTAAGCGGCGATGATAAAAAGAACTATAAACTGCATGTAGGTATTCATGATAGTGTTAAGTCAAGGGCCACACCTGCAATAAATTATAATTACAACAACCAAACTGTTTTGAGTTTTGATGCAGGCCGGAATGTTTTTTATAGCATAAAGGAGGATATATACGACAGTTTTGCCGTTTATCCCACAACGCAGAAAAACTACAAAGAAAAGCTTAAAGGTAATTATCCCGTAATTATTTTAGGCAAAGAAACGTACTATTACATAAAAGGCGGATGGTATAATTTAGGAAGGAATAATGAGCTGAGTGGATTTACAACCCATACAGCAAGATGATCTTTGCCCTTTTCCTTAATGGGGATTGGGCGATATTACAATACCTTAAACCTATCAGCGTTTTAATTGTACTATAATAAAATGCTATAGTTATGGAACCATTTAGAAAGATACGTTCAAACGTAAAAATATATGCAGACCACCTTTCGCACGACGGCTTTAAACAAGTTTTCGACCATATTGACCAGCTCAACATTAAAAAGGGTGTAGACAGGCTGGGTCTCGAAAAATTTATTGAGCAATGCGCCTACCTGGCGGCGGGCTCCGGGGTAATATCGGGCAGCGGCGGTATGCTTACCATGGTGGTGGGTATCCCCTTTGATTTTATAAACCTCATTACCCAGCAATTCAGGGTTACGATGGCTATTATGTACTACAATAAAGGCACCTATGAGCTGGATTTTAATGATTTTATGACATTGGTAGCCACATCGCTAAAAGTGGAAGCCAGTGTAGCTCTCACCAAAACCATGATGGAAGGCATAGCCGAAAAGTTGTTAATGATACTAGGCACCCGCACCGCTGAACGTATGGTCCCTATAGTTGGGGCTGCTATTGGTGGGACGGCTAATTACCTGTTCATAAAGCGGATGGCTACATCGGTACGGAAAATACAGATAACGCCGATTATTATCACGGTGAATTAAGAATTTCAATTGTAGCGATGGGTTTGAAACCCGGAGTGTTCGGTAGATTGAATTTTGTTTTTTATTCCCTCCTCACGGGAGGGGTGTGGTTGGATGTGAAGTGGCAGGGAGGGGTTTATACACCAACCTATCTGTTAAACCCCACCCTTCCCCGCCCCAAGGCGGGAATCGCACAAGGCCGATGCTCCCTTTCCATCTTTCGAACACCCATCGCTTGAAACCTATTGTTATGGTATAAATATTATTTAATCCCCGCTATCTTACTGGCCAACTCCGCCAGCTGAACGGTTTGCTCTGCATCAATGTTTTTATTATTGCTGATGATGAGCGTGTGGTTAAGCGCTTCCATTTCAATGTCATCGTCCATATCCATTATTGTGTTCCTGAAATTCCAGTTCATGGCCGGTAATGCCTTTTGTTCATCATTGGTGACTACATAAAACTTCCCGCTGAATACTTTATCATCCGGGAATTTAAGTTCAACAGGGTGGATGAGGTTTACTATCCTATCGGTAAATGTTTCCCTGCGGATAAGTATCCGGCCAAAATCATTTTTAAGGGTGATAAAAGCCCAAACCTTGTATTGGTAAAAATCCTGATCCTCCCCTGAGCGTACACTATGATAATAATTATGGATTTTAACAAAAGCCAGGTAACATTCATTAGCGGTATTGTTGATCTGCAAAACACCGCCAACGCTTATATCAGGGTTAATGTTTATGGTCTCAAATTTGTTGATGTGCAGGTTGATATCATCGGGCACACTGATATTGAATTTTGCGCTTAGGGCAGCGTAAGTATTCTCAAGCGCCTGTACGGTATCAGCACGGAGCGAGCAGGTATCAAAGGGGAAATTGTGCAGCATATAGCAGTTAGCTTTAGGTTTATTCGTTACGGAGTGATTTTACCGGGTTTACCAGCGCTGCTTTATAGGTGATATAACCGATGGTCCCTATGGCTATAAACAACAGGCCTGCAACCGGCGCAACAAAACCCCACCAGCTTAGATCCACCTTAAAGGCATAACCCTGCAGCCATTGTTCAATAAATAAATAGGCCAATGGCAGCGCCAGCAAGCTTGAAAACAATACCAGCTTAACGGCATCCATAGTAAGGATGTAAATGATATGTGCCACTGATGCCCCTAATACCTTGCGTACGCCAATTTCTTTAATTCTGCGGGCAGTTGAATATGCGGTTAAGCCAAACAGGCCCATGCAGGCGATAAGGATGGCCAGGCCTGAGAACAGCAGGAAGATGTTGCCGAATTGCAAGTCCTGCTGATATTGGCGGTTATAAAAATCATCCAGGAAAAACCAATCCAGTGATGATTCAGGGAAATAGCTGTTCCATGTATTTTTTATGCTGCTGATGATCTGATCGGGGTTATTGCTACTGAATTTAACCGAATAATAATTTACCGGCACCCAGCTAAACTTGGGATCCATAAATAAAATAACCGGGGTATAACTTTGTTGTAGCGACCGCTGGTGATAATCCTTTACCACGCCAATTACAGGGTTTGGCCTTTTCTCGCTGGTTTCGAGCCATACCAGTTTGCCGATAGCGTCCTCGTTGGATGCAAAACCCAATTGCTTTACCGCGGCCTCATTTAAAACCAGGCCAATGGAGTCTGCCGGGCGACTTTTGTCAAATGCCCGGCCCGCAGCTAATTGAATGTTATAGTTTTTGATAAAATCATGATCCACTTTTAGCATTTCATAGAGGTGCTCTTCGGTTTTTGAGTCGCCAAATTTGCGGTTGGCCAAAAACTCGCCCACTTCCTTACCCGGCACCGCGCCCGACGCGGTTACACCTTTTACGCCGGGTGTATTCAATAACAGTTGTTTAAAGCTGTTTAATTTTTGTGCTGAGCCCGGTGTATTTACAGGCGCTTTTAATACGATGGTTTGATCGATACTTACCCCCAATTGCTGCTTGCTCATAAAAACGATCTGCCGGTAAACAGCAACGGTGCCAGCGATTAGCAGCAGCGATGCCGCGAACTGGAATGCCACCATCCCCTTGCGCAGGATAACGCCGGTTTTGGAAAAGGTGTGTTTGCCTTTTAAAACACTCACCGGTTTTAAGCGGGATAACAGCAAAGCGGGGTACAAACCCGATAATAATATGCTCCCTACAAATACTACGGCTATTTGCAGGTATAATGAGGTATTAAACAACAAACCGAATAATACAGAATGGTTCAATAAATTTGGCAATAGCTGCGCGGCTATGGCTACTATAACAATACCCAGCACCAGCGCGATAGCATTAATAACAAGTGATTCAAACAAAAACTGCAGCAGTAATTGCAGCGAGCTGGCCCCGTTCACCTTGCGGATACCGACCTCACGGGCGCGGTCGATAGCCTTTGCGGTTGAGAGGTTGATGTAGTTAACGCAGGCGATCAGTAAAATAACATAGGCTATAATGCCCAGGAATTTTACGGCGGTACGGTTGCCCTTTACCTCAAGCTCATATTGTTTGGCAGGGTTAAGGTGAATATCAGTAAGGGGCACCAGGGTAACAGCCCATTTAAGATCTTTAAGCGATGGTCCGTTTTTATAACGCTCGGCAAGGGCCGGGAATTTAGCCTCAACACTATGCGGACTGGTGCCCGGTTGTAATTTTAAAAAGGTATAGCTCTCATGCAGATACCAGAAATCCCTTTCAAATTGTGGGCAGGTAGCCCATGAAATGAGGTAATTGAACTGCATGGTGGAGTTTTTAGGCACATCCTTAAACACACCGGTAACCATGCAATGCAAAATACCATTTTGAGTGCTTACCTCCAGAAATTTGCCGATTGGATCGATACTGCCAAAATACTTTTGTGCTGCTGCTTGAGAGATCACCATGGTATTAACCTCCTTTAATGCCTTTTTAGGGTCGCCCTGTATAAGCGGGTAATTAAAGAATGAAAAGAAATTGGTATCGGCAAAGGCAACATGCTCCTCGCGGTATTTGGTGTTGTTGTAGCGTACTACCCGTTCCGATTCATGCCAGTCGATACGCACTGTGGAAGCGATCTCGGGGAAGTTCTGCTTCATGGCGGTGGCATAACCGTTGGTGCTGGTTGGCCAGTCATTCACCAGGTTGTCGCCTTTGTAAAAGCTGCTTTCCACACGGTAAATGTTGCCGGAGTCCTTGTTAAAGGTATCATAACTTTTTTCAAAGTTTACATAGGCGCTGATGAGTATATAAGCAGCAATGCCCAGCGTTAAACCGCCGATATTGATAAGCGTATACGTTTTGTTTTTAACTAAGGTGCGGCGGGTGGTGAGCAGGATGTTCTTAAGCATGAGCTAAATATAATTATTTGTGGGGATAATTAGGTTAGCTACTATATGTAAGTAATCTGGTATGCTTATGAAGATGATTTTACTTTTCTATCTTTTCGAAGTTTTAACTCAGATATTTCATACTCTAATAGTTCATTAAATGACTTATCTATTTTTTTGAATAAATCAAGTTCGTGGTCCCATTGATAAATTAATCCTTTCCCATCAAAACAATACAAATCCGAATCTCCAATAACTTTCATGAATGGTATATAGTTATTATTCGTTTGTTCTTTGAATTTATTAGCCTGATTTTCAATATTCATCCAATCGGATATATCAATTGCAAATCCAAAAACAGCAAATCCATATAGAAAAGACCAAAACGATCCTACTTCTAAAGGTTTAGGTCTTGGCCAGATATCATCTTTAATATCAATGTAAATTCCCCCTAAAGGCGAAACGGAAAATGCTTTAAACTCCTCTGGCAGTTTTATGCTATGTTTCTTTTCGAATATTTTTAAAGTATCATAACTGGGTGCATCTTTCCCGCACGCGACTAAATAGAAATCAGAATCGACATACTTTAGAAGTATTTTTTCATAATCGATTTGTTTCTTAAAGAACATAACGTTAAGTTTTTATAGGTTTCTACCTCCCCGCCGAAATCTTATTCGTCAAACTAACAAAATCCGCTACACTCAAACGCTCGGCGCGCAGCTCAAGCAGGGGCTCGTCGGTCATTTTTTCTTTGTTGATGAGGGAGGATACCGCGTTGCGCAGGGTTTTGCGTCGCTGATTAAAACCTGCCTTTACTACCTGCCAAAACAGCTTTTCATCGCAGCCTAACTCGGCCACCTCGTTACGGGTAAGCCTGATCACTGCGGAGAGCACCTTTGGTGGTGGATTAAACACACCCGCTTTTACAGTGAACAAATACTCTACCTTATAATAAGCCTGTAAGAACACACTCAGGATGCCGTACTCCTTGCTACCCGGTTTGGATGAGCATCGCTCCGCTACTTCCTTCTGGAACATGCCCACTACCTCAACCACCTGCTGACGGTTATCCAGTACCTTGAATAATATTTGTGATGATATGTTGTAAGGGAAGTTGCCAATGATGGCTAATGGCCCGGTAAATAGCGCCGCGAAATCCATCTCCAAAAAATCGGCATTAAGCAATTTGCTGCCCAGTTGCGGGTATTTCTTTTGCAGGAACTGGTATGATTCTGTATCGATATCCACCAAATGCACATCATACTCCGGTTTTTGCAGCAGGAAATCAGACAGGATACCCATGCCCGGCCCAACCTCCAGCACATGGTGGTATTTATCGCCGGGGCGCAGACTGTCAACTATCTTAGCTGCAATGTTTTTATCAGTAAGAAAATGCTGACCTAAATGCTTTTTTGCCCTTACCAATGTCATTCCTAATCAATTATCTGCGCAAATTATACATATTTGTGCTTTATTGAGGAACAAATCTTTTTATTTACGTTTGTAAGTCGAGAGAATTTGGCATAACGTAACTAAAATCATCGCCGGTATGGTATCTGTGAAATCACGCTAAAAACCTGTGAAATCATAGTCAAATCGGTGTAATCATATATAAACATGAGCGAGAAATTAAAAATAGGTATCAGTATTGGCGATGTTAATGGCATTGGACTAGAGATCATTATCAAAACCTTGTCCGACAGCAAAATTTACGATTACTGCACCCCTATTGTTTATGGCCATACCAAAGTAGCGTCATTTTACCGCCGAATATCTGATGTTAACGAGTTTAACTTTAATGTGATCACAAGCGCTTCGCAGGCAATAGCCCGCAAGCCCAACATGATCAATTGCTGGACGGAGGATGTGAAAATTGAGCCCGGTACCGTGAATAAGGAGATAGGCAAGTATGCATTCATGTCGCTTGAGCGTGCTACTAACGACTTGCTTGCAGGTGAGATTGACGCGCTGGTTACCGCACCTATTAATAAAGACACGATACAAAGCGAAAGCTTCAACTTCCCCGGCCATACCGAGTATTTGCAGGACCGCGCTGGCGGTGCCGATTCACTCATGTTTTTGGTGAGCGATACCCTGCGCGTTGGCGTAGTTACCGGCCATATCCCGGTTTCAAAGATCTCCGAAAGTATTACTACCGAGGGCATATTATCCAAACTGCGCCTGATGGATGCCAGCCTGCGTAAGGATTTCTGGATCCGCAAACCAAAGATTGCCGTGCTGGGCCTTAACCCCCACGCCAGCGATAACGGCCTTATCGGCAATGAAGAAGCACAAACTATTACTCCCGCTATTGAGGAAGCTCGCGCTAACGATATATTAGCCATGGGCCCATACGCCGCCGACGGCTTTTTTGCCAACGGCACTTATTTACAGTTTGATGCCGTATTAGCCATGTACCACGACCAGGGCCTGATCCCCTTTAAGCAGATCGCCTTTGAATCGGGCGTGAATTTTACGGCTGGCCTAAGCTTCATCCGTACCTCTCCCGATCATGGTACCGCGTTTGATATCGCGGGCAAGAACAAAGCATCAGAAGTATCCTTCCGCGAGGCCCTGTTCACCGCCATCCACATCATCAAACACCGCCGCGAAACCGCCGAACTTAACGAAAACCCACTGGCGTTTAGCAAGCTGAGCAGGGATAGGGATTAAGTGAGTCAGCCCACTATGTCATTGCGAGGAGGAACGACGTGGCAATCGCGAACTATGCAGTTCAGGGCGTTGCCTTCGGCCGTGCTTTTCGCTCATACGCGCACAGGCTTTAGGCGCTGGGCCGGTATCCGCTGCAATCACTAACGCAAAGCTTCAACGCGCTCCGTCAACTCACCCGGTCTTTGCTTCGCTCGACCACCCTCTCTGCGACAAGTCGCAAAGAGGGTGAATGCATTTATAAATTATTCATTGGTGTGGGTAAGGTGTCATGCTGAGCGATAGTCGAAGCATGAGCGTAAAGGCCCAAGCACTAGCTGCGCCACCGAACACATGAAACACTTGGCACACCCGGCACAATGTGGCACACCCGACTAAACCGCCATACAAATCATTCCCCCTTCAGGGGGCTAGGGGGTTACTCCGCCGTTGTAGGATCAATAATAGATGTTACCCTGCTCACCGAATTTGCCGGAAAACCGCCTTGTTTGGCATGTTCGCGCACCATTTCTTCGTTAGGGGCATTATAAATGCAGTAGATCTTATCGGCGGTAACGTAGCTGTGTACCCATTGAATCTGCGGCCCCAGGTTGCTGAGCACCCCGCATGAAGTTTGTGAAATAGCTTTCAACTGGTCTGGCGGAATTTGGCCCGCGCCGGGGATCTCCCTTTCAATTACATACTTTGGCATAATGTAAATGGTTTATTGATTTGATATTGACTATAAGGGGCGGTAGTCCCGTTTTTTAATATGGTAGCCGGACTCCATATCAGTATACATGCTTACTCAAATTTAAAGTTTATTTTATATAATGAAATGATTTTCAACGCCATCGATTGCTGCCGCGGGTTTAGCGTAGCGTAACCCGTGGTGCGGCATGGCTAAAGCTTGCAGCTTAAAAAGGCAGTATCAAGCTAATAAGCTTGAACAATTGTTACCACGAGTTACTAGCGGGAGGTGAGCATTGGTGTTTAAAATAACAACCATAATTCCATTTCTTACTGTTTTCACAGAAGTATTATTAGATTAGATTTGTGTATGGCATATTTAACAAAAAATTTAACAAAGTAATTTTATTTAGATCAAGGAATCCACAATGAATAAACCGCTGTATAATGACTTTAAACCGATAACGTTTTCATCATATTTTTAATGAAGAAAAAAGTCATTCTCATTTTTCTTTTTCTATTCAATGTTAAATCTTATTCCCAAACCATTTCAACCTACGCTGGTAACGGTCTTAATGGGTTTGGTAACAATGGCATTCCTACTTATAGTGGCGATGGGGGGGGAGCTCTTCAAGCTCAAATAAACCCACAGTATTTAGGTGTCGATTCAAAGAATAATATTTATATCTCTCAGGGCGCAGCCTATTATACGGTTAGAAAAATAGATGTTAAAACCGGCATAATTACTACTGTTGCTGGTAATGCCACAAGCGGTTATAGCGGTGATGGAGGGCATGCAACCTTAGCACAGTTAAATGAACCAAGAGGTATTGCCTTTGATTCGCATGATAATTTATATATAGCCGATTACTGGAATAATTGTATCCGTAGAGTTGATGCTGTTAGCAATATTATTACCACAATTGCAGGTAATGGAGCGGTGCTAAATGGCTATACCGGCAACGGCGGGCCGGCAAAAGATGCATTACTATTTGAACCATGGGGTATTGCTTTTGATAAATCCGATAATTTATATTTTACAGATTTTAATAATAATTGTATCCGTAAAATCGATGCATTAACGGGTGTGATTACAAAAGTTGCTGGAAGCGATCCACCAGGATATGGTGGCTTTAGCGGCGATGGAGGTCTTGCTATAAACGCTAAATTGTTTGCTCCATCAGCTATTGTGATAAGTAAGGCTGGTGATATATACTTTACTGATATGGTTAATAGCCGTATCCGTAAAATAGATGCCCAAACCGGAATAATAACCACCGTTGCAGGAAACGGAGAGGATGGGTTTTTAGGTGATAATGGCCCGGCTGTTAATGCCCAAATGTACATGCCTATGGGATTGTCAATTGATGATTCGGGCAACCTATATGTTTGTGGCGGGGATAACAATCAAAGTAGTTATAATGTTCGTAAAGTTAATATTGCTACAGGAATTATAACTGCATATGCAGGTGATGGCAATCCTGCCTTCAGTGGCGATGGCGGTCCTCCGCTAAAAGCAGGAATGTCCCCCACTACCAGCATTTTTGATGCCCTCGGCAATATGTTCATCGCCGATGAGGGAAATTACCGGGTAAGAGAAATTATTAATAATAATACAGCTACAGCACCCACCTCACCAGTAATAAATTATAGTAATGCCTGTACTACAGGCTCAACCTTATTTAATTTAAAAACTACAGATAATATCGATGCTGTTAACTGGGATTTTGGTGACCCGGCTAGTGGAATAAATAATACCTCGCAAAGTTTTAACCCGCAACATAATTTTAAAACTACAGGCGCTTATTTAATTACAGTAACCGTTTACAACGGTAGCCTGAGTGCAACAAATACTCAAATAATTCAGATAACTGATTGCGGAAATTCAGGTACTGGCAATAACCCCGACCCGGGTATTGATTTGACTATTCCAAATACATTTTCACCCAATGGCGATGGTATAAATGATAAATTTGGAGCAACATCTCCTGGTTCGCCGGTTAGTTACACCATGAATATTTACAATCGATACGGTGTGCTTTTGTTTTTATCAAATAATATTGGTATTGCCTGGGATGGTAAATACAATCGTAAATATTGCCCTGCAGGTGTTTATTATTTTGTTCTTAAATATCAATTTTCGGGCTTACCTGTAAAGGTAAAATCAGGAAGCATAACGCTTTTACGATAAAATCTTCTGTACCATACCTGGCCAACATGCACGGCAGCTGAAGATGATCAAGCTAATAAGCTTGAACAATTGTTACCGCGAGTTACGCTGCGCTAAACTCGCGGCAGCGCCTTGATAATTTATTATATCTTTATGTGGCACTTATTTATAATAGGTGCGATGTTTGAATATTTTCAATTACAAATATATGAAACCAATATTTTCAAGGAACGATGATATAGACAAAATAGCGTTTCTTAATTGGCGTATCAGGCAAGATGATGATATTAGAAATATGCTGAATTTGGCTGACGGTTTTATGACATCGTCTATTAGATTAGCTAAGCTTTGCTTGATTTATAATAACGATAAAAGTGCTGATATATTAATTTTTCCAATTTTAACAAATGCTAACCATGGAATAGAATTGTATTTAAAAGCTATAACATGGACTCTTAATATAATAATGAATTCAAACGCAAAAATTGAAGGAAGTCATAATATTAAACAGATTTATCAGACTTTGAAATCAAAAATAAAAGCATATAAAGGCTCTATTAGTATAAAGGAGTTTGAAAAAAGTACCTTAGAGCTTTCTGAATATATTGCAGAGTTATTTGATAAAATAAAAGCAACAAAGGAAAAGGATAATATGGATTTTTCTCGATATCCATTTAACAACAAATATGAGCAACATTTTTATGTTGATATGATTGGAAATGTTGAGATAGATCTGGAAAATTTTATTTCTCGCTTTGAAATAATTAAAGATAGATTGGATATTATATCTGACTTTTTATTTGATCAAGAATTAAATCAAGATTTAGCAGACTGATTTTAAATTGTTTGCCCCGCGTTAGTGATTGCAGCGGGTACCGGCCCAGCGCCTAAGGCCATGCGCGCGTATGAGCGGAAAGCACGGGCCGCAGGCAACGCCCAAAAGAAAATTAGTGTAATATTGTCTGGCGGATTAATAGATATTCGTTTTTCGCATATTACGAATATTTACAATCATGCTCATACCCGTAGTGCTAGCGTAAACGCACCCCGCAGAAGTTTTCTCCTCGTACCTCGTTCGAAATGACAAATTAGATTATCAGCCCCGCCACACGAATCCCGCTCCCCGAACCCGCTCCCCAACCCACAAACCTCGCCACACGAACCCTCCTCCCCAACCCAAAATTCTATTTAAAAAAACCGTTTCCACATATCCAATATTTCCCTTACATTTGCGGGCTAATTGTTGCTCGTTGAAATCGCTAAGAACATATTCAATCCCTTATACAGGTTTAAAGCTGGGGAAGCACCAGTTTGAATTTGATATAACAGACAGCTTTTTCGACGAATTTGAATATTCGCTGGTAAAAAAGGCTAAGCTGCTGTGTGTGGTGGAGTTGGAAAAACAGGAGACAATGATCATCCTGAATTTTCATATCACCGGGCATATGGATTTAAATTGCGACAGATGCCTGTCACAGTTTCCGCAGCCGGTTGATATCCGCGAGCAGCAGATCGCTAAGTTTAGCGATGAAGAAATAGATGATGAAGAGATCATCACCCTTGGGAAAAGTGATCATGAGATCAACATAGCAGGGCTGATCTACGAATATATAAATGTTGCAATGCCGTTTATAGCGGTTTGTAACGATGAGGGTAACACCTCTTATTGTGATAAGGAAATGCTGGACAGCCTTAACAAGCTTATAGTAAATAATGAACAGGATGAGCAAGTGGACCCACGGTGGGACGCGCTCAAAAAAATTAAATGATTTAATAAATTAAGTTATGCCACATCCAAAGCGGAAGATATCCAAATCGAGAAGAGATAAACGCAGAACACACTACAAGGCTGTAGCGCCTACATTAACTACTTGCAAAACTACCGGTGCGGTACATTTGCCACACAGAGCTTATACTGTTGATGGTAACGTTTACTACAATGGTAAATTACTGATTGAGAAAGCAGCTGTAGCATAAGTTAATTTTCTGAAATGAAGATCGGCTTAGACATTATGGGTGGTGATTATGCCCCCGAAGCGGCCGTTTTAGGCGCGATTTTGGCCCATAAAGCCTTATCCGGGCCAAAACTGGTGCTCATTGGTGATAAAGATATAGCTGTAAAAATACTTCAGGAAAATAATTATAGCCCCGATAACTTCGAGTTTGTACATACAACCGAGGTTATAGGCATGGGCGAACATCCTACAAAAGCAATCGTTCAAAAAGCCGACTCCAGTATCAGTGTCGGTTTCAGGCTTCTTAAAGAAGGCGCCATACAGGCATTTTCCTCGGCTGGTAACACCGGGGCTATGCTGGTTGGGTCAATGTTTAGCGTAAAGACTATTCCGGGTGTACAGCGCCCGGCCATCACATCTATTGTACCCCAGGTAGCTGGTGGTGTAGGTGTTTTGCTTGATGTTGGCGCCAATGCCGATTGTAAACCCGAAATGCTTTTGCAGTTCGGTATGCTTGGCAAGTTATTGGCCGAGTATGTGTATAAAATAAAAAACCCACGCGTGGCGCTGGTAAATATTGGCGAGGAAGAGGAGAAAG
This sequence comes from Mucilaginibacter mallensis, assembly GCF_900105165.1. Classification (NCBI taxonomy): domain Bacteria; kingdom Pseudomonadati; phylum Bacteroidota; class Sphingobacteriia; order Sphingobacteriales; family Sphingobacteriaceae; genus Mucilaginibacter; species Mucilaginibacter mallensis. The sequence goes on from NZ_LT629740.1 coordinate 5,590,473, forward strand.
GCAATATTTTAAGCCAGGCTGCATTCCCGCTGTTTAAAGCGTCAACCCTATTCAATTTTGTGGGTAATGTGGAGAGCCGCCATCTTTTTGATGATATGGCCGATGTAATGGTTTCCGATGGTTTCACGGGAAACATTATTATTAAACTCTCCGAGTCATTCTACGAAATTGCCCTTAAAAAGGGAATCAAAGACGAATTTTTCGATAGGTTCAATTATGAACAATATGGTGGCAGCCCAATTTTGGGTGTTAATGCCCCTGTTGTGGTTGGCCACGGTATATCAAACCCCGAGGCTATTAAAAACATGGTTCTTTTATCAAAAGATATTCTTGAAAGCGGCCTGATTGACCAGATCACCCAGGCTTTTCAGTAAAAAACATATAAAATGAGTAAAATTCATGCCGCTATTACCGCTGTAAATGGTTATGTACCTGAGTATATTTTAACCAATAAAGAGCTGGAAACATTGGTTGATACGAATGATGAGTGGATCACCAGCCGCACAGGTATTAAAGAGCGTAGAATACAAAAAGGCGAAGGCCTTGGCACCTCTGATATGGCAGCACCAGCCGTTGAGGGTCTGCTGAAAAAACGCGGCATCAGTGCCGAAGAGATCGATGTTATTATTTTTTGCACTACAACGCCCGATATGCCCTTCCCGGCTACGGCAAATATATTAGGCCATAAAATAGGCGCTAAAAACGCCTGGGGTTTCGATCTTCAGGCTGCATGCTCAGGCTTTCTATTTGGTTTAACTGTTGGCGCTCAGTTTATTGAGACCGGAAAACATAAAAAAGTATTAGTAGTGGGTGCCGATAAAATGTCGGCCATGGTTGATTACCAGGACCGCGCTACCTGTATTATTTTTGGCGATGGCGCAGGTTGTGCCTTGCTTGAACCTAATGAGGATGGGTTTGGTATTATCGACTCTATTATGAAAAGCGATGGCGCCGGTATCCCTTATCTGCACCAAAAAGCAGGTGGATCAGTAAAGCCAGCCAGCCACGAAACGGTTGATGCCCGCGAGCATTATGCTTATCAGGAAGGTCAGGCTGTATTTAAATTCGCGGTTACTAATATGGCCGATGTTGCTGCCGAAGTAATGGAGCGTAACGACCTGAAAGCCGATGATATTGCATGGTTGGTACCACACCAGGCCAACAAACGTATAATTGATGCAACTGCCAACCGTACCGGTGTTAGCGCCGATAAGGTGATCATAAATATTGAACGTTACGGTAACACTACCAATGCAACCATCCCGCTTTGTTTATGGGAATGGGAAGATAAATTTAAAAAAGGAGATAACCTGTTATTTGCTGCTTTTGGCGGTGGGTTTACCTGGGGCTCTATTTATTTAAAATGGGCTTACGATGCCAAATGATTTTGATGTGCAGGTGTGCAAATATGCAGATGTGCAAATGATCAAACATCCATTAAAAAAATAGAACATTATAAAATTTGTTTTGTTAAAATACTAACCAATTAAAATATTTAAACATTAAAAATCTGCACTTTTGCATATAGGCACATTTGCACATTGATTTAATAATGTAACTTTATCCAAAATCAATTCATTCCCCAAGCATGGATATTAAACAAATACAGGACCTTATTCGCTTCGTAGCCAAATCAGGAGTTAACGAAGTGGCGATAGAGCAAAACGATTTTAAAATTACGATCAAAACCAACCAGGCGCAAACTATAGTTAATGCTACGGTACCGGCGCAACAACCTGTTGCATATGCCCCTGCTGAGCAGATTGCACAGATAGCCCCGGCAGCTTCAGCTGCTCCTGCTGTTGAGGATACATCAAAATATATCACTATAAAATCGCCGATGATAGGTACTTTTTACCGTTCAGCAAGTCCGGATAAACCGATGATGGTAAATGTTGGTGATGAAATAACAACCGGCAGTGTGCTTTGCATTATTGAGGCTATGAAGTTGTTTAACGAGATCGAATCAGAAGTATCAGGCCGTGTAGTAAAAGTATTGGTTGATAACGCATCACCAGTTGAGTACGACCAGCCATTATTTTTGGTAGAACCGATGTAACTTGATGTGCATATGTGCGAATGTGCATATGTGCAGATGAAAAGAAAAGACATTTAAAATAGTACAAAGTATGCTGGTTAAGCCCGCATAAAAAATCTGCACATCTGCATATTTGCACATCTGCACATTTAAAATATTTGCACATTAAAACTATGTTTAAAAAAATATTAATAGCTAACCGTGGTGAAATTGCCTTGCGTATTATTCGCACCTGTAAGGAAATGGGCATTAAAACGGTAGCTGTATATTCTACTGCCGACCGCGACAGCCTTCATGTGCGTTTTGCCGATGAAGCCGTTTGTATAGGCCCCCCTCCAAGTAAAGATTCTTATTTAAATATCCCGAATATCATTTCAGCCGCTGAGTTAACCAATGCCGATGCTATCCATCCTGGCTATGGTTTCTTATCTGAAAATGCAAAATTCTCGGCTATTTGTGCCGAATATGGTATAAAATTTATTGGCGCTACCGCCGCGCAGATCAATTCAATGGGTGATAAAGCCTCGGCTAAGGAAACCATGAAAAAAGCCGGAGTGCCTATAGTGCCTGGCTCCGACGGTTTGTTAACCGGAGTAAAAGAAGGTATCGCGATAGCAAAAAAAATAGGCTACCCTGTAATACTTAAAGCAACCGCCGGTGGTGGTGGCCGTGGTATGCGTATAGTGTGGAAGGACGAAGAGTTTGAGAATGCCTGGGATTCAGCCCGTGCTGAGTCAGGCGCTGCGTTTGGTAACGATGGCATGTACCTGGAGAAATATGTTCAGGACCCGCGCCATATCGAGATCCAGGTAGTAGGCGATCAGTATGGTAAAGTTTGCCATCTGTCGGAGCGTGATTGCTCTATCCAACGCCGTCACCAAAAACTGGTTGAGGAAGCTCCCTCACCATTCATGACCGAAAAACTCCGTAAAAAAATGGGTGAGGCTGCTATAAAAGGCGCCAAAGCCGTAAAATACGAAGGAGCAGGAACTGTTGAGTTTTTGGTTGACAAAGACCGCAACTTCTACTTTATGGAAATGAACACCCGTATACAGGTAGAGCATCCGGTAACAGAAGAAGTAATCAACTTCGATTTAATAAAAGAACAAATAAAGGTTGCCGCCGGCATACCTATCTCAGGTAAAAACTACGAGCCAACCATGCATGCCATTGAGTGCCGTATTAATGCTGAGGATCCGTTCAATAACTTCCGCCCGTCACCGGGTAAGATCACTAACTTCCACTCGCCGGGTGGCCACGGTGTGCGTATTGATACGCATGTGTACACCGGTTATGTGATACCGCCTAATTACGATTCAATGATTGCTAAAGTAATTTGCGTTGCCCAAACACGCGATGAAGCTTTAAGCACCATGGAACGTGCCCTGAGCGAGTTTGTGATTGAAGGTGTTAAAACCACCATACCATTCCACCTAAAATTACTGCAGGACCCTAATTTCCGTGCCGGTAATTTTACCACCAAGTTTATGGAAACGTTTGAATACTCAGAATAATTGAAACCATATTACTGTAATAAAACGTACATAGCATTCAGTATAAGGATTCAACCACAGCCATGAGCAACGAAAAGAATTTAGTAAAAGCGATAAAGGAAAAAGGTAATAACCTCGAGGCTGAAATGTCGTTCTTCGATCATTTGGAGGCCCTTCGTTGGCACCTGATCCGGTCGGTTATTGCAGTGGCTGTGTTCAGTATTATAGCTTTCTGCAATTTTCATTTTTTGTTCAATACCATTATTATGGCGCCATTTCACCCAACATTCTGGTCATTCAGGATGATGTGTTATTTGGGTACGCTGTTTCATCTTTCGGGTTTTTGTATCGATCATATAAACGGCCATATCATCAATACCGAAATGGCCGGGCAGTTTCTATTGCAGATCAACACTTCGTTGCTGATTGGCGTAATATTGGGCATCCCCTATATTTTATGGGAGATATGGAGGTTCATCAAACCAGCCCTTTTGGAAAAGGAACGGAAAGCAGCCAGCGGGTTTGTATTTTATGCATCCATGCTTTTTATTGTGGGGATACTTTTCGGCTACTACATCCTGGTACCTGAGTCGGTAGCTTTTTTAGCCGGATATACGGTGAGCGATACCATAAACAACCAATTCACCATCAGCTCTTATCTTTCCATCGTGTCAACCATAACCCTGTTAACGGGCATATTATTTGAGTTGCCGATAGTTATTTACATACTTGCCAGCATTGGTATACTTACAGGTACCTTTATGCGTAAAACCAGGCGTTATGCTATTGTTATCATCATGATAGTAGGTGCCATCGTATCGCCATCGCCTGATATTTTAACAACTACGCTTGCTACTATCCCTTTATTGGTATTATATGAGGTAGGCATACTGGTGGCTTCAGTAGTTGAAAAACGCAGGTTAAAGAAACATGAAGAGCTAATGGCTTCATAAACTGAGCTTAAAACATCAAATCAAAAATTTTAATTCTTTTAAGCCCTCTTTACCGCTTGCGGTTGAGAGGGCTTAAAATTGAAACGAAGTCGGAGTGATTTAACTCTGCGCTTTAAGCCGCCAAAGTTCCCCTCTTGAGAGGGGTTAGGGGTGTGTTATTGAAGCGATAATTTGGGCGTTACCTTGCGGCCCGTGCTTTTCGCTCATACGCCCGCAGGCCTTAAGCTCGGCCTGCACTGAGGCCCCCGATTGGCCGGTATCCGCTGCTATCACTAACGCGAAACTTCGACGCGCTTCGCCAACTCACCCGATCTGCGCTTCGCTGGATCACTCTCTCTATGCTGCGCATAAAGAGGGCTAATGGGAATTTTTTAAACTTTACCCAATATTTATTTTCCGTAAATAATCTATCTTTGGCCTTGTTAAACCATTATAATTTAGGTGATGAAAGAGGGATTAAAAATAGCTGTCGGCAGCGACCATGCCGGGTTCGATTACAAGCTTGCGCTGGCCGAAAATTTAACTACCGCTACAGAAGTAAGGGATTTCGGCACCTACTCTTCCGCATCTGTTGATTATCCTGATTTTGCCCATCCCGTAGCACTAGCTGTTGAAAGCGGCGAATTTGATTTCGGCATTTTGGTTTGCGGCAGCGCAAACGGGGTAGCCATTACTGCTAACAAACATCAAGGCATTCGCGCCGCCATATGCTGGAACCAGGAAATTGCCGTTTTAGCCCGCAGCCACAACAACGCCAATGTCGTTTGTATCCCCGCCCGCTTTATTTCGCTTGATGAAGCCAAAGCAATTGTTGAAGCCTTTTTAAGTGCTGACTTTGAAGGCGGCAGGCATGCGGATAGGGTGGATAAGATGAGTTGCTAAAAAGGAAGAAGATAACAACCATCCCCTCCGCGCGCGTCATTGCGAGGAGGAACGACGAAGCAATCCCCGGACTGTACAGAGCGAATTAGCATGTCGCTTACATATCGCGTGAAGCCGCTCATTGCCGCGGAGGCTACTACTTTTGTCTTGATACAAAAGGTAGCAAAACCCGACCAGAGGGAGCTCATGAATACCATTAAAAAACAAATAATAGATGAATAAATCAAGTCAGTAGATTAGGCTTCTTGGCCGCACTGGCCTTGCACTGCAAATCAGGCAAAACCTGGGCTGGAATCTTTTTGCGGCCATATTGCGTTCACCACCCCATGCGCTGCAAAAATTTCCTATGCCCTGCCACTCACAAGGCCACCATTGTTTTGCCTGATTTCACCCGAAGCTGTTCTACTGACGGTGAAAAATAAAAGCTTTCTGTTCCCCCTCTCAAAACATCTCCGTTTGCTTCCCTCCCTTCGGCACAAACAGCGTATAATCAAATGGTGGGATTTCTCTTCCGGCTAAAAAGCGGTTGCAGGCCATGCGGTACATTTGGTGGATAGATGTTGCTATTGGCCCATCGCCGCTCATGCGCCGGCCGAAATTGCTGTCATTGAGTTTGCCATCGTGGCAGGATTTTATCATGTTCAGCACCTTTTCGGCCCTGTCGGGGAAAGCTTTGTGTATCCAGTCGGCAAATATTTCGGAGATACTGCCGTTGAGCCGCACTATGGTAAAACCTGCTGCAACGGCGCCCCTATCGGCAGCGGCTTTAATGATGTTGGGCACTTCCTGGCTATTAAGGCCTGGGATGATGGGCGCTGCCATCACCCTTACGGGGATACCCAGCTCTGACAGCTTTTGGATCACCCCCAGCCTGCCTGTGGCTGTTACGGTACGTGGCTCAAGCTTTTGCCTTAATTGTTCGTTGAGCGAGGTTATTGACACGTTTACATGCACCAGGTTCATGGCTGAGAGCTCGGTTAGGATATCCAGATCACGCAGGATCACATTGTTTTTGGTGATAATGCTTACAGGATTGCGGTATTGCAGGAATATTTGCAATAGCGAGCGGGTTATTTTTAGCTTGCGCTCAATAGGCTGATAGCAATCTGTATTGCCCGATAACAGGATGGCTACGGGCTGATAATTTTTTTTGTTGAAGTATTGCTCCAATAGTTCGGCAGCGTTACGTTTCACGATGATCTTGCGTTCAAAGTCGAGCCCGGCACTAAAGCCATAGTATTCGTGTGTATTGCGGGCATAGCAGTAAATGCAGCCATGTTCGCAGCCCTGGTAAGGGTTTATAGAGAACATATGGCTCAGGTCCGGACTGTTGGATTCGCTTACAATCTTCTTTGGGTTCTCCTCAAACAGCTGCGTCGCGGTATTCTCCAGCAAAGCTTCGTCAAGCCCTTCAATATGCTCGAGCACATATTTGTTTTTTAAAAACTTGTTGTGTGTATTTACCTGCGCTCCCCGGCCCTTAAAAAAATCGGCATTATCCTCATGTGACATGCGAACAAATTTGCTAATAATTTTAGTAAATTACAAATCGATTAATTTATTTTTTATGGCATACAGTACCAGGCCAACCCTGCTTTTTATCTGCAATTTTTCGAACAATTGATCGCGGTAGCCATCAACGGTACGTGCGCTGATACACATCTGGTCGGCAATTTCTTTGTAGGTAAGTTCAGTGCCGGCGAGTTTCAGGAATGCTATTTCGCGGGTATTTAGTTTTATTTGTTGATCCTGCTGATGGTTAAAATTGTTGAGCAGATGGCGGGTAACAAAATCCGGATAATAAACCTCGCCCTGCGTTACTTTTTGCAGTGCCTGTTCAAATTCATGCGGTTCGGCATCCTTTAGCAGATAGCCCTTAACGCCAATTTTTACCATTTGGAGCACTTTTTCAGCATCTTCAAACATGGATAGCACAATAATATTTACATCGGGATAGGTACTGCGCAGCCATTGGGCGGTAGCAATGCCATCCTTTTTAGGCATATTAATATCAAGCAGTACAATATCGGGCTTTAATTTGGGGGTGAGTTTACGCATCAGTTCTTCGCCATCGGATGCTTCAAAGAGGATTTTATATTGCGGGAGCAATTTGTTTATAAGTGATGCTATGCCGCTTCTGAAGAGCCGGTGGTCATCAACCAAAACTATTTGTAGGGGTACCATTATCGTATAATTGTTCAAAAGGGTTTAGGGTAACCTTAATACAACAACCTTTATCCGGCAAACTGTCAATAGTTGCAACAGCACCGATCAAGGCTGCCCTGCTCTGCATGTTTTTTAGTCCGGATCCTAAATTATCGTCAATTAAACCGGGCGAAAAACCCACGCCATCATCTTCGAGTGTTAAGTTAAGTATTAGTTTAGAATATTGCAAGTTGATTTTCAAATGTTTAGCCCCCGAATGTTTAAGTGTGTTATTTAACGCTTCCTGGAAAATGCGGAACAGCACCAGTTCGCGCTGCTCGCCCAACGAATAAATTTCACCCTCAATTATAATCTCTGCGTTTATTAGGCCGCTGTTATTGATACGCTCGGTTTCAATTTCAAGCGTTTTTACGAGCCCAAGCCGGGTAATATGCTCAAAACTTAAGCTTTTCGACAGGTTACGCAAGTCGTTTATAGTTTGGGCAACCAATTCACGGCTTTCGTTTATCTTGCTTTTGCAATACTCATCAGCGGGATCGATCAGGGCCAGATTTAGTTTTACAAATGACAGCACCTGGGTAATATTATCATGTATCTCGCGGCTGATATTGGTCAGCGTTTGCTCCTGCACCTCAATCTGCGTTTTGAGCAATTCCTGCTGAAATTCAGACCGCAGGCGTTCCTTTTCTTCGATATGCCTTTTTTTACGCTGGTTGTAGATGAATATATAGATCAGCAGAAAAGTTGGCGCTATCAGGAAGATTAATGTGGTTAGTATAACTAGCTCTGTGATGTTTTTGATAACCATTTTTTGCAAATAAATGAATAACTCCAGCAGCTATACAAAATGATGTTTAATGCCTTAAAAATAAAATAGGTTAAGTGCTGATGAAAACTAGTAATCATAACAGTATATAATTTATCATAAAATAAGTTACACGTTGTATTGGCAAAATAAAAGAATAAAGTTCCAGCGATCCACCAAAATTCAGGCGAATATTTCAGGTTGATATATTTATCATCTTTAAGTAGCAAGTAATAATAATATAAGCCATATAGTACAAACTCTATTGATAGTACAGTATATGCCCAATAGGTATAAAAGAAGAACGTATGAGCAATGATGCAGTAAATATATAATACAAGAAATAAAGCAAGCCCACACAAAATTATAGGCTTACTTTTTGTGTATATACTTAATAAATAGTTGAACATCAAATAAGTAAAGGCCGCCTCAAATAGTATAAAGATATTATATAACCAATGATTGCTATATTTATGATTGCTAATAAAAATCCCCAAAAACTCCGTAACACAAGTTATAAAAAGGTACAAAATTTGACTTCTCCAAATAATGTTGAGGTCTTTTATTAGGCAAATCATTGCAATAACAAAACAAATAAGCTCAATGGATGTGCTTATGGTAAAGAATTTTAGCATAATACTAATTTAAACCACTATTAATTACAATTGCTTGGGCATAGTTCACCGTTATCCTCTCCTCCTGCGCCAGCAAGATTGAATAAATGGTGTTTAGAATAATATTTCTTAAAATAGTCGTTTGTTATGCTGCAATCAAAAAAATCTTTATGGTCGGCAAAGGGCCACATGCCATGTGGTTCAGTAGGTACCAGTATAAGTGCATCTTTATCACTTACATCCTGATGAGGACTAGTATCGCCCACAGTATGTCTTGAGAAATACATGCGTATCCCATCTAGTTGTTTATTATCAGCAAAAGCTTGCAAAAGGCCTAAGTCAAACCACTCACTGTTTGTTGTCATTGCCTTTTGGCCAAAATTACTTACCATCTTTTTTGCTTTACCACTTGTGATATAGTGGGGATCATCGGTCTTACAATCGATATCAGTTTCGCAATTTGTGCAAGTGTCGTATAATATCTCTCCACGCCCATAAAAAGTCTTCCTATATACACGACCTTTTATAGCATTTAGATTTTTAAAAAGAGGATCTTGCCCATCATGATTATAGTAATCGGTATGATGTGCTCCAGATGGCGCGTTAGTGTCAATTGCAGAAAAATATGTTGAGACAATTATAAGTGAGTTATTTAACCGGCCACTACTTTTAGATAAGCTGCTTGCAAAATATATTCGTATGCCATCAGTGCAATGTACAGTATCTTCAAATGCTTGTTGCTCTTTTAATAGCAATGCAACCATTAAATCAAGAGTCGCCTTATTGATCCATACACTTTGGCGGTTAGGGTGTGTGTCTTGGTTTTTTAAACTATTATATTGGGTAATCATTTTTCCAGCATCAGATTGTTGTATGCCATTTAATGAAATAAATTCATCAGAATTTTGAGCACTTGCTTTAATTATTAGCAATAAAAAGGGTATAAACATTATTACTTTTTTCATGATAATTGAGATTAAGGTTAATTTTTATCTAATTTACGAGCCAGCCCAATCACACGTACCCCGTGTTTTAACGGTATTTTAACAGTAAAAAGCCGTGCATTTTTGGAATGACTCTGGATTAAAAAATGGGAGGTCTTTGTTAATTGCTTAATTAAGGTTTAATTGCAATTATTCGGACATTCTTCACCATTATCCTGGGCATCAGTTATCTGTTTTTGCCCAGCAATTTTATTCTGAATATCATCAACATGTGTATCAAGCCCGGTACTTTGTATAGTTTTGGTAAATAAAAAACCATTTCTTCCTGCATCTGGTGAATCCAGGGGTTTGGCCGCGAAATAAATTCGTATCCCATCATGAACGTTGTCTTCGGCAAAGCTTCGGAACAAGTCGAGGTCGAACCATTCGCTTATGGTATTGATATAATGACTGCCAAATTGTTGAACCATTTGTTCGGCGACGCTCCTTGAAATATGATGAATATTATTAGTGCTACTAAGCATCTCAGGCTTACAGCTATTACAGGTTTTATATAAAACGGCTTCATCTTTTTCTCCGTAGTTTACAACCCCGTTAATGGCCTTTAGGTTACTGAATAACGCATCGTTGGATGAATGCTCATAATAATCGAGGTGCTTCATTCCCCAGGGAACAGCAGTATATTCGCCATTATATTTTGTTGCTACCAAAGCTATGGAGTTTTCCAAATGATCGTTATTTACGGTGCCATCGCTTATAAAGTATATACGTACCCCGTCTGCACCTTCTGATTTAAGTAATCGGTACATCTTATGAATGGTTGCACTATCAAACCAAACACTCGTTTTTACGGGATTGCTGTCGTTGCCTCTTAAATTTATAAAATTTTGCATCATTTTAACAGCGGTTGCTTTATCTATGCCATTTAAGGTAACAGCGATTGTTGAAGGCTTACTTTGAGCCTTTTGATCTTTGCTTTCATTTTTTTGGCAAGATGCTATTGCCAGTAAAGCAGCAAACATTACAAGTGAAGATTTTTTCATGAGGGATAAGGGTATGGTTGAAAATTAATTGTAAACTAAAATAGTATACTTTTCACTCATCCACACCCCGTGTTTTAACGGTATTTTATTGGTTAAAAAGCCGGTTAAATACCGTTTTCGCCCCATTATTTAGGAACTCTGCTATATTGAAATTTGGCTTAAGCAATCAATGGTTGATTGCCGCTGGTTAGCCGAAAACGGATTAGAGTAGGCAAAATTTTTGTGTCATGAACGATAAATTCAAACCAAACAGTTGCACATTTGAGCGAGGCATTGAGCGAATAAATCATGCTATCGTAGCAACTAATTTTAAAAGGTCTCTGAAAGAAAAAATTTCAACCTCAAAAGATCCGGATATACAGGAGCTTTTGACAAGCCTGTATGTAGATAACGTACCGGACAATTTTAAAAAATGGCAACTGCCATTTTATCTTGACAGGTCACAGTTTTATATATCCACTGGTATTTCAGGGGCATTTGTTCCAGAACATTCTCATAATGATGGCGATGGCCTTAGGTATATTGTTAGCGGCTCAATTGAATATAATGGGAAAGTGCTTTCTGCCGGTGATTGGATGTATATTCCTAAAGGTGTTAAATATTCATTTACTGTTGGAAAATTGGGGGCAACAATGTTTTACTGTTATCAGTGTTGTTGTGCATAGTAATTGTTATAACAATTACAGATTAAATCATATAGCCAATCTATTTTACTGGATTTTTTTATATTAATATTCCAGCAAATTAATCGTTTATCTCCTATCCATCCAACAAAAACACAAATAGCTCCTTGGGGCCATGGGCGCCAAGGACTAGTGTTTTTTCAATATCGGCGGTGCGGCTTGGGCCGGTAACGGTGGTGAGCATGGATGGTATTTGTGCGCCGTACTTTTGTTTCATCAGCTTAAAGGCATCTTTAAGATCGGGCACTAACTGGGAGGTGTATGCCAGCACAATATGTACCGGCGGATATATGCTGAGCCTACGGCCTGCCATATTAGCGTTAGAGAGCATTATACTGCCATTACGCGCAATTAAGGCCTCGCAAAGGGTAAAACCTACCTGGGCCTGGTCAAAGTCCCTATCGGTTTCATAAAAAGGGTATTCGTATTGGGTTAATATTTCCTGTAGGGCAGGTTCCCAGCAGTATATTTTGGTCCACTTGCGTTCTTCGGCCAGGGTGAGCAGGCTTTCAATAAACTGGAGCTCATCCTCACAAAAAACAAACTGGCCCGATACTGCAGTAAACTGCTCAGCAAAAGTTACTTCCAGCATCTCCTCATCAGGTGGATACATAGGCATCTCTTCAAGGTTAGGGTATGGGTTATCCCTCTTTTCCAGAAGCGCCTTGCGGATCTTTTTAAGTAATTTTTCCTTTGCTGTAGTTATATCCCTCATGTTGAAAGTCTGTTAGTCTGAAGCCGAAAGTCAAAAGTCCAAAATCACTTAATGACTTCGGACTTTTGACTCAAGACTTTCGACTTAAATTATTCGTTACTTGAACTTGCTTCTTTTTCTTCAGGGTTTCTTTCGAATGTTCCTGAACGATCACCCACGCCGTCATGTATAAGACTTTGAGCTGCAGGTTCCTGGTTTGATTCTGGTGTGCCGTTTACAAATTCATCATAGGTGGTACGATGATCAAACGGACGCTTGCCCAATATCTCTTCCAGGTCTGACTGAAACAATATTTCTTTTTCAATCAGCTTGTTAGCTAGTTTTTCCAGGCCTTCGCGCTTATCAGTAAGCAATTGTTTAGTACGTGCATAAACAGTGTTTATCTGGTTACGTACTTCAGTATCAATTAACTCCGATGTTTTTTCAGAATAAGGTTTGTTAAACTGGTATTCGCCCTGAGTATCGTTGAAAGATACGTTACCTACTTTTTCATTCATACCATAAATGGTAACCATGGCATAAGCAAGCTTGGTAATGCGTTCCAAATCGTTTTGAGCGCCTGTTGATATTTTACCGAAAACGATATCCTCGGCAACACGGCCACCAAGTGTCATACACATGCCGTCTTCCAGTTGCTCGGTAGTGTATAAAAATTGCTCTTTTGGCAGGTATTGTGCATACCCTAAGGCTGCCACACCACGCGGAACAATAGATACCTTAACCAAGGGGTCGGCATGCTCCAGGAACCAGCCTGCAATAGCGTGGCCAGCTTCGTGGTAAGCTACGATGCGTTTTTCTTCAGGTGATATGATCTTGTTCTTCTTTTCCAAACCACCTATTACACGGTCAATAGCATCCTGAAAATCCTGCATATCAACTGCCTCTTTGTTTTTACGGGCAGCTATCAAAGCGGCTTCGTTACAAACGTTGGCAATTTCAGCACCAGCAAACCCAGGTGTTTGTGCCGATAGTTTCTTAGCATCAACACCGGCAGCAAGTTTAACAGGTTTTAAGTGAACCTTGAATATTTGCTCACGGCCATTCAAATCCGGTTTATCAATTGATACCTGCCTGTCGAAACGGCCCGGGCGTAATAAAGCCGAGTCTAATACGTCAGGACGGTTAGTTGCAGCCAATATGATGATACCTGAATCGGTGCCGAAACCATCCATCTCAACCAATAACTGGTTCAGGGTGTTTTCGCGTTCATCATTACCGCCTACTATATTGTTTTTACCACGGGCACGGCCAATGGCATCAATCTCATCAATAAATATGATACATGGCGCTTTATCCTTTGCCTGGCGGAAGAGGTCACGTACACGTGATGCACCCACACCCACAAACATCTCCACAAAGTCAGAACCTGACAATGAGAAGAAAGGTACCTGCGCCTCGCCGGCAACGGCTTTGGCTAATAAGGTTTTACCTGTACCCGGTGAGCCTACTAAAAGCGCACCCTTAGGTATTTTACCACCCAGGTTGGTGTATTTTTTGGGATTTTTAAGGAAATCCACAATTTCCATTACTTCCTGCTTAGCTTCTTCAAGCCCGGCCACATCATTAAATGTTACCGATACCTGGGCTTCTTTATCAAACAAGGTAGCTTTTGATTTACCAATGTTGAAGATCTGACCACCCGGGCCACCGCCCGAACCGCCTGACATGCGGCGCATAATAAACAGCCACACAGCCACCAGCAATACGCCCATAATTATAAACTGTACCAGCGGGTTTGAGAACACGCTTTCGTTTTGTTTATATTCAGGCATTATCTGATCCGACTCAGGTAAGCCTTTTTCAGCATTAGCTAAAGAAGCCTTCAAGCTTTCCATCGATGCGTCAGTAATCTGGTACTGAGAGCTGGCTGATTGCCAGCTGCTTAAAGCATTCTGATCTTTGGCTACATCGCCATACAACTGGGTTTTCTTTTTTAAGCTGTCTTTTTTAATATAGATATCAGCAGTAACAAAGTCACCGTTTTTATAGGCCACTATCCTTTCAACATCACCCTTCTTTAGCATATTATCAGCAAAATACTGGAAGCTGATAGGCTTGCTGCCGCTATCGTTTAATACAAGGGTTACTATCAGGAATACGAATATAAGAATGGCATAAACCCACATGAAGCTAAATCTGGGTGGTTTAGGGGCCTTTTTATTTGATATTTTCCGGATCGGTTTTGGTTTTTCCAATTTATTATCTTTCATTTCTTTACAAGCACAAACTTACAATTAACAATTTAACATTTACAAGGGGCATGAAATGTCGTTATCAGGCGCTTCTGTAGTTCTTGATCTCTGCATCTCCCCACAGATCCTCTACGCCATAAAATTCACGTTTATCCGTCCTGAAAATGTGTATTACCACATCAATATAATCCAGCACTATCCATTCGCTGTATTCAAGCCCTTCTTTGCGCCAGGGCTCAGTTTGGGTGGCTTTGAATATTTCGTCCTCAACACTGTTTGCAATTGCTCGTACTTGGGTGGTTGAATCGGCATGGCAGATCACAAAGAAGTCAGATACTGAACTGAATATATTACGGAGGTCTAACCTGACAATGTCATTCCCCTTTTTTTCCTGCATGCCATGTATGGCTAATTCAGAGATATAGGTAGATTCCTTTAACGCTTTACTTTTTACCATCAAAAAGAGTTAGTTTTGAACGAATTTAAGTTACAAATTATTATTATTTTGCAAAATAACATATTTTCAGGATTATTTGTTGGACAAAATTTGATAACTCTAAAAGAAGTTGACTCAACAAATACATTCCTAAAGAATACATTGTCAAATTCCAAGCCATTGCCTGAAGGAACGGTCATTATGGCAGAAAGCCAGTATGCTGGCCGTGGCCAGCAAATGAACAAATGGAACAGTGACCCCGGAAAAAACCTGACTTTTAGCCTGCTCCTTAACCCTACTTTTTTGGCAGTTGCCAATCAGTTTGATCTTACAAGGGTAATAAGCCTGGGTGTACATGACGCGCTTGAACCCCTGCTGGGCGATAAGCTAAAAATAAAATGGCCCAATGATGTTTATTATGCCGATGGCAAGCTGGGTGGCATACTGATAGAGAATTTGCTGCAGGGTGGCCAGATCAGGCAGTCGGTTATTGGCATAGGATTGAACGTTAACCAGGATGTTTTCCCCGACTGGGTGCCTAACCCGGTGTCGGTTAAGCAAATCTTACAACAGGATTACGATTTGCGAGCTTTATTATCTGAAATTTGCAGCCATATTGAAGCGTACTATTTGCAGTTAAAGGCAGGCAAAATTGATTTTGTAAGGAAAGCCTATCTTAACCGACTATACTGGTTAAACGAGCAACACGCTTTCCGATCAAACGGTAGTGTTTTTGAAGGGGAGATAAAAGCCGTTAAAGATAACGGCATATTAGTAATAAAGAGTAATATTGGAGCTGAATTGGAGTTTAGCTTTAAAGAAATTGAATTTTTAAATAGATAAAATTGTTCATTGGTTCATTAGCTCATTTGTTCATTGGTGCATTGGCGGCAAAGGAACTACCCAAAAGGATGTTAATGAGCTAATATCGTCGTAGGTAAGCCAGTCCATCGGGTCATATTTGCCAACATAAAAGACCAATGAACAAGTGAACGAATGAACAAACAGAATGAACAAGTAAACTGATGAACAAACAGATGAAAAAGTTATTGTTTTTAATGGCAGTATTTATGGTAAGTACTGGTGCTTATGCTCAAATTGAATCGCATGTAAAATGGGCCTATGCTGCCAAGAGGATCAGCCCTACAGAGGCGGTTGTATTTTTAAGAGCCACTATTGATGATGATTGGCATATTTACTCAGCATACCAAAAAGATGGCGGTCCGATAAAAACGTCATTCACTTTTACCCCATCAAAAGATTACACCTTAGCTGGCAAACTTGCTGAACCAACTCCTGTAACCAAATTTGAAAAGACTTTCGGTATTGATGTTACCTACTTTGAAAAAACAGTTACTTTTCAGCAAAAAATAAAGCTTAAAACACCTAATGCAACGGTTGTTAAAGGCCAGCTGGAATACATGACCTGTAACGATAAAAAATGCCTTCCACCGGATGATGTTGATTTTTCTGTCACGATAAGCAAGTAATACCTAACAGAAAATGAAATTGACAGCCCCACGTTTTTTGACCCGTTATTTATTGATCCTTTGCCTGGCATTTGCCGCGTTATCGGCATTGCCGGTTAACGCCCGTGCCGGCCAAAAAGCAGATACCGCATCCTCAGCCGATGTGCAGTTTACATCGATACCTACCAAGGCCGATAGTTTAGCTGCCTTCAGGAAGAAACAGGATTCGATTAAGAAAGCTAAACCTATTGTAAACACTGTTGCCAAAGAAGCACCTAAAAGCCTTTGGGAGATATTTTTAATAGGCCTTTTAGGTGGTTTTACAGCGGTGATTTTACCTTGTATATATCCGCTGTTGCCATTAACGGTAAGCTTTTTCACCAAAAAGGCAGGTTCGCGCGCTAAGGGGGTGTCGCAATCATTAATATACGGCCTTTCGATCATCGTTATTTATGTAGCGCTGGGGATGGTGATCACCATCCTGTTTGGATCGGATGCGTTGAATGAACTAGCTACCAATGGCATATTTAATATATTCTTCTTTTTATTGCTGGTGGTATTTGGTATCTCATTTTTGGGGGCATTTGAAATTACCCTGCCAAGTTCGCTTGCTAATAAGCTGGATGCAAATTCAGACAAAGGTGGTATAAGTGGCATTTTCTTTATGGCAGCCACATTGGTTGTGGTGTCGTTCTCCTGTACAGGCCCTATCATTGGTACTTTACTGGTTGATGCTGCTTCAAAAGGCGACAGGCTTGGCCCGGCAGTAGGTATGCTTGGTTTTTCATTAGCGTTGGCATTGCCATTTACGGCTTTTGCTTTGTTCCCGTCGGCTTTAAAATCACTGCCAAAATCGGGTGGATGGTTAAACAGCGTGAAAGTGATATTAGGATTTTTAGAACTGGCTTTTGCACTAAAATTCCTTTCAAATGTTGATTTAGCCTATCATTGGAACTGGTTCGATCGCGAGATTTTCCTTTCGCTTTGGATAGCCATTGGTTTGATGATGGGCCTATACCTGTTAGGCAAGATCAAATTTTCGCATGACAGCGATGTGCTATACTTGACAATACCGCGCACTTTTTTGTCCATCATCGTATTCGCGTTTGTTGTTTACATGATCCCGGGCTTATGGGGAGCGCCGCTAAAATCTATCAGCGCTTTTTTACCGCCGATAGCTACGCAGGATTTCGACTTGTCGCAAGCCCCCGGTGGTTCGGCACCGGCTACAGGCCCTCAGTCATCCATAAAAGTTAAAAAATACGCCGGTAACTATGATCGCATAAAAACCCGCGGACTTGACGCATGGTATGATTATGATCAGGCTTTACAGGTATCCAAAGAATTGCACAAACCTATCATGATCGACTTTACCGGCTTTAACTGTGTTAACTGCCGTAAAATGGAAGCCAATGTATGGTCGGACCCAAGGGTGTTCAATCACCTGAAAAACGACTTTGTATTGCTGCAGCTTGTGGTTGATGATAAGGCGGAGCTGCCTGCCAGCGAGCAGTTAGTATCAGACTACAGCGGTAAGAAAATTGTAAGCCTTGGCAACAAATGGAGCGACCTGGAAGCCAAAAGGTTTAACTCCAACTCGCAGCCTTACTATGTATTGCTTGACAGCGACGGCAATTTAATGACTGACAAAAGTGGTCAAATAATAAACCCATCGCCCGCTGATTATGACGTTGACAGCTATCTGAAGTTTTTGGAGAGCGGTATAGCGGCATATAAGAAGTAACAATAACTTATATTTTATTTTTTTCTCATCCTCTTTACCGCTTGCGGGAGAGAGGATGAGACACGCGCGTAGTCGGGGTGAGTCAACTCGCTGCAATCCATAACCACAATACTATGTCATCCCGAACTTGTTTCGGCAACCCACGCGCTAAGCAGCCACCATGCGGTCTAAATGTCCTGTGGTATCCTGAAACAAGTTCAGGATGACGGAGTGAAAAGCAAATGCATTAGGGATGGCAGCGGATACCGGCCTCGCGCCTAAGGCTAGTGTAGTATGAGCGAACAGCCCGGGCCGAAGGCAATGCCCAAATGTTAGTTATTAGAGAATGGCTGATCAGTGATTAGTTGTCTAAATAACGCCTAACACACCCCTAACCCCTCTCAAGAGGGGAACTATGGTGCAGATACCCTTCCCGTAATAATCATTATATTTGCAATGCTTAAACATAAGAATTATGAATTTTGAGCATCTTCTTAAACAAGTGGCCTTCATCCACGAGATCGACAAGGTTAAATACATCTTGCGAAAAACCAAACTCTTTAACAGCGAGCGAAACGAAAATGATGCCGAGCATAGCTGGCACCTGGCGGTAATGGCTATTATTTTGGCAGAATATGCCAATGAGCCGGTAGATGTTTTGAAAGTTGTTAAAATGCTGCTCATACATGATGTAGTTGAAATTGATGCCGGTGATATATTTCTGTACGATACAAACATCAGCCATACCAATACAGCAGCAGAGCAAAAAGCTGCAGAACGTATTTTTGGTTTGCTGCCTACTGAGCAGGCAGAGGAATTGATCGCCATATGGGAGGAATTTGAATCAGGTGAAACAATGGAAGCAAAATTTGCCCGGGCTATGGATAGATTAGAACCGTTGTTGCAAAATATATCAAACAAAGGTGGTACCTGGAAAGAATTTGATGTGCGGTATGAAAAAGTATTGGAGAAGAAAGGTGTAATTGCCAAAGGCTCAGAACATCTTTGGGCGTTCGCGAAAGAACTGATTGACGAAAGTGTTAAGAATGGTATATTAGCAGTGGCTGATTAATATTGGGTATCTCACGCTCAAGAGGAGATTATGGTGTAGATTACTTTTCGCGCTCCGCCGACTCACCCGGTCCTCGCTCCGCCGCTCGACCGCCCTCTCTTCCGCAAGCGGTAAAGAGGGCAAGCTATCATTAAAGCAAATATTTTTCTTTAACTGTATACCTGTCAGTTAATCGGGAACGTTTTTAACAATAAACGCAAAAAGCCTTACTCGGATAAAAAATTAATGTATTTTTGCGGAAATTAAAGGGTGCGCTAATTATCCCTGACTGACTTTACTCAAACGTTTAAGTACAATTTATACAACGCAAGAAGCGCCTTTCAAAAAAAATGACGCAAATTAAAAATATCGGACTTTATACTTCAGGCGGCGATGCGCCGGGCATGAATGCTGCCATTAGGGCAGTTGTACGTACAGCATTATATTATGATATAGCCGTTACGGGCATTATCCGTGGCTATGAAGGCATGATAAGGGGTGATTTTGTGCCTATGCACCGCAAATCAGTATCGAACATTGTACAACGTGGCGGCACTATTTTAAAAACCGCCCGCAGCGAACAGTTTAAAACTGCTGAAGGCCGCAAAATAGCTTACGAAAATTTAAAGAAAAACAATATCGACGCACTTATAGCCATTGGTGGCGACGGTACATTCACCGGTGCAAAGATATTTGGGCAGGAATTTGACATACCTGTACTGGGTTTACCCGGTACTATTGATAATGACCTTGCCGGTACTGATTTTACCATAGGTTATGATACGGCTATAAATACCGTAGTTGATGCTGTTGATAAGATCCGCGATACGGCAGAATCACATGACCGTTTATTTATTGTAGAGGTTATGGGCCGCGACTCGGGCCTTATTGCTTTAAGGACCGGTATTGCAGCTGGTGCTGAGGCTATTTTGATACCTGAGAACAAGACAGGCATGGCCGGTTTGTTCGACAGGCTGGAGAATGGCCGTAAGGACAAAACATCAAGAATTATTATAGCAGCTGAAGGCGACGATGCCGGTGGCGCTTTTGAAATAGGCCGCATTATAACCGAGAAATTCCCGCATTATGATACCCGCGTATCTATATTGGGGCACATACAACGTGGCGGCAAGCCAACTTGTATGGACCGTGTGCTGGCAAGCCGTGTGGGTGTGGCGGCGGTTGAAGCATTGAGAGATGGCCGCAGTGGTGAAATGGTAGGCGTTATACATAACGAGATCTCCTATACCCCGTTTGATCATGCTATTAAACACAGCCACGAAATAAACGCTAAGTTTTTGAAGATAGTAGAGATACTGTCACTATAGAATATCGGAATTCGGAATTTTGATTTCGGGTTTATAAAATTATTAAGATCCGCTGGCTGGCGGAAATGAGGCCTCGTTACATGCTGAGATGGTATGTAACGAGGTTTTTTGTTTAAAATGAATTAGTCATCCTGAGCGATAGAGGAGGATCTATGCGCGATGTACGTCGCTTGTAAAATAGATGCTTCGTACCTCAGCATGACAGTAAGAGAGCAGGTATTACCCTACCAACTCCATCATCTTTAAAATACTATCCATATACTCACGGTTATTGGCAAGGCGGGGTACTTTGTTTTGGCCGCCTAGTTTGCCACGTTCCCTGAGCCAGTTAAAGAAGGTGCCTTGTGGGGCTTTGCGTACTATAGGGCGGCGCAGGGCCATATCCTTAAAGCGCTTGGCATCATAATCGGAGTTGATGCGGCGCAGAGTTTCATCAAGGAGGTCAACAAAACGCTCAAACTCGGCGGGTTTTTGTTCAAACTCAATTACCCATTCATGGGCGCCGCATTCATTGCCATTAAAATATACGGGGGCGGCAGTATAATCACGGATGATGGCACCTGTTTGGCTGCAGGCTTCTGCTAAGGCGCGTTCGGCGTTATCAATGATGAGCTCCTCGCCAAAGGCATTGATGAAATGTTTTGTGCGACCGGTTATCTGTATGCGGTATGGCGCAAGCGAGGTAAAACGCACGGTATCCCCTATCATATACCGCCATAAACCGGCATTGGTGCTGATGATGAGCGCGTAATTTTTGTTTAGCACTACCTCATCCAATGTTAATGTTTTGGGGTTATCGTCATTCAGGTGTTCCAGTGGTAAAAACTCGTAGAAGATACCATAATCCAGCATGAGCAGCATATCGCCGGAATCAAAGCTATCCTGTATGCCAAAAAAGCCTTCGGAGGCATTATAGGTTTCCAGGTAGTACATGTCATCATTAGGGATCAGCTTCCTGAACTGCTCGCGGTAAGGCGTAAAGTTTACCGCGCCGTGAAAATAAAGCTCGAGGTTGGGCCAAACTTCCAGCAGGTTGTTTTTGCCGGTGATCTCGAGGATGCGCTTAAAAAGCAGCAGGTTCCAGGTAGGTACACCACTCAGGCTGGTAACATTAACATCAATAGTGGCATGCGCCATTTTTTCTATCTTTTCCTCAAAGTCCTCTATTAGCGCGATATCCAGGTGTGGCGTACGGTAAAACTCGGCCCAGAGAGGGAGGTTTTTCATGATCACGGCCGAAAGATCGCCAAAAGAGGCATCGGGGTGCAACTGGTTAATCTGGTTGCTGCCACCCAGTGTTAAACTTTTACCGGTAAAAATGCGGGCGTTGGGTCGGTTATTAAAGTAGAGGGTAAGCATATCTTTACCACCCTTTAAATGGCATTCCTCTAATGATTCCTCGCTAACGGGGATGAATTTGCTCCTGTCGCTGGTAGTACCCGATGATTTGGCGAACCACCTGATACCCGAATGCCAAAGTACATTCTGCTCGCCTTTGAGCATCCGCTCAATGTAGGGTTTTAGCGTATCATAATTTTGGATGGGTACACGCTGTTTAAACTGACTAAGGTTGCTGATGCTTTTATACTGATACAGCTTGCCCCACTCGGTTTGTTCTGCACCTGATATCAATTGTTCAAACCATTCCTCCTGTACCTCGTTGGGGTATTTCATAAAAAGCTCTATCTGGTGGATACGCTTTTTCATGAACCAGGTAAAAACAGAGTTAAAAATTGCCATAAGGTGTTATATAGCGAACGTTTTTCTTTTTAATACAAAGTTTGCACCAAGATAAACTTTTCTCACCATTTCATTAGCAGCCAATATCTCCGGTACACCCGATTCGAGT
Source organism: Mucilaginibacter mallensis (assembly GCF_900105165.1). Taxonomy (NCBI): domain Bacteria; kingdom Pseudomonadati; phylum Bacteroidota; class Sphingobacteriia; order Sphingobacteriales; family Sphingobacteriaceae; genus Mucilaginibacter; species Mucilaginibacter mallensis. The sequence goes on from NZ_LT629740.1 coordinate 5,612,857, forward strand.
ATTTTTCCCTCAAAAAGCAGGTAGGCACGATCAGTAATGGATAATGTTTCCTGCACGTTGTGGTCGGTGATGAGGATGCCGATGTTGCGGTGTTTTAGCTTATAAACCATAGCCTGGATCTCTTCCACCGCTATCGGGTCAACTCCGGCAAAGGGCTCATCCAGCAAAATAAAGTTAGGTTCGGCGGCAAGGGCGCGGGCAATCTCGGTACGGCGGCGTTCACCACCGGAAAGCAGGTCGCCACGGTTTTTTCGCACTTTATGCAAGCTGAATTCGTCTATCAGTTCTTCCAGTTTATCCCGCTGGCGTTCCTTGGGCATTTTACCCATTTCAAGCACGGCCTTAATGTTATCTTCAACAGATAGCTTGCGGAAAACCGATGCTTCCTGTGCTAAATAGCCAATACCTTTTTGTGCACGGCGATACATGGGGTCGCCGGTGATGTTTTGGTCATCTAAATGGATAGTGCCTTCGTTAGGTTTTATCAGGCCTACGATCATGTAGAATGAAGTGGTTTTCCCAGCACCATTCGGCCCAAGCAAACCAACTATCTCGCCCTGCGAAACGTTGAATGATACATCATTTACAACTGTACGCTGTTTATATTTCTTTAATAAATTATCTGCCCTTAGATTCATTTAATTCAAAAGTAAAAATTCAAAATTCAAAAAAGCTTCAATAATTACGGGGCATCTCCGCGCAAAAGTTTTTGACTTTTGATGTTACATCCTTATTCCTTTAATATTTAATTGTATAGAACGTTTATCCCGCCAAATATTTTCCTCAATGCTATAACAAATATCAAAAGGGGTATCTTTTTTTATTTTGCTCAGGTATTCGCCGTGATTAAAGGCTATACAATCAAACATGGCCGAGCCGGGTTGCATTACCGTCATCTTGATGTGGTTGCTCCCTACCAACCCGGCATTGCCGCTAACATACACATTTTTGCTGATGAACACCGGCGACATATTCTCGGGCCCAAACGGCGAGAACTGGTGCAGGATGCGGAAAAACTTCGATTCTATATCTGTTAAATTCAGTTCAGCATCTATCAGTATCTGTTGTACTAATTGCTCATCGGTAATGGTGGAACTAACTACCTCCTCAAAACGGTTGATGAAAGCTTCCACGTTTTCGGGAGCCATGGTTAATCCTGCTGCATATTTATGGCCTCCAAACTGGATAAGCAGGTCACTGCAGCCGCACAATGCCTCGTAAAGATCATAACCTAAAACGGAACGTGCCGAACCTGCCACATGCCCGTTAGAGCGGGTGAGCACTACGGTTGGGCGGTAATATTTTTCGGTAAGGCGTGAGGCCACAATACCTATAACGCCCTTATGCCAGTTCTCATTAAATACCACGGTTGATTTACGGCCGATTAATATAGCATCATTATCTATCATGCTGAGCGCTGCATCGGTTATGGAGAGGTCGTGCCCCTTGCGCTCGGTATTTTTTATGTTGATGAGGTCACCTTTTATTTTGGCGCTATCCTCATTACAGGCTATCAGCAATTCAACCGCATGTTTGGCATCGTCAATACGGCCTGCGGCGTTGATGCGCGGCCCGAGCAGGAAAACAATATCGGCTATGCTGTAATTGCTGGTTTTGCCTGCCACTTCCATCAGCGTTTTTACACCGATACAGGGATTGTTATTCAGTTTATATAAGCCATAATAAGCCAGTACCCGGTTCTCGCCGGTTATGTGCACAATATCGCAGGCAATACTGATGGCTACCAGGTCGAAATAGCAGCTTACTTCTTCAAACGGGATGTTATTCCTTTCGGCAAAAGCCTGTATTAGTTTAAAACCTATGCCGCAACCGGAGAGTTCTTTATAAGGATACTCGCAATCGGCACGTTTTGGATCCAGCACTGCAACAGCTTCCGGTAGTTCATCACCTGGTGTATGGTGATCGCAGATGATAAAATCAATTCCCAGCTCATTGGCATAGGCTATTTTTTCAACCGATTTTATACCGCAATCCAGCGCTATAATCAGCGAAAATTCATGCTCCGCAGCATAATCAATACCCTGGGTGGATATGCCATAGCCTTCCTTATAACGATCGGGGATATAATACTCCAGGTGGCGGTGATATTTTTTAAAGAAACCATATACTACCGATACCGCCGTGGTGCCATCCACGTCGTAATCACCATAAACCAATATCTTTTCGTTGGTTTTTATGGCTTCCTCAATGCGGTCAATAGCCTTGTCCATATCCTTCATCAGGAAAGGATCGTGCAGGTGGCGATGGTCGGGGCGGAAGAAGTAACGGGCATCCTCGAAATTATCAATGCCCCTTTGTACCAGCAGTTTACTTAAAACGGGGTTGATAGCTAATGCGGCGGCTAAATTGCTTACTGCTTCTTCATCCGTATTTTCCCGTATCGCCCACCGTTTTTGCATATCTTTGTGCTTATTGAACAGTAAAGATAAAGAAAATGTGCAGATGTGCGGGTGTGCAAATGTACAGATGATTTGAGGATGTTTTTAATCCTCTTTCCCGCTTGCAGGAGAGAGGGTCGACGAGTGAAACAATGTCGGGGTGAGTTAACGGAGCGCGTGTACCCCATCCGGTCTCCCCCTAAACTTAGGGGGAGGTGTCGACGAAGGAGACGGAGGGGGTAAAATGCGTTAGGGATGGCAGCGGATACCGGCCAATCGAGAGCCTCAGTGCAGGCCGTGATTAATGCCTGTGCAGTATGAGCGTACAGCCCGGGCCGCCGGCAACGCCCAAATGCAAACGTACAACACACCCCTAACCCCTCTCAAGAGGGGAACTATGGTGTAGATAGCTTCAACGCGCTCCGCCGACTCACCCGGTCTTTGCTGCGCTCGACCACCCTCTCTCCCGCAAGCGGGAAAGAGGGTAAGAAATGATAATGATGTATTAATTATATAATAAGTAATGGAGATTTTCGCGCTAGGTGAGGGATCATATTCGGTAGATGCTTCTAAAAAATTTATTCCTTTTAACCCGCAAACTGATAACGCTAAGGACAGGCCGGGATCGTTGTTCATACACGTTAACCCGTTTTTGGTTAAAACCGATACCGACCTGATATTATTTGATACCGGGCTTGGTTATAAAGATACCCGCGATGAATTATATCTTCATCAGCATATCCGCAACGCAGGTTTCGACCCCAATGAGGTAAGGCTGGTTTTGATGTCGCACCTTCATTACGACCATTCGGGCGGTTTGGTGGTAGAACGAAATGGCAAACTGGTACCTAGCTTTCCGCATGCTACGCATGTGGTGCAAAAGGGAGAGTGGGAGTTTGGGCTGTCAGGCAAATCATCATCCTACCATAAGGAAATTTTTGAAGCGTTGCAAGGTAAGGTTGATCTTACATTGGTGGAGGGATCGGGTGAATTGAAAGCGGGTATTACCTATGAGCTGTCGGGTGGCCACTGCCCTTATCACCAGGTTTTTTTGATTGAGGATAAAGGTGAAAAATGCTTCTTTGGAGGCGATGAATTGCCTGAGCCGGAGCAATTATTAAGGCGTTTTGTGGCTAAATATGATTACGATGGCCATAAAGCCATGCAGTTAAGGCAGGAATATGGTGAAAAAGCCGCGGCGGACGACTGGACCTGCTTGTTTTATCATGCAAAATCGATAGCGGTAGGAAAGGTAACTTATACTGATGAGCATTTTAGCGTTATCCCGGTTTAGGCCTGGTTCGCAATTTCGAACATTTCCCGGATCTTCTCAACACTCAGGGGTTTGGAAATAAAGCTTTTTACCAGCGGGTATGATCGTGCTTTATTAATATCATTGCTGAAAACGGATGAGGAAATGATAAATATCTTGGTTTTACCTAATGGGTCGATATTTAAGCGCAGATATTCATCTAAAAACTCCCAACCATTCATGATGGGCATATTTATATCGAGTAGAATATAATCCGGTAGCTTGTCTAGGCCCTTTTTCTGCATTTCAATAAGCTGCTCAATGGCAAATTTTCCATTTAAGCAAGCCACAATTTCGGTAGACAATAAAGCTTTTTTTATTAGTTTAATGGAGATGAAATTGTTTATCTCATCGTCGTCAACTAACAAAATGCTAATGTCCCGGTTATTACTATTCATTTGTATAGGTATTCGTATCCTTTATACGGTGCTCTAAAATAAAAGTTATATTCCTAAAAGTTTTAGAAAAAAACATTTATGATAGGCAGTATAAAGATAGTGTAAAAATATTTAATTAATAAGTTATCTGTTAGGGGAGTGAAAATCGTGTTTTTTCAAGCCTTAAAACCATTAATTATAAAGTTACACTGGTCCAGTTTTGGGCTAAAAGATCGCGCATATTTAGCGCTGTTTTGGGCGGCCTTATTTTCTGTCATGCTGAACGGAGTGAAGAATCTTTCCGCGTGTTAACGCTTAAAAGATCCTTCGTTCCTCAGGATGACAAGTGCGGAGTATAGGTATACAAATAAACTCATTTGCATTTCTGTACTCCACTCAATTTATCATGTTCCGTATTCCGGGGTAGTTACTTCGCTTTCTTCAAACTCATAATCCGTTAATGGCGGGCATGAGCAGATCAGTGTTCTATCGCCATAAGTATCGTTAACACGGCCAACTGATGGCCAGAACTTGTAGGCCGCAACATATGGCAGCGGATATGCCGCTTTTTGGCGGGTATACGGGTGCTCCCACTCATTGGCTGTAATTACAGCGGCCGTATGCGGTGCATTTTTTAACGGGTTGTCTATTTTGTCGGATAAGCCTTTTTCAACCGCGTCAATCTCGTGGCGAATAGCTATCATGGCATCGCAAAAACGATCAAGCTCATGTTTTGGCTCTGATTCGGTTGGCTCAACCATTACCGTGCCCGCAACCGGGAAGGATACAGTTGGCGCATGGAAACCATAATCCATTAAGCGTTTGGCAATATCGGTAACCTCGATGCCAAAAGGTTTAAAGGAGCGGCAATCCAATATCATCTCATGCGCGCAGCGACCATGTACGCCGGTGTATAATACGGGGTAATGGTGGTGCAAACGGGCTTTAATATAGTTAGCGTTTAGTATTGCGTAACGGGTTGCGTTGGTTAAACCGTCGGCGCCCATCATGGCTATATAAGCGTGTGATATAATTAATATAGATGCTGAACCCCATGGTGCTGCTGATACGGCGTGGATAGATTTTCCTTTGTCGATATCAACCACAGCATGGCCCGGTAAAAACGGAACCAGGTGTTTGGCTACGCCGATAGGGCCCATGCCCGGGCCGCCACCGCCATGCGGTATGCAGAAGGTTTTGTGTAAATTCAGGTGGCAAACATCAGCGCCTATATTAGCCGGACTGGTTAGGCCAACCTGCGCGTTCATGTTAGCGCCATCCATATAAACCTGGCCGCCATTTTGGTGGATGATCTCGCAGATCTCAATGATCGACTCCTCGAAAACACCATGTGTTGACGGGTAGGTAACCATGAAACAAGACAGGTCGTTTTTATATTGCTCGGCTTTTGCCTTTAAGTCGGCTACATCAATATTGCCATTGTCGTCGCATTTAACCACAACAATTTTCATACCTGCCATAGCTGCTGATGCCGGGTTGGTACCATGTGCCGATGAGGGGATCAAAGCGATGTTACGGTGGCCTTCGCCTCTATCCATATGATAAGCACGGATAACCATTAAACCCGCGTATTCGCCCTGAGCGCCTGCGTTTGGCTGCAAGCTCATTGCCGCGAAACCGGTAATCTCGCTCAACCAGTTATTCAATTCATCAAAAAGCTGCATATAGCCACCTGTTTGGTCAACCGGTGCAAAAGGGTGCATTTTGCTGAACTCCGCCCAGGTAACTGGTACCATTTCGGTAGTGGCGTTCAGTTTCATGGTGCATGAGCCTAAGGCGATCATGGAGTGGCAAAGCGAAAGGTCTTTTGCCTCAAGCGATTTGATATAACGCAGCATTTCATGTTCTGAATGGTGCGAGTTAAATAATTTATGCGCTAAATAAGCTGATGTGCGTTGCAGTTCAGCAGGGATGATTGAGTTAACGTTAGCTTTCAGATCGTCAAAGCTTACATCGTTCAATGTTTTACCCTTTACTTTGGCGAAGAAGCGAACCATTGTTTTTATATCCTCTACCGAAGTTGTTTCATCAACAGAAATAGTAGCAACTGAACCCTTATAGTGAAAGTTCATTTCGTTGTTAAGGGCTTCGGCGTGGATCGGACCGGCTAGTACGCCCAGGTCAAACTTAACGGTATCAAAATAAGTATCGTTAAGCTGCTCGTAGCCTAATTGCGTTAATGAATCTGATAATAAAACGGATAAGCCGTGGATCCTTTCTGCGATCAGCTTTAAGCCTTGCGGGCCATGGTATACGGCATACATGCCAGCCATAATTGCCAGTAATGCCTGTGCAGTACAAATATTTGAGGTTGCTTTATCGCGGCGGATGTGCTGCTCACGGGTTTGCAAGGCCATACGTAAGGCATAATCGCCTGCGCTATCAATGGTAACACCAATTATACGGCCGGGGATAGATCTTTTGTATTCCTCTTTAGTAGCGAAAAATGCTGCGTGCGGGCCGCCAAAGCCCATTGGTACGCCGAAACGCTGACTGGTGCCAACAACTATATCAGCGCCCCATTCACCCGGAGGGGTTAACAGAACAAGGCTCATCAGGTCGGCAACAACAGTTAATTTAATGCCTTTTGCATGTGCCTGTGCAGCATAATCAGCATAGTTATAAACTTCGCCATCACCGGCAGGATATTGCACTATAGCGCCGAACATATTGTCGGTTAGCTCAGCAGTGCGGTGGTCGCCTATTTGCAGTTCAATACCGTAAGGCTGAGAACGGGTTTTTAAAATATCAATAGTTTGCGGGAAAAGCTCCTGCGAAACGAAGAAAGTATTTGCATTTTGGTTTTTACGCAGGCTGTACTGCATAAACATAGCCTCTGCAGCCGCGGTGCCTTCATCCAGTAGTGATGCGTTGGCAATTTCCATTCCTGTAAGGTCGATAACCATGGTCTGGAAGTTTAACAGCGCCTGTAAACGGCCTTGTGCTATCTCGGCCTGGTAAGGGGTGTATTGGGTATACCATCCGGGGTTCTCCAATATGTTGCGCTGTATTACGCCGGGTACTATCACATCATAATAACCCTGACCTATGTACGATTTGAATACCTTGTTTTTTGACGCGGTTTGTTTAAGCGTATTCAGGTAATCGAACTCGCTTTTTGCAACCGGTAAATTCAGCGGTGCTTTCAACCTGATGCCCGCAGGCACAGTTTGATCTATCAATTCATCAAGCGAATTAACGCCGATGGTCTTTAACATTTGAGCAGTATCAGCCTGATTAGGAGCTATATGCCTCGACTGGAATTTTTCCTGGTAGTCTATGTTCAGCTTCATGTAATGGAGAGCAGTTAAATTTGTGCAAAGGTACAATTTTAGGCGGTGAGTAACAATTAGCTAATCATATATTGACATTGGTTTTATAGTAGCTGTTAACCCAAATTTAATTAGCTGATTGTGCAGGAAAGTAGTATTTTGGTTGCGTGATTACCCTAATGCCGAAACAATTATTCCTCTGCCTGTTTTTCCTGTTTTTTTGCCTACGCGGATTTTGTGCCGTATTTGTGGTAACCAGTAATGCAGACTCGGGACCGGGGACCTTGCGGGATGCTTTAACGCAGGCGGCTGCGAATGGGAGTACGGAGAAGGATTATATAAATTTTAATTTGCCGGATTTGAGTGAGGCAGGGAGGACGATAACGCTGTTATCATTACTTCCAAATGTTTCATCAAACCTGATCATTGACGGTAGTACTCAACCGGGTAACAAATTTGGGATTTCTGATGCTAAGATTACGCTGACTCAGAATACCGTTGGCCAATATCCAGCTGAAAGTTATGCTTTCAAGGGCGAAGATGTTAATAATATAGAAATAGACGGCTTTTATTTTTCATTATTTGAGTCAAGTAATTATGATGGTGCCGGAATTTATATTACCCATTCTTCAAACGTTATTATAGGCGCAGTAGATAAGGGCAATGTATTTTCCCTTATAGAGGAACCGGTCTATTTATATTATTGCAATAATTGTAAAGTTTCGGCAAATCTGTTTGGAATAGATCCATTCACATCTGAAGTAGAAGCCACTGCCTGGACATGTAATCTGCAAGTTTATTGTAGTAATGGAATCATAATAGGCGGTAATACCGCCAAAGAAGGCAATATGTTTATTTATGGCAGGAATAGTACTCAATTTGCTGTCTCAGGCCTTGATCCACAAACGGGAATGGCTTCTTTTGATTCTGATTCTTGTATATTTAAAAATAATATTATAGGTTATAATGCTGATAATGGTAGTTATTGTTATGGCGGCTTATCAAATATTAAACATTTAGAAATAACGTCGAACATACTTAATTACAATAGTTCATTAGTTATTTCAAACATTTCTGAAGAGGTTTTAATAAGGGGGAATCGTTGTAATATAGATCCACCTAATCCTGGGAAAAGTTTTTCAATCATATCTCCATATGCACTAAATTCAGTTAAAAAGGCAATAATTGGCGGCCCGGATCCCAGCGATGCTAATAGTATAATAAACAGCATTTTTTATGGGCAAAATTCTCAAGCTATTTCTGCATATAAATGTTACGATATTCTTATTCAGAGGAATAGTATAGCTTGTAAAGCTGGAGCTTACGGAGTTTATTCTGTGACTGAATCGATGGTAGAATTGCCTGTTATTTCAATAAACGCGGTAAACGGTAATATAATAAGCGGAAAGGCAACACCGATGTCTGAAGTTGAGGTATTTAGCGATAGTGAGTGCCAGTTATGTGAGCCGACACATTATTTAGGCTCGGTTACCGCTAATTCTGACAGTACATGGAAGTTCACTGCAACTGGTTTATCTTCTGGATATTCAGCATCTGCTTCTATCAATGGCAGAACTTCATTATTTACTAAAGTTGGATATAATGCTGACAACGCTATTATTAAAAATCCTTCCTGTGGAAATAGCAACGGAAGTATTAAAGGGATAACGGTTGTAAACAGCACCAAAACGGAATGGACAGATCAGACCGGAAAAATAGTTGGCACCTCGCCAGACATAAACAACCTGCCTCCCGGAACCTATACTTTTACCGCTTATTTAGGCTCATTTTGCAATGTTAAAAGTAATTCATATACTTTAATAGATGCAACACCTCATATTAATGATGCTAATTTGAAAATAAGCCAAAATCAATGTGGGAAAGACGATGGTTCTATTGATGGGTTATATATTGACAACACTTCAAACTATACCATAAAATCAGCAACCTGGACCGATGGAAATTTAAATAATGTAGGTAGCGGATATAATTTGGATAATGTTGCTGCAGGTAATTATACTTTCACGGTCGTTACCACAGATAACTGTGTGGTAACCTACGGGCCTGTCTCTATAAAAAACAGCACCGGCCCCAACATCGATCAAGCCAACCAAATCATCCAGCCAACCAATTGCGGGCAATCAACAGGCTCTATCACCAATATAGCCGTTACCGGAACCGGCACTTTAAAATACGTATGGCTTAACGCACAGCAACAGCAGGTGGGCAGCAGTGCCGATCTCATCAATCAGCCTGCCGGGACATACAAACTCCAGGTAACTGACGATACTCAATGCGGCCCGGTATACAGCGCCGATATTATCATCCCTGAAGTAAACGGGATCACTATGGATGAATCAAAAGTGCAAATTACCAATGCACTTTGCGGCGGTACAGGCTCCATAACTGGTATACAGGTTACCGGTGCGAGCGGTTATAAATGGACAGATGCGAATAACCATACTTTAATAACCACAACGCCCGATGTTGGCGCACTTGCGCCAGGCAGTTACACACTTACCGCTACAAATAGTTATGGCTGCAGTAAAAGCAGTGCTGTTTATATCATAACGCAGCCGATATCGTTTCCATATCCTGTTTATACCGCTACTTATACCCAAGCCTGTAATTTATTGGCTAACGGTGGGGTCTCGGTGGCTACGGATGGGTCGGTGAAATCGGCACGCTGGGTTGATGCACAGGGTACAACGGTAGAGACTGGTTCAAGCCTAAGTAATGTTGTGGCGGGTACTTACCAGCTTTATTTAACCGACAATAATGGCTGCGAGAAATTATATAACAGCTACACAATAGATCAATACCCTGAATTTACAGTGGCCAATTATGCAACTATTACTGCCGATGAATGCGGGTTGAACAATGGCAGTGTTGGCCCTACTACCATTACAGGCGGTATACCACCCTATACTTATGCATGGAGTGATGCTAGCAATAAATCGTTAGGGACATCTAATCAATTAACCAACGTGGCCGCGGGAACTTATATTTTGCACGTAAACGACAACGGTTGCGGCAGTGTTGATATTACATATACGGTAACTGAACAAACTTATATCCCTCCGGCTCCGTCTGTTACCAATGTGCAATTATGCAGCAGTGGCAATGGCCTGTTAACTGTAAATAACCCTTCGGCTAATACTACGTATCGTTTGTATGCAAGCCAGAGCGCCACCCAGCCACTTGATGAGCAGAAAGGCGGCAGGTTTAATATTAATGTACCGGGCAATGTTAGTTATTATGTGAGCGAGGTGGATGGTACCTGCGAAAGCAGCCGGGCCGAGATTGATGTAACCGTAGGTGTATCATCTACTGATATAGCGAACGCCTTTACCCCTAATGGCGATGGCATTAATGATTACTGGCAGATAAAGAACATTGATAATTATACCAATGCCACCATACAGGTGTTTAACCGCTACGGGCAATTACTGTTCGAATCAAAGGGTTATGCCAAACCTTTCGACGGTACTTATAAAGGGCAAAAACTGGCTGCGGGGGTTTATTATTATATTATTAATTTGAATGCTAAGTGCAATTTACTTTCGGGAAGTTTAACGCTGATAAGGTAGGCCTCACCCTAAATAACAAGCGTGCGTTAGTGATTGCAGCGGATACCGGCCTGGCGCCTAACGCCCATGTGCGCGTATGAGCGGAAAGCACGGCCGCAGGCAACGCCCAAATCCCCAACCGTCATCCTGAACTTGTTTCAGGATTCCACAGGACGAGTGACCTGCACGGTGATTACTTAGCGTGTGAGGTGCCGAAACAAGTTCGGCATGACGCGGATATTGGTGTTTGTTTTATAACACACCCCTAAACCCCTTTCAAGAGGGGAACCACCTTATTTATATATCCCTTACTAACCCAACTGCCTCAAATACATATGTATCGTGTTCTCCAGCCCGAAATACAAGGCATCGCTGATAAGGGCGTGGCCTATGCTTACTTCATCGAGGGCTGGGATATTATCAGCAAAGAATTTTAAGTTATTGAGATCAAGGTCATGCCCGGCGTTGATGCCGAGGCCCAACTCGTGCGCCAGTTCGGCAGCCGCAATGTATGGGGCGATGGCTTGGTCACGGTCTTGATGGTAGTGGGTGGCGTAGGCTTCGGTGTACAGCTCAATGCGGTCGGTGCCGGTTTTGGCGGCGCCTTCAACCATTTCGGCAATGGGATCAACAAAAATAGATACGCGGATACCGGCTTGCTTAAATACGGAGATCATCCCGGTTAAATATTCGCGGTTGGCAATGGTGTCCCAGCCATGGTTGGAGGTGATCTGACCCAGAATATCAGGCACCAGGGTTACCTGCCCGGGTTTGTTGGCCAGCACGAGGTCGATAAATTTTTGTTCCTGGCAATTGCCTTCTATGTTAAACTCAGTGGTTACTATCTGCTTCAGATCGAACACATCCTGGTAGCGGATATGCCTTTCGTCGGGGCGTGGGTGTACGGTGATGCCCTGCGCGCCGAATAGTTCGCAATCGGTAGCTACCTGTATCAGGTCGGGGTTGTTGCCGCCGCGCGAATTACGCAGGGTTGCAATTTTATTGATGTTGACGGATAAACGGGTCATGAGCCAAAGTTAAACATCATTTGGGAAAGTATAATGTATTGGGAATGTAAAAGAAGTGGGGATTGAGGCTGTGGCTTTTGCGCGCTCCGTTGACTCACCCCGACTACGCTACGCTGGTCGCCCCTCTCTACGCTAAAGCGTAAAGAGGGGGTGGGAAATGAAAAAGAAAGAAGAAAAAATGCGCTTGCCCTCTTTGCCGCTTGCGGAAGAGAGGGCAGGTCGAGCGGCTGAGCGAGGACCGGGTGAGTTGGCTCTGTGACAAACTCAACCATTATTCTTCACTTCCCCAAATCAATTTCCCCCGATATTGGTTAATATTGCCGTACCAACCAAATCCGAAATCGAACATCCGAAATCCGAAATCAAAACATGCGATATTTTAAGCTGCTATTCCTGCTGTTATGCTCAACAGCCTTTACGTTTACTGCCCACGCGCAGGCCAATTACACCAAAATTGAGAACTACAAGGTTTATTATGGTGTGGCCAAGCACTTTCCGCAGGAGTGGATGATATTGCGGCAGTTTGATAACTACGACAAAAACTATGTGCTGCTGGTAAACCCGCAAACGCTGGAAACCAAGACGGACGAAAGTAGTTTTTACCAGATCACCCCCATGACCATGCTGCAGGCGCGGGCATTTTTTAAGAATACGCCCTATCAAAATGCCTTGGCTAAAGCCGAAAAACAAAGCGTAATGATCCAGGATGCGGGCATCGAAAATGGTATGCCCAAGGAAACCGGCATCAGCCTCACCGCCGACCTTTGCCCCTCGCACCGCCCGCTCGACAGGCGCATATTTACCGATATTATTGCCGAATTTAAAAAGGTGGAGCACCCTGTGCCCATAGCGTTGTCTATCACCGGGGTATGGATGCGCCAGCACCCCGACGACCTGGAATGGCTGAAAAAACTACAGGCCGACCACGAGATCTACATCACTTGGATAAACCATTCCTTTACCCATCGCGTGAGTCTGAAAGCGCCATTGAAAGAGAACTTTTTACTGGAACCCGGCACCGACATTAACTACGAAGTGCTGGAAACCGAAAAAGCCATGCTGAAGAACGGTCTGCTGCCATCGGTATTCTTCAGATTCCCCGGCCTGGTGAGCGACCAGCAACTGGTGTTCCGCATAACTGATTTCGGGCTGATACCTATTGGTACGGACGCCTGGCTGGCCAAAGGGCAGCAACCACAGTCGGGCAGCATAGTGCTCATCCACGGCAACGGCAATGAACCCGTAGGCGTAACCGATTTCATTAACCTGCTCCGCTCAAAAACACAGGCAATTGCCAATAAGCAATGGCTGCTGTACGATTTAAGGGAAAGTGTGGATGATGAGTTTGAGGGGAAGGATTAGGGTTGATCATTTTCGTGATATCACGAAAATGATTTTAGATGTTTAGGATCATTTTACCGACGTCGGCAAAATGATCTGAAACGCTGGAACCGGCATTTTCGCACGCTTTTTTTGCTTTATCAATTACATTCAAAAAGTTAACCCACTTTGTATATCCCAATATTTCCTGTACTTCGCGGGCGCTCCAACATTCAATATCATTGTAGATATAGCATGCTTGTTCAAACTTTTCAAATAATTCTAATATGACTTCTTTTTTCATGCTTTTAAAAAAGCAATATAACTATAATTGAAAGATGTGTGATAGGTGTTGAAAAGTAGCGAGGTGTTTATTAGAAAACTCCCCAGAACCAGCGGGACAGTAAACGGCAAGATTACTTCTTATGGCCTCACTTTGGCTGATTATATAACAGCTTCAATTCTGTGGTCTTTTTGCTCATTAATCCTATCGCGCCTTCAACCATTTGCGTTTCATCTATCCTGAAATTCATAAATTTTTGAAGAAGGTCATCAGCAGATGCATTAAAACCGTTACGGAGCAACGCGTTATAGTGAATGGCGAAGTTTTCCGGGTCCTTGTGCAATAATTCATACAATTTACAGGCGACCAGCGAGGCATATAAATAATTCACATTGTAAATCGGATCATCGTATATCAAGCGTTTATTGATCCATTCTGCATGACGTTCAGGCTCATCTTTAAAAAATAAGTCGTATTTACTCATAATCCCCGCATATAGGCTATCAATATCTTTTTGATTTTTTATTTTGCCTGCAGAAACGCCATCATAAATTCCCTGCTCAAAAGTGCCCTCCTCTGCGCAGGTAAATAACTGATCGGCGAGGTCGTCAATAAATGTCTTGGTATAGAAAGCCTTGGAATCGGAACTTCTACTTGAATTTGTTAATTCATCTAACAATAAAAATTCATTAAGAATGGCAAACGATTCAAATAGAAAATTTGGTCCTGAAGAATTAGTTGGCACAATGTGATTTTCACTCATTAATAACCTATGAATGCTGTGGCCGCCTTCATGTATCAAGACCCGGATACTACCGGTTTCGCCGTTAAATGATTTCATATATAGCGTAATTGGTACCCCGGGATATCCCAATCCTGTAAAATCTGTTACTCTGCTTTTACCGCCTGTAATATCTAACTTACCCTGAGTAGGGTCAAGCAAATCAGCAAAATGGCTTACATAGTCTTTACCTAATGGCCGCAATGCCTGTAGAATGGATTTTCGCGCTGATACGAAATTTTGCGGCCGAGGCGTGTAATTCAAAGGGAGGTCCATATCCCAGCTATGAATTTGCTTTAAACCGGTTACGTGTTTGATTTGTTCAGCCTGGGCCTGTTGATAGGTTTTTAATACATCGGCATGTAGGTTCAACTCGTTAAGCATTCCCTTTACGTTGTCTTCACTTACTTGTAAACGTTTATCATACATTCTTGCTGGTGCGTCCGGGTAGTTATATAATCTTGCTGACGCATTTTCTTCATTTGCTATATCAATTAGCGTTGCCGCAAATATTTCTTCATGCTGTGCATAGGCATTCAGGAAAGCTTTGACACCCGTTTCACGGATATATGCATTCTTGCTATGTCTCATTGTAGTGATCCCAGTCCCCGGATTGAATTTTTTACCTATTGAATCGAAAACGAGATTTTTGTTTATATTGTCCATCAATGCATCATATCGGTCATCTAATCTATCTAAAACTGACCCGGAAAGTTCATTTATAATTTTTGTGCTGGTGGCCGGGATGGTATGGCTTGCATTCTTTTGGATGGTTGATATTAAGTAGCTGAATTTATCCAGATGAAATTGATTTGTCTCAGCTTCTGTTAATGTTGACAATTCCTTTTGCGTCAGAGCAAGGTTAACTGTAGCTCTTAATTCACTGGAGACACTATTATCATAATTCATTCTTTTTCGCGCAGTGGTATCATTTTTATTATCATAGTATAAAAGCTTCTCATATAACATGTGCCTTGTCAACTCAATTGAAAAATGTTCATACTGATCTAAACGTTCAGCAAGTACAGGCAAATCCCACGCGGTATTGTTTTCAAATTTCTTTACACTGTCTAATAAAACATTGAGGGTATTTGACTCTTCCTTAGGAGTTGTAAAGTACCTGAATAAATTCAGCTGGTACTGAGAGGACTTTCCTTCAAATGGATCGAAATTTTGAGCCATACAGCTTTCACCTATCAATAAGAAAGTAATTAAAACTAATGTGGCACCTTTAAATGGAAAACCCCTCATAACAAACTATTTGCAACACAAATCTACTTTTAACTGATCGTTGAAAATTGAATGAGATTAGCATTTCCGGTAAGCATCAAATTTTCCTAAAGTTTTTTGGAAGTATGCCTGTCATCTCCTTGAACGTTCTTGTAAAGTGCGCTTGATCGGCGAAACCACATGCATAGGCGATCTCTGTTAGGGATAGGTGGGAAGACCTTACAAGCACGAGTGCTTTATCCACCTTGATCATTTGTAAGTATCTGCTCAAAGTGGTGGAAAAATATTGGGAAAATGCCCTGGAAATTGTGGTAGGATGTACGCCCAGCATATGAGACATCTCATTTAATGTAAAGTTTGTTTGTGGTGCATCATGCAATAATTCAATTAAACTCTTGATCCATTTTGGAGGAAGTTTTTCGACAACTGATAACTGTTTTGTGTTAAAAAAGCTGTGCAAGATAATTGAAGCAGATGCAGGTGTTTCGAGGTTATTATTAACCACCTCCTGATAAAGGCGTGTAAGAACGAACTTAAAATAGGGCGATGAATGGATTAGCTTGCACAATTTATCTTCGCTAAAACCCACTTCTTTCAACTGAGCGTCAGAAAGGTCCAAATTTATTTTTTTTGTGCCGGGTGAAAAATCATAACACCTGTGCTGTTCGCCTTTATGAATGAATTTAATATCTCCCGGTCTCCTTATTAATCGCCTGTCACGTAAATCTTCCGTGTAAGTGCCTTCAATTAAAAGACCTATACTGCATTTTGAGTGTGAATGCCAATCCTCATATTCGCTGTTATCGGGATAAGTAGTCAGTGATATATTGCACCCGTTTATTGCTTTAGTGAAATGATTGAAGCCAAAAAATGTTGAGTATCTTTCCATATGTTAAAAGACATATAAGATCGATAAACGTTGCGGCATAAGCGTATTTCTTTGTAGTTCGCAATGCGGACCACCGTTCTGAAATTTGCTTTCTAAATTTCTATAATAAAAATGATTTTGTAGAAAATGCTCCGGATTAATTTCTTATCCTGTTTTTCATCATCTACATCGGATTGACGTGAAGTTGGCGCTTTACGTCCTTGTATGGTCTCCGAAAGGGGCCTCGTATTCGGGATAATTTTGTGGAGCGAATGATGCTTTATACACACCCCTTTTACCTCTTTTCGAATTTTTTGACAGAGTAAATTTTAAATAATTTAAATCAATATTTCCGCTACGGGCTGCTATTAGTCGTCGAAATCTGCGAAACTTCACCGAAATTTCGCGGATTTTGTTTTTTAAATACAAAATCCCAGATAAATGCGGGCTGTCTAGTTTGTCTGAATAGAATTAAACTACACATTAATAAGCTATTATAGTTATATTCGCCATGCTGTGTTTCAATAAACCCCTCAAATGAAAACGGGCGAAATAAGATATTCCTTATTAAATCACAATACAACCTGTTTCTTACATTATATTATTATCATTTTTTTACTGTTTATTGTACCCCATCAGCTAAATGCGCAGGACATTAGTAACCTGCATATAGAAAAGGTACAGGAAGAAGGGCTTACCAACGATTGCATATTAAGCATAAACCAGGACAGTAATGGATTTCTTTGGTTTGGGACAAAGGAAGGGCTTTTTAGATATGATGGCTACAGCTTTAAAGCGTTCAGGAATTTCCCCGGAGATTCATCCACCTTAACAGGCAATCAGATCGAATGTCTTTATCCCGAGAAAAATAATTTATGGATCGGATCAGACGGAGGACTGAGCAGGATTGATATCAATACCCAAAATATAAAAAATTTTAACTGTTACGGATTAAAGGTAAATACGATACTAAAGAAAAATGATTCTATTTTTTGGGTAGGAACGGCTTCAGGTTTATTTCAATTCAACAAAAACAACTACCACTGGACAAAAGTCCCCGGCTTTGAAAAAAGTACGTTTATTAACTCATTAACTGATGATCATAATGGCCATTTATATGTAACAACAAGGAATGGATTCTATTGTTATTCCAAATTAACCGGAGTTTGTAAGTATTATCGTCCCGACCTGCCAACGTTTCCGCAGGGGGATAAAAACGCCCCACTGAGCTTTAGCAAATCGTTACTGGATAACCAGGGTAATCTTTGGATAGGCACCTGGGATGCCGGCCTTTTACGGTTTAATACAAAAACAGAGAAGATTAAAACCTGGTTTTATAAAACAGATGATCTTCATTTCTTACCTTATAAAATAATATCCGACCTGCTTCAGGATGAAAATGGGAATATATGGCTCGCCAATAAGGAAGGCGGACTTACCATTTTTTGCCCTTCAAAAAACAAGTTTATCAATTACCCGGTTGAGTGGGCAGGTGAAAGTAGAATATCCGGTGCGGTAATATCCTTATTTCGCGATAAGTCGGGTACCTTTTGGATCGGTACAGAAAATGGGATAGTTAAATATGATCCGCACTATGTTCATTTATCAAAAACAACATACCAGTTAAAAACGGATACAGGCCTTATATACACGCACTTTGCACCATTAACCATGCTTAAAGAAAAAGATGGTTTGTGGTGGATGGGTATGTATGAAGGGTTGTTCATGTACGATCAAAAAAAGGGTTTTATACAAGATTACAGTAAAGTGTTAGGGCTGCCAGCCAATTTTGCCGTATTTAATATCCTCAAGGATAAAAGTGGGGCAACATGGTTAAGTGTAAAAAATATGCTGGTTAAGGTTTCTGAAAATGTTAATAACAGAAATCACCCCCTTCAAGCCGAGATATTTAAATCGCCTGATATTAAAAGCAGCATCTATATTTTATACATCGATAATGAAAACAGGATATGGATAGGAACACATAGCAATGGCATTTTCAGGTTTGACCCGGAAGCAAGAAAGTTCATTTCTTATCATTATAATACAATGGGGCCGGAGTCTAAAATAAATGAGATACGTGCATTTTGTGAATTATCAAAGGACAGCCTGTTAATAGGCGGCATGCACACAGGATTAATTTTATTACATACCAATACGGGACGTTTTGAAAAAATCACATGGAATAATATAAACAAACTTGTTTCAGACCTTACTATTAATGAATTATATAAAAAAGATAAAGATTTATGGATAGGTACCGATTATTATGGCTTGTGGGCAACCAATACACAATTTAAAAACCCACAGATTATAACTGTTAATGATGGCCTGCCGTCGATGTCTGTTTCAACTATAGTTGGCGATAAACAAAACAACCTTTGGCTGTTGACCAATGCAGGAGCAGTTAAATTTCATATACCTGATAGAAAAATAACTCAATTTAATAAAAAAGATGGCATTCAAAGTCCGGACGGGCTAACTTCAATAGTTATTGACGATAACAGCAATATATCAATAGCATCCAAGGGCTGCATTTATAGCTTTAACCCGGCTAACTTTGTGAAAAATACGCATCCGCCCGAAGTATCAATAACAGACTTACGTATTTTTGATAAGGATTACACTATACACAAAGGGGAAACCATTAGGCTTAACTACAACCAAAACTATTTTTCTTTTGAGTATGTAGCACTTAATTATACGCAGTCAAGGCTTAATAAATATGCTTATAAAATGGACGGGCTTGATAAAAGTTGGAATATTGCCGGTTCTCGCCGCTATGTTTCTTACGCTAATCTGGATGAAGGCACCTATGTATTTAATGTAAAAGCATGTAATAACGAAGGTATATGGAATAATACACCTACTAAGCTTGTATTAATTGTAAACCCTCCGTTCTGGCATCGATGGTGGTTTTATTTATCACTTTGTGTATTAGTTTTAAGTATAATATATATCATTTACAGGTATAACATGAACCAGTTTAAAATGCGTTTGCAATTACGTGATAATATAGCCCGTGATCTGCATGATGATATTGGTTCAACTTTAAGCAGCATCAACATATTCAGTAAAATAGCATTACAAAAAATAAGTACAGATAAGCGCAGCAGTAGTGAATTATTACAAAAAATAAGCGACAAATCGGAAAGAACCCTGGATGCTTTATCAGATATTGTCTGGTCCATCAATACCAGGAACGATGGCCTGGATAATTTTTTAATGAAAGCCCGTGAATACCTCTCTGAAGTGCTCGAGGCCCAGTGTATTCCTTACGATTTCAGTATTGACCCGGAAATAGAACATCTAAAAATAGGAATGGTCTCAAGGAAAGAGTTGTATCTTATTTTTAAAGAAGCTATTTGCAATGCTTCAAAATACTCCGGATGCACCTTCATACAAATTTGTTTAACAAGGCATAAGAGCGTTTGCAAATTAACCATCAGCGATAATGGCAAAGGGTTTAATATAAATGCTGTTTCGTCGGGTAATGGGCTTTATAACATGGGGCAGCGGGCAAAAAAAATGGGAGCTGATCTTTATATTGAAAGTGACGAAAACAAAGGAACGCTGGTGTCTTTAAGTTTCCATATCCCCCGATTTCGGTAGCTGTAAATAATAATAATCTGTTTACATTTAACTTATTATGGTCGCCCATGATTATCCTAATTATTGTTTGGATAGCAGCCCTCATTAAAAGGCGAAATACTAAAAAGAAATTTAATGAAAACAGGCGTTTTGATATACGAGGACAATACGGACTTATGCGAAGCGCTTGTGCAACTCCTTAACACATCTGATAATTATACCTGTGCCGGGGCCTTCCAAAATTGTACAAATGTCATAAACGATCTTCAAACTTTAAAGCCGCAGGTTATTTTGATGGATATTGATATGCCCGGGAGAAATGGTATTGAAGCAGTTCAACTGATCAGGCAGGTTGATACAGAAGTGAAGATAATTATGCTTACCGTTTTTGACGATAATAAAAATGTAATTGCGGCTATTTGCGCCGGTGCCTCGGGATATTTACTCAAAAAACATTGCTTTGAGAAATTATTCGGCGCTATTGCGGAATCATTAGAAGGCGGAGCGCCATTAAGCGCTAATATTGCACGTATGTTGTTAGAGCATTTAGCTCAAAACAGTTCAGGCACGATTGAAAAATATGATCTGACGGTACGTGAAAAAGAAATACTGAACGGCCTGGTAAAGGGATTTAGCTACAAAATGATAGCAGGATCACTCAATATCAGTTTTGAAACTGTAAAAAGCCACATCCGTAATATTTATGAGAAGCTTCATGTGCATAACCAATCAGAAGCCGTTGCAAAAGCTTTAAAAAACAGGGTGGTTTAAAGCTGATTCCACTATAGCCTCACCTTACCTGAGAGCGGTAATTTCCGTTGTCAAACCAATAACCTGAACCTTTACTATACCAAAATTGGGGACATACCACTCCGTAGTTTCAGCGGTGAACGGAGCCATTTTATAACCTTTAATAGTAGTGGTAGTTTTATTAACTATTTTAAAACAATTCCAGGTTCCGGCGGGTGTGGTGACGTTTTCTTTAGCAACAACCGTCCTTTCAATTTGAGAAGTAGCAACACTTGAGACACCACCAATTTTCTCTTCCACTTGTGAGGTAACACTCTTTAAACGGTCGCCAACCTTCATCCCTGACGGATATTCCATGGAACTGGCGGTGAATTTAATATTAGCGTTGCCCTGCTGGGGGCTATTATCACCCATGTCCATTATAAATGAACCACCATTACATTTGTAGGAAATACTTTTTTCCCCGTTGGGCTTTCCGTTTTTATCAAAATATTTCGTACTAACGTTTGCAGTGGTTGTCCCGTTTATTGTGGTTACGTTAACAACCGTTGAAACCACTTTCCGTAAAACTTCGCCTTTCTCGTTATAACAGGTTGATTCAATAACCTTGTTTTTTTTCATATACATATACTGGGAACAATCCTGTGCCAGCATCCTTGAGGTTATTAAAAGTAGGGCGATGATGAATATAATTTTTTTCATGGGGTTTGGTTTTTATAACAAAGCTATTACAAACTCCAACAGCCGTCAATACCGCAAACGGGGGATATAATTTTTGCTGAACATCAAACTAAAGCGTTACCGATAAGCGGCATAGCTAATTTTATAAGCGATAAATTTACCTGAGTGCCGTGAGTTCCATTACAAAAGTTTTGCTCTGCATTTTCACCAGGCCAAAACCGGGGGCATACCATACGGTAGTTTCAGAAGTATTTGAAGCCATTTTTGGTCCTAAGTTCCCTAATTTGGCTTTTAGTTTGGCAAAGGCGCTCATCGCATTATTAATAGTGTCGGCATGAGCGCCTTTAAAGGTTGTTGAAGATGTAGTTTTATAGGTTATTTTAAAGCAATTCCAGCTTCCGGCGGGAGTGGTAACATTTTCCTTTCCAGCAATTATCCTATCGGTAATTTGAATGGTCATAACACTTGTCATACCATTATTCATGTCTATTTCCATTTGGCTGGTGGCATCTTTTAAATGATCACCAACTTGCATCCCTGATGGATATTCCATATAGCCCTGGTTAATTACTTTAAAATTTACTTTGGCATTTGGCTGGGCCGGTTGTTGAGACTGCTGCTGTGTATTAACGCTCATGTCCATCATCATTACCCCGCCATCGCATTTATAAACCGCGTTTGATGAGTTGATCAATTCCCCATTTTTATCATATGCCTCTGCAGCAACGTTTGCAGTAGTTACCCCGTTTGCAGTACTCACATCAGAAACCTTTGTAACTGATCTAAAGGTCATTTCATTTTTATTATTGAAGGCCGTCATCTCAATGGTCTTGTTCTTTTGCATATACATATATTGAGAACAATCCTGGGCAAACAACTGGCCGGTTACTAAAAAGCAGGCAAAAAGAGCTACAAATTTTTTCATGGTTTTTTGTTTATATAACAAAACTATTACATAAGCCGATCTGTGTCAATCACCCAATCGGGGGATAAGCGTTTTTATTTAGATGGAAATAATTGATCTTATTACGGGAAACATATCGCCTGTAACCAACAGGTTTGTTTAGCATTTTATATTACACTATTTGATTTAACGTCAATCCACAGGCCTCATTTTAATGCGCTGATATTGTGAATTTAAAAACCCCCGATTTGGTGATTGACCGGCTGCGCTATCGGCAGTAATTTTAATCAGGTAAAATTTAACTAATAAATAACATGCACCATCCCGTATATCCTTGCAATAAAAAAAGCGGGGCACGATGCTTCTATTAAACCTTTGAAAATCACTTATCAAAATGAAAAACATGAACCTCAAAACCAAACACGATCGCTTTCATATCAGCCATCGCCCCCAATTTTATTACCTGATGATACCATTGTTAGTTTGTACCTTTTGTGCAAATGCCCAGGTAAAAAGGCCCGCAGCAAAGCCTGTTATAACAACAGTACCGGCATCTACCCAAACAACTGCACCCGCTATTACAAAAAAACCTGTCGAGAAAACAACGCCGGTACTATATGGAAATGTACAGCATCTTACGGTAAAGCCCCTTGGGTTGGGTGATCCCGCTTATGAGGGTACAAGTAAACATGCCAAAAGAAAGGCTTCACATGATAACGGATTTGACGATACTGCAAAAATGCACATTAACGGGATCACAATTAAACTTGTGAAGAACCCCAAATTTGGCGGCAATGCCCCGACCACCTATAAGGCGCATACAAAAAAAGGAAGCGAACACAAAGAAAAGAGCACCGACAAAAAAGGGGGAGAATGGGATTGCGCATCTTCAACAGTTTCGCTTACGGCCAACAGCCCCAATTTTTTAAGTGCCGATGCCGCCTCAATGGCAGGCCTCATTTATCCCGGGGCATTTTATAAGTTCGACGATTTTTTTAGCGGCAACCCAAAACCTTTTATAGGAGCGCAGCATGTGTTAGGATTAATGATAGATAATTCGAACTTAAAACCCAACGATAACCCGTTTGTAAATATTTCAAATCCTAACTATGAAAAAGTATATACAGCTGTTGATAAACTTCAAAATGAATTAAAGGGGCCGGCGGGCACTTTTAGCTTTAATTCAACCAGTTATGAAACAAGTGATGCTACGGCTGCAGCTCTCCAGATCAGCGGAGGGGGTAGCTACGCGGGCGTTACAGTAAGCGCCTCTTATGCCACTTCCAGCGAGTCGAATACGGTAAATGTAACCATTGATGCCACTAAAATATTGTATACCATACGTGTTGTACCGCCCGATAGCGGCTATTTTATTGACCCCAACGTTGAGAACACAAAAAACCTGATGGTAATGGGTCGTGTAAGTTATGGCGTACGCGTTTTAGCGAATTTTACCTATACTATGAATTCTTCAAAGGACGCTGAAACTTTCAAGGCAAGTTACAGCGGTTTTGGCACGAGTGCAAATGTTGACCTTAACGCAGTATCGTCTGATAAAAATGTTTCAAGTACCATAAATTGTTATGTAGTTGGCGGCCCGGGCAAAACCACGTTGCAGTTTAACCGGAAAGATCTTGAAAAAGAGATCCAAAATGTATTCAGAAATGTTACCTGGCAAACCGCCCAGCCAATTTCTTACTCTTTTTATGATATGGCTGATGATGTGCTCGGGTCGTACAGCAACACTGACGATTTTCACGAACGTAACTGTGTGCCCAATGATAATGCTGCCATACTACAAAGTGCCTATATAACTTATACAACCAGTCAATTACCGGGAGAAAATAAAGACGATGACACACACTATCATGTAATTGTATATTCGGGCAATGCAGGTTCAAATAATGGCTATAATGGGTACGATAACAATCCACCCCAGACAGTAAATAATGGCGAACCATTTCTTTTGGCCTACAAAACGGGGCCGCTCAATATAACCTTTAATGGAGGTGTTAGCCATCAAGATCCGCTGACCTTTAATAATTATTTAACGAATTTTTTGGGTTTAAAAGGTAACCCAACAATGGACTTCTTTGTCAAAAATGGCGGATTGGTCCATTTTCATATTTATCCCAATGGGCATGATACCTGGGGTATATCAACAGTTGTTTTGACACTCAATTTTGCCGGCGGGTTAACACAAAAGATCACTTGGGGCGGTAAGGGGCCGGATGTGCTTGTATTAACCCAGGACAGTACAGAGGGAACCCTTTATTTTGATGGTACATTTAAACCACGACAATAAAAAAATAATATTGGTAGATCATAGTATAACAAAAGTTTGATCCCGATCATTATTTACAAAAAATGATCCAGAGAAGCCGCCTTACATAAATAAGGCAGCTTCTCTGAATATTATCAATAGATGATGTATTTCACCAATTTAGCATTTACTTAAATGAGAACCAGGCCCTGCTGCTTTTTATATTTAACTTTTATTTTTATGCTGTTTATTACCGAGGGTTATTCGCAAACTACCCCGCCGGTTACTGCTGCTACCACATCGCCCATAACGCCACCAGCTATTGTAAAAACTAATGACCCGAATAATCTAACCCGGCCAAGTGATGATCTGGGCCTTCCTGAAGTAGATGCGTATGTTACCAACTGTTATAATGTTTACGACCAAACAAACCAGTTATCAACCCAGCTTAATGCTATTGAACAGCAGGTTATTGTTACTAAAAAAGTAAATATGGACAATAACGGCATCGAGAAACAGCTAACCACTTTCAACCTTCAGTTAACCACATTAAATACTAATGGCCAGGCCCTGGTAGCGTCCAGTTCTGACATGTCTGCAAATGTTACCAAAGATCTTAAAGGCCACCCGTTCAAGATTCCATCAGCACTTATCAGGGTAAGGAACTCAACAAAAGCGGTGAAGCTATCCCTTAAAAATATACATACCATGCTAACTGTTACTATGGTAAATATCAACCACCGGCTGCATCCTTTAAGCGCTGCTGACAGCGCTAAAAGCAAATCAGATTCTTCTGCCCGCGGGCTTGCCAATATAGGTAAAACCATGAAAACCGCTATCAGTATTACAGGGATAGGCTTTTCAAGCTTTAATTCTCTTTCTACTGAAATAAATAACATGTCCGGCATAAAAAGTATCAATAAAAAATTCAACTCGTCGGGAACATCCACAATTGATGTTGTGCATTATGGCACTACTGATGAGCTTTTAAATGCGGTGCTTTCTACCTGCAAAGACATTGTTTCGGAAAAAAATGTCGGAAGTTCCGAGAAGGGGAAAATTAGTTTGGCATTTTAATCTATTGTCAATATTTAAATTGACCAAACGCCCTTATTCGTTAGTATTTCAATAGTCCCAAAAAGCCGTACATACGGTATGTTACCTGTACACTTGGAGCCAATCAGAACGAACGGATTTATACAGGACCTAAAACTTTTGGCAGGAATAAGGCTGCGCTATAGTTTTCAAAAGCAAAATTTGTGAACATCCGGTGAGGATTAAACATATTTATCAGGGATTATGTTGCCGGGCTTTTTCTGATCTGCTCAAAACCGAACAACAGAATGTTCGGTTTTGTTACAACCCCAGGATCATCGATTAAACGCACGTTATAATTCATCACTCGCTGAAATTATGACGTGTGTTTTATTTTAAGTGTAATCAACCGGTGTGATAAGTGAAAACCTGGACAATTGTTGATGCTATCGAGGGTATCATTCGTATCTCCAAATATAAATTTTGTTTTTTATATTTGTAGCGATTGTTACATTAAATCAAGTTTTATGCCACGTGTTCAATTATTTGATAAGGAAAAAGCATTGAAAAATGCGATGGAATTGTTCTGGAAAAAAGGGTTTAATGGTACCTCCACCCGCGACCTGGAAAAGGCTACCGGGCTGGGTACATCGAGTATCTATAATTCATTTGGCGGTAAAGAGTCTTTATTCTTTGAAACGCTCCAATATTACATGGAAACTGAACAGACGAAACTCGGTCAAAATATAAAGAGTTCGCCGTCCGCCTTAAAGGCACTCAGGGCACTGTTTGAGTGCGTGTTACAGGAAGATAGCGCGGCAGGTATGCCGGTAAGTGGCTGCTTCGTGGTTAATTCCATTACTGAGCTTGCTAACAACAGCCCCCGGTTGAACCAGTTCGTCACTGCTGCGAGGGCAGGGACGATCGCAATATTAAAAGAACTTATCCAAAAGGCACAGGAACAAAATGAAATCCCTGCGGTGAACGATCCAACTCAATTGGCCGTTTACTTGCAAACGGTCATGACCGGGTTGAAAGTGTCTGGTATGTTGGACTCATGCCCGGTTTCATGTAGCTTTACAAAATTTTTGCGCTGAGTGCTTTGTTCATTATCCAGCAGAATCACACGGTCATTTCTGACTAATGCGCCTCTTACCTTTATAACAGCGCGTTGCAGTGCCAAGCCAAACTTGGCCAGGAAGTGGGAGGGAACGTTACTCAGGTCAATATGGGAGTTCACCCGCAATTCTGCGTACTGTACTATCCTGTCGACCGGTGTAGGTAACAGCCCAAGGGCACCGCTTTTTTTTAATGCATCAAAGGCAATTTTATCAATTTCCTTTTTTTTCTGGTCATTTAGCATCCTTTTGCTGGTATCTTAAAAATTTTAAATAATCGATCAGTGCCTGCTCTTCCTCTGGAGTCAGGTCGTCCGAGTTAAAAGCGTAGTGCACAGGCCGTTTTCGTTCCTCTTTACCCTGTTCCACAATACCGGCCGCCACCATCAGGTCATCGAACGTAATATGGAATAACTCTGAAAGCTTGTAAAGGGTATTGGCAGAGGGTTTTTTGATCTTGTCATTTTCCAGTTGACTCAGGTAAGCATTGGAAATGCCGCTCTGCACTTCTACTTCCCGTAAGGATAATTTTTTGAGGTCTCTTGCTTCTCGCAAGATGCCTCCGAGCGTCTTTGTGCTTTCTGTCATATGACTGCAAAGTTAATATAATCTTAAATAATAATGCAAGTGCTAATTGAAATTAGCACGATATCAAGCAAAGTTAAAAATAATTAGCTTAAAAATCAAGCACTTGCTAAAAATAACAAGCAAAATAATAAGCAATGCTTGATATATTTAGCAAAGCAATATATATTTGTCAAAAAATTAATAATTCACAACATGGAAAATTTAGAAGGGGCGGGTCAACGACCAGCCGAAAACAAACTTCCGCTCAAGATTGAGGGAAAAGAATTTGACTGGTCAGATCAGTATGTCACCGGGTTGCAGGTGAAAAAACTGGTCGGTGCCGGTGAGGGGGCGCGTGTTTTTCTCGGTATTGAAAAGCCGTGGGAAGACGAGCCGGTAGCCGATGATGACCGGATTGATCTGGCCAGGCCTGGTATTGAAAAATTTTACCTGAAGTATGTATTGCCCATAATTATTAACGGCAAGGAATATGAATGGGACAAACAATACATTACAGGTGCTGAAGTACGTCAACTGGCAATGACCGGAACCAATGGCTTATTGTACCTGGCTATTAAGAAACCATGGGAAGACGAACTGGTTGGCGACGATACCCTGGTTGATCTTGCCCGGCCGGGAATAGAACATTTCTTTACAAAAACGGAGCATGTTCAACTGGTAACTATTAAAGTGGACCGCATAGACCGCCTGATCGAACCGGGTGAACGTACAGTAGCGGAAATAAAGAAAGTAGGCGAGGTAACACCCGGCTACGAGCTGGATGAGCTTATTGGCAATAAACCGGTCCCACTTAAAAACGATGCGGTAATTTGTATCAAGGGCGGCGAACAATTTTTAAGCCGGGTAAAGGACGGTACCTCATCATAATATGGAATTTGCACCACAAGATATTGAGGAATTGAAAACAATAGCCCCTTCATTACGCGCAGCGGATGAAGGGGGCTATTCTTATATCCTCATTGAAAAATTACAGATGCCTGCTAATTGTAAGCCATCTGAAGTAGATGCGCTATTATGCCCGATGCTGAAGGACGGGTACCAATCAAGGCTTTATTTATCAGAGAAGTTGGCAGGATGTAATGCAGGGCTGAACTGGAATGCCACGGTTAGGATATTGGGCAGAACCTGGTACGGTATTTCCTGGCAGACACCGGCCGATTTGAAATTTAAAGAAATGTTACTGGTACACCTTAAAGCTTTTAAACAATGAAAAAACTAAAAGTCCATGTAAAGATGCCCGGGCCACTTTATGAAAAAGTGCTTGCCGACCTGAAAAGGCCTCATGAGTTTGCCGGGGAAAGAGTAGGATTTCTTTATACCACTCATAAGATTATAGGCGGTCGAATGATAATCTGGATAAATAGCTATTCTCCCGTTAAGGACGACCACTATATCTATGATCGTTCGGTAGGGGCACGTTTTAGCGGGGCGGCGATCCGCGATGCCATGGAACAAGTGATAACCCATAACTCCGGGAGTGTATATGTCCACCTTCATAATCACAAAGGGGTGCCTGCACCCAGCGAAGCAGATAAAAACGGCATTCCCGGCGTCGTGCAAAGCCTCGTCCATGCTAATCCAACGGCGACCCATGGTTACCTGATCCTGAGTAAAAACTCGTTTTTCGTCCGCTTACAATTACCGGGCGGTTCGCTTGTGACAGCACCTGAATGCATTTCCGTAATCGGCAAGCCCATGGTCTTTCACTACCCCGGAAAAAGGTTACACAAATTTGGTGACAAATATAGCCGCCAATCGTTTCTTGGGCCCGAATCTCAGTTTCTTTTCGGCCAGGTTCGTGTAGCAATCGTAGGGCTTGGTGGCGGCGGATCACATGTTGCCCAGCAGTTTGCACATATCGGAATTTTAAACCCGGCTATTTTTGATGGGGACCACGCCGAAGAATCAAACCTGAATAGGCTGATCGGCGCATGGTTTATGGATATCTTGCGACGCACGCTAAAAACCAGGATTGCCAAACGGCTTTTTAAAAAGATACTTCCCGGTGTGGCCGTTGAATGTTATGATGGCCGTTGGCAGGATTATGCGGAAGCAATGCAAACTTGTGATATTGTTGTCGGCTGCGTGGATGATTATGCCTCGAGGGCTGAGTTGGAGGCGGAATGCAGAAGGTACCTGATCCCGTATATCGATATAGGTATGGATGTACATGTGGATGAAGCGGGTAAAAGCCACATCTCGGGCCAGGTGATTACTTCAATTCCAGGCTGGCCTTGTATGCGCTGCCTGCAGTTTGTGACTGAGGAAAAACTCGGTAAAGAAGCAGCCAAATACGGACAGGCGGGCATCCGGCCGCAGGTAGTTTGGCCAAACGGCACCCTGGCATCGACTGCCGTCGGGATAGTTGTGGAGTTAATAACAGGCTGGACTTCACAGGGAATGGGAAATAATTATTTATCTTATGACGGAGACAAGGGAACGCTGGTGCCGAGCCACCGTTTAAAATTTTTGCCGGAGGAGGCATGCGACCATTTTCCCCTCAGTCAAAGCGGCGTTCCCGCCTATCAATCCCTGTAAAGTTTATTTAGGTAATATGTTGGATTTTAATTATCATTGTTCGCCTATTACCTAAATGCTTTTAATATGCGCCTTATTGGCATCCGAGTTACGCCGCACAAAGTATTATATTCCATTGTCGATGATAATGAAGGAAGTATAAGTACCATTAACCAGGACTTGGTCATCCCCGTTTCTTTTAACGTTCCGCAAAAGCTCAAATATGTTAGAAAAACCTTCCTGGATATTTTAGGTGAATATGCTATAGTACGTGCGGGAATCAAACTGACGGAATATTCCGGTTACCAGGGGCCCGATATCAATAGGGTAATGATTGAAGGGGTTATACAAGAGATGCTTGCCAGTAGCAAGGTTGAAAAATATTTTACCGGGACAAAGGTTTCCATTGCGGCTCGGCTAGGTATTTCGGCGGATGGTACAATTTCCCGGATGATAGACGGGCATGAGAACTACCCAGGAATAATAGATTGGCAGTCCCTCGGCAAAGAACATAGGGAATGTATACTTACGGCATTGGCTGTTAATAATTGATCCATGCTTGACTATACCAATACCAGCCTGCATTTTAAAAAACTGATGAATATCAGCGAGCAGGGAAAGAACTCTGAAGTTTTCAGGGCGCATGATTACCAGCTTGATGCCGTGATCGTTGTTAAAAAGATAAAGAAAGCCGACTTGGCGGGGCCGGATAATTTTTTCAAGGAAGCAAAAATATTATATGCCTCTGCTCATGCGAACATTGTTCCTATCCAATATGCCTGCCAGGATGATGATCATATTTATATAACCATGCCCGATTACGAGCAAGGCTCTATCAACCAACTGATTGATCAAAGATTTTTAAGCCTTACCGAAATTATACGTTATAGCATTGATTTTTTAAGCGGGCTGCATCATATCCATTCTAAGAACCTCGTCCATTGCGATGTTAAACCCAATAATATACTTCTTTCCACATCAGATGATGCTACGCTGACCGACTTTGGACTAGCAAAATATCTGGATCTCCAGGGATTTGCCGCAGCGGAAATGTTCTATTATTGGACTCAGGCACCGGAAAATTTCAGGTCGGAAAAAATTACTCACCAAACTGATATTTACCAGGCGGGGCTGACGGTGTACCGGATGTGCAACGGGAACCAGGAATTTAAGCGACAGCTTAAGCCATTCATTATCGAGGGGGCTTTCGGGGATGACCTTTTTAAAGCTGCCGTGCTTAAAGGGAAATTTCCCGACAGGACTCATTATCACCCGCATATACCGCAGCGGTTGAAAAATTATATTCGCAAAGCATTAGAGATCGACCCTGCTAACCGCTACGAATCTGTGTTGGATTTCCTGAATGATTTGGCGGGGCTGGATGTGCCCTATGACTGGCAGTTTAGCCCAAGTGATCATGAGTTAGAATGGACATGTGAAAAGGATGGCAAATTCTATTTAGTGAAGACAAGTCGTATAGATTTGGATAATTCAAGCGTTTTAACGACAAAAACCTTGAATAAAGCTCAACAGATTAACGCTTATTGTCGTAAAAAGATAAACCACGACGAGGCTTTTGCGTTAGTAAAGCAAGCCCTTAACGATAAGAATTTATAATTAATTATAAATGATGAAGCGTCAACCGTCTAAAACCGGCCATAGCTTGTCCGCGAGGAATCGTTCGGAAAACTTGCTGAGCGGTCATTATTATGGCGTGTACCTAAATAAAACCAGCCCGGATGTCTTTGAGAAAAAATTTGAAAGGGTAATCCAAAAGAATGGCTACGTTAAGCTGAAAAAAAAATAACCGCTGTTTCAGTTGATCGGCACCAATACCTGCACGGGAGCCCCATTAGGATCTGTCGTTGTCTGAATGTCAATATAGGTAACGTTGACATTAGCAATTTTACTGCCAGGGATAGTAAAGTATTTGCCAGGAATAATTATCATATCACCACTGTCATTTTCGTAGGTAGTCGTTTTAACGCCACTATTTGCCAATTCAATCACCTGGCTGTTTTTACGCAGATCCCTTCTTCTTGTACCGCTCAAAGTGATGTAAGCCAGCTCATTTTTGTCCGGTACGGTATCGAATTTCTCAAGAATGCCGGAGTAGATTACAGTAACTTCTTTGGTTTCAGAAACCACATCAACCAGCACAAGGTCTACCTGCGCACGTTTGGAAGGTTCTAATAGCAGGCCTGTAAATAACCGGAGGTACATGTTTTCCCCAATCAGCATAAAATTAAGGGAAGGAAACCAGATAAAGCATTGGGTTACCACAAGCCCGGCCAAAAAGCCAAAAAACGTTTCCCAAAGAATATACCAGAGAAAAGAAGTGAGTTCCTTATCAAAGAGGGAATTATCGCTGATAATATCTTTTTGACTGGAAAAGATATTCAGCAGCAATCTAAAATCAATTTCCCTGCCCCACCAGTCTATTACACAAACAGAAATCAAATGTTGTACTAGCGGCACAATTGAAAAAAAGAAAAGCGTTTCTGAAAAATTGAGCTTGGACAGGATATTGATAAAGTTTCTTCGGGCTAGTTCACCAGAAAATGTTGACGCAGCCTGGCTGGTTTTATCTGAGAACCTCCAAAAAGTGATTCCAATTCGGAAAAAAAGAGCTGGTAACAGCAGCAATAAAATGATTAACGCTCCTAAAGCTATATTCATTAACCGGCAGAAAAGGGATTAACGATTGCCCGATGCAGGTTTAGGAGATTCCTGAACGGAATTAACTTCTGCGGTCTTTTGTTGGTGAGGATCGGACACAGTATAGCCAAGTTGCTCGTAAAAGCTATTTAGCAAATCATTAGATTTTTTTGTGTTTTCAATTACCTGGTAACCCTCAAAACTCATTATTGGTTCCATGTTCCCTCCAATTATAAATCAAATATAAAAAGAAATGCTAAATATAGCAAGCATGAAATCTATTTTTTGTTTGATATAATTAGCATTTGACAATCTAATTACTGGATTTTCATTTTCTTAATAATATTTTCCAAAGCGGAAGATTGTTTTTCCGACAAAGTTCCTTTTCTTTCACAATCCCGTTTTAAAGAATCGACAAACTTCCTGTCAAACCACTTATTGTCCTCCGACCATTTCAACACCATATTGATCCTGTTTAAAAATGTATTTGTTTCATAGCTGGTGAAATCAAGGAATTTCTTGTTGATCTTTTCACGAATGCTCATTTGCTTTTCGGATAAAACCCTTTTACGCAAAGTGTCCGAATAAAATTCATATTCAAATTCCGTAATCACATTTTTTTCAAAAAGATATTCCAAAACCTCTGCGCTAAGGCTTTTAGAAATATCATCTTTTAACCGGTTAATGGAATCAAATATTTTATTGCCTTTTTCTATTCCTAAAAATTTATTGATGCAGCAGTTACCCACTTCAGTCTCGTTGCCATTTTTATCGTTTTTAATTACGCATATATTCTTAATCGGATAATGGCCACAAAGACAAGTCTGAAATTCTTCACTCTGGTAAGCATAATCAAAATCCCATTCGTTTTTTGCGATTTCCCAATATTTGGAAACACTTAGTTTAATGATTTCTTCTGTGAGTTTAAAGTGCATAGTGATAAAGCTTAGTGTATATGAAGTTAGTTATTTAAATTAATTTCATCGATATCTAGTGATATCATGTTTGAAGTTTATATAGTAAGCATAAATTATAAACTCCATTAACTATGGATCCATAGTTAAAGACTAAATAATCTCAAATGGTTAAATTGGATAAAATTAAAACTTATCCATCATGCAATCAGCCTATTTATATGTCCGCGTTAGTACGGATGAACAAAAAAAGACGGGATATTCTCTTATTGAACAGGAAGCGCGTTTGCTCCAATATTGTGAAATAAATCATCTCAAAGTCAAAAGCATATTCCGGGAAGATTACTCCGCCAAGGATTTTAACCGGCCCGAATGGACCAAACTTATTAAGACAATTAAGAAAAACAAGCGACGGCCTCCGGAAAAAATTTTGTTTCTTAATTGGGACCGTTTTAGTCGAAATATTGAATACGCCTATCAAACACTTGGGATTTTGAAGAAGCTCAATGTGCGTGCTATGGCTATTAATCAGCCAATTGATATTGATATTCCGGAAAGTATCGTTTTGCTGGCAATAAATTTATCTATGTCCGAGGCAGAGAATAGCAGGAGAGGAAAGAATTGTTCTGATGGTATGCGAAGAGCCAGGAAAATGGGCCGTTGGCCTGGTAAAGCACCAGTAGGTTATATTAATACTACTGGTCCTGACGGAAGAAAATTTATTGTTCCAAAGCAACCGGAAGCCAGTCATGTTAAATGGTCATTTGAGCAAATGGCGAAAGGTATTTATACCATGAACCAGGTTAGAAAAATGGCAAACCACAACGGCTTTCATTGCAGCAGAAATAATTTTTGGAAAGTTCTGCATAATCCAATGTATTGTGGTATTGTAACAGTACCGGCAAATAAAACTGAGGATATGCTATTGGTTAAAGGCGTTCATGCCCCTCTTATCTCTGAAAATCTATTCAGCAAAGTTCAATGTCTCAATAGTATAAAGCAGCGGGATAGATCAAAAAAGATAAGTCAAAATCATTTGTTTCCATTACGTGGATTTTTGATATGTCCATATTGCAGCCGGCGTTTCTTAGGAAGCTTTTCTCAAGGTAAAACTTCAAAATATGGTTATTACCATTGTTCAACATCCAGGTGTAAAGGTAGATTTAGAGCTGATAAATTAGATAAAGCATATGAAGAACATTTGAAGAAAATTCATCTTCGTTCTGAAACCTATGATTTGTTTAGCCTAATACTGCAAGATGAAAATATCTTTTCAGTGCGAAAGGCTCACATGGATAGTAGTAAAGCAATCACCGACGATATTTACAAGCAGGAGATGTTGCTGGCAAAATCAAGGCATTTGCTGGTTACGGGAAAAATCGATGATGAGGATTTTGATTGTTTAAAACAGGATTATAAACAAAATATAAATAGCTTAAATGAACGGCTAAATCTAGTTACTGCAATATTAACTGAGAGTGATAGTAACCAAACCGAATGGATGTATACAGCCTCAAACGTTTTTCAATCTTATAAACATCAGGACATTTACGGCAAACGATTTATGATCGACCTTCTTAAGCCATCCTCCATAAATTTAAGTGAAAGAAATATTGATAGTATTATTATCAATAAAGCCCTTTCTAAAATTTTCGACTATAAAACTTACAATTCGTAAGTATATCTCTTAATCAATGAGGCCAATTACTTCTCCCAATAAATTTAACACATATGATGGAACAACATAAAAAAAGATTACCAGCGGTTTTTTCAAGTAGGAAAGTATCACCAGATCAGGCTGTCAACTTATTAAGACGAAACGGGATTCAGGTGAATGAAGAACAAGCTGCGATTATTTTGGATTTTCTTTACCTATTGGCAAGAACTTACAGCAAGGTAGCCGAGTACGAAGCCGCTGAGAGTGCGATTTGACGTTTTGACAAATTCGCACCTAAGGGGATATCGAACACCAAAATCTCTTTTAACTAGCCAGAGTGTGGTTTTTGGCAATTGGAAACAATATTAAAAGAAATTATCGAACACCTTCTTTCTGGCTATCTTTACAAGATAATGCACTTTCAATCAGATAATTATGATGACAAAAAAGGGAGATACTCATGATTGAGTATCTCCCCTAGTGGAGCCGGAGGGATTCGAACCCTCGTCCAAACCGCAGCTCACAACCTCCTTTGGCTACTAACCCCTTTTGTGTAGCTTTGTGCATGTTACAAGTTTTCAATAACAACCCATACCAGGAGAATACCTATATACTATACGATGAAACCGGCGAGTGCGCTATTATCGACCCGGGGATGTATACGGCTGCGGAGCAAAACGCGGTGGTGAATTTCATTCGCGATAATAAACTTACGCCTGTGCTGCTGCTCAATACGCATTGCCATATCGATCATGTGCTGGGCAATAAGTTTGTGTTCGATCAGTATGGCCTTAAGCCGCAGTTCAACATCGGCGAGCAGGAGATTATGGACGCGGTTGTGGCCTATGCCCCGGCAATGGGTTTCCGTTATGATCCTTCACCTCTGCCCGAAGTGTATTTGCCCGAAACAGGTACCGTTAGCTTTGGTAATACCACGCTGGAACTGATCTTCGCTCCGGGCCATTCGCCTGCGCACCTGTGCTTTTATAATCGTGCCGATAATATACTGGTGGGTGGCGATGTGTTGTTCCGCGGCAGCATTGGCCGCAGCGACCTGCCGGGCGGTAACCATGCCCTGCTCATCAAAAACATCGAGGAAAAGCTGTTCACCCTGCCGGGCGACTGCACGGTATACCCCGGTCATGGCCCCGAAACTACGATCGCTTATGAGAAGGAAACCAATCCCTTTTTCTAACTTAGCAGCCACTTGAATACTTCTGTTTACATAGCCAAACGGTATCTCTTTTCGCGCAAAAAGATGAACGCCATTAATATCATCTCGGGCATATCCATGCTGGGGGTGTTTATTGGCAGTGCGGCGCTGATCATTATCCTGTCGGTATTCAATGGCTTTGAAAAGGTGATCCTGAACCTGTACAGCAATTTTACGCCCGAGATTAAGGTGGAAACGCGCTTCGGTAAAACATTCAACCCCAACACAGCCTACTTTAACGAGCTGAAAAAAGATCCTAAGATATTTTCCTACACCGAAGTATTGCAGGAAAAGGCCCTTTTAAAATATGGTAGCAAAACGTTTATCGGCACTATAAAAGGTGTTAGCGACGATTTTTTGAAGAACCGCAAACTCGATAGCACTATTGAGGATGGCTCCTTCACCCTAAAGGCTGAAGGGCAAAATTATGCCGTTATTGGTGGCACTATAGCAGGCACGCTGTCGGTAAATATTAATGACGAGCAAACGCCATTGCAGGTATACGCCCCCAACCGCAATAGCATGGGCGGCACCAACCCGCTCAACGAATTTATAGTGCGTGATATTATGCCCTCGGGCGTGTTTAGTATTCAGCAGGATTTTGACGACATTATGGTCACCCCTATGGTTTTTGCCCGTGATCTGCTGGATCAGCCAACGAATGTATCTTCTATCGAGATCAACTATAAAAACCTACGGGATGTTGACGCGGCACAGCAGGCTATTATAGATCATATTGGTAAAAACTTCACGGTTAAAAACCGCATACAGCAAAACACCGAGTTGTACAAAACATTAAATTATGAGCGCTGGTTCATCTTCATGATCCTGGTTTTTGTGCTCATCATAGCCATATTCAACATCATTGGCTCGCTTACCATGCTGGTGATTGATAAGCGTAAGGATATCGCCATACTATCAAGTTTAGGCGCAGGTAAAAAGCTGATACAGGGCATCTTCTTTTTTGAGGGGATGATGATCTCGGTTATTGGCTGCGTGACGGGTATTGTTGTGGGTTTAATATTCTGCCTTTTACAACAGCATTACGGTTTCGTAAAAATGGGCGGACAAATGGAGGTAATAGATGCTTACCCGGTACAGATCAGGGTATCGGACTTTGGGCTGGTATTTTTAACCGTCGGTATTATAGCGGTAATTGCTTCAGGCATTAGCGCCCGGCTAAGCATTAAAGGGCTTGATGAAATAAAGCATGATTTATAGAGGTGAAAGCTGAAAGGCTAAAAATTCATCGGAATAAAACAAAAAGCGTTTAATATAATTATCTTAGGGAGGTTGATTTAAACTATTACCTTTGACATTTACCTTTGGCCTTTAACCAATAATAACATGGAATCGAAACGTCAGCAAAAATTCGCCGGAGTAATTCAACAGGACCTGGCAACTATATTTCAGCGCGAAGGAAACAACTACCTGCCCAATACAATGGTAACCATCACAAAAGTTAGGGTAACACCCGATCTGGCCATTGCACGCATATTCCTGAGCTTTTTTAACAGTACCAATAACCAGCTGGCTTTACAAACCATAAAACTGCATTCCTCAGAAATACGCTATAAATTGGGCGCACGTATTAAAGACCAGGTACGCATCATCCCTCAACTGGAGTTTTTTATTGATGATACCAGCGAATACGTTGAGCGTATGGATAAGATCTTCGATAAGATCAGCAAAGAGGAACGTCAGAAAGATGTTGAGGAATAGTTAATACCGCTTTATGGATGCATCCGCCCGTTTATCGGCCTG
This sequence comes from Mucilaginibacter mallensis, assembly GCF_900105165.1. Lineage (NCBI taxonomy): Bacteria > Pseudomonadati > Bacteroidota > Sphingobacteriia > Sphingobacteriales > Sphingobacteriaceae > Mucilaginibacter > Mucilaginibacter mallensis. The sequence goes on from NZ_LT629740.1 coordinate 5,650,970, forward strand.
GCTTAAAGATCACCCGCAAACAATTAGCAAGGTTGTTGATATTGATACCGATACCGACCGCCTGCTGAAGCTTGAACTTACATCAGCCAACAAAGAACTAAGTATCGATATCCTTGATAATACCGATAGGTTTTGTGCCTGGGTAAACCAAAAACTGGCCGACAATAATTGCCGCTATGGCATTGGCGGTTATATGGAGTTGCGTACCATTTACGATAACCGTACACAATTTGATACCACCGGCGAAGAACGCCGCAACCTGCATTTAGGGGTTGATATTTGGGGCGATGCAGGAACGCCGGTTTATGCACCACTAGCAGGCACCATCCACAGTTTTCAGGACAATGATAATTTCGGTGATTATGGGCCGACTATCATTCTCACCCATAACCTCGACGGATTAACGCTATACAGCCTGTACGGGCACCTGAGTCGCACTAATTTGGTTGGATTAACCGTTGGGCAACGAATTGAATCGGGGCAACAGATTGCTAATTTAGGTGAAGTTCATGAGAATGGTAACTGGCCGCCACATCTCCATTTTCAACTCATGTTGGACATGGAGGGTAAGGCCGGTGACTATTTCGGCGCCTGTAAAAAATCAGAAAAAGATAAGTACCTGCAAAATATTCCTGACCCGGATATTTTGTTAAGATTCTCTAATGGAATTATTTTAACCACCTTGTCATCCTGAACGTAGTGAAGGATCTTCTTCGCCTTGTATGGCGAAAATGCAAGTCACAGAAGTTCCTTCACTACGTTCAGGATGACAATCAGGAGGATTCGGGTTAATTTATCCCCCTGAAAATCCTGTTCCAGCGGATATTTTGTAAGAATGATTTACTGCTGTCCACACTCATCCACGTAAACAAAGCCTTGCCCACAATATGATCTTCGGGTACAAAGCCCCAAAAGCGGGAATCTTCGGAGTTATGGCGATTATCGCCCATCATCCAGTAATAATCCATTTTAAAGGTATAAGTATCGGTTTTTTTGCCGTTGATGAGGATGTCATTACCAATTAGCTCTACCTTATTGTTTTCATAAATCTGTATGGCACGGCGGTAAACCGGGAAATTCATACTGTCGAGTTTTACAGTCCAGCCCTTTTTAGGGATGATGATAGGGCCGTAATTATCCACGTTCCATCTCAGGCGTGGATCATGCGGAAAAATATCGGGATCATAAACACCCCTTAGCTGATAATATTGATGAATGCTCTTTACTATCGGATTGCCCTTTAAATGTTCAGCAGCCTGTGGTGTCATCAACAGTTCTATATCTTCGGGGGTGATTTGTTGCCTGATGGTAATGCCCAATTCCTTTATAACTTTCGGATCGATGCCCGTCACTTCGGTATGTACCAAATAGGATGGTTGATAGTTTACCGGGTTGGGTTCTGGCTTATTGTTGATGTAAACCTGGGCGTTCAGTATGGATAGGGTGTCACCAGCAATGCCCTCGCAGCGCTTTATGTAGTTTTCCTGCTTATCAATAGGCCTGCACAGCGGCGAATCAATATCCATGGGATAGTTAAACACAATTACATCACCCCTTTTAACATGGCCAAGGCCCGGTAAGCGGTAATAAGGCAACTGCAAGCCGCTCCAATAAGCTTTGGTGCCCAAAAGTGGCATGGTATGCTGTGCAAACGGGTATGATACAGGCGTTATGGGCGTGCGTGCGCCATAGCTAACCTTGCTTACAAACAGGTAATCGCCCACTAGTAGTGTGCCTTCCATTGACCCGCTGGGGATAACGAAAGCCTCCATAAAAAATACCCGGATAATTAGTGCTGCAATTAGAGCGAAAATTATGGCATCAACCCATTCCCTTTTCCCACTTTTCCTCTTCCTTGTTTTGGGTTTACTTTTCCTTCTCCAGAATTTCCAGTTCATTCAATTGCTAATGTATGATATTGAATAACCTGCTCCAGCGTATTTTGCCAAAGAACGATGCATTATCATCCCAGCTCATCCAAATAAATAATGCTTTGCCTACAATATGGTCTTCTGGTACAAACCCCCAATAGCGTGAATCTTCTGAATCATGGCGGTTATCGCCCATCATCCAGTAGTAGTTCATTTTAAAGGTATAAGTGTTGGTTTTTACACCATTGATTAAAATATCATTACCTGATACGCTGACCTTATTGTGCTCATATATTTCAATAGCGCGGCCATATACCGGGAAAGTAAGGCTATCTAAGGTAACTGTCCAGCCCTTTTTAGGGATAATGATAGGGCCGTAATTATCTACGTTCCATTTAAACAGCGGGAATTTATCACCTATTGAATACTTTGGATATTTGCGCGGGTAAACCGGGTTAAAGGGATCAATCACACCCTTTTGCTCTAATCTTGGTGTTAAGTTTTTTACGTTGGAGTAACCTTTTAACACACTTGCCGATGCCGCGGTCATAGTAGGGGCGCCAAGATTATTTGGATCATAATAAGATATATTAAGATCGCTGGCTACCTGTGGGTTAAGGTCCTGCCCTATGGTAGAGTAAGTATAATCTATCTGCTCGCCCGGAGGGTTTGGCATAGCTTTGCCATTTACATAAACCTGGGCATCAACAACACTCAGGGTATCGCCGGGGCCACCCTGGCAGCGTTTAATATAGTTTTCGCGTTTATCAACCGGGCGGTAATACGGCGAATCGGCATCCATTGGGTAGTTAAATACCACTACATCGCCTTTTTTAACATCGCTAAAGCCGGGTAAACGGTAATAGGGTAGTTCAATGCCATCCCAATATGCCTTGGTGCCCAAAAGCGGCATGGTATGGTGCGCAAACGGGAAAGCGATAGGCGTCATGGGTACACGCGGACCATAATTCAACTTGCTGACAAATAGAAAATCACCCACCAGTAATGATCTTTCCATTGATGGTGTAGGTATGGTATAAGCCTCAACAAAAAATGAACGGATGATGGTAGCTGCTATTACGGCAAAAATTATGGCATCTGCCCACTCACGGGTCTTGCTCTTCTTCTTTTTAGGGGCAGTTTTGCTCTTAGTTTTTCTGTTCCAGAATTTCCAGTTCATATTCTTTAAATATTGGGGAGGCAAATTTTATTAAACGCTAAAGTTAAACATGTCCTGTATGGAGTGGAACCCTTTTTTATCCTTTATCCACTCGGCAGCAAGTACTGCGCCTAAGGCAAAACCATTGCGGTTATGGGCGGTATGCTTAAATTCAAGGGTATCCACTTCTGAATCATAGATTACCGTATGTGTGCCCGGTACGCTGTCAATCCGGTGTGATTCGATCAGCAATTGCTCATTTTTAACATTGTCATCAACGGTATTGTCGTTGTCGTTTATTAAAATGTTTGCCCAGTCTCTTTTGGCATCCAGATTTTCAATAATACCTTCGGCGATGGTTATGGCAGTGCCGCTTGGCGAATCCAGTTTTTGGGTATGATGAATTTCCTCAACCTGTACTTCGTAGTAAGGATAATTGTTCATCAGCTTAGCCAGTATTTTATTTACATGGAAGAATATATTTACGCCAATGCTAAAGTTTGACGCATAAAGTATAGTGCTGCCATTTGGTTCATGTTGCGCTTTTAATGCAGGTAAATGTTCATACCAGCCTGTTGTGCCTACAACTACGGGTATGCCGGCCTCAAAACACTTATGTATATTGCTTAAAACAGACGAGGGCGTAGTAAACTCAATAGCAACATCGGCCTTTTTTAAATTTTCTACGGTGAGCTCATGCATGTTGTCATGATCTATAGTTAATACAATTTCGTGCTTGCGGTCAATGGCTATTTTTTCAATTATTTTACCCATTTTACCGTAACCTAATAATGCAATCTTCATTGGCTGTTCTTTTATTTCTGTTTGGCGATAATGCGAATTATCCGGCTTAAAACCAAAACTATTTGAGCGTAAAGGTAAGTTTTAAACCGGGAATAATAGGGGCATTTATATTTTCGGGGAGATGTGTAATATTTGCAAGGTTTCCTGCAAACTGATGTTGCCGGTTATTTAAGCACAAAGGTGAGCTTTAACCCCGGAATAACAGGTCCGTTAAAGCCCTGCATTGCAAAGTTCTGCTGGTTAATTATAGTAGGCTGGATGTTGAATGAGAAGTCAGTATCCATAGTATAGGAGTGCTTAAATTTGGCATCAATATAGGCATCAACCGCTTGTATTCCCCAGGCAGCCATAAAGCCTAATATACCCAGGTCGCGGTTGCGTATATAGCCGTTAACCTCGTCATATACGGTTTGGGCAGGTATACCGGCATTAACGTAAGCCGTATACAAAGCATATTGAGGGTCCTTTGTGCCGGGCGTTTGTCCCCGTTCATAGTAACGCGCCACAATTAAGAGTGGCCCGTACTGGCGTTGGTTAAATATTACCACATCAACCAACAGGCCCAGGCCGGCATATATAATGGGCACTTTCCACCATTGGTTATTGTATAGCTGGCCCCAGCCGGGTATCATTAAAGAGCGCACTACAGCTTTATGCGGATCATGCAAACTATCGGGGTGATACTTTTTTTCTTCTTTGGTTACTTTGGGTATAAAGCGCTTCGAAGTAGCCGAATCGCGCTTCATGTTCAGGCTGTCCTTTTTATTTCTTATGGTATCTGTTTGGGGTTTTTGCGCCATTGCTGAAAAAGCAAAGCCCGTTAACAGGATGATTATAAGCAGGTGTTTACACATTTTTTACCAATCCAACATTTCAAGGATCCGCCCAAGGTCGTCTTCCGATAAAAAAGGTATTTCTATCATACCTTTTCCCTGGCTGCCAACTTTGAGCTTTACTCTTGTACTAAATTTTGAAGCCAGATCATCCTCTATCTTTTGCAGCGAGTACGACATGGGTTCGGGCTGTTTGCCCTCTTTTTTTACCGGTGCCTTTTGTATTTCACGTACCAGTTCTTCAACCTTACGAACGGATAAACCATCCTTTATAATATGCTGATGTATAAATAATTGTTTTGCAGGATCCTCAACAGATATGAGCGCGCGTGCGTGGCCCATGCTGATCTGCCCATCACGGATGGATGCTTGTATAGCGGGCGGCAGCTTTAATAACCTTAAATAATTGGTTACGGTTGAACGGTTTTTGCTTACGCGATCACCAAGCTCCTCCTGTTTAAGGCTGCACTCCTCTATCATCCGCTGAAAGCTTAAGGCTACCTCCATAGCGTTAAGGTTTTCACGCTGTATGTTCTCTATCAGCGCCATTTCCAGCATTTGCTGGTCATTGGCGGTACGTACATAAGCAGGTATTTGCGTTAAACCGGCCAGTTTTGAGGCGCGCAAACGGCGTTCGCCCGATATAAGCTGGTAGCTGTGCGCATTTATACGCCTTACAGTTATAGGTTGTATCAACCCCTGTAATTTTATGGAGTCGGATAGCTCGCTTAATGCCTGCTGGTCAAACTCGGTACGGGGTTGAAAAGGGTTAACCTCAATCTCAGCAATCTTTATCTCGTTCACAGAGCCCATGCTATTTACTTCGGCAGGAGCAGAAACAGCGCTGTTCTTATCGGGCATTACACTAGCAGAATCATTCAACAGGGCGCTTAACCCTTTTCCAAGGGCGTTTCGTTTTTCATTACTCATTATTATGCTGTTTCTATAGTTGCGGTGGTTTCATCTACAACCAAACCGTTTTTACGTATAATTTCGCGTGCAAGGTTAAGGTAATTTATGGCGCCCTTGCAAGTGGCATCGTGCATAATTACTGATACACCAAAGCTTGGCGCTTCGCTTAACCTTGTATTGCGTTGTATAATGGTATCAAATACCATGTCTTCAAAATGCGTTTTCACTTCCTCAACCACCTGGTTTGACAGGCGCAGGCGCACATCATACATGGTTAATAAAATGCCCTCGATTTTAAGCTCGGTATTTAAGCGCGACTGTACAATTTTTATGGTATTCAGCAACTTGCCCAAACCCTCCAACGCAAAATACTCGCACTGTACCGGTATAATTACCGAATCGGCAGCGGTTAAAGCGTTTATGGTGATAAGGCCCAGTGATGGCGAGCAGTCAATTATAATAAAGTCGTACTCATCGCGTAAGCTGTTGAGCACATGCTTCATTTTAAACTCGCGGTTCTCCAGGTTTATCATCTCTATCTCGGCACCTACCAGATCGATGTGGGCAGGCAGCAAGTCAAGATTTGGGGTATCCGTATGCTGTATGGCATCGTGCGGGTCAATATCATTAATTATACATTCGTAAATGCTATTCTTAATATTGCGTGGATCAAACCCGATGCCTGATGTTGAATTGGCCTGCGGATCAGCATCAACAAGCAGCGTACGGTATTCCAATACGGCTAAACTTGCAGCCAGATTTATGGATGATGTAGTTTTTCCTACGCCACCTTTTTGGTTGGCTAAAGCAATTATTTTACTCATTGTGTATATTCAAAAAATTTAAAAACCAGGAATTATAACCAGTGAAAACAGAAACATAAATTTCTAACTTCGTAAAGTTTTTTTAGCCCGCGCTAAGATACAAAATTAACTAATTGATTGCGATTTGGCGATGCAGGTTAAGGTTGAATAATGATATTTTACTCACATTTTTACCCTTACTTACACACAATCTGCAACATATGGCCCGCAACGCTTAAATAAAAAATGATCACCATAATCTCATCAACCAACAGGCCCGGAAGCACAACGTTTAAAGTGGCGCAATATTACCATAAAAGAATGCACCAAATGGGTGCTGAAGCTGGTTTGCTATCATTAATGCAGCTGCCGCCAAATTTATTGGAGACCGATTTGTTTGGCAAACGCAGCGAAGCATTTAAGCCTATACAGGATATTATTACCCAAACCGATAAGTTTTTATTTGTAATACCTGAGTATAACGGCAGTTTCCCCGGCGTGTTAAAAGTGTTTATTGATGCCTGTGATTTTCCCGAAAGCTTTTATGAAAAAAAGGCTGCCCTGGTAGGTGTATCAGCAGGCAAATATGGCAATATACGCGGTATCGACCATTTTACAGGGGTTTGCCATTACATAAACTTGCATGTAATGCCGTTAAAGTTGCACATAGCCAATATTAAAACCGAGCTGGATGAGAGCGGCAGCTTTTTTAAAGAGGATACTCTTCGTTTTACTGATGAGCAGATAGAGAAATTCATCGCTTTCTGATTTCATCGCTTAATCTTTAGTTTATTATTAAGGGTTGATTAAACCCGGTTTAACCGTGTGGTTATTTTTGACTTATTTGGAGTTAATTGCCTGATTTTCATTGTTAAACATGTTTACAATGCCAATATTATTTGGTATTTTTAAGCCTGCCAATCTGCTATCACAATGAAATTTTTATACTATTTATTAGTTTTAATTCTTATTGCTCCAATTTTTTCAAACGCCCAGGGAACTTATAAACACGGCTACATAGTAGGCTTAACCGGTGACACCGTAAAAGGCTATATTGAATATAAAAAATGGGAGAAAAACCCGGATACGATAAATTTTAGAAAAGATCTTCATGATAGCCCGGTTCAAACCTTTACGGTTTTTACCGCAAGGGAATTTGCGATAAAAGGGAGTGACACCTACAGGCGCTACATCATAAACATTAGCCAGGATCATGTTGATAAGGCAAAGTTAAAAACTGGAATAGACACCAATTTTATAGCTCAAAATGTATTTTTACAGATACTTACCACCGGCAACAATGTTACGCTCTTTAGTTATACTGATAGCATAAAAACCCGGTATTATGTTTCGGAAAGTATGTATGAGGAACCGCGTGAACTTGCCTACAGGGTTTATTATCAGGGTAAAACCCTCGGCGGTATACAAACCGATACAACCTACCGCAACCAGTTCAGGTACCTGGCACTAAAATATAAGCCAATTGTTGATACGGCAAAAGCTAAAGCGGCAGCCGCCGCTGCTTTAGCGGCAGCCGCCGCGGCTAATCAGGTAGCTGTTACCAAACAGATAAAGCGAAAATCAAAAACGACATACAGGGTAAAGGCGCTTAGTAAAAGCGCTATAGCCAAGGTTAAAAACCAGCGGATAGCCGCGGAAAGAGACTCTGTCGCCAATGCAGATACGCTGGCCACCATGATCACCAAATCAAAATATGTGAAGATCGACCTGGTAAAAATAGCAAAGGCAATTAATGGCGATACCAAGGAAAAATTTGATACCATACGGCATTGGTGGTTTGCCGGATTGGCTATTAATGATAATGTGCTGGGATTAAATGGCCCGGCTAAATTCCCTAACAGCAGCTCAATTTTTCCAAAGATATCATTAGGTTACAATGTGTTCTTAAACAAAAAAACGGAACGGATGGTGTTTCGAGCGGAGCTGTCACTCTCGGCAAATAAGTACAACTTTCCTGATACGAAGGATACGTCGGGAGCTGTTAATAGTTTAAGCAAGATCAGGCAATATACGTTTTCTGTAGCGCCACAATTGATTTATAATATATATAATGAAATAGAGTTTAAGGCCTATATTAACGTTGGTATATCTGCAAACCTATCCGCCTATAATAAATACACCTTTACCCACACTTCATCTGATACAACAATTGTAAAAGATAAATACCCTAAGTTATCGTCATTCTGGTTTAATGTACCCATAAAAGCAGGCGTGGTAATTGATAACCATTACGAATTTTATCTGGGTTATGCCTTTCCTGCTACTTTAACTAGCGGCAGCCCGGGCTATACAGGTAAGCTTAAACAGTATGAGTTAGGCTTTAATTACTTCTTCGGGTTTAACTGATCACCGCACTATTACTACCCAGCCTGATATTTTGGGTGTATTGTTTTTCAGGTCGATAACATAATAGTAGGTGCCGGCGGGTAGTACCCGGCCGTTATATTTACCATCCCATGGTTTACTATAGCCAATGCTTTGGAATACTTGTGTGCCATAACGGTTAAAAACCTGTAATAGGCTTTCAGGATAGGTGCTTAAAGCGGCGATATTCCAAAGATCATTAATGCCGTCGTTATTAGGAGAAAATGTATTGGGTATTTCCACATGTTGATATACTCTTACAAATACCTTGCTGCTATCAATACCGCAATTGCTTGTTGATGTAACGTGCAGTGTATAGGTAGCATCCTGATTTGGGGTAACAATGGGGTCTAATGTGTTAGAACCCGATATATAAGAATTAGGCGTCCAGTAAAAAACATCGCCATTTTGAGCGCTGCCATTAAGTTTAACCGATTGCCCCTCAACTATGATCTTGTTGGGCCCGGCATTGGCCACCGGTGTTTTTAACACGTTTACAGTAGCTGTTTCGGTAGCGTAACATTTAGCTTGATTATAAACCTTAACGGTGTAAGTAGTCGTATCCGTAGGGGTGGCGATTGGGTTGGGCACTGTAGGATCATTCAAACTACCAGCCGGCGACCATTGGTATGCTACCCCGCCCTGAGCAACAAGCTGGGTGCTTTTGCCTGCACATATTGTTGTAATGCCGCTGATCGTAGCAACAGGCTTTGGATTTACTGTAATTTGCGTTGATGCAGTACTAGGGCAAGAATATTGATTGTATGCGGTTACTGTATATTTACCGGCATCCGCCAACGTAATTCCATTAATAACTAAGGGATTTTCACTAATTGGCGATAAGTTAGGCCCCGACCACTGATAAGTTACCCCGCCTGTAGCTAAGATGCTTAAAGTGTCGCCCTCGCATATTGATTGAGTTAGCGGAACGCCCCCTATTACCGGGTTTGTTGAGACATTAACAATTAACGGCGCCGAATAGGTGCGGCAACTGGCTAATGTGCTGGTTCCGTTGGTTATACCCACCCTGTATTGATACGAACCCGGCACCGCATTCTGAAAAACGACATTAAGTGATGGGGCGGTTTGTCCGGCTGTATCAACCCACCCACCATTGGTATGGTAGGATTGCCATTGATAGTTGGGATTAGTATTGCCTCCAACCTTGGCATCTAAAGTAAGAGTAGCATTGGCGCCCTGGCATAGCGGTTGGGCTGCTGGTCCCGTAACAGAACCAAACCCAGCATCAATTACCGGGCCGCAAGCCCTGAAGGTAATGTCATCCAAAATTAAATCGTTGCCATTGCCCCCGGGTGCATTATTTGTCATTGCAACTGTTACCGACGAAACATTATCGGGTGTAGTAAAATATAAACTTTCCTGGTTCCAAACAGGGTCCTGTGTTGCGTCAATTGTACCTGTTGATTTCGTTGCCAGCACTGTTCCGTCAGGAGCTAGTACAGAAAAAGTAATATTAGGCTCACTAACCCCTGGGCCACTGGCAGCAAGTGTTATGAGATTAAGTATATAGGCAGAAAACTGATAGGTAGTGCCGGGGCACAACGTTGGTGCGCTTTGTGTAAAAAAAACGCTTGGCTGGGCCGATGCATTAACGACCATCATATAACCGTTAGGGTTCCCGGTATGGTCTGATGTTACACTTTGCCAGGTAGTATGACAATTTTGATTGAGGTTAATACTGTTAACAATGGTATAATAACCATCCTCCGGGCAGTTACTGGTGGTGTAGGTCATATTGGTAACACCTGCCGGTAACGGAGCGCCGGGGTTTGAGCCCGAACCAAAGGTTTGATTGATAACCGGGTCGCCTAAACTGCCGTCGCAGCTGGTTGGTTGCTGTGCCCGGACTTGTAAAGTAGCAGCAATTAATATGAATGGGAATAGAATAGCAAAAATTATTGGGCGCATCAAAGTTCAGGGGTCACAATGGTTTATCTTCAAAAATATATTTTTTCATTGATACGGTATCCTAATTTCTATATAACGTTTGTTACAAATGGGCAGATTTCGATAAAAATAAAAAAAAGTTCACAAGGGGTTAATTATTTAACTATGAGGTCAATGGCAATATTGGCGTATGCAATCTAATATTTTAGTAATAGCAAACAGCATAATTTTTTGCATTTGTTTGCAAAAAATTAAATTATAGCGATGCGCCTAAAGGCTGATCAGTAAAGGGGATGTTTTTTACAGTTAGATCATGGAGGTGGGATGGCTAATATTACAGCACACAGTACTACTCTATTTGTCATCCTGAGGAACGAAGGATCTATCCGCCATGTTTAAGAACAGGGCAGATCCTTCGTTCCTCAGGATGAGAATGATGAATAGATGATTACAGCAAACAAATCGTATTTTTACGCATACTTAACAGCCTTTTGTGATCAAATTTTACGCTACCCTATTACTTGTTCTACTGTTCAGCGGCGCTTTATTCGCCCAAAAAAACACTGATTCGTTAAAGAAAGACAGCACCCGGCAATTAAACCAGGTTACGGTAAGAGGCTATCTATCCGAACAGAAAGTGCTTGCTGTGCCAGCATCGGTTAGTGTGCTCACCCCGGCACAGTTAAAATTACAACCCGATAATTCCTTAGTATCTGCCATGAACACCGTACCCGGTGTGCGTATGGAGGAGCGCTCGCCAGGCAGTTACCGCTTGTCTATCCGTGGTAGTTTATTGCGATCGCCATTTGGGATCCGCGATGTGAAGATCTATTTTGATGAGATACCTTTAACTGATGCAGGCGGTAATACCTATCTCAACGCTATTGATGTAAACAGCGTGCAAGGCATCGAGATATTAAAAGGACCTGATGGCAGTTTGTTTGGCGCAAATTCGGGCGGAGTAGTATTGATAAGCCCGGTAAACCGTTATGCTGATAGCAGTTTTATATCCGCAGCGGTTGATGGCGGCTCCTATTCGTTATTGCATGAAAGCTTCGCCTTTCAGGATCATAATGCCAATAACCAGCTGAATATAAACCAGGCTTATGAAACTTATGGGGGTTACCGTCAAAACAGCAGCATGTACCGCAATTATTTCCAGGCGGTTGACAGGTGGAAGATCAGCACTGCTGATAATCTTAAAATACTGGCCTTTTACTCCGATCTCTTTTATAAAACGCCCGGCGGCTTAACCCTAAGCCAGATGGAGGCCGACCCGCGCAGCGCCAGACTGCCGACTAAAACCATACCCGGCGCTATTGAGCAAAAAATCGCTATCGGCACAAAAATGCTGATGGGTGGTTTGGTGAACGAGGCGCATATAACAGATAATATCAGGAATGTACTATCGGTTTACGGTAGTTATGTTAATTTTTATAACCCGTTCATCACCAATTATGAACAGCGTTACGAGGGTACTTTCGGTATGCGTACCTATTTTGAATTGACCGGGCAACAACACCCAAACTATAGCTGGAAAGCCAATGTAGGTTTGGAATGGCAGCAAACCAACTCGGATATTAACAACTACGGCAATAACATGGGCACGCGCGACACTGCCCAAACCCTGGATAAGATAAATACCAACCAGCATTTCTTTTTCGCCCGTTACAGCGCTGATTTTTATAAGCGCCTGCACGTGGAAGCAGCCATGAGCCTCAATTTTTACGATTATAAATTCAGGAACGTATACCCGAATGATGAACCCGATTTTACCAATCGCCCATTTACGGCTCAACTAATGCCAAGGCTTGCCCTATCCTACCAGATCACCAATAACTTTGCGTGGCGTGCGTCGGTAAGTCGTGGTTATTCAACGCCAACTACTGCCGAAATCCGCCCTACAGATAATGTGATTAACACCAGTTTACAGGCTGAATATGGCTGGAACTATGAAACTGGTTTCCGCTTGCGTAATGATGATGAAAGTATGTTTTTAGATGCTTCGGTGTTTTTATATAAACTGCAAAATGCCATTATCCTGCACATCAACCCGAATGAAACGGAAACTTACCTGAACTCGGGCGGTACTAACCAACCTGGTTTTGAACTGTATTTTACCGACTGGCTCATCAGGCAAAATGACGACAGCTTTATACGTGGTCTGCAGCTTAACGAGTCGGTAACGCTGGATAAGTTTACTTTCAGCACCACGCATAACCAGCTTACCGGTGTGCCGCAACAGGTTTTGATCAGCAGTTTGCAGGTTAGATTCCCACAATCATTATATTTTTTCATTCAGCACAATTATACCTCGCGGCTGCCGCTTAATGATGGCAATACCGTTTTTGCGCCGCATTATAATTTACTGGAAGCGAAGATTGGCTGGCAGCATTTGTTCAGTCATAAAACGAAATTCGAGATTTATGGTGGGGTTGATAATATCCTGAATGAAAACTATAGTTTAGGCGATGACCTTAACGCCGTTGGCAACCGCTATTATAACCCCGCGCCACCGCGTAATTATTATGTGGGGATTAAGGTGACGATTTGATATTATTACCCCCCCCTATGATTTAAAACCCCATCGGGGTTAAATATCGGTAGATAAAGATAAACGGGGAGATATATATGTGCCGTAGGTACATAACCTATACGGCTTAATAGTACAGCGATAGGCATATCTCGCGAAAAAAATATGCCTATCGCTTAGTTGGTTTAACTTATTCCGAAACGTTCCCTCCGCGGCCTTTATTGTCAAAAGCACGGAATTTTACGTTGTTTCCGGTCACTATAACAGCATCGTTATAAACTTTGCTTTTGGTGTCAGGGTCTTTTCCATCAGTTGTATAGCGGATAGTAAAGCCCGGGAACTGCATGTTCGCCTTGTATTCGCCGCCACGCATCATAACACCCGGTTTTGGTATGCGATAGCTGTATCCGCCATTTAAATAAGTTAAACGGGGCAGCTCGCGTTTGCCCAATACGTTTAAAAAGTTTGCCCACGCCTGTTGGTACATGGCGCTGCTTTTAGTAGTATCCGGTTCAGTTGCCCATTGCGGGTCCTGTGCCCAGGCACGCTCGGCCAGGCCCAGTACTGATGGGAAAATCATATACTCCATGCGCTCTGGGGTTTTAATGTTTTCGCCCCATAAACAGCCTTGCAGGCCGGCAATATTGGTTTTACCATAATCGGTAAGGCGTTGTTTGCCGATGAAAATGCTTTTGTTTATTGGCAGACCATCACGATCAACCGAAGTGTTTTTAAAGTAATCATAAGGAATAAACGAGAATGGTTTATCAATATCAACAAAAGCGCCCCAGTAATAGCCCGGCTCATCAAATGATTTGTAGTGGGCCATATCAAAATACAGGTTGGTTACTGATGAAAGCACCACTTTGTAACCAGCATTTGCCAGTTTATAGGCCAGATCTTCCTGACCGCTGCCTATGGAATTGTTCCATACTTCGGTTTGCAGGTGGTATGGGGTGAAATCGGGGTTTGGTACGTAAGCAGCCTTGCCATCAAGCATGGTTTTGCGCAGGCCCATTTCTTCCCATCCCGCAAGGGTTAAACCTTTGTCTTTTAACAGTTGGTTAATACGGCCATAAAAGTAATACCACAGGTCGCCGGTGCCGCTTATTTCAGGGTGACTAGCCTTCAAAGTTAAATAAGCAGGCGACTGTTCCCAAACATGTGCGGGCACTTCATCACCACCAAAATGTATGGTGTTTAATGGCGCTCCGGCTTCTTTGTAAATGCCTGCAATATCATTGATCACCGTTTCGAAAAAAGTATAGGTTGACGGCAGCGATACATCGATCACGTTATCATTCCAGTACTGAACTGAGTTGTACTCTGATTTATCATTCAGGTCACGCAGCAAATATTTTACCGCTTCGGCCTGTTTACCTTCGGCCATTAAACGGCGGTAACGGGCATCCATAGCTTTGATGGATGCACGGGCATGGCCCGGCGTCTCAATCTCAGGCATTACCGTAATATGGCGGGCAGTAGCATATTTTAAGATCTCGATATAATCAGCACGAGTGTAAAAACCACTGCCTGCTAATCTGCCTGTTTCCGGACCTGAACCATGCGATGCAGGTAAAAAAATTTTGCTATCCAAAGTATGGCCGCGCTGCGAGCCGATTTGAGTTAATTCAGGCAAAGTTGGCAGCTCAATACGCCAGCCTTCATCATCCGATAAATGGAAGTGGAACACATTCAGCTTGTACAGCGCCATCACATCAAGCAATTTCAACACCTGCTCCTTGGTTTGAAAGTTACGGGCAACATCAAGCAATAAAGCACGATATGGGAAACGCGGCTGGTCCTTTACTTCAACACATGGTATTTCTACTATCTTTTGCGCATGGGCATAAGCCGCTGCCGGTATTAATGTTTTTAACGATTGTATGCCATAAAAAGCGCCAGCCGCATTGGTAGCGCTTATAATAATGGCGGTTGGTTGTACGCTAAGCTCGTATCCCTCATCACCCAAGCCGTCTTTATATTTTAGGCTGATGATATTTGCTACTGATTTGCTCGCCAGCTTTTTGCCGAAGAGGGTTTGCAGGTCGGCTTCAAAGCCCAGTATTTCTTTGGAAAACTTACCATCGGTAGTAAACTGAACGTCAGCCGTAAGGTTGAAAGTGCCGGTAGTTTCCTTATAACTTGCCGGCGTAGGGAATATTTTTGTTAGCTGCTGCTCGGGTACATCTTGTATTTTTTGGTTCTGATTATAGATGATAGCCGGGGTAACCAGTCCTGGATAGTTAGGTTTAAAGGGTAATACCGTAAAATCACCGGTGGCATAGCCTTTTTCGGGTTGTGCATCCCATACGAGATAAATGCCTTCGGGTGCATCGGTAAAATTGATGACCAGTTCATCGCTCACAAACTGAATGGTTGCCGATGCGCCGGGCTTTAAAGCGGTAAAAGTTGCAGTTGGGGTGATGGTGAATAAGTCGCCGTTTAATTTGGTGATAACCGCATTGCCGCTAACCGTGGCAGAGGCAATACCACGCGCCGAGTTAAAATGCAATTTCCAACCCGATGCCGGCAATGTTGTTTTGCCGGTATTGGTAATAACCAAAGCGTTTAATGATTCGGCTTTGTTTTGGTAATTGTTTTGTACTGCTTGCCAGCTGATGTTCAGCTTATGGGCATCAAAAGTTGGAACAGGAGCTTGGGCTGTGGCTTTAATGCAAAAAGCAACAGCAAAAATCAGGACAAATAAGCGGCGCATATTTAATTCAGTATTAGTTTAATATGAAAAGAAAAACTAAAATACTATTTTTAAAATGACTGCAATACTTTTTAAATTATTTTAAAAAGAAAATTTTATCCAGCCATTACCCTCATAGCCAAAGTTAAAAAGTTTGGGATGAATGATCTCTGCTAAGATCTCTACAGAATCAACTATCCGCGGGCCGGGGCGGTTAAAGTACTGGTTGCCATCGGCAATATAAAAGCGATTGTTTTTAACAGCTTTCATGGCTGCAAACCCCGGCAGGTTAAGCAGCAGGTCTATCTCCCTTATGGTACGCTCAATAGAAAAACCGCAAGGCATTACTACAATAATTTCCGGATCCTGATGCTGAATATCCTCCCATTTTACAAATGGTGAATGCTTGCCTGCCTCGGCCAAAATACTGCTGCCTCCGGCTATGCTCACCAATTCGGGTATCCAGTTGCCCGATACCATGAGCGGTTCCAGCCATTCAATACAGGCAACCGTTGGTCTGCTTTCCACATATTTTAATTTATGGCGGATGATATCAACGCGCTCCTCCAGGTCTTCAATCAAAGTATTACCGGCTGTTTCTACATTTAAAGCGACAGCCACCGTTCTTATATCCGTAAATATATCCTGAAAAGTATTGGGCTGAAGGGATACCATATGTGCCTGTTTATTTAAATAATTATCCAGCGCTTCTTCCACATCATTTAAGGATACCGCGCAAACCTCGCATTGTGCCTGGGTGATCACTACATCGGGCATAAGCTCTTTGATCACTTCGCGCTTAACAGTATAAACTGATAATGCATCAGCCAGTATCTCTTTTACCCGAACATCAATAGCAGCACTGCTCAAATCATCAGGGAAATTAGCTTCGGAGCATATCGGTAAATGTTTAATGCTCTCCGGGTAATCACATTCATGCGAACGGCCCACCAGCTTATCTTCGAGGCCAAGCGCGCAAACTATTTCGGTAGCGGCAGGGAGTAATGAAACAATTTTATCTACAGGCATGTTGTTTTCGATGTGCAAATATTATAAATGTGCAAATATGCGGATGTGCAAATGTGCAGATATTATTTAATGTGCAGATCGATTTTTATGATTCTGATACCAATCCATAATTGTCTATTCATTCGCACATCCGCATATTTGCACATCCGCACATTAAACCAATTTGCATATCTGCACATCCATACCATATCTTTACGGTAATGATATTCCTTACCTTTTTCATCGGGCTTATAGCCAATTTTGTTGGTTATATACCTCCGGGAAATATTAACCTGACCCTTGTGCAGATAACCGTTAACCGGGGATTAAAGCAGGCGGTGCAATTTATAATTGCCTTTTCATGCGTAGAGTTCTTTTTTACCTACTTTATTATGCATGCGGCCAAGTGGCTATCGGGCGAGGTAAGGCTCGATGTTATTATTGACTGGGTAATGATGGTTTTATTTACTGTAATGGGCGTAATAACCTGGGCACACCGTAATAAACCGCCTCAAAAAACATATTCAGAACGCGATAGTATAAAATACGGCATCCTATTAGGGTTTTTAAACCCGATGCAGATTCCTTTTTGGATGATTACCGGTACCTATCTAATTACCCACGAGTGGATTGAAGATGGCAAGCTTGCTTTGGTTATTTTTAGTATCGGCTCGGCGGCGGGAGCATTTATATGCCTGTTTCTGTATGCAAAATTTGCCAAATACATACAAAGTAAGTTCGCGCTCAGCACCCGTGTTATTAATACGGCCATTGCGGTTTTATTCTTTGCTTTTGCTGCTTACCACGTGGTGAAACAGGTTTATCTGCATTTTTTCAAGCACTAGTTTTGGGTTGATTAGGTGAGTGGTTGATTTATTTTCTCAAATTTCATTACTGTTAACTGCCCACTGCAAACTGCTCACTGCCCACTTAATAATTCAAGGACATCCACTTTATCCTGTGCCAGCTGTACTTTCAGTTCATCAAGTCCGGTAAACTTCACGTCGTCGCGAACATAGTTGTAGAAATGCAGCGTAACCTGTTCGTTATAGATTTCCTGGTTAAAATCAAAAATATTTATCTCGATGTTACGGGTAATACCATTTATGGTAGGTCGGCTGCCGATATAAGCCATGCCTTTGTATAGCTTGCCTTGTATGTTGATCTTAGCGGCGAATATCCCATCGGATGGGATGAGCTTGTAGCGTTCCTCAATCACAATATTGGCTGTCGGATAGCCAATTTGCCTGCCAATCTGATCACCGCGTACTACTTTGCCGGTGATATAGAACGGATAGCCTAAAAAGGTATTGGCCAGTTCTATTTTGCCCTCTGATAACGCATTGCGGATACGGGTTGAGCTTACGGCAACATCGTTAATATCCTGTTCGGGAATTTCAACAACCTCAAAGCCATAAACAGGACCCAGTTTTAGCAGGTCATCCAGTCCGCCCTGCCTGTCCTTACCAAAGCGATGGTCGTAACCGATCACAATTTTTTTGGTGCCGATCTTGTTCACCAGCACATCGCGGATATATCCCTCTGCTGTTTGGTTAGAGAAATCCCTCGAAAATGGGGTGATAATTAAATGGTCAACGCCCAATTGCTCCAGCAATGCAGCTTTCTCATTTATGGTATTGATAAGCTTTATGCTTTCATCCTCCGGATGTAATATCATCCGCGGATGCGGGAAAAAAGTAAGGATTACCGTTTCGCCGCCAATTTCGTCAGCCAGTTCCTTTATCCGCGCTATAATTTTGCGGTGCCCAAGGTGTACGCCGTCAAACGTGCCGATAGTAACTACGGCATTTTCTACAGCTTTAAATTCATCAATGTGATGATAGATCTTCATAGATATGGGGTCAGAAAGAGAATTGAAAACAAAAATACTAATTTACGCTTCGGTTTGTGCTTTTAACTCACGTATGGTACCAACTAACTCCATCACTTCCCAGGCATCAGCAACTTTATAATTACCGCTGCGTGTACGCCTTAATTTTGATAGATATGCGCCGCTGTTTAATGCCTTGCCAAAATCATTTACCAGCGAGCGGATATAAGTACCCTTGCTGCATACAACCCTGAAATCAACTTCGGGCAACTCAATACGGGTTATTTCAAATTCAGTTATGGTTACGTTGCGCAGGCGCAGTTCAACTTCCTCGCCGCGACGGGCTTTTTCATACAAACGCTCCCCATCAATTTTAATGGCGGAGTGCGCGGGTGGGTATTGCTGAATGTCGCCTGTAAACTGCGCGCAGGCGGCCCTTATCTGCTCATCGGTAATATGGCTGGTATCGAATTTCTCATCCGGTTCGGTTTCCATATCGTATGATGGGGTGGTAGCTCCCAAAATCAGTGTGCCGGTATATTCCTTTTCCTCAGCCTGAAAGGTATCTATCTGCTTGGTCATTTTACCGGTGCAGATGATGAGCAGGCCTGTAGCCAGCGGATCAAGCGTGCCGGCATGGCCAACCTTTAGTTTAAGCGGCTTAAAGGAGTTGCGTATTTTGCCAACCACATCAAAGCTGGTCCATTTATATGGTTTATTCACCAGCAATAATTCGCCGGCGGCAAAATCAAAGTCCTTTTTTTTAGGGTTGGGCGTATCCAATATTTAATTTATTTAATAAACGGCAAAGGTAAGGTTTTAGTTGCCTGCTGCAATAATGGTATTTGATTCGTATCGTAGCTATAGGGTTAAAGTCCAAGAGTGTTTGAAGCGTTAAGAATTCCCCTCTTGAGAGGGGGCGCGTTGATAGTGCGGTAGCAGGGGTGTGTTATTCCGCATGTATAATGACACACCCCTACACCCCTCTCAAGAGGGGAATCGCACAAGGCCCCGCTTCTTTCGAACGCTCCAGAGTTTCAAACCCATCGCTATTTGAAACATTGACAATCCCTGTTATTTATGTTTTATAACTCTAAAAGTTAAATTAACCCGTTCCTTCATTGGTTTGGTTGATTTGGCTATGCGGTGCTCCCAGTTTTCCTGCAGGTCACCTTTCATTAGCAGGTAGGAACCATCTTCCAGCTTTATTGAATATTTTTGGGTGTGATCCTTTTTATTGCGGATATCAAAGCTCCTCACTTGGCCGAAAGACACGGAGGCTACAACCGGGTGTTTACCCAATTCGTCTTCATTATCACTATGCCAGGCTACCGAATCGTTGCCATCGCGATAGTAGTTGAGCAATACGCTGTTAAAATTAATGCCTGATAATATTTGTACGCGCTCCCTGATGGTCTGTAATTCATCCGTCCATGGCAGCGGATCATACTTTTCGCCGGAGAAGGTGTAATCCGTGCCCTGATCGCCTACCCAAACGGTGAGCCTGGGTGTAAGCAGGTGCTTGTCATACATTTTTATGATCTTTTGCTGCCAGGGCATTTCCGTAATGAATTTAGCCATCAGGTATTTGCTTTGCTCCGGGCTGAATATGCCCGGGCGGTAGTCCAAAAGTTCTGGCGGTAAGCCTTTACTCTGCCCCGCTTCAGGAAAAAAACTTAGCTGTTCCATTGCTGATCTATACGCAATTTTCACGCCATAGTTTTTGTTGTCAGTAGGCCATAGGTATTCGGAAGATTAAAAAAAAGGTGTCATGCAGGCACTCGAAGCATAAGCGTAAAGGCCTTTGCCCGCACACTTCGAATGCCTCAGTGTGACCTCATGCTTAATATTTGTAAGAAAATATATCTTCCGAACACTATGGTCAGCAGCCTGGAAATTTGTCCATAATGATGCGTTGTTTGTCCATTTTACAAGGATATTATATGTTGAATATTTGTATTGTCAATAACGACATCAATAATATCCAACAAAATGAAAACACAATTTTCAGTACCAACCCGCGATGAAGTAAGCCCTGCAAATCAAACCATATTTGATAACCTACAAAAGGCTTTAGGCTTTGTGCCAAACCTGTACGCTACCATAGCTTACTCTGACAATGGTCTTGCGCGGTTCCTGTCCTACCAGAATGCAAAAACATCTTTATCAAACAAAGAAAAAGAAGCGGTTAACCTTATTGTGAGCCAGGTTAACGAATGTGTTTACTGCCAGAGCGCGCATATAGTGTTGGGTAAAATGAACGGCTTTACCGATGAGCAATTACTGGATATAAGAAAAGGTACCAGCACCGACCCTAAGTTGAATGCCTTGGTTGCCCTGGCTGCAAATATTACCGCTACCCGCGGCAAAGCAGATGGCGACCTGGTTGACGACTTTTACGCGCACGGCTACACCAATGCCAACCTGATTGATCTGATCTTACAGATCAGCGATAAGACAGCTATGAACTACCTCCATAATTTAACGGAGATCCCGGTTGATTTTCCTTTAGCAACCGCACTGTAAATTTACAGATGACATACCAATTCGACTTGTTGAATTGGTATGTTTGATTAACAATTTTCAAAAGCTATGGAAAACGAGATCAGATACCCTATACCTCCATTTAACATGGAAACTGCCCAGCAAAAAGTGCAGGCTGCCGAAGATGCGTGGAACTCAAAGAACCCGGAGAAAGTATCACTGGCTTATACTATTGATACCGAATGGCGCAACCGCACGGAATTTATCAATGGCCGCGAAGAGGTAAAGGAATTCCTGACCCGCAAATGGGAAAAGGAACTGGATTATAAACTGAAAAAAGAACTTTGGGGCTTTAAGGAAAACCGCATGGCGGTAAGATTTGAATATGAATGGCATGATGCTGCCGGGCAATGGTACCGCAGTTATGGAAACGAGCTTTGGGAATTTGATGAAAAAGGTTACATGCAAAAAAGGTACGCCAGCATAAATGACCTGCCTATTGCCGAGGCCGACCGCAAGCTGTAAGATAGAATAACAATGAATGATCAATCCACCTTTACTTTAGTCGACCCCCAGAAAGGCAACCTGGCATTTAAGCTGTTTACCTTTGGTGATAATAGTTATTTCGACCATTTGCAGCGTAATAACTTTTACTCGCTCATTTGGGTTACAAGGGGTAGTGGTAAGGTAAAGGCGGATTTTTCAGAATATGCATTTAAAGAAAACACCTTATTTGCCTTTGCCATCTATCAGCCATTTATGTTTTTGGCCGATAGTAAAATAGAGGGTATTGCCCTGCAATTTCACCCTGATTTTTTCTGCATTCATAAGCACCAGCAGGAGGTGGCTTGTAATGGTGTGCTGTTCAATAATATTTATAACCCGCCATATGTATTGGTTGATGCAAGCGCGGCTGCTATCTTAAACAATATTTTGGAACAGGTAAAAGCCGAAATGCAAAACCCGGCATTGGCACAATATGAATTGCTGGTATCTTATCTTAAGATCTTCCTCATTAATGCTTCACGCTTAAAAACCAGTCAGCAGCCGGATGCGACGTTGGCGGTTGCGGATACTGAAGAGCCTTTTATCCTACAAAAATTAAAGGATTATATTGAGCAGCATTACAAAACCAAGCATGCGGTAAGTAATTATGCCGATATGCTGAACATATCGCCCAAGGCATTGGCAAAGATCACCAAAACGCATTTTAATAAAACGCTTACCAATATGATCGCAGAGCGCATCATCATCGAGGCCAAAAGAGAGCTTTACCTCACTAACAAAACAGTTAAGGAAATAGCATACGAACTGGGGTATAATGATGAAAGTTATTTCAGTCGGTTTTTTAAGACCAATGCCGAGGTATCGCCCCAATTATACCGCGAAACTGTTGGGTATAACCGGATGGGGATGTAATTATTGCATCTGATCCAAAAGCCGTTTTAATTGGTCAAGGTATTGTTCGTACTGCTGTTTCATCATCCCCCAAAAACACTTTCTATCGCCCAAAAGCGAACGTTTTGTTGTTCGGTTACGATACACGGCTTGGATACGTGTGATCATAAATATTTTATAATCAGCTAATTATAATTTTGGCATTATATTGATAGATAAACAGGCGTAACTTGTTCATTAACTGCATATTGAGATGATTAAAAACTACTTTAAAATAGCCTGGCGCAACCTTGTAAAAAACAAGGCGCATTCGTTTATCAATATAGTGGGGTTATCCGTTGGTATGGCGGTAGCCATTATGATAGGCCTTTGGATATATGATGAGGTATCATTCAATAAGGACAATCCTAATTACAGCCGCATTGCACAGGTAGTACAAAACGTAACCAATAATGGCGAGGTGCAAACCTGGACCAATGTCCCCTATCCTTTGGCCGAAGAATTACGCAAGAGTTATGGCAGCAATTTTAAATATGTAGTGATGAGCGCCGGTACAGGCAACCATATTTTAACCCTGGGCGATAAAAAGCTAACTGAATGGGGCTGCTATTTTGAACCGCAGGCACCGGAATTGCTTGGCCTTAAAATGATAGAGGGATCGCGCAGCGCGTTAAACGACCCAACAGCTGTTTTGTTATCCCAATCAACAGCCAAAGCTTATTTTGGTGATGCCGACCCAATGAACAAGATGCTGAAAATTGACAGCCGTGATAATGTAAAAGTAGCCGGCGTATACCAGGATTTTCCGGATAACTCCGATTTTAGCGGCTTTGCATTTTTAGCCACTTGGCAAACCTATTTACATAACAGCTGGATAAAATCAGTAATCGATACCTGGCGCCCGAATGCTTTCAGGATATATGTGCAAATGGCCGATAATACCGACTTTGCATCGGTATCATTAAAAATAAGGGATGCGAAACTGCGTAGGGTAAGTACGGAACTGGCTAAAAAGAAACCGGCGCTGTTCCTGTTCCCGATGAGTAAATGGCATTTGTACAGTGATTTTAAAAACGGGTTGAACATTGGCGGCCGCATACAGTATGTGTGGCTATTTGGTATCATCGGTATTTTTGTTTTGCTGCTGGCCTGTATTAATTTTATGAATTTGAGCACCGCCCGTTCAGAGAAGCGGGCAAAGGAAGTGGGCATCCGCAAAGCGGTGGGCTCCCTGCGCGATCAGTTGATCTACCAGTTTTTTGCAGAATCATTGGTGTATGTTTTTATCGCCTTTGTTCTATCATTGCTATTTGTTCAATTGGCGCTGCCATTTTTTAACAGTGTGGCAGGTAAAAGCATGAGCATATTATGGACAAATCCTTTGTTTTGGCTCTCATGTATCAGTTTTAGTTTGATAACCGGGTTAATTGCCGGTAGTTACCCTGCGTTTTATTTGTCATCATTCAATCCGGTTAAAGTGTTAAAAGGCTCGTTCCGGGTGGGTAGATTGGCGGCCATACCGCGCAAGGTATTGGTGGTTGTACAGTTTACGGTATCTGTTGTACTGATCATCGGGACAATAGTAGTTTTCCGCCAGATACAGTTTGCAAAGAACCGCCCGGTAGGTTATACCCGCGATGGGCTCATCACAGTGCCTATGGTAGCACACGATGTTCATGACCATTTCGATGTGGTAAAGTCCGAGCTTTTTAAAACTGGGGTAGTAGCAAATGTATCTGAATCAAGCGCGCCGCCAACCGAGCAATGGGGCAGCAGCAGCGGTTTCGACTGGCAAGGTAAAGACCCCAGCCTGAGTGTTGATTTTCAGCAGGCAGGTGTATCCTACGATTATGGTAAAACGGTAGCCTGGCAATTTACCGGCGGGCGTGATTTTTCGAGGGATTTCCTTTCTGACTCATCGGCATTGATCATTAATGAAACTGCCGTGCATTTTATGGGCCTAAAAAACCCGGTAGGCTCAACCATTAAATGGAATGGCGATCAATTTAAGGTGGTTGGCGTTATTAAGGATATTATTACCGGGTCGCCATATGAGCAGATAAAACCAGCTGTTTATTACTTGTCAAAAGATGCTGGATCAATGATCGTTTTAAAGATCAACCCTAATGCAAGCGCCAGCGCAGCAATTGATAAAATAGGCGACGTATTTAAACAATATAATCCTCAACAGCCTTTTGTATACCAGTTTGTTGACCAGGAATATGCCAAGAAGTTTGATGATGAAGAACGCATTGGCAAACTGGCCAGCTGCTTTGCCGGACTAGCAATTTTCATCAGCTGTCTGGGTCTGTTCGGCATGGCATCGTTTATGGCAGAGCAGCGTATTAAGGAGATCGGCGTACGCAAGGTATTGGGCGCATCCGTATTTAACCTGTGGAAGTTGCTGTCGACAGATTTTATTGGTTTGGTAGTGATCTCTATCATCATAGCCACCCCAACAGCTTATATTTTTATGAATAACTGGCTGCGGCACTATGAGTATCACTCCGCAATTGCTTGGTGGATATTTGCCTTAACAGGTGTTGGGGCAGTGCTGATCACTTTACTTACGGTGAGTTATCAATCAATTAAGGCGGCGCTGGCTAACCCGGTGAAGAGTTTGAAAAGTGAGTAGGTGGTCGCGATGCAATCGCCGAACCATGTTAAGCACTCGTCACAGACGAGCGCAATTCTTAGTAAGAAAATATAAAGTTTGTCATTCTGAGCGCTAGCGAAGAACCTATCCGGCGGTATACCCCGCGTAAAGGGCCTTCGCTAGCGCTCAGAATGACAATAAGATAATAACGATTAAAATATCGCCTCAGCAATCCTCTTAGTAGGCCCCGGATTACTCATGGTATAAAAATGCAATACAGGTGCGCCGAACTCTATCAGCTCCTTGCATTGGTTTATCATCCACTCGATACCTACATCCTTTACATCTTTTTCTGATTTGCAGGCCTGTACCGCATCGGCAAGATCTTCAGGGATATCAATATGGAATATTTTTGGCAGGTTGATCAATTGTTTTGATGAGGTAATGGGCTTCAATCCCGGAATGATGGGCACATTGATACCATTCTCACGACAAAGCTTTACAAACTCCTTGTATTTATTGTTATCATAAAACATCTGGGTAACAATAAAATTGGCGCCGTTGTCTACCTTTTGTTTCAGGTACCTGAAATCGGTTTTCAGGTTCGGCGACTCGAAATGCTTTTCTGGGTATCCGGCAACGCCGATGCAGAAATCGGCATTTACCACATCGTGGTCCTCGTATAAATATTTACCCTTGTTCATGTTGGTAACCTGCTCCAGCAGCTCGCATGCATAGGCATGACCGCCCGGAGTTGGCACAAATGACGGATCGGCATGGCGGGCATCACCGCGTAATACCAGCACATTGTCGATACCCAAAAATTGCAGGTCAATCAGCGCGTTCTCAGTTTCTTCCTTGGTAAAACCACCACATATTAAATGTGGAACAGCATCCACCTTATAACGATTGATGATAGCAGCACAAATAGCAACAGTACCCGGGCGTTTACGGTAGGATACCTTCTCCAATAAACCACTTTCATGCTTTTTGTAGATATAATCCTCGCGGTGATAGGTAACATCAATAAACGGCGGATTAAACTCCATCAGCGGGTCAATAGCATCATAAATTTCCTGTATGCTGCGCCCCTTTACCGGTGGTAATAGTTCGAATGAGAAGAGTGTTTTGCCGTTAGCGTTAGTAATGTGATCGGTTATTTTCATGCCCCCTAGCCCCCTAAAGGGGGAATTTTTTTATTAGTGTAAGTTATGTATTTTATGTTTAATTGCTCCCCCTTTAGGGGGCTGGGGGGCTAATAGTTAAGATTTGGTCCTAACCAGCGCTCCACTGTTTCTACGTCCATTGTCTTCCGCTTTGCGTAATCCTCTATCTGATCCTTACTGATCTTACCCAAGCCAAAATACCTTGCCTGTGGGTGCGCGAAGTAGAACCCGCTTACGGAGGCAGCCGGTGTCATTGCCAGGCTTTCGGTTAGGTGCATGTGTGCGTTATCCTCGGCTTTCAGCAATTCAAATAGGGTGATCTTCTCTGTATGATCCGGACAGGCGGGATAACCCGGTGCCGGACGAATACCCTGGTATTCTTCCTTGATAAGTTTTTCGGTATCCAATTGCTCGGTTTTAGCATAGCCCCAGTAATCTTTGCGTACCAGCTCGTGCATTTTTTCAGCAAAAGCTTCTGCTAAACGATCAGCAAGGGCTTTAGCCATGATGCTGTTATAGTCGTCATGATCGGCTTCAAATTCGGCAACCAGCTCATCACAACCAACACCTGCAGTTACTGCAAAGCCACCCCAATAATCAGGTACGCCGCTATCTTTAGGGGCGATAAAATCTGACAAGGCATAATATGGTTCACCTTTAACTTTCTCTGATTGCTGGCGCAGCGTGTAGATCGTTTCTAAAACCTGTGTACGGCTATCATCGGTATACAACTCAATGTCATCGCCCACACTATTGGCTGGCCAAAAACCGATCACGGCGTTAGCCTGCAACAGTTTATCCTTAACAATACGTTTCAACAGTTCCTGCGCATCATCGTATAGTTTTTTTGCCTCGATGCCTACGTACTTATCATCAAATATTTTAGGGTAGCTGCCGCGCAGTTCCCAGGTGTGGAAAAATGGTGTCCAGTCGATATACGGCACTAGCTCTTCCAGCGGGAATGCTTCAAAAACCTTGGTGCCTGTAAAGGTTGGTTTTGGCGGCATCATACCGTTAAGGTTGATCTGGCACTTCATGTTCCGGGCGTCATCAATGCTGACGAAACGCTTATCCGATTTTTTATTCAGGTGCGCCTCACGGGCTTTGGCGTATTCATCCTTAATACCCTGTATGTACTCATCACGACCGGTTTCACTCATCAAACTACTGCAAACAGTAACGCTGCGAGATGCATCCAATACGTGTATAGCAGCGCCTGAATAGTTTGGTGCTACCTTAACCGCCGCATGTATACGTGATGTTGTAGCTCCGCCGATAATCAACGGAATAGTAAAGTTATTGCGTTCCATTTCCTTGGCGAAATGCACCATTTCATCCAATGACGGCGTGATCAATCCGCTCAGGCCAATAATGTCGACATTTTGCTTAATGGCTTCTTCAATTATGCGTTGTGCAGGCACCATCACCCCAAGATCGATCACCTCAAAGTTATTACAGGCCAACACTACGCCCACAATATTTTTACCGATATCGTGCACATCGCCTTTAACTGTAGCCATTAAAATTTTACCGGCATTGGCGCGGGCATCGGCTGCGGTATCTTCGCCGGAGGCTAAAACACGTTGTTTTTCCAGTTCGATATAAGGCAATAGATAAGCAACCGCTTTTTTCATTACACGGGCTGATTTTACTACCTGTGGCAGGAACATCTTACCTGAACCAAACAGGTCACCAACAATATTCATCCCATCCATTAGCGGACCTTCAATCACTTCAAGCGGACGGGCATATTTTTGGCGCGCTTCTTCCACATCATCATCCAGGTATTCAATAATACCTTTTACCAGCGCGTGCGATAAACGTTTTTCAACCGGATCCTTGCGCCATTCCTCATCGCGTACAATTACCTTGCCTTTACTCTTGATGTTATCGGCAAACTCAACCAAACGCTCGGTAGCATCCGGACGGCGGTTTAATAAAACATCTTCAACGAGTTCAAGCAAATCTTTTGGGATCTCCTGGTATACCTCAAGCATACCGGCGTTAACAATGCCCATATCCATGCCGGCCTGTATGGCATGGTATAAAAATGCCGAGTGCATAGCCTCGCGAACCGTGTTATTACCACGGAACGAGAACGAAATATTACTTACCCCGCCACTCACTTTGGCGTGCGGCAGGTTTTGTTTTATCCAGCGTGTGGCATCAATAAAATCAACCGCGTAGTTGTTGTGTTCTTCTAAACCGGTGGCTACGGTTAATATGTTCGGATCGAAAATGATATCCTGTGGTGGGAAACCAACTTCGTTAACCAATATGTTATATGACCGCTCGCAGATCTCCTTACGGCGTTCCAATGAATCAGCCTGACCTGTTTCATCGAAGGCCATTACTACCGTGGCGGCACCATAGCTTAATATTTTGCGGGCGTATTCCTTAAATTTCTCTTCACCTTCTTTTAATGAGATGGAGTTAACGATACCCTTGCCTTGTAGGCATTTCAACCCGGCTTCAATAACCGTCCATTTTGATGAATCCACCATGATGGGCAGCTTGGCAATGTCAGGTTCAGAAGCAACAAGATTCAGGAACTTCACCATCACCGCTTCCGAATCGATCATGCCCTCATCCATGTTGATGTCGATCACCTGCGCGCCGCCTTCAACCTGCTGCAGGGCAACGGTTAGGGCAGCCTCGTAATCCTCGCCCAAAATCAGTTTGGAGAATTTTGGCGAGCCTGTGATATTGGTACGTTCACCCACGTTCATGAACACGCTTTCGGGCGTTAGTGTAACGGCTTCCAGTCCGCTCAGGCGCATGTTTGGCGCTATTTCGGGTATTAACCTTGCGGGATATTGCGCCGCTTTATCGGCAATGCATTTAATGTGTTCGGGCGTAGTGCCACAACAACCACCTACTATGTTCACCAGCCCGGCTTGCATAAAATCATCCACCTGGTGGGCGGTTTCGTGAGCTGTTTCATCATACTGACCAAACTCATTTGGCAAACCCGCATTAGGATAGGCCGAGATAAATACATCGGCTATATTAGAAAGTTCCTCCAGGTGCGGGCGCATTTCCCTTGCCCCCAAAGCGCAGTTTAAGCCTACGGATAACAAGTTAGCATGGCGGATAGAATTCCAGAATGCCTCAACTGTTTGGCCCGATAAAGTACGGCCTGATGCATCGGTAATAGTACCCGAGATCATGATAGGCAAATGCTTGCCTGATTCATCGGCATAGCGGTTTATAGCAAATAATGCCGCTTTGGCATTCAGGGTATCAAATATGGTTTCAACCAGCAGCATATCCGAGCCGCCATCAACAAGGCCGCGAACCTGATCGTAATAAGCTTCGGCCAGGTCGTCAAAGGTAACGGCACGGTAGCCCGGGTCGTTAACATCCGGCGATAATGATGCGGTACGGTTTGTAGGGCCAACGGCTCCGGCTACAAAGCGTGGTTTCTCCGGTGTTTTTTTATTGTATTCGTCGGCAACTTCACGGGCAAGGCGCGCGCCTTCAAAGCTTAGTTCATAAGCTAAGTATTCCAGGTGATAATCAGCCAGTGAAATTATTTGTGTGCTGAAAGTGTTGGTTTCTATGATATCTGCCCCGGCATCCAAATAATCAGCATGGATAGCCTTGATCACATCCGGGCGTGTGATATTCAGCAGGTCGTTATTGCCCTGCAGGTCTGATGCATGATCCTTAAAACGTTCCCCGCGAAAATCCGCCTCGGTTAATTGGTACCGTTGTATCATGGTACCCATTGCGCCGTCAATAACGAGTATACGTTTCTCTAATTCTTTTCTAATATCCATTTTGTTGAGTAGCAAGTATTTAGTATCAAGTATCAAGTATGAAAAAATCACCTGATACGGCTAAACTCAAATGCGGATAATAAAATTATCTTGCTACTTGATACTAGCTACCTGATACTAAATAAAAACACGCTTACGTCGAAAAGTCGGGTGATATATTGACTTTCGCTTATCTTTCCTAACCGATTTTTGAAGCTGGTTAAGTAGAATGTAGCACCTTGTGAAGCACAGGTTGCTAAGACATCGCAGGGTCTAATCCCTCCATCTTTCTCTATAAGCACTGCAAAGGTGCGCAATAAACTTGTAATATGCAATAGGGTGATTTAGCCCCTCTATAACCCTACTGTCATTTCGACCGGAGGGAGAACTATCTCTTGAGCAGGGTGGTGCCTTGACGGTGTGAGCGAAAAAATCTTCTGCTATCTGTATGGCGGCCATGCAAGTTGAAGAAGATCCTTCACTACGTTCAGGATAACAATGGGCTAAAACAAAAAGAGCTGCCTTTTTATGAGGCAGCTCTTTTAAATAATGTGTTTACGATTATCTTCTTCTGCCAAAAATACGCATCATGGACATAAACAGGTTGATGAATGTAGTATAAAGGATAAAAGCACCTATGATCACTAATTTATTAGTGCTTTCGGTACCAAACTCAACACCTGCACCAATGCGTTTAAGCATTTGCATGTAATAAGCGGTAAGGCCTATCATAACTGCTACAAACACAAAGCTGATGATATAGCTTAACTGATCGCTATGCATAAAGAAGTTAATAAGGCTTACACCCAAAGCACCGATAAATATTACATACATGATGGACCCAAATTTGGAAAGGTCCATGGTTGTTTTGTAACCTGATACAGCCATTACACCGAAAACAAAAGCCGCGCTTAAGAATACGGTAAATATGGAGCTGGATGTATAGATAAGCCCGAAAATACTTAAGGTAACGCCTATAGTTGCCGCGTAAGCCAAAAATATAGCTATCATACCTACGTATGATATACGGTTAAAGCCAAAATTAATTACCAGCGAAAAGGCAAGTGGTGCAAATATAGCTACATAACCTAAGCCAGTAAAGCCGCCCGTAGTAGGATCAATGATCAGGCTCAATAAGCTTAAATTTGTTGCAAATTCAAAAGCGACAAAAGCGGAAACGCCTAAGGCTACGAACATCCATGCGAATACTTTAGCTAGATATTTGCGTGATGAGCTTTCGCTGTCGTCTAATTGTGTTACGCTATTGTAAACGTAGTTAGAACTGTTATTTTCCATTTTTATTTAAAAATTATTCTTTTTTATTAATACAAATTTACTCATTTAATGTGATATGCTAAAATCACACCATGGGTGTTAGACCAACGTGAAATTAAATAGTTTAGTGTAATTATCAAAACTAATTCAATCTCTTTATCAGCTGTTCCTCAACCTTTTTAAATACCTGTAAGGGTTTTAATCCGCGCCAGTTAAGCTCATCAAGCTCGCCGCCAAAGTTGATGTAGTAATCAATATTGTTGCTCTTGAACTCGTCGATCACATGCTCACGGAAATTGATGCCGGCTATCCAGCCATCCTCTACCTCCTGGAACCATTCCTCATAATAACAATCATCCGAAGAGTGGAAGTTCAGCACATTTTCGCCGATGAGGATGAATTGGGTGATGCCCTGGTCAACCATCAGGTCGATAAGCTCCCGTTTCATGAGCATGATATCGTTATTAATGGCATCGTTCCACTCGCCTATCAGTTCGATGATGGTGTAGCCACGGTCATAATCGGTATAAAGTACTTTAAGGTAAAGCGTGTTAGAGCCAAATGAATCCCACTGCGGATGCAGCAGGTAATTGTATACCTGTTTATCAAACTCAAACTCACTGTACTGCGTTGCATAAAAAGGCGAAAATTCGTCTTCTGATGCAATGTAGTCATCTCTCCACCGATAATATGGTTCTATTTCGTGCATAAGCCCCCTCTAAATCTCCCCCTAAAGGGTGAGACTTTTTCTTATTTATATGCAAATGTGCGGATTTATTCTAATATGCGTATTAAGCAAATGTTCAATTTTTGTCATCTGCACATTTGCACATCCGCATATCTGCACATAAAATTACTTTTTATAGAAATCTACAGCCTTCCTAACGCTGCCTTCTTGTTTTAATAATTTGGCGGCAGTTTGTTCGTCGAGGCCGGTTTCATTCATTACCATGCGGGTGCCGCGGTCAACCAGTTTGTTATTGCTTAATTGCATATCTACCATTCTGTTACCTTTTACTTTGCCCAGCTGTATCATTGTCGCGGTGCTCAGCATATTCAATACCAGTTTTTGCGCGGTGCCTGCCTTCATGCGGGTTGATCCGGTTAAAAACTCCGGCCCTGTTACTACCTCAACCGGGTATTTTGCCTCTGCTGCAACCGGACTACCACTATTACAAACTATGCAGCCGGTGGCAATATTATGCTGGTTAGCCATTTTTAGTCCACCGATAACATAAGGCGTAGTACCCGATGCTGCTATGCCTACCAGCACATCTTTATCGTTGATGTTAAATTCCTGCAGGTCTATCCAGGCTTGCTCAATATCGTCTTCTGCATATTCAACTGATTTGCGAATGGCCGTGTCGCCACCGGCAATAATGCCTACCACCATATCAAAGGGTACGCCGAAAGTTGGCGGGCATTCTGATGCGTCAACTACCCCCAGCCTGCCGCTGGTGCCTGCGCCAATGTAAAACAGGCGGCCACCCGCCTTCATTCTGGCAGCGGTTACTTCCACCAGTTTTTCTATCTGCGGTAAAGCCTTTGCCACAGCAAGCGGCACGGTTTGGTCCTCCTCGTTCATATGCTGCAGGATCTCCTTAACAGGCATCAGTTCGAGGTTATTATAGTTGGAGCTTTTTTCGGTTGTAAATTCCATTGCGGGATGTTTATACCGCAAAATTACATGATTTTTTACAATTGTTGCGACAGTTGGAAACTGTCGCAATGCAGCACCACGGGTTACGCTGCGCTAAACCCGCGGCAGCGTTAGCATTAATTTTTCCAGAACAGTGTATTTGGATGGAAATGTTTCCACGAGTGCCAATACTCCTGGTATGCCTGTATTTTAGTAAGGCGACTGCCTTTTAGTGCTCCTGCTGTAGCCAATCCATCCCAATCCCATATTGATGCAGTTTCCTGATCGGTTAATTGTCCCTTTGCATCCAAATTAAAATGGAGCGTTTTGCCATTTACATTGGTGTTGAAGGCGTGGAAGGTAAGGCTGTCGCTCTCTATGGCTACCAGTATTGGTGTTTTGTTCAGGTTGTCATTTATTAGATGTTTTTTGAACAGCTGCCGCCAGTCGTAAGCCTTTGTCTGTCCGTTTACTATTACGCCAAGCACCCAGCTTTTGCGCATCAGGGTGTCCTTGTTCTTTATGGTGCTATCCTTATCAACGGCCTGTAAGCGGTCGTAATTTTTTAGGTCCTTATAATCCTGAACGTAATTTGTATCAGGTTGTAATATAAGCGACGAGGGGTGTTTGCTGATCCATGCGGAAAGGGTGGATTGTTCGTAAGGAAGCTCCTGCAGATACTCGCCTTTTAGTTTGCCAACTGCCGCTATGCCTGTGGCCTGGTACCACCATGTTTTTGTTTTCTGATCCTCAATAATCGCATTGTAATGCCTAGCCCCCACCAGGCGGAATGTTTGCCTCGCCCCGTTGATCACGGGGCTGTAAACCCTGCCCGTGCGGCACATGGTACAATAGGTGACCAGCACGGGTTCATTGCCCACATTGTCCTGTATCTTATGGTGATAGCCCAGGTATACCAGCGGATAGGCTTTAGCAACACCATTATTAACTACACCAATTACCACCATATTCATGGGGACTTTGTTGGTCATTACATTGGCGAATTTGATAACCTGCGGCTCCTGGAACATGGTTTCGGCCTTAAACATTACATCAGTAAAATAAAAGCTGACCAGGCAAAGCGCCAGCACCAACGCTTTGGTGATCTTATGCCCTGTTGAATTTTTAGCATAATATTTTATGGCATACCAAACCAGCAATGCAGCGCCAATAAAGCGTAAGGAGTTTACTGTCTTTTCAAGATAATAAGCAACAGTTATGGCATTCAGGTCCTGACTACCCGGGAAAGGCATCAACAAATATGCATGCACTAACCCGGGAATGACCAGTAGTGCGATGCCTGCCCAGAATAACAATGGTTTGGTGCGGCTATTCATCAGGTGGTGGTGTTTAAGCTTGCGTAGCGGTTTGCCGAGGGCATATAGCCGCTGGTTTTTAAGATATTTGCCAGGCGGTCATAAAACGCAGGCTCGGTTGGGGTAACGCTTGCCAGCCCATCAACATATTTATTGTATAAACAAAATAGGCCTGCGATTAATACCGTATCATGTATCTCCAGGTCGGTTGCCCCGGCATCGCGGGCATCGGCTACAAGTTCGGTGCTTACTGTGCGGGCGTCGGATTGTGTTCTACGGGCAATCTCCAGCAAATACTTCATCTTTTGGCTGACAGGCGCGTTGTCCGGGTCGTGTTTTACCTTTTCGGCTGTTTCGCGTTCGCCCAAAAGTACATCAGCTGCGGCGGTATGTGCCGCGGTGCAGAATTTACACTCATTTCCCTGCGAAACCACCGTAGCGATCAGTTCGCGCTCAGCCTCTGTTAAGGTTGATTCGCCGCGCAGCAAAATTTGTGTAAGCTGCCTTATGGGGAGAGCGGTATCCTGCCGGTAATTTAACAAGCCGGTAATGCCTGGTAAATTTTCATCTAGTGGTATGTGTGGCATAACAATTTAATTAGTAGATCCATCCTTTCAGCAACAGAAAGCAAATGGCTAACAGTGGTTTATAATATTGTTAAATTTATTAAAATATAGTTCAATTGTAAACTCTGGGTAATTATTTCTTTGCCCATAAAATCAATAAATGCTTTTTTGCATTAGCTACTGATCAACAGACTAATAAATCAGGTAAAAAATTACAATTTAAGCAAAAGTTAAGTGTTAAAATTTCAACTAATCGTCTGAATTTGTTAGTTTTGCGTTACTATTTTAATATGAAAAGGGGCGCGGGCATAATTTTCAGATCAGTGTTGTTGATTTTGGTGGGTATTGCTATCGGCCTGCTTGTTGGCGACAATAATTTTGCCTCCCATTACCTCAATACCTCACCCGGAAAAGGTGATAAACTTACCAAAGTACTGCAACTGGTGCGCCAGAATTATGTTGACTCTGTTAACGTGGATAGTGTTGAGGGTGTAACCGTTAACAACCTGCTGCAAAACCTCGACCCGCACTCCATGTACCTGCCCCCGCAGCAGGCATTGGCCATTAACGAAAAGCTGGAAGGCGGCTTTAATGGCTTTGGTATAGAGTACCAGTTATTGCGCGATACCCTTTACATTACCCAGATATATCCCAACGGGCCCGCTAATAAAGCTGGTTTAAGCACGGGCGACAGGGTGTTGACCATCAATAATCAAAAAGTTTCGGGCGCGAAGATCACCGGTGATAAAATAGATAAGATCCTCACCGACGAGAAAAGAAAGGAAATGGCCTTCAATGTGATTGAGCCTGATGATACACAAAGGTTTTATCGCATACAGCGTGGCCATGTTGCCCTTAGCAGTATGGATGCCGCTTATATGGCTGCTGATAATGTGGGCTACATTAAGATCAGCAAGTTTGCTTCAACAACCGATAATGATTTCCGCGTTGCGCTGGGCAAGCTGAAAAGCCAGGGTATGACAAAGCTTGTGCTTGATATCCGCGGCAATGGCGGCGGTTACCTGAATACGGCTACCGCGCTGGCTAACGAGTTTTTAACCAAGGGCAAGCTGATAGTTTATACCAAAGGCATACATGAAAACCGTACGGATTATTTTGCCACAGATTCGGGTGAGTTTCAGCATGGTAAGTTAGCGGTGCTGATTGACGAATACTCTGCCTCGGCAAGTGAAATATTGGCAGGCGCCTTGCAGGATCTGGACAGGGCCGTTATTGTTGGCCGTCGCTCTTTTGGAAAAGGTTTGGTGCAGCAACAGTTCCCGTTTAGCGATGGTTCGGCAGTTAACTTAACTGTGGCCAGGTATTATACCCCATCGGGCAGATCAATACAAAAATCATACGCCGGTGGTATTGATAGCTACCATAATGAACTGGCCGAACGCATGAAAAAAGGCGAGCTGTTTTCGGCACAAAGCAATATGGACGATAGCGCTTTTAAAAAATCATCGCCCTACCATACAGCCAGCGGCAAAAAAGTTTTTAGCGGCGGTGGTATTATGCCTGATATTTTTGTACCTGCTGATACCACCATGGATACCAACCTGGTTCAGGCACTTGCCGATAACCAGTTGTTTACCGCTTATGTGATAGACAAGCTGCAGCCCGAGCTGAATAAATATGCCTCGGCCGATAAGTTTATTAATAATTACGCAGTGAACGACCTGCAATATGGGGACTTTATCCTTTACGCATCGCAAACCATAAAGGAAATGGACTCCTATGAGATCAAGGTATCCCGGGCGCCCATAGAAACGTTGTTAAAAGCCTATGCGGCCCGTTTTAAATGGGGCGATGAAGCGTACTATCAAACCGTTAACAGCGATGATGAAGCCTTTAGGAAAGCTATAGAGGCGGTGCAATAGATAGATGTGCGGATGTGCAGATTTCAGATGTGCAAATGAAACTTCACTCTTGCATAAATACCGAAGCTGAAAAATCATTTGCACATCTGAAATCTGCACACTCGCATATCTGCACATCTGGTGCACATCAAAAAATTACTTCTGCCTAAACCAAACCTGTACCGGTGCGCCGTTGAAATCAAAGTTTTCCCTTAGTTTGTTTTCTACAAAACGGTAATAAGGTTCCTTAACATACTGCGGCAGGTTGCAAAAGAATGCGAACATGGGTGATGTGCCTGCAATTTGGGTGATGTATTTTATCTTAACGTATTTACCTTTGATAGATGGGGGCGGTATAGCCTCGATGATAGGCAGCATTACCTCGTTTAATTTTGAGGTAGGGATACGTTTTGCACGGTTAGCATAAACCTGGTTAGCGGTTTCAATCACTTTTAACACACGTTGCTTTTCGGTAACGGACGTGAAAACGATAGGCACATCGGTAAACGGTGCTATTTTTTGCCTGATCATTTCTTCAAAAACTTTGATCGTTTTGTTGTTCTTTTCGATCAGATCCCATTTGTTTACTACGATTACTACGCCTTTTTTATTCTTTTCGGCAAGGTGGAAAATATTGATGTCCTGCGCTTCAATACCTTCAACAGCATCAATCATGAGTATAATAACATCGGCTTCCTCAATTGCCTTTATGGTACGCATTACAGAATAAAACTCGATGTTTTCCTTAACCTTGGTTTTTTTACGCATCCCGGCAGTATCTATCAGCATAAAATCATGCCCGTACTGGTTGTAATGTATGTGGATGGAATCGCGGGTAGTACCTGCTATCGGCGTTACAATATTACGCTCCTTACCAATCAGCGAGTTGATGATGGATGATTTACCCACATTCGGCCTGCCTACAATGGCATATTTTGGCAAGGTGTTAGGTTCAGTTGGCTCATCGTCAAAATGTTTTACCACATCGTCCAGCAATTCACCTGTTCCGGAGCCTGTCATTGATGAGATGTTATATAACTCACCTAACCCTAAACTGTAAAATACCATTGAATCGGCTAAAAGCGAGGTGTTATCCAGCTTATTAACTACTACAAATACAGGTTTTTTGCTTTTGCGGAGAAGAGATGCTATCTCATCGTCCAGGTCGGTAATGCCGGTGGTTACATCAACCATAAACAGTATAACGGTGGCTTCCTCAATGGCGATGATCACCTGCTCGCGGATAGCGGCCTCGAACACATCGTCGGAATTGGCTACATAACCGCCGGTATCAACAACGGTAAATGAATGGTTGGTCCACTCGGATACGCCGTAGTGCCTGTCGCGGGTTACGCCGCTAAAATCGTCGACAATAGCCTTGCGGCTCTCAGTTAAACGGTTATATAAAGTTGATTTGCCTACGTTGGGCCTGCCCACTATGGCTACTATATTGCTCATGTTTGTGTTAGAATCAAGAATTAAGAGTCAAGAATCAGGAAAAGCCGATAGTGGCCACCCTGAGTTTCTCTTAATTCTAATTTAAATATTTATTGTGAATCTTAGCTACATCCCGATCCTTAAATCTTGACTCTTGCTTCCTGACTCTTGTGTCTGTTTATTCGTACCCAAATTTTTTCAGGTAATTTTTTTTGCTGCGCCAGTCGGGAATAACTTTTACAAACATCTCTAAAAAGATCTTCTTTTGGAAAAAATCTTCCATATCGCGGCGGGCATAGGTGCCAACTATTTTAAGCATGCTGCCGTTCTTGCCTATCAGTATATTCTTTTGCGAATCGCGTTCCACAATTATTTCGGCACTAATGCGGTGCAGTTTTTCGCCCTCAACAAAAGCGGTTACTATTACCTCACTGCTGTAGGGTATCTCTTTTTTGTATTGTTTGAATATTTGCGCCCGTATCATTTCTGATGCAAAGAAACGGTCGTTACGATCGGTAAGTGCGTCTTTTTCATAATATGCGGGGTGCTCGGGCAAATGCTCGATCACGAAATTCATTACCGCAAGCACGTTATAATCTTTTAGTGCTGATATGGCGAAGATCGCTTTTGGGTTCAATTTCTCCTGCCAAAACTCTACCTTGGCCTTCACTGTTTCCTCGTCGGATTGATCTACTTTATTGATCAGTACTGCTACCGGGGCCTGTGTGCCTGCCAGTTTTTTCAGTACATCCTCTTCATCGTACTCCTCGTAAATGTCGGTAACCAGTAAAATCAGATCGGCATCAACTATGGAGCCATCTACCTGATGCATCATGCTTTCGTGTAAAGCATAGTGCGGTTTGATAACGCCGGGGGTATCAGAGAAGACTATTTGATAGTCGGGTTCGTTAACAATACCTAAAATACGGTGGCGCGTTGTTTGCGCCTTGGGTGTGATGATAGACATTTTTTCGCCCACCAGCGCGTTCATCAGGGTTGATTTCCCTGCGTTGGGCTTTCCAATAATGCTTACAAAACCAGCTCTGTGGGTCATAAAAAAATAAATGAAATAATATTTGGACTGCAAAGAAACGAATTATATCTTTGCAGTCCAATTTAAACAGGATGTAAATTGCATTTTTGGTTTAAATGGCACACTTTTCGCAGTAATGAAGCGGATCGTAATAATAAAAATAGTGCGGGATGGAGCAGTTGGTAGCTCGTCGGGCTCATAACCCGAAGGTCGTAGGTTCGAGTCCTGCTCCCGCTACCTCAGAATCAGGCAGTTACTTACTCAAGTAGCTGCCTTTCTTTTTTCTGTTAACGTATTGTTAACGGTTCTTAGCTTGACTTTGGCTCAAATAAAGATACAAATTTCCCAGCATTTCTTAAAATCGTATCTTACTAAATCTTTAAATTTGGAATGAATGGATGCCTTACAGATGCACGACCGGTTACAGTATAGATTCGGCCAAAGGAGTGCGATTTACTACGTCCTCGTGATGGATGAGCAGCCGAAAACGTATTCATTTCTTCCTCCGGTTGAATTTCAAAATCAGATCATTCGTTTCCTCAGTTTTGTACCGAAGGATCTTTTGCAGATCAGCAACTCGCTCACCTATTTTGAACTGATCCAGCGAAACGGCTTAGATGACCCTTATCGGTTCCACGTAAAGTTCAGCATCAATTTAGATGAATATCTAAAGTTTATGCCGAACAACCGGCCGTATTTATTTTTTGTCGATAGGAAGTCTTCAAAGATTGACGAAGTGATCCGGCTATTAACCGCTTCACATACCGGCCTGCGTTTCTATTATTGTTTTAATGATAGTAAAGACAGCTTGCCGGTGTTACCTAACCAGGTTAATGATACCGGCCACTTTATGAAATTGCTGTATGAAAAACAAGAAGAACTGTTCGACCTGATGGGTATCCAGTATCAGGCTTTAGCGCCGGAGGCAGCGATTGGCTGGAAAGGATTCTATGATTTTCCATTTTTCGTACCTGCACAATCAAACTATCGTATTGCAAGCGCCGTCACAGGCAATTTTGAATATGTGAACGGGGATAAGGGGGACGCTGTTACTGAAAAACAAGTAATTTCACATGCCGAGGCTGCCAAGCAAGGTTTTACCGACCCCAAGGCCTTTACCAGGCAGCAGCAAATTGTGGAGCAGGCGGATAAGATCGACTTTTTTGCGGAAACCTGTTTTGATGAGGGGCTGATAAAACCAGTTCATGAGATAGAGCCATTTTTAAGTCCCATGATCCTAGTATTACCCTTTCAAAATCCTGATATCAGGGATTTTCTCCAAGAAAGTTCCAAACCTGAAATAAGGGAATATCTGTCGGACCTGGATTTTGAACAAACGGAAAATTATATTCACCAGGGACGGCCACCCAAATCCGCAGAGGCACTTCTTTTCAATTCTCAATTGATTGGTTTGAAAACGCAATTTCTTGACGATATCGCTTTCCTGCATAGTTCATTCACAACAGCGCCAATAGTTCGGTTACCGGCCCAGGGTAAAACGATGTACCGAAATTTATCTTTTTTCCGCACCGAAGCCGCAGGCCGGATTACCGCGCCAGGCAACCGCGCTAAGGTTTTAAAGACCATTCAGACTTTCGGCCATCAACTGTGGAGATTATGATGAATGAGACCACACCATTTCGGCGCAAGCTGACCCACTGTTTCGGGGCAAACTGACCATGGTATTTCGGGGCAAACTGACCCACCAAAACTCGTAGCAAATGCTGTAGAAGCAACCATCTTTTGAGGGCAAAAGACCCGTTCTAAGATGGCCAATTTGACAATCAGCATGAGTAAGATTAGAAAGATTTTAAGGATGAACAGCCAGGGTCGCAGCACGCGATTTATAGCTGCCCAGATTGATTCATCCCGGAATACCGTAAGAAAGTACCTGGCCGTCCTTAAGAAGAGCGGCTTTACCTTTGAAGAAGTTAATAGCCTGAATGATAAGGAACTGGAAGATATTTTCGGCAAGACCAGGGAAAACAACCAGCCAAGCAGCCGTATGCAATCCATGCTGCGCTGCTTTCCGCACGTCGATAAAGAGCTCAAAAAGACCGGTATGAACCGGCAACTCCTGTGGGAAGCCTATATCAAAGAGTTTCCTGACGGCTATAAGTACACCCAGTTTTGCACGTATTACAACCAATGGAAGACCAGGGTCAACCCGACCATGCACATGGATCACAAGGCCGGAGACAAGCTATACGTTGATTTTGCGGGTGAAAAGATGAGCTATACGGACAAGGAAACCGGTGAAGTCATTGAAGTAGAAGTCTTTGTAGCAATCCTTGGGGCCAGTCAGCTCACCTATGTAGAGGCTGTTATGAGCCAGCAAAAGGAAGACTTTATCGCAGCCTGCGAGAATACCCTGCACTTTATCGGCGGCGTTCCTGCCGCCATTGTACCGGATAACCTGAAGGCGGCTGTAACCAAAAGCAGCCGCTATGAACCAACCCTTAACGAAACATTTGAAGACTTCGCCGACCATTATGGGACTACCATTCTACCAGCGCGGGCGTACCGCCCGCGTGACAAGGCATTAGTAGAAGGTGCCGTTAAGATCATTTATACCAAGGTATACGCCCCTTTAAACAAGCATGTCTACCATTCTTTAACAGAACTCAATACAGCGATCTGGCAGGCCCTGGAAGTCCATAACAGCCAGTTGCTTAAGGGTCGCAATTATAGCAGGATACTACAGTTTGAAGAGATCGAGCGTGGGGCCCTGGCACCGCTACCTGTCCTGCGTTACCAGTTCAAAAAACACTTTTATGCCAGGGTGATCAAGAATGGCCATGTCAATCTCGGCCCTGATAAACACTATTACAGTGTGCCTTATCGCTTCATCGGCAAGCGGGTTAAGCTATTATACTCCCGCACTATTGTAGAGATCTACTCCAATTATGAGCGTATCGCTTTGCACCCGCGCGAAAAGAACCCCTATGGTTATACTACTGACAAAGAACACATGGCCAGCGCTCACCGCTTTAAAAGTGACTGGACACCAGATATGTTCCTCAATTGGGCGGCCTCCATTCATGAGGATGTCAGGCTATATATCCTTCAGATACTGGAGCGTAAACAACACCCCGAACAGGCTTACAAATCCTGCCTGGGGGTACTTGGCTTTGCAAAAAAAGCAGGGAATGACCGGTTAATAATGGCCTGTCAGCGAGGGCTCAGTTATGGCCTTTATAGCTATAAAACGATACAAACCATATTGGAAAACAAGATGGACAACTATGAGGAAAGCATATTTGCCGATGAGCTACCCATGCCTGATCATGGTAATATCCGGGGAAAAGACTATTACAAATAACCATTTAAAACAACAATAACATGAACACAAGCACCTTAGACAAACTGCGGAAGATGAAGTTCTTCGGCATGTTCCATGCCTTT
Source organism: Mucilaginibacter mallensis (assembly GCF_900105165.1). Taxonomy (NCBI): domain Bacteria; kingdom Pseudomonadati; phylum Bacteroidota; class Sphingobacteriia; order Sphingobacteriales; family Sphingobacteriaceae; genus Mucilaginibacter; species Mucilaginibacter mallensis. The sequence goes on from NZ_LT629740.1 coordinate 5,693,653, forward strand.
AAAAGCAGTATGGAAACCGGTAAAACAAACGATTACACGGCAGATGAACTACTGGCCCACCTGGTAGATGCAGAATGGGACGACCGGCAGAACAGGCGTATCGAACGCACGATCCTATATGCCCGGTTCCGCTATAAAGCTTCAATTGAAGATGTTCATTATCATGCCGACCGAAGTATCGACCGCAACCAGATCATGCGCCTGGCAGATTGTACGTTTGTTGACCGCTTCGAGAACCTGCTGATCACCGGCAGTACCGGTATCGGTAAAAGCTATATTGCTTCTGCTGTGGGCTACCAGGCCTGTGTATTGGGCTACCGGGTATTGTACACCAGTACACCCAAACTGTTCGCTAAACTGAAGATGGCCAAGGCGGACGGCTCCTACATGAAAGAGCTGGCTAAGATCGAAAGACAGCAATTGCTCATACTCGACGACTTTGGTATCCAGCCTTTTGATGCACAAAGCAGGGCTGCGCTAATGGAGATCATTGAGGACAGGCACGGTAAGACCTCGCTGATCATCACTTCGCAGTTGCCAGTGAGCAAATGGTTTGAAGTGATCGGTGAAAAAACGGTTGCTGATGCGATCCTTGACCGGATCGTTCATGATGCACACCGCATCGAGTTAAAGGGAGAATCTATGAGAAGAAAACGTAATGTTGAACCAGAAAACAGCCATTAATGAAATTACCTTTTAAATAACTATTTTTGTACATGCTTTTATAGCATTTGCTGCAACCCAAAAGTCAGCTAACCCCTGGGTCAATTTGGCCCGAAACAGGGTGGTCAACATCTCCATAATATACACGCAGGATCTGAACCGGTTATTATACCTCATTTTGCTAACGCTGATGTTGGTTTACAATATTACCGGCGGCCTTTTTCCCGACCCCAAGATCGGCATCCCTATCTCCACCCAGATGATGATCGCTTACGGAAGCGGCTTCCTGACGGCTTCTTATTTTCCTTTTTATTTTTATAAAGCCTGCGATTTGCCACCTCTTCGCTGGCACGCTTACTTTGGCGTGCCGCTCTTCCTGATCCTGCCGTACCTGCTCTTTTTTGTGGTGATTTATACGATTAACGGCAATCTGAACCGGGATATTAAGTATGGAATGGTGGTGCCATTTATATATGCCATGGTATTGCTTTGGGTGATGCTTCAGGCAATCAGGAAAAAGCACAGGAAAGAAAGGAATCGCCATAAATATCTGGAAGAAATTACAATGTACTGCGCTATCACGCCATGGGCATCATTAGCCTTTTTCGGGGCAGTCGAAAGCAGCCAGCTGATTGAAGTGTTATGCACGAATACGGGCATCATCGGAATTACTTTTCTTTTTATCTGGAAATCAATTAAGTCAGCAAGGAAGGAATATCAACGCCTGATAGAACTGGCCAATAAAAATTCGGAAACGGTAGTCTTCGAGCAGACGTGTCGGTATTATCGGCTCACTGGCCGTGAAATCGAAATAGTGTTACTGGTCAGGCAGGGCTTATCCTATAAGGAGATTTCTGAAAAGCTTTTTATAGCGGGGAAAACAGTCGAGAATCACATCCAGAACATATACGAGAAGTCGCAAGTCAAGAACAAGGTTGCTTTACTTCATAAATTTTTTCACGGCGTATGAGCTTTTAACAAAAAATCCAGCATTAATTCTTTCGATTGTTAAGCCAAAAAATGTTCGTTTCAGATATTTATCTGAAGTAGGATTCTCTAATGTTGCTGTCAGCGGTACGTTGGTCCGTTTTATTATAGGCAGGAATCGCTACAATAATTGCAACGTTGCACGGTCCAGTTCCCCTCGGCGATATTTTTTGAGGACAGCGCTTAAGCCGGGTCTGCTCCGGGGACCTGCGCAAACAAGGTCATGGATGATAAAATACCTTTCTACTTTATCTTTAATCAAATAAACTAAAAACTAATAATTCAGTCACTTAGCTGACAGCGGCACTAGTTGAAAACACCTGAATCTTATCATGCAATAAGCTAAAATCAATTATTTAATCATGATGAAAACAGTTAATTCGTTGGCTTACTTTCCGCCGACAGGGCCTAAGTCCACTAAGTTTAGACAAAATGAGAGAAGCCATTCTAAATAAGATATATGCTAGTAGCGTTTAAGCGGGAAATCAATATTTGTAATGTGAAAGAGAACTTTAGCAATCAGGCCGGGATGATCGAACTTGCTAATACAAAATATTTTTTGCAATTGAACTAAGGGTTCGTGGGCATCATTAGTATCGTGATTAGTTACTTTCAAGCCATTCAAGAACTCTTTCTTTGTTTTTTGCCACAGGAAAAAGCGTGCTTGTTAGATAGTAACGTGATAATGATCTTTCATCTATTTTAATATTTACTAAATAATTGGTGTAAGCTGAATAGGAACTTTGATATAAAAATCGGGTTGCAAAAATGCTTCCATTTACCCGAACCGAGTCTTGAAAAAGGATCTGATCGTTTGAATATATTTGACCGTTTATAATAGAATTTTTTCCAATGGTAGCCAAGTTCGCGCTTATTGATTCCTGGTAATCTTTTTCTTCAAAAAAAATAACGGCACCACTAATTTTGGCATTTGGTCCAATCTTCAAAAAAGCATTTTTTTTAACCAGGGGCGACTTTTTTCTTAATATTCCCAAACAAGATGGATAATTAAGTTGACAGTTTTTGCCGACACTTAAAGAGTCTTGAGCGAAAAACTGAGCTTTACCGCGAAAGCCGTCTCGAATAATAATAGATTTCGCAAATACCATTACATTATCCATTCGTGTAGTGCTATCTATAGTGATAGTTGTGTCGGAATGTATGATAATATTTCCCTTAAAATATAGCTTTTGAAATATTGCAATCTTTTTTCCTAAATTGATGAATTGAGTTTGATTATTAAAAGAATTTACAATTGAATCATTTTTTGTGGTATAATCTTCAGCACCAAGCTGAGATTGATATAGCGCGATTAAATGGTGCAATCTACCATCTGCCAATATTGGTAGAGTAGGACTACTTTGATTTTTATTACCTATGACAATTCTTTTATCGCCGTTGTAAAATTTTCCGTCGACATAGGCTGGTTTGACACCTCCCGCCGGGATGAATATATTTCCGCGGATCATCGAATTTCCGCTAATTCCAAGCGAGCCATTATTATCTGAAAAATATAGCGCCGCCCATTTTGTTGAATCAATCAAATTCGCAATGCTGAAAATATTATATAACGTGTCGTGCTGAATAAAAGCTTTTGCGATACCTATATCATAAAGGCCCCAAAAGATTCTTTGGGTAGAAACAGAGTCATTTTCTAAGTTATAGAGACTAAACGACTTTTGATTCGCATAACTGGTATCATCGCTGGCCAAAATTATATTTGTGGCGGATGCTAGATTATTATTCAACTGACTGCGCCTATTTGCTTTTTGATATTGAAGTCTATAGAAATAACCCGTCACAATTAGCGATGAACAAATAACACCGATAACCAAAGCAAATATGATGACAATATATAAAGCTGAGGATTTAATCATTGTGTGAATAAAATAAAAAGCAATTTATTGCAAATTGAATTGACGATTTATTATAACTATGCATGAGACGTACAAAGGTTTCAGATGATAAATATTGAGATTTTTTTTTACATGTCCAACAAACACATTGAGGGAAACTTATCATAAACATCTAAACTCTCAACCTCGTTCAACTCATTGTGATGTTAATGCCTATCGATTTCGCGCCATCGGTTCTGGGGGTGAAAGTAGTACCCAGGTTAAAGGGGGCTGAAGTGAGAGATTTATGAATTATTTAACTGAGAATATGTTTATTTATTTTTTATAATAAATTGGAAATGTGTAAATAAACTTTTAATATTGTTCAGCAACCTCTTATAAATAAACCAATCATTTTTAAACCTATATCACAATTAATGTCATGAAGATTTTCCTAATTTCAGATTAGCCTGTAATTATATACCGCCGTATATTACTGCGTATTTATTACTATGCTTTACCCGGCATGTGTGGCATGCCTTTGTCCCAAAAAAGGATTTTACACTATTTTACTCAATATTTTTATGAATTCGCTAAAGAGAATAGCATTGTTTTTTGTTCTAACGGCAGGTAGCGTAAATAATTTGTGCGCTCAGCAATGGCAGGGGTGGTCAGTGGCTATCCCGAGCCCCAATGCGTCTAGTTTGGGCCTGTATACGGAGCTGCCAGTGTCCTATTTTACGGGTATTCCCAATATCAGTGTACCTCTTTACACAGTCAAAGGGAATAAGATCAACATGCCAATTTCGATGAGTTATAACGCTTCGGGTCTCCGGCCGGAAGTTCACCCAGGATGGGTTGGTAATGGCTGGAGTCTTCAGGCTGGCGGATTAATAACGCGAAAGCCCAACGGTCTGATTGATGAGTATAACAGATCCAGCGAAGGCGCCATGGGTTATTACTATACACACGGTAACATATCAGCGGCGAATTGGGCCACAGCTGCGGCTGTCAATACTGCCGTACTTTATTATGGTACCAATCATAGTGAAGGGATAGACGCGGATGAACAGCCGGATGAATTTGATTTTAACTTCCTCGGTTATTCAGGGAAGTTCTTTTTAGACCAAAATGGCAATTGGCAAGTTCAGTGCGATAAAAACCTTAAGGTATCATTCCAGGCAGCAGATTTGGCTTATCCCTATATCTACAATACTGATCTGGGAGGTAGTGGCGAGATGTCTAAGACCTTTATGAGATTTACGATCACTGATGAGGCTGGTAATCAATATATTTTTGGCAGCAATGATACCTATAACACAGGAATCGAATTTACCGATGTTATGATCCCTAACGGAGTAAGAACAAGTTCCCTTACTGCCACTTCCTGGTATCTGACCAAGATTATTTCTGCGGATCAATCTGAAACGATTAATCTTTCTTATGAACGGGGTCCGCTGGAAAGCACTATCGGATTCAGCTATAGTGCAAACCAGGGCCAGGGAACTAGCCCGGGAAGCTTTGGTACGCCGTCGATGTCTTGTTCCGGCGGTAATCCAGGCTCCTCAGGTTTTTCTGGCAGCTTAATTTTTCCGGTCTATCTGACAAAGATAACCATGCCGACAGAAGACCTAGAGATTGATTTTAAGAAATCAGCGACTGCGGAATTGAAATATGCAACTGCTGCTTACACCTCGCCATTTGGTTCATCAGCCAACCCCTATGCCCAGGTATACCAAAGCGCGGGTTATAGCATCAACCCTCCCCCAAGTGATTTTCCAAGTCCATATTTAGCTGACAATACAATTATGACGTCAACTATTATTCCTTATTTCGGAACCAATACTTTGCCAGCTGAAGATCCTAATATAGGTTACGCCAGCCGTTGTATCTGGTTGAAATGTGACGGGTTTAATATTGTAAATTCATCTAGTGGAGTTGTGGAGAGATCGGCGAACTTCAGTTATAATAATGACCCTACCAAAAGACTGCATTTAAATGCTATTAGCATTAATGATAGAAACTCGTTGGCTGTTCAGAATTACAACTTTACATATAACCCTTTAGCGTTAGCTGGATATTTAGCCAGTAATACGGATTCCTGGGGATTTAATAATGGTAACACTACAACTTTTGCAGTCACCAATACCGCGATACGCGCTCCAGACCCTACAGGAGTTCAGACCCAGGCGGAAATACTGACCTCGTTAACTTATCCCACAGGTGGTGCCGCCAATTTTTACTATGAGCCCAACACGTACAGCCAGGCCATTAATCGCAGCAGCGGGGTGGCCCCGGCGGCAGTCACGGGCGTTACTGGCGGATTGCGGATCAACCATATAACAAGCATAGATAACAACGGAAATAGCCTAACCAAAAAGTATTATTACGTAAATGGTTATACGCCTACAGCACAACTGTCCTCATTACCGTCAAGTGGTATCCTGGACAGCCAACCACTCTATAATTTCACGATTAGCGGAACAGATTTAAGCAGCCATTCCTTCACCTACCAATCTTATTCATCTAGTCCAGTATTTCCATTAACAGCAAGTAGCACCGGAACACATATAGGTTACACCAATGTAGCGGAGGTGCTTTCTGACGGTAGTTACACTATATATAATTTTACCAATGATGACAATGGGTATCAGGATATTGCACCATTAAGTAATATTAATAAAAATGGAATAGATTATTTCTATAGTACCTCGTTGGCTTACGAACGAGGTAAGCTGCTGAACAAAACGAGTTATAATCAAGCAGGGCATCCTGTTTTGTCCGATGCAATCAATTACTCAAATACGGTAACCAATGCCACCAGTCCTGCACCAACTTACACCGCCAATGCGGTCGCCTCGTCACAACTTACTATTTGCTCGACTAATAATGTGGGGGCTATATCCCGCACGTCTTATCAATTATATTATTATCCGTTCGTTCCGATTTCAGAAGCAACAACCAGCTTTGACCTTAACCTTACCGGAGCCAATAATTTCTTGGCTACTACTAAGAACAACACCTATGATCAGTACCAAAACCTGATAGAGCAGGATATTACAAACAGCGACGGTAATGTAGAAAAGACCAGGTATTTGTATCCCTATAATTTTGCGACCAGTAGCAACACGAACCCATACAGTATGATGGTGACGCAGAATATGAACAATGTGGTTATAGAAAAAATACAGACGGTGACAACCGGAGGAACGGAATATGTCACCGGTGGGGAAGTACATACATACCAATCCTATGGTAGCGGAAAGTTGTATAACGACGCGGCCTATAACTTTGAGGCTACAGGTACAAATGCATTTAGTGCTAAAACACCATCAACCTATTCCGGGGTACTTACACCCGGGCAATTAAACCTGGACGGCCATTACATTTTAAAGCAAAGCCTGTTCTATGACAGTTTTGGCAATGTTTCCTCAACTTTGGACAATGCTGGTCGCGTGACGGGTTATGTATGGGACTATAATGGCAGCAAACCCGTTGCCACGGTGCAAAATGCCAATAACATCTATTCGAATATTTCCGGCTCGAATCCGGCAACGACATCGAGTTATACCGCCTTTGTTCCAGGTTCAATAAACGGCTCTGTTTCCAATACGATAATCGTTCAGCGAACTGGGAGCGTAAACGTGTCAGTTGCCTACAGTAACAACGGCCTATCTGGTAATAACTCATCGACCATAGGATGCATATTAACCAACGGGCATTATTTTACAGAGGTTAACTTATGTACTTCAACTCCCGGCGGAACAAGCTCCTGTGGTTCTACGGCCGCTTCTGCTTCCATCGCCAATGTGCCTCCCGGTACATACACACTGTCCTTCACCGTGTATACAATGGCAGGATTCCAAAACTACTATGGATTTACCGCCAATGTATCCTATCCGACCTACCAATATTATACCTCAAGTGGATTTAACGACATCGCTTATAATTCTTTCGAATATGCAGTCGCAGGTGATATAGTTGCGCCTTCGGGAAACTGGACTGGTATCACATCTGGCAGTATTATAAGTGGGAGTGCGGCAGCAGGGCATTATTACTATAACCTAACCGCATCGGTTAGTGGAGCGCCGCTAGTCTCTGGCGTACTTAATCCTGCGCAGACATACATCGTAAGTTACTGGAGTAAGAACGGTTCTTACACGGTTTCCGGATCGCAGTCGGTGAGCCAGGGAACGAGTATCCCGTCGCTGGCCAGTCCGGTATGGACCTATTTTCAGCATGTGGTTACCGGTGTGTCTGCTGTAAGCATCAACGGCAACGGGGCAATCGATGAATTGAGACTATATCCCCAGAGTGCTCAAATGACGAGTTATGTTTATGAACCCCTGGTTGGTTTAAAAGGCTCGGCAAATGCAAAATCGCAGTTCACTTATTATAGCTATGATAACTTTGAAAGATTGAATGCGATCTCTGATCAAACGGGTAGCATCGTCAAGGCATATGCCTATAACTATGCGGCGGTGACTAACCAGCCGGTAATTACAGGAATATCGGAATCTGCAGGAGTGGTGACCATAAACTTTACACCTGTAAGCGGATGCACCGGAACACAACTGACATATACGGACATGACTACGAACGTAACCAATCAGGGCAACAACGGGTGCAGTTCACCAGTGCAGATTACACTGCCTCGGAATGGTCATACCTATAGGTTCACGATCACCTGCTACTCGGCAACCTATCCGGCGCCGACTGGGACTACCTCGGCACCATCCACCCTTGTATTAAACTAATTGCAGATCACAATAAAAAAAGAACCTGATGAAACCTTATAAACAATCTTTATTTGTTATCGCGTTAATCTTATTACTGGGATCCTATACCAGATCTTTTGGTCAGAACTGTAACTTTACGCATTATACGTTAACACCCAATGGATACGTTTGCAGCAACACTGTAACCATAACCATGTCCGGATCTCAATCCGGTATAACTTATACACTTAATGGGAACGGTGCCCAATTTGAGGGAACCCTTACTGGCACAGGCTCTGCACTGACATGGAGCAATGTTCCTGATTATATAGGAGGAGCTTATTCGGTGACCGCAACTTCGGCTGCCTGCACGACACCAACTACGGTAGCAACCACTACAATCAACTATGAAACAACGGCAGCAGGTGGAACAATAACCACACCTAACGGAACAGCATTGCCATGCGGAGGTGGATCAATAAATTTAACGGTGCAACCAACGGTAGCCGGAACAGATTATACGTACCAATGGTTTTACAATGGCGCACCACAAAATAACACAAATGTACAGACATATGTGGTCACCCAACCCGGCAGTTATTTTGCGGTAATACATAACACTTGTTCAGGCGCTCAACTGGCTGCAGTTACGATTACCGCATCACAAGGGGTTAGTAATCTTGGCACAATCACAGGTCCCGGCAGTGTGAGCGCTGGGACTACGAGTGGTACCTATACTGCATCAGCTTCAAATTCTACAGGTTATTCCTGGGCGCTAAGCCCAGCAGGTGCGGGTACGATCAGCGGGAACAGTACTACGGGAACGGTGACATGGAATACGTCATTTAGCGGAATTGCTACAGTTAGTGTTATTGCGACCGGGTGTAACGGAAGCTCGGCCACGACAAGTTATGCGGTAGCCTATAACCCCAATAACCTGGATTATAACTATGTGGAAGAAACTAATGTTCGAACACCAAACATTACTACGATAGCCGGTCTTACGGGTCTTTCCATCGGCCAGGTAGATATTGGTTACACTTACTTTGACGGATTGGGAAGGCCGATGCAGAAAGTTATACAGGGCGCTTCAGGTACAGGAAAGGATATAGTTCAGCCTATAGCCTATGATCAGTTGGGAAGAGAGGTATATAAATACAATCCTTACAGTACGTCTACTGGCACAGCCGGCGGTTACCGCTACAGTGCGTTGAGTGGCAGCAACGGTTATACCAGCGGGGATCAATATGCTTTTTACCAGGTTAATTCCACAGATCATGTGAATACTACCTACCCCTATGCACAAACTGTTTATGAAAATTCACCACTAAACCGGATAACAAACCAGGGCGCCGATGGCGCGGACTGGCAAATTAGCGGCAATCATACGGTCAGACCCATTTACGCATTTAACAATGCGACTTCTTGGAGCTCAAGTCCCTCTACCAGTATGCAGGTAGCGTTGTATACAGCGACAATCAACAGTGATGGCTCACGGACACTGGGCCGCGCGAATAATACCGCTACTTATAATGCCGGCCAGTTAACCGTAAATGTTACCGAAGATGAAAATTATACGACAGCTATGGGCCGGGCGGGGACAACCGAGGAATATAAAGATATAGTTGGCCATATCGTACTCAAACGTGCTTATAACCTGAAATCAGGGTCAGTAGAAGTTTTGTCGACCTATTATGTTTATGACATCAACGGGAATCTCGCTTTCGTATTACCGCCAATGGCAGGTGGAGATGCGACCATGGCAATCAGCCAGACCACGCTAAACAACTTGTGCTACCAGTACCAGTATGATGAGCGCAACCGGATGACGGCCAAAGCTGTTCCGGGCAAGGGATGGGAATACATGGTTTACAATAAAGCCGATCAGGTTGTGGCGAGTCAGGACCCTAATCTTTACGCAAAGAATCAATGGCTGATCACCAAGTATGACGCTTTAGGAAGAGTAATCATGACGGGACTATGGAGCAATAACAATACAGTTATTTCACCGACAGCATTGCGGATAGCTGTCTACGGTGCGCCGCAATGGGATGTCCGAACTCCATCCAATACGACCACAGGTTATACGATCAGTAGCTATCCCCAGACACTTGACCAGATATTAAGCATTAGTTATTACGATGACTATACCGCTCCGGGTATCCCGACGCAACACAAAACTACTCCATCTCTTATGACTAATAGTCTTTTGACGGCTACAAAAACGGCGGTACTGGATAATGCCAACGCCGGCGCGATGCTCTGGACAGTCAATTATTATGACGACTTGGGCAGGAACATCGAAACCGTCAAACAGCATTACCAGGGAGGCGCTGTATCTACTTTTAATTATGATGATATTGTTTATGGGCTGGACTTTGCCAACGAGGTTAATACTGTTACCCGTTATTTTTATAATACAGCTGGCGGTGCCACTCCAGTTAATACGATAACGACTGCCTATACCTATGACCAAGAGGGAAGGGAACAAACCGCATCGGAACAAATCCAAAACGGCGGCAATACTCCTGATGTGAATGTACAACTATCGAAGGGTATATATAACGAGCTTGGATTACTTGTTACCAAACAGCTGCATACGGTAGGCACGGGAAATCCTTTCCAGACGGTGACTTATGGTTACAATGAACGCGGCTGGCTTATTAATAACAGCGCGGCTTTATTCTCAGAAAAGCTGCAGTATAATAACAATACCATTAATCCCACCCTAGTTACCAGTTTTGCTCCGCAATATAATGGTAATGTCGCTACACAGTTGTGGACATCGAATGGTGGTCAGCAACAATATTATGCCTACCTGTACGACAATTTGAATCGACTGACGAGTGGCATTGGCTCCAATGGTTATAGCGAGCAGGGGATCATTTATGATCAGAACGGCAACATCAGCAACCTGCAGCGCAGTTGGGCAGGCGCAATCATTGATCAGTTAAACTATAATTATCTAGTAGGAGGACTTCCCACCAATCAACTGCAATCTGTGCAGGATGTCAATGCTGATGCAAGCGTACATGGTTACAAGTATGGCACTTTCACTTACGGCTACGATCCCAACGGAAATGTGATCCAAGATAACTTTCGTGGAAGAACGGTTACAACGACAAATATCCTAAACCTTCCACAGGTAAGCAGTTTTTCCGGTGGTACGGTGACGATCATCTATGATGCCAGCGGCAGAAAGCTGCGCAAGGTATCCAGTCCGCAGGGGGTTACTACCACTACGGATTATATTGACGGCATAGAATATGATAATGGCGCTCTGACCTTTATTCAAACGGATGAAGGCAGGGCTGTCCCGCCAACAACAGGTACTAGTTATAACTATGAATATGACCTTGTGGATCACTTGGGCAACGTCCGGTTGACCTTTGACACCAAATCAACCGGTGCCGCAAATATGATTCAGTCGGATGATTATTATCCTTTTGGTTTAGACATAAATCATTCGATAGGTTTTCCGCCCAATAACTATCTCTACAATAAAAAGGAATTTCAGGCAGACCTGAACCTATACGATTATGGTGCACGGTTCTATGATCCGGTGATAGGACGTTGGACAGTTTACGATCCGGAAGGAGAAAAATTCAGAAGATATTCACCTTATGCATATGCATTTAATTCACCCATTGTCTTTTTTGATCCAGATGGTGAATGGCCAAGATTGGGTCAAATGTTCAATGGACTCGGTGGAATGTTTGGCGGTGGAGTAGCATTTGCAGGTGGTATCACTATTGCAACAGCAGGTGCTCCAACCGGAGTTGCGATTGTTGGAGGAGTTGCGCTTTCAGCTTACGGCGTTACGACATTTGGATTGGGGCTCGCTAATTTCCTTAACAGTTTTCAAGATGAAAAAGTCGAAATCCCAGGCTCGCTTCCTGAAGCCGTAGGTCATGTCTATGATGAAGATCATGGTAATCAAAACGATGATGGACAATTTATTGGTTCAACTATTAATATTGGGGTCGATGTATTTACTGGAAAAGGTTTATTAGACTTTGCCGCGGGTTTTATCGATATTGGTGAATATAGCTACGGGCAGGTTGTCAGCACCCCCAAAGATGAAACTAAAAAACCAGATGTACCAGCACCAGCACCAGCACCAGCACCTGCACCTGCACCAGCGCCTGCACCAGCGCCTACACCTGCGCCAGCACCAAAACCTGCGCCAACGCCTGCACCGAAGCCGGCTCCAAAACCAACACCGAAGCCAAAACCAGCACCAAAACCGAAACCAAAACCGCTGCCACCAATACATATCATAATACCACCAAATCAATTATGAAAAACATAGGACACACGACAATCATATTCCGAAGTTATTATTTAACTAAAAGTCTATATTATCTTTTTGGGTTAGGGGCAATAACAACGGTATTGATTTTCCTTAAATCGAACTTGGCTGTAGCTTCGGAACTTCAAATAAGTACTACACTTGTAGGTTTCGGAAGCATTATTGTGATTTATTTGAATAAACTTGAACCTCATTTCATAAAGCTTGACGAAGAACAACTTTCAATAGATTACATCAACAAATTATTATTTTCCCGCCCATCTAAAGTGTATTTAAGAAAGGAAATAAGCATGTCACTAAAAAAAAATATAATGACAATATATCATAAGGGAGTGAAACTCGCAATTATACGTAAAGCGGCTTTAGAAGAAAGTGATTGGAATTTGTTAAAAGAATATTTTGCAATATGAGCTTTTAAACTTACGTTTATCATGGATATATTAGCATTCAATAACCATTAATAAAATTAATGCTGATCATTATGTTTTTAAATTTCAATAAATAATGGCACGTGAAAACGAAGATAAATACTATAAATTTTTGTTTTACTTTGACCGGACGACAAAAAAAATTTTTGTTTATGATCCCGTTGCAAACCGTTATACACTAAACTTTGCAAATGGTTGGTCTTATGTGATATTTGCGATAATAATGGTTTTTGTAGTGTTGTGTATTTTTATTGGAGGAGCTCACAGAGGAAAGTAGCGGAATATTTTTTTTACAATAATTTTTCTTATATAGTTATAGACATAACGATAAGGTAGTTGTAGTTTTTACTATCATTCTGTCAGTAAATTAGTTTTTAGCTTTAATATGCAATTACGTTTTGCAATTAACAAAGAATATAACTTTTTCGGAACTACCATAGTGGATATACATTATGTTGACCGTTTAGGATAAATTTCGGTTGGACACATGTTGACCAGCCATAATTAATATGACTAAATTCACGTATTGTAAAATAGACTACAGTTGCAAGTATAAGCAAACCGGAATAGCTTGGAACAAGCTAACGTCATCTTTGTATTCAATGAATAAAGTGAAAATTTAGTCCATTTTAACATTTAATTAAAAAAACACAAGACTAATTTATAATTTAGTCATAATGAAATTTAAACCTACTCTTTATCTTTTTCTTACTATAAGTATCATGCAGGTATTGTATTCGTGCCAGGATATTATTGAACCTTCGATCAGCAAAAGCAATTTACAGCTGGAAGCACCAACCGATCAGTATATCAGTCCCAGCTATGCAATCAATTTCTGGTGGGACGCGGTAGATCATGCAATATCTTATCACTTACAGGTGGTTAGCCGGACTTTTGCTTCGCCGGGTGGGTTGGTACTGGATACGATTGTTTCTACCAATAAATTTACGGCTAACCTTAATCCGGGCAGTTACCAGTGGCGGGTTATGGCAGAGAACGGGAGTTCACAAACAGCATACGCTAATCCAAGGACATTAACCGTAGCCGCTTCCTCTATCAAACAACAAGCAGTTCTACTAACTTCACCAGCCAATAATTACCTGACTAATCAAACTACGGTGGCATTGTCCTGGGGAGCTTTATACGGCGCGACCAAATACCAGTTGCAGGTCGATACCAATAGTTTCACAGATACCACCAAATTAGTCTACAACAAGGTGATCGCAACGCAGCAACTAAACTTCACTTTTCCTAAAAACCAAACTTACCAATGGCGGGTAAGGGCTGAGAATGATACAGCTTATTCCGTATGGTCCTTGTCGAACACGGTGACCTTTGATAATATTCCCCCGGCGCAGGTGGTATTGTCGTCACCGGCAAATAGTATAACGGTCAGTTCACCGGTGAATTTGCAATGGACGGGAGTGTCCGGTTCTAAATCCTATAAAGTATATGTTTTTAAGAGCGACTCGACTACAAGCTATAATTCTACCTTTCCGGTATCAGTAAATACAACGGACTATAATTTTACCCTTGGCGCTTCTGGGGATAAGATTTACTGGAAGGTGTCCGCTGTTGACGCAGCCGGCAACGAAGGAACGACAAGCGTGTTAAGAAGTTTTGTCCTGCAATAGTTATGAAAAACAAGAGGCTTACCTATGCGCTGGGCGTCGCTGTACTGGTCGTCTGGGGGCTGATCATTTACAGGTTCGTTGCCTATGTGAAGACAGACGATATCAGTGATGACACGCCTGCGGCATTTACCAAAGAGCCTTATAATGACTATGCGGTAAAAAGGGACACGAGCACTTTGAATTTAAAATACAGTGACCCCTTTGGGCTGGTAAAAACTGTGGATACCAATAAAATCATTAAAAAACGTGTAGAACTCCGGTCCGCAATTGCACCGCAGCCGGTTTTCAATTGGGATTTTATAAAATATACAGGTTATATCCGCAATCCGGAAACCAAAAAGTTGATTGCTATTTTACAAATTAACGGTAAAAGTGCAATGCTGGCAGAAGGCGAGGTCAGCGATAACGTTAAACTCTTAAAAAATATGCAGGACTCTGTCAAAGTACGTTTTAATGGTAAAGTAAAATATATAGTTATTCACCATGGGTAAGATTGAAAGAGCATTTTTTATACTATTATTACTGCCTGTATTAGGCTTTGGGCAGCAATTGCCGCCGTCAGGACTTGATAAGGTGCATGTTTCAGCGGACAGTCTCAATATCCAGGCAGAGATCCTGCCGGTAAGCGACGCACCCGAGTTATTCAACGACCGGTTTTATTTCTGGTACAGCGCAAATATGATTCACACAACTCAGGGCGGCTTTAGCGGACGGCTGCTGAATGGTTGGTATAAAGCATATTATCCCAACAAGAATTTAAAAGAAGAAGGTGTTTTTAAAGAAGGCCTGAAAGACGGCATATGGAAGGCCTGGAATGAAAGCGGGAATCTGATCCAGCAATACACCTGGAAGAAAGGACAGCGTTCAGGAAAATATTTTCTATGTGATGAAAATGGTTACATCAGAGAAAGCGGCACATATAGAAACAATGTATTGAAGTTGAAGGACACCACCTCATTCTGGAGGAAGCTGGAATTCTATAGAAAGAAAAAGATGGATACCATTCATGTTGCACATTGATTTATTCAACGGTAAAAAATCCGCCTGATAACCGGAAAAAAACAAGAAGTTCTGCAATGACTGTAAGCAAGTTTATGATAAGACCAAGAGTTAAGGCTTCAACCATTATAGAAGTATTAATCTCTATGATAATTATCATGGTGGTATTTGGCATAGCAATGATAATTTACGCAAATGTCACGAAGTCAGGGCTTTCCGAATTGGAGATTCGTGCCGGAGCATTGCTAAACGAAACATTGCAAAATGATGAAAAGGATGATGCGGTAAGCTCCCGGATTTTTAATGTTGATATTTTAAGAATAGAACAGCAAGTGAAAAGCTATGACGCAGATGGCAGCCTTTTGGAGATTGACTTGGTCGCTTATGATGTCAATGGTGAGAAGATGGCAGAAGCACACAAAATTATTCCCAATAGAAATGATTGAGAAGAAAGTAAATGCCTTCACCATCATGGAAGTCACCATCACGATGATGATAACTGCAATCGTTATAGGTATTACTTATACAGCCTATTCCATTGTAAGCCAGTCTTACATGGGCTATCAAAAAAAAAATGATGGCTTAACGGTTTTGTCACGTATCGACCAGTTACTGGCCAAAGATTTCGCGCATGCGGCGCTGATCAGCAAAACACAGGACGGTCTGTTGCTTTCCAGTCCATCAGATAGCGTAAGCTATGTATTCGCGCTGGGTTTTATTGTCAGGAAAGGTCCGGTCATTGATACCTTCAAAATACAAAGCGGGGGCCTCACTACATTGTTTGAAACTCAGCCCATCAGCGAAGTAAGCGCTGACAGCGAGCAGAACCGCATTGACGAACTCAGTTTTTTTATCGTGCTTAAAAACGGGAATATTCCGTATCATTATCAGAAACAATACAGTTCAGTAAATCTTTTAGCAAGAAACCATAATGCCATCAATTGATCTTAATAGGTACGAAAAGAAAATCCCGGGTAAAACCGGCACGCCAAAGACAAGTGGCGGACTGATGGAACTGCTCAACAAGGATATCAGTTTTGGGAGCAAGGAACTGAATGATAAAAAGAAGGAATCGCTGTACCTGGAACTGAGTTCGCTCCTGCGGGCGGGAGTGAATTTAAAGAGCAGTTTTGAGCTCATCACCGCCGATCTTAAAAATGAAAAGGACAAGGCACTTTACCAGTCCATACAAAATGACGTATTGCATGGAGTTACCTTTTCGCAGGCCTTGCAAAAAAGCGGCCGGTTTTCCTTGTACGAGATATTCAGCCTGCAGATCGGGGAAGAGTCGGGCAAATTGATCGAGGTGCTGCAGGATATGGCTACTTTTTACAAAAATAAAATCAAGCAGCGCCGCAAGATCGTTTCGGCATTAACTTACCCGGTGGTGGTCATGTGCACTTCCTTTGGCGCGGTGTTTTTTATGCTGAAGTTCGTGGTGCCGATGTTTGGTGATGTCTTTAAACGTTTTGGCGGGCAGTTACCCTGGATCACAGCGAAGATCATCAACATTTCCAAAGGGATGCAGGATTACTTCCCCTGGTTTATGCTCTTCGTAGTGCTTGTTTTTATACTGATCTTCAGCGTGCGTAAAACGGAGCAATACCGGAAGCTGGCCGCGCTGGTATTATTACGGATCCCGGTCGTAGGTGGCCTGGTCCAGAAGATCTATCTCGCCCGCTTTTGTAATTCGATGCGACTGCTGATCAACGCCCAGTTGCCGCTTTTACGCTCCATCGCCCTGATCCGGCAGATGATCGGTTATTACCCGATCGAATCCTCGCTGCAAAAGGTCGAAGACGATATCATGAGCGGCAGGTCGCTGCATGAAAGCCTGCAGCAATTTTCGATCTATCCGCCGAAGATGATACAGCTTATCAAGGTGGGCGAGGAAACCAACCAGTTGGATTATTTTTTTGAAAAGGTCTCGGAACAGTATATAGAAGAGGTGGAATACAAGACCGCAGCGCTCAGCAGTGTGATGGAGCCGCTAATTATTATTTTCCTGGGCCTGATCGTGGGCATCATCCTGGTTTCGATGTACCTGCCTTTGTTCCAGATGAGCAATAGTTTGCAATAAAAGAGAATATGGGTTTACCGGGAGATTTCCAGGTAGACCTCTAAAACCAGTTTCTTTATTTTATCACCATTGTTCCTGATGCCGGTTACTTTCCAGTTTTCGGAGCGGATGATGCCGATTGCACTTTGTTTTTGGAGCAGGCTGCTCATTTTTAAGAGCGAAAAGTAATCACCTTCAAAGTCCAGTTTTTCGATCATAAAATGCGCCGAGGTAAAGCTGGCGTCCTGCGCAGGCACTTCTGCCAGTTTTACATTTTGCCGATCTGCCAATAGGGTGACGCTGTTGATCAGGTTATTCCGCAGGGCCGTTGTGTCGGCTTGGTATAGTTTGATGAGCTTGTCCAGGTTGCTGTTTTTACGCTCTAGGTAGTCAGGCTGGCCCCCCAGTCCCTGAGCCGAAGACAGTTTTTGTTTTAGTTCCTTATTGGTCTGCCAGGCCTCAAATGTTTTTTTGAAAGCTAGCTCATAGCCCATCACGAACAAAAGAAGGGCTCCGATGATCAGTAGGTAGTCATTTTTAATGGGTAGTTTTTTCAGCATGCTAATAATTGATGACTACGGTAAACAGGCCTGTATTTTGTTCATTGTTAAAGGAGTAGTTATCCATCTGTATGTTTTTCACCCAGGCTTTCGTTTTGATCCTGGCGATCCATTCGTTTAGCGGGATGATCTTGTCGGAATGCCCCGTGAGGGTAATCTGCCCATCATGAAAGGCCACTGTTTTCTGTAGCCTGCTTTGTTCCTGGTCGACCGGGTTAACGGAAACCGCGTCCAGGGTAATGTCTTCCGGCATCAGGGCCGCCAACTGGTCCACCAGCGCGCTTTTATTGATGCCGCCATCCCATCCCAGCTCTTTCAGCAAGGCTACTTTTTGGGTGACCTGGTCCTGTACACCCTGGACGCTGATGCTGCTTTGAGTTAATTGGCTTACCTTGTCCGTTAACTGGTTATTTTCGCTATAGAGCGAGGAGAAAAGGACAAAATTGACCAACAGTAAAATAAAGAAAGCCACCAGGATCGCAGCCGCGTTTACGGTCAGTTTTTTTTTCGCCAGCAGGGTTTCCAGGCGCTGGCCGAGCTCCCGCACGCCGGCGGCGGTCGGTTGCAGGCGGTCTGCCATGACCAGTTGGAAAGCTGAGGCATAAGGGAGGAGAAGTTTCTCATGTAGCTGCTCCAGCGAGACCTTTAACGAAGCGGGTGCATGGTTATTTTCCGCATACCGGTAACTGGTCCATTCCATGCTGTCGTTGCGTTCAACACTGTGCCCGTCAAAGACCAGGCTGCTGTCATAAACATTGAGCTGGTTCTGTGCCTGCTCCAGCACGAATGGCCCAAGGCTTAATACTAATGGCGTATAACCGGCGGTTTCCAGGGCTCGGAGCCATTTGTCCGCCTCTGTCCTGCGTACGACGCTGATAAAAGATATATTTCCCGATTGGAAATGCTGGACATAGAAATCATGGATATGGGCATTTAAAAAGACTTGGCCAAAGTTATGCTCACTGAGCTCCTCGATAAGCGGGGTTTGTTTATGTAATACGCCTTTCCCGGACAAGTTAACGGCGACAGAATTACCTGAAAAATGTTTTTTCAGGTCTGTTACAGTCGTCAGTCCCATCACCTTCTTTTCGATGCTCAGCTGGTTTTTGTCAACTGATACGGCGCAGGCGTTCAACTCCGCATTCCCGTCAGCGGAGATATGGATGGCAACGCCGGTGGCTTCATTGATCCTGTAATATGGTTTCAGCATGATCTTGTAGTTAACGCATAATGATCGGCCTGATATAAATAACAGAGATCACTTTCTTGGTCGCTTTGGTTTTATTACTGAATATATATTTTAATATCGGGATTCTTGACAGGATTGGGAAGCCGGAAACATTGTCGTCCTTTTCCGTCCGCTCTATTCCGCCCAGCAGGATCATATCCTCATTATTGATCCTCATACTGGTCTCATAGCTACTGGTGGACTTCGGCGGAGGGGAGCCATCGGTGGGGATCGATGTGAAATCGGAAATATCAATTTTGATGCCTAAGGTGATCTGGTCATTGCCGGAAATGACCGGTTTAACGGAGATTTTCATATTTGCATCACTTTCGATATAGGCATTGGTCAATACAGTTGAGGAGGAGGAGGCATTGGTGGGTATAAAGCTTTGCGTGGAGTTTTTGTAATAAACCGAGTTGCCGATACTGATGGTAGCGGTATGGCCGTTCAAAGCCAGTAGCTTTGGTACGGATCTCACTTCGACATTGCCATTGGTTTCCAGGGCGCTCAGACTGACATAGAAGTTGGGTACCACATGGCCCAAGTTCACGCCGACCAGTTTTCCCACGCCGTTCAGGGCGTTATTGACCGAAGAGGAGCTAAAGGTAAAGTTCATGCCGGGCAGGATCGTGCCGCCCGTCTTCACGCTGTCGGAAACACCGGCTCCTATGCCCGTGGAGACCGACCTGCTTTTATTGATATCGATCATCGTAACCTCTACGAGTACGGATGGCACCAGCACGTCCAGCTGTTTGATGAAGTCGGCCATTTCTGCAAGATTCGCGCCGGAACCCGATAAGATTAACGTATTTTGCTCGCGGAACTCTTTGATCTCGACACTTTTTTTCCATTCGGCTGGGATCATTGCAACGACAGTGTCGATCGAGCGGTTCTGTAGCTTGATCGCCCGGAAAGTACGCAAGCCTTCCTGCTGGGCATCGCCAATCAGGTACACGCCATTGTCCGTATGAAAGGTATATTCGGTACCTTTTAAAACCAGGCTGAGAAAATCTTCATAGCTGACATCACGTACATGGATATTGATCGCCCCTTTTAATTCAGAATAGATGGAATAATTGATGTTCATTTCCTGCGAGGCCTGTTTAACCAGGTCGGCTATAGGCGTCCCTGCGGCATCGGCGGAGATCAGGTTCTGGCCGTTAACCATCCGGGTAAAGAGACCGCCCATAGGATGGCTGTTCGGGTTTTCCGTTTTAAAGGTCCTGCGCACACCGGTATGCTTGTCCCCGTTGACATAGAGCTCCTCGTTTTCATCCAGCGGCTGGAAAAGATAAAAGTTGTCATTGGTCCTAACCATTTTGATGCCGTTGGAAAAGGCGAGTTTTTCCATCGCCGTTTCAAAGGGCGCATTTTGAATAAAGGCCGATACCAGTTTGTTCTGCAAAGCATTGGGTATAATCACATTATTGCCGGAAACCTGCGTGATCTTTTTACCAACGGCTGCAAGGCTGTCGTTGTCCAGCATCATGGATATATTGCCGCTTTGCTGATCGAACTTTACAGCGATATCTTTTGCAGGTGGCTTGGCAAACTGGGCCGGATCTTGGTAAGGGGTGATGTAAATAATCGCCCCTACCGTGGTGATATCCAGGTTATATTTCTGGGCCAGCAGGACCAGTATATTTTCCGCTGTAACACCGTTGAAGGTATCGTATACCTGGAAATTAAGCTTAGGGTCAATACTAATGCTGAGCTTATTCGTTTTGGCCAACACGTTCAGATAGTCCTGTATGGAAATACCGGTCACCATTAATTGTACTTTCTGGCCGAGACCAGGCACCTCTACGACGATCGACTCCAGTCGTTGCTGGATGAGCTGTGTCCTGTCTTTATTTTGGGCGCGTGCCCGGCCTGCGAAAAAGGATAACAGCAATACCAGACTAAGCAGCGTAAAAAATTTATTCATCATCAATAATTAAGTAATAGGGGGTAGATCTCTTCGATGGAGGTTAATCCGTCGCTAAATAAATTAAAGGCATTTTCAGCCAGGGTATGTATGCCGCGTTCTTTTAACAGTTCATTTACGTTCATGTTGCCGGCCTTTATCTCGGTGGCCAGTTCCTGGTCGATCGGTATGACCTCATAAACGGCCTTGCGCCCTTTATAACCGGTAAAATGACAGGTATCGCAGCCCTTTGGGATGAAATGGTTGTCCACCTTGCTGTAGGGCTTAAATTGCCTTGGGTATAGGCCCTGGTCAAATTCCTGCTGTTCCTTGCAAGAAGGGCAGAGCAGCCTGACGAGCCGCTGCGCGACCGTCGTGTTCAGTGTACTCGCCACCAGGAAGGGCTGCACGCCCATATCGATCAGGCGGGAAACGGTACCCCAGGCGGAATTGGTGTGAATGGTGGATAGCACGAGGTGGCCCGTTAGCGCGGCCCGTATCGCCATATTGGCCGTTTCAGTATCCCTGATCTCACCCACCATGATCACATCGGGATCCTGCCGGAGAAAGGTCCGTAGCGCCGAAGCGAACCCCAGGCCGATGGATTCCTTTAACTGGACCTGGTTGATGCCTTCGAGCGTATATTCGATCGGGTCCTCTATAGTTAATACATTCCTGGTCTCCTTATTGAGCAGCTTTAAGGTCGCGTACAGCGTTGTCGTCTTCCCGGAACCGGTCGGGCCGCTGATCAGCAGGATCCCGTTGGGCATTTTGGCACCCTGTAGGTAATTCTCCAGGTCAAAATCCGAAAAGCCCAGGCTGTTAAGGTCGATCTCCGTAGCATCACTGTTCAGGAGCCGGAGCACTACTTTTTCGCCATATAGGGTAGGGAGGACGGAGACCCGGATATCAAATTGCTCGCCCTGGTGTATAAAATTGATCCGGCCATCCTGCGGCAGGCGCTTTTCCGATATATCCAGGTTGGCCTTGATCTTGATCTTATTGATCAACGCGGGGTAGTCTTCGCGTTTAAGGAGGTAACGTTCCACCATCATCCCGTCGATCCTGACCCTTACCCGGCATTTATGCTCATAGCTTTCTATATGTATATCGCTGCTTTTGAGGTTTTTGGCCTCCTGGATCAGGTTGTTTAAAAAGTCATCTGCATTATGGGTAGTATTCAGCTGCGCCGAGCTTTTGGCCGTTTCGTGTTTTAAGTAATATTTGGCCAGCAGACGGGATACCTGTGATGCAGCAATTTTTTCGAGCTGGATCTCCAGCCCGAAGATGATCTCCAGCTCAGCACCCAGGTTGTCCAGGTCGGCTGTGTCTTCACAATAAAAGAACAGGGCTCCCGCGCCGCGGCTTTTGGGTAAAATGCGGTAATGCCATGCCTGTTCCTTGCTCAGCCAGTGAATATTCTCGGTTAATAAAGTTATATCTCGGTTCAGGTCCATTGGTAAATAAAACGTAACAGCCAGTTGTCACTGACCGCATTAAAGTGGATCAACCACCAATCGCAGCTAAGGTAAATCGCCAGCATCAGCGCCTGCATGCCCGCGAGCGGGATATGCTGGTTGTTTTTTTTTGAAATAAATCTCCAGGCTGACCATAAGACCACCACTGCGAGGAGGCTCGCTATGTAAAAAAATAAATAATTTAAAATCGAAAAATAAAGAGCGATACAAACCAGGAACCAAATGTCGCCCCATCCCAGCAGTTGTAAGGTCACATTGACCACGCGTTTTTCTTTTAAAGAGAACCATGCCGTCAGCAGCAGTAGAACCAACATCAGGAACAGCAGATTGACGCTGGCGGACTCCCACAGCGCCTGGAAACCGGCCCCGTGCTTTAACCCTGCGATCAACAACGCCCCCGCCAGTAAAGGAAACAGCACCATGTGAACTTCGCGGATACTGGTATCCTCCAGGAAGATTGTCAGCAGCACCAGCAACACAATAATTTCAGAAGCTACCAACACTTAATCTTTGGTCGTTTCAGTCAGCGTTTTGTCCTGGTTGATCTCCCATACATTAAACACGCCGTTCCCGTTAAAATCTACCACAGCGGTCGCCTTGGCCGTAAAAGTCGTATTGGTCGCATCCGTGATCTCAATGCGGTAATTGGCCCTTGCATCCTTGTTGTCGGTGCTCAGGGGCTCCTGTATAAAGCCTATATCGCCAAGATCCTTCGTATATTTGGAATGTTCGTAAAAATAATTCTTTTCCAATTCCTGTACGTGAGTTAACTGTAGTTTAGCCTCGACCGTTTTGGCTTTGGTAACGATGGGTAAAAGGTTGGGCAGGGCAAGCAACACCAGTATACCGATAATGATCAATACAACTAGTATTTCAGTTAGCGTGTAGGCCTTGACCTTTCGGTTTGGCAAGTGTAGTTTAGGCTTCATTTTTAAAATGAGTTGGATTGACTAATCTAATGATTATAAACAAAATGAAAAAATTTATTTATAATTATATTAGTTGTTTTATATAGTTATAACATGCTATTTCATTTATAAAAATCGGACAACGGATGTGGTTGTCATCCCTTCTTTTCAAGCAAACTCAATTGTCAAATGCTTTTAAAACTCCCTTATTCTACAAGTTAACCAAACATAGATGAATTAATATAGCTTCGGGCATACATGGTATAGGAGATGTTGTCGGCTCCCAGATATTTTGTTGCTTTATAATTTTATTAATAGGAAAAATGGGAATAAACTTTTAATATTGTTCAGCAACCTGTTACCGGGCAATTTATTGCCAATATATCACAATTAAGCTATGAAGATTTCAAGAATTTTAAATTAATCTTTGTTTTGGTGTTTTCGTTTTTTTTACGGATGTATCGTTATGCGTCGACTTACATGTGTGCAACGGTATAGATTTAACGTTTAAAAAGAAAAGAATTGAAGCCTTTTATTTGCAGGTTTTTACCGATTGTGGCGAATTAATATTGTTATGGTTTTTACAGTAGATGGCATCTTTAAATATTTTGTTTTACGTCCCTAATCTGTTACGATGCGTTTCAGAATTACATTAATAATAATTTGTGTTTCATTAATAGGTGGTAAAGCTTTTACGCAAGATATCAATTTTACTATTTCGGATCATTTTTTTTCCGGAAGAAAAATACTAAAAGTAAAGAAAGATTTTAATGATCCTTATGTGTGGGTCTTAGGCGCAAATAATGAAGTGTTCCAAATAAATAATGTTACCAAGTCTATCGTCGATTACACAAATATTTTTGCAGGTTACAATAATTCACAATTTGTAGATATTGCCGGTCGCAGCAAAGATACTTTATTTATCGCCACTGCAAATTCGGGGCTTATTCAATGCAAAGGTGGCAAAATTAAGATTATAGGTAATGATCAAGGCATTGGTGATACCCTTTCTTCAATAGGTATTGATTATTCAAATATAGCAACCAATGCCTTCAACCTGTCGGCCCATAATAATCTAAACTTATTAGTAGCAACCAATAAGGGAACATTTAATTACAATATTGATGCGGAAACTTCATCAGCAAGTTCCGATCCTGTCCCGGCAATAGTTTTTGAGGCAACTTATAGAACTGCTATATATTCTGGTTTTTTTAACTACAGTTTTCCGGGCGATACGATAGTGTATTATAAGGTAACACAAAATAATTTAAGTAACATCCTTTTGTATACAGTATGGCAAAGTATGCATAAATATGGTAATTCTACTAATACCATATTCAAAGTTTCACCGCTTATTTATGATTATCCCTTTGAAAGTAATCTTGATATATTATGGGGAAGTCAATTTGGCCTGTTTCAGACTGATGCGGATTACAGCAATTCGGAAGCTTCACCCCACCGGCAATATCTGTCTGGCATTAAGGTAAATAAAATAACATCTATATTAGGTCTGACCACCTTTGGAAATCCCGCCGATATCACTGCCCCGGGTGACATAAAAAATAATTTACTGGTTGGTACAGATAATGGTCTTTACTTTAGTAATTCAGTTTATGATCTTCTAAACCTTCAGAATAACTTAAATCAATATACGTTTTTTCACTATGATAAACTGGGCAATGGCAGGATTAATGACATCTACGTAAATGCTGCAACGATAAATCCTGTTTGCGAAAATGGCGCATGGATTGCGACAGATAATGGACTTTATTATTTGGTACCCCAGTATGACATTTCAATTAACTCACCGCCCGTTAACGCTGTAAGTTTTAAAAACCAACCTGATTCGGTAAAGAAAGTACAGATTTGTGTTAACACATCAGTAACGGCAACTGCGAAATATGCGGGAAATATAGTTCAATGGTATAAAAATGCGAATCCACTCGCTGGAAGTACAGCTGATACTTTACTGATCGCATCAACAGGCGACTATTACGCTATCCTTACAAATTTGTGTAGTGGTTCACATGTTCAAACAAATCATGTTCAGGTTAGTGTAATTCAACAACCTGTTTTCTCGTTTAATTATCCCGAACAACTCAATTTTTGCGCCGAAAAAGCGACTACCCTGAAAGTAAAAGCTGATCAATCATACACTTACCGCTGGTTTTTTAACGATTCTTTTAATGGAATCACTTCAGATTCATGCGTAGTTAGTCAAAGCGGGAAATACCAGGTAGATGTGAGCTCGTGCGCAAATAGTTGGACTTCGTCACAGGAGGTTCAAGTCAATTTTGCCAATCTTCCTACGCCGATTGTATTTGCTGACAAAATGGAATATTGTATGGGAGAACCAGCTACGTTGAACACTAACTTAGTTGCCGATTCAAATTATAGGATTAATTGGAGCCGCGATGGGAATATCATACAGGGTGATAGTAATTTAACTAGCATAGTAACTACGATACCTGCCAGCTATGCTGTTACGGTAACTAGTAAAATTGGGGCTAATTGTATGGAAATAAGCTTGCCAACAAAAATAACTTTTAATCCGGTTCCTATTGTAAATATCAAGCAAACTGATAACTCCAACATTTGCGTTGGTCAGAGTGTGACATTGATAGCAAGTTATCTGAATGGAATATTAAAATGGTCTACGGGCGAAACTACAGACAAAATTATTGTAAATACTTCTGGAATATATACTGCTGAAGTTACTTCCCCCAGTGGATGCGTTAAAGACACGAGTGTCGATGTCCAGTTTTCGGCAAATCCCGTTTTATCAATTAAAGACACTTCTATCTGCGAAACGATAAAACAATACATTACACTCGTAGCCCCAACAGGCTTTACCAAATATTTTTGGAATGGATCAGTTGGTGACAATAGGTTTGAGGTGAAGACCCCTCAAACTGTGTCATTAATGGTAATTGACAGTAACGGTTGCCAGGCAATGCAGCAAATCAATGTAATAGATAAATGTTCAAATATATTTATTCCGAATACTTTTACGCCGAATGACGACGGTATCAATGATACCTGGGTGATATTAGGATTTGATGATGATCCAAATCTTCATATTAAAGTGTTTAATCGTTATGGAACATCAGTGTTTAAAAGTGACGGATATTATGCGCCCTGGAATGGCAACTTAAATGGAAAGAAACTTCCCTCAGGTGTGTATTATTACCTTATAGTTTCTAAAAAGAATGGTAAAACATATAGTGGTTTTGTTACAATAATTCGTTAACCTCATCATTATTATGATAATCAACAAATTTTTATAGCAGGTGTGTGTTCCTTTATGTTATCAAACGATCAGGCCTTAACAATTCCGGTCGGGTTGGTAGAAATTTTTGAAGTCAATTAATGTCGCAGACCTAAAGGCCATTGCAGAATGAAGCTAAATTATATTTCTCAGATTTATTACTCGATGTGATTAACCTAAAGGTGTTGAGATTTTATATCGTCCATTCAAGCCGTCTTTCAAAGTCAACAGCGTACTAAGCATATGGGCGCAGTAATATTAACCGCTGGATTGCTGAAGGCCTCCTTTAAGTTTCGAATAAAAAATTAACTGTTCAGAGAATGAGGAGATTCAGTTTACTTTTTTAAATTTAAAATTTTTATTTGCGATTTTAAATTAATAAATTGTACGCAGTATTCTAAAACTTAAACCGTCGCAATTATGAAAATCCTGTTCCAAGTTCCGGCAGACTGAATCGATCGCCTCATTCTCATTTCTTATCCACCCATTGTAGTAATCATATATGTGCTTTGCACTAAAACCTGTGCTTAGTTATGGCCTGTCCTGTCATCCAATTTAATCATGAAAAGAAGTATTTTATACCCCATTGCCTGTATCATAGTTAATTTAGTTGTTCTTTCTGCTGCAAAGGCGCAAATTCCGCTACCTCCTGTTAATCTGCAAAGTCCGAATGCGGCAAATCTTGGACTATATGGTGAATATCCCGTGTCTTTCTTTACCGGTGTGCCACAAATTGAAATCCCACTTTATACGCTCAAAGAAAGGGAGATAAGTGTACCTATCTCACTGAGCTATCACGCTTCAGGATTTAGGCCTGACCAGCATCCGGGCTGGGTAGGTTTAGGGTGGTCATTAAATGCAGGTGGAGTAATTACCAGGGTGGTAAATGATATACCAGATGAACAAAATACCGTGATAAATCCGAATGCCTCCCCTCTAAATAGTTCTACATGCCCCTATGCAGGTTATTTTTTTTATAATGACGAAGGAAATGCGGATGACAACAGACCACTAATGAATAGTACTAGTTGGAATAGTCAAACTAACGTCTTTAATATAGCCAATGAAACCTGTTATCTTTCGGGAATAAATAATGAACCTGTCCAGTCTGACAGTCAGCCGGATGAGTTTAGTTTTAATTTTCCAGGATACAACGGAAAGTTTTATTTACAGGCAGATGGGACTTGGTATATTTCCTGTGACCGGCCGGTTACCATAACCCCGCTGAGTGTCATTAAAAGTCAATTAATGAACGTGCCATTTAAGACGCCAACTAGTAGCCTTGTAGCTCAATGGGGATATTCTCAATCCATAAGCGGTTTTTGCATAACTACCGATGATGGGACACAATATATTTTTGGTAAAAATCCCTCATTACCAGTTACTGATACGGCTGGAATGGCAAGCGCAATTGAGTATGGTGTGGATTATTTTAATCAGAATAATGCGCAATGGGTGGCGAATTCCTGGTATTTAACCCAGATCATCAGTAAAAATCAAAACGAAAAGGTAACTTTCACTTATACACCGGATAGTTATATCAATCAACTGGCGATCAGCGTAAATTTCAATTATGGCACAAAAACCTATGTTAGTGGGGCATTTAACGCTAACGCTTGTCAAAGTACAAGTTTCTCAAGTAATATATATAGTGGACAGCTTATAAGGCCGACTTATCTGACATCTATTTCAACCAGTAACTTTAATATCCAGTTCAATAGATGTAATACTACGGAATTGTTTGTTGCAAAAAGTGTCTATGATAACACTGGATTTGCCACTTCAGGGTCATCTTCCGGAACAACAATACCACGATTACCTTTTCTTAACAGCGGTAACTTTGATTCAAGTAATTGCTCCACAGGAATTGGTGCTCAATCTGTTCAGGCAAGCAATGTACATACTAATGCGGTGCCCGGCGGTTCAGATAACTATACATCGGTTTGGAACGATCTTTTCTGGAAGCAATTAAATAATATTTCGATATACAATGGACCAATCTCCGGAACGCCGATCAAACAATTCAATTTTAGCTATTCAAGCGATCCGACAGTCAGGTTAACTTTAAATTCCCTGATAGAAGTTGGCCAGGACGGCACTGCTAAACCGCCATATCAATTTTATTATAATGGCACACCATCAGGCACTGTACCTCCGGGATATCTCGCCTGGCAAACTGACCACTGGGGATTTTGGAATAATACATCGGCATTGATTAATTATGTTTCCAATATTCCAGATACAACAGGCTATTTTAATTGGAGACAGCCTAATTCCAATGCAGGCTATGCGGCAACTTCGATGCTGAATGAGATAAAGTACCCGACTGGAGGAATTACACAATTTAGTTATGAACTTAATAAATACAGTAAGAGTGTGGCTTCCAATAGGACGCAGTTAGCAACTTATACTTCCGATTATATTGCGGGCGGGGTTAGGATAAAAAGTATCATTAGTTCAGATCCTGTTAATGCAGCCGCAACACCTTTCGAAAAGGACTATTATTATGTAACTAATTATGATAATAATTATCTGACGGCCCCGGCAAATTACTTGTCCAGCGGTAATTTGGGCGGGCAGGGACAATATACATTTGGAAGCTATTACGTAGTTAGCGGCACCGCTAATAATGGCATCACTTATATTTCCAATCTCTTTTCCTCACAATCTGTTTTGCCGGTATCTAATAATAGTATGGGCAGCCACATCGGTTACTCAGAGGTTACTGAGAGGAGAAGTGATGGCAGTTACACAAAATATTTATACACAAATTTTGATCACGCCAATGACGCGGGGCATTTGGATGAAGCGCCATTGACGACCCTTTCTCAAACACAGACTAATTACCAACCCTATATCTCTTTGGAAGAAGAACGGGGTAAAATATTAAAAGAAACAGTATATAATTCGACAGGGCATCCTGTAAAAAGTACCGCATTTACTTATACTGCTTTGAATAAGGGCAACTCGTTAGTCAAATCCATCAAAGCAAGGTCATTTACTGTTTGTCCACCGGGTACTGCTTCGAGCGTAGCCTATGCTTGTGAAGGCTCTGCTTATGGTTATTATACCTATTCCTATTTGCCTGTCAGTAAAACAACGACGATCTACGATGTAAGCGGAAATAATCCCGTTACGACGTCCGAAACCTATGCCTATGACAATCCTCTTCATCGTCAGATCACGCGTTCTTATTTGACTGATAGTAAAGGAGAAACGCTCGTAAATGTAAATATTTACCCTCAGGATTATGCTAACCCGACGGGTTTCGTTCAACAGATGATCGCAATAAATAATGTAGGTAGCCCCATTGAAAAGGTAACTTTGAGATCTACAACGGGTGCCTCACCTACCTTAAATGTGACATCCGGGTCAGTGACAGAGTACCCGGTTGCTACAGGGGATTATCCATCTACTAGCTATACACTCGACCTTGCCAATCCATTACCGTTGGCAACTACAGGTAGCACTACAAATTTTGTGTTATCTAACGTACGGTCTGTACCACTTTTAGCTACGACGGCGATGAGCACTGCAGGATCCTATGCTAGGGACAGTCATTACCGTGCGGCTGCGAGTTTCGATTACGATCATGAAAAGTTAAAGGATTTCAATATTTATACAACGCAAACGGTCGCTAATTTAAGCACTGTCTTTTTATGGGACGTGAGCCGTAGATATCCGGTCGCAGAGGTTAAAAATGCCAATTCCTCAAAAATCGCCTTTTCCAGTTTCGAGGAAGCGGAGACACCAGGTGCAACCCGGTTAAATAATCCCAATAACTGGAATATTCCGGCCGGTGTCATGAACAATACTATAACAGCAAGAACGGGCCAGTATTGCGGTTATATTACCGGAGCCACTATTTCGACTGTAGATCCAATACCCATTGGCACTTACACGGTTTCGTACTGGTCAAAAGCCGGGCCGGCAACGATTTCAGGAGGGACAGTTCAAAGTACGAAAATAGGCCCCACGTCGCCGACTGGCTGGACTTATTACGAACATACTATGCAATTAAGTAGCGCTGCTAACGTATCGGTCGCAGGAAATGCCAGTGCCCAATATATTGACGATTTACGATTGTACCCGATAGGCGCATTAATGACTTCTTATACCTACAGCCCTCTGGTAGGAATGACAAGTGCAACTGACGCAAAGAATGAGACCACGTTTTATGAATACGATAGCTTTCAGAGATTGCTCAATATTAAAGATAAGGATGGTAGCATCGTCAAGCATATGACTTATCATTACCAGGGACAATAAAAGAACAGCACCTAATCTTATCACACATGAACCACATCAGTTTTGCTCACTTATATAACCATATATACCAACATTTGTTTATTAGAAAAATAAACTATTGTTTTGCTGTTTTTTTGTTTGTCAGTACTATATTGTTCACGACCAACGCCAGCGCGCAGCATATCACCCCGGATGTTGGCATACCGACTGGTCCACCGGTAGCAGGGCAGGTAACAGGGCCTGCAACAGTTGCAGCGGGTACCGTACAGTCAGTATATACGGTCGTCAACGCTACTGGTGCTGTAACTTATTCCTGGCAATTTTCACCCGCCGCAGCAGGTACCCTTTATGGGTCGGGAAGCAGTGCAACGGTTCAATGGAGTACCGGATATAATGGTGTTGCGTCGATTGAGTGCTCTGAGTCTAATGCCTATGGTTCAATACTTGCTACTGGTCTGGCGGTACAGGTAGGTACTTCCTCTTCCTCGGCTACAATCAGTCCGGCTTCGCTGAGTATTAATTACAATACCTCACCCGGGGCAATAACGGTAATCAGCCCGGTAGATAATCTTGGAACCTATAGTTATCAGTGGCAAAGTTCGCCCAATATTCATATATTTACCAATATTGCCAATGCAACAGGGGGCAGCTTTATGCCAACGGCGCTGACCTCGACAACTTATTACCGTGTCGTAGTGACAAACAACAACACTGACGCGGTAACTAATAGTAACCTTTCACTTATAACAGTTTACCCGCAACTCGTCGCGGGCGCTATCAGTCCATCAACACAGACGATTAATTATAATACTGCGCCTGTCTTTACGCAAACCTCGCCCACCGGGGGCAATGGTACCTATAGTTATCAATGGTACAGCTTAACGGGCACCGGGAGCTGGACACTTATACCCGGTGCAACGTCTGCAACTTATACTTCACCAGCGCTTACAACAACAACTTCTTTTGAACGACTCGACAATAGTAATGGTGTAAGCCTTCCGACAAATACAGCGATAGTAACTGTTTCACCGCCTCCATTCGGTCCTGGAACTATCGCTCCGGCAACCCAAACTGTGCTGGTCGGTACGACTATCCCTACATTAACAGGTACTTCTGCAATAGGTGGTACCGGAACTTATGTTTATCAGTGGCAGAGCTCGCCGGACAATACAACATGGACACCAATAACCTTGAATGGGACAGGTGTCAATTACAGCCCTGGCAACGCGACCATTGTAGGTACGGTGTATTACAGGCGAGCAGTGACTAATAGCGGATCAACGTTGTATACGACTTCTGTCACCGTTACTACAGCTAGTTGCCTCCCCCTCAATACAGCTGCGTCGTCGGCTTATAATTATATCACCACAAATACTCTCCGGAACGGAAACATAACAACAATTACTGATGCACAAATAGCAGCTATGACTGTCTGCGGCGTCAATCAAACCATTCAATATATCGACGGACTCGGACGCGCCCTGCAAACTGTTCAAGTCAAGGCAAGCCCCGGTGAAAGGGACATAGTCACTCCTGTAGTGTATGACCCTGAGGACCGTGAAGCAATGAAATATTTGCCCTATGTTGCTATGACTGCCTCAAGTAATGGTAGTTATAAAAGTACTGCGATCACAGATCAGGCTTCATTTTATAATGTTTCGACCGCCGCTTCCTGGAATGCGCCAGGCGTTGTGACCATGGCCGCTGTAAATGGTACAGTGCCCTCTTTTGCTCAGTCGGGTTATGAATCCTCGCCGCTGGACCGTATAGTCGAACAGGGTGAGGCCGGTGCTACGTGGCAGCTTCCCGGATCAGGCGATGCCAACAGCGCTGGTCGTACTGTAAGAACTTTATATGCGACAAATGATCAGACCAGTACATTTTCCAGCACGGCTGCATCTACCAATCTAGGTAGCAAGATAGTGGCCTTGTACACGACCACGATCAATCCAACGACGTTGAAGCAACAACTGGTACGGACGAGTTCAGCGACGTATGGCCCGGGCCAGTTACTATTGACGATCACTAGGGATGAAAACTGGACATCGGCTATGGGTTGCGTAGGTACCTCCGAGGAATATAAAGACAAAGAGGGACATATTGTACTTAAACGAACCTATAACCAAGTGGGGACGACAGTTCAGATGCTATCGACCTATTACGTATATGATGATTTGGGTAACCTGGCGTTTGTTCTGACGCCACAGTCCGGCGCAGACGCGACTGCACCTTCACAAACAATATTGGACAATTTATGCTATCAATATTACTATGATCAGCGGAACCGACTGATAGAGAAGAAACTTCCGGGTAAGGGATGGGAATTTATAGTCTACAACAACCTCGATCAGGTCGTAATGACCCAGGATGCAGTCCAACGCGGAAAGCCTGTACAGCAATGGACCTTTACGAAATATGACGCATTGGGTCGGATAATTATCACTGGCATTTATACATATGCGGGCAGTAGCGCAGATAACAATATCACCGCACCGTCAATCACGGAACTGCAGTCATTAATCAGTACTTATGCAAATACCGCATTGCCGCTATGGGAAGGCCGCCTGGCGGGAACTACTAGTTTGTACGATGGATCCAGTTACCCAACCGGGCAAAGTTATCCTTTTTTGAAAATTAATTATTATGACGACTATAGTTTTACTGGTCAACCAACTGGTTTTAATACGGCACCAGCAGGTGCAGGAGTTTTAACCAAAGGTTCACTGACAGGGAGTAAAATAATGGTGCTCAATACCATAGGGGCCGGTACGCCGGATATGCTATGGTCAGAAATTTATTACGACGATTGGGGTAGAATAGCAGGAACCTACAAACAGCGTTATTTTGGTGGCTTGCTTAGCCCTTATAATTATGATGCGGTAACCAATGGCTACGATTTTACAAATGATCTGATATCATCACAAAGGTTGTATTATACCAATGTGAGTAATGCCGCATCATTAGTTTTGACAGATTTGACCGCTTATAACTATGATCAGGAAGGAAGAAGGACAACTGCCTCGGAACAATTAAAGAATGGCGCCAATGCTCCTGATGTAAATATTCAACTGTCGAAAGTGGTCTACAATGAACTTGGTCAGATGCTGAATAAACAACTGCATACAGTAGGAACCGCCAATCCTTTCGAAACAGTCACCTACGGATATAACGAACGTGGCTGGCTGATCAACGCCAGCTCGCCCCACTTTTCGGAACAGCTGCAGTATGATAAAAACACCGTTAACCCTACCCTGGTCACCAGTTTTACACCGCAATACAACGGCAATATCAGCACGCAGCTGTGGACATCGAATGGTGGATCTCAACAGTACTACGCTTATCTTTATGACAACCTGAACCGCCTGACCAGCGGAATTGGCTCCAATGGCTACAGCGAACAGGGAATTCTTTATGATCAGAACGGCAATATCAGCAACCTGCAGCGCAGCTGGGCCAGTGCTACCATTGACCAACTGACCTACAGCTATCTGGTAGGGGGGCTTCCCACTAACCAGCTGCAGTCGGTACAGGATATCAACGCAGATGCGAGCGTAAATGGTTACAAGAGTGGCACCTTTACATATGGCTATGACGCAAATGGAAACGTAATCCAGGATAACTCCCGGGGAAGGGCAGTTACCACTACCAACATCCTAAACCTGCCGCAGTTAAGCAGCATTACCGGCGGTACGGTAACGATCACTTATGATGCTAATGGCGAAAAGTTGCGGAAAGTATCCGTTGTGAACAGTGTCACTACCACCACGGATTATATCGACGGGATAGAATATGATAACGGAGTAATGGCTTTTATTCAAACGGATGAAGGCAGAGCTATCCCTCCGACAAGCGGTAGTAGTTATGACTATCAATATAATCTGACGGACCATCTGGGAAATATCAGGTTGACTTTCGACACCAAATCAGGGGCCGCAAGCATGATTCAATCCGATGACTATTATCCATTTGGAATGGATATCAATCATGGGGCAACTAACCCTAAAAATAACTACCTTTACAATGGCAAAGAACTTCAAGAAGAATTAGGTGTCTATGACTATGGTCACCGAATGTACGATCCAGTAATAGCAAGATGGACAACCATTGACCCAATGGCGGAAAAAGGTAGAAGATGGTCACCTTATGTTTATGGGTTTGATAATTCTATAAGATTTGAAGACCCGGATGGCCAGTGGCCGGATTGGTTAGATAATGCAGTAAAACAAGCAAAAAGTAGTTATAATAATGCTGTAGCTACAACGAAAGCTGTTTATAATACAGCTGTATCAGCCACCAAAAGCGCTTATAATCAAACTGCAACCGCAGTTGTTAAAGCAGGGGTAGCAACGCAAAAGTGGACTACCGATCATAAAGAAGCACTTTTAAGCACAGCAAAAAGCATGCAGGAGACAGGCGATAAAACGGCTGCTGCGGGTGCGGTTATGGCAATTGCTGGGGCACCTGTAGCGGGAGTTGGAGCAGCGCCGGGAGCCGCAGTTGCAACTTCAGGTGCAATAGTATCTGGCGTAGGCACACTTCTCGAAGTAGGGGTTGAATTAATAACAGGTGATGATAAAAAAGCTGCTGTTACAGTTACCAACGAGGCTGTAAATAGAGGGTTGGAAAAGTTAGGGGAGAAAGCACTCGACGATGCAATGCCGGGAGCATCAGAGTTATCGAAGGTGATGGCTGGCGGACTAAATAGCCTTATGTTGCAAGGTGTTAAAAGCCAAACAGATAAAGTGGTAGATAAGTATAAAGAAAGTTTAGATAAAAAGAAAGAAAAGTAGTATGGATTTGCAACGTTTTTTTTGGGGAATCGCTTTTTTTATTGGAGGACTACTTATGTTGTTTTACATTATAAGGAAGAAGCCAGCTTCTGAAAAAACCAACTGGCAAGGGCAATGGATAAGTCAATATATTCATTTTTGGATAACTGCGATTATGGGTATAATTGTTGGGTTAGTTTTTATTATAGAATCACTTGCCAGGTAATTAAATAATTGATCATATGACACTTAGTATATTTCTTAGTTTTTTTTCTTCTCTTTTGCTGATTTTTATAGGTATTATACTCAAAGTTTCAACAGATGAAAAGTGGCGACCATATAAAAAATATTGGTTGTGGTTAATCATCTTTGGTTCACTTTTACTTCTTTTAAAAGTTTATAAATACCTATTGTAAGTTGTAGTATAAAATTGATTGATAGCTATAATGGTGTTTCAACAAAGCCCGGCCATGCCGGGCTTTGTTGTCATTAAGGCTATCTGTTTAGCTGTATATACAACTATCTGACTATCTGTTAAGGTGTTTGTTTTTATAGTTGCAAGTTGTGTTTTTGGGTACCCCAAAAACTTACTTGCCCTACCGCCAGTTGGCGGTAAGGGATTGGTCGGCCTGCGCAACTTGGCCGCCCCTAAACCCCGCTTTGCACTTGTATAAAACAACGGCCAGCTTGTAAAGAACAAACCTGATGGGTTCGGCACGGTATAAATGGGCTTTTACTTTGCTGCCTGGTAACACTCAAAACCGGGCTTGCAATGAACAGGATATTATATGTAGCCCGTAAAGCCAAAGGCTTAACGGAGCAAAAGATGGCAGCTTTTTTAGAAGTTGATGAAACCACCTATAAAGAAATAGAATTGTGTTTAGCCGATATATCGGCAGCGCAGGGTATAAAGCTTGGCAAATTGTTTGATCTGCCGCCGGATTACTTCCTGGTAAACGAAGAAATGGCCAGCCAAAGACGTTTAAAGGTTATCCAACAGGCCACCGAATTAGTGAGCCAAAAAGAGTTTGCAGAAGTGCCGCCCGGCACCCATATCCTTATTGCAAAATTGGGGATGCATGCCATTCTTACTATTCAGGAGTTAAATACCGTACTGCTTCAACTTCATGAAACGACTATGGAAAATGAAGCGATCCGTAAAATGTATAAGCTAAAATAACCGGCTTGTTATTTACCTGCTTTCAGCAGTTCAACCTTTTCACGTTCGCTTTGCAGCAAACGTTCATAAAGCTTTTTGTTCTCCTCAATTACTTCGAGCAGCTTATCCATCGGGTTAAAGTTGAGGGTACAGTTATTGTTAACAGAACCTGCATTATCATGCAGTGTACTTGAAATGATATTGATCACGGCTTCTTCGCTAAAGTTCTTAATGGCTTCGGCAGTAACGCCCAACACCTGGGCGATCTGTTGCAGCTTGTCTTCCTCTACGGTTTCGCTTTGCTCAATCCGGGAAATTGACTGCTGGCTAACGCCCAATTCAGAAGCCAAAAACTCTTGTTTGATGCCACGCAATTCTCTTATGCGCCCTATCTTTCTGCCGATGTGGATTGTCTCTGCCATAGTCTGAAAATATTAATGGGAATAAGCTTTTTTGTTTTTAAAGTCCCTAATAAGCGCATCAAGGGTTATGTAAATATGATCCTTGTCCTTATCGGTAAGTTTAGTTACTTCCTGTACCCTGTCAAGGGTGTTTTTATCCAGTTCAATATCGGAGTTACCAGCGAGGTAATCTAATGATACTTCCAGAGCCTGGGCGATCTTTACCGCCATTTCTATGGTAGGCCTCACTTCGCCACGTTCATATCTTCCGTAGGCATCCCCATTGATACCAATCTTTTTACCAGTCTCCGCCTGGGATAGATTCTTCCTTTTTCTCACCAGTGTTAAACGTTCCCCGAAAGTCATATTTGTATGATTTAATGCACCTAAATGTGTGATTATGTAAAGATATAAACAAAACTTGTAGGATAAAAATCATCAATGTTTGTTTTAGTCATACAGGTTTTATAGTTTTACGGCAAGTTTGTAGGATTTCAGAAATGTAAAAATAAATTTCAATGGAAATAGAAGACATCAAAACGCAGCTATTAATGAAGTCGGTATTACAGCATTACCAGTTGTACCCTGACAAGCAAGCCCGTTTATGCTGCCCGTTCCATGAAGATAAAACGCCGAGTTTGCAGGTGTACTACAAAACGCAGACGGCGTACTGTTTCAGCAGCAATTGCAGCACCCACGGCAAGAGTATGGACGTGATCGACTTTATTATGCACAAGGAAAACCTGACCAAGCACGAGGCCATAGAAAAAGCGGTGCAGCTGATCGGCGGCCACAACACCGGTAACCAGGCGCAGCAGTTAACCAAGCAAGCGGTACTCACCAAAATGTTCAGCTACTTTAAAAATGCGGTGCATAACAGCAAGCCAGCGCAGGAATACCTGCAAAGCCGTAGCCTTGACTTTAAGCAAACGGAGGTCGGCTATAATGCAGGGCAGTACCACCACGGCACCAGGAAAGACGAAGCCCTGATCAAAAGCTGCATAGCAGTGGGCTTGCTACAGGACAGCGGGAATAAAAGCAAAACTGGTGAAGCCGCTTATAACGTTTTCGGCAAATGGTGCGTGGTATTCGGGCTGAAAGACAAAGACGGGCATATCGCAGGCCTTTACTTTAGAAGCACCTTAAACGACAAGGAAAGCAAACACTTTTACCTGAAAGACCGGGCAGGCCTGTACCCGGCTTACCCGAAACCTGATACCAAAAAGCTGATATTGACCGAAGCCATCATTGATGCGGCCACGCTGTTACAAATCCCGCAGATCTCCGCAGCTTACAGCGTACTTTCCTGTTACGGCACCAATGGCCTGACCGATGAACATATAAAAGCGATCAAAGGCTTAACAGACCTGGAAGAAGTGATCTTCTTCTTTGACGGCGACCAGGCAGGCACGGCAGCGGTAAAAAAGTACGGCAAATCCTTATCCGAATTATTACCAAATACAAAAATAACAGCGGTACAAACGCCGGAGGGCGAAGACATCAATAGCCTGGCACAGGGGCATGAAGCGGAAATGTTAATCCACCTGCTCGATGAAAGAGCGGAGCAAAAACCCAAAAGCGGCCAGGTTCTTTTTTCAACTGAAAAAAATGACGAAGTCGTTATCAGCCCTGCAACCCCGGCCTTAGATTGCAGTAACCCCCACCAAATCAAATTCACGACCGCCACCGCCAAATATTACGTGCAGGGCGGGCTAAAAAAAGAACTGGACAGCTTAAAAATAACGCTTGCGATAGAAAACCCGGCTTTGCCCTACCTGAAAAGCCGCTTAAAATACGACCTGTATAATGACAAGGATGTGGAGCGCAACACGAAAGAGGCCGCCGATAAACTGAACTTACGGGCAGACTTATTACAAACAGACATCAGCCTGTTGACCGACCTGCTGGAAGCGGAACGGGATAAACAAGTTACAAAATCTAACGAAAACCCCACCGGGGCACCGGCATACCAAATGAACGAAGAAAGCAAAAAGAAGTGCCTGGACTTCTTAAACAAACCCGGCCTTATCCAAAATATCAACGCACTGATCGGCAAGGCAGGCGTAACAGGCGAGGAAACCAACCGTATCTTTTTATACTGCATCGCATCCAGCTACAAAATGAACGATACGCTGCACGCCCTGGTACAGGGCAGCAGCGGCAGCGGTAAAACGCACCTGATTATCAAAATAGCGGGGCTGATGCCGCCGGAAGATGTAACCGCATTGACCAGGGTAACGGAAAGCAGCTTTTATAATTATGGGGAGTATGAACTCTCGCATACGCTGTTATGCTTTGAAGACCTGGACGGCATGAAAGAAGAAGCCTTGTTAGCCCTGCGGGAGCTGATGAGCCGGGAGGTGCTGACCAGCAGCACCAGCATCAAGGACGAAAGCGGCAACATCCGGGCGGCGGTAAAAACAGTAAGAGGGCCGATAGCCAGTTTGTCGGCCACCACCAAAGGCGAAATCTACGAGGATAATATGGGCAGGGCTTTTTTGATCGCCGTTGACGAAAGCAAGGCACAGACCCAAAAGATCATCCAATATCAGAACGATAAGGCGGCAGGCCTGACCGATACCGGCAAAGAAAAAGACATCAAAGCTTTTCTGCAAAATTGTATCAGGTTACTAAAACCTTACGAGGTCATTAACCCCTACGCCAACAAAATACAGCTGCCCGATGAAGCCCATAAAATACGGCGGCTCAACGAGCTGTACCAGGCCTTTGTCAAACAGGTTACTTTATTAAACCAGTACCAGCGAAACAAAGACGATAAAGGCAGGCTGATCGCAGAAAAGGAAGACCTGAAAACCGCCTGCGACATCATGTTTGAAAGCATATTGTTAAAAGTGGACGAACTGGACGGGAGTTTAAGGCAATACTTCGAGCAGGTAAAAAGCTATATCAGCGGCAAGGGCAAAGACCACGAGTTTACCCGGATAGAGTTAAGGCAGCAGCTTAAAATGGGCAAGACCCTGCAACATAACTATATGAGCAAGCTGTTATCCTTAGAATACATCCGGCAAAGCGGCGGGCATATCAACCGGGGTTTTCATTACAAAATAACCCATTGGGACGATATGTCCGCATTAAGGGCAAGGCTAAAAGAGCAACTGGCCAGCCAGCTGCAAAACCTGTAAAAGACTGGCGTTCACAAACAGGTGAACGCCAGCGTGAACACTTAAAGTATTGATAATAAAAGCTTTTACCCCTGGCGTTCACTGTTTCTCAAAAACACCAACCAGCACATGGAAAAATACATCATACACCAGCCAAACTATCATAGGTTATTAAAGGAATATAAGGCCGACCTGGAAGCATTAGGTTACGGGCGCAGCAGCGTAAAAACCTATCCCCGTTGTTTACAAGAGTTCTTATCCCGGCTGGAGCAGCAGCAAATTAACAGCATCCGGAAAATACAGCAAGGCCATATCACGGCGCACCATGCCTACCTGCAGCAGCGCCCCACCCTGTACCGGGGCGGCGCATTGAGCGGCAGCACGATCAGCCAGCACCTGTTTGCCATCAGGACATGCTTTGCGTACCTGGAACGCACCGGGCAGATCAAAGAAAACCCCATGAGCGCATTAGCGTTTGCCGCCCCTGTAAAAGCGGAAAGGATCATATTAAGCCCGGCAGAAATCGGCGGCCTGTACGAAGCTGCCGGAACGTTAAGGGACAAAGCTGCGCTTAACCTGTTTTACGGCTGCGGCCTGCGCCGGAGCGAGGCGGTAGCCCTGAATATAAACGACATCCATTTCAAGGCGCAGCTTTTGTATGTAAGGGAGGGCAAAGGCAAAAAAAGACGAGCCATACCGCTAACGGAGAAAGTAGCGGACGGCCTTAAAAACTACCTGCTATATGAACGCAGCCACTATGCACTAAAAGCCTCCCCAACCGGGGGAGGTTTGGAGGGGGCTGCGTTTATCTTAAACAACAGCGGTAGCAGGATGCAAGGTTTGGGTTATGATACGCTGTTAAAAAAACTACTGGAAAAATCAGCCCTTACCCATTTAAAAGGGCAGATCAGTTTGCACCACCTGCGGCACAGCATCGCCTCCCACCTGCTGGAAAACGGCGTAAAAATGACTTATGTAAGGGACTTTTTAGGGCATAGCTGCCTGAATACCACGCAGGTTTATACCCATATCCATCAAAGACAGTTACAGCAATTGAAATGACATTACAGGGATACTTACAGGAGCGGCACCCGCCATCCACCGTTAAAAACTATACGAGGGACATTAATATCTACCTGCAAAGCCACCCCAAAGCCAGCGGGTACGGCTATCAGGAAGTAACAGGCTATATCGGCGAACTGCGGGGCAGGTACAGCAACGCCCGGACGGTTACCCGGATATTACAAGCCTTAAAGAAATATTACCATTACCTTTATTATACCGGGCAGCGCAAAGACAACCCTGCAAAGGCCATCCGGTTAAGGGACAATAAAACCAAGCCCTTGCAATTACAAGACCTGTTTACCACAGAAGATCTGCAAAAACTATTACTCCCCAGGAAAGAAAGATACCCGTTCTTAGCGGACAGAAATAAAACAGTTATGAGTTTATTTGTTAACCAGGGCTTAAAGATCGGGGAAATGATGCAGCTGGACATTCAGCATATTAACCTAAGTGCTGCCAGTATCTTCGTGCCTGGCACCGACAAAACCAATAAGCGGACATTAGCTTTAAAAGCGGAGCAGGTCATGTTACTGCATGGTTATATCAGCGAAGCCAGGCCAAAACTAATAACCGAAAGAACAGGCGGCAGCACCA
The DNA here is from genome assembly GCF_900105165.1 of Mucilaginibacter mallensis. NCBI lineage: Bacteria > Pseudomonadati > Bacteroidota > Sphingobacteriia > Sphingobacteriales > Sphingobacteriaceae > Mucilaginibacter > Mucilaginibacter mallensis. The sequence goes on from NZ_LT629740.1 coordinate 5,735,994, forward strand.
AACTTTTACTGTCCAAATTAGGGCGGCCTTTGAGTATTCCTGAAATACAATACCTGGTAGAAACTTACGGCCACCTGTACCCCGGACGGCATTTGACGGCGCAGGTCATCAGGCAAAGCGTCATCATGAACCTGCTGAACGCCGGGAACGACGTGCGGGTAGTACAGGTCTTTGCCGGGCATAAACGCCCGGATGCTACCGAGAAATACAAGCAGAGCCATATTGAAACCCTGAAAACGGAAATCCAAAAACACCATCCATTGGCATAATCCCCGGCCTTGCCTGCGCGCGAAACCAAAGCTACATAACATAACAGCTTCTTATGGTACGGCCGCACCGTTCCGCCGCCAAAACCCAAGCCGTCCCATAAGGCCATTATGTTAAATAGCCGCCCGACCCAACCCCTGCCACTGCACAGAAAAAGAGTGCGCTACTCACTCCGTTCAGACAAGGCGCAAGCCACAGGCGTATGGCATTGTGTTTAATTGGGGGCTATCTTCCAAAGCCCCCAAACCCCCGTTGGAGCGTTTACGTGCCGGATGCAAGCCGCACGGCCAGCCCTCTACCCACGCTTACATCCAGCCCGAAAACGTTGGCCTTTCAGGCGGATAAAAACAGCTTTTTATAAATCAGCAAGATGTACAATTGTAATACAATTGAATCTTGCGGCCAAACGCTTTTGGCGTTTAGCAAGATAAACGATTGTCCGACAATCGAATCTTGCCCCATTGCTCCGAAGTCGCCGGGGAACTGCTGAAAGACCTTTGCAACCAGCGGGCGCAAAGGCAAGTTTGCCACGAGCCGACAGGCATCGTGGTAGTTTTTGTGGACACAAAAACACAAACTTGCTGCTTATCGGCTAATTGCTTTACCTGCGTATAGTTGTATAGCTGCTTAGTTGTTTATTGGTCTATTCCTTTAGCTGTCTATAGGTCTATCTGCATATATAAATAAGGGCATAGAGGTTTAGCTGATTAACTGTTAAGCACCAAAAAGCGGGAGAAGACGGGGCTGTCAAGGGAACGTGGAATAAATGGCCATGTGGGTGAAAGGCTTGCGGGTTTATGCCGCGAAAGTCCCTTTACTGCCCTGGCTTCGGCGGCTACCTTTGCGGTACAGATGATCGGCTTTACCATTCACCAGGTGCGCAGGGCAAGCATGGGGAAAGCCGGACAACGGGCAGCTTCGCTGCTTAACATAATGGCATTATGGGACGATAGTACGATAATAAGCTGTTATGTTAAAGTGTCCGGTGGGTGCGGTCGGGTATCGCCTGGGGTAATCAAAACGGCTTCTTCTTTTTTTCAATTGAAAATAAAAACCTTACCTTAACGCCACTAAACGGCGGCTGAAAAGCCGTGCAGGGCGGTTCGTTCTTTAAATGAAAAAGTGGTGCAGGGGAGAATGAGTACCTTTACAATGGCAAAGAACTTCAAGAAGAATTAGGTGTCTATGACTATGGTCACCGAATGTACGATCCAGTAATAGCAAGATGGACAACCATTGACCCAATGGCGGAAAAAGGTAGAAGATGGTCACCTTATGTTTATGGGTTTGATAATTCTATAAGATTTGAAGACCCGGATGGCCAGTGGCCGGATTGGTTAGATAATGCAGTAAAACAAGCAAAAAGTAGTTATAATAATGCTGTAGCTACAACGAAAGCTGTTTATAATACAGCTGTATCAGCCACCAAAAGCGCTTATAATCAAACTGCAACCGCAGTTGTTAAAGCAGGGGTAGCAACGCAAAAGTGGACTACCGATCATAAAGAAGCACTTTTAAGCACAGCAAAAAGCATGCAGGAGACAGGCGATAAAACGGCTGCTGCGGGTGCGGTTATGGCAATTGCTGGGGCACCTGTAGCGGGAGTTGGAGCAGCGCCGGGAGCCGCAGTTGCAACTTCAGGTGCAATAGTATCTGGCGTAGGCACACTTCTCGAAGTAGGGGTTGAATTAATAACAGGTGATGATAAAAAAGCTGCTGTTACAGTTACCAACGAGGCTGTAAATAGAGGGTTGGAAAAGTTAGGGGAGAAAGCACTCGACGATGCAATGCCGGGAGCATCAGAGTTATCGAAGGTGATGGCTGGCGGACTAAATAGCCTTATGTTGCAAGGTGTTAAAAGCCAAACAGATAAAGTGGTAGATAAGTATAAAGAAAGTTTAGATAAAAAGAAAGAAAAGTAGTATGGATTTGCAACGTTTTTTTTGGGGAATCGCTTTTTTTATTGGAGGACTACTTATGTTGTTTTACATTATAAGGAAGAAGCCAGCTTCTGAAAAAACCAACTGGCAAGGGCAATGGATAAGTCAATATATTCATTTTTGGATAACTGCGATTATGGGTATAATTGTTGGGTTAGTTTTTATTATAGAATCACTTGCCAGGTAATTAAATAATTGATCATATGACACTTAGTATATTTCTTAGTTTTTTTTCTTCTCTTTTGCTGATTTTTATAGGTATTATACTCAAAGTTTCAACAGATGAAAAGTGGCGACCATATAAAAAATATTGGTTGTGGTTAATCATCTTTGGTTCACTTTTACTTCTTTTAAAAGTTTATAAATACCTATTGTAAGTTGTAGTATAAAATTGATTGATAGCTATAATGGTGTTTCAACAAAGCCCGGCCATGCCGGGCTTTGTTGTCATTAAGGCTATCTGTTTAGCTGTATATACAACTATCTGACTATCTGTTAAGGTGTTTGTTTTTATAGTTGCAAGTTGTGTTTTTGGGTACCCCAAAAACTTACTTGCCCTACCGCCAGTTGGCGGTAAGGGATTGGTCGGCCTGCGCAACTTGGCCGCCCCTAAACCCCGCTTTGCACTTGTATAAAACAACGGCCAGCTTGTAAAGAACAAACCTGATGGGTTCGGCACGGTATAAATGGGCTTTTACTTTGCTGCCTGGTAACACTCAAAACCGGGCTTGCAATGAACAGGATATTATATGTAGCCCGTAAAGCCAAAGGCTTAACGGAGCAAAAGATGGCAGCTTTTTTAGAAGTTGATGAAACCACCTATAAAGAAATAGAATTGTGTTTAGCCGATATATCGGCAGCGCAGGGTATAAAGCTTGGCAAATTGTTTGATCTGCCGCCGGATTACTTCCTGGTAAACGAAGAAATGGCCAGCCAAAGACGTTTAAAGGTTATCCAACAGGCCACCGAATTAGTGAGCCAAAAAGAGTTTGCAGAAGTGCCGCCCGGCACCCATATCCTTATTGCAAAATTGGGGATGCATGCCATTCTTACTATTCAGGAGTTAAATACCGTACTGCTTCAACTTCATGAAACGACTATGGAAAATGAAGCGATCCGTAAAATGTATAAGCTAAAATAACCGGCTTGTTATTTACCTGCTTTCAGCAGTTCAACCTTTTCACGTTCGCTTTGCAGCAAACGTTCATAAAGCTTTTTGTTCTCCTCAATTACTTCGAGCAGCTTATCCATCGGGTTAAAGTTGAGGGTACAGTTATTGTTAACAGAACCTGCATTATCATGCAGTGTACTTGAAATGATATTGATCACGGCTTCTTCGCTAAAGTTCTTAATGGCTTCGGCAGTAACGCCCAACACCTGGGCGATCTGTTGCAGCTTGTCTTCCTCTACGGTTTCGCTTTGCTCAATCCGGGAAATTGACTGCTGGCTAACGCCCAATTCAGAAGCCAAAAACTCTTGTTTGATGCCACGCAATTCTCTTATGCGCCCTATCTTTCTGCCGATGTGGATTGTCTCTGCCATAGTCTGAAAATATTAATGGGAATAAGCTTTTTTGTTTTTAAAGTCCCTAATAAGCGCATCAAGGGTTATGTAAATATGATCCTTGTCCTTATCGGTAAGTTTAGTTACTTCCTGTACCCTGTCAAGGGTGTTTTTATCCAGTTCAATATCGGAGTTACCAGCGAGGTAATCTAATGATACTTCCAGAGCCTGGGCGATCTTTACCGCCATTTCTATGGTAGGCCTCACTTCGCCACGTTCATATCTTCCGTAGGCATCCCCATTGATACCAATCTTTTTACCAGTCTCCGCCTGGGATAGATTCTTCCTTTTTCTCACCAGTGTTAAACGTTCCCCGAAAGTCATATTTGTATGATTTAATGCACCTAAATGTGTGATTATGTAAAGATATAAACAAAACTTGTAGGATAAAAATCATCAATGTTTGTTTTAGTCATACAGGTTTTATAGTTTTACGGCAAGTTTGTAGGATTTCAGAAATGTAAAAATAAATTTCAATGGAAATAGAAGACATCAAAACGCAGCTATTAATGAAGTCGGTATTACAGCATTACCAGTTGTACCCTGACAAGCAAGCCCGTTTATGCTGCCCGTTCCATGAAGATAAAACGCCGAGTTTGCAGGTGTACTACAAAACGCAGACGGCGTACTGTTTCAGCAGCAATTGCAGCACCCACGGCAAGAGTATGGACGTGATCGACTTTATTATGCACAAGGAAAACCTGACCAAGCACGAGGCCATAGAAAAAGCGGTGCAGCTGATCGGCGGCCACAACACCGGTAACCAGGCGCAGCAGTTAACCAAGCAAGCGGTACTCACCAAAATGTTCAGCTACTTTAAAAATGCGGTGCATAACAGCAAGCCAGCGCAGGAATACCTGCAAAGCCGTAGCCTTGACTTTAAGCAAACGGAGGTCGGCTATAATGCAGGGCAGTACCACCACGGCACCAGGAAAGACGAAGCCCTGATCAAAAGCTGCATAGCAGTGGGCTTGCTACAGGACAGCGGGAATAAAAGCAAAACTGGTGAAGCCGCTTATAACGTTTTCGGCAAATGGTGCGTGGTATTCGGGCTGAAAGACAAAGACGGGCATATCGCAGGCCTTTACTTTAGAAGCACCTTAAACGACAAGGAAAGCAAACACTTTTACCTGAAAGACCGGGCAGGCCTGTACCCGGCTTACCCGAAACCTGATACCAAAAAGCTGATATTGACCGAAGCCATCATTGATGCGGCCACGCTGTTACAAATCCCGCAGATCTCCGCAGCTTACAGCGTACTTTCCTGTTACGGCACCAATGGCCTGACCGATGAACATATAAAAGCGATCAAAGGCTTAACAGACCTGGAAGAAGTGATCTTCTTCTTTGACGGCGACCAGGCAGGCACGGCAGCGGTAAAAAAGTACGGCAAATCCTTATCCGAATTATTACCAAATACAAAAATAACAGCGGTACAAACGCCGGAGGGCGAAGACATCAATAGCCTGGCACAGGGGCATGAAGCGGAAATGTTAATCCACCTGCTCGATGAAAGAGCGGAGCAAAAACCCAAAAGCGGCCAGGTTCTTTTTTCAACTGAAAAAAATGACGAAGTCGTTATCAGCCCTGCAACCCCGGCCTTAGATTGCAGTAACCCCCACCAAATCAAATTCACGACCGCCACCGCCAAATATTACGTGCAGGGCGGGCTAAAAAAAGAACTGGACAGCTTAAAAATAACGCTTGCGATAGAAAACCCGGCTTTGCCCTACCTGAAAAGCCGCTTAAAATACGACCTGTATAATGACAAGGATGTGGAGCGCAACACGAAAGAGGCCGCCGATAAACTGAACTTACGGGCAGACTTATTACAAACAGACATCAGCCTGTTGACCGACCTGCTGGAAGCGGAACGGGATAAACAAGTTACAAAATCTAACGAAAACCCCACCGGGGCACCGGCATACCAAATGAACGAAGAAAGCAAAAAGAAGTGCCTGGACTTCTTAAACAAACCCGGCCTTATCCAAAATATCAATGCGCTGATCGGCAAGGCTGGCGTAACGGGCGAAGAAACCAACCGTATCTTTTTATACTGTATCGCATCCAGTTACAAAATGAATGACACGCTGCACGCCCTGGTACAGGGCAGCAGCGGCAGCGGTAAAACGCACCTGATTATCAAAATAGCGGGGCTGATGCCGCCGGAAGATGTAACCGCATTGACCAGGGTAACGGAAAGCAGCTTTTATAATTACGGCGAATACGAACTCTCGCATACGCTGTTATGCTTTGAAGACCTGGACGGCATGAAAGAAGAAGCCCTACTCGCCCTGCGGGAACTGATGAGCCGGGAGGTGCTGACCAGCAGCACCAGTATCAAAGACGAAAGCGGCAATATCCGGGCGGCGGTAAAAACGGTAAGAGGGCCGATAGCCAGCCTGTCGGCCACTACTAAAGGCGAAATCTATGAGGACAATATGGGCAGGGCTTTTTTGATCGCCGTTGACGAAAGCAAGGCACAGACCCAAAAGATCATCCAATATCAGAACGACAAGGCGGCAGGCCTGACCGATACCGGCAAAGAAAAAGACATCAAAGCTTTTCTGCAAAACTGTATCCGGCTGTTAAAACCTTATGAGGTCATTAACCCATACGCCAATAAAATACAGTTGCCCGACGAAGTGCATAAGATCAGGCGGCTCAACGAACTGTACCAGGCCTTTGTCAAACAGGTTACTTTATTAAACCAGTACCAAAGGAAGAAAGACGAAAGAGGCAGGCTGATCGCAGAAAAGGGAGACCTGAAAACAGCCTGCGATATCATGTTTGAAAGCATACTGTTGAAAGTGGACGAACTGGACGGGAGTTTAAGGCAATACTTCGAGCAGGTAAAAAGCTATATCAGCGGCAAGGTGGAGATTATGATGAATGAGACCACACCATTTCGGCGCAAGCTGACCCACTGTTTCGGGGCAAACTGACCATGGTATTTCGGGGCAAACTGACCCACCAAAACTCGTAGCAAATGCTGTAGAAGCAACCATCTTTTGAGGGCAAAAGACCCGTTCTAAGATGGCCAATTTGACAATCAGCATGAGTAAGATTAGAAAGATTTTAAGGATGAACAGCCAGGGTCGCAGCACGCGATTTATAGCTGCCCAGATTGATTCATCCCGGAATACCGTAAGAAAGTACCTGGCCGTCCTTAAGAAGAGCGGCTTTACCTTTGAAGAAGTTAATAGCCTGAATGATAAGGAACTGGAAGATATTTTCGGCAAGACCAGGGAAAACAACCAGCCAAGCAGCCGTATGCAATCCATGCTGCGCTGCTTTCCGCACGTCGATAAAGAGCTCAAAAAGACCGGTATGAACCGGCAACTCCTGTGGGAAGCCTATATCAAAGAGTTTCCTGACGGCTATAAGTACACCCAGTTTTGCACGTATTACAACCAATGGAAGACCAGGGTCAACCCGACCATGCACATGGATCACAAGGCCGGAGACAAGCTATACGTTGATTTTGCGGGTGAAAAGATGAGCTATACGGACAAGGAAACCGGTGAAGTCATTGAAGTAGAAGTCTTTGTAGCAATCCTTGGGGCCAGTCAGCTCACCTATGTAGAGGCTGTTATGAGCCAGCAAAAGGAAGACTTTATCGCAGCCTGCGAGAATACCCTGCACTTTATCGGCGGCGTTCCTGCCGCCATTGTACCGGATAACCTGAAGGCGGCTGTAACCAAAAGCAGCCGCTATGAACCAACCCTTAACGAAACATTTGAAGACTTCGCCGACCATTATGGGACTACCATTCTACCAGCGCGGGCGTACCGCCCGCGTGACAAGGCATTAGTAGAAGGTGCCGTTAAGATCATTTATACCAAGGTATACGCCCCTTTAAACAAGCATGTCTACCATTCTTTAACAGAACTCAATACAGCGATCTGGCAGGCCCTGGAAGTCCATAACAGCCAGTTGCTTAAGGGTCGCAATTATAGCAGGATACTACAGTTTGAAGAGATCGAGCGTGGGGCCCTGGCACCGCTACCTGTCCTGCGTTACCAGTTCAAAAAACACTTTTATGCCAGGGTGATCAAGAATGGCCATGTCAATCTCGGCCCTGATAAACACTATTACAGTGTGCCTTATCGCTTCATCGGCAAGCGGGTTAAGCTATTATACTCCCGCACTATTGTAGAGATCTACTCCAATTATGAGCGTATCGCTTTGCACCCGCGCGAAAAGAACCCCTATGGTTATACTACTGACAAAGAACACATGGCCAGCGCTCACCGCTTTAAAAGTGACTGGACACCAGATATGTTCCTCAATTGGGCGGCCTCCATTCATGAGGATGTCAGGCTATATATCCTTCAGATACTGGAGCGTAAACAACACCCCGAACAGGCTTACAAATCCTGCCTGGGGGTACTTGGCTTTGCAAAAAAAGCAGGGAATGACCGGTTAATAATGGCCTGTCAGCGAGGGCTCAGTTATGGCCTTTATAGCTATAAAACGATACAAACCATATTGGAAAACAAGATGGACAACTATGAGGAAAGCATATTTGCCGATGAGCTACCCATGCCTGATCATGGTAATATCCGGGGAAAAGACTATTACAAATAACCATTTAAAACAACAATAACATGAACACAAGCACCTTAGACAAACTGCGGAAGATGAAGTTCTTCGGCATGTTCCATGCCTTTAAAAGCAGTATGGAAACCGGTAAAACAAACGATTACACGGCAGATGAACTACTGGCCCACCTGGTAGATGCAGAATGGGACGACCGGCAGAACAGGCGTATCGAACGCACGATCCTATATGCCCGGTTCCGCTATAAAGCTTCAATTGAAGATGTTCATTATCATGCCGACCGAAGTATCGACCGCAACCAGATCATGCGCCTGGCAGATTGTACGTTTGTTGACCGCTTCGAGAACCTGCTGATCACCGGCAGTACCGGTATCGGTAAAAGCTATATTGCTTCTGCTGTGGGCTACCAGGCCTGTGTATTGGGCTACCGGGTATTGTACACCAGTACACCCAAACTGTTCGCTAAACTGAAGATGGCCAAGGCGGACGGCTCCTACATGAAAGAGCTGGCTAAGATCGAAAGACAGCAATTGCTCATACTCGACGACTTTGGTATCCAGCCTTTTGATGCACAAAGCAGGGCTGCGCTAATGGAGATCATTGAGGACAGGCACGGTAAGACCTCGCTGATCATCACTTCGCAGTTGCCAGTGAGCAAATGGTTTGAAGTGATCGGTGAAAAAACGGTTGCTGATGCGATCCTTGACCGGATCGTTCATGATGCACACCGCATCGAGTTAAAGGGAGAATCTATGAGAAGAAAACGTAATGTTGAACCAGAAAACAGCCATTAATGAAATTACCTTTTAAATAACTATTTTTGTACATGCTTTTATAGCATTTGCTGCAACCCAAAAGTCAGCTAACCCCTGGGTCAATTTGGCCCGAAACAGGGTGGTCAACATCTCCATAATATACATTATCGCCCTCGTGCGTGGTAACGGCGTTTACAAATGGTATTTCGGCCCAGATCACAAATCCCAGGCTATCGCATTTAGAGTAAATATATTCAGCCTGCTGATAATGGGCAAAGCGGATAGAGGTAGCACCTATTTCATAGATCATATCCAGATCCGTTTCGTGCTGTTTATTGCTTAATGCGCTGCCAGAGCTCTGCCATTCCTGGTGGCGGCAAACACCATATAAACGGTAAGACTCGCCATTCAAATAAAACCCTTTACCCGCTACAATCGCAAAGTACCGCAAGCCAAGTGGCTGGGTAACTGCGTCTGTTACCTTACCATCCTGAATGATTGAAGTGGTAAGCGAATATAAATAAGGGTCTTTACGGGCATTCCACAAATGCGGATTGGCCAATTGAAGTTGCTGATCAATGATATTGATGCCCTGCGGTCTTACCGTTGCCTGTCGCTGTATTTGTTTTACTATTTTCCCATCCTTATCACAGATCGCTGTTTGCACAATTACTTGCCGCGTGTGGTCTTCTTTGTTTTCTATTTTGGCCGTTACTGTAATATCGGCTTTTTTATTACTGGTATTTTGTTTGATATAAATGCCCGGCGAGGCATAATCGGTTGTGGTGATATTAATCTTATTGGTAATAATCAGTTCGGCAGGGCGATAAATTCCGCCAAATACGCCAAACAATCTATTGTTGGTTGGGATAACGTCAGTGCGTTCCTCATTATTAACTTTTACTAAGATGGTGTTGGTCGTATCATATTTTAATGAGTTGCTGATCTCAAAACAAAAAGCCGAGTAAGCGCCTTTATGCTCACCTATAAATTTATTATTCACATATAAATCAGCAACTGTGCCTACTCCTTCAAAGCGGATAAAAACCCGTTTATCTTTCCATTCATTTTTTGCAACAATCTCTTTCTTATAAAAAGCATCACCTGTATAAAAGCCCTTGCCGCTCTGCATATCCTTATTATTCCAGGTATGCGGGATAGTCACATTTTCCCAATTACCATCGGCAAAAGCAATATTGGTGTTATAGGATGCTTTCTTAAACTTCCAGTCCTGGTTAATTGCTAAAACCTGGCGCGATTGGGCTAATGTGTAGTTAGCCAGCATTAGCTGCAAACCCAATAATAAAAGGCCTAAACTTTTTGAATAGGAGTTTGATATAAATTGCAGCATACAGTTAGTGTTATAGATTTATAAATTGTTTACCATCATTTAATTTGGGCACTGACTATCAATAGAAAAAAGCTTAATAAAAGAGCGAATTTACAATGCGGTTATTGATGATATTGAATACGGTGCAATTTCCAATGCCTTTATAAATGCGCCGGAATCTGTTTGTCGTAGGCCAAATACCAATACATTCTTTTCACCTTTCCCAAATTTCAGCCAACATTCCGGTAAATAAAATTCACGTTGCGGGCCCACTTCCCAATGGCGGCCGATATTGTTCCCATTCAGCCACATATAGCCATTTCCGGATGCGTTGATACGGGCTAGCCATGTTGATTGACTGGCAGAGGCTGGTAATTCAAATTCCACTCTATACCAGGTAACCAATGCCGTTGGCGTATTTTTAGGTTGAATTCTATTTCCTTTCCGTGGTATAACAGTAATTGTATCAAGCGCAACCTTTTTCCATTTTTTCGCATCGAAATCCGGAAGAGTCCAACCGTTAGTAACCCCGGCCAAATCCTGGGCTACCTGCCATTGAAGCGGCTGCGTAATGCTTTTTGTAGTATTTGATAAACCGCCTTTCTTAATACCGGCAAGTTCTTCCATTGGCATATAGCCATGCGCATGGCCTAAATTTTCATAAACCACCACAATTTCATTATCACCTTTTTTTAGTAATCCGGTTACATCAAACTGATTATCGAATGTGTTTGAATCAATCCGGGTAAAGCAATCACGGGTAGGCCATGATTGTGCATCGGCTTTATCGGGGAAGATACGTTTGGCAAGTTTGCCATTCACCTGCGCCATAACAATATCACGCGTAAACATGTTGAATAGTAACTTGGTTTCAGTTGCTACCTGATCAGCATTAAGATTTACCCGGCAGCGATAGTAGCTATACCGGAAATCATTCACTCCTATTTCTGACAGCGATTTTCCGTCTTCCAATGGTTGCCATTTTGCTTCTGCAAAAGGGTCATCGTGCTTAACTGCAGTAGCAATACGAACGCGAGCAGGGACTTGGCTTAAATGAGTTTCAGTAGTTTGGCTTTTGGGCCACCACTCCCCTTTATCGGGAGTAGCACCCGGAGGTATTACCAGCACTTTAGCGCCAAGGTCCGCAAGTTCATAGTTTACCTCAAATGGGCTGATAGTAAGCTTTGCCGAAGTATCTGCACCTGTTGTACTGATAAGTACTTTCTCTCCATTCTGATTGATGTTATAGATCGGATCAGCGGGACGAACAATTTTTCCGGGCACAATTGTTATTGTACCTGATAGTGATTTTTTTGCATCGGTATTATGCAGGAAAACAAACTTGGTTCCATCGGGTGCTATACGCACGCCACCAAAAAGTTCTTTGGGAGCAGCATTGCCCGCAACTTTAAGTTCGCAAGGACCTCCCTGGGTATACAAAAGTTTATCACCATATTTTTTAATGAATTCGCCAATACCTTTAGCGGCAAAATATTTAGGTGATAATTCTCCATTCTCACGTATTGCAGCATTATAATCATAGCTGGTAGTCATGCCACGCGCACCCCAGCCAGCAAAATGGGTTCCGCCATAAAACATATAATAATTCAGGCCGGAGGCACCACCCAATAAACTCATTAACCCAATAGCGTTAAAGTGGCGGGCATCGGAATAGTTTTCGTCGCTGAGCCTGCCGGTTACCAGCGAAAACCATCCACCCTGTAATTCGGTAACAAACCCGGGAGCATCAGGCTGGCTGCGCCGCAACTGTGCCATACGATAGGCACAGCTCGGTGCTTCATTTAACCCGACATAGTAATTATCACAATCGAACACCTGTGAAAGCTCAGGCTTTTTACTCTCACGGCATTCAGCTGTTAAGCAGGTAAATATCGGCACATCAATACCATTGTTTTTTGCCGATCTGTAAAGTGCTCTCAATAAATCCTCTTTGCCTGGTCCATCAAAAGCATCATACTCATTTTCAATCTGCACCATAATAATCCCTTTACTGCCTTTTGGCTTTCGGGTAAGCTGCTCTTTGGCAAGCACCTTACAAACTGCATTGTACCAATGCTCCGACCATTTGATATGTTCCGGATCGGCGCTACGTAGCCAAAAATCACCCTTACCTGGGCCATATTTTGCTAGCCATTGCGGATATCCACCACCAGACCATTCCGCACAAATAAATGGCCCCGGACGAACTACGGTATATAATCCAAATTCATCCTGCGCCATTTTTAGCCACTCCTTCAGGTCGGTAAAATCAAATTTAGATGTATCCGAGATGCTGGCAGGCATGTCACGTTCGTGCCAGTTCCATGGCACATAAGTCTCAACCGTGTTAAAACCGGCTTCCTTTATTTTCTTAAATCTATCGCGCCATAGTTCTTTCGGGCATCTAAAATAATGGAAGGCCGCACTATACATGAAAAAATCTTTGCCTTCAATCTTCATGCTGTTCCCGTCGTATCTAATACGGTCGGGATGGGCGAACTGCTTAATCACAGGAACGCTGGCGGAGCTTTTTGCCGGTTCAATATTTGTGTAATGGAACCAGTTAAAATCAGCGTAACCACCCACGCCAGTTTTATTGGTATTATAGTTGAACAATGCAAAACGATTGGCTGTCCAATCTAACCCCAGTCCCATTTTCAATTCATTACCTATAGGCTGATAGTTTTTGCCATCAACGCTATAAGCAAATGATGCTTTAAAGCCAATATGTGTAACACTGGCCTTAAACCAAATCGTATTACCCGTAAAGTTTACAGTGGTAATAGTGGTGTCATTATTAACCATTACAATTGTCCTTTTCGTCCCGTTTTGTTGCACCGAAACAAAGGCATAAGGAAACTGAAAAACACCAAATCCGGCTACATCACCATCTTTCATGCCGTTCACCTGCATTTCAACCGAGCCTTCTGAATAGGGGCCTTGCACACGTTGGGTAAGCGTATTGCGGGCATCAGCCAAATTTTTGGCGTTGTTCGCTTTCAATTGCATATACCCTTTATGTTCAGTCAGTGACCATTTTTGTGGATCGGGGTTATGATTCCATTGCCACTGTAAACCAAGCTTGGGCGAATTAAATTCATCAGCTGTAGCGGGGACTGTGATAGGGTAAACGCCCCCTACATTGGGCTTTTTAAAGGTATCTACTCCTTTGCCATTTTCTCCTAACATGGGCCAGCCATCTACCCATGTAACAGGCTCCAGGTTAGGCACGCGACCAATAGGGCCGCGATCCTGCATAATAATAAACCACCAGGAACCATCTTTCAATTGTACCATACCCCCTTGATGCAGTCCATTGCCGGGATAAGTATGATCGTCATTGATAACTACTTTTGATTCGTAAGGCCCGTAGATGTTATCTGAACGAAGACAGACCTGTCGCCCCTTTGTTCCGCCTGTAGACCCCAGCAGGTAGTATTTGCCATTTACCTTGTATAAATGAGAACCCTCCAAGTAGGGATATTTAGGATTGTTGTATATTTCTTTTTGAGGAACTTTTACGGAACGGGCATCACTGTTCAACTCCGTTATGAATAGTTTTTGTTGTCCGTGCGCTACATAAACTTTTCCGTCGTCATCAAAAAACAAGCCTGGGTCATACAGTGATTCCTTAAAAATGGTTCTGGTCCATGGCCCATTGACATCCTTAGCTGTGCATATAGAAAAATGTCCCTCTTTTGTACCGAATCCGCTCGGGGTACAAAAGCCGGCATAAAAGGTGCCATTATGATAACGAAGCGTAGATGCCCAGGAACCGTTCAAATACATACTACCGCCCTTCATATCATAGCGGGGATCCTCATCGTAACGCGGAACAGCGTAGCCTGCCATCTCCCAATTAACCAGGTCCTTTGATTTAGCAATAGGGCAACCGGGAACATAATGCATACTGGTGGAAATGAAATAGAATTCGTCACCCACACGAATAATATCAGGATCGGGCCAATCGCCCCACATCAAGGGATTGGTAAATGTACCGTTACCATTATCCGGGGTCCAAACCTGTGTTTGCTGCTTTTTTACCTGGGCAAATAACCCAATAGTATAAAACAACAATGAGAATAATAAAACAGTCCTTTTTATAGCTTTAGTCATTTTAGCTTTATTGATTTTTTTCTTGAAAATTCTCTTCTGGCATCGATTGTTATTTACCCTCTTTAAAGGGTTAATAAGGTTGGTTCATAATTTATTTGATTAGTAGAGAGGTGAATAATGTTAGATATTTACTAATTCGATCCCAATTTAGGAAGGCATTAAAGCAAATGCCTAATTAATATACCACTCAACTCAACACAAACGTTTGTTTGACGGTTATTTTAAATTAAGCATCTAAATCCCAAATGACTAATAATTAATTCGGGAAAGTCAATCATTTTGTGGCAAGAGCAAGTATTTTAAGCCCCCGGGTAAAAATGTAACGCAAACGTTTGTAATTGGTTGATTTTGGGCTTTAATATTTAATTATCACCCTGGTATAGGATGCCCATAATATTTAGGTAGATCGAAGTTATGCTTTGCTACTACATTTTAAGATCTGCACTAAAATTCGATCAGCATATGACTCACGAACTTATTATTTAAAAAAAACCACCATTCACAAAACCGGTTTAGCAAATTATTTATAACTTGGCACCAACCAATGGCTCAATAGCCACAACACTAATTTCCTGCTCAAAAATGAAACTTAAAAAAGGACAACTGATTTTATTACTGATCGCTGTTTTGCAGTCGGCTGCAATTTTTACTGCTAATGCTCAAATCACTAAAATCCCACACGGAATATTGGTAAAAGCAGGTGGGCAGCAAATAGGGTTATTAGCTGTTAAAGATGCAGCATTTTGTTTAAGCTTAAACGACTCTATAGCGCCATCCACCATTAAAAGTGTTTTTATTGACGAGAGCAACAAAGCTATGACGTCTTATACGGTGATTTCGTCGCCTCCGTCATACGGGATTAAAACATCGTATGGGAAATTGATGATTAATATTGATACCGAGGTATGGTCTTTATACGATGCTAACGGCCGGATGCTTATCCGTGACGGCATTTTTTCATCTACAGATACTTCGATAAAAATCACCCATACTACAGAAGGGGAGCTTTATGGCTCTGGAAATAAATCGACAAAAAAGCTTGAAAAAAACGAGTCTAATTCTTCTGCGGGAAATGGCGTTGCCGACATTCCCTATTTTTGGAATAGCGCAGGTTACAGTGCGTTTGGCGTTTCGGCAAATGACAATAACCCGGCAACCTGGAACCGGACCCAGAATAAGACGGCCTTAACCTGGACGTTTGCCGGGAAAACAGCAAATTTATATCTGTGGCCTGCCAAAACCATGTATGATGGTGCAAGCGGATATGTAAAGCTTATTGGGCGGCCCAAACTACCGCCAAGATGGGCATTTGGTTACCTGCAAAGCCAATGGGGTTGGGCCGACAGTGCTTATATAGCTAATGTTGAAACTAAATTCCGCACGCATAAATTGCCGGTAGATGCTTTTATCTTCGATTTTGAGTGGTACACCACCACACCTGATTATTCAGTAAAAAAAGAAGGTAAGGAAGGCTTTACCGATTTTACATTTAACCCCCAATTATTCCCCCACCCGGCCAAACAGATAGCCGAATTGAAAAGCCAGGGAATTAAATTTATTGGTATCCGTAAACCAAGGCTGGGAAATAACCTGCTGCTGGATACAGCCAGGAAAAACGGCTGGCTGATCAACCCGAAAACTGATAGCCGTGATCTGAACTTTAGCAATGCCGGGCTGCGAAAATGGTTCGAAGAAAAAACCAGGCCACTACTTAACGCAGGTGTTGATGCCTGGTGGGACGACGAAGGCGAATCTTATTATACCTGTTATTATTGGTGGAATACCGCCCAGCGCGACTTGCTGGCATCCGCCCGGCCAAATTATCGTCATTTTACACTAAACAGGTCATTTAGCCCGGGTAATCAGCGATTTGGCTATTGTACCTGGAGCGGCGATATTTATTCAACCTGGCCGTATTTGGCTGACGTGCCTAAGGACTTGCTTAATTTCAGCCTTGCAGGAATGTACTACGGTGCTTGCGACATTGGTGGCTTCCACGGCACACCAGCTAAAGAGCTGTTAGTCCGCTGGTTTCAGGCGGGCGTATTTTTCCCGATCATGCGCTCCCACTCCGATATTGGCACCACCGCGCGTTTCCCTTTTCTTTGGGGCAATGACGGCGAAGCAGCAATACGCAAAGCGCTTAACCTTCGCTATCAATTACTCCCCTATATTTATAGCCTGGGGCATGAGGCCTATAACACCGGCGCCCCTATTATGCGGCCATTGGTGATGGAGTTTCCAACAGATACAACCATTGCCAACATGACGGATGAATGGCTGGTTGGTAAGGGGTTATTGGCTGCGCCGGTATTGAATGAAGGTGGTAAACGGAAAATCTACTTCCCTAATGATACCTGGTATAACTACTATAGCGGCGATGTGATCAGAGGCCCGAAAACTATTGCAGTTGATAAGGCGCTCGATGAAATACCTGTATATGTTCGCGCAGGTACAATACTTCCGGTGGGTCCTGTTATTCAATATTCTGAACAAACTTCCAGTACTCCGCTTGAAATCCATATCTACCCCGGAAAAAACGGCAGCTTTAAAATGGTTGAGGATGATGATACATCCTACAATTATACCAAAGACGATACAAGAACAACAGCCTATTTTTGGAGCGATAAAACTAAAACATTGACCTGGAAGGTAAGTGGCCGTTATTCCGGTAAAAACGTCTATAAAACTATTAAAGCGGTTTTAGGGAAGAAAGAAAAGGTGGCAACTTTAGGCAAAAAAGGAAGCGTAGTTTTTAAATAATAAAATTATGCTCCACTTTGATATGATGAAAGGGAACCTAAAGACTGCAATGCAGCTAATAAATGGCTCTCGGTTATAGTTCTGTTGAAGCTATCCGGATAAAAAAAGCCTTTAACTTTTGTTAGAGGCTTTTTTGCGTTTATGTAGTCGGAGACTACAAGCATAGTCGTGCGAAGTTTGGAAACTTCGCACAGCGTGCGATTTCTGTTAGCGAAAAGTTTGAAGGTCAACAAACCGATAACAAATAAACCGTCAGATTTTTAAAAATCATAACTAATCCCACTCTGGAATATAAATGAATTTTGACGGTAGGAGATGTTAGGTTTCCGGTCGTTGAGCTTAGTAAGCCCGTCGAATGGTACTTTTTGATCTATATTAAATGTTTGCAGCTTTTGCATAAACGTATGGCCGGCTATAACATTTAATTTCCATCGCCGGGCAAGTTTAAGGTCGTAAATGAGGCCTGCACTATTCTGCTGCAAATGGATATATTGCTGTTCCTCACCCTCATTTAACCGGTACATACTTCCGTTTACTGCTGCTGTAATACCCAGTGATTGTATTTCTGATAGCTTATACTTTAAGGATGCTCTGACGGGTATAACGCCAGTTAAACTTAATTTGTTACTGATCGCCCAGTCGATATCAGGTATAGGCAGCAGGAACTTGCCGGAGTAGTTGCTGGTATAGGCGAGCGTGATACCATATTTGAAAGATTGACTGGGGCGAAAACCAATGCGTATACCGGCCGTATAAAGAATATCCCCGGCTGTGATACTTCGGTTAAAATCAGATCCTATGGTTGCCAAGCCTACAAATGAGATACTGGTGATGCTGGAAAGGGAATAGTTTGCCAACAAAGGAATGGTTATAGAGTGAAATTCATCACTGCCTATATTATGTTCGTTTGAAAGGAAAAGGCCCTGGTAACGGATGCCTGTCTTTATAAAAATGGGATGAGCTGCTGAAAAATCTTTATATAAGGGGATACCGATATCAACAATAGGTTGCTGCATTGTGAAAGTACTTCCGTTAACATCAACAGGCGATACAACATTACTTACAGTTACACCACCCAGCAATGGTGCAGTTGTTATAAATTTTTTGTGCATGCTAATGCTATCAACGTTTTGGCAATAGCTAAGTACAGGCAATAGCATGCTTATCAAGAATAAGCTCGTTTTCATTTTTGTTAAATGTTTTTTATGATTAAAAAATTGTCACGTTAGTGAGGATCGACTATCTCGATCAACTTCAGCATTATTTTGTTAAACTCTTTTCTTTCCACTTCTGTTAGCCCCGCTGCCAGTGCAGTGTTATACTTTTCAATTATAGTATCGCCCTGCATTGCCAGGCTTTCTCCTTTTGCTGTTAATTTCACACATGTTTTTCGCTTATCAACGGTGTCCTTAATAACTATAGCCATATCGTTTTTTACTAAAAAAGATATTGTTCTATTAACGGATGCTTTATCACGTCGCAGGTTTGAGCAGATAGCCTGTTGTGATACCCCTCCTGTGTAATATAGGCTTAGAAGAACCGGCACCTGGTCCATCTCGAGGGGAAATCCATGCTCACGAAAATTTTTATCACATCCTTTATACATGTTATTATAAAGACGGCCAATTTGTGCGACCAATATTGGCGGAACAGGAAGATCGTTTTTTTGAGTCATACAGCAAAGGTATAAAATTGGTTGATATATCAACCAATTTTATACCTTTTTTATTATTCTTTGTTGATTACATTTTGTGTCAATCGAAAAAATATGAAATAAAATTTGTGTCGTTATTTGGCGTCACGTATATTTGTCGTCAAATGACGGCATAATGATATTAAGACGAGATATTTTTCAGGCAATAGCCGACCCCACAAGAAGGGCAATCCTGGTTCTTCTTGCTTCACAAACCATTACAGCAGGTGCGATAGCCGATAATTTTGATGGCGCCAGGTCCACAATTTCCAAGCATATTCAAATACTAACCGAATGTGGATTGGTAGAATCAAACCAACTGGGCCGGGAGATTTATTATCAGATCAAAATCGATAAAATGAAAGAAATTGACCTTTGGATGGAACAATTACGCCTGATTTGGGAAGCCCGGTTTGATAACCTTGATAATTATATAACAAAAATTCAAAATGATAGAAATTATGGAAAGAACAGAAAATCGTGAAATGCAGATTACAAGAACATTTAAAGCTCCCATTGAATTGATGTGGGAGGTTTGGACCAGCCCCGAACATGTTATAAATTGGTGGGGGCCAAACGGATTCACCTCTACTATTCACAAAATGGATGTAAAAGAAGGTGGAGAATGGACATTGACAATGCACGGCCCAGATGGGACAGACTATGCAAACAGAAGCATTTTTAAGGAGATAGTTCCGTTTAAGAAAATTGTGTTTGAACACTTCAATCCGCATTTTATTGCTACAATTCTTTTTGAACCCAAAGGTGAAGAAACCCAAATGGATTGGTCTATGCTATTCGATACTGCAGAAATGCGTGAAACTATAATCAGGGTACATAAAGCTGATGACGGGCAAAAACAGAACATTGAAAAACTTGAAAAATATCTTGATCAAGTTAAATTCAATTTAAAAAAGTAGAAGTTTTGTGTAGTCGGAGACTACGAGCATAGTGGTACGAAGTTTTAAACTTCGTACAGCGGGTTAAGTTTCTTCTACTAATCACATAAGGTGTCATGCTGAGGCACTCGAAGCATGTGGGCAAAGGCTTCTACGCTTAGCTTTCGAGTACCCCAGGGTGGCACCCTTTTTTGAATATTACCTGTTTTCAATTATAATTGCATACCACCTGCAACTTCAATACGCTGCCCATTTACCCACCGGGCATCTTCGGTACATAAAAAGGCTACTACACCGCCAATATCCTCCGCAACGCCCGGCCTGCCTAAGGCGGTTACACTGCTCACCATTTTCTGTAGTTGTTCATCAGAGCGAAGATGCGCGTTACCAAAATCGGTCATGACAGCTCCAGGAGCCACAACATTAGCCCTGATCTTTCGCTCACCCAGTTCCTTCGCCAGGTATTTGGTAAATGTTTCCACCGCCGTTTTCAGTGAGGCATATACCGATGAGCCCGGTACTGTAACACGGGTAAGTCCGCTCGAAATATTTACAATGCCCCCGCCGTCATTTATCAGCGGTAAAAGCTTTTGGGTAAGAAAATAGACGCCTTTAAAATGGATGTTCATTAGCCCGTCAAAGAATTCTTCGGTTACCTCAGCAATGGGTGAATAACCACCAATACCGGCATTGTTGATTAGATAATCAATATGGCCGGTGTTAAAGGTATTGGTTAAAACATCTTTTAACCTTGCGGCGAAAGAGGCAAATGACTTAAGATCGCCAGTATTTAAGTGCAGTATGGCTGCTTTTTGCCCTTGTTTTTCAATTTGCGCAGCTACGTTTTGTGCAGCTTCTTCGTTGCTGTTATAAGTGAGTATGATATCTAATCCTTTCTCTGCCAGGCGTAAGGCCATGTCTTTTCCCAGTCCGCGGCTGCCGCCGGTTACCAGTGCTATTTTATTTTTATTTTCCATCTTGTAATTTTTTTACAAAGATGACAAGCAAAGCCCGATGCTTGTTTGTGTCAATCAATCCATTGTTTGTATAAATCAAATAACAATTCCTATGAGGTTCTACATCTGCTTCCGCGAGCTTCCAGCTCGTGGTGGCGCATGGTTTCAGTTTACAAACTGAACCATAAGAAAGAAGAGATTTTGTAAGTTTGCGACTACAAGTTGAGTAATATTAAATCAACCTGTACATATTATGCCTGATCAATCTGTTAAAAACATATACCTTTTAGGCTTAGGTGCGTTAGGCGGCCTTATTGCGGCAAAATTACATGATGCTTTCCCAGATTCAGTAAAAATAATTGCAGACCTAAAACGGCAGCAAACAATCCAGCAAACGGGACTAACCGTAAACGGTAAAACAATCTCCTTTCAATTTATTACCCCCAGCCATGGTCATGGCGAAGCTGACCTGGTAATTATAGCCGTAAAAAATGCCCAGCTCGCGCAGGCTATACAGGATATTAAAAGCTTTATTGGTGAAAATACGATAGTTATTTCTTTACTCAACGGTATATCCAGCGAAGAACTAATCGGCAACGGAATTGGCCATGAACATTTGCTGTATGCGTATGGTGTTGGGATGGATGCTGTTCGCGAAAGCTCGGAGATCCGTTATACCAATCCGGGTAAGATCGTATTTGGCGAAAAGGATAATCACGAACTATCAGACAGGGTTAAGTTTGTGAAAGAACTATTTGATAAGGCGCAGATCCCCTATAATGTCCCGGTTGATATGAACAAAGCGCTTTGGAGCAAGTTTATGATGAACACCGGCATAAACCAAGCCTCTGCCGTATTAAAAGCCCCATACGGTGCTTTTCAGTTACCGGGCGAGGCACGTGAGCTGATGCTGGCTGCAGCCGGGGAAGTAATGGAGCTTTCGGTCCATTACGGTGTAAATTTAACGCAGGCAGATGTGGATGATTTCCTGAAAATTCTGGGCACTTTAGATTCTGCGGGAAAAACTTCTATGCTACAGGATGTGGAAGCCGGACGGGAAACAGAAGTAGATTTATTTGCCGGTACTGTTTTAGCAATGGGTAAGCAATATAACCTGCAAGCTCCCGTAAACGAGATGCTGTACAAAAAGATTAAAAGCCTCAGGTAGCTGTGTGATTTAAATTGCGATTGTCCTAAAATCATCTTATTATTGCTTCCTGTTGAAGCGTTATGATATTTCGCGTTTAACAAAGGACAAACCGTACTCCAAATACCCCTTTTACCTATTTTACCAATAAATGAATCAAGTTCCTGCTCAACTCGAAACTAAAAGTCATTATGAAATCCTCGACGGCCTGCGTGGCGTAGCTGCCATTTTGGTTGTTACCTTTCATATTTTTGAAGCTTATGCAAACGATAATCGTTTCACTCAAATGATTAATCACGGTTATCTGGCGGTTGATTTCTTTTTCCTGCTGTCGGGTTTTGTGGTGGCTTATGCTTATGATGACCGTTGGGGAAAAATGACCCAATGGGACTTTTATAAACGCCGCCTGATCCGTTTACAGCCAATGGTTATTATGGGTACCATCATAGGTGCACTGCTTTTTTATTTTCAGGGTGGTACGCTTTTTCCGATCATCAACCAAATACCGGTTTGGAAAATGCTGCTAGTTATGCTGGTTGGTTTCACCATGATCCCGCTTACACCGGGCCTGGATATCCGTGGCTGGCAGGAAATGCACCCGCTGAATGGCCCGGCATGGTCGTTGTTTTTTGAATACATCGCTAATATTCTGTATGCGCTGATATTCCGTAAATTCTCTAAAACATTGCTGAGCATATTTGTAGTAATATTCGCTTTACTGCTGATCCACTATACCGTAATGGGGCCACAGGGCGATGTTATTGGTGGTTGGAGCGTTGATAAAACCCAGCTTAATATTGGCTTTACGCGTTTGCTTTATCCATTTTTTGCAGGCATGCTATTATGCCGGGTTGGAAAGCTGATACATATTAAATGGGCCTTTGCTGTTTGCAGCCTCATGATAGTTATTATACTTTTTATGCCGAGGATCGGCGGCCCTGAGCATCTCTGGATGAACGGTTTGTATGAATCATTCTGCATTATTATTCTTTTCCCGCTGATCGTGTCCATAGGCGCGGGTGGTAAAATAAAGAGCAAGTCGGGTATTAAAGTTTGCAAGTTTTTTGGCGATATCTCTTATCCTATTTACATCACGCATTACCCACTCATATACCTTTACACCGCCTGGGTGGTGGATAATAAGGTACCAATGGCGTATGGTATTTGGGTTGGATTGGGAGTGCTTATTCTTGCCGTTACCATTGCCTACGCCTGCCTTAAGCTTTATGATGAGCCGGTGCGTGAATGGCTCAGGAAACGTTATCTGGTTAAAAAGGCTTAGTAAATTCGTGGCGTGTTGGAGATAACACCAACATGGTGCGGGTGTTTTTCATCAGGTAGTCTGAAGACTACAAGCATATTAGTGCGATTTAGAAACTTCACACAACGAGATTTTTAAATCCCTCCCACGGGAGGGGTGTGATTGGGTTTGAAGTGGCAGGGAGGGGTTTAAAAATCAAATAAACTACTAAACCCCACCCTTCCCCGCCCCAAGGCGGGAATCGCATGAGGCCAATGCTTCCTTTTCCTATCTCCCGGCCACCTGTAGTGACGCCAACAAGGCAAAAACAAAATAAATCCGAAATCGAACATCCAAATTCCGAAATTACCTCAGCCAACCCACGCTTGTCAAAAACTCTATCAAATGCGGATCATTGGCTGCTGTGGGTGGTATCCATATACTGATCTGCTCACGGTTCCACTAGCGGCCCTGAGGATTGCCCGGTTTTGCAAAGAAGTAGCGGTAAAGCACAGCTCTTATAAATCGTGGTGGTTTATTAGGAAAGGGATTGCCTGCAAATAAGCTTACAGCGCCAGGATCGTTGTGCAGCAGCTTCCACACCAGGTTATAAGTCCAGGGGTATTCATCCGGCGATGACATGGCCGCGAACCACATCTGCCAGTCGAGCCGTAACTGGTAGGGCGCTATCTGTGGTGGCCGCTCATCAAGCGAAACCGGCAGGCCTTTGTATATATAAGGTTTCCAGGTGGCATTATCGCCGGGATTATCATCTGATGTTCCTTCAAATACCACATTAAAATGCTGCTGGCCCACGCTGCCGAAAGCGCCGTAAGTATTCACAAGGTCCAACGGGTCGAATGAAGTATTCATGATCTGCACAGGCGACAACATATTAATTACAGGTTGTATACTTAGCAGGGCAACAATAACCGTAATGCTCCATGCGGTGGTGAGCATAGGTGTGGATGTTTTAGCATTATCAGCGGCTATCTGTGCCTTATTAACCAGTTTTTCAGGAAATAGTTTCGCCCAAAAGCTATCATCAAAGCAAGCCAGCGCAGGTACAACGGTAAGCCAGTTTAGGAACGAAAGGTTGCCGCTAAGGATGAGGGTAAGCTGGAATAGTATGATCACCCCTCCGGCAATGTGCCGTGCAAGTCTCGGCCAAAACACAAACCATGGTGCAATAAGTTCTGCCAGCCAATTAAACCATACGCCTGTTTTCAATACTATCCGCGGCAAAAAATGAAACCACCTGCTCAGCGGACCGGGGATGGGTTGCGTTTCAAAGTGATAATACAGCGCGGTAGCGTTGCGCCATACCTTATCGCCCCGGAATTTGATCAGCCCGGCACCAAGCATAATACGAAAGGTAAGCCATCGAAATAAAACAATAATGGGCATGGGCGGCGCATAGCGTGGAAATGGTCGCATATCCAGCAGCGGGCAAAGAAAAATAGCCAGAAAACCTGTTTCGGTAAGCTGGATCTCCCAGCCGTAGCCATACCAATCCTGTCCGGCATGCACAAACGACAGGTACAGAAACCATAATACACCAAGTAAGGGCGCATTAGCGTAACCTGCCACAACTATGCATGACAATACAAAGCCCACCCACGCGAATATTAATAAAGCTGTATCTGAATGCCAAAACCAGAATATGGAGGGCAGGCGCACAAAGCCGGTAGTAGACCCTATTGAATCGCTGATCTCTTTAAAATATAGATCAACCGGGAGTAATCCGTTTGCGCCAATTAAAGGAACGATCTGGTTAATGGTTACCAGGAAAGCAACTGCGTAAACTACACCCAGCAAACGCAGGATCACAAAGCGTGTGAGCCAATAGGTTGAAGTGTTTGTTGCTTCCATTTGCTTTCCTTAATTTAGGTATAATGTTCATTAATAGTACATTAAATGTAGGAAGATGGTTTTGTGGAAAATTAGGATTTATGGTTAGATTAAAGAGAGCAGAAAATAAGTTCTCTACAAGTATTGGATATGGGTGTCACCCTGAGCGATAGTCGAAGGGTGAGCGCAGAGGCCTTTGCCCGCATACTTCGACTACCGCTCAGTATGACACCCTTTTTTAATCTTCAAAATAGATCAATATGTGTGTAGTTAACCAGTCGCATTTACCCCCAAAACACCTCAGTAGAGGCCACCAAAGCCGGCAATTCCAGCTTCGGTTCTACCTCCAAACCACTTGCCTCCAATTCATCGGCAAATTTTTTAAATGATGTAAGCGACATCAAAAACTGGTGCGCTTCTTCATTTTCAAACTGGTCGAAGTGCATGAAGGTTTTTCCATCCGGCAGTAAATAAGTACTGTATTTAATACCCGGATGATTGAGCTGCTTTAACTCATTTACCACCCCCTTAATGTTCTCCTGGTTAGTGGCAGCGTATTCCTTTGTGGTGGTGTACTGAACCCTGACTATTTTCATGATGATGATCTTTTATGTAAAGATAATAAAGCTATCATTCATACAAATACCTTAAAAGGCCTCATTCAAATTGAGGAAGAAGCCTTTGTTGCCAAACCTCCCGAAGGCATAATCAAGCGCCAAATTGGTACGGGTTGCTTTGTTGAACAGCACGCGTAAGCCTGCGCCATAACCCGGTTGAAATACCTGGAATATTTTAGTGCCCTGTTCGTCATTGCCGGTTTGCAAATTGCCGAAAGCCACGCCGCTGATAAATTTGTTGGCCAATATCGGGAAGCGGAATTCAGCCTCGGTATCATTAAACTCTGTGCCTTTAAAGTATTGGGTGGTGTAGCCCCTGCCGCTCCGGAAAGTACCATCGCGGGCTGTACCCGGCAGCTCAAGATAAGGGATGGTGCCGCTTAGCAGGTACGAGCCCCAGTTCCATAGGGCAAACACTGTTTCGGGGTTTTCTTCTGATAAACTGATGTATTTCCTGATATCGGTAGTAAATTGTACCGCATTTTTTGTACTGCCTATCCAGGTTTGGTTGATCCTGAAGCCGGCATCAAAATAAATGCCTTTGTAGGCCCGGTTTGGGTTATCTCGCGTGGTATACTCCACATTAAACAGAAAGCCGTTTGCCGAATAATGGTCCTGTGGTAAGTCGTGCTGCGTATTATATACACCGGATGGAGTTGAATGGTCGGTACTGTCCTTGTTTTGAATATCCCTCCTGATATCAAACGACATGCCTGCGCCCAGGAAAAGCCCTTTAGATATCTCCTTATAAGCCTTTTCCCTAACCTGGAAAAAATAGGAATGGATAGGATAAACCTTATGAGTAGGGTCTTCCAGTATCTTAGCAAGATCATTGGTTGTGGACAGGTCGCGGCCTATTCCGACGCCATAATCAGGCGTTACCGTTTTTGAAACTACCAGGCTGCCCTGAAAATTCCATTTATTGGCATTAGTAAATATATTATGGTTGAGGTAAAAGTAAATGATGCCTTTACTGGTAATAGATGCTGATGTTGCGCCAACCGAAAGCAGTGTACTTGGGTCGGTACCTAATCGCCTGCCAGCCACGGCTTTAATACCTATCTGCGCACCAATGGTTGGATTTGCCGCTATATTTGGTACAACTGTAATACCTGAGCCATGGTGCAAAGTATCGGCCTTTTTATGCGGGTGGATAATATTGCGGGTTAAATCGCCAAAATCATATTGCTTGTTGATGTTGTAGGAGCGCGATGGCATTTTTTTAACTACTTCGGGATGCAGTGAATCCGCTTTAAGTGAATCGGCAGGAACAGTTTGACTATAGGCAAATCCCCCAATATTGATAAACAAGGACAAGAACAGGAATTTCAATAAAGAAGGCTTTTTGTAAACGGAGTTAAACTGCACTGTTATGGTATAAATTTTGAATATCTAACTATTAATTAGCTTTTAAACCCATATACAGGGTAAATGTTTTGCAGGTGTTATTCCTGATAGCGTTGAGTTTTAATTGTTTTGATTTGAAATTTGCAAATGATGGATTGATTTTCGCAAACCGTTAACCTGCTTTTCTACTCATCTTTGTTTCACAAGATAATTAAAAAGCACCAAATGAATTTATCAGGAAACACCATATTAATAACCGGCGGAACATCGGGCATAGGCCTTGCTTTTGCCGAAGAATTTATAAAGGAAGGCAGTAAAGTGATCATAACCGGTCGCCGGGCCGATAGATTGGAAGCTATCAAAAGCCGCCTGCCTGAAATCATCACCAAAGTATCTGACGTTGCCGATGCTGCGCAAAGGGTTGAACTGGCTGCCTGGATCAGCGAGAATCATCCGGATACCAATATCCTGATCAACAATGCCGGTGTGCAATTGATCACCGATTTTAAAAAGAGTATCGACTTAAATAGAATAGGTTCAGAAATTGAAACCAATCTTACTGCCCCGGTTCATCTCACTTCGTTGTTTGTTCCTCATTTAAGCGGGAAAAAAGATGCGGCCATTATTAATGTTACTTCCGGCCTGGCGTTTGTGCCTATTGCCATGATGGCAATTTACTGCGCCACAAAAGCAGCTATGCATTCCTTAACCCTATCGCTGCGTTATCAGCTTGCCGAAACCGGTATAAAGGTGTATGAAATTATCCCGCCATCAGTTGATACCGAGCTTGGGCACGACAGGCGCGAAGATAAAAGCCAATCGCATGGCGGAATTCCGGTTGCAGAGTTTATTGAAGGCGCAATGGCGGCTCTGAAAAATGATGAATATGAAGCGGCGGTAGGCATGTCGGCCGGGTTACGTACAAGACGGGAAGAGGTGCTGGAGCAGTTGAATAGTATGTTTGCCGGATAATAATTGTTTAAGGAAATTTATCTTTTATTAAAATACCCCAAAACCGGGTAAGCGATTATTACCCGGCTCTCCATTATGATCGCGTAACATACCTTATTGCTTAACAGGAATTGCTTTTTTAATAATAAGGTTGAATTTTTTGGTGTCGAGGCTTTTTGTTTGCGCAGAATCTGTTACTACCGGTTTATATTTTCCGGCTTCAATATTCTGTTTTACCTGCAATGTTTCCTGCGATTGCGGGTCGGCCTCCAGTACCTTTTGTACAATTTGCATTGATTGTTCTTTTTTATCTACCGAGGCAAGCGCTTTAGCAATAACCAGGCTCGATGTTGCATCGGTATAAACAGGCTGTTTTATGTTTTTTAATGTCCCAATAATTTGCCGTGTTACGGCAGTGTTTGGTTGGCCCTTATTGGCATCTATGGCTGCCAGACAGGTATTTAATTGTGTTATGCTTTTATTAAAATTGTTTTTTATAGCAACCTGTTTTTCTATCCCTGTTTTTAAATTGATCGCCGATTGCATGTTGGGGTTGATAGCTAAGGTTTTTTGATTGTACCGGGTGGCATCAGTATATTTTCCGAGGGCGTAATATGCTTTGGATATAGCATTAAGCGCTACGGTATCTTTGGTGGCACGGGTGGTATCAAAAGCAGCTACCGATTTTTCCAGTTTCACCTGCAATGTGGTATCTGCGGGATTTTTGGCTAATGAGTCGGCTGTTTTTTGTATTTCAACTGTACCATTAGAATAGCTAATTGATTTTATGGTTGACCACCCGATCATTATAATCGGGAACAAAAAAAATGGTAATAATGAGGTAATGCTTTTGCCTTTTATAACATCCCAAATGAGTAAGAAAATCAGTACAAGAAACAATATGCTCCCGCCTATCATCAAAATTACTTCGTATAAATAAAGACCTTGCAGCATGGTAATGATTTTGTGATAATCAAATAATGGCGGTAAAAGTTTTTATGGGTTTTAATCTAGATTAATAAATATTGCCTTATAGGTTATAGTTTAACTCTAAGTAACATAAAAAATCTGATAATCAAGTATTTGTTTTGAATGTTTTGATATGCAAGCTTTATGGATGATAAGATGAATAAGATCCCCAAAGATGAAGATGTGTTAATACTGAGATTGAGGTACTGTAGTCGGAGACTACAGGCATAGTTAATCCGAAGTTTGGAAACTTCGGATAGCGGGGTAAATTAGTATATCATTACCTTGTGTTATTATTAAAATAGTCATGATCGAAAAATTTAAGCTTGTTTATTCCTGAAAAGTAAAAAACTGGTTATAGCCATATATAAGGCCGTTAACCCGTGGATGAGCAAATGCTGTATATCGCCGGCTCCATTGGTGGCCAGTACAATTGCGCAATCGGTTGCCGGTATAATAATGGCGGCGGTAAATACGCAGGCTGTGGCAAAGCGCATCCGCATCAATAAAAATGGTAAAAGCACCAGGCCCGAAAATATATCGCGTATCCCTTTTATTCTCCCAAACGGAAAATCCTTTGCATTGGCAAAGGGTATCCCATAGCCATCAGCGCCTGCTGCCGGGTTAATAATAAAGCGGAGGCCTACAAAAATAATTCCGGCTGCTATGAGCAGGGTCATCCAATAGGATGCGGAGCGGGTGCCCCAAGGTGTAATTTCATTAATTGTTTTCATGTGTTATTATATTTTAATAACACAAAATTCTATAATCAAAAACCGGCGTTCATGCACCCAGGTTAATTAATGCTTGCCGGCCATACGATTTCGGATACGGCTCAATGATTGCGGCTTAACACCTACGTAGGAGGCAATATAATATTGGGGTATCCTTTGGCTGATATCCGGGTAACTTGCAATAAATTTTTGATAGCGTATCTCTGGCGGATCGATATACAATGATCTTATCTGGTTAATCGCCTGTACAAAAACATATTCAATACCCAGGCGGCCAAATCTTTCGCCATGCTCAACATCCCTGTAAAATGTTTGCAGATCAGATTGATTGATCACATATAAAATCGTGTCTTCCAGTGCCTGTATGCTTACAAAGGATGCCGTTTGTGGTAAAAAACTCATATAATCGCACACAAAGTCGCCTTCTTTGTTAAAATAATTGGTTTTTTCCTCTTTGTCATCAGTGGCGTAATAGCGTACCAGCCCGGTCTCAATAAATGCCACGTAACGGCAAACATTACCCGCTTCAAGCAGGTGCTCGCCTTTGCTCAATGTCTTTTTACGGAATAATTGATGTACTACTTCTTCATCATCAGTGGAAAGAGGTATATAACTCCGTATCGCGTTTAACAAACTTTGCATCTTTAAAATTACTTATTGCTAATAATAAGCATGGCATATCAATGTATTTTTTTAAGATATTAAACCTATTGGCGATGTCGTTACATTGCCCGCCAATCATCCTTAGTTCGTATATTCGAACCAATAACAATCTTTATAAGCACCCGTGACTATCAACAAACTCTTCGCCAACTTTGATAACTACCTGCCGCTTAATGAAGCTGAGCGGGCAGAGCTTGCGAGTCGGGTTACCGAAAGGATAATAAGACGCAGGCAATTCATTTTGCAGGAGGGTGATATCTGCAAGCATTATACCTTTGTTGCTGAAGGCTGCTTTAAAATATTCCATGTTGATAAAAAGGGCGTTAAACATAACCTGCAGTTTGTTGCTGAAAATGACTGGATAATGGAACTCGACAGTTTTTATACCGATAAACCAAGCCGGGTTTATATTGAAGCCATTGAGCCATCCGTTATTTTGCAGATAAAAAAGGAAGACCTGTTTTATTTGTTCACCAATATCCCCAAGTTCGACAGGAATTTCCGGGTGATTGTAGAGAACCGGTATGTAGAGCTGGAGAATCGCATACTACAGGCCATCAGTTCAACCGCCGAGGAACGTTACCTGAGTTTTTTAGATCATTACCCCGAGTTATCACAACGATTACCTGGTACGCAAATAGCCTCCTATTTGGGCATCACGCCTGAATTTTTAAGCAAGATCCGTAAAGATATCTCCAGAAAGCACTAGTGTCGTGTAAATCATAAAATGTCGCTAGTCATGAGCCTAAAGTCATGAGTCAAAAGAACGAATCTGACTTACGACTTTGGACTTACGACTAATGACTTTACATCAGCATCCTTAAACTACATTAAGGGTATTTCTTAAGCTATATTATAGGCTGCGGCCCCGCATAACAGCCACCTTTGCATTGTAAATAAAACGAAAAACAAGCAATGGAAGATATAACAGCACGCAGGGGAAAATTTAACCAATTAGGCAGCATTTATCCTAAGCAAGCATCAGTAAAAACGGGACATGTTATTATAAACGGGGTAAGCTGCTACTGGCTCACACCTGAAAAACCGGCACCCAACAAAATAGTTATTCACCTGCATGGCGGGGCTTTTGCGGTGGGCTCTATCCAGTCGCATGAAAGTATGCTTACGCACTTCGCGCATAAACTGCAAACCAAAGTCCTGTTTGTTGATTATGCCTTAGCGCCCGAGCTCCCGTATCCAAACGCGCTGAATGATGTGATGAATGTATATACCGCGTTAATTGCCCAATATCCCGGTTATAAAGTTGATTTTATTGGCGATAGCGCGGGCGCCGGTCTAATCGTATCCGCTGTAGGCGAAATACTTAAAAAGCACATCCAACTGCCAAACGCTGCCGTATTTATTTCGCCGTGGATCAGTCTGCATTGCGATAACCCATCGCATGAGGATAACCGGGCTATAGATCCTATCCTTAGCCGGGAATATTTAAAAAGTTCGGCAAAGGATTATATAGGCAATATCCCTATTGAAATTGTAAGCCCTGAAAATGTGGAACTGAGCGCATTCCCCCCGGTACTGATCATGGTAGGCACTAATGAGATCCTGCAGGATGACAGTATTAACTTTTACAACAGCATAAAGGCCATTCAGCCCGCCGCTAAGCTCTCCATTTATGAAAACCAGGTGCATGTATGGATGTTGACAGGTATGCCGTCAGCAGCATCGCAACAAGCGTTAACAGAGATTAAAGAATTTTTAAACTAATTACAATGATGAAAGCAGCAGTAACAACAAAGGCAGGCAAGCCTAATGTTATACAGATACAGGAAAAACCAATACCAGCAGTACAAAACGGTTGGGTATTAATTAAGATAAAAGCCTTTGGGATAAACAGGTCAGAGATATTTACCCGGCAGGGCGATTCGCCCAATGTGAAATTCCCGAGGGTACAGGGCATTGAATGTGTGGGCGAAGTGGAAAATGACCCATCCGGCACATACAAAAAAGGCCAGAAGGTAGCAGCGATAATGGGCGGCATGGGCCGCGATTTTGACGGTGGCTACGCGGAGTATGCGGCATTGCCACTGGCAATTGTGTTTCCTTTTGAAAGCAAACTGCCATGGGAAACTTTGGGCGCGATACCCGAAATGTTCCAGACCGTATCGGGCTCATTAAACGAGGCATTGGAGGTTAAAAAGGGTGAAACATTGCTTATCCGCGGCGGCACTTCATCTATCGGGATGCTGGCCTGCCAGTTAGCCAAGCACTATGGCTTAACTGTAATAGCCACTACCCGTAATGCTGACAAGGAAGCGCTCCTGAAAAGCAATGGCGCCGATCATGTTTTAGTTGATGATGGCGATATCAGTTCAAAACTAAAAAGCATTTACCCACAAGGCGTTGATAACGTACTTGAACTCATCGGTATTACTACACTTAAAGATTCGCTAAAATGCGTACGCCCAAGGGGAGTGGTGTGTATGACAGGCATACTCGGCGGTCAGTGGACCATGAAGGAGTTCACCCCAATGGGCGATATCCCCTCCCTGGCCCGCCTAACCGTTTACATGGGTGATGCTGCTAATTTAAGCGACACCCTGCTCCAGGATTTTATCAATGCTGTTGAAGCTGGCGAAATAAGTTTAAATATTAGTAAGGTATTTAAGCTCGATGATATAGTTAAAGCCCATGAATTGATGGAAAGTAACCAGGCGGGCGGCAAAATAGTAGTTGTAAGTTAGTAATCATGAGTCGACAGTCTTTAGTCCTAAATCTAAATGTTATTTTTTTGACTTGATACCATAGGTGTTCGGAAGATTAAAAAAGGGAGTCATGCTGAGGCACTCGAAGCATGCGGGCAAAGGCCTTTACGCTTACCCCACGCTCAATATTCGTAAGAAAATAAGTCTTCCGAACACCAGTGGACTTTAGACTTAGGACTCTCGACTTTAGACTCAACTCAACTTACAAATTGTGGATATAGGACAACAGCAATCCCGCGCCAAAATAGGAGGCCTTGGTATTGCCGGGATCGCCCAGCAAAGTATTGCCTTCATTAGGGTTGCTGAAGTTTACGGTTTGCATATACTTATCCGTTGTGCCGTATGATAGTAATAAGCCTGCCCGGAAGTTGAATTTTCGTTTTTTAATATTGGCACCTATCTGGCAATGGTAAATATTATAATATGCCGTGTTTGAAGTATAACCATTGCCCACATCTTTATATAAGCTGTTATCAGCATAATTATAATCGGTATGCAGTGATATAAAGCCGGTTACCTCTGGTTTTATCATATAGCTTGCCCCTATACCATAATTTAAGATCGATTTGCGGGCATCTTCAAATTGTAACACCTCAGTCCCATTATAATCGGATGGTGGTTCGCCTTTAATAAAGGTCGCATTGCGTGGTGTTATTATATCATACTCATTTACTTTGGTAAAGTATTCGGCCGCAAAATATATCTGCCCTTTATCAAAATCATAAGCATAGCCAAATGCTGTGCTCAACGGCATTTTATACTTAACCTTTAAGCTTTGCTGCCTTGTGTTAGCCAATAGGTTAAGCGTATCCTTTGGGCCAATTATTAAGTCGCTAACCTGTTGGTCGCTCAGTAAACTTGCGCTGCCTGCTATATGTAATAAAGGCGATGATACAGTAATACCAACATGGCTCCTGTCGGCATCGTAGGCTAAACCCGCTTTAAACCTGATCCCCACATTATAATATGATGCGAGGTATGATTCCAGCGTTGTGGCGATGGGTGGCAAGCCCTCTTCGTCACTGCTGCTGTTATATAACGCTCTTGAGCTGATATCGGTATTGTAGCTTTGCTTACGCAGATCGCCCTCGGCCGACAGGCCAAAAGAAAAATCATTGGAGATCTTAAATCCTCCGCTTATAATGCCCGAAGTCTCATTAGTGGTGTTAATGTTTTTATACTGCCCGAGGTAAACCTCGGGGCCGGGGCTGTAGGAGTCATTGAGCACATTAAACGTAGCATCCCGCTGTTGTGTAGCCTGGAAACTCATTACCGGGGTATGGGTAAGTGCGTAGCCCAAAGTGAAGGGATGATTGCCTTTAATAGCTATAACTGCCGATACCATTTGTGGAATAATACTGGCCGATGTGGAGTTAAGATCATAACCGGTACCCGCGCCGTTCTTTATTTTGATATCGCCGTATTGGTATACTGTTCCGCTGATGGATGCTGAACTTTTAGTGTTGTGTGATAATAAGGCGGGGTTTAAAAACATGACACCACTATCGCGGTTAAAGGCTACTACAGCGCCCGGGGTTAAATAACCTGCCGGATTATAACCCGACGACCAGTAGTTGGCGTCCTGTGCTTTGGCTGTTTGAACAAAAAGCACAGCACATAAAAATGTGATAAGGATTTTTGACATAGGCTTATTTTTTAATAAAAATATTATAAATTCACCATAAGAAAAAGTATTTATAAATCAATTTTTTAATAGTCAGTTAATTATGGCTGGTTATTTCACCTTTTAACCCGGTTTATGAAGGTCTTAAAAGTTATTGCTGCACTTATATACTTTATTATTTTCGCGGGTTTAATAAGCCTGCATGCGCAGGATCTGAGCTTTAGTCAGCCCATTAACTTCCTGCCTGCCGCCCATACCGATAAAGCTATTGATATTACCAATTTTAAAGGCGGCTATTTTGTAACCTGGAAGGATGCCGGATCAACCGGGAATATCCATGTGAGCTACATCGGCAACCAGAATAGCACCAATTTCTCAGCAAATGAAGCCACAGCCGGAAACGAAGAAAGCGCCTATGCGCCGGTTTTCAGGGTGGTTAATAACCACATATATGCCTTATGGTTAAGTACAGATGGTTCGTTAAAATATATGATTAATAACAGCGATACTTCTTTTAATACGGAAAGTATACATACACTAAGCTTTAACACCCCGGCAAAACTGAGATCAGGCATTACAGCGTCAACGGTTGATGGCAGACTGGTTATAGCATCGCATACTGATAGTAAATATGATATGGCAATAGCTGTAATTGATGCTGACGATAATGGCATACTTAAGCCTGCCGATCTGCAAACGATACCCGGTAAAAAGAGCGGGGAATATCCCTTTGTGGTAACGCTTTCAACTAATATAATCAGGATATGTTATAAGAGCTCCAGCGATCAGGGTGTTTATTATTCCGATTTTGATCCTGTGGCTAAAACATGGTCGGCTGATGTGCGGGTTGGCAAATCAAAAACACAGGTATCGCCAGCAGTATATCATTCCTTTAATACCACCAGGCTTTTTTACATCTGGAAAGGCTACAAACAGGATAATCATTTGTATTACGCCACCGAAACCGAGCAGGGGCGCCCTAATAATGAGCGTGTTTTACCCGACTTTTTTACAACAACAAACCCCGTATCTATTTGCACAGTAGATGATAAAAAGTTTATACTGGCATTTGTCGGCATGGATAAAAAATTGTACCTCAGTTATTTTACCAATTACAATCCCGCGCGCTGGATGGAGGATTTCCTGTTCCCGGCCAAGGGTAATTTAACCCTTAAGGATATTGTGATACCGGGTTCACATGATGCAGGCATGTCGGCATTAAACGGTACCGGTGGCGCGCAGGCGGGTTCTATCAATCCCTGCAATACGCTTACGCAAACACAAAATATCGGCAGCCAGTTAAATGCAGGTCTCAGGATGTTTGACCTACGGGTGGGTAAGTATAAAAATCAGTTCTACATAAAACATAGCTCCTCTGATTGTATGGGCGATGCTATCGGCGGGGGGTATGGCGAGCGCTTTAATGATATTCTTGATTCTGTTAAAACATTTTTAGATCATCATAAAAAAGAATTTATCATCTTAACATTCAGTCATTTTTGCCCAACTGAGGCTTCGGCAAGCAATGTTGCCGATTCTATTGTAAGCGTATTGGGTAAAGATCATATTTATAATAATAAGGGTAAAAGTATTGACCAGATAAAATTGAATGACCTGGCGGGAAAGGTGCTCATCGCCTTTGAAAAATATAGCTACCCGGATAAAATGATCGACTCCAACTCCATGGCCGATGCCGGGAAAACTTTCCTGAATTTCCGCAGAAAATACGCCGCTACTAACCAGATCACGAACCTTGTAGCTGCCGAAGAGCAGTTTTTTACGTCGATGAAGGATGGAGTAAGCAAAAATGATTTGATCCGTTTG
This sequence comes from Mucilaginibacter mallensis, assembly GCF_900105165.1. Lineage (NCBI taxonomy): Bacteria > Pseudomonadati > Bacteroidota > Sphingobacteriia > Sphingobacteriales > Sphingobacteriaceae > Mucilaginibacter > Mucilaginibacter mallensis. The sequence goes on from NZ_LT629740.1 coordinate 5,772,529, forward strand.
GATTGGCAGCTTACGCAAAGTAGTGAGGAAGCTGCATTGGTTTGTAATGATTTTCAGAACGAGGATCTAAATCCTGTTATTAATAGTGTGATGTTGCTTACTAATGTGATCAAAAAAAATCAGAGTATAACCGATCTGGCTATATCTGGTAACAAATACATTATTGCTAAGGTTAACGAATGGATAAAAGCTGGTATAATCAACAAAAACAACAAGCCCAACATTGTATATGTGGATGCCGCTGGCGCATGGATAACCGATTATTGCATTCAGTTAAACAGTAAACCGGTATATAATTAAGGGCCCACAACCTTGATTTATCAGCCAAGTTTCAAATCTTACTTCTTCTACTGCAATTAATGAGCCCGCTGAGGGAATTTAATTATCTTCGGAGCGTTGAAGAAAGTAACGATTAATAAGATCCCCCTCAATAAAATGAAAAAGTCATTATTCTTAATTCCAGTATTTTTAATGCTGATAAATGTCGGCAGCTATGCCCAAAATAAAAAGGTAGCAGTTGTTACATTTTACATGAACAAACAAATCGACCTGTCGGAGTTTAGCGCGTCTAAAGATGTAGATATTCAAAGCAAGTTGAACGACGACCCGAAGTTTAACCTTGCGCCATTATTATCAAACTTCCACACCCGTTTTTTTAATAATTACGCGTCCAATTTCCCCTTCCTGCTTTTACCGGAGGGCGAGGTTGCCAATAATGATGCTTACAAGGCTTTCATCCCTATAGGCGGCGATAACAGCAAAGGTGCTTATGATGACAAGCATTACTTTTTACCTGTTGATGGCTATAAAGTTATTTTGCCTTTTGTGAGCCATGCCAACGAAAGAAAGCTGATAAAAATATTTAACCAATGCGATGGCGTGATGAAGGTATATGTATATTTTTCATTAGTGAAATATGGAGTTGCCGGAATGGGCGTAGTTAAAATTGAGGCGCATTCTGATATATCGTTATACAATAAAGATGGCGACCAGATATTCTCCATAAAAGAAGCGGCGAAATCAAGAAATATGAATACGCTTACCGGTGGCATCCCTAAAATGACAGCCGACAAAATATTGCCAATGTGCCAAAGCGCTATGGATGAGCTGATATCAACCGTGCAAAAGGACTTGCCTAAGCTGGTTAAAAACGGGGCTACGCTGTAAGCGGTTAATCCGTTTTAAGCATTTCGTATGGAGACACCATAAATAAAAAGGGAATCATGCTGAGGCACTCGAAGTATGCGGGTAATGGCCTTTACGCTTACCCTTCGAGTGCCTCAGGGTGACCCCACGCTCAATAATTGTAAGAAAATATATCTTCCGAATACTGATGATACAGAGACACAAAATATTGTGTCTCTACGCGTAAATCTTTTCATCTCATGTAGAGACGCAAAATTTTGCGTCTCCCATTTGTTAAACAGGCCTTACCGGCTCCAGGCCATAGGTTTTCATAATAGCCAGTACTTTTTGCATATCAGGCGGGCCGCCTGCGTTTATCACCTTTGCAATTTCACGAAAGTAAGCCGGGGCGATAGATGCCGGTGAAAGCGTACACAGCACCCGGGCAGTTTCATTGTGCAAATTATTGAAGCCATGCACAACACCCCTTTTTACAAAGCAATGGTCGCCCGCTTTCAATTCCACTATTTCGGTGCCGACGGTTTGGGTGATCGTCCCTTCCAGTATGTACAGCGTTTCATCTACCTCAACATGAAAATGCGGTGCAGGTACTTTTACATTTGGTGGTACAATCATTTCAAACTGCACCAATGTGCCGTCGGTGTCATCGCCATCCAGCAAAAAATCAAGCTCGAGGCCGCCCATGCGGATAGTTTCTTTAATAAATGGGAACATCGTGATTTATGGTTTAAATAAGATAGCTAAATGTAATAATTATCTATTGGAAATTGTAAAAACTTACCGGCCTGGTGTAGCATTTTAGTTTTTGCACCCGTAATGAATATAATTAACTCCTATTATTCGTCATGAAAAGTTCAAAAAAATTAAAGTCGGTTTTGGCAGGTGTTGGTTTTGTGAGTTTGTTATCTATTATGTTGCTTTCCTGTTTAAAGGATCATAACACATATGTAACGGTGCCAACTGCCCAATTAATGGTTGTTCAAGGTTCACCGGATGCGCCAGCAGAAATTCTTTACCTAAACACAAACAGAGTAACCTCCCAACCCTACAATTATGGGGATTGGGTTGGTTACTTTAATGCGTACACAGGCACCCGCCAGGTTGTGTTGTATAATTATGCCTCGCAATCAGTAATTGTATCAGATACGATTGGTTTAAAACAGGGTGTTGCTTATTCATTATTTCTGGGGAATACCTATACCAAACCGGATTTTATTTTGCTGAAGGATACCATTTCGCAGCCTGCAAGCGGAAAAGCAAGCATCAGGTTTGTTGATGTAAGTCCGGATGCCGGCGCGGTTGATCTGTCGGCAAATAATACAGTGTTGGTTTCAAACAAAACCTACAAAGGCGCATCATCGTTTTTGCCGGTTAATGGTAATAACACTACTTATAGTTTCCAGGTGCTAAAAAGCGGAACCAGTACTGTTTTAGCTACGCTAAGTAATATTACTATTCAAAACGGGCAGGTTTATACGGTTTGGCTGCACGGCCTTGCAGCAGGCACAGGTACTGCAGCACTAAAAGCGGATATTATTACGAATGCCTCTTATTAAGAGCGACAAATATTTAATAAAACAGGGTTACATGTAGCGTAATGACTGCTGTTGCCGTAATGTAATTATAATATAATACTATAATATGAAGATAAAATTAATTTACCTTATGCCCTTAATGGCGGTTTTGTTGATCACGGCATGTTCAAAAACAAGTAACAATTCGACCCCTGTTGTTTTACCAACTGGGAATTTTACCGGCCAGTTTTTACGTGTTCACTATAACAAAACAAACTTAAAGTACGATACGCTAAAGGCTAATCTTAATTTAGCCATGGCGCAAAGTACTGGCTTTGCCATTACCGGCGATACCTCTACCCTGCATGCAGGTAGTTATGGTTCATATGCGGCAAATGCTTACTATATTCAGTTTGTTGATGCAACATATTCGGCAGCTGCACCTTTTACCAAGTATCACCTATCGGGTGTATATAATTATACCTATGATGGCTCAACATTAGGTATTTATATAATTTATGGTGATACCGTAAAACTGCAATACAATTTTAAAAAGACCACCAATTAAATTATTATTCATACCGGTGAATAGATAATTTTGTAATTCCGAAAGGGTACAGGGTCTTAAAATAACAGGGCCCTGTATCTTTTTTTAAAGATCTGGCGATAATCAATATTAACAAGGAACAGGTTAATGCTAAAACCGGCCCGCATTGCAGAAGAAGAGCTTATAGCGCAATGTAAAAAAGGTAGTTTAAAGTACCAGGAAATGTTGTATACTCAATTTTATGGCTTTGCTATGGGCATTGGTTTGCGCTACAGTATTAACAGAGATGATGCCTTAGAGGCTGTAAATGATGCATTTATAAAAATATTTAAAAATATAAACGAATATAATCCGGCCCGGCCCTTTAAAGCCTGGCTGGCAACGGTTGTAATTAATACAGCCATTGATAGGCGCCGAAAAGAACTAAAGCACCAGCTAAATACAGACCTGGATGATGCCATGATGGTGCAACATTCTGTTAGTACCGCTGATAACCTGGATGCGCAGGATATTTTAAAACTGCTGGGCCAGCTGCCTGCTATACATGCCACTATTTTTAATATGTATGAAATTGATGGCTACAATCACGATGAAATTTCACAAATGCTGGGGATAGCAACAAGCTCGTCGAGGGTATACCTTACGCGAGCGAAAGAAAAATTAAGAAAGTTATTATTAATCACTACATATAATGAGCGACGATCAGTTAGATGATGACTTAAAGAAACGCATTAAGCAGGTGTTTGATAATTACGAAGACAACACCGCTGATGAAGGCTGGCTGCTGCTCCGGGAGAAATACCCTGAGAAGGGGGAGAAAGACCGCGTTATATTCTGGCTGTGGCGTATTGCAGGTGTGGCGGCACTTTTACTAATGGCATTAGGGCTTGGGCTATGGCTGAATTTTCATGAATCGGGTAAACAAAATATTGCCCAGCATAATAAAAAGAGAGAAATTACTGATACAACTACCATCTCAAAAACAGCTGCTATACCTAATGATAAAAAGCAAGTAATAGATTCAGGGGCTAACCTTGCTTATCAGCAGCAGACTACAGTTGCAGCGCATTCGTATGGCGTTGTTAAAAATACCCCATCTGTACAAGCCGGTGTAAATAATTCCAGTTTATCTGCAAATGCGGGTAGTACATTATTCACAGCTAAGGTTGATAGCAGCGTCAAAAAAGATGTGGCTTATCAACGTGCGGATAAGGCGAAATCACCTGATACTATAAATAGCCATATAACTACTGCCATTGCAGATAATAAATCACCTTTAAAACTTATTTCTACAAGGCCTGCAACAGCGCCTGCTGAAAAAGAACAGCCCAAAGTAGTTGCCAATAACCCGGTAAACAAAGGCATGCAGGCGCTTTTTGATAAGGACGCACAAAACAGGGCCACACAAAATACCGAAGAACAAAAGCCAATTGATAAAAAGGTAGCGTTTGCCATATACGCGGCCACTTATGTAAACTATGCCAAAGGTAGTAACAAGCAATTTAATACCGGCGTTGGTGGAACAGCTGATATCAGGTTAACAGATAACCTGCGGCTTTCAACCGGTGTGTCTATAGGGCAAAATACCTTAAGCTATGCCAATAATACTACCGCAGTTGTGCCTATGGCATTAATGGCTGCAGCTTCGCATAATTTTACAACCGCCTCAAATATGCTATACTCAGTTGCGCCTGCATCAACCAATTTGAATGCGAATTTGGTTAACCTGGATATTCCTGTAGACCTGAAATATGTGTTTAACCCACAAAAAGGCAATACATATGTTTCGGCTGGTTTTAGTTCGGGTACATTTATTAATGAAACCTATAACACCATATATAATTATACTAACGGATCATCTGTACAGCAAACGGGAGATGCGAGCCATAAATCGTTCGATAATTTTTATTTTGCGCAGATGCTTAATGTATCCTTTGGTGTAGGCTATCCAGTTGGTAAAAATCAATTGATAATTGAACCATTCTTCAAATATCCGCTCAACGGGATGGGTGATGAACACCTGTTATTTGGCTCTGGGGGCTTAAACCTGAAATTTAATTTTGATCCGCCCAAAAGCAAACATTGATAATTGATCGATACCCAAATCATAGGTATTAGGAAGATTAAAAAAGGGTGTCATGCTGAGGCACTCGAAGCATGCGGGCAAAGGCCTTTACGCCTACCCTTCGAGTACCTCAGGGTGACCCTGTGACCCAATATTAAAATGCCGGGTACCGATAAATAATAGCTTATAAAATAGAGCGGATCAAACCGCCCTCAACCCTTATTGATGCCCCGTTTGTAGCCGAAGCCAGCGGACTAACATAGTAAGTCACGGTGTGGGCTACTTCATCAACCGTTGCAAACCTTTGCAGCAATGATGTAGGGCGCATGTTTTTAAAGAAATCTTCTTCAACTTTATCTGTTGATACATTGCCTGATTTTGCCAGGTCCTCAATAAAACCTCCTACTCCTTTTGATTTTGTTGGTCCCGGTAAAATAGCGTTAACTGTTACCTCAGTTCCCTGTGTTAGTTCTGCTAAACCGCGGCTGATAGCTAGTTGCGCTGTTTTGGTCATACCGTAGTGGATCATTTCATCAGGTATAAAAACGGCAGATTCGCTGGAGATAAAAATAATGCGCCCCCAGTTCTTCTTCAGCATCTTTGGCAAAAAATGGCGCGATAGACGTACACCGCTCAATACATTCACCTCAAAAAAACGGAACCAATCTTCATCAGGGATATCCTCAAAAGCTTTGGGCTCAAAAATACCCGCGTTATTGATCAGGATATCAATATCAGGCAGCTGATCGATTAAGTGTTTAACATCATCAGCTTTAGAAAAATCGGCTGGTATGCCCGATACCTTTGCACCTGCAACCAGAGCTTTCAATTCTTCAACTGCTTTACCAACGCCGTCCTGTGTGCGGCCGTTGATGATAACTTCTGTGCCCTCCTGTAATAAACTCTGGGCTATTGCAAAGCCAATGCCCGCTGTTGAGCCGCTTACAAAGGCTATTTTATTTTTAAGTTGTAAATCCATGTTTAAATGTTTTCGGCTAAATTATGGCATATGATTTCTAACTATATAATATCCATGTAAAACCTATAGCATTAGTCGTCGCTTGTTAAACATATTTTTAATTAAGTAATTAATTTACCTTCTGCTGCAATAATATAAACTTAAGAATGGGGGCATATAGGTTTTTAATATATTTTTTGCATTGTAGGGGTTATTGCCGGCTGTAATGTGTATTAAATAAATTAAATTTATAGCCCATTCTAACCCTTAATGTTAAATATCAAACGCGGTGCTAAGCATAAAGTCACAATTTTAAACTGTGGCAGATATCTGCAATTTGTTTTATTGTCATTAATATTTAGTGCTGATGCTCTTGCACAGGCGCCCAGTATCAGTTATAAAACCCCTCAAGTTTATCCAGTAAATATTCCAATTAGTACATTGATGCCTAAAAATGCAGGCGGCGCTGTGCCGGCTACTATTTACGGGCAGGTTACAACTTTTGCAGGAGGCCCAAATGGCAATGTATTTAATGGCCCTACCCGTATTTGCGAAGATGCAAGCGGTAATGTATATGTTGCCGACAGGGATAATAACGAGATAAAAAAAGTCACACCGGCTGGTGTGGTAACAGTATTCGCGAGTGGCTTTAATCAGCCCAATGGTGTTGCCATTGACAAAAACGGGAATGTATACGTAGCCGATGCAGCAAGTAACGCCATAAAACAAATTACGCCAAGTGGGGCAGTATCAATATTTGCAGGGGGCAGCCAGGGCTCGACAGATGGTAAAGGCGCAGCAGCAAGCTTTTATTACCCATACTCAGTTGCAGTGAATGCCGCAGGGGATGTATATGTAGCCGACGATGGGAGTAACCTGATAAGAAAGATAACACCTGCGGGAGTGGTAACTACCTTAGCCGGCAGTGGTTTCGGTTATGCCGATGGACAAGGCTCTGCTGCCAGTTTTGATAGTCCGAATTGCGTTAACACAGATGCCGCGGGGAATATTTATGTTAGCGATCAGCAAAATAACAGGATAAGAAAAATAACCCCTGCCGGCCTTGTTACTACAATTGCAGGTAATAGCAACGCAGGCGCTTTAAATGGTAATGGCATTTCGGCAACATTTAATTCTCCATCTGGAGTGGCAGTTGATGCGATAGGGAATATTTATGTAGCTGATCTGGGTAATAGCCTTATACGTAAAATAGATGTACAAGGTAATGTGACTACTCTTGCAGGTTCAAATACAATAAGTTATGCCGATGGCATAGGTACTGCAGCCGGTTTTTATCACCCAAATGATGTGCAGGTTGATCCCAATGGCTTTCTGCTGGTAGATGATTACGGGAATAGTGCTATCCGGAAAATAATTATTACAGGTTATACCATTGATAAAACATTGCCCCCGGGTTTAACTTTCGATCCAACAACCGGTATCATCAGCGGTACGCCGACAGCTATTTCATCGTCAACTAATTACACGGTTACTGCTTATAATACAAGTGGTAGCAGCAGTACAATTGTAGACATTACAGTAACGGCTACAGCACCACCACCTATTCTTAATCCCCCAATAATAAGCTACCAAACCCCACAGGTTTATGCCGTAAATACAACCATTACGGCATTGGCCCCAACCAACACTGGTGGCGCAGTGCCACCAAACCCATATGGCCAGGTTACCACATTTGCAGGTACAGGAACAGTCGGTTCGGCAGATGGGTTAGGCACAGCAGCAAGCTTTAATGACCCCAGGGGGATAGCTGTTGATAATGCAAACAATATTTATGTTGCAGATAATGGAAACAATAAGATAAGAAAGATAACTCCTGCGGGCCTGGTAAGTACAGTTGCGGGGAGTGGCGTTGCTGGTGCAGTAAACGGTACCGGTGTAAATGCAAGTTTCACCAATCCTACCGGATTAACAGTAGATGCCGCGGGCAATATATATGTGGCTGATTCAGGGAATCAGCTGATCAGGAAAATAACGCCTAATGGCGCGGTAACTACCTACGCCGGTAGTGGTTTTGTAGGTGTTAATGATGGGACAGCAAGTAATGCCAGCTTTAATTTTCCTAATGATGTAATTGTTGATAATGCCGGGACCCTGTATGTTTCAGATTATGTAAATGATGAGATTCGTAAAGTTACCACTACTGGCACGGTTAGCACCCTGGCGGGTACCCCGGCAATCGGTTCGGCAGACGGAACTGGTTCTTCCGCCAGTTTCTATAATCCCGCTGGTTTAACCTTTGATGCATCAGGCAATATTATAGTGGCCGACGCGGACAATGAATTAATAAGGAAAGTAACTCCGGTGGGCGTGGTTACAACCATTGCAGGTGATGGTACTAAAGGGGCAAATGATGGAACAGCAAAAGCCTCAAATTTTCGATATCCAGAAGGGGTTACCTATGATGCATCAGGCAATTTATATATAGCGGATACCTTTAATTCGCTTATCCGTAAAATGGACCCGGCAGGTAATGTAACAACCTTCGCCGGTGTTGCAGATGTTTCCGGTCTTAAAAATGGCGACAGGTTATCAGCCAACTTTAATGCCCCATTTGGTATAGTTGCAGATCATAACGGCAATTTATATATATCAGATGAAGCCAACTTCGCGATCAGGGAAATAGCATTAACGGGCTATACTATTGATAAGCCCCTGCCGGCCGGCCTGGTATTCGATAACACAACAGGTATTATCAGTGGTACGCCAACAGTAACTTCGCCTGCTACAAATTATACCATTACTGCCTACAATACAAGTGGCAGCGGGAGCGCGGTTGTAAATATTACAGTATTAGCTGCTGGATTTTCATTTCCTGCCATCCCCGCAAAAACAATGTGCTCTGCTGATTTTGACCCCGGTGCTACAGGCGGCAGCGGCACATATACCTATACCAGCAGCAATACCGCTGTTGCCACTATTGTAGCAGGGATGATTCATATTGTTGGGCCCGGCACATCAATCATTACAGCCAATGATGGCTCAGGGCCACAAACGCAAACATTAACGGTTAATCCATATGTTATACCATCAATAAGTATATCGCCAGATACTTATAGTTCATGCCAGGGTTTATCGGTTACTTATACAGCAACGGCAGTAAATGGAGGGGTTAACCCTACTTACCAATGGAATGTGAATGGGCAGCCTGCAGGCACCAACAGTGCTTCATTTACCAGTACTACATTAAACACAGGCGATATTATAACCTGTACCCTCACCAATAATAGCGATTGTACACAGGGCCCGGTTACCTCAAATAATGCGACTATAACAGCATCGCCATATGTTACCCCGGCACTTAAAATACAAAACATAACCAGCAATAGCGTACCGGCCGGAACAGATATTACATTTACCGCTACACCTACCAATGGCGGCACTAACCCCAGCTACCAGTGGCAAGTAAATGGCGCAAGCGTGGGTACTGACGGCCCTGTGTTTACCAGTAATTGCTTTAATGACGGAGATATAGTTACCTGTATACTTACTAATGCGGGAGGCGCATGCCTTACTACTTTAACTGCAACATCAAACCCAATTGCGGTAACTATTACTAATTCATTAGCGGTGAGTATTACGGCTTCTGCCACCACGGTATACGCGGGTACACCGGTTACGTTTACAGCTACATCAAGTATTAATCCTGTAGTGTATCAATGGATGGTGAACAATAAGAATGTGGGTGTCAGCAGCTCTAATTTTATTACTACAACGCTCCATAATGGTGATGTAGTTACCTGTACGGTTATGTTAGCCAGTGGCTGTAGCGTATCAGCAGTTAGCAACCCCATAGTAATAACAATTATGCTGACAGCGGACATCGCTATCCCCAATGCTTTTACACCTAATGGGGATGGTATTAACGATTTGTGGGATATACCGGCATTGGCTAATTTCCCCAATTGCATCGTGAATATTTACAACAGGTATGGCATATTGTTGTATAACTCACGGGGCTACAGTAAGCCTTGGGATGGTAATTATAATGGCAGCAAACTGCCCGTATCAACCTATTATTATGTGATTGACCTGGGGGGCAAAAGCCCTAAGCTGAGTGGTTATATTACGCTTATCAGGTAAATCTACAAATGAGCCAACGCCAATTGTGCCACCTCTTCACCAACTAAGCTACCCATGGCTATGCCCATGCCGTTGCAGCGTACCGCGCAGAATATGCTGGGTTCAATTTGTTTAACTATGGGGTTTATATCCTCGCCAAAACCCATAATGCCGCTCCACCAGTAGTCTACTTCAAAGTTCTGACCGGGCAGTATAACATCATTTAAATAGGCGTAGAGTTGTTGCTTTACGGTTTCGGTATGACCGAACTCCCATGTGGCCTCCGAATCAAAATCAAGGTTGCGGCCGCCGCCAAAAAGTATGCGGTTATCAATATTTCTGAAATAGTAATACCCCTTATCAAAATGATAGGTACCTTTAAGCTTTAAACCGGTTATGGGTTTGGTCACCAATACCTGCCCGCGCCCCGGCACTACCTTTAAACCGGGGAACAGCTGACTGGCGAAGGCATTGGTTGCCAGTATAAGCTTACCCGTTTTAAAACTGCCCTGCGATGTGGACAGATGGATGCCATCACCGAGCCGTTCAACCTTTGTTACTGCGCAGGAGTTTAAAACCAGTATCCCGGCTTCATAAACCCTTTGCAGTAAAGTACGCATCATTTTTCCTGTATTTATCTGGCCTTCATAGGGGTTATAAATTATTCGGCTAACACCTTTAAAGCCAAAATCGGCAATTTTAGCATTGGCTACTGCATAAATGTCAGGTTGGTCAATAGCTTGCTGTAATAGTTTATTGAGGTAAGGAATCCGTTCGATGGTTTCATCGGCATGCCGGGTTTCGCTGGTCATAAATAACTCGTAGCCCCCGTTTTGATGGAAATCTATATTGGCATCGCCCAAATTTTGCCGCAGGCGCTGCAGTCCCCGCCATTTATAATCAACCATGCCCACAACCTCATCTTCTGATGATTGCTTTAAGCTCGCAAGTTGCTCTGATACAGTGCCAAAGCAGGCAAATCCCGCGTTTTTGGTGCTTGCGCCGGTGGGTAAAAAGCCGCGCTCCAAAACCAATACCTTTAAGGCTGGTTGTTGCTTTTTTAAGTGTAAGGCGGCGCTCAGGCCCACTAATCCGCTCCCGATAATGATTACATCGGCATAGTCAATAAAAGCGCTGCGTTCCCAGTATGAAAATGTTGTTTCCGAATTCATAGGTCAAAAAATTAAAAATTCAAAGCCCGGGTTACCTGATCAGTATTCCATTTTAAGCAAAATCCAGCTTTTGAATTTTCACTTTTGAATTTTGACTTACATGTGGAATGCTTTTTGAAATAGTCAATATACAAAAAAATAATATGAATCAGATAGCATTAATTACAGGATATATTGGTCCGGGTTCGGCCTGGTTCCTTATGATCGTTATTGCGATAGTAAGTTTTATTGTGCAATGGCGATTCAAAAGCAAATTTAAGCAATATTCAGAGATCGGCCTGCTTTCCGGCCTTTCAGGTGCCGATGTAGCCGAAAAGATGTTGCGGGATAATGGCATTTACGATGTACAGGTAATATCAGTTGAAGGGCAATTAACCGACCATTATAATCCCGAAACAAAGACGGTTAACCTTAGTCCGGATGTATTTTATAGTCGGAGTGTAGCTGCGGCGGCCGTTGCGGCGCATGAATGCGGCCATGCCGTACAACATGCCCGGTCATACGCATGGCTGAGCTTGCGCACATCACTTGTGCCGGTTATCAACGTGGCATCAACCTTAACACAGTGGACCTTATTTTTAGGGGTGATGCTGTTGTTTTTTACACATAACCCTTTTGTGCTGGCCATAGGTGTTGCCGCGCTGGCATTGGTAACACTGTTCAGTTTTATTACACTGCCGGTTGAGTTTGATGCCAGCAAGCGCGCATTAGCATGGTTGAATAACAATTACTCTATTATGCAAACCCGCGAGGAGCATGAGCAAGCCAAAGACGCACTTTGGTGGGCCGCCATGACCTATGTTGTTGCAGCCCTCAGCGCGCTGGCTACCTTAATGTATTACGCATCGTTTTTACTGAACAGGCGGAATTAAGCCCCCAACCCCTAAAGGGGAGCAATAGTTTAATGATAGGAACCCGCTTTATGCGGGTTTTTTGTTGGCCGATTTTTGGTGGGTTTGAAATTCTAATTGAATTCTAATCTAAACCTTCAAACTTAAATATTGTCACAGTGTAGTTACATAAATTAAAAACGATTATGAAAAAATTAGCAAAAGCGTGTTTACTTATAACGGCAGTATTATTTGCCGCCCCTAAAGTGCATGCACAAATTAGTATTGGAGTTACAATTTCGGCCAATGTTGCGCCACCGGCATTACCGGTTTACGTACAACCGGCCTGCCCTACCGATGGCTATTTATGGGTGCCTGGTTATTGGGCTTATGATAATGATAGCGAGGATTATTATTGGGTGCCCGGTGTTTGGGTAGCTCCACCAACCCCCGGTTATTTATGGACTCCCGCGTATTGGGGATATGCCGGTGGTGTTTATGGCTTCCACGCTGGTTACTGGGGAAGACATGTCGGTTTTTATGGTGGTATTAACTATGGTTATGGCTATGGCGGCGTTGGTTTTGGCGGCGGAGCATGGTCAGGCAATACCTTCCGTTACAATACCGCGGTAGTTAACGTAAATACTACCGTAGTGCATAATACTTATGTAGATAAAACGGTGATAGTTAATAATAATGTTACGGTGAATAACCATAACAGCTTTAATGGCCCCGGTGGTGTTACAGCACAACCACGCCCCGAAGAAATGGCAGCCATGAAAGAGCAGCATGTGCCTCCAACAAGTCAGCAGCAATCACATGAGCATACTGCCAGCCAGGATAAAAGCCAGTTTGCCTCTGTTAACAATGGCAAGCCAAATAATGCAGCCATGAACAAAGTTGGCGGCAGCCATTTTACGCCTGATGGCCAGAAAGCCCCGCGCAACAATAATAACAATGCGAACAATAATGCTGCAAACAATGGTCATCAAAATAACGATGCTGCCAAACAGCCTAATGCGCAACAGGATGGGCATGCAAATAATAATGCCGTGAAAACTAACGATGCTGAAAAACAAGATCAACAGCAAGCACAGCAGCAACACGCGCAACAGCAGCAGCATAATCAGCAGCAACAACATGTGCAACAGCAGCAACATAACCAGCAGCAACAGCGCAACCAGCAGCAGCATAATCAGCAACAGCATAATCAGCAGCAGCATAGGCAACAACAACAACAGCACAAACCTGCGCCAAAGCCGCATGCTGAACAAAAGCACGAAAAATAATATAATACCCCTATACTACACCCATAATACGCTCCGCCTGTTAACCAGGCGGGGCTTTTTTGTTGGTATATATTTGACCACCAGCACATATTTACCGACCAACGCTCGTTTTTTTAATTTGCAGATGCTTAATATTGTGTTGATTTTTAAATACTTATAGCCTCATGTCAACTGCCCTGCAAACCGACCAGCCTGCAATTATCCCATCGCAGAAGATCTATTACCTGGATCATATAAAAGTGCTGCTTACTGTTTTGGTGATATTGCACCATTCGTTTATTACCTATGGTGGCCCGGGCGGGTGGTATTACAGGCAGCCTACTACCAGCGAGGGTGCGTTAATGCCCATGACTATGTTTGTATCAACCAACCAATCATTCTTTATGGGGCTGTTCTTCCTGTTATCAGCTTATTTTGTGGAGCCATCGCTAAAACGCAAAGGGACTAAGGTTTATTTATTGGACAGGCTGAAAAGACTAGGTATACCGCTGGTATTTTATTCGCTTATCCTATCGCCCGTACTTAATTTTATGGTATACCACTATGGCGATCATAACCCGGTAACCTTTATGCAGTTTTTGAGCGGTTATGATGGCTGGATACAATTTGGGGTGCTGTGGTTTGTTGTAGCGCTGCTATTATTTACGCTGCTATTTGTCGCCTTATATAACTTAAAGCTCACAGGCAGCCGATCTATTACCAAGCTAAAGGCTGGGCCTGTTTTACTATTTGCTGCAGGTTTAGGGCTCATCACGTTTTTTGTCAGGCTGATATTCCCTGTGGGATGGGTGCTGAAGCCTGTTGGCTTTCAGTTTGGGCATTTTACGCAATACATAGCCATGTTTACCATAGGCATACTGGCCCGCCGCGGTAATCTTGCCGAAAAGCTCGACTTTAAACTCGCAAAACGCTTTATGTGGATAGCTGTTGGCATGCTGGTGATCCTGTTCCCGGTATTGGGCATTATACAAAAAGTAACACATGCTCCCGGCACGGATTTTAATGGCGGCTGGACCCTGCTTGGGTTTCTGTACAGCTTTTATGAGCAGATCATTGGTGTTTGTATTATGGTTGCCCTAACCGGTATCAGCATGTATAAGTGGAACAAGCCATCTAAATTTTTAGCCACACTATCGCGCAATACATTCGCGGTGTATATTTTTCACCCGCTGATATTGATTGGCTTATCATTATTGCTGAGCACTTGGATGGTTGATCCGGTGATAAAACTGGCTATTGTGGCGCCTGGCGCAGTGATCGGCTCGTTTTTACTGGCGGCGGTTATTGTGAGGATACCGGGGGTAAATAAGGTGATATAGAGGGTGAATATTGACCTGCATAGTTGGGGATTGTTTTGAACCTTGCAATGACGTGCGGAGAAGTCATGCTGAACTTGTTTCAGCACCTCACTTGTAAAGTTTACACCTTGCAAGCCGCTGGTATTGTGGGATCCCGAAACAAGTTCGGGATGACGGTTCATTAAATCAGGGAGGCAGGGACTAATTCATCCTATAAGGAGTGATGAGATAAAACTCAGGTATTCTTACATCAAATACAAAGTTATCCATCAGGCGTATCATCTGGTATTCGCCTTTCATGCTGCCCATGTCGGTTTTGAGGTTGCAGCCTGATACATATTCATGGGAATGACCGGGTTCGATCAATGGTTGCTGGCCTACTACGCCTTCGCCTTCCACTTCGCGCTTGGCGCCGTTGGAATCGAATATATACCAGTGGCGGCTTAACAGCTGCACAGCATAATCACTCATATTCTCGATTTTTACCTTATAAGCGAACATAAAGTGGTCGTTCGCTGGATTGGAGTATTCCGGCTGATAGATCGTTTCCACTGAAACTTTAACACCATCAGTTATAGTAGTAACCATGAGGATATTTTAGTTTTCTCAAATATATAATTATCCGGAACAAAATTATGCCATTTCGGGCGCATAATTTTCATTTATTTGCCATAAAATCTCGTTCACTTCATCCAGTGTGCCCGCTGTAACCAGTTTCATGCGGTATTCCTTAAAGTGATCTATGCCTTTAAAGTAATTGGAGTAATGCCTACGCATTTCAAAAACACCGGTTTTAGCGCCCTTCCATTCAACAGATTTCGTTAAATGGGTTCTGCAGGCATCAATCCTTTCGGCAATAGTGGGTTTATCTAAATGCTCGCCGGTGTTGAAGTAATGCTTTATCTCCCTGAAGATCCACGGATACCCTATAGCGGCTCTGCCTATCATCATGCCGTCTACACCAAACTCCATGCGCCAGTCGGCAGCCTTCTCAGGTGAGTCAATATCGCCATTGCCAAAAATTGGGATCTGAATGCGGGGGTTCTTCTTAATATCACGTATCAGAGCCCAATCGGCAACGCCCTTGTACATTTGCGCACGGGTGCGGCCATGTATGGTAAGAGCCTTTATGCCTACATCCTGCAAACGCTCGGCAACTTCATAAACATTTTTAGTATTATCATCCCAGCCGAGACGGGTTTTAACGGTAACAGGCAAATGCGTGGCTTCAACCACAGCTTTGGTCATGGCAACCATCTTGTCTATGTCCTGTAACAAGCTGGCACCTGCCCCACGGCAAGCCACCTGTTTAACCGGGCAGCCGTAGTTGATATCCATCAGATCAGGGCCGGCTAATGAGGCTATCTCGGTAGCTTCGCGCATATGGTCGATATCGCTGCCGAAAATCTGGATTCCTATAGGGCGTTCATATTCAAAAATATCCAGTTTTTGGCGACTTTTTGCTGCGTCACGGATCAATCCCTCGCTCGAGATAAACTCCGTATACATCATATCCGCACCGTTTTGCTTGCACACATAACGGAAGGGAGGATCGCTCACATCTTCCATCGGCGCCAGCAATAGCGGGAATTCACCTAAATCAATATTTCCAATTTGTACGCTCATGCCTTATATTCGTTGCAAAAATACAAATTTTAACCCGGATGATAAATATTCCATATAAAGACCTGGATAACAGCAGTAGTGAACTACATCCGGCATTGCAGTTTTTATTGATTTTGGCTACGCTTTTGGTGGCTTTGCTTATTGGTACTGCCATTGGCCTGGGCATTATAACCGGTTTATATGGCTATAGTACCTTTACCGCTATAACCGAATCAAACCTTGCAGTGCCCCATGCTATCCCTGCATTATGGATATTGCAGTTAACCAGCACAACGCTGCCTATTTTAGCTGCCGCTCTGTTTTTTGCTTATGTAGTTACACCAAAGCCACAGCAATACATCCGGTCGAACTTTAAATTTTCATGGGTATTGATGTTATTGGTTTTTGCCATTATGTTTATTTCATCACCATTGATTGAGTTTTTATCGAATATAAACGCGAAAATGGTGCTACCACATTTTTTACAATGGATGCGCGAGAGTGAGGATAATGCCGAAAAACTAACCAATGCCATGCTGCAAATGAATACCATCTGGCAAATGATATTCGATCTGCTGTTCATAGGCTTGTTTACGGCTGTAGTTGAGGAGTTTTTGTTCAGGGGATGCATTCAAACTATCATTGAAAAATGGACGAAAAATGTGCACGTGGCTATTTGGGTAACCGCCATATTGTTCAGCGCTTTTCATATGGAGTTTTTTGGTTTTTTGCCGAGGATGATGCTGGGTGTATTGTTCGGCTATTTTGTGGCCTGGAGCGGTAGTATATGGACATCAGTTTGGGGGCACTTTATAAATAATGGCACCGCTGTGGTAATAACCTACCTGTATCAGCATAAAGAAATCAGCATCAGTCCTGACGACCAGCATGTATTTAATTCAGCAGGGTATATAATTAGCTTTATAATTGTTTTATTTTTGTTTTGGGTTTACCGGGACATTGCACTAAAGAAAAAGCCGGTGCAGGCATAATGGAAAAAAACTGGGTTAAAATTTACAAATCAACAAATTTTTATCAGTCGGAGATTGTAAAGCAAATGCTTATACAGCATGCTATTGAAGCGGTATTGCTTAATAAACAGGATTCATCTTATCGTAATTTCGGGAACGTTGAAGTTTATGTACATAATGAGGATTTTAACCATGCCATTGAACTGCTTATCCTCAATCAAATAGATCTATGAAAACACGCGCCATTACGGGCTTCTTTTTTATTATTGTGATGCTGGCATCGGTGCTGTTGGGGCATTATGTATTCGGTGCATTTTACCTGGTTTTAAGTCTGTTTTGCCTGTATGAATTTTATGGCTTGATAAAACAGGGCACAGCAAAACCAAACCTGCCAATGGGCCTGTTATGCGGCGCTTTATTATACATTGCCTTTGCTTTATTTACTTATAAGGATGCTTTTGCATTGCCAGCATTATCGCAAGGCAGATGTGTGTACAAGCTGATGTTTTTAACCCCGGTACTATTTGGCGGCATATTTATATGGGAGCTGTTCCGCAAACTGGATGCGCCGTTTAATAACATTGCCTACACGTTTCTCGGCATTATTTTTACGGTTTTGCCGTTTACCTTCTTCCACGCGCTGGCTTATGCAGGCAGGTTTGAGGGTTTTAACTTTCATTTCCCTATGGCATTTTTACTGATGCTGTGGGCCAATGATACCGGTGCTTATCTTACAGGTATGGGTTTTGGTAAACACAAGCTGTTCGAGCGCCATTCGCCTAAAAAGACCTGGGAGGGCTTTATTGGTGGTGTATTGATAAGCGCAGGTGTAGGTTTAATTATCAGTCATTTTTATGCTGATCTTACCTGGACGCAGTGGGCAGGTATGGCGGTTATAATAGGCACCTTCGGCACCATGGGCGACCTGGTGGAATCCATGTTTAAGCGCAGTATTAACGTTAAGGACAGCGGCGGCATACTGCCGGGGCACGGTGGCTTGCTCGATAGGTTCGACGGATTATTTTTAGCCGTTCCTGTTGTTTATGCTTACCTGTACTTCATTACAAATTAGTAGTTTTGCACAATTATTGTGCGTTATATATCGATACAAACAAAAAGAAGATTTAACATGACCATCCATAAAGAAGGATATACCTCGCTAGCCATAACCGTATTGTTCATATTTGTGTTGAACGCGGTAATACAGTTTTATTTACCACAGGCGCATGCGCTTAAGTGGTTTATATACATATTATCGGCTTTGTTGTTCCTCATCATTCTACAGTTTTTCCGCAGCCCCAAGCTAACTATTACCCAGGATGAAGCACAGGTACTTTGCCCTGCCGATGGCAAGGTGGTAGTAATTGAAGAAACAGAAGAGCCGGAATTTTTAAAAGACAGGCGTATACAGATCTCTGTATTTATGTCGCCCATTAATGTGCACGTTAACCGCAACCCTATTAGTGGTGTTATCAAATATTTTAAATATCACCCGGGGAAATACCTGGTGGCATGGCACCCAAAATCATCAACAGAAAATGAGCGTACCACGGTTGTTACTGAAAACAGTGCAGGTACTCAGGTATTGTTCAGGCAAATTGCTGGCGCTTTAGCCCGCCGTATTTGCTGGTATGTAAAAGAAGGTGATGAGGTGCAGCAAGGCGAGCAGTTCGGCTTTATTAAGTTTGGATCGAGGGTGGATATATTTTTACCGCTGGGCACCAAAGTTAAAGTAAACATAAATGATGTGGTAAAAGGCGGCAGAACAGTATTGGCTGAATTAACCCCGCCCGAAGGTGCTAAGGTTATAAAAGCTGAAACTAAGGTAACTACAGCTGAACCTAAAGAGGTTGTTGCAGATGTTGAGCTGCCGGAAAAACCTGTTAAGGTTGCAAAGGCTAAAGCGCCTGCTAAGGCATCGGGCAAAAAGATATCTTAATTAGCAGCATTGCTTTCCAATAATATTAATCCTTGCCCTTAACGGCAGGGATTTTTTTGTTTGGTGGCGAATTTGACTCACCCTGATCCCCCATAGCTATGGGGACTGCGCTTGTCATCCTTCTCTTCGCTGCGCGAAAAGAAGGATGACCTAATGGCTTTTAATTGTAGAGACACAATATTTTGTGTCTCTGTGTACATGTGATGAGCCTGTCTAATGGGAGACGCAATATTTTGCGTCTCTACGGGAGGATTAATGAAAAATCGTAATCAACAAAAAAAACCTCCCCGGAATGACCCGGGAAGGCGAATGCTATATTGTTCCCCCTTTAGGGGGCTAGGGGGTTAAACTCTTTTTGATTTGATACGAGCTGCCTTACCAGTAAGCGCGCGCAGGTAGTAAAGTTTAGCACGACGTACTTTACCGTGGCTGTTAACTTCTACTTTATCAATGTTTGGTGAGTTGATAGGGAAGATACGCTCAACGCCGATACCGTTTGAAATTTTACGAACAGTAAAAGTTTCAGATACGCCAGCGCTGTTACGTTGTATAACTACACCTTGGTAAATTTGGATACGTTCTTTATTTCCTTCTCTAATTTTATAATGTACGCTTACAGTATCACCGGCTTTGAACGACGGAAATTGATTAACTGTTACTGTTTGCTCTTCTACAAATTTTACTAAATCCATGATTTTAAGCTCTAAAAGCGATTTTTAACCCGTAAAAATCGGATTGCAATTATACGGAGTTTTTTTGGAAATAAAAAGTGCGATTTGATTTTTTTTGTTGAATGGTTGATTAGGTTGGATTAAGTGAATAGTTATTGAAAAATAACCTAATCAACCACTCACTCAATCAACTACTCATCCAACAAATCGGGCCTTCTCAACCTTGTACGCTCTACGGCCTGCTCAAAGCGCCATTTTTCAATTTCGGGGGTATTGCCACTTAATAATATATCGGGCACACGGTGGCCGTTCCATTCCGCCGGGCGGGTATAAACGGGGGCGTCAAGCAAGCCATCCTGAAAGGAATCAGACAATGCCGAAGTTTCATCAGATAATACGCCGGGTATCAGCCTTACCACCGCATCAACCAAAACAGCCGCGGGTAGTTCTCCGCCCGAGAGTACATAATCACCAATGGAGATTTCCCGCGTAACAAATATGTCCCTGATGCGCTGATCGATGCCCTTATAATGCCCGCACAGTATAATGATATTGCCTTTTATAGATAGTTGATTGGCGATCTGCTGGTTCAAGGTTTCCCCATCGGGCGACATGAAGATGATCTCGTCATAATCGCGCTCGGCTTTTAACTTTTCAATAATGGCGGCGAAAGGTTCAATAGTCATTACCATGCCGCTGCCACCACCGTAAGGGTAATCATCAACGCTTTTTTGCTTGTTGGTGGCATAGTCGCGCAGGTTATGTACAACAATTTCGGCAATGCCCTTTTTTTGCGCACGCTGTAAAATAGAATGTGCAAACGGACTATCCAGCAAACCAGGCAAAACGGAAATGATATCAAAACGCATGGCGCAAAGATAGTTTGTTTAAGCAGAAAGGTGAAAGACTAAAGCTGAAAGCTAAAAACGCTATCCCTTCCAGTCGGGCGAGGCTGGTATCCGGCATTGTAATATCCACTGGTGCCCAAAGGGATCTTGCAGTGTGCCCTGGCGGTAGCCGTACTCATAATCTTCAACGGGGGAGATAACAGTGGCACCTGCGGCGATAGCTTTATCGAATAGTCCATGCACATCGGCAGTCATTAGCCCCAGGGTGATCACACCGGCATGTGCCTGCGGATCAAACGCATTAGAGTGAGGGTAAATTTCATGCAGGTGGAACATCGCGTCATCTATCATTAATTCTGCTACATGTATGCTGCCATCATCATTGTTAAGCCGCATATGTTCAACGGCTCCAAGGCCATTTTTGTAGAAATCAATATCGGTTACACCATTACGAATGGTTAACATAGGAGCAAAAGCTGTTTTAGTTTCCATATCTGGCTTATTAATATTCAAAAATAGTTTAATCTTCGTCATCCAGCATAAATACTTCTTCCACAGGTTTTCCAAATACCCGGGCAATTTTTAATGCCAGTACAGTCGAGGGTACATAGCGGTTACTTTCGATAGTATTTATGGTTTGTCGCGATACACCGATCAGCTCGGCAAGCTCGGCCTGGGTGATGTTTTTTATGGCGCGCTCAACGCGGATGTTATTTTTCATCGCAGGTCCCCATCCCTTTTAAGTAAACGGTTGTTCTGGAAGATCTTCCACTGAAAGCGCACTATAAAGAATACCAGCGGTACCAGTAAATTAAGGAACAGGATATGCTGGGTATCACTAGTTAAAATTAAGCTGACGATAAGCAGTACGTAGTTGACATAGATGGCCCATTGTAATGAATCCAGCCGCAGTTGGGAGATCTGCTCATCTTCTATCCTTTCTTTTGCAAAAGCAACCAAAAACAAGCCAATAGCCATCAGCAGCGTAGTGGCCATAAAGAACAGGTGCTCGCTGCTCAGCAAACCCTCTCCCGGATTATGCGCATAAAAACCAAGATGTTTCCTGAACAGTACCACAGGTACATGCGCTACAAACAAGCACCAGCCCAAATACCGGCACCAAAACGGAAATAAAAAGCGTGATTTCATGATTTTGTAAAGTTTGATTTACCAAATGTCAAATAGACTGGTAACTATATACCAGTTGGGACAAATGTAAGTAAACTTTACATTATGTAAAGAATGTTGTACATTATTGCTGTTTATTCCGTGTATTTATCTCAATTTGAGTGAGTAATTTAACTATTGTAGGAATACTAAATATAGCTCTCATAATTAGTGCGGATACCAATATCCCTATTCCTGCGAAAACTAAATACATAATAAGTAAGCCGAGTGTTGCGCCGTCCATTGTTTTAAGGTTTAAGTGAAAACGAATGTAAACAAATGTTGGGAATAAACGGGGGTGTCTGTAGCCCCCGTCCTTTAAAAGATAAGCAATCTAAATCGGTAGCTACATATCAGTTGGGACAAAGGGTATTTGATTTTTTAGCTTAAAATTTTATATTTTACGCTGGAGTAGGAGGTAGGCAAAAATTACTCTTTGTGATTTATTGTTTGTAGGTTTATTAACTAAACCCAAACCACATGAAAATAATAATACTATTATTATTGTTGAGCCCTATGTGTTCCATGGGCCAAATAGCACATGGGACATCTGTTGCATGTTTTATTCAAGACAATACTATTTGGATTGCAGCTGATTCAAAAATAGCCCACGAAGATGGCTCCTATTTTCTTGGATGCAAAATTAAATCATATAAGGGTTTTGTTTTTTGCATGGCGGGAATTTATTCCTATGGAAAAGATTACGATGCTTATTCAATCGTGGGTAAATCTATCGATGAAAACGCGGATTTTAATTCTTTAATAGCAAAAACAAGGAAGCGATTAATTAACGGACTATCTAAGGTAATAGAAAACGTAAAAAAAACATCTCCTCAAAATATAAATGACACAATTCCTGTTTTAACGACCTTGATTTGCGACATGGAAAAAAATAAGTTAAGATTCACTTTTTACTCAATTTATTACAGAAATAATAAGCTAATAGATTCGATATTAATAACTGACAAGGGCATGAATAAAGACTCTTCTTTCCAAGATCAATTCGGTAGTAGACCGCATACAATACCTATTTTTACCCAGGGGCAATCTGCTCCTTTGGATTCCAATCCGCTTTTTAAGATAAATTCACCGGTTGAATATGTTTATTACATGGTTTATTTAAGAACAAAAGCAGAACCAAAAACCGTGGGATTGCCTATAAGTGTAGCCATGTTTAGTAACAAAGGCATCCATTGGTATTATAATGACCTTAATTGCCGATGAGGTAAAATCGCTTGGTATAAATACCGTTGCCAACACAACAGGTATCAATATTTCCATTTATTAAATTGGGATATAGCTAAAATCCTGATTCCTGACTCTTAACTCTTGCTTCTTTCCCCCTAATCCAAATAAATCTCCAACAATCCATCCGGCAGATCAATAAACACAATACTTTTCACAACATCAATGCCTTTAATAATATCTTCATTTAATGGAAACAGCACTTCGCAGCCTTTGTAAGTTACGTTGGCTATCAGTTGCTGCGGGTATTCGTTTATTTCGGTTATGATGCCCAGCTCGCCTTCGTTTTCGTCAATGGCGGTAAAGCCTTTCAGGTCCTTTAGGGTAAACTCGCTTTTTTTCTTTTTGGGTTTTTGTTTGTTGTTAAGGTAAACATCCTTTTTTGCAAGCGGGGTAGCTTTTTCAATGGTATCAATATCCTCCAGGTACAGGTAAGCGGTATTCTTCATCGGATATTTTATCGATTCAACAAAATAAGGGATCAGCTTGCCGGCCACATCAATAAATATCGCGGTGATATCAATATCAGCCAGGTTATCAAAATCAACATATAATTGCAGCTCGCCTTTAAGCCCGCGGGTTTTTAATATGCTGCCTATCCTGAAACAATCTTCGATCTTCATAAAATATCTTTTTAAATATCGCTTTTACCCTACCCCTCCGTCTCCCTTTGGTCGACACCTCCCCCTAAGCTTAGGGGGAGGCTGGGTGGGGGTTAAATGGGGTATAAAAAACAAAGGCGAAGAATCCTTATCAGATTACTTCGCCCACGTATGTTGTTAAATTCTTATAGAAATTATTCTGCGCTTTCTGCTTCAGCAGCTGGTGCTTCAGTTTCTTCGTCAGCAGGAGTTTCTTCTACTACTTCAGCAACAGGAGCATTTTTAGCGGCAATAGCAGCAGCTCTTTCTTCTTTCTTTTTAGCTTCAGCAGCTAAAGCAGTTTTACGGGCTTCGTCTTTTGCTGATACTAAACCAGTTTTCTTGCCAGTGATCTTTCCTTCTTTCTGATCAAGCCATTCCTGGAATTTTGTTTCAACCTGCTCAGCAGTTAAAGCACCTTTTTTAAGGCCGCCTTGTAGGTGTTTTTTGTACAATACGCCTTTGTAAGCTAATATAGCACGACAGGTATCGGTTGGTTGTGCACCATCGTTAACCCAATCTAAAGTTTTGTCGAAATTGATGTCGATAGTAGCTGGGTTAGTGTTTGGGTTGTATGAACCTAAACGCTCAATAAAACGACCGTCGCGAGGTGCGCGTGCGTCTGCCACTACGATGTAGTAAAAAGGTTTTCCTTTTTTACCGTGTCTTTGTAGTCTGATCTTAGTTGCCATTTCTTAATATTTTTATGTGTTCAACATTGTCCCCGGAGTTTCTTTCAGCGGGGATGCAAAGGTAAACAAAAAAATAATATATTAAAATGCTTATAACTAAATATTTATAGATGAATAAAATTCGCCGTGTTTTTTGAAAATTTATACTAATATTAAAGTATGAATAAGAAACAACGCATAGCCATTGATATGGACGAGGTAATGGCCGATACCATTGATAAATTCATCACACTATACAAACGCGAGCATAACCTTGAAGTTTTACTTGAAAATATGCACGGCAAGGAGTTTGCCCTGATGTTGCCAGAGGAATTAATAGGCACCAACCGTAAATATGTTAATGAGCCTGGTTTTTTCAGGGATATACCGGTAATGCCCGATAGCCAGCGTGTGATAAAGGAACTTAATGAAAAATATGAGGTATTCGTTGTGTCGGCAGCCATGGAGTTCAGGAATTCATTGACTGATAAGCTGGACTGGCTGCACGAGCATTTCCCTTTTATATCATGGACACACATCATGTTCTGTGGCTTGAAGATTGTTAATGTCGATATATTTATTGACGACCGCATCCGCAATTTTGCTGATTTCGACGGGCGTAAGTTATTGTATTCATCGCCGCATAATTTGCTCATAAACGATTATGAGCGTGTTGATAACTGGCAGCAGGTTGCCGATAAATTATTGTAATTATTGATTACATAATTAACTAACTTTATAGCTTAACTAAGCTTTAACTACCATATGCTCAACCATATACTTGCAGCTTTAAATGATTGTGCTTTAGCCTATGACCGGGATGAGGCGAAATATACATTTATTAGCACAGGTATAGATTGCCTTACGGGCTATACTATTGCTGATTTTAAGCAGGATATCGGCTTATGGCAACGACTTGTTGATCCGCGTGATAAAGAACAGGTACAAACTGCAACCGATCGTTTAAATGATGGTGATACGGTTAATCTCTGTTATCGTATTATAACCAAAGCGGGCAAAAGGTGGGTAACGGAAAACCGGAGCCTGTTTATTGATGAGCAAACGGGCCACCTGATCTTACTCAGCGTAGTGAAGGATATCCAACGCGAAGAGGAAGAAAAGTATAACCAGGAGCATGCCATAGATGGTTACAGTATACTGTTTGATAACAACCCCAACCCAATGTGGATATACGAATTGAGCACGCTTCGTATATTAAAGGTTAATACTGCCGCGATAAAAACCTACAGATATACCGAAGAGGAATTCCTGACCATGACCATACAGGACATTCGCCCCGGATCGGAACGTGAAAAGCTGGATAATTTTTTAGATGAGAAGGAGATAACACAAACAAAATCCGGGTTTAACCAATCGGGGGTTTGGAAGCATATGGCCAGAGATGGCAGCATAATTTTTGCTGATATAAATGGCGACGGCATCCGTTATAAAAATCGTGATTGCCGTATAGTGGTGGCAGTGAACGTCACCGAAAAAATACGCTCACGGGAAGACGTGAAACTGCGCGAACAGTTTTTGAATTCGCTGATAGATTCGCAAACCAATTTCCTGATGCGAATTGATATTAACGGCAATCACACGTTTGTAAATAAGCAATTTCTGACAACATTTGGATACACCGGTGATGAGATCATAGGTGCCCACTTTACTACAACATCTGTACCCGAAGAAGAAGAGCTATGCAGGAACGCTTTTGTCGATTGCATAACCCACCCCGGCGAAGTTATCAAACTGTCACCTAAAAAAGTAGGAAAAAAAGGTGATATACACGATACGGAGTGGGAGTTTATTGCTATTACGGATGAAGATGGGCAGGTTACCGGAGCACAGGGGGTTGGGCAGGATGTAACAGAACGTAATAATGCCCAAAAAGAGATCATCTGGACAAAAAACAACCTTGAAGCGCTGATCAATAATACGGAAGACCTGATATGGTCGATAAACCGGGATAACAGGTACCTGTATATGAACCAGGCGTTTAGGGATGCGTATTTTAAAGCAACCGGCACCATACCGGTAAAAGGCGATAGTATTTACCTAAAAGGCGACTTTGATGAAAAAGTCTTTAAAAAGTGGGATGATTTATACAAGCCTGCTTTTAACGGTACCAGGTATGTGGCCATTGATGAAACTATTGATCCTGAAACCAACGAAACTATATTTTCTGAAGTAAGTTTTAACCCGATATATAACTCCGAGGGGAAAATTACCGGGGTAGGCTGCTTTGCACGTAATATAACCGAGCGTATAAAAATTAACAAAGCCATCTCCGATCAAAATAAGCGGCTGCAAAATATTGCCTCCATCAGTTCGCATGATCTGCGTAAGCCGGTAGCAACCATGCTGGGGTTGATCAATATTATTGATAAGGAGGATTTTTATAATCCTGAGAACAAGGAGATCATTGAACACCTGCTAACCGTAGGCTGCGAAATTGACGACGTTATCCGTTTAATTGTTGATAGCTCGTTCACCTCCAATCTGCCTTAGAATTAATCGTTATCCGCATTAAATTCCTGCAAACGGCGGATATTAAGGTTAGGTGTATTTCCGCTGATCTGCTTTATTGTGCCCATAGCTTCAGAGGTGTCAAACCTGTCGTAATAAGTGATAGTGGTATTGCCTACGGTTTTCAATTTGCCAATATTATCAAAACCGTCGTACTTATCATAGTAAGTTATTTGGGTATTGCCGATAGATTTTAGTTTGCCATGGTTATCGGGACCATCAAACCTGTCGTAATATGTAAATGCCAATTTGCCTATGGATTTTAGTTTGCCAATGTTGTCAAAACCATCATATCGGTCATAATAAGTAATGGCTACATCACCGATAGATTTTAGCTTGCCTTTATTATCAGGGCCATCAAATTGGTCGTAATAGGTAATGGCTATATCACCCTGCCCGTTAGCGTTATTATTAGGGTCGACAATTATTTTGCCGCGCATGCTAACACAAATGTTAGTGTTGTTCACCACTATATCTACCGAGCTAACAACTGCTTTAGTGTTTGAAGCGTTAAGGTTTATTTTGTACCTGCCCTGTGCGCCGCAGGCATAAGCGGCACTAACTATTACTGCCAGCAGGATTAAAAGTTTGCGTATCATTTTTATAGGTTTTAGGCTGATGATATACTCAGTTATGAAGGTCAATTATGAAAATTGGAGTATAATAATTATAGAAGGTTTAGTCGTCTCTCATTTATTCTGGTAATTCCCTCCCTACGGGAGGGGTGCGGATGACTGAGCGTAGGCAGGGAGGGGTTTCTGCGCCAAATAAATACTGGATAAACCCCTACCTCCCCTTCCCCAAGGAAGGAATCGCACATTGCCCTCGCTTTTAAAATCGCACCAACAACTACCTGCACATCTCCCAAATCTTAACTGCCTCCACCGCTTCCTTCACATCATGCACCCGCAAAATATTCGCACCTTTGGTGAGTGCTATGGTATTTAAAGTAGTGGTGCCATTTAAAGCCTCGACAGCGGTAATGCCAAGGGTTTTGTAGATCATATTTTTGCGCGATATACCCACCAGTACGGGTAATTGTAGTACATTAAAATCCTGCAAGCGGTTCATCAGCGTATAACTATGTTCTGTTTTTTTAGCAAAACCAAAGCCGGGATCGAGGATCACGTCTTTTACGCCGAGTTGTTTCAGCTGGTAATATTTATTGGTAAAATAGTCAAACACCTCATTAAATACATCTTCGTACTGCGCCAGTTGGTTCATGTTTTGTGGCGTGCCTTTCATGTGCATTAAAATATAAGGTACTTGCAAGCGTGCCACAGTGGCAAACATATCGGCATCCAGCCCGCCGCCGCCAATGTCATTGATGATATGCGCCCCGGCCTTTATAGTTGCCTCAGCTACCTGCGCGCGAAAGGTATCAATCGATAAAACAGCATTAGGGAATGCCTTAACAATTTCCTCAACCACGGGTAACAGCCGGTCCATTTCCTCCTGGATAGAAATATCTTCAGCGCCCGGTCGTGAGGAGTAAGCGCCGATATCTAAAAAGGCGGCACCGTCAGTCAGCATTTTTTCGGCTTGCTGTAGGGCCGAACTGGTATCTTGCTTGCGGCTATCGGCATAAAAAGAATCGGGGGTAAGGTTAATTATGCCCATAACTTTTGGCATAGTTAAATCTATGAGTTTACTGCCCGCATTCAGGGTTGCCTTTTTATGAAAAAATGTATCTTTAGCCACTGAAATTTTTGTTGATGGTTGAAAAATTTTACGGGTGTAATTTACTTTATATCTTTAGAAAAAGGAAAGCCGGCAACAACACAACCCATAACATTTAATAGTGAGTAATACATCAACCGAATACGACGCAGTAATTAACACTTGTAGAGGGCTTTTTATAAAAAAGACCCACGACTATGGTACAGCCTGGCGCATATTGCGCCCGGCATCAATAACCGACCAGATATTTATCAAAGCGCAGCGCATCCGCACACTGGAGGAAAAAAAGGTATCGAAAGTGGATGAAGATATTACCAGCGAATACATCGGTATTGTGAATTATTGCGTTATGGCTATGCTGCAGCTGGAATGTGGCCCCGAAACACCGGTTGAGCTGCCGGCTGATGAGGTAAGCGTTTTGTATGATGAAAAAGTAAAGGAAACAAAGGACCTGATGCTGGCCAAAAACCATGATTATGGCGAGGCCTGGCGCGACATGCGCATCAGCTCATTAACTGATCTTATTTTAATGAAGATATTACGCGTAAAACAAATTGAAGATAACAAAGGGCTAACACTGGCATCAGAAGGTATAAAAGCTAACTACCAGGATATGCTGAACTATGCTGTTTTTGCGTTAATAAAATTGAACCCCTAATCGCGCCTGGTAAGGCTGATTGATATGGCAAAAAGAAGATCGACAAAAAAAAATACCGCAGCCCCCGCATGGGTGTGGATACCACGGTTGCTGGTTGGCCTGCTTTTTATTTTTTCAGGGCTGATAAAGGCTAATGATCCGCTGGGCTTTTCCTATAAATTGCAGGAATATTTTGAGGTGTTCCATATTACCTTTTTAGATGGCCTTGCGCTTACTATGGCCGTGTTTTTATGCGCCATGGAGATGATACTGGGCTTTGCGCTGCTTATTGGCGTGCGCGGCAAGCAGGTGGCCTGGGGCTTGTTGCTGATCATCATCTTTTTCGCGTTCCTGACCTTTTACTCGGCATACTTTAAAGTGGTACAAACCTGTGGTTGCTTTGGCGATGCTATTGTGCTTACCCCATGGCAATCGTTCAGCAAGGATCTTGTTCTATTACTGTTGATACTGCTATTATTTAAACATCGTGCAAAAATAAACCCGTTGTTTTCACCTAAAACAAGTGATGGCCTTTTAATAATGGCTGTAATACTGTCAATTGGTGTGGGCTTATATACCTACAACTTTTTACCGGTGCTTGATTTTCTGCCTTATAAAATTGGCGCCAGTATCCCTGACGAGATGAAAACCCCGCCCGGTGCACAGCCTGATGAGTTTGAGCAGACCTATCACCTGCAAAACAAGGCTAGCCATGCTACCAAAACAATGACCGATAAGGAGTATATCAAAAGTAATATCTGGAAGGATAATAACTGGCAAATAGTGGGTCAGCCGGAATCACGTTTGATAAAGAAAGGCTATACGCCGAAAATTCAGGACCTCACTATTAACGACGGACAGCGTAACGATTATACCAATGAGCTGCTGAGCAATCCGTTTTACAGCCTTGTGATAGTAGCCTGGGATTTAAACGATAGCAACGCCGATGCCATAAACCGCATTAACGCTATGGCTCTGGATCTTATCCATAACTACAATATACGTACGGTATTGCTCACTTCGAGCCCTGCGGGCGTTGCTGAGGCTTTCGCTAAAGAGCATAAGCTGGTAAGCGAAATATTTTATGTTGATGAAGTGCCGCTTAAGGAAATGGTGCGCGCCAACCCGGGAGTGTTATTATTAAAGAATGGGGTTATCATCAACAAATGGCATTATCATTCCCTGCCAAAGTATGATGACCTGGTAAAACAATATTTGCAGAAACAATAAGATGGGCCTGATATTTTTTGTAGGATTTATGGGCTGCGGTAAAACCACCTGGAGCCGCAAGCTTGCCGCTAAACTGGGTTATGAGTTTATTGACCTTGACCATGTGCTTGAGGAACAGGCGGGCATGAGCATAGCTGAATATTTTTCAAGTTTTGGCGAAGCATCATTCCGTGAGTTGGAATCAGCCGTATTAAAACAAACCAAATATCCTGAAAACGCGGTAGTATCCACAGGCGGTGGCCTGCCCTGCTTTTTCGATCATATGGATTGGATGAACGCGAATGGCAAAACAGTTTATATCAAGCTATCGCCCAAAACCCTTGCCGACAGGCTGGAGAACGGCAAAGCCAAGCGCCCCCTATTGCGTGATAAACATGGCGAAGAGCTCATCGCCTTTATAACCGATAAACTGGCCGAGCGCGAAGATTTTTACCTCAAAGCCGCCCTTATAGCCGATGGCCTGCACATGAGCCCGGAATATTTGGAAGAATTGGTGAACTCCTGAATGGTCTACACTATGCAAGCCGCTTTTTCCTGTGAGGTGCCGAAACAAGTTCGGCATGACGGGCTGTTAGAGTAACATATTTCCTCCATCTAAAAAAACTATCGGTCAATTACATTGTTGCACTCTTTATGGACCACAACGTTTATTTACTAGCCACCGACCCAAAAAATGCTTGCAGGGATGTTATTCACTCAAGGGATACCGCTTTAAAGATCAGAGTATTTTGTTTGAGTGAGGAAAGATTCAGTCCGCATGAAAACGAGATACAGCTGTATGGCTATGCCCATAGTAAATTATATGCTTTTGAAACCATTAACATAGTAGCTGAAGACGCGCTTGATGTAGTAGGCGCCATACAATGGTATGCCGATTATATGGATTGCCCTGAAATGGAAATACTCCCCGACGACCCCCGCCCAGGCCAAAATATAGCAATGTAAGTATGTTTTATAGGTGGTAGTCAATTTTAATTGGCTTAAAATCAAACCGATATAAAAAAGTTAAAATATTTTTTGAACAATAAGCGAATGCTCCTATATTTGCAGTCCCAAAACAAGGGAGTTTAGCTCAGCTGGTTCAGAGCATCTGCCTTACAAGCAGAGGGTCACTGGTTCGAACCCAGTAACTCCCACATAGAAAGGTCTTGCAATTGCAAGGCCTTTTTTACTTAAAAATGGCCTCTACGATAGCAAAAACACGGTTTTTGCATCTAAGAATTCTCATCAGAGGCAAGACATCCATAACTCAGTTTAGCAACAATTTTTGTCGAACTTCACGGTTTTGTGTTACAAATGTGTTACAACAATTCCATGGCTAATGAAAACGTTATGGCTACTTTTAGCATTAAAGTATTTAAACACCACAAAAAGAAGGATGGAACTTACAATGTAAAGATCTCTATTACTCAGGAAAGAAAGAGAGCCTACATTGATACCACCCATTATGTGACGGAGAGAAAGCTCTCCAAAGATTACGAGGTGAAGGACACAATCATCCTAAAAGACCTCTACAACACACTTGACGATTACCGTGAAGCAGTCTCACGGCTCGGCGTTAAGGTCGATTATATGACCGTTGAAGACATTAAAGTGTTTCTGGAAAAACGCTCTCAACGCGTTGATTTTCTTGAATTTTGTTTACTGCATATCGACAATTTAGTAGCTGAGGGCCGAGGGAAAACAGCAACCGGTTTCCGGACGGTTTATTACTCGCTAATTGATTTCCTAGGTGGGGTTCGTCTCTTAGCCGAAGAAATTACGCCGCATTTCCTTTTGTCATTTGAGCGCTTTCTGCGGTCGCCGCGTAAGATCACCCGTTTGAATCAGTTCAAAAAACAGGTCACCATTATGTCCAAGGGCTCAAGTGATGCAGGCGTGCATAATTATATGCACGATCTACGCACATTGTTTAATGCTGCCCGTAAATACTATAATCGACCATCGCTCGGTATTGTGCCAATTCAATTTAGCCCATTCAGTGAATATCAGCTGCCCGAACTGAGTGAAACACGCAAACGTAATCTAACTGCGGAGCAACTCCGCGCATTTATTAAATTCGAAGCACCGGAATCTGGTCGTATTCGTGTTGCTTATGACCTTTTCCTGCTATCTTTCTATATGTGTGGTATGAATGCCGTCGATCTTTACAATTGCGACTTTAAAATTAGCAATGGCAGGTTGGAATATGAGCGATCCAAAACCAAAGAAAAACGTAAAGACCGCGCGTTTATCAGCTTAAAAGTTCCTGAACCGGCTATATCATTAATTAAAAAATATAATAATCGGTTGCGTTTAGAATATTGCGAGATAGGAAATTTAAACAAGGCTCTGAATAAAGGTCTGAAAACCATAGGTGAATCTATTGGTGTTCCTGATCTTTCCTTTTACTGGGGCCGACACACATTCGGCAATCTTGCGCGCAACAAATGCCGGAAATCCAAAGATGACGTGGCCCTTGCGCTAAATCACGTCGATCATGGCCGACGTACCACAGATATTTACCTGGAGAAGGATTGGACTATAGTTGATGAAGTTCAGGAGGCGGTAATTGCATTCGTAATAAATAGTGAAGCACCACCCCCAAGTGAAGCAAACGAGGTGCCGAGTAAGCCACCAAAAGATATATCAAAAAAATCAACCATTGCCAATCCAGAGCAACAAAGGAAGGCTATGAAACTTGTGGGGCATTAACATAATCATTACAAATTTAAAACAGGCCAAGTTAGGCCTGTTTTAAATTTCAACGAAGAAAATATTAAATTATCTATTAGCAACTGCGGCTTCTATATCTTCTTTGATAAATACCCACTCCTTATTTTTTAAGCAAATGGGATCTAAGTCGAGATCGGCTTCAGCAAACTCCGTAAAGTTATTTCGAATTAAAGGTTCATCATGTGTCCATTCAAAACGTTGCTTATGAAGATTGATCATATCAGTAATGGTATGTTGATTAAGCAGCACGTGTAAATCCCAAAAATCTTTTTTTCTGCCACCTCTTTGCACCACATCTATCTTCATGGCAATTATTTCTTCAACAGTTGCCATACGTACCCCATCTTCTTCTATTGCATCTTGAAAAAAGGGGTCCATAGAATAGTATAAATCCAGTTTAATAACGTTATTGGCATCGGTTCCTATAAGATAGGATTTTCCCATACCTGGGTTGCCGCCAAATTCGCCGTCTACATGCCCAAAGTTCTTTCTAAGAAATTTTTCAATGGCATCAAAATCGATAGAACCGTAATTCGCATCTGTAAATAAATCTATATCTACCGATAACCGGTGTCCCAGATACAGACTTAATGCCGTACCGCCTACGAGTCGAAAGTCTATAAGCTCCTCCGCGCCCATTAAGGTCATCAGGGAGGTTTTTAGCAGGCTACTAACAGTATTCCAATAGAGCATATTATTTTGCTTTGAGGTGTCCCATTACCAGCATTTTATTATTTGCGATTCGGGTACTGCCAGTAACTTCTTTAATTTTGTCTTTTCCGTAGAACCTGAGAAGTTCTTTTTTTTCATCGTTGTTTCCCCGTTCAAATATTCGTTGAATAACTGCCTTATACTGATTTTCCCAATCGATCTTAGTGATATCTGTATCCCAAAATAACGTTTTCCGGATAATAGAAAGATCAGGCAATTCTCCTGAGTTACCTTTTTGTTGTTCTTTCTTAATTTCATAATATGTTTGAAGCAACAACATAGTTCCTTCTTCTAGACCTAAAGCTTTATCAATCTTTAAAGAAAGCGCCGTCGTCAATCCGCGCTGACCCTTTGTTATGCCATTTAAAGTCTGAGGATACTCATGTAATGAAAGTGCGAAAGGGCCTTTTTTCAGATTTCTCTTCTTAAGCTCCCGTTCAAGAATAATTCCTGGATGAATTCCTTTGTATTTTTCAAGTGCAGTTTCCATATTGCAAATATAAGCAAATTTGTTTATATTGTTATGTTGCACAAATTATATTCTCAATTTCTTATTTTTAATAATTTTTGGACTTAATTGACAGCCAAAAGTTGAATTCTTTAATAAGTGAGAAACTCAACCACTTTCTTCTGTACTTCATCAACGATACCCCAATCCTTATCCAAATAAATGTCAAGAATTCTATGCCTTTGATCAACATGGTTTAAGGTTAAATCTAGATCATCTTTACTCACTCCACAAGCATTACGGGCTGTATTTGCAAAGGTATGTCTCGCATAATAGAATGTTATATTAGGAATTCCAGTAATCTCCCGTAATTCCTTCATCCCTTTGCTAAGTGCAGTATCTAAGCCTAAGTTATTTTTATATTTCAGATGTAGTTGCTCCACATATTTATCTAATAATGGCAGCGCCTCTTCTATAATTTTAATGCTTATAAATGCATTATCTTTTCTTTGACGAACTGTTTTAGAGCGATTATAATTAACCCTTCCATTTTGGAGGTTATCTTTTTTTAGCTTGTAAATATCAACAGCGTTCATTCCACATAAATAGAAAGAAAGCATAAAGAGATCTTTTGCGAGCTTGGCCCTGCTACCAGGTTCTGTAATGCAGTCTCTTATTTTTTTTAATGCATCAATGGAAATGTTTCGCTTCTTAGTTAGAGGGGATGAACCAACCTTGTATTTTTTAAAAGGGTTATGCTCTATTTGATAAATACCTAAATCTTCATTGTTATAATGTGCCCGGGCGGCGTTAAATAGAGTTCGTAAATCTTTCATATGACTATGTAATCCATTATCACTTAACCCAGGCTTTTTGATTATAACTTCTAGGCCTGAATGATTTTTCCTTTTCATTATTCTTCCAGTTCGTAAATAGCGCTCATAGGCGAACAGCATATTAGAATTAATCTCAATTATAGTTACGCATTCTTTCTTAAAATAATCTACTAAACTGTTTCTTATAGTCCTGTGATTATTTGCTGTACCAATTCTGTCTGCTTCTTTTAGCATAGCTATATGTTCATCACAAAACTTTATAAAGTCTATACTGTCTCCACCTTCAAGATAATTTTTAAGATCGTCGCAAGACATTAATTTAAGTGCTCTACCGAGTTTACTTATAGTCCGTCGATAATTGTAAATTGTGTCGCTCGTTAAATTATTAATAATTGGATCTGTAATTTTCAACTTGTCATCCAGATGCCGTTGTGATACGTAATACTGGGTCTTAATAAGTCGCCTTTCGTTCTTATGATGAAGTCTGATTTTTACATTAAAAGTGCCGTCATTCTTTTGTTGTTGTTTGTAAATTAATGCTGATACTGTTGCCATGATTATTGATTTAACCGCAAGATTACAGTATTTAAGAAACTGTGACCTCGAATTGAAAAATGGCTAATATGATGTTAGAAACGATATTTCGTTAAGTTCTACAAGAAAATCTGCTGAACCTGACGTAAAGATTATGAGCGGTCGACTTGGGCTGATAATATCTTGAGCAAAAACTGCGTTTTTGACTTGCTTAGAGCTAATTTATGAACATTTTTTTGTTTTTGCAAATAAACCAATGACGGAATGGTGACGGTTTTTCGTTTAATTCAACAACATTTGCTGCTGCTCGCAGTGGTTATTTTTTTAGTCGTTTACTGATTTCCTGTCAGATAATAATTAGCGTACATTGAGCCGGTCAATAAGAAGCCTTAGTTAAAACAACGTATTTTGGTTTAATCAAGGCGTGACTTCTTTAAAGGGGTATTTACCCTTAATGTGGCGGTTGAACCAAATACCTTTGACCATGGTGGATCGCATTTCTTTGAATACCTTTTCCGGTACATTGAGGTAATGATAGACTTTTCCCGAGTGATATCGAATCTCCAACGTTTCGTTCGGAGCGTCATAATTATAAGAGGCTATGACGGCAGAAGGCATGATCAGTTTTCGCTTTCCGGTTTTTCTTCCGGGTGTTCCTCGAAATATTGACGTGCACGTTTCAGGCCGGTCGCTATAGCGATTCCTTCATCGCCGCTTTCTCCCAAGATCTCGTTGGCGATCTCTACCGCTTTTTCGCGGAGATATTTCGGTTGGTTCTTATATGATGGCGGATAATAGCCGTTATACCAGGGCATAAAACCTCCTTTTAGTAAATAACTATTATGCAGGATATTTGTTTAACACTTATGACACAAATAATAATCGCGGATGACGGCACTTTTCCGGGCAACAGGCTACCAGCTTTGTTGTATTAGAATGTACTGGACATCCCTTATTATTCCCAGCGACGCATGTGAAGCATCTGTTTGAAAAAAACGACTGGAGCAATAGCTAATGAATGTACTGGTGAAAACCAGAATAAATAACAAACGATTGCAGCAATAATCTTCTTGCTTTTCATAATATGAATTAATTGACATCCGTAATATTTAATGACCTGCCAGATCTATGGCAATCGTATTGTTCTCCGGCTTTATACGTAAAACAGCTCCGTTTTCCGGCTTTTCGAAATCTCCTTTTGTTGCTTTTATATGGTAGGTATGGTCGCCAAAATCAAAATTAACCTGTTTATTTTCTATTGAAGTTAGTGTGGTCTTTGCATCCATATCAACGTTCAGTTCAAAAAACCAATTTGAATCATGGTTACTTGTAGCAGTGATCTTTATCCTGTTTTCATCAAGCGCTATTTCAAATGTTCCATTGTCTACCGGCCATGATATATGGGCTTCTGATTTACTTACATCAGTAAAAATTGGATCACCGCCTTTAACCGGAACCTCTTTCCCATTGTCTATTGTCATCAAATAAAGGCCGGCTTTTTTATCCCGTTTACCCCATAGATAGCTATCAACAACAGGCAGGGTAAAGAAATAACTTTGATTAGTTGTGGTTACACCTTTTAAATATTTATCGGGTATATCTTCGTTAAAAAGATGTATATCCCTTATGCGTAAATTTCCATTTTTCCAGGCGACATTGATACGGTAAAATCGACTGTCGTACCAAATTGTCTTTTGGTCACTTCCTTCCAGGTCTTTTGTAACAGTAAAGGTGGTTGCCGGCGTTACTTTGTACTTCTTCCGGAACCACAGGCCTGATTGTTCCATAGTTTCAACCCGCACTTTTCCATCATCCCGTAATTTTTCAATAATCGGCATCTGCATTTCTAATCCGCTGTGCATCGCATCCCAGGTAAAGGAATTTTCCTGACCGGCCTGGGTATAATTGAATCCGAGCGCGGGGTCATTGGCAAAAGCGGATAAAAACCAATTGATCCATTTTTCATTTCCTCCGGCGTGTGGATAAACAGGTTCCAGCGTTGTTACGTAACTGCCATCGTCATATTGCCTTATCGGGTCGCTGCCAAGCATTCTGAAAACGGGTACCGGGAGTTGCTTGCTTTCGTTCTGAGCCGGCATATAAACGTTTGTGCGACTTGGGTAATAAGTCTGGTTCCAATATCCTCCCCAAAGCGTAAAGCCGTCAGTACCATATTGGTCTTTACAATTAGCCGATGCTACAATTTTATACTTATCATACATATAATCGAGCGAATGCGCGTCAATTACCCAGGCTGCCACCGATCTTGGATAGTAACCGAAAATCTTTTTGAAATCAGCAAAATAAACGTCAATGATCTTTTCCCTTTCTCCAGGGGTATAACCTACTGAAAAACCCACATTAGAATGCCAGTCCCATGCATATTTACCACGCCACTTAATCCCGGCTTTTTCAATAAGCGGCTGCGGGAGTTCCCACCAGGCGCCAATTTCAAAGCTATCTTTTGGTAAACTTTTTAACAGTTTCTGGTATCGCGTATCAATAAGCGCATCGTATTGCAATAAAAAAGTTCCTCCTAAATGGTGTTTTTTCATTAGCGCTATCTGATTGACTACCGTTTGGTAGAGTACATCCTTAGTAACATTTGGATCGCGCGGCTCTATATCCCGAATAAAATTGACAATGTTTACGATGCGTGGCGATATGGCTTGCTGCGCACTTAGATGATGATAAGCCAATATAAAAAACAAGGAAAATATTATTTTTTTCATAAATAGGTCTTTTTATCAAACAGGACAGCCGCTTTAGCTGCCCTGTTCAACTTAAAATAATTTACCATTTGGGATTTTGCTGTAGCGTATGCCCGGCAGTCTGGTATAAATTAATCTCTTGTGTAGGTAAAGGTTGAAGATAATTTTTGGCCGGATCAAATGTCCGGCCCGATTCTGTTATCATAAAGCCGTTAGCATCTGCCTTCGCCTGGTAAGTAGGCGTGCTGTACAACGGATAGGTTTGCCAGGTCGATCCTTTTATTTTTATGCCCATTACATTTTCAGGCATTTCTATTTCTGCTGTTTTCCAGCGGCGGATGTCATCATAACGAAAACCTTCCAATGCCAGTTCCACCGTCCTCTCGCGGCGGATCTCTGTATTCATATCCATACCATGTGCCGCAAGGAAAGCATTGGTAAGGTGAGGCATGCCCACACGATCTCTTAAAAGATTGATAGAAAGATTCAGGTCGCCATCACTCAACTGGCCGGTGGATTCAAATGTCGCTTCAGCATAGATCAATAATACTTCAGCATAACGTATGAGGTGCCTGTCAAAATCAAACAAGCTGGCATCACCCATTTCGCCTGAGTTATTGGCAACCGGGTCTTCTGACATGTACTTGTACAAGATATAACCTGTACTTGGGCTTCGTTGCGGATTATCAGGATAATTAGCAACAGGTACAGTAGCATGAAATACACGAACTGTTTTTTTACCCGGAATGATCATCGTCATCGTCATACGCGGATCACGAAGCTGATATTCGGAGGTCATGGTCGCATAGCCCTGGAATTTAGAATCAGCATTAGTAATAGGTACACCTACTGTGTCCAAATACATATCGGATAATTTTTTGGTGGGGTTGTAACCTTGTCCATCACAATCATATGGATATTCCTGCCCTAATATTCCTCTTGCATAACGGCGGTCAAGTATACATTCTTTAGAATCATCACCTGCTTCAATAAAATTGTACCTGTAGCTTTGCGCGCCACTGCCGGTATATAAAGCATACACGCCACTGTTCATCACCGCTTTAGTTGCCGTAATTGCCTGTGTGAAATAACTGCTGCCATCAGATAGGCCACGATATTTTTCCCAGGTACCCTCATAAAGCGCCACACGGGCCAGCAATGATAATGCTGCTCCCTTGGTAATACGGCCAATTTCTGGCGAAGATAAATTTGACTGAAGGGGTAAATTAGCCGCCGCGGCGCTGAGGTCGCTGATAATAAAATCAGCTGTTTGCTGCTGGGTAGAGCGCGGCGTATACATAGCTTGATCGTTTACTGTAGGCACAGTAGTGATCAATGGTGCGCCACCATATATTTCCATTATCTTCCAATAATAATATGCTCTAAAAAATTGCGCTTCTGCAACATAATTTTTAATAGCCGCATCGGTAAGCGCAGCGCCATGGGCCACGATGTTATTAGCATCCCGAATGTATTGATAACTGTAGTACCAGATTGCACCGTTATTATTACTTGTACCATTTTGCGACACTGTCAGTGTGCCGTTGCTGATGGTATTCGGATTATTAAATGCAATATCAGACCAGGTATCATCAAATGCAAAGCGGTCAAGGCCCTGGTATAAGGCATCTGCTGCTGATTTAAAATCGCTCGCAGTTTTCCAAAACACAACATCTGTAATTTGATCCTGTGGCACTACGTTAAGCTGCTTTTTACAGCCAGGTCCAACGATCGTTACAAGTAGCGTCAGCAAAATAAAACGGTATTTTTGTCTCAAAATATTTGATATATTTTTTTTCATCTTCTTAATTGTTAAAATCTAACATCTAAACCCATAGAATATACCCTGTAATAAGGATAGGTAAATGCACTTGCTGAACCGTCTTCCGGATCAAAATTGCCACCTAATGTACCTTTGGATATGGTAAACAGGTTTGCACCGCTCAGGTATATCCTGGCCGACTTCATTTTTATCTTTTCTACAAAAGAGGTAGGAAAATTATAGCCAAGTGTAATGGTTTTGAACCTTAAATACGCGGCATTTTGCAGCGTAAGAGATGAGGTATGGTAATCATAGTTCCTGATATCATCATAACCTAAACTTCCGGGGATATATCGCGGATATTGAGCACCCGTGTTTTGCGGTGTCCAAGTCTTTCCAAAATAGTATTGCAGAGAGTTGTAATAGAATTCATTTGGCGTAGCGATATCACCGCTATATTGAACTGTTCTTTTGCCAACTCCCTGAACATATACAGCCAGATCAAAGTTCTTGTATTGTACCGATATATTGGCTGAATAGGTGTATTGCGGAATAGCATTGCCCAGGTAGACCATGTCTCCATTCTGACCTTTTGCGGGGTTGCCATATTCGGTTAATGCGCCGTCGCCATCAACGTCTTTATACATCACATCACCAATTTGTATATCCTGTGGTACGCCCTGGAGCTTTTTATAGGCAGTTAGCTGGGCCTGGTTCTGAATAATTCCGTTGTACACATATCCAAAATAAGAATCTATCGGATAACCCTGGCGTGCATAATTTAACCCTTCGATATAACCGCTACTGTTTTTCAAGCTAACCAGTTTATCGGAGTTGGTACTTAATTGGGCCATGATGCTGTAGCGCAGTTCGCCGATTTGGTCCTTCCAGGTGACAGAAGCATCAAAACCTTTGGTTACTAACCGGCCCTGGTTTTCTGTTGGCGGTGTGGCGCCGAACGTAGCAGGAACACCTACAGCTACCAGCATATCATTATTGACCTTATTAAAGTAATCAAATGAACCGGTCAGCTTTGATTTAAGTATTTGGAAATCAATACCGATGTTTTTGTTGGTGATCGTTTCCCATGTTCTGGTTGTTGATGCAGGTGCCGCCGTTGCACCAGGGATTCCTGCGTTTGGAGAACCAAGAGGGTATATACCACCATAGGTAATTAATGGG
Source organism: Mucilaginibacter mallensis (assembly GCF_900105165.1). Taxonomy (NCBI): domain Bacteria; kingdom Pseudomonadati; phylum Bacteroidota; class Sphingobacteriia; order Sphingobacteriales; family Sphingobacteriaceae; genus Mucilaginibacter; species Mucilaginibacter mallensis. Next base: position 5,814,161 of record NZ_LT629740.1, read on the forward strand.
ATGTAATCAAATAAACCCAGTGTGCTCAGGTTCTGGTTACCGGCCCTGCCATAAGACACGCGTAACTTCAACTGATCGAAAAAATCCAGGTCCTTAATAAATTTCTCCTCGCTTATGTTGTAAGCTAACGCTGCCGAAGGAAATAGCTGGCTCCAACGCTCGTTGGCCGCAAACTTGGTACTGGCATCAGTACGGGCGGTAATGTCAAGGATGAATTTGTTTTTAAACGAATAACTTAAACGGCCAAAATATGATTCCAGCGTCTGGTTATTCAGGTCGCCGGTAAAATTAACGTAAGCCAGGCTGGTTTTATCGGCAAGGTTCAATGTTAAAATGTCATTATTAGGAAAATTATAACCGGTTATCGATTGTCCTTCATTATTGGTTTTTTCCAGCGAAGTACCTGCCGTCAGGTCAATCTTACTATCGCCGAATTTTTTATCATAATCTGCATAAACCTGGAAAAGTTGATAGGTAGTGCGGCCGTTGGTATAGGTTGCCGAGTTTGGCGTATTGCGGATGTCCTGTACGCCATTGGCCCAGTTGTAACGGGTGTACGTTGGTAACAATGCGTCTGAATTTAAAAAATCGAGATTTACAGCAGCCTGGCCGGTAATAGTTAATCCTTCGACCGGTTTATAGTTAGCCAGGAAATTGGTATGCACCCCGGTAAACCATTGGGTTGTCTGCCCGCCCTGCGCGAGCGATTGCGCGGGGTTCTCATATCCCTGATAGCCGTAAAAGTTACCTGCCGGGTTGAACACCGGCTGGTAAGGGAACTGGTTGGCCACCTGGTACAAGGGGCTGTCGTATCCCTGATTGATCTCGGTAGGTGTCTTGGTAATAGTATTTTGAATTTCGGTTCGTGTTTGCAGATCGAAATTTTTGAACAACTGCATATCATCATTAAACCGCAGGTTGTAACGATCCGAGAAATTGGTACCATATCGTAGAATACCGCCATCGTGATCATAGCCGGCAGAAGCGATAAAAGTATTTTTTTCACCACCGCCTGAAACTGATAAGTTGTGCTGCTCCTGAACCCCATCTTTATATATCACTTTATTCCAATCGGTAGTGCCATAAAAACCTGGATAACCCGTTACCCCGAAATTCCAGCCCTTTGTTGTATCAACAGGCGCGTTATTCTGTATATTGGTAAATACGGAATTCGGGAAGCCTGGTTGCCCGGCATTGATCAGGCCATTGTTCATGAATGTGGCGAATTGCAGGGTATTCATCATTTTTTTCAAATAGGTTGGCTGCTTTATACCTACGTTTACGGTATAATTTATTTGCAATGGTCCTTTCTTTCCCTGCTTAGTGGTCACCAAAATAACCCCATCTGCAGCCCTATTACCATATATGGCTGCGGCAGCATCCTTTAACACTGTTATCGATGCAATATCCCTTGGATTTAACGTGCTCATATCTCCCGGTACACCGTCAATCAAGATTAAGGGGTCGCTACCCCCGATATTTGTGGAGGCATTAATAGTAGAAAAACCCCTAACCTGCAATGTATATCCCTGAGCGCCGGGCTGGCCGCTACCCTGGGTGATGGTTACGCCGGGAAGTTCGCCTTCAAGTGCATCATATACATTATTGATCGGGCGGTTTTCAAATACTTCCGATTTAACAGTAGATATCGCACCGGTTATAGCACCTTTGGTTCTTGTTCCATATCCGACTACAACTACCTCCGACAATTTACTATCTGTACTGGCTAAGATAACCGTCAGGTTGGTTTGTGACCCTACAACGATACTTTGCGATTTATAACCAATAAATGAAAATCGAAGTTCAGTATTGGCGTTGGCTACGTCGATGGCAAAGGAGCCGTTACTGTCAGAAACTGTGCCCGCGGAAGTCCCGACGACTGCGACGGTAACACCTGGAATTGTTTGACGGGTTGCGCTATCAATAATTTTACCGGTAATGTGAATCGCTTGGTTAACCTCGTTAGTTTTCATTATAGGCGGCGGTGGAGGATTTACAGCCGGCTTCGGTTCTATTAAAACTGTTTTGTTGTTTATTTTAAAGGTAACAGGCTGATTTTTAAAGCAAGCATCCAGTATCTCCGATAATGATTTATCTTTAAGATCAAGGGTTACAGGCTTGAAATCTTTAATGTCTGAATTTTTATAAAGAAAATCAATTGCAGTTTGCTCTCTTATATCTGTTATGACAGTACTCAGGGATGCATTGCGTACATTCAGCGACAAGTGCTGCGCGAATGTTTCTGCTCTCACCTGAATAAGAGCTAAGGTGAATAATATAACAGTCAGTTTCATTTTAAGGATGATATCGGATGGTATACACGATCTACACCTGAACTTTGGTTCAGTAAATTTTTTATACATTTGAATGTTAGGTTAAAGTGAACTAATTGGTGATTCCTACTGGTTTTTTTACCTGATTCAGTCCTGGACTGACATAGTCAGGGGCGGTGCAAACGTCCCTGACTTTTTCCTCAGTTTATTTTATGGTTAAAAGCTAACCTATAGTCCTCCTTTTTTATTTGTTACATGGATTGTTCGGCCCGTCATTTTAAAACTGACCTTTCCCAACGCTGACATATTATTTAGGATGTCCTGCAAGTTGGAATCCCGGGAGAAGGTACCGCCGTAGGTCTCGGCCAAATTTACCTGGTCATATTTTACATCTATATCATACCACCGGCTAAGCGCCTTCATTATGGTTGCTATATTAAAATTGTCGAATTGGAAATACCCATTCTTCCAGGAAACAACCTGTTGCGTATTAACACTTTGCAAAGTGAATTTGCCTGAGCCGGTCAAGGAGGCAGCCTGCTGTCCGGGCGTTAACAATACTGACTGGTGGTTAACTGTGCTGGAAAGCGCTATGCTACCCTGTAGCAAAGTTGTTTTACTCTCAGCCTCATCCCGATAAGCGTTTATATTAAAATGAGTGCCAAAAACCCTTACGTCCTGCCCGCTGAATAATACATGAAAAGGCTGGTGGGCATTGTGCGCAACTTCAAAATAAGCTTCACCGGTGAGTTTAACTGTTCTTTCTTTCCCGGCAAAGCGGATTGGGTAGGTTAATTTACTTGCCGCGTTCAGCCATACCTTTGTGCCGTCAGGCAGTAATATCTGGTATTCACCCCCGCGCGGTGTCTCGATGCTGTTAAAGTCAATTTTGGAATCCTTCTGAGACGCCGGCAGTAGTGTCAAAGCGTAAGTGATCAATCCATTTTGCTGTTTGCTGATGACCACCCCGCTTTGAGCAATTATTTTGCCCACCTGCTGCTGTTTTAAAACAATCTTATTACCATTGCCCAGCGTTAAGATAGCGGTGTTTGTTCCCGGCTTAATTACGCTTGGCTGGTTCTTAGCGACTATTTGAGGTTTTGTACTATTCCGGAAAATTAAAATAATTGATGCAAAAATCAATACGGCTGCTGCTGCTGACACCCAGCGCAACGCGACTATCCTGAAGCGCAATCTTTTTTCATCTTTTATCCTTTTCTGGAACGAGCCGAACATCCTGCTGGTGATCGCTTCCATTCCGTATTCTTCCCTGATCCAATCGTCCAGTGCTTTATCACCAAAGTCCACCGTAGCATACCAATCATTTAATTCATTAATTTCCTGCTGCTTAGCATTGTCTTTCAGGTATTGATCAATAAGGTAAATAAGTCGTTGATGATCCATAATCGTGTAATTACCAACATGACGGATAAATTTCCCCTAACCGTTATTTCCCCAAATTATTTTTTTTAAATTATAAAAAGAAAATATCTATAATTGTATTTACACTTCAAAACCGTTATATACTATTGTGGAATTGACTGACCAGGAGTTACTTTCGAGTTGGCAAAACGGTAGTGATCTGGCGTTTGAACAAATCTACAAACGACAGGCGCCTGTTTTACTCGACCATGCTATGCGGAAGACGAACGACAGGGCTGTTTCAGAAGAGTTGGTTCAGGATACTTTTATCGCCTTTTACAAATTGCGGCTAAAGTCTTCATTCATAAAATCGCTGCCGGCCTACTTATACACTATTCTTAAAAACAAGGTACTTGATCACTACCGGCATCAATCCATATTTCTCAAATACGAAGAACATCTGGTGAAAAAACTGGATATGGAAAGCTATTTCGAGGAATCCGCAGTTGAATATAAGGAGCTGGAAACGTATATCTATAAAAACATCAATAATCTTCCCCGGCAATGTCAAAAGGTTTTCAAACTGAGCCGGGAGGAACAACTCAGTAATAAGGAGATTGCGCGTCAGTTAAATATCTCGGAAAATACCGTTGAGCAGCACATGCGGAAAGCATTGCGATTATTGAGGGTTTCGTTGACTGCTTTCGCCCGTTTCGTTGTTTTTATTTTATTATTTAAATATTAATAATCAAAAGAAAATAATTTAAGTACTGGACTATGTATCCTCTTATACACAGGATATACGACTATCTTAAAAAACAATTAAAGGACTTGAAGACTTAAGTATATCTTTTTTTCAAAAGGCCGCAGCTTCAACCTCACGTATCAACGTGGTTTTGCCTACCTGACGTGCGCCTCTTATAATAAGCGGTTTACGTGCAGCATTTAATTTCCAGCGATTAAGATAATTCTCAATACTTCTTTTAAAGGCCATAATAGCTAAACTTATATTGAATGTAACAGAATAAAGGCAAATTTACTTTATTTATGTAACAAAATAAATCCTGTTTTATTATAATCTTGTAACAGAATAAGGGCAGTATCAAAACAAAGACAATTATCCGAAATATTCAAATAAAGTGAATAACAGCCACTATTACAAGTGAATATGGAAAAGATATTGCAAAACAGGTGGGTGATGCTCACGAAGAAGAGCCTGGCGCTGATCTCACTCAAAGGTCATTTACTGGTACAAATGCAATGGATCAAGCAGATCAAACCGTAGATTTACTGAATAATATAGTTGGGAGGCAAATTGGACCTGATAATGCCGGGGCATCTATAAAAGATATAACTACAGCAACGCTTAATGAATTTCATACCAATGGGTTATATTATAAAGACTGGATATTCCCGGGTCGTTGATCAACGCGTTTCGGAAAAGGGTTTAGAACATTTCGCTACACTTTGACCTGCTAACTTGTTGATTTAAATATTGAAAATATCTTCATCAACACAACTCATCGACCTAATGGGCACAGAACAGGATGGTCATGGATGCCGAAATATTCAATGGAATGAAATGAATCAATTGTTAAGCCGCATAAGATCATTCACATATCGGGAGCTTATTAAAATATTTAGAGTAGTTTTACAATAAATATTGTACTAATTAAAAGATTGGCGAAACTTAAGCGGGGAGGAGCCTGTCTTGCTTTTAAACAATTTATTGAATGTTTGAGGATGGTCAAAACCTAATCCATATGCAATCTCATTCATTGTCAAGTTAGTAGTTGACAGTTTTTCTTTTGCCAGGTCGAGTACCTTGCTAATAATGAAATCTTTAGTACTTTGACCTGTTAACGTTTTCAATAAACGACTTAAATAATTTGGCGATAGATGAAGTTTGTCTGCAAAATAGGTTACTGGTGGCATACCTTCGGATGGTAATTTATTACTTTTGAAATAATCATTTAGCAATTCCTCCAGTCTGCTGACAATTTGGTGATTACTTACCTTTCGGGTTAAGAACTGACGCTGATAAAATCTATCCGCATAGGTAAACAGAAGTTCCAATTGTGCGATAATTACGTCCTGACTGAAATTATCGATCCTCGCTTTATATTCATTTGCTATATTTTGCATGATGCTGATAAGAATTTGTTCTTCCGCATCTGAGACGTGCAACGCCTCGTTAGCCTTATAATCAAAATATTCATAATGCCGAATCTTCTTAGCCAATGGCGTATTCCATAATAAATCCGGATGTACTAACAGCAGCCAGCCCTGATGGCTTGCTGCTGTCTCGAAAGGACCTTCAATAGATAGAACTTGCATTGGTGCCATGAACAATAAAATTCCTTCATCAAAATCCACTTCCTGCTGGCCATACTTCAAAATTGCATGGAAGCTCTTCTTTAATGCTACACTGTAAAAGTTATGGACGATTGCCCGGGGCGCTTGCTTAGGCTTAAAAGGCATGTCTTCAAACCTGACCAAACTCACCAGCGGGTGCAAGGGCTTGGGCAAGCCTAGTATCCGGTGGTATTCCGAAATGGTTTTAATATGTAACGGTGTGGGTTGGCTCATCAGGTAGTTTACTTAAGTTCTATAAGTTTAATAACAACTTCAACCCTGATTTCAGGTCTACTGGCTTACGCCCTAATGCTTCCTCTAAATCGGTGCTGACCGTGCTTCCTTGTCCATTTGCAATATCAGTATAAAATGGCGCTATCATCTCCAGTGCGTGCTCTGGCACACCTTTAGTTCTGGCTTCGGCTATGTAAATATCCATCGTCAAAGGTGTGTAAGTAACGGTTTTTCCGCAAAGTTCACTGAGTGCATTGGCTACATCTTCAAAAGAATAAGTACGGGTATTGGTAAAATTAAAGATTCGGCTGGCGCAATTATCGGTTGATAAAACATTGCCGATAGCTTCCGCCTCATCACTTCTAAGGGCGTAAGATACTCTTCCATCGCCCGCAGGTAAGTTAATGCCTTTTTCCAGCACATCTTTGCCCAACATATACCCTGCCATTGAATCCATATATAATACATTTCTGAAAATAAGATAATTCATACCACTGCCGATAATAAGATCTTCTGTCTCGAAATGCGTCCGCATTATATTATTGACCAAAGTTTCTCTATCCTTAAGGCAATTACTTGTATAGGCCAGGCACTTAACGCCAGCACCTTTTGCGGCATCAGTTACGTTGCGGTGCTGCTCTACAAGCTTACTCGTATCTAACCCGGACACAAGAAGTACTTTGTCAATTCCTTTCATCGCTTCATCCAGCGAATGGCGGTTGTCATAATCACCGATCCGTACATCAATACCTTTTGCTTTTAAAGCGGTAGCCTTATCTTCATCTCTTACCAAAGCAGCAATCTGATTGGACGATATACCATTTTTCAACATTGTTTCGATGACTATGCCTCCCATTTTACCGGTAGCTCCTGTAATTAATATCATATGAAATATTTTTTTATACAAATTACAGGAAAGGAAAGCTGTCAAAATGAACAAAATCTTACTTTATTTAAATAAAATCTCACCATAATTACTTTGTCACGTAAAAATCTTGATCCCCTTATCACAAATGATTTTTGGACAGCTTGTCAGTTCTTTCGGAACTACCCCGGAAAACTTTTTTACTTCCCTGATGAAGTGAGCCTGGTCGCTAAAGTTTTATTCAGGGTAAAGCTTGCCTTCCTTAATGTGTCCGAATGATGCCCGGAAGCGCAGAATAGAACAATAGGATTTCAGGTAAATCCCGAACTGCTTATTGAAATATCGGTTGATCTGGCGTCTGCTCCAATGAACTTTGTCCGCCAATTTCTGGGCGAATAAATATCTGCAAGGCGGTAAGCACGCCACCCTCTGGCAAAACCAACTCTTCGTGCTGAAATTTCGAACCTGCATTCATCATCATCAGTCTTTTGTTCGTAATGATCTCGACATTTCCTTCCGTGTCCTTATGTTGAACTATGCCACTACGCAGATAGGTAAGTATCTCGTCATCTCTATGGGGGTGCATGGGTACTAAAGTACCAGGGGTAACAGTGGCCTGGTCGATCCTTCCAATGGTACCGATACCCGAATCATCAGAGTCGGTTCCTTTGCCTGGAAAAAGGATCTCTATTCCAAACCCACCATTTTTCTTTACGATCTTTTCCTGATTTGGAATTATCTGAAACATAGCTATTTGTTTAATTTCTCTTTTAAAAAGGCACTTGCTTCCTGCATCGCTTGTTCTCCCATCGAACCTGTCCCGAAAAATCCATGGATATTTTCATAATTTTTATAAACTGTAGGTACGCCGGCCTTTCGCAACTTTTCGGCATAAGCTTTTCCCTCATCTCTTAACGGATCGTAGTTGCAGGTAAAGATCATGGCCGGGGGCAGGCCTGAAAAATCGGCCGTGCGAAGGATCGATGCTGCTTCGAACAGGGAAGGATCGGTCACATAATTGTCCCAAAACCATTTCATGATTTCCGCGGTAAGCACATAGTCCTTCCCGTTTTCCTGGTATGACGGATAATGTGCGCTGTAATGATCTGTCACAGGGTAGGTTGCAAACTGTGCTTTCAGCGCAATGCCTTGCTTTGTTAACATCCGGGCGACGTGCAGCGCCATATAACCTCCCGCACTATCACCGGCTACTGCCATGCTTTCACTTAAACCGCTATATTCCGCAGCACGCTCATGAAGCCAGATAGCTGCCGCAACGCTGCTTTCAGGCCCTTGAGGATAAGGATGCTCAGGGGCCAGTTGATAAGCTACCGACATGACAATACAGCCGGTGTTTTTGCAGAGCTGCCGGCAAATTTCATCGTGCGTTTCCAATCCCATCAAAACAAAACCGCCACCGTGGTAATAACTGATTATAGGGAACGGCCCTTCCCCAAAAGGTATATAAATGCGAACGGGAATGGAATGATGCGTAATGGTTTTTCTGATCACATCTGCAACCTGCGTGGGGCCGGGGTCCTGCGCGGCCTTCGCCATCGCTTTCCTGGTTTCTTGCGGCGGCGCAAGGTTTAATTTGTCAAATCCGTTTTGCTTTGAGAATGCTATCGTGTCTAAAACTTCTTTTGATAATGCCATGATCTTGTTTTTAAAAATTGGTGTTATGAATTATCCTCTTTGAATTTTTTTGGTTTCGCCTTAAAATATTTTTCAAACAAACGCGAGAAATGGCTCATATTCTTGAAGCCGAGCCGATAGCCCGTTTCTGATACGGAATAATCCTTGAGCAGTTTGGCGGCTTCATTCATTCTTGCACGCTGAAAATAGTTGTAAATAGAATCGCCGAATACCTGGCGAAAAAGCATTTTCATTTTGGTGGGGCTCATGGTGATCTGTTTGGACAGATCAATCAACCGTGGTGCTACCGACAGATCTTTAAGGATAATAGACCTAAGCTCGTACAACTTGTCGGCATCGGCCCTGTTGACAGCAACCTCGGCCTCATTAACCCTTTCGGTTATTTTAGCGAACAACAGATAAATTAATTCAAGTGCTTTTGCCTGGTAACGCAATAAATAAAATGGCGATCCTAAAGTTATATTACTGAAATCTTTTAGCGTGCTTTCCATCTCATCAGACATTAATACATTCAACACAAACGATGGATTGGTTAAGAGCCGATCGCGTAATGCAGCCTCCTCTCCTGATAAATGAAGTAACTCTACCAAAAGTTCACGTGCCACGTTGATGACCAAAAAGTATATCTCTTGCTGTGCGGGAAAGAATACCTCGGTAAAAAAATTACCTGTACCCAATTCGGCTTCGCATCCCGGGGCAAAAAGGTGCGTTTCCTGCTGTCCGGTTTCCAAAACGACTTTCCTGCAATCGAACTTAAGCGTCAGCATCTTAGACGGCCCCGTTGATTCCAAGCGCTTTAATGAAAACTCCTCTTTTAGTATGTAGCGATGCATACAAAGGCTCAGGCCTTCTCTCAATTTTATTTCCTGTATATAACCGTCCCCTAATGATTCCTGCAAATAAACCCGGTTTTCGGCAACAGGCATTCCAAACATTTTACCAAATGCTTCGGCAAAATGAAACCCTTTTTTAATAACAAATTCAAAAGTAACGGCCATGCTATTTTCTTAACAGATTGACTTTATGCTGAGTAAACGCCTTACCGTCATCAATGTTTAATGATTAAAATTTACACGGTTACTTGTAGTGGCTTATAATCCGTATAACCACGGGAACCAGGCGTGTACAGCGCCGACATGTCAGGTTGGTTCAGGTTTGCGTTTTCAGCAATTCGTTCCGGCAGATCGGGATTAGCCAGGAATGACCGTCCAAATGCGGCCAGCTCTGCTTTCCCGCTTTCCAAAGCTTTTTCGGCAGTTTCAGGTGTAAGCCCGTTACAAATAATCAATGTGCCACCGAAAGCATCCTTTAACTGACTTAAAAAATCATCCTTTACCGCGGGAGACAACCCGATATGTATATAGGCGATTTTCAGTTTACCTAATTCCTGTGCCAAATATTTATAGGTATTGATAACCTCATCTTCCGCGTAAGCCTTCAGATCACCCATAGTAGAAAATGGTGAAAACCTGATACCGACTTTTTCATAACCTATAGCGTCGCCAATTTCCCTGGCCAGGTTGGTAACAAATTTTGCCCTTGCCTGCACACTTCCGCCGTACTCATCGGTACGGTTGTTAAGGTTTGGGTTCAAAAATTGCTCAATCAGGTAACCGTTAGCGCCGTGAAGTTCGATACCGTCAAAGCCTGCTGCCATAGCGTTTTTTGCCGCGGTAACGTGTCCTTTGATCACATCTTTAATGCCTTCGGTTGTGAGCGCTATTGGCTCAGAATTTTCCTGGATACCTTTTGTGTCGGTAAAAATAGGTCCGGCAGCTTTCACAGCCGCGCTGCTCACCAAATGCAGCCCGCGCGGCAGGTTATCTTCATGACCGATCCTGCCGGTATGCATCAACTGTACAAAAATCCTGCTGCCGCCTGCATGAACAGCCTCTGTAATTTTTTTCCAGCCTTCCACTTGTTCTTTTGAAAACAAGCCGGGAATACGCGGGTAGCCCAAACTTTCGGGTGTTGGCGAGGTACCTTCGGTAATGATCAGGCCCGCGCTATTGCGCTGCCCGTAATATTCAGCCATGAGGTCGTTAGGTATGTTGTCGATGGCCCTGCTTCTTGTCATTGGTGCCATCACCAGGTGGTTCTTGAGGTTCAAGCCGTTCCTGTTGTACGGCGTCAATAATATATTTTCCATAATAGTATTTCTTAAATTAGTCCAATTCGTTAATAAACTGCGGCACCGTGTGCGCATGGCGACCAAGTATGGTCTCGAGTACCAGGGCGTTTCCGCCGGAGAACCCGTATTGATCATATTCCTTATTCATCGTGATGAGCCCTTCACGCAGTTCTCCAGGTGGAATTTTTACCTCCTTAGCCCACTCATCAACGGGCATGTCTTTCGCCACGATCGTTTTGCCCGACTTTTTGCTCATCAGCTCCGCCAGGTCAACCCGGCTGAACATGCCCGGCGATGCCAGTTCAAACGTGCCATAGGATAAGCGTGTATCGGTCATGGCCAAAGCCGCAGCCTCGGCAACATCCCGGTAATCCACATAGGCCATTTTTGAATCTTTTGAATAGGGCATCATGATTTCGCCGCTTTGTTTGGCTGCCTGCCAGCTTTGCTGCAACATTTGCATATACATGGCAGGTTGCAAAATGGTATAATCCATGTTTGAGCGATAAAGCGCCTCCTCTGTCGGACGCTTTTCCGCATGGTTGGCTAAGGACAAGGACGTGTGATAAACACTGGAGAATACAAATTTGGTAACTCCGGCCTCCTGCGCCGCTTTAACCATGTTCAAACCCGCTTCCACCTCCCGGTTAAATGCCGGTATGATATGGAAGACACCTTCGATTCCAGTGGCCGCATTTTTAAGTGTAACGGGATCATAAAGATCCCCGGTCACAAATTCATCTGCGCCATTCTCAAGGGTTTGTTTGCCTTTGTTGCCATCCTGTACCAGTGCGGTCACCTGATGGCCGTGTTTTTTTAATTGCGGTAAAACCAACCCGGCAAATTTACCGGTGGCGCCGATCATTAATATTTTCATGATAGTCTTACTTAATGTTATCGAGGTAGTCGGGGGGATAAACTTTTTGCCCATGTTTTTCAGCAATAGCCTGCAATTTTTTTACCGATTCGGGATCCATCGGCGGCGGGGGAAGAAACTCGCCATAAGCAACCGGCTTGCCGATCTCTTCGAAAAAAGTCTCCAGGCCTGACGGAACTACCATACAAAGCAGATGGGCGATTTGATCAGTTTTGTTTTTAAAACTATGAACAACGCCGCCCTTGCGTATATTGACAAATGATCCCTTCTTGGCAATGTATTCACCAAATTCTGATTTGACTTCGATTTCCCCTTCAATCACATAAAATGATTCCTCGATCTGTGCATGTTCATGCGGGCCCGGGCCGCCGCCGGGCGGGACAAGCATATCTATTACTGCAAATGCGCCATTGCTTTCAGCGCCACCGACCAGGATACGGTAATTGTCCCCAACTACAGAGAATATCTTGCCGCCCGTTGCGTCGATGGTTATCGGACTCTTTTTCTGGTTTTCCATACTTGTTTTTAGATGTAGAACAAAGTTCGCGGTACTTGGTTGTAAAAAATGATGTTCCTATCGGACAATTAAATAGTCCAATCGGACTTAGTATATCGCGGAAGGGTATCACTAAACAACTCAACAGCTAATTAATATTAGCACGTTTTTGTCTTTCTTTAAGCGGGGGCTGGTTAAAATAATCTGTAAGTTCTAAGGAGTAGATAACGCTTGTTATCTTCCATTTTCCGTCCCTTTTGATTAACGTAAGATATTTGCCACCCCAATTTGCCATTTTGTTATCTGCCCAAAAGCTGTAATCCATACTTACCGATGCTACCGTTCCGTCTTCAACTATCCTAATGTTATCAAACTTATCTTCGGTTGATTTATATCTGGATAAAGACCGCATAAAAGCCTGGTAACTTCCTGAAAAATAATTCCTTTTTGCAGCTTTGATCCCGTTTTTTTCAAATTCCCTGGCTTGGGATCTTTCTTTAAGTGCTGCACACCAGGTTACCGGGCCGTCATTGAACAAACTATAAAATGCAATTGAGTCCTTTTCGATCACGTATTTACTGTACTCGTTGATGACGTCAGTTATTTCATTCCTGTCAGCTGTCTTTTGCTGAGCATAAGCGTGCTGGGTGATTATCAAAAATACAATCGAAAGAAGTTTTATATTTTTCATTTGATAATGCTAATAGGTGATATTGATTTCAAATGGTAGCAGCGGGGATGCTGTCATTTTTCCTTTGATTATTAATGTATTTATACTCTATCGTTAATCCTTCGTAACCATAAGCATCTGCTTTCATTTCCTGGATTGCCGTATAACTTACGGGATGAATATCTCCAAGCAAGGTACCTAAGGACTTATGAACAGCCTCTATATATTCAGCCTTATCCAACTTAAGGTTGGTAGAATCCGATATTTTAATATTAAGATGGAAACTTTTTGTTTTTAACTCCGCCAGAGATAATGAATTAATGAACCAAAGGTGATCCGGGAGGAATGATACCGTGACTACGGTAACATCGGATTTTTTCTTTAAGACTTCTTTTGTAAGACGGCTGATCTGGGTTGCGAGTTGTTGCGCTAAAGCGGGATCTTCCTGTCCGCTTACTTTTAAATCGATTATTGGCATACTTCAATATTTTAATGAAGTACAAAATTCCGTTTAAAACTGCTGTTATTTATTGATGTATGTTAAGAGTTTGATCCGGCTCAGCGATTCAGGCTTTACGCCTAAGTAAGAGGCAATATGGTATTGTGAAACCCGCTGTTCGATCCCCGGATATAATTGCAAAACACTTTCCAGCCTTTGAGCAGCCGAATGCTTTAAAAATGAGGTTTCCCGTTTACACTTCCTTATAAAGAAAGTTTCTGCGATGTATTTACCCAGCTTAAGCCATTCATTATCCCGTGAAACTAACGCCTGATATTGCTCAGAGGTGATGTAAACTACATTTACATCAGTCAGGGCCTGGATGTTACAATTGGTAGGCAAGGACGTTAAGAAACTGGTATACGCGCTCACAAAATCGCGCTCAAAATAGAAATCGTTATTAAATTCATCGGATTCACCGGCACGTATAAACGAGCGCATTATTCCGGAAACCACGATCCCGATAAAATTGCAGGTAGTACCTTCGGTGATCAGGAAGTCTTTTTTGTTTAACAGCTTACGAAACATAACCTGCCTGAATTCCGCAACATGCCGTTCGTCCAGCCCTTCAATTCCCAAAAGCACACTGTCTAATGCGGCGCGTTCTTCAGCCAAAAGACTTTCTGTATTCATACTTCAATTATTTCTATCAAAGGTAAATAGTTCTTACTTTTCAGTCAACAGGTGCTTTCTGCCCCAATCCGCCATTTCATCGAATACGGGAGAGAGGCTTTCGCCAAGGCCGCTTAATGAATATTTTACTTCGTAGCACTAATCAGATTATTTATAAAATGGGCAGGCTAAATTTGCTTTACTAAGACCCCCTTTTTACCAGGGGTTCACCGTTTCATGATTAAGCCAATGCGTAAAAAAGCACCCGGTTGGGCCATCATCGTCAAGGCATGATAGCCAAACTGCCGGTTTTGCACCTTGCTCAACTGTATTGGCATTTGGCCTTTCCTGTCCAACCTGCGTTTGCGTTAAACCTGGATCGGCTGCGTTAACTTTAATGCCTGTACCTACAAGTTCTTTAGCTAATGTAACTGTAAACATATTAAAAGCGGCTTTTGCAGCGGCATAAGCTAAGCGGGCCGGCTTCGGCCCGTTTTGATGAAGCGGTTCGCTCGTAAGTGTTACAGATCCGATTGTAGAGGACATATTGACAATCCGGCCTGCAGAGCTTAATCTGATCAATGGTAAAAATGCCTGGGTTGTTGCCACTTGAGCCATAAAGTTAATGTCCATATATTCGGCAAGCAATTCCTGCGAAATGTCGGAAGGATTATGCTGATCTTCCGGTTTAACAGGTAGCCTTGCAGCGTTGTTCACCAGGACATCCAACCACCCAAACTGATTTTTAACCTGATTTACTGCGGCGGCTATACTTTCAGCTTTCGTGATGTCAAGTGGTAAAAAATGCGCAACAATCCCCTGCTGGCTTAGCTTTTCGACAGCTGCCACTCCGGCCATTTCGTTTCGTGCACCCACTAAAACGATCATTCCTTTATTACCTAACTGTCTGGCTATTTCTAAACCCAACCCACGGTTGGCGCCTGTTATCAGCGCTATTTTTTTCTGTGTTTCCATGAGCGGCAAGATACAATGCTGCGCATTACGGTCACTTGATAAAAGGCAAGAAATAACGTCAGACTTTCATGCGGCCGATTTTTCCCCGAATCCTGCTTAAAGTACTGTCGGTAATGTTAAGGTAGGAAGCAATATATTTTAGGGGTACCCTTTTGATCAGTTCGGGTTGGGTATTTATGAAATGAATATAGCGTTCCGTTGCGCTAAGCTGCACCCGATATAAGGTTCCTGCTTTTACTCTTGACAATCGTTCCTCATAAAGCATTCTTGCAAATTTTTCGAATACAGGATATTTAATATAAAGCTCCTGAAGTTTTGCATAAGTTATACAAATGAGCACAGTATCTTCCAGCGCGTGTACATTTACAGATGATGGGACCTGCTGAATGAAACTGAGGGATTCAGATATAAAGCTACCCTCATGCATACAGCCGAGGGTGTACTCGTCCCCTTCATTCGTTAATGAATACGACCGCACTAATCCTTGTTGAATAAATCCCCAAAAATTACAGATTTGATTTTCCCTCAGAAGAAACTGATTTTTTTCAAAAAGACGGATCTTGAAATAATTGACGAGATCTAGGGTGTCCTGGTCATTTAAAGTGATATAATTGTTGATCTTGCGTTTTAGGAATTCGAAAGCGTCGTCATCAGCTGCCATATATTATATTTTTATACAAAGTAAGTCTATTCCTAAGAATTTAGAAGCTTATTCATTTCAACAACGCTGGGGCAGCGTTGATGCCTAAGCCCGTTGTAAAAGCCATTCAAAATTACTTAACTATCGAAGAATACCAGGGAGGTTATGAAACTGCGGACCGATATGCTGGTGAATTGAACCGTTTTTATGACTAATCGCTGGCGGCCCTTTGTTCGCAGATGGAGCCTCGGGAATCATCGGGCATCCGTTAAATTTACAGCATCCGCAAGGGTCATTTCTGTTATAAAATCCGGTTTCGGGGCACGTACCTTTTTCATATTTAATAACCAATCTTCGTCCTCATCCCTGTAGCCTAAGGGCAAAATCACCGTACTTTTATACCCACATCCTTTAAGTTGCAGAAGTTCATCCATCGCTGTTGAATCGAATCCCTCCATAGGCGTTGCATCCACTTTTTGTTCTGCTGCAGCAGCTATTGCCATTGCAAAAGAGATATAGCTTTGTTTTGCTGCGTGGTGAGCCTCCCATTCTTTACCTTCCGTCGCATAAAGATTTAGTATGCTTTCTTTATAATCACTCATCGCAGTTGGAGGCAAGGACCGTTCATGCATGATGTAGTTGAACACTTTAGAAACCCGTTCACGCGTATATTGGTCCCAGGCAGCGAAGACCAGCAAATGTGAACAATCTGTAATCTGGCTTTGGTTATTTGCAATAACTTTTATTTTTTCTAATAAAACCCTATCGGAGATGACAATAATTTTATAAGGTTGCAACCCGGAAGATGAAGGGGCCAAACGGGCCGCTTCTAAAATATAATCAAGTTTCTCCTGGGGTACTTTCGCACCATTCATTTTTTTTGTGGCGTAACGCCACTCTAGATTTTCAATTAAGCTCATAGGATATTTTTTTTGTCAAAATTAGATATGTAACGTTTAAAAAAGTAACTTTGTGACAAAAAGTAATAGTAACATTTGAGTAACCTAAGTGACATTTAAGTAACCAGATCGCATGGAAAAAGCAACTTCAGATTATGTATCATTAGATGATTGTGAAAAGAGAGTAAGGGCCATTGATGATACGATGGACATCCTTAACGGTAAATGGAAAATTTCAATTTTATCACGTCTCCTTTATAAACCTTTGCGTTATTCAGAATTATTGAAAGCTGTTAGCGGGATATCGGGTAAAATGCTTAGTCGGGAACTGCAAGAACTGGAAATGAACGGCCTTATAAAGAGAACAGTTGCTTCAACTAAGCCCTTATCTGTCAGTTATGAAGTAACAGCATACGGTCTTTCGTTAAAAGTTGTGGCGGACAGCATAGCGGACTGGGGGCTAAAACATCGGGCGCAAATTACTAAATCAAGTAAATTTGTGGTTGAAGATGAAGTAAAGGCTCAATGATCCGCCAGTATTTACAGTCGTAAATCAAACATTATCAAAAACATGTTAATAGAATTCGTTACCCAGCCGCAGTTTAATTTTTTAACGGCCTTTGCTGAGGCCCCGAATGTATCAGTGGTGAATAACGAACTACAAATCCCGTCATCCCTCGGCGAGGGGTTTGTTCGCCGCGTTGATCTTAATGATGATTTCCGCTTGCTGATACACCGCTACCGGCAGGCGGATAGGACTATTTTTCAGGCGAAGCGCACTATTTTAAATTTGGCACCTAAGGAACCTGTAAGTACTATTTTCATGATTCGATAAATTATTGTTGATTATAAATTGCTGCAAATTCTTTTGCAAAATTTGTCAGTTTTACCTTTCCTAAAGAAGGACGGATCCGGTAGTAGTCTTCGTACAGGACGCCGTTTACTTTGCTTACATTCATTTCGACTAAACCCTTTGCAATTTGCGGGTTCATACCTGCACCGACCATAGCTCCAGGAGTTGGTCATCAGATATGGCTATCCACTGAAGTTCCGGTTTACCAAGTTCCTTAAAGCGATTTAGTAGCTTATACGCATATAAACTTTGAATAACGGTGCAACATATTGGACCGAGTGTGAAGGTGCGTCTTATTTTTTGATTTTTTCATGTGTTTTCATAGGTTTAGGTTAGTATTTTAAATATAGATCTATTTTATAAATATTCATAAAATCGATATAAATTAAGAGTTAATATTGATATCATTGAAAATCAAAACTTGGCCAAAATAATTGATATAGGATTAACCTTTCCAAAATTCATGCGTGTTGTGAAAAAGTAGGAAATAAAAACAATGTAATCATGACACAATCACTAGATTTAAACAAAATGGGACAGGAGCCTATAACTCAAATGGAAATGCAAGAAGTTGAAGGCGGCAAATTTATTAATCTCTTAGCATTGATATTATCTGTAGGAACGGCTATAGTAGCATACATTAAAGCTCAAAATTAATCTAATTACTTCTTTTAAACTACTGCAGTATAAGTTTACATTGCGGTAGTTGTTTATTACTCAAATTATAATATTTCTCAAAATTATGTCTCTACGATTTTCATGTCGGACAATACGCTATAAAAAGCAAATAGTTATATGATTAATCCCCATCTTAAAAACGGAGTAAAAAGAAGTTTGCTCTTTTTAATTCCGATAGTGCTAATGGCTTTTAATGTTTCCGCTCAGTCTGTTAATACCGTTATCGGCAAAGTCATATCTGATGATAGAGGTGAAGGTATTGAAGAGGCAACAATTACATGGAAGAATAAGGGTATTAATTCTGTTACTAATACTGATGGAGAATTTAGGATAGTATTACCGGATTCATATAATCAAAGCGATTCTTTAACATTTTCATGCATAGGCTATTATTCAAAAAACATTGATATACATTCGGCCTTAATTAAAAAATACAATACTATACGATTGAATACGTCTGTTGAAAATTTAAAAGAGGTTGTGGTTAAGCCTCTAACTTTGAAACAACTGTTAGATAGTGTTATAAATCATAATAACAAAATCTTTGTTTCGCCAATGGATTTGCATGCGTATTATCGGGAGTCTGCTTATGTCAACCTTAGATGCACTGAATATTCAGATGCACTATGCGAATATTATGCAAGTACAGATTCTCTAAATAAAAAACCGGTTGGCCAGCTAAAAATTAATGCATCCCGATGTATTATGGAAAAAAAAGACAACAAAGACCGGCACAATGCGGAAATAGATTTACCCTCGAATATTGATGCTAATGTAGCTTTTAACTATGCTTTTCTGTCCGAAACGATTAAAAAGTATTTTCCGGAAAAAAACTTCATTTATTACAAATATGATTTAGAACAATCTGGTCAAAATGCCGATGATATCCGGGTAACTATTTATCCCAAACAGCATACTATTGATGAAATATATAAATTAACACTATACTTAAATAATGATTTTGTGCTAAGATCTTATCATTTTGAAATTCCCGATGATTTTTTAAATATGGTAAAAGAGAAGAGTCTGCTGGGAATTCATGTCAAGTGTACAAAACTTGATATAAAGGTGAATTATTTACCCTTTAACAGTGGTATATATCCGAACCATTTTGTTATAATAAAAAGTGATACAATAAGAGGGAAAATGTTAGGAACAACTTTTAACGAGGCGGAGATAAATAAAAGTGAATTTGTTGTTACACAAATCAACAAAGGCAATAATTTAAAGCCATTCCGAAAAAATGAAATTTATAAAAAGGGAAACATTTGCGCCAATGGCATGGCAATGAGTGATTCATTACTTAAAAAATATACTATAATTATACCTTCTTCAAAAGATAGTTTAGCAATAAAATCAATGGAGAGCAAATAACTTATAATCTGTGTAAGAATTACAAACACTTCTTCTTATTACAAAACCGGTCAAAAGAACGATTATATGTTTATGCTTGCCGAATTTGGTTTCATAATTTGTTTACCGATGACTTAGTAAGTCTTAACAAATTATCCTTTTAGGGAATTTCGAGCAATCAGTTGCGTGACTGCCTAAATTCCAGTGGCGACATATTAGTCTTGTTCTTAAATAATTTGCTGAAGGACTGCGGATAATCAAATCCGAACTTATAAGCAATCTCGCTAACCGTAATGTTGGTTGTAGATAGCTCCTGTTTTGCAATCTGGATGATCTTCTCATGGATATGCTGCTGGGCGGTAAGGCCGGTGAGCTGCTTTAGCAAAGCACTAAGATACTTGCTGGAGAGATTTAGTTTTTCAGCAAGGGAAGTTACCGTAGGTAAATGTTGCCTGCCTACATCGTTTTGAAAGCAAGTATTAAGTAATTCGTCAAATTGAGATAGTAACTGGTTGTTGAGTGGTTTACGGGTGATAAACTGCCGGTTATAAAATCGGTTACTGAAAGTCAGCAGCAGGCCTAATTGAGCTATTACGACATCCTGGCTGAATCTATCAATTGGCCGTTCCAGTTCCTTTTTGACCTTTTGAAATAGCTCCTCCATGTCACGTTCTTCATCTTCAGATAGGATCAGCGCCTCGTTTACACTATAACTGAAAAAGTCATAATCTCTTACCTTTTTGCCCAGTTCATATCCATTTAAAAGGTCAGGATGAAAGGTCAGGCACCACCCGTTTTCAGGTGTTGGCAATTCCCGCTCAATACCTAACACCTGCTTGGGGCCGAAAAAGCCCATAACGCCTTCGTCGTAATCATAGCTGGTCTGCCCGTAGGTTGACTTGCAGGTACAATTATATTTGATCGTAACAACATAAAAATCCAGGGTGAATCGTAACGCTTCCGGCACAGCCAATTGAGGCATCTCCTTGAAATTATAAATACTGATCAGAGGATGCCGCGGCTTGCCCAGGCTGGCAGCGGCATAATACTGATGAAGATTTTTGATATGCAGTACGTCTGAACGTTTCATGGATGGACCCTGTTAATGGATGTTTAATTTAAGGTTTTTGCGCATCATATTTCCAAATATCTTTAAGCCCATCCGCTCAGGAAGTAATGAAATAATAAACCGTCCTGTTTTATTTTGAAAGCCACTGATGGTAATTATTTTACCTTGTTGCAATCCCTTCATTGCCGATGCAACTACCTGTTCGGATGTTTCCAGATTTTTAGTAGAAAAGCTGCTTTTACGGTCGGCCCCAATACTTGCTGCATCAAAGAAACCTGTTTCAGTAGCTCCGGGGCACAAAAGCATAACCTTTACACCGAATAATCTGTTTTCTTCCCACAATGCCTGCGTGAAATATTTTACGAAGCCTTTGCTTGCTGCATAAACGTTCATATAAGGGATTGGGTTGAAGCTTGCCATAGAACCAACGTTGATGATCGTGCCATTTTTTGCTGCGCGCATTTGTGGCAAAAACCGGTAAGTTAACGCAACCATTGCGGTCATATTCAAGTTCATCATATTTTGGTAGTAGTCCAGGCTGTACTCCAACAAATCGCCGCCGGATCCGCTACCTGCATTATTGATGAGCCAATCGACTTTAAAGTTCCTTTTAAGAACTTCATTGGCGATCACCTGATCGCTGCCTGACTGTGTCAGGTCAGCAATGATGTAGGTTGCTGAAACTTTATACGTTGTACATAATCGCTCACATAAATTTTTTAGTTTCTCTTCGGAGCGTGCTACCAGCACCAGGTTATGTTTCTCTGAAGCCAATCGTTCTGCAAAAGCTTTACCGATGCCACCAGATGCTCCTGTTATCAATGTTACTTTCATCTTTCCTTGTTTTGGTTTATTATAGGCAAAGTTCAGCAGAGGCCCATTATAATTTATAACCGAAAGGCGGACGTTTGTATGCAAAAGACTGAAAAAAAATATAGCGTAGGCTTTGTTCCCCAGAATACTGGGCAGAATTCGAACCAATTAATAGAGCAATTAGAGCTAATTAGTGAACTGAAAATCGTATAGATACCCTTTTTCTAAATTAAGTCGCAATGGCAGCAACAACTGCTCCTCATTCAGGCAAACACGATACCTATGCTATCGGATTAAAATGAGGGTTGCCAAAAAACCGGAGCAAATAGCCGCGATGCTATGCAATTATTTTTTTTGGGTTATTTCACCAATTATTTTTTCCCTATGATACATGCCCCACAAAGCCATTTCATCGATGATAGGTTTTAAACTGCGGCCATAGCTGGTCAACTCGTAATCAACCGTAATGGGTTTAGTATTCATCACTGTTCGTGTTATTAAACCGTTTATTTCTAATTCCTGTAATTCTTTGGAAAGCATTTTGGTACCGATACCGGCTAATAACCGATGTAGTTCCATATATCGCTTTTTTCCGAATGAAGCTAAACAGGCGATGATCATAATTTTCCATTTGCCGCTTAATATATCCTTTGTATCGTTGATCGCTCTTAATCGCTCCCAGCAATCCACAGATATCTGTCCGTCAACCGACTTTGTTCCCATATTGCAAAAATACAATACTTCCCCGAAGGAGACTACTTCCCTTTGGGAAACTAATACCGAAAGGGAAGTTGGTCATAGTAGCTTTGCATCAACAATCAAATCAGATGAACAATATAACAAGCGGCATTGTCCGCATTGAACAACCAGGAAAACCTGAAGTACTCAGATATGAACAAACTGAAATTTTGAAACCTGGAGAAGGAGAAGTATTAATTGGCCAAAAAGCAATTGGTGTAAATTTTCTGGATGTCTTCTTTCGTAACGGCACTTTCCCCATGCCTGCATATCCGGCGCTGATAGGATTAGAAGCAGCAGGAATCGTTGAACAAACCGGCAATGGCGTCAAAGCATTTGCGGTCGGCGACCGTGTGGCTTACTACGGCTCAAATGGGGCTTACGCCGAAAGAAGAATCCTCCCTGCTAACGAAATTTTTAAACTCCCGGACGATATATCATTTGAACAGGCGGCATCAATCATGATAAAAGGCATGACTTCGCACATGTTATTAAAACAAAGTCATGAGTTGAGGGCAGGGGAAGTCGTGCTGATCCATGCCATGACCGGCGGTGTTGGAACTTTATTAAGTGAATGGGCCAGATCTATTGGCGCTACTGTAATTGGTACTGTTGGCAGCGCAGCTAAAAAGAATCTTGCCTTAAAGCGAGGTTTTGAGCACGTTATTGATTTATCGGCCGGGAACTTTGCTGAAAGGGTAAGGCAAATTACAGGTGACAAGGGTATTGATGTGTTTTATGATAGTATCGGCGTTGCCACATTTCAAAAGTCGCTTGAGTTGGTTAAACCGGGTGGAAGTGCAGTGCTGTACGGCTGGGCATCCGGTATGCCAGCAATTAATACTGCGTTTATTGAGCAAAGAAAAATACACTTTGTACAGGCTGTATTAAATAATTATCCGGCTTACCAGGATAAATCAGGAAAGGCATTGCCCGAGATATTCTCCTTAGTGCGAAACGGAGTTTTCCAATTAGAAAAGCCTTTAATATATCCTTTGTCAAATGCTAACCAGGCACATGCTGATCTGGAAGAACGTAAAACTACGGGTAGTATTATTTTGGTGCCAGCAATTGTAAAACACCTTTAAGAACAATATACGCCATATTGGCCTCAGACCAATTTCTTCAATAATTTTATGAATTTTACAAAAATTCAATCTACAACGCAATCTGAGAAAGGCTATTTTGAAGGAATTGGGATAATTGAAAAGGATGGCGATGAAAGCGATTTATGTTACGCGATGAATAGTAACACGGATTGTCAATAACAGCTTATGATGTCTCACTTTTACATCATTTAATGTCTCATTTTTTTACAAACAAAAAGCTTTAACCAGCACATTAATTCAAATTTCTGTATTCAACCGGTGTCAGTCCTGTCTTTGATTTAAACAGTCTTGAAAAGTATTGAGGATATTCAAAACCCAGATCGAAGGCTAATTCTCCAACTGTTTTGTTTGTATTGAGCAGCAGGTCTTTCGCCGCTTCGATCAGGTAATGATGGATGTGGTCCTGTGCGTTCATGCCGGTTTCCCGCTTTAACAGGTCGCTAAGGTAATTGGCGGAAAGATGCACCTCATCTGCCAGATACTTTACGGTGGGTAGATGTTTTTCGCTTAGATCTGTCGATCTGAAATAGTCCCTCAAAACCGCTTCCACTTTTGAAAGTACATCGTTATTCGCAGCTTTGCGTGTGATGAACTGCCTGTCGTAATACCTGGTGCAGTAGTTCAGCAGCAGTTCGATATTGGAGACGATCAATGTACCGCTGTGCCGGTCAATGTTTTCCGATAGTTCGGTATCAATTTTCTGCACAATGCCGTGCAGCGTTTGCTTTTCTTTATCCGATAAATGAAGGGCCTCATTGGTTTCATAAGAAAAAAAGGTATAGTCTTTTATTGTTTTTCCCAATGCTGTTCCACGGATCAGATCGGGATGAAAAAATAAACCCCAGCCCAGCCTGTCGTCTCTTTGCTCAACTTCAGTATCCATGGTCATTATTTGCTTTGGTGCAAGGCACACTAAACTTCCGTCCTGGAAATCATAGGTTTTCCTGCCGTAGCGAAATGTATTGCATGAATAATTTTTAAACATAATAGTATAAAAATCGCAGCTGATGCGTGTGCCTTCTTCAATTTTATCTTCAGCTTTACTAAAATCAACCACGGCTACCAAGGGGTGCCTGGTATTGCTTTCGATAAAATCGCCGATATCGGATATGCTATGTAAATGCAAAACAGGTTTCATGTCTTTCAAATAAAAATTGATATAAAAATAGAAAAGTTATTACCGAAGCAATAACCCTTCTACAATAAGGTTTACCCTAAGTTACGATCAATTTAAGCCAAACTGCGCTTTCATGCCGCCGATAAACGTTGCATCATCAAGCTGTTTGCGATTATCCAACAGTACTTTTGCGTCTTCTCCTGCGGTATACCTGATCTGGTTCTTGCCATCTGTAGCCGCTTCATAAATTACTTCAGCCACAAGGCTCGCAGGCGAAGCATTTTCGGTCATTGCCGGGATAGCTGCAAATAGCGCCGCTACGATACCTTGATATTCGGTCAGTGATTCGTCATTGCTGAAGTCAAAGGAACGCCCGGCAAAATCGGTGGCGATAGCACCCGGCTCTACAATTTTTACTTTTCCGCCAAAAGCTTCTACCTCATAACTCAGGGCTTCCGAAATGCCTTCAACAGCAAACTTTGTTCCGTGGTACAGCGAACCTAAAGGGAAAGTCACCTTACCGCCAATGGAAGATATGTTGATGATCATACCATCTTTATTCTCGCGGAAATGCGGAAGAATGGCTTTGGTCACATCTAACAGGCCGATCACATTGGTGTTAAACTGGCGAACGATCTTTTCACGGGGAAATGATTCCAGGGGACCGTAAGCGCCATAGCCTGCATTATTGACCAGCACATCAATTTTGCCAAACTTTTGTAAACCTTCGGCTACGGCGTTCTCAACAGAACTGAGATCCAGCACATCGAGTTTGGTAACCAATACGTTCCCCAATTGTGTCAGTTCCGTTTCGCTTTGCGGGTTCCGCATGGTGGCGATGACGTTCCAGCCTTTTTGCTGAAATAATTTTGCAGTTTCTTTTCCTATACCGCTGCTTGCTCCTGTTATTAAAATTGTCTTGCTCATTTTTTTGTTGTTTAATATTACAAGTCAAAGGTCTGTCTTATACCGAAGGTGGTGTTAATACAAAAAGCGGTTAGTTGTATACAAATCCTCTTTTCTGTTTTGATCCTATTGATCTGGCTCATGCTATGTTGTAAAACATCTTGTCGACCTGAGCCGAAGGAACTTAACGTGACATTAAAAGATATAAATGTGAGACATCATAAGATGTTATTGACACGGATTGAGGTTATTTAAAATATTTTTTTATACCAGATAAGGGTAATGCTATTTGAACGTGTCATTATACATATCAAAGGAATGCTTAGCTTTAAAGATTTAAGCTCCGAATTATTTCTGATAATAAACGAGTCATGCGAACAAAAATAAAGTTGATTTATAACCAGTTAGTAAACCAAGGAATAAATGGCGATTGAAACCGGTGAAAACCTTTTTACAGAAGCGGTTTTTGAGGATATTTTTAAAACGCATTTTAAAGAACTGCATGCTTACGCTTTTTCTTTACTAAGGGATTGGGATAGCGCGGAAGAAATTGTTCAGGGAATGTTTCTGAAACTATGGGAAAAACAGTCAGAGGTGTCCATTACCTTATCAGTTAAATCCTATCTGTATAAGGCTGTTTACAATGACAGCTTGAATTTATTGAGAGGCCAAAAGGTTCATCTGCGGTATCAAACGTTAACAGCATATACCATGAAAAGTGAGACTCCTGATACCGCAAGCCGATTAAAATTAAATGAAATGCAGCTAAAATTATATCAGTCACTAAATAAATTACCTGAAAAATGCAGGGCAATTTTTCATTTGAGCAGGTTTGAAGAATTGAAATATAAAGAAATTGCAAGCCAGCTCAATATTTCAATTAAAACGGTAGAAACCCAAATGGTAAAGGCTCTAAAAATTCTGCGCCGTGAAATGAGTGAATATTTACCACTTATAGCATTCATCTTATTTAAATTATTCAAGTCATGACAGAAGAAATCAGTGACGATCTATTGGTCAGACATATTCTTGGCGAGACTACCCCAGCCGAGGAGCAGTTAATTAGCCAATGGATCAACGAGAGTAATACCAACGCCAAAAAACTGGAACAATTCAGGTTTATTTTGGAATCAAGTAAAGAATTGGCAATGGAAAGCCCTGCCGACGAAGAAATTCAATGGGAAAAGTTTAAGGCAAAAAGAGCTTCAAATCGCAATAGTATTATCGTCCCAATGAATAAGCCTTATAAATTATGGCTTCAAATTGTTGCTTCAATATTCCTTATATGCGGTCTGGCGACTGGTGGCTATTATATTTTTAACCTTAATTCCAATATCGCTGACAAGTTGATTACAGTAACAACACAAAATAATGTGCTAACAGATACCCTGCCGGATGGATCTACAGTTCAGCTTAATAGCCATTCATCCATCAATTATTCGAACAACTTCAAAAAGCAAAGAACCATTAAACTGTCTGGAGAAGCATTTTTTATTGTGAAACACAATGCCGACATCCCATTCACCGTTCAAGCCGCCAATGTAAACATTCGTGATATAGGCACTTCCTTCAATGTAAAAAGTAAACCTGATTATCTGGAAGTAATTGTTGAAACCGGTATCGTCAAAGTAAGCAGACAAGCTGCCTCCATTGTCTTAAAGCGTCATGAGATGATACACTTGCTCTCGACCGATAAAAATTTAAGCAAGGAAACCAACAGTGATTTGTTGTACAGTTATTACCGAAACGGCCAGTTCGAATTGAACAATACCCCACTTTCGCGCATTGTTGCTGTTTTTAACGAAATATATGGAGCCCATATCAGGATTGAAGGGCAGGATTTAAATAACATTCCACTTACAGTAACGCTGAAAAAAGATTCGTTAGAAAAGATGCTGCAAATATTATTGCTGACTTCTCCTGAACTTAAAATGAAAAAAAGCGGCGATGAAATTATTTTAACTAAATAGGTAGAAGCACGGATATATCACCAACGGTATAGCAAACCGAAGGCTAGATCAACACTATATATGTTAAAGGAGTTATTTTCTGTCTCCTGATGAATAACCCAGCCGAATCTGTTGATTTTAGGATTGTCTGAGCCGGAAGTGAAGCCAAAGGCCGGAGCAGCAAACAAACTAAAATGATGGCTCAAATGGTATGCAGGTAAAAATTTCAAACTATAGGTTTGATAGCTGTTTTTTCCCAGATCAGTGGTAAGCCGTGTTACGAGTTCACCATCTACCGAGAATCGATGATCGCTTATCATATGTGCTCCCAAACCCAGTTCAAGGGCATACTTGTAAGTGCCACCTGCAGTATTCAAACCGGCTCCGAGCAGCCCATATAATATCCGGCCTCCTGAGCGGAAATCAAGGTGAATAAAATTAGCATCGTCATAGCTCAAAGCCAGGCTTTTCGGCCCATTTTTTACAAAGTTAATCAAGCCTATAGGATAGTCACTGCTGTCCGCTATATTCACCGGGCCGAACTGAAAACCATGAACATTTTTGGCTATGTTTATTACCCCTGAAAGTTGAGAGCCTGCAACTTTCGAATAATTTATCAAGCCTGTTAATTGAAGTCCACGGCTGGTATCAGCAACATTGCCGATCATGGATAATTGCATCCCGGAAGATAAATTATTAGTTTGATTGTATATACCTGCGATCTGCACGCCTGAGGTATTATTCAAAACCTGGTTATAGATTCCCGCCATTTGTATTCCTTTCATATTTCCTCCGACAATATTGAAAACGCCTGCAGCCTGAAAAAAACTGACATTGTTCCTGTCAATGTTGAAGACGCCGCCCAATTCTACCCCTTGAATTCCTGCTGTATAACCTCCAATGAGGTTGATGGAAAGGTGATTTATCACCTGACTATTGTAAATCCCGTGTGAGCTCAATCCTGGTGTAAGGGAAACCTGGTAAGGACTATAAGCAAATAAACCGCCGAGATTAAGCGCCTGTATCTTTTGCCTGGAAGTAATAAAGAACCGACTGAAGCCCTGTTCGAGCTTCGCACGTTTTTTGCTTTCGTCCGGATCATATTTATACCGCCGCTTTTTCAATTTCAAGCCAACAACGGGAACATCCTGAAGCAGGTATATACTCGTGTCGCGGTAATTTTCCTTTGATGCAGTTAACAACAGTGAAATATTCGGATTGCTGATTTTAAAGGAAAAGTTACCCTGCTGATCTGTAAGCTGAGCGATGAGCAAATCCTTTTCAACAATACTTACCTGTGGAATATTAGTTTTAAAAAGAGCATCGCTCACGTGGCCTTTTACTATTAATTCGCCGGGGTCGTCGCTATCTAACTCTGCCGTTAAAATTAATTTATTCGGTGCGTGACGAAGAATTACATATCCTGGCACTTCTTTAAACTCATAATCAGGTCCGAACAACCCCGCTAAAAAATCATAAAGAGTGCCCCGATAACCTGAGATGAGTACAACACTATCTGCTGTAATCGCCTTATTGTTATAGGCAAAGTTAAAGTCTGAGCGCGCAGTTATCTTCTTTAATAGCTGACCAATAGTTACCTGGCCAATGTTACCGACTGTAATATTCCTGGTCATGTAATCCTGCGCATTTGCAGGAAGGATTTGCATCAAAATAAAAAGTAGAAATAAAAGGGAAATTTTGAAGGTATTCAAGGAATAGATTTTTTGCATGCCGGGATTGAGTGATCACCCTTATTATTAAGATCCGGCAAATATATCAGTATTAAACTATAACCGAAGTGTAAAAGCCAGCGCTATTAGGGACAGTAAATTTTATTGCTCAAATTTTTTTAGGCATCAGGGTAAACCTTAAGTATCGTGTCCTACTGCAAATGACTAGTAAATGCTTTTCATCAACATACTTGTAAATAAATAGAATATGTCAAAATCAAAACCTATGATCATCTTCCTGTTACTCCTGCTTCCGGGGATGGTATGGGGCCAAACCAAATTCACTTACACCGTTTCAGGTACCATCAAAGACAAAGCAACTGGTGAAACCTTGCCTGCCGCCAGTGTCACCTTTCTGGAATTGCCCGGCAAGGGTGCAACCACCAATTCCTATGGTTTTTACTCTATCACCATTCCTGCGGGTTCCTACACTATGATAACAAGTTATACCGGCTATGCAACAGATACACTCAAAGTTGTAATGAGCAAGAACATTGTAGTCAACTCCAATTTAAAATCGGGCTATGGTCAGTTGCAGGAAGTTAAAATTAAAAGCAGTAATGGAAGAAGTAACAATATTTTAACCACCCCGGCTGGAGTTCAGCGATTAAATATCAAGGACTTAAATAATGTACCTGTTTTATTAGGGGAAAAGGACGTTTTAAAGACAATTCAGCTGCTACCCGGCATTGTTTCTGCCGGGGACGGAAGATCAGGTTTTTTTGTACGCGGCGGGGGATCAGACCAAAATCTAATCTTGTTAGATGAAGCGACTGTGTATAATCCATCGCATGTTTTAGGCTTTTTTTCTGTATTTAATTCAGATGCCATCAAAGATATTTCCATATATAAAGGTGGAATGCCAGCCAATTACGGCGGGCGGCTTTCCTCGGTCGAGGATATCCAAATGAATGACGGTAATAACCAGAAATTTGGAGCAAGTGGTGGTCTCGGATTAATCGCGTCCCGATTGACACTGGAAGGTCCTTTGTTTGATCACAAGGGCTCATTTATTATCAGTGCCAGGCGAAGTTATGCAGACTTGTTTACCAGGTTTGCTTCCGATACCACGACAAAGCACAGTAAGATATATTTTTATGATGTTAACCTGAAAGCCAATTATCAGCTGGATTCAAATAACCGCATCTTTTTATCCGGCTATTTTGGCAAAGATGTAATGAGTTTCAGGAACAGTTACGGACTTGATTACGGAAATTCTACCGGAACACTGCGATGGAACCATATCTTCAGCAGCAAACTATTCTCCAATACGTCACTGATTTATAGCAACTATACTTACGATGTTGATTTTGACAGTGATCTCAATAATATCAAAGTTTCATCGGCCATAACAGATTATCATTTCAAACAGGATTTTAACTATTACCTGAATGCCACCAACAAATTAAGCTTCGGGCTGGAATACACCTTTCACGTTACCAAACCCGGAACAGCGATAGCAACCGCTCCTTCCAGTTATAACGACGTTTTCCTGGAGAAAAAATACGCCTTAGAAAGCGCTGTTTACCTGTCCGATGAATGGAATGCAACCGATAATTTAAAAATCACCTATGGCATAAGATTGAGCGACCTAATGGTTTTGGGCCCAGGAAATTTTTATACCTATGACAAAGCAGGCAACAAAACGGACAGCACCTATTACAAAAGCGGTCAAATCGTTAAGAGCTATATAATCCCGGAACCGAGGTTTGCCGCAAGCTACCAACTCAACAAGAACAGTTCGCTGAAATTGTCTTATGACCGCAATGCGCAGAACATACACCTACTGAATAACTCGTCCTATTTATCAGTTACGAATGTTTACTTGCCAAGCAGCAATAATATCAAGCCGGAAATTTCCGACCAGGTCGCTATGGGCTTTTACCATACTTTCCACGATAACGGTTTTGAATTTTCAACGGAAATATATTACAAAAAGCTGCAGAATCAGATTGATTATGTAAATGGTGCTGATTTGGTAGCCAATCCCGATATTGAAGCTGACCTTCTTTACGGGTCAGGAAGGTCTTACGGCTGGGAAACCTATATCAAAAAGAAAAGCGGAAGATTTACCGGTTGGTTAAGCTATACTTTCTCCAAAACAGAACTTAAAATACCCGGTATCAATAATGGCCAGTATTATCCGGCTACCCAGGATCAGACTAATCACGTATCCCTGGTAGGTATGTACCAAGCCAGCAAGAAATGGACTTTTTCAGCAGACTTTGTCTACAATACGGGCGACGCGGTCACCTGGCCGGCAGGAAAATTTTCGGTTGACGGTGCACCTGTATATACTTATGGCGCAAGGAACAGTAATCGCCTTCCAGCTTATAACAGGCTCGACATTGGAGCGACGCTGTTAGCAAAAAAGACTGCTAAATATGAAAGCAGCTGGAATTTCTCTATTTACAATGTTTACGGCGAATCAAATCCTTACGACATCGTTTTTCAAACCGATCCTAAAAATGCCAACAAAACACAGGTACTGCAAACTACCCTGTTCAAAATGATCCCATCTGTTACTTACAATTTTAAATTTTAATCCCATGAAAATTCAAACACTGCTTATAGCATTATTTCTTTTTACTCTTTTTTGCACCTCCTGCCAAAAAGTAATTACACCACCCTTATCCAATGGTGCTGCTCAACTGGTCATTGAAGGCACGGTAAGTGATACTAGCGGGCCTTACCATGTTAACATTTCGAAGACTATCAGCTTTTATGCCGACAATACCTACCCAAATGTTTCAGGAGCGTCGGTAACTATTACTGATGAAACGGCAGGTGTCAATGACCTTTTATCGGAAACCTCTGCGGGAATCTATACCACACATACCATTATAGGTACGCCTGGTCATACTTATCAGCTCCAGGTGGTAGTTAATGGCCAAACCTATAACTCAGTTTCTACGATGCCGCTCCCGGTATCGCTTGACTCTATTTCCTTTGATTATACGGCTGTTAAAAACATGATTCAACCAACGGTCCATTATCGGGACCCGGCTGCCTTTGTCAATTATTACAAATACAACATTTGGGTAAACGGCGTAAAACTAAGGCGTTTTCAAACAGATGAGGACCGTTTAATGAACGGGAGATATATCAGTGAGGATTTGTCTACGGATACAGGCGCGATCCGAAAAAACAATTTGGTATTGGTAAGTCTTGTCGGGGTCGATAAAGGTGCCTATAATTTCTTAATGGAAGCTGCAAACATTGCATTTTATAACGACCAGTTGTCAAGTCCGGCTACACCTGCCTCTAACATCTTCGGCGGGTGCATGGGCTATTTCAGTGCACAAACAGTAAGCAGCAAGTCAAGCATTGTCAAATAAACTTACGCTTAGTCTTATAATTTAACACTAATTATGAAGTGGATAATTTTAATAACCGGTATAATCTTCGAGGTACTCGGTACTATTTGCATGAAGTATGCTGAAGGCTTTACCAAGCTTGTACCGTCAATTCTGGTTTTTGTTTTCTAAATCCCACGAACCGAAGATTCGGTCGTGAGATTTGAAAGTTTTATTGATCTACACCGACCATATCCCAGCACATTGAAAAAGAACACTTTAAATATTCTTCTTTTTTTTCGGGGTAAGTAATCAAAAAGTCTATGGTGCTGTATAGGACGCTGCTGAACATCTTAATGAGAAATTCAACAGGAATATCTTTTATTTGCCCGGTCTTAATGGCAGCTTTCCACCAAGCTAATAAGGAAGTCCAGGTATCATCCTGCGACATGACCTCTTTGCTATAATACGGAGAATTCAAAAACTGCTGCATGTACCTAAATTCATCCTGATGAATTAATGACCATTCAATTAGATCAATCCACATGGACTGCAAGTCTTCCTTTACATTATTTTCATTTTGATGATTTGCTGTTTGCGCAATAAAACTACGTTTGACCGTTTTATAGGCTGTAATAATGATATCGTCCTTACTACTAAAATGATGAAACATCGTTCCTGTAGCGACTCCGGAAATATTTGATATGCCAGCCGTCGAAACCTTGTTAAAACCGTTAGCCACAATAAGCTTAATAGCGGTGGCTATTACCTTTTCTTTTTTGGATACTTCCGTATTTATCATTAAGTCCAAAGTTAATTAAACGAAGCTAAGGTAGTTAAGACAAAGTTCGATCTGCCTTGGTATATTCCAGTATCCAACCTGGATATTCGGCAGGCAGCTTGCTGATCTCATCCAATTGTTTTAATTCGTCTTCACTGAATTTCACACCTGCTGCATTTAAATTATCGCTTAACTGTTCCGGCTTTTTCGCACCTACAATGATACTGGTCACCACAGGCTGGTGTAACAACCAAGCTAAAGAAAGCTGAGCTACAGTAACACCCTTCAATTCTGCCATCGGATGTAGCACATCCAGTATATCGAAAGCACGGTCGCGGTTTACCGGAGGAAAATTAACCGTATTTCTTCTACCGGCATCCGCCTCTCCTGAACGGGAATATTTACCGCTTAACAATCCACCTGCAAGCGGGCTCCAAACCATTAAGCCGACTTTCTGAGCTTGCAATAATGGCACAAGTTCACGTTCCAGATCCCGTCCTGCAATGGTATAATACGCTTGCAATGAAATGAATTTTTCAACGTGGTTATACTTGGAGTAAGTCAAAGCTTGCGACAAAAGCCATGCAGGTACATTGCTTGCACCGATGTAACGCACTTTTCCGCTCCTCACCAAATCGTCCATTACGCGTAATGTTTCTTCAATGGGTGTAAGTGCATCGTATGAATGCATCTGGTAAAGGTCAATATAATCTGTACCCAAACGTTTTAGGCTGGCATCTACCTGCTGCATCAGATGCTTGCGTGACAAACCTTTGTCATTGGGGCCTTGCCCCATAGCTGACCTCGCTTTAGTAGCAATTACTAAAGAGTCCCGCTGAAAGCCTAAGTCTTTGATCGCTTGTCCGGTGATTTCCTCTGAGCGCCCGGCGGAATAAACGTTTGCTGTATCAATAAAATTAATACCCGCATCGACAGCTTGTTTTACCAAAGTGTTAGCTTGTACCTGATCCAGCCCTCCGAGTTCTTTATAAACGGGGTGATCTCCAAATGTCATCGTTCCGAGACAAAATTGAGATACTAATAATCCGGTATCCCCTAACATTTTATACTTCATAATTTTAATTTTTAATACAGACAGATTAGTCGGTCTGCAAATATATGATTTAATTTGTCAAATAAAATTGTAGATAGCATCCAGGCTTGTTCCACGAGAACGAAGAGGATACTTATTTTTTTAATCAAAAAACAAGGCTTCGATAGGACCTTACGTAGAATATTAGTTATAACTGGCAATGATTGGTCAGAATTAGCGATCATTTGTGCTTTTGATCTGCAATTTAAACTATAATTCCATTTTCTATCCCACCAATTCATTATTCATCACATTTTTAAAAAGCGTAAATTCCCAGCTTGTATCATTGTATCAAATATGCAGACAATGAAAGTCAAGATAAGAAAATACGAACAATTGCTCGTCGCCCTGTTGGCCTTAATAGCAATCATTAATTATATTTTGCAGCGCTTAAATCTGGCACCGATTTATGTTACCGGGTTTGAACAGTATAACAGTATCCACCACAACCTTCATTTTAATTATTTTGTTAATATGTTATTGCCACGTACTGGCGTAGTGTTTTTATTTATGGCTGTTTATTTCTGGGTCAATCTTTTTACTATCCCGCAATTGCGAACAAGCTATAGGTCATTCTTTATTTATCCCTGGGTTTTACTTCAATTACTGCTACTAAGCTACCTGCTTGCCATTGGTGTAAACATTGCAACCTATTACGCACATCCGGCATGGAATAACTATGGAGAATTTTCTTTATTTGCTTCATTTGGATATAATGAAACCCCCTTAACTAATTTATGGGCAGGTTTTGATAATGCGCTGATCTTTTTATTCGTTTATGGAACTTACGCTGGTATCCGCGAATATATTGTATATCGCCTCGAAAGCTCCGGTCTAAAAAGTAATTATAGGATGCTGATCGCCAATCAAATAGCTGCTTCTTTATATATTTTTTTGCTGCTGCCTAACCTGATATCGGCTTTCCATATTGTTAAGGATACTGGCATCTATCAGGCTTATTTTGTTTTTGTACCGTCAGTTATATTTGTCTATTTCAGTAATACCTATTGGCTTTTTCCCCGCTTTGCAAATACGCCTGGCATTTCTTTTCAACTGATTTGGCGGCTTGCAATTTCTACCTTGCTTTATTCACTTCCTTTTGCATTGTTTGTAAACAAAGCAGGCGTAATGCCAAACATGTGGCGGATTAACTGCATCATTCAATTTATTGTTATTACGCCGGTTACCTGGATACTTTACCAGCAGCGAAAGGATAAAATAAGGGAATTAAGAGGTGCCGAAATTGCATTATCCAAATCGACCGCTGATTTACAGTTTTTGCGTTCGCAAATTAATCCTCACTTTTTGTTTAATGTCCTTAACACAATATATGCCACAGCCCTGGTAGACGGTTCCAAAAGAACGGCTAACGCGATACAAATGCTTGGCGATATGATGCGATTTATGCTGGACGACAACCACCTCGATTTTATCCCTTTGGATAACGAATTGAATTATCTTAGAAATTACATCGCCCTGCAAAAATTGCGCATCCAGGATTCTGACCAGATTAAAATAAGTGAATATATAACCGTTGAGGATTGCAGCCATGAAATTATTCCGATGCTGCTGATTCCTTTCGTTGAGAACGCTTTTAAGCATGGGATAAACCTGAATGAGAGATCCTGGATCAAAATAAATCTGACTTGCAGCCATGACAATATCCGCCTGGAAGTAAGGAACAGTTTACACGTAAAAGAAACAAATGATCCTGAAAAGAAGTCTACCGGCATCGGTTTGTTAAATGTCAAAGAACGACTCATGCTGTTTTACAAAGGACGGCACGAGCTTAGCTATGGCGCAACAGAGAATGAATTTATTGTTGAACTGATGATTAGACCAAAAACCCATAAGTTATGAATAAGCTGCGAGCAATAGCCATAGACGATGAACCCTTCGCATTAGAGGTCGTCAAAAACTTACTGGAAGAGGTCCCTTTTGTGGAATTAGTGGAATCTTTCACTAAAGCGATTGACACCTTTACATTCATTCAGGAAAATGCCATCGATATTGTCTTTTTAGATATTAAGATGCCCGGCCTCTCCGGTATTGAATTTATAAGATCACTTTCGAATCCGCCAATGGTAATATTTACTACTGCTTATAGCGAACACGCGGTGCAGAGCTTTGAATTGGATGCTATTGATTATCTGCTGAAACCCTTCTCTTTTTCACGCCTGTTAAAAGCGTGCAACAAAGCTATGGCACTGCACCAGTTGAAAGCCAACTCCGGTCAGCCGGTTATTGAATCGTTACCGGCAATTTTTATAAAGAGCGGCTATGAACAAGTAAAAATAGACCTCAGCAATTTGCTGTATGTAGAAAGCGTCGGCAACTATATCCGGTTCCACCTAACGGCTCAAACTATTGTTTCCCGCCTCACGATGTCTGAAGCAGAAGATCTGCTGCCGGTAAAAGTATTCCTTCGGGTTCACCGATCATTCATTGTAGCTAAAACAAAAATAACTAAGATTGATAAACGAAGCGTCTGGCTAACAGATCTGGAAGTTCCTATTGGCGTATCTTATACAACCGAAATTGAAAATCTGCTAAAAAATTTACCTAAATAATGGCATTATCTTAAAATAAATCACACATGATTCTCAAAAAATTAATGACAATTTTATTGTCAACAGGATTTGCTTTGCCTGTTTTTTCCCAACAGATAAAGCAAAAAATGGAGTATAACAACAACATTATCAAGGGAATAATCATTGATACAAGTACAAACATAAAGCTTAAAGATGCTTCAGTGATTATATTAAACAGCAGGGATTCTATTATCAGGAAGTTTACAAGAAGCCAACCGGATGGCAGCTTCTTTATGAATGGATTTCAGGATGGAAGTTACCTGCTTTATGTTTCTTATCCCGGTTATGCGGACTATTCTGAGAAGTTCAATTTGGGCTCCAATAACACTACCAAAGATTTTAATATAATCGAGATGGTCTTAAAAACTAACTTATTGAAAGAGATAATCATAAAGGGGACTGTATCTGCTATCCGGATAAAGGGAGATACTACAGAATATAATGCGAAGGCCTATAAACTAGACCCAAATGCCAAAGTGGAAGATTTATTAAAACGACTACCCGGCATTCAGGTCGACAAGGATGGAAAGATTTCTGCCCAGGGGGAAACAATCAATAAGGTGCTGGTCGACGGCGAAGAATTCTTTGGCGATGATCCTACATTGGTGACGAGGAACCTTCGTGCAGACATGGTTGATAAGGTGCAACTATTTGATAAGAAAAGCGACCAGGCAACCTTAACAGGTATGAATGATTGGATATACCGCTGATATTGCTTAGGCCAGTTTACGACTATATATTCTTTTTTGCAAGTAATTCCATGACGGAATAGTGACGGTTTTTCGTTTAATTCAACA
Source organism: Mucilaginibacter mallensis (assembly GCF_900105165.1). NCBI lineage: Bacteria > Pseudomonadati > Bacteroidota > Sphingobacteriia > Sphingobacteriales > Sphingobacteriaceae > Mucilaginibacter > Mucilaginibacter mallensis. The sequence continues at coordinate 5,851,578 of NZ_LT629740.1, forward strand.
AAAAATCTTGCTGTTTCGGAATTAATGACGGTAATCCTTTGGTCAATCGCGGATCGCCCAACAATTTTAAGTTCGGGAAATGTTCATTAATTAATTCCGAGCTATTTGGGTTACTTCCTTTTCTGTTATGATTCGTCAGCGCCGTGGAATAAATCCGATTCAAAGACATTAAAAAAAGGCTGTTTCCGTTACAGAAACGGCCTTTTTACCGGAGAAAAACAGGACTATTGCTGTCTGTTTTCTTGTGCACCCTATGGTACATTTTTCGAACCAGTTTATTGATCAATTAAAGGAATTAGCTGGTTTAGCAAATCCAAATTAACTATAGGAACTACTCTATTGCCTAATTTGCTCAATTTGCCGAGTATTTTTGAAGATGCCTCAATCAATCAGCAACGGGCGGTAATTTCAATAATTCTCGTATTGCTGGGATAAAGGGATATTCTCCCATTATTTAAAGTAAACTATCGTCGTTTTTTTTATCTAATCATTTTTGCTGCATTTAATATTTAATTTTATGAGATTTTTTTTGCAGCACGTAGTTTAATATTTAGGTTTAGATAAAATTCATAACTAAACCTCAATTCAGATGAGCATATATGAGAAATACATCAAGTTTAATGCATCGAAAGCAATATTCTTTATAGCACCACCGGAGCACTAAAGATTTATTTTAAAAAGTGCTTATTTAGGCTTAGAAAGGGATTTTAAAGGCAGAGGCTTATAGGCATCACCCTCTGCTATATGCTTTGCAAGAGCGTCCCTCAGATCGTCAAGGTATTTGGTTTTACTTATAGACTTCCGCATTTTAATTTCAGTAAATCTCCTGTAATACCGGCTCAGGCTAACCTCCAGTGATTCTTCAAGCCATTCTATGATTTCAGCGATAGTAACATGACCATCGTTAATTTGTACGGTATCGTAAATTCCATAGGCCAGTTCAATCAAATTAGACTTATCGCCTGTCCATTTGAATGGCCCTTTTTTCTTTGAGAATTTAGCAACAGGTTCCATGCCATTGGAATGGTAAAGACATTGGATTAAGTATTCCTGTAGTTTTTCGATGGCAATAAACCTGGCAAATAAATAATCACATGCAGTAGAAAATAGGGGATCTAAATCCGGGCCATCGGATAAGAGCAAGTTAACCTGGTTCTTTCCCCTTACAAAATATGAACTATCCAGTTCCGACCCGTCTAGTAGATAATACTGGTAGAGAAACAAGTGTTTATTCAAAAATTTCCTGATAAACTTTAATTCCTGTTCATAATAGTTTCTCAGGACTTGCTGATCGCCAAGGGGTTTATCGGTATCAATTTTAAATAATTCCAAAGCATAAATATGATGTGCATAAAACTGTGGTTTGACATATTTAAAAAACTGTATTTCCTCATCAATATCCTTAAATGAAGAGTTATCTACCTTGTCTTTGAGGTCTGCCATAGCGACCCTTACAGCATTTAAAATACCAGTCAATTTTTTAACTGCCGTAGCGCCCATCTCATTAAATAATTCAATGTCTTCTTCAAGTTGCACTAACCGTGCTTTTCCATAATCTGTCATCATAAGTTTTTTTATTTTTGTTGCCTTTATTAAGAATTTCAGCAGCAATCTCTCATTTAACTTATTGTCTGTAAAGTGGCTAACATGGCATAAAAAAGTGCCACATAGCTTTTTATCCTTTGTTCCGGCCTTTCAAATCAACTTTATTCAAGCCACCCATTTTTTGTCTTTTTTTAAAAAAATCGTGTACTGACAACACCATTCGAATTACTTAAGGCGGAATGATTAACTTTGAACTATGAATTAGAAAAAAGAAGTTTTAAAATATATAACGACACTATTAACCTTGTTGCAAGGAATCGGCTAAATTCAATAAACACACAAAGGGGTAATAGACTGATCGTCCACGTCATGCGTGGGCATTGGTTTACCCTGTGTGTAGGTTCTTAGCCGTACCTCTTGTAACAGAAAACTAGTGACCCACGCTAATTTTTTATGGAAAGCGCTAAAAACGATATTCTTTTAATCCCAATCGAAAAACTAAAATTGAGTAGTGGTTGCATTGCAAACATGAAAGATTTGGAAATTTGCAGCCTGCAGGACTTCATCAATAAAGGCTGGCAAAGAATACTTGAAATGGAAGACTTTGATTACATCAAATTCAATGAGGTAATCAGGTATTTGAACTCCAACGGCTTAGTATATCTGCTTGAAAAAAAGGATTAAACCATATTAGTAAGATGGATCATAGATTATAATACAAATTGATGTGATTGATCATTTTTTCAAGCCAGCCCTTAACATTCTTAACAGTACGATCAGGAAAAGGCTTATTATTAAAATGATTCCTCATGCTTTTTTTGGAAATATTTTCAGCCCTTTCCGTCCGGATGTGATTAGAGATAAATTCATACAGGTAAGAATTAAACTTGGTATAGATCAGCTTAACTTCCAGCATTATTCTAAAGAAAAACATCAGTTCCGCTAAGGTCACGGCAAAATTAAAGTAAAACTTTGAGGGCGATTCTGGATTGGTATTTTTGAAATTCTGTAAAAGTAATTTTTCCTTTTGTTCCAGATAGGTTAATTCCGCTTCAAGGCTTTCAACAATAGAGATCTTTAAGGACTGAACTTTAGGGTCATATAAGAAATAAGCATCAATCCTTACCTGCCGGAACACTTTTAATAAATAAAGTAACTCCTGCTGTTGTTCCTGGAAGGTCGTTTCACTTAGCGTTATTTTTTCAATATATCTAATAAAATAGGCATATACCTGGATACTGTTAAATTCCCGGCTTACCAATAATTTCAATAGTTCCAGATTAATATCACTTTGCGATGGAGTCAGCACAAAGTCGTGGATTACTTTAGTGGTCATTCTCATATACTCCCATTGCCGCCAGGTTTTGATTGTGAATTTTTCAGAACTTTCAGTCGCTTCGCTGAAAGTTCTAATCAGTATTAAAAGGTCTTGATCGACATTTTGGCTGTTTAGGTTATCTGCCAATTCCTCGCGGGAGAATTTTAGGTTTTCTTTATACTGTTTAATAAAACCGACCGGAAGTAAAGCATCATCATCGAAATAAGCAGTAAAATAATTGCGAATATGCTCCAGCAATTTAAATATGCCGGACAGAACCCAGTCAAAAACATTTGAAATAACAGCGGGTCTATCCGTAACGTTTTCAAAACCAGTTATTCCCGCCGCTAAATATGTTAACTGCGATTGAATAGTTACTATATACTGTGTTTTTGCATCATTATCGGTATTTTGGCCAAACTCAGCCTCTACCTCCCAACGGATAGATTGAAATGCATCGGCTACAAAGTTTTTTAATTCTTCGATTTCCGGTTCGGGTATATTTTCAAAAGTGTAACCAGCATAAGTCTGAATAAATCCCTTAAGCTTGGTAAGCGAAGCGGCCATAGTAAATCTCCTTCATGCCTTTATTTAGTACATACCCTCTCTAAAATTGCTCCTCGTCCTCATTCTAAAAGCAAATACAAAGTTAACGCTAATTTTAACACAAGTGATAAAATTGATTTGCTTATTAGTAAATTTTTATGAAAATATGCGTTTTTCAAAATGATGGCATTTTTATAGCCACTGTTAGCCACTTGACCTGAGGAAAAGAAATTTGGTTATTTGTTAAAAAATATAGTAATAATGATTGATCCGGATGCTTTTATTCAGCGCTTAAACCGCACCAAAACCTTGTCACAAAAACTGTCAACTGCACTGATGAGCGGGCTGAAAATAAATAAGTACGAAGCAAACGAAACCTTTGTTTCTCCGGGGAACTTTGCCACCGCTATTTACTTTATTCAAACCGGATTAGTTAGAGGGGCAATTGAAGGGCCCAAAGAAAAAAACACCACCTGGTTCAAACAGGAAGGTGATTTAATAGTTCCGCAAGGTATTTTTAATCAGCAACCAAGCGAGGAATACATAAGCGTAATGCTTAATACAACATTATTAGCAATACCTTTAATACATATTCAAAAGGTACTTGAAAGCAATCCTGAACTTATTGAACTCATCATTTTCCTGATAGCGGAAAGCAAGCAGGAAAGCCATTACAGGGAAAAGTTATTAAGAATGCCAACTGCAAAAGACCGGTATAAATTCTTAATGAAAAATGAAGATTATATATTGAAACGCATACCCCAATATTTTATCGCTTCTTACATAAACGTGAGCAAGGAAACGTTTAGCCGTCTGCACAAGAGACGTTCTTATTGATATTTGTCAATTTTTTTGCGACATTTTTCATAAAATTTAATGCGAAATATCGCTAATATAGAGGGATATGTCAATTTTCTTTAAAGATCCAATTTGTAATTTTGCCGGAATATACCAACGAGTTCAAATTTATCACACCTGATAAATTTATTGACTTTTGTCAATTATTTAATTGATAAAAGCATAAAATTTAATGAGATATATCGGATATTTAATACGATTTGTCAATAAATATTAGCCGTTAGTGACCGTAGCTTTAACCAACAAAATGTTAGACCTATGGATGCGGCTTCTAAAGAAATATCGGGTACTATATATAATTCCAATCCTGGGGGCGCTTTGGTTATCAATCCACCTGTTGATTATGGAAGCATTCTTACTCAGGCATCTCTTAGTTTTTACAACAAACATCCATACCTGCATGTTGGCGATATTATTCCACTACATGGATGGGTGTTGTATATTTCAGTAATCAGACAGGAAATGGTTCAACTATTGAATATCCTGTTACCCTTTTTAATAGACAGCGATTTTACATTCACCATCCCGGAAAACAGCGATGTGCATTCCATGATTCTGGATGGTGCCTACGGTGTTGGCGAAATCGGAAAAGTCATAGCCATTTATCCGGATAACGATATAGAGACCCAAAAAACTGCTGATTTAATCATTGAGTTGGCAAAACCATTTTCCGGCCCGACCATACCGTCGGCATACCATTTGAAAGGATGCGTTTATACGGAAAATTTAAAACCATCAAATAATCTGAACGACTGGCCTTATCCCGGAATTCCCAAACCAACCCGGCAAAAGGAAAGGAAAAAAATCAAAAACTACCTTATTATTAACCAGCTCAAAGGCGATGCAAAGGGCAATGTTTACAAATGCTTAAATCTTAAAAACTGGTTAAAAATTCATTGGTGCGTTATCAAACAAGGCAGATTCAATCATTGTGCAGATGATTTTGGGAGGACTATAAAAGACCGTTTGGAATGGCAGTATGAGTTATTAATTGACCTTAATGCCTCTATTCCTTTACCTAAACCAATAGATTATTTCGAGGATGGTGGAGATTCCTATTTAGTTATGGAATATATTAGGGGGCATAGCCTTTTTGAGAAAATTATGGCATTACATCAAGGCATTATATGGTTTGCAATACCGGCAGAAACAAAGCGCCAGTTGGTGAAATACATTCTTGAAATAATAAATATCATTGATCTTTTCGACTATAACGGCATCATCCACCGGGATATTAATCCGGGAAATTTTTTGATCCGGGAAGACGAAAGCGTAGTTGCTATTGATATTGAATTAGCGTTTGACGCTTGCGGTAATGTTCCGCCTTTTACCTATGGGACTCCAGGTTATATTTCACCCCAACAGCAACAATTACAAGCTCCCGATATAGCGGACGATATTTTCGGGCTTGGTTCCCTTATACTTAAGGTGATGACCGGAATTTCGCCTGGTAAATTCAGTATTAATGACCAATTATTTCAGAACATAAAATTTTTCATGGACAACAATGCGGTTGCGGCTATGACCGCATTATGTATGAGCGGAGATAGTTCCTTAAGACCGGGCCTGAAATCAATCCGTCACACAATGGATGTTTACGATGCCGTACTGTTAACAGAGAATTTAAAAACGAACTTTAGCGCACCGAAACCCAAAATAAGTAAAATTGAAGATGTCATTCAAAAAGGAATAAACGCTTTCGCATCAAATGTGCTTCAAAACAATTCCGGCTATTGGGTTTCAAAAGCCATCCCGGAAGAAAACGGAATAGCAAATGAATTTAAAAGTTACCTGGCAAATCCAGGCTTCGCCAATGGGGTTGCAGGTGTTTTATATGTATTGTCATTAGCCGAACAGCTAAATTTTAACACGGTTGACCTCTATGAAAATATTTTATTAAATTATGAACTGCTATTAAAAACGGAACAGCCTTACTGTTCCATTTCAAGCGGATTATTTCGCGGTAAAACGGGATTTTCAATTGCAATTAATGAGCTGATTATAGGCGGCCTAATAGAAAATACAGTTTATAATCACAATCTGGTTTTTCAAAACATTTCAGAACCGTTAAGCGGAAATAATGTTGCTTCGGGTATTTCGGGGCAGGGTCTTGCCTTTTTGCATTGTTCCAATAATCGTCAGCTACCCGTGTTCTATGATGAATTGTCTCTCCTAGTCGCCCGATTAATTAAGGAACAAAATAAGGATGGATCATGGCTGGTTAAAAAAGATGAAACCCAAGCAAAAGGAATTAAACTATATGGTTTTTCTTACGGAATTGCCGGTATAACCTATTTTTTAATTGAATATTACACGAAATACGAAGACCAAAAAGTAAAAGATGTTATTGTTAAGGCACTCGATTTTTTGTTAAAAGGCAGAAAAGTAAATAATGGGGAACTATCCTGGCCAATTAGCGCAGTCAATGAAAATTTTGATCCGTGGTTCGAGTATGGATTTTCGGGAATTGCCTTAACCTTTATAAAAGCCTATCAAATCTTAGGAGATTCAAAATACAGAAAGGCAGCTGAAACTGCTTTAAATTGCCATCCCAAATACATCTCCAGCAATTTTTTAACCGTGGCTAATGGATTAGCCGGTTTAGGAGAAGTTTACCTTGAAGCTTTTAAGGTATTTAATGACTGTGAATGGTTTGAACGTGCCGGGCATATTGTGAATGTCTTATTGCATACTTACCGGGAGGCCCCAAATTCACGCATTTATTGGCTGGAAGGAAATGATTCCTTGTCCGCAGCCGATTTGATGTCCGGTAATATAGGAATTATTCATTTTTTGCTCCATTACCTGCGGCCCGACAAAATTAAATTCCTCTTTAACATTGATTAATTGCCATGAAAAAATCATTGTTTTATGAAATAATTACTGCCATGCTGATCCTGCTTTTTATTGATTCAGGCTTTAGTAAGATTTTTGATCACTCAGGATTTAGGCGGGCAATGCACAACCAGCCTTTCCCTTTTTGGTTCGCTGAGCTATTAGCCTGGACAATTCCACCAGTAGAAATTTTGGTAATGGTTGCTTCAATATATGCCAAAACGAGATTATATGGCCTCTATGCATCGCTTATTTTATTGATATTATTTACAGGCTACATCGTGGCCATATTATTAGGGGTATTTTCAAAGGTGCCGTGCAATTGCGGCGAATTCATTCAATCCCTCAGTTGGGGGCAGCATCTTGTCTTTAACCTGGTCTTTGTATTCCTGGCCTGTTATGACATCAAATTAATAAAAGAATTAAGCTGATTATCTTATTAAAAAAGGTAATCAGTGTTAAAATATTTCACGCGCGAAGTCAGGTTAATACCAGTCCTGTGAAAAAACTGGTTTTTTATAAATTAAAAATTACTAATATGAAAAAGATCAGATTGGGCTTTATTGCCCTTGCAGCCTTAGCAGGCTTTGGAAATGCTTACGCATTCAATCATCATAAAAATGCGGGAACTACTTATTATGGTTTTAAAGATGGAAGCGGCAACGCGGCCTGGGCACTCAATCCGCCAAGCAGAGAAACTTGCCAAAGTGATGCTGTAGCGATTGCCTGTACGATTACGTCAACCGCACCGCAATCAGTGGTATTAGGTACCGTGAATGCTTTGCCGCCGGATTCAAATATCCAGCACAGTTCTCAGGATAAAATGTACAAATAAGAACTATTACAAACTGCCGGGTTTCCGGCAGTTTGTAATTATTGATTTGAGTTAGGTTAACTTTGGCATAACAATATGTTTTATGGACGATTCACCTCCTGGGTAATCATGCTGGTGATGTTATTGCCATCATCCAAACGAGGGTCTGTCGGCGACATCATTAAATTACCTTTTTTATCAATTAAAATTAAGGTCGGGCCGCCTGTGACATTATAATACTTACTGATTTGACTGTTTAACCCTCTCTCTCCGCTAAAGAGATTGATGGCGTACCTTGTGGTATATTTTTTTGACGCTATACTCTTTTTCCATAAATCGCCTTTGGTGTCGACATTAATACTCAAAAACACTACCGGCTTATCTTTAAATTGTTCCTCCAATTTTTCCAGATAAGGTGCTACTTGTATGCAATTTCCACAGCCAGTAAACCAAAAATCAATAAACACTACTTTTCCTTTAAATTCAGCCATCTTATGCCAGTTACCTTTATCGTCGATGAGATTAAAATCAAAAGCATCGCCGCCCACCATCCGGTGGGATTTTAAATCTGAAAGGATCGAACGAAAATTGCTGTCGGTAACCCAACTTAGTGCATCTGTCAATATCCCTGAATTATCCTCCGATTCTGTTCTTCTATCGAAAAACAAATTGGTTACTAAACGCTCCCTTAACAAGCCCTCAAAGTTTTCTTTCACATACGTATAATATATGGATGTAAGGAATGGTAGATTTTTTACATAACAACTGTCATACATATAACGGCAAAAAATCCCATTGGTGTAACTATCCCCATACGCCACAATAGGCAAAGCATTCAAAGTTTTTAAGTTAGCGTAGGAAATAGGAAAGTTGGTTTTTAGGAATGATAAAGAATCCAATATATGTTTTCGGTCGCTTTCATTCATCATTTTCAAACCATCAGTCGTTCCGTACCACCTGCCAATAAGACCAGCTTCTAAGATGTAAAATAAATCATGCGAAACCATTGATCTGTTGATATTTAAATACTTAAATTCTAAGAGAATATTGGAATCCTGTGATATAACAAAGGTCCTGGGGGTTTGAAAAAAATTAAGATTTATGTGATTGGCTGCGGGATTTTCTTTGACTTTCAACTGTTGTATAAGACTGTATTTTTCAGAACCTTTTCCCGAAAATGATAGATCTTTAGCGTTTTCGGTAATCATAACATCGTCACCATTTTCATAATAATAGCTATTCAGTGATTTGGTTAAATACTTATTAGTAAAGGTTAATTTATCTTCACCATCCTTAAAACGCAATCTAAATCTGGTCGGTACGCTAACGTCAGGTAAATTGAATAGGAAGTTGTGGTTACTAACTTTAGCTTCAAAGGTTTTAGCATACCCGGTAAAGTTGGGGTCGCCGTATGGGTCAGCGGTAAGTATCACCATATCGCCATCTTTTAATGATGGATAGTAGCCCCTGATCACTGCCGATCCGGAGGCTGAAATACAACAAAACAATGAAAGTGTTATTGCAATTATTTTTATAGGATTGTTCATAATCATCTTTATCTGTTGTTTTGAGGTTCGCCGGTCAATTCAATTTCATTATCCGGAATTGGAAAAGCGTAGCGCGGATCATTGGGTGGTAAAGTATAAATGGTATTATTGATATTCCTTTTTAAGGTGATTGCAAATCTGGAATCCTTATTTAATCGGCGAAGGTCTGTCCACCGGATACCTGACAGTAAAAGTTCTTTTCTCCGCTCGGATAATATCTGAGTTAGCGCATCAGTACTTGTAGTTGCTGTGTAAGGTTTAAAGGTTCCTGTAACCCATCGCATTACAAGCAGTGCGTTTAGGTCAGCCATAGCGTTTTTAATATCCCCGGCGCGGGCTTCGCATTCGGCCTTATTCAGATAAATTTCGTTGGTGCCGATTGCACTCGTAACATTACTGTGTTTGTCGAACTGACTGTTAAATTCTATCTGTCCCCCATTGTTGTAAAAGAAAATGGCTAACCGCAGGTCATTAGGATCGCTAAACGACTTATACACGTTAGAATCAACCTGGGCGTTAAATCCAACGAGGCCGTTTCCCTCTAAAGAACTGTGGAATAATTCTTCGGGTGAATAGTTTGGAAATACTGGAAAGGCATTCGGATTTAACTGGTTGAAATCCTGAAGTGTATTATTAAGTGAGAGGCAACTTGTCGCATTTGCCAATGAACCGGAGAAGTCCCCTAAAGCAAGGTCAATTCTTGATAGAAGACCATAAGTTGCTGCTTTTGACGGTACTGTGATATCAGTCGCCGAATTTGGAAGCAGTGCTAAAGCTGTTTGAAGGTCGGTTAATATCTGCTGGTAGCAATCCTTTTCGGTTGCCCTAACAGATTTTGCATTTATATCTGAAGTTAACCTTAACGGTATGCCTAAATCCGATGACGCGGTCGACGGATCATACGGAAGTGCAAAGGTCTGCACGAGGTTATAAAAAGCGATCGAGCGAAAAAATAAAGCACTTCCTTTAACCTGATTATATAACTGTTGTTGGCTCGGACTGTAAGTTACTTTAGGTAGATAATCCAGTACAATATTTGCATAATAAACCTGGTTATAAGAGTCGCTCCAGTCAGGCACATTAGAACCTGCATCATAAACAGTTTTCGCCCATACATAGGCATTTCTTGCGGTGGTACCCTGGTTATCCCAAAGGGATGTGCTGACGTAATAATCATCGCAGGCTATTTCACCTAATGAGGGGTAATTTCCATTTAAGACCGCCTGATTATGTATTATTCCTTGTAAATCAGATAAAGTAGAGGGCACTGCCAGGCTTTCATTCGGCTTGACATTTAAAAAACTGTCCTCCTTTTTGCAACCGGAAAACACACCGGCGAACAATAGAAAACAAATGCAGGCTTTCAGGTAAGTAAAATCTTTCATAATGGTAAAAATTATAAGGTTGCTTTAATTCCTAATGAAAAAGTACGGGGAAGCGGGTATGCCGCAGCCGTAGTATTTGAACTGAGGTCTGGATCAAGACCATCATGGTTTGCCCGCCAAAGGATGCCTACATTATTGATATATCCGTAAACCTGCAGGTGTTTAAATGGAAGTCCTTTATAAACAGACCTGTCAAAATCATAACTCAGGTTGATATCCTGTAACCGGATATGGTCACCGTTGTCAATAAGCACAGACGAATATTTATAAAACAGGTCGCGGTCAGTAGTATAGGGAGGGTATTGTAGGGAAGGTACGTTTGTAGTGGTTTCATCACCCGGCTTTTGCCACCTCGAATAAAAGTCCTGATTCCCGGAATAAGGTAATCCCTGGGAACTGTAAGAGGTTTTTCTGAAATAGTAATTAAGTTTATAAATGATGTTCAGGGACAGTGAAAGCTGTTTATAAGCAAATGTATTCCGGAAAGAACCGAAGGTGGTTGGCCTTGAGGAACCATTATAAACCATATCATTTACCGAAGTGTTGGCGATTATGCCGGCATAGTCGGTGCTGACTTTTCCATTCAGGTAACCTTGCGGATCGCCCGTATTATGTGTCAAACCAGCCCATGCATAACTATAAAGGCCAAATAAAGATTTGCCGGTAAGCGGTAAAATGCTGCTTGAGTTGCTAAAGGCAATATAGTTTGCAGAGGTAGCCGTTACATCATATTTGGTAACAATATCAATCACATGACTGATCATAAAATTGGTTGTCCATTGAAAATTCCCACTACTGATGTTCCTGCTATTGATTACGATGTCAAGGCCGTTTCCTTTAGTGTCTGCCGTATTCCCGAAAAATGTCGTTTGTCCTGTAGATGGTGGCAAAGGAGAATTGCCGAAGAGGTCTATTCCCTTTTTAATGTAATACTCAATACTTCCTGATAGCACCTGATTTTTAAAGGCATAATCCAATCCTAAATTGATCATGCGGTCTTTTTCCCATCTCAGTTCAGGATTCCCCGGATTATCAATCTGGTCATACGAATCGCCACTATCATAATTATTGCTTAACTGGCTGATGGTCGTTACAGCAGTAGCACTTTTATTAATGTTACCAGTATAACCATAGGTTGCCCGAAGTTTTAAATAAGGAAGCCAGTTCAGGTGGTAGAAATCTTCCTTGCTCATTTCCCAACCTGCGCCAGCCGAGTAAAGCGGAACAGCTTTTTGATTGGTTGATACGCCGAATAAATTCGATTTGTCTATCCTTCCGCTTAAAGAAAATACGTAACGGCCAAGATAAGTGTAAGCAGCGTTGCTATAATAAGAAAGGAAATTATCAGTTGTTTTACCAAAACCCAGTGTATTGGGAATCATCCCGGAACCTTTTGGCAGCAAACCAAAACTGTCACTATAATCAATATTGGCAACGCTTGATCCGGTTCCTTTATCATAACCGTATGCTGTATAATCATTGATACTGGCTATAGTTGAACTAACTTCACTTCCTATAATGGCGGTTACCTGGTGCTTATTATTCCAAATATGATCGAAATTTAACTGGCCTCGTACATCCTGTGAGGTAAGCCCGTTTTCAGCTTGCTGTAATATACCACCCACCGGGATCGGATAACTAAGTGTACCATCCGGGTTTATTTGAGTGTAATCATTGATAAGGTTTCGGGCATAGTAGGTATTGGAATTATAATTATTAAGCTGAGTCAGATCTGAGTGTTCATACTGATATTTTAACTCTGCATGAAAGTCCTTAAAAAACTTATAATTCACGCCGAGGTCGATTCGGTTCTCAATACTTTTCGTGGAGTTGTCCGCATTATGAAATTCATCAAGCGGCCTATAATTCCAATCCAGCAGCTTTCCATGCCCAACCGTATCTGTATAACTTAAAGCATAATCTTTAGGAATAGCTGCCGGGGTGCCATTTGCGTTTACTAATTGCGCATAAGGATATAAACCATTTGATCCAACTGATAATCCGCCGTATTCTGTTAAGGGGTTATTGGATACTGAGGTGGATTGTACATAATTCGCGCCTACGGAAATTTGTAAATTCTTTACCGGGTAGAAATTAAGTCTTGAATTAATGGTGATCCGTCCTGTTTGGTTGCCCTGGTAAAAGCTGTTATCCTGATCATCGCCCAAAGACAAAAAGTAATCGCTTTTATCGCCGCCACCTCTTAAATTTAAGTTGTACTGCTGATTAACAGAATGACGGTATAAATATTCACTTTCATCTTTTCGAATATCATTTTGCCCTAATAAATTCAACTGATTTGACAAATCAGATGCAGAAATTAATCCGGCCCTTTGCTCTGCCATTAATTGTACAGCCGGAGAAACAGCAGCATATCCGGTTTGCAAGGCGCTGTCATAAAAGCCTCTGTTAAATAGGCTTTGTTCCAATCCGATAAAATCAGAGGATAAAATGTAATTCTTGCTGTAGTATAGATCTGGTTTATTACCTATCGTTACGTTTGCATTTAATTCTATGGCTAAAGGCTGGTTTTGCTTTCCCTTTTTTGTTGTAAGAACAATAACCCCGTTACCTGACCTTACTCCCCAAATGGATGCTGCGGAAGCATCTTTTAAAACGGTAATGCTTTCAATATCATTTGGATTGATGTTATTTAGGTCACCATCGTAAGGAAAACCGTCGACGACTATTAATGGCTGACTGTTTGCGAAAAGGGTATTTTGGCCCCTTATGCTAATATCCACCTGGCCAGCCGATCCGTTTATAGTGTTCCTGTTAAAAAGCAAATCAGGCACTACGCCCTCAAGACGGCTTAAAATATCGGTACTGACCCTGCGGTTAAGCAATTTATTATCTACCTGGGCGAAAGACCCATCAGCGCGTTCCTGCGGTAAAGTCTGGTAACCTGTTGACACCGTTACCTCTCGTAATGTATTTTCATCGGCCATTAAGGTGATCCTAAAAGGGCCTGGATGTGAATGGTTATAAATAAGTGTCAACGGTTTAAACCCGATATAGGATACTGTGAATGTTCCACTGGTATCTGCCGTCAGGAGTTGAAATTCACCGGCTGAATTGGTTATTGTCTGCTTTCCGTCCGTATTGTTTTTTATCGTTGCCTTTGGCAGAATCCCGGAATCTTCTCCCGAAAAAACCGATCCTTTGATATGAAATTGTGGGGATTGCTGTGCAAGTAAACTATTGCCGTGAATAAGCAGCACACATAAAGCAGGTAGAGCGAGGGTAAATTGCTTTTTAATTTTAGGGCAAAGCATAGCCCTGACGAGATAAATCGTTAATTTTTTCATGGATCGCGGGATACTAAAGTGTGATTGGGTTAATACAGAAAAAGGGAAGCGGCAACCGTAAAAAAGAATTAACTATAAACTGATCTTCGGTTGCCGTTCATCCTTTTACTCATTCCGGATACCCTATAATGTTTTTTATTGGGTTTTGTAACGGGTAAGAAATGGCTTTGCGGTTAGCAAAGCCATAAGCCAGTTGTCCATTAGCCGTTATGAAAAATACTGGCGGATAAATACCGGAGTAAATAATCAGGTCAACATTTAGATTGAGCAAGCCTGCAAAAACTTTTTCATGTTGGTGTTGGCTATTGATTATATTGCGCATAATTTATATAGCCGAAGTAACTCAATTTTAGCATAAGTGAGAAAATTACACGATTGACTATTATTATATTTCAGTTGATTTTTATAACTTTAAAACTTAATCTTATCTGATGGAAGATCATCTATTTACAAAGAAGCCTTTATCTCTCGGTCAAAAGGTTGAACGTATCCGTATGTTTAGGGGAATTAAACAAGAATATTTGGCAAGTAAACTCGGAATATCGCAGTCGCAAGTATCCAAAATTGAACAACAGGACGAAATAGAGGAAAATTTGTTAAAACAAATTGCTGAAATATTAGGCGTTACACCTGAAGCAATTAAAAATTTTGATGAAGAGAGAATTACATACAACATCAATAATTACTATGATATTCATGATATTGAGATAAAAGACAATGCCTCAAGTAATTTTGTAGCACAGCAATTTAATCCAATTGAAAAAATCACCGAATTGTACGAAAGGCTTTTGAATAGTGAGAGAGAAAAAATGGAAATGATTAAAGGGAAAACAAATTAATTCTAATTTAGTACATGGAATCAGTTAGTTATAATAAACCCATTCATATTGGTAAAAAAATAGAAAGAGTTCGTAAGCTTCGGGGCATGACTCAAGATGAGGTGGGTACGGGTTTAGGTATTTCTAAGCAAGCTGTTTCTAAGTTAGAACAAAGCGAATCTATAGATGATGATCGATTGGATCAAATAGCCAAAGTTTTAGGGGTCACAAAGGATGGATTGGCCAATTTTAACGAAGAAAAAATCTTTAATATTAGTACTAACTTTAATGAAGGGTGTTCAGTTACTACACACTCAATTTATACGTTTGTTGAAAATCTAAATAATCCAATTGAAAAAATCATTGAACTATATGAAGGTTTGCTAAAAAGTGAAAGGGAAAAAGTGGAGATATTACTCAACAAAGTTCCGAAATAAAGGACTACAATCAGGTTAAAACCTACTTGTAACAACTACATGTTATCATTAATTGTAAAAAAGTGAAAATTGAAAGGGCGAATATAAATGACAATGAAATATTGACTGAAATAACAAAAAAGTCAAAAGCATTTTGGGGATATTCCGAAGAACAAATTTTGAAATGGAATGATGATCTTACAATTTCCAAAGATTATATTGAAAGTAACAATGCTTTCAAATTATTAAATGACAATAAAGTTATTGGTTATTACTCTTATATTATTAAAGAAAAAGAGATTGCAAGACTTGATAATTTATTTGTATTGCCTGAATATATTGGAAAGGGGTTTGGGAAATATTTGGTCAACGATTTTTTAAAGCTAATGAGAAACCTAAAAATCAAAAAAATAATACTTGACTCAGAACCAAACGCAACGGAATTTTATCTAAGAATTGGGTTCGAAAAAATTGGAGAGTTTGAAACTTCAATAAAAAATAGGTTTATGCCAATTATGGAAATGAAACTTTAAAAAAGCTGAACCAAAAAAACTAATAGAACAAGGCGTGTAAACACACGTGGAAAATTATCAAAAACAACCTTTGGAATGAGAAAACTTATAAATAATGTACCATGGGGAGAAAATGAAATTATGGATAAATAGCAGGGCATCTAAGGGTAACTATGCTAGTAGTTTGCGACTACCAGCCCTAAACTATACTTTTATCACAGAATTAAAGACAGCCCCCCAAAAAACATTTTGAATACATGTAATTGGGGGGCTGCTTATAATTTAAAAACACTTAGTTAAATACAAACAATGAAGAATAAAGTTAGTTTCTCAGGCTTGGGTATTATTTCTGCAATCGTTGCAGGGATAATGACTTTTGCAGCTATAGGATTTTTTTTAAAAAGTAATCTTGTTGTTATTCACAGAGGAACCACGGACGGTGGATTAATAGGTGGTATTGGCGTATTGCTTATTATAGCTGTAGCCTCAGTACTATCTATAACAACAGTTTTTCTGGTAAAAAAGTACCAGAAACAGAATGAAAAATGAAATGTTGCATTTTTAATAATTTCCCCGCCGTCCGTCTGCGACAGATAGCTACGTCTGTAGTTTGCGCCTACAGACATAGTTTCCATAAATCCAATCCTATTCCTTCAACAACTCATCCATCAACTTAACAAATTCACTAACAAACCGCGTATAGTAAACCTCTGCTGTCGTAGATAGGTATGCAACTTAGGTAACGTAACAGGGGACATCTCGATCTGTGGTTCTATCATGTGCTACTTGTATTCTGCGCAGACCGAGCAACGTTGTGCAGATTCACGATTTTTTCTTTAACATTTGAGTATTACACTAAAATACTATGGTATTTTAAACGGCCTTATTCTAAAAACTAATAACAACAGCTTTAGTAAATTTTAATGTAATTACTATAATCAATAACATTTACGTAAAAAAACAACCCACTTTTCAATTATTTAACTTCTCCAAGTTGCATACGCTTGCACCGAAATAGTGTGGTCTCATTCATCATAATCTCCATCATGCGGGACGTTAATAAGGAATAATAGGCATACATGGTATCATAAAGGATATTTGTAGTTGATCGTTAACTTCAAATAGGCATAGGCATTGCGCTTATCAAGTTGTGCAAGTTCATCATAGTACTTGTTGGCTAAGTCTTTATAGCCATTAAACCGGGTTTTTCTGACGGCGATTTGTTTACCGTTAAGCTGCCAGGATTCATCGCCAGTAAATCTGTAACAGAGTTCCCTATAAATTTCGGCCCGTAATATCTTTAAATTTAAAGCCTGCATTTTTAAGCTATCAGCTCTTTCCACCATGTTTTTAGCAACCTCCAGATTTTCCATTGCACCTTTTGAAAGTTGATAAGGTTTTGCCAACCCACTGTTATAGCGCAAATAAAGCAACGCCCTGTAAAATAAGCTGATTGTGTCTTTATTATTCTTTTTTAGGTTATTATCCAAACTATCAGTCAACTTCGGATACATCTTTTGATTGGGAGTTAAAGTGCCATCATTCATGTAAATTAATCCTGCTACAACTTTAACCGGTGGCTGAGCGCTTGCTCTTAAAGTGCTTAAAGTAAAAATGATTGCCGTAATTATCTCGCTATACAATCTTAATCGTTTCATAATTTTAAGTTTTTGCATTTTCAGCCCTTTTGTAGGTATCCGTTAAGATTGCTGAAATTGCTTTTTTTATTCTTTCTAAACCGTTTTCTGAATTCACATCTATCTGACAAAATAAACTATCATTAGCTTTTGCATGTAATACCATATAATAAATACCGCCAACTAAAAGACCTGCAACAGCACGGAGATCCACATCAGTATTTTCAAAGTAGGGATCAGCCAAATTAAAAAAGGCTTCGCCTAATTTTTCCCGTTCTTCAGCAACTTCGTACATTATTTTACTTCGCTGACTTAGCTGCCACAACACGATTTTTTGCATTTCGTCCTCTTTGTAAAAATAATTTAGCTGGTTTACAAGAAGGGATTCTAAAATCTCTCGTGTATGCTGATCCCTCTTTTCTTCCATCAATTCTCCGGCATTTCCGGCTGCTGCAACCCAATAATCTTTACCCCGAACATAGACTTCAACCAGGTTATCCAGGCTGCCAAAATATAAATTGATCAGACCCCGATTTACGCCAGCCGTTTTTCCAATGTTCAAAGCATTTAATCCGGTATATCCTTGCGTTCTAATGATTGTACCAACGGCTTCAACAAGTTTTTGCATAGAGCGCTCTTTGCTATTTTTAGCACCGTTATAAGTTTTCTTCGTCATAATCCCAGTATTAATTACTGGAAATATGCAATTTTTGATTTACATATTCAAATGCATTTAATGCCTTATCTAAGTGTTCCCGGTTATGCGTTGCCATTAAGCTTGTTCGTATTCTGGCATTTTTTCTTGCCACACCCGGATACACAATAGTATTAGCATAAATACCCGCTTCCAATAGTAACCGGCCAGCATCACCAGTCTTATGGGCATCTCCAATTTTTACCGGTATAATAGCTGATTCTGTGTTACCAACATTTAAGCCTAAGTCTGTTAGGCCCTTTTTAAAATATTCGATATTATCAGCAAGCATAGTCCTCCATTTTGGTTCTTCGTCAATCAGATCTAATGCTTTAAGTAATCCTGCTGCTGCTGGTGTGGAGGTAGATGAAAAGACTTGTTGCCTTGATTGGAATTTTAGAAAATTAATAATTTCCGGACTTGAAACGACAAAGCCACCTATATGGCCAAATGCTTTGCTTAACGTTCCAGAAATAATATCAATCTTATCCAAAAGGTTAAAAATCTCAATAGCCCCGCGACCATTTTTCCCAATAACACCAATACCATGAGCATCATCCACCATTAAGAAACCACCATATCTTTTGGTAAGGTTTAAAATATCCTCCATTTTGGCCAAATCACCGTCCTGTGAGTAAACACCATCAATCACTACCAATCTTGTACGGAATTTTTCATGGGCTTCCCTTAAAATTCGCTCTAAAGATTCCAGGTCGTTATGCAAGAACATTTTCAAATTAGTTTCTTTGCAGCCCTCATAAACACTGGCGTGAACAGACATATCCAAAATTGCTACGTCTTCTTTTTTCAGAAGGGCTAAAAGTGTTGCGCTATTGGAAGTATAGCCAGTTGTGAAAACTAAAGCTGAATCAGGACTTCTGCCAAAAAAGGATGCTATTTTGGTTTGAAGCATTTCGTGGTAATCATGATGACCTCCGATTAAAGGGGAAGCGCCAGCGCCAGTTCCATATTTTTCGATTCCCTGTATTGCGGCTAACTTTACCGCTGGATGCTGAGTGAAGTTTAAATAATCGTTTGATACTAGACTTACGCATTTTTTGGGCGTTTTATTAAACGGTGAGGTTACCCACATTTCCGGGCCGCAACCGTTTTTACTGGTCATAAAACGGAAATTCATTTGTCCGTTTTCTTCCATGTAATTCGTAAACTCCTGGAAAACTTCGGCTCTTTGGAATGCATTCAGATCAGGAATGTTTTCAAAATCTTTAAAACTTGCTTTTTGAAAGTTGATGTTTGTTTTCATATCACTATTGTTAAGGTAGGGTGTAAATATTACACAATTTACAATTTTAACATAAGTGTTAAAATTACAACTATATGTTGTAACATCTTTACTCTGGAATGACAATACTTTAGCTGACAAGCTAAAGTTTGCTTATAATTGGCAGGAATAAAGATCTTTCCGTTAATTATGATTAAGAAATCCTGCCTACAGAATTTAACTAATAGCTATTTTAAGAGCCTCCAAAGTTTCGTTAAAGCTAATACGTTAATACCCAAAAACGCACAGTGACCCCAGTCTTTACCTCATGATTTCATAATGAGATTGGGTTCGGATATACATAAACATCCCTTTTTTCATCATATTGAACCAATCCTTTTGTTACTAACTTTTCATAAATATCAGTCATTTTTTTCACCCGGCTTTCACCAGGAATTTTTGATACACGTTTGGAACTTGAAATAATATTTTTCTTGTAATAGCCAAAAAGTTCCGGCAGCATGGCTTCGCAAATTCCCATGCCTTTTACACAGTCACCCTCATCTCTTGTCTGAGACAGAATCTTTATTTCAGCATCAATTTCCAACGCTTGAAATGTATAGGTGCCTTTTATTCCTTTATCAATAGGGCGAACTGTAAATTCATCCACCATTATGTTATCACCATCAGCTTGCAAAAACTCCCCTTTGCCACAAAACCAGTAAAATTCATACTCTACTTCATCCCAATTTTTACTTTTAAAATTTTTCATAATACAAAAATAAACCATTTGGAAAGGCTTATAAAGGCTATTATTTTTTAATAAAAAACATTTGCATCCAACAATTATTAGTAGCATCAACCGCATAAGAAACTGGGAGATAGACCTTGAATTTACCATCAAGTCACAAAATCAGGAACGTGATTTCAAGATATTGCAATAGCTAAAAAAATAATATCGAAACCTCTCCGGCAATCGTTGCCGGAGAGGTTTTTAATAGGTATGATTATTTATTTGTTTTTTTTGCAATGTGTAGTAAAGAAACAATATCCAAAAGCCAAAACCAATCATAAATGCTGGTAATTTATTTGCGCATTGTTGCATATAAAAAGCCCTCCGTTCCAATTATAGAAGTTAGGCATAACAAAATGAATGTTCTCATAGCGGAATTAATTATTATGCGCTTACAAGGCGCATAGTTTTCCTTTGATCATTTGGGTTATTTAATTCTTTCACTGACTCTTTTACTTTCAGTTTATATGGCTTATCAGGCTTCGGTTTCACCAGTTTTCTCAAAAACTTCATAACAGAAACCTGCACGTTATCAACGATGCTCCAATCCTTTTCGATATAAATATCAGTGGTTTTGTGTTCTCCATCAACATGGTTTAAAGCCTCTGCAATATCTTCTTTTGCAATTTTACATTTGTTTCGTGCGATAGTAGCAAATGTATGCCTCGCCCAATAAAAGGTAACTTCAGGGATACCCGTTGTATTTCGCAAGAGTTTCATTCCTTTGCTTAAAGCGGTATCTAACCCGTTATAGGTGCTATATCTATCCTGTAATTTCCCAATGTATTTTTCCAGCAATGGTCTTGCCTCGGGAACAATTTTTATACTGATAAACGCGCCGTCATCACGAAGGCTACTCGTTTTTGAGCGATTGTACTCTAACCTGGTACTTTGTGGGTCGTAACCATCAAGATTATAAAAGTCAACGGCGTTCATACCACACATATAAAAACTGAGCAGAAATAAATCTCTGGCTAATTCAGCCCGCCCGCCGGGTTCTACCACGCAATTTTTGATTTTGACAAGTTGTTCACCGGGAATATTCCTCTTCCTGGTCTTTGGCGGTGCGCCGATTTTATAGACCTTAAAGGGATAATGTTTTATCTTAACAACGCCTATGTCTTCATTGTTGTAAACCTTTCGGGCCTCATTGAAAAGGGTACGCAAATCACGCATGTGGGAATAAACACCGCCAACCTGCATACCTTTTTCCGTTGTGGTCACTTCATTACCTAACTGGTTAATCCGACTCATGGTACGGTCGTTTTGCAGCCATTTTTCATAAGCGAACAGCATTCCGGAATTGATCTCTATGATGGAAACACTTTTCTTTTTGAAATAATCAATAAGACTATTCCTCACAGCCCTATGATTGTTTGCGGTTCCATCTCGCTTTACTTTCCTTAAAGAAATGATATGCTGAGTGCAAAAAGCAATAAAATCCACTTCCTTATCCTTGTTAACCAAGTAGGCTTTTAAATCATCACAAGTAAAGAAGTCCAGCTTTGGGCCGAGATCGCCGATGGTCTTCCGGTAATCTACTAACGTTTCGTCTAATGATTTCAGGATATGCTTGTCCTTGATTTTTAAGTCTTCATCAAGTTGCCGGGCGGTAACATAATGGTTTGTTTCAATAAACCGGCGTACATCTTTGTGAAAAACTTTAATTTGTACATGGAAGGTTCCATCCTCCCTTTTAAATTGGTCGTAAACCACAGCATTTACAGTTGCCATAATCTTGTTTTTTTTTAGGCCACGTAAAAACGCCATGACGGAATGGTGACGGTTTTACGTGAAGTTCAACAAATAATTATGCAAGTCCCGACTTTTATGCAGATTTACGACGTCGGGTCGTGGTCGGTAAAAACCGCTCAAATATACGAAAAAAGGCCATTTTGACTATCAAAATGACCTTTTTTACTCGTGCGCCCACCTGGGCTCGAACCAGGGACCAAAAGATTATGAGTCTTCTACTCTATATTATTATAAATAATTGATTATTAAATAGTTATAAAATAAATCATGTAGACCAAAAGATTACTTATTGAGACCAAAAGACTATTTATTGAATTAAAAGGGTCACTTTTCTGGGTTGAAAACATTTAAATAATTATTCATATACCAATATTAGCAAACCCGCTGTGGTACAAATAGGATTGTGAATTAATACGTTTATTCTCAACATAAGCTATATTAGCCAAGCCTTTATCACGTTCAATGAAACCTACAGGATTCAAATTACTGGCATAAAGGCGCTGAATGACTGCAATAGGGATTTTTTAAAGATTCTGCATACTGGCGAACTTTACCGTTTTTACAATCAGTAAAAAATCGTTCAACACGATGACCAATCTGAGGAAGAGGTGATAAATACGACCTTTCCGCCTGAGATTTTTAATATTGGTGAAATACAAGTTGAAATCAGCGCGATAGCAGGGAAAAATGGTATTAGTAAAAGTAGCTTAATCGAATTACTTTATGTTGCATCATACAACATCGCCTTTCGACTAAACTTAATTGCTAAGGTCGATGAAGATACTCAACAGGGAGTAAAGACAGTTTATTTCAATTAGAACCAAACTATCAATATCCCTTGGTCCTAATTGAAAGCTAAATACGGGCTTTGTCAAGCTTTCAAAACTTCTGAAATGCAATAACCTGATTTTTGATCGGTTTAACAGTTCTTAAATAAGCATAGATTGCTGCAAGATCGTTGGCCTTCATTCCGGCATACATATACCATGGCATTGGTATATGTGGGTCACCGGGATTAAGTTTAGCCGCTTGCTTTTCTTTACCTTCAAAGCTTTTAAATCGTTGGATGAATATATCTTTACTCCATGATCCAATACCGGTTAGCTTATCCGGTGTAATATTTGCAGAACGTACAACACCGCCTTGCTGCTTAAATTCCATCCCACCGCCAAATTCTGTCCCAGGGATGATATCCCCGTGAGATCTTTTACTATGACAATCCATACAAGCCGCTGCGTTAACGAGGTAAGCGCCATACTTGATGGTATCATTTTCCGATGGTAGCTTGCCCAAATTTGCCTTATGCGGCATAGTATTAATAATAAAATTGACCGGAAAGTCAATTTCTGATGCCGGTATGTCTTTTTTAATTGCGGGAATTGAACGCAAATAAGCAATAATGCTATATACGTCTTCTTTATCCATCTGCCCGATATGATCCCAGGGCATTAGTGGAAAGATGGCTTTGCCAAATTTGTTCTCCCCGGTAGTTAGCGCCCTGAATATTTCGCCATCTGTCCAACTGAGTAATTTATAAGGGGTTATATTAGATGCGTAAAACTTGCCGGGAAGGCCCATCTGCTGATCAAACTTTTCACCTCCGGCCCCAAAGCCGCCCACTACCGGGCTTCCGTACAAACTCTCATCTTTGGTGCTGTGACAGTCCATACAAGCAGAAACGTGGTTGGCTAAATAATCACCTCGTTTTATTCGTTCTGCTGTGCGTTCTATTTTAATTTGAGGTGCTGCGCCAGTGTCCGGTAACGCCACCTTTACATAAGTCCCGGCGGCAGCCACGATTACCAACAACCCGAGTAGAATAAATCCAATTACTTTTACTGCTTTCATACTATGCTAATTTTGTGCTTACAAGTTTTAAAAGACATAAATAACAAGGCGGAAACCTGTTGATAATGCTGCGGTTACGTGTTTTCCGATCGTACCTGTGGCACTATTATTAATTTTTTATTCACTTTTTTTACCAAAACTAATCTATAACTTTACCTTTGTCAAGTAATGACACATTTGTCAAGTATTGACATATTAGACACTAATACTTATTATCAGCATGTTAACAGAAGAAATAATTGAAAAAAAAGTAGAGCTGGATTGTGATTGCTCGATATTAGGATCAATCAGCATCATAAGCGGCAAGTGGAAACCTGTTATTATCTGGATGTTATTATCAGGCCCAAAGCGATTTGGTGAGCTTCATAAAACAATTGAAGGTATAGCACTAAAGGTATTATCCAGGCATTTAAAAGAGTTGGAAGCTGACGGTATCATCAATAGGAAAGTATATGCCGAAGTACCGCCAAAGGTGGAATATACACTTACTGAAAAGGGCATGTCACTCAACGACGTGATGCAGCTATTAGCAGAATGGGGTAAAAAGAATAATAGCTGAATAAGAGATTTTAATATATATCCAAGATACATTCCCTGTCTGGAATAGGGAATGTATCTTGGAATTTCTATTAATGTATCCTACAACTGTTACCAGTCCATTTATGACAGCTATTTCTGCAGAATTGAAAGGTTATGAAGGTTTCTCATCCTTGCAATAATGGCCCAACTATAAAAGTTATTAACCACGCCGATAAGCAATTCATTATTACCTTCCTTCAGCGGGATATTTATGGTTGAGTTATCTATATTCAGGCAGCCGTTAGGGAATTTGCTCAAAGGCAAACCGAACTGGTTTTTATCCGCATCAACCAACTTTTTGTTTACGAATACATAAACCTCATCACAAAAACCCAATTGCATTTGCACCACCTGTTCTTTGGTGGAGTTGATAATAGTTTTCAACCAAACATACCGCCCGGTATCGCTGGAACCAAACTTACGCGATAAGTTAATCACGCCCCGGCGTTCGGCCACAATAGGTGTCCATTTGGTAGTATCTTTAGGCAGATCCTGGTCTATCAGTTCCCTGCCCTGCGCCATAAGTTGTGCGGATGTAACATCCCAACGGCGGATATAGTTAATGTCATGCTTAGCCGGATCAATTCCTTCAACAGGCGAAAGCCCTTCAGTTTCATTAGGTTTGATAATCAGGTTTGCAAAGTACGCCAGCCCATCAAAACCGATGGATCCGGTAATGCTATTACTTTCCAGTCGTGGAATTTCTAACACCGGCTCATTCATATCATTAACATATACCCGCATCTGCATCCCGTATACAACCAGTTTTACATGGTTCCACTCTTTATTATGAATAGGCGCGGGGCCATCAAAATGCGACATCATATTAAAAAGCAACACGCCGTTTACTACCGGGGCATATTGTATGTCGTCATCATCTCGTTTAGTATCGTCTTTTTTAGTTCGAAGATATATGTATTCAGATTCCTTCGCATTTTGCTGTCTAAAATAAATACCAATCGGGCCGAAGCCCCTTGTTTCAGCATCTATTGGCTGGGTATCAAACTCAATAGTTCCATTGCTGAAGTTAATTCCCTTTACACTTATCTCGTTACTATGAGGAGCCATTTTAATAGCCTTAACACCCTTGTAGTTTACAAACTTGGCTTTTGTAGCAGTTGTATCCCAATAAGTAGGCTCAAAGGGGATATTGACGATTTTGATTTTGCCTGTTTTTTGTTGTGCCGAACAGACATTATTAATAAATAATATGATAAGCAAGCTAAATGCTAACCAGTTGTTTTTTGCGCGTTTATGTTTCATTATTATTGTTTTATAAAGATTCCGGCCGCGGTACTTTTCCCTGCGGATTTTGCTGTAAGATTGAGGTTATCTTTGGTGATGCCATCATCTGCGACAGCCACAAAGGAGATTTTTCCAGTTCTTTTAATGTTAACTTCTTTAATGTGTTTGTTGGGCTCAGCAAAAAACCTGTCCTGCGCTTTAGGGTAATTACCCACATAGTTTTTATTGTTGATGAAATAAGAATCGCTGAAGGTAAAATCCGGCTGGCCTTTTTCAACAGGGTAAACCATTACGTAATAGCAATTCGTAACAATATTGTTTTTAAAAATGAACTTCGGGATAGTACCGTCAAACCCGTACCAGATTGCGGTATTGTAAGCGCCGTCAATTATGGAGTGGGTTAAAGAAAAATCCTTAAAATTGCGGCCAAGCACGAATGCTATTTTGCTATTATGAAATATACAATGATCTACATGGATACCCGAACCTGTTGTCCAAAATGCGCTTTGTATAGGTGCTGAATTTGCTTCGCCGATAAAAAAGCATTGTGATACATTAAGGCCATCAAAACTTTTATCTTCCCTGCGGATGGGATAATAATAATGTACCTGGGTATTCGGGTTGCCCATAAATTTTAACCCCTTGATGGTTACATTGTTTTTTGCGATTAGCATCCCTTCGCAATGCGAGAACTCGTAAGTGGAGTTATTACCCGATAGTGAAACAATAACCGGCATAGCGGTGGGTTGCCAGGCTTTATCATCCGGCATAGTGGCAGCTTCAATGGTATAAGCCTGATTTTTATTGGCCGAATTGCTTTTGATAACAAGTTTATGTGTTAATGTATATAAACCGGGTCCGAGTTTTAAGGTAACCGGGTCACTACTTGTAAAGCTGTTTGTTTTTGCTATTGCTTCATCAAGCGTTAAAATAGGATCATTGATAGCTCCGGTAGCATTGTTTTTTCCTTTTTGCGCATCTACATAAAGTGTTTGACCAGATATCCGGTTACTTAGGAGGGATAAAAAAACCATTAAAAATACCAGGGCGACATGGTACTTTTTTACAGTTGGTTTTAATAATTCACTTTTCATGCTGCAATGTTACAGGTGCTTAGGCTGACCGGCAATTCATTTCGGTATTCAATTTATTCCATTTTGTATCACATTGTTTTACAGCGATTTAATTCAGTAGCTAAAAATAATTTTTAATTCGATTTGAGCTATCTTTGTTTTTATTTGTAGATGAAAGAAGATGCCACCCGCCGTTTATTATTACTGATCGAGGAACAGTTAGGCTGGGGCGATGCGGCAAACTGGCCCAGTAAAGATTTTGAAAAGTTAAATATACTTATCCAGGAAAAAACCAGGATATCCCTCAGTGCCAGTACACTAAGGCGAGTGTGGGGTAAAGTTGATTATAATAATCAACCCAGCGTTACTACACTTGATACCCTGGCTCAATTTGCGGGATATGAAAACTGGCGATCGTTTTCTTCTTCCCGGCAGGAAGCTACAAATGTTAAACCTGCAGGCGCTCATCAAACTAAAAAATTGGCATTCCGTCCACTCTACTTAATTGGAGTTTTTGCTTTTACGATAATAGTTATTGTAGTATCTATCGCATTGGTTAAACCAAGCCGGACTGTCGATATAAAGAATTATTCTTTTAGCTATCGCCCGGTTACGCATGATCTGCCTAATTCCGTAATTTTTAAGTACGATGCCCACACCGCGCCTACCGATTCGGTGTTTATTCAGCAATCGTGGGATAACACCAGGCGAACGCGTGTTGCTAAAAACGCGCATCAGTTTAACTCTATTTATTATAAACCCGGATTTTACCATGCTAAACTGGTGGTCGGTAATCAAATAGTTAAAGAAAGCCCCTTGCTAATACCGACTAATGGTTGGCTAGGAATGATCGACCAACAGCCTGTGCCGGTTTATCTGGAACAGCATGAATTTATGAGTAAAAGCGGCATGTCCATAACTACATCAACCATATTAGATCATAAAGTACTGCTTGAACCTCAACCTCCGGTAGTCGCTTTTTATAATACAGGAAATTTTAAACCGGTATCAATTTTAAACTTCGCTTACACAGTAGATGTGAGGGACAGTTACAAAACCGGTGCATCCAGGTGCCAGCAATTGAATGTTGTTTTATTTACTGATGGTATCCCCATTTCGATCCCACTATCAGAGCCGGGATGCATCGCATCGCTCAGTTTGCTGGATGGTGTAAAAGAGATAGATGGCAGTTCCTCCGATCTCTCAGGTTTTGGTACCGACTTGTCAAAGTGGGTCAACCTTTCCTGCGTTAGCTATGATGGCCAGATCTCAATATTTGTGAATAATAAATTGGCTTATAAATATAAGGTGGTCGATAGAAAGATCAGCATATTAGGGGTCGAATTTCTGTTTCACGGTACCGGTGATGTTAGACATTTGGAATTATCATCCAATAACAAAGTGATTTTCCAGGGATTTTGATATATATGATATTTAGCCTTAACGGTAAACTGTACCTGTTTGCACTTCGCTATATTTTCCAGATATATTTAATTTCCATTGACCGGAAAGGAAATTGAAGGCTGAAGTCAAACCGCAACTATTGTGGGGCCGGGTTTTGTTTTAAAAATAGGTGAATTATATTTTTTCATCGGCATCACTGTTAAATTTTCAACTTACAAGACATCCAACGTATCAATTACATTTTGAGTGGAAAGTATAGCCGCGAACTCCTCATTAAGTTGTGCAAGCGCTGTTCTATGCATCATCTCGCCATCATAATATTCTCCATGAATTCCCTTTTTTCCAAAAGTTGCTGTGGCGTCAGATACTAAATAGGTTTCATAACCGTAATTACCGGCCATTCTAGTTGTTGTTGAAACGCAATGGTCGGTGGTTAGTCCAACGATAACCAGTGTGTTTAAGCCTTTTTTGTCGAGCTGTTCTTTTAAATCGGTTCCAATAAATGAACTATTTACAGATTTTTGAATTATTATTTCACCCGGCATTGGCTTCACAATTTCTTTAAAAAAATGCCCGGGGCTATTTAAGCCATGTTTGGCATCCGGATTCTTCGAAATATGCTGTATATGGAACAAGGGTAAACCGTGTGCTCTCCAGTAATCCAGTAACCTTTTTGCATTTTCCTCAGCTTCAGTATTGTTTCTTGTGCCGCCCCAATATTCCTCATCATCAAAAGCTTGTTGAATGTCAATCAAAATCAATGTGGGGGTGTCTTCTTTTTTTAAGCTCATTTTGAGTTTCTTAAGTTGAACAAATTCATTACAAATTAGAATTAAAAAATTTAAAGATTTACTGCAAAATATATAAATGACAAAACAATGTGCGTGCATCGTGCTCACATGGTTTTGTCACCCATAAAATTTTAATCTACTGCCCCCTACCTGAAGCTGAATAATTAATAGGCACCCAAATATAACCTTTGCCATCAGCACGGATATGGCCGATACCAGGGAAGGAAATATGCGATACTCCAACCCAATAACCCGCAGTGGCTGCTTCGGCAAGTGCTTTTTTGCGGGTTGTGGCTGCCTGTCCGGCATCATAATCATAAACGCTGGTTATGGATGGCTCGGGTAATTGCACCGCGTCTGATACTAAAATATCACCCAAAAACAACATTTTTTCGCCCTTGCTCTCTATAGCGTAAAAGCTATGGCCGGGAGTATGGCCAAACCCAGCAACCGGAGTAATACCGGGGAAGAGTTCACCACCAAAATCAAATGTTCTTAGTTTTCCGGCTATTAAAATTGGTCTCAGCTTTTGTTCTGCACCATCAAAAAAACGTTTGGCGCTTTCTACGGCTTTCGCTTTGTTAGCGGGGTTAAGATAATAATCAGCCTCTATTTTGCTGATGTAAACTGTAGCATTGGGAAACGCAATTTTATCGCCGTTCATCAGGCCGCCAATATGGTCCATGTGGATATGGGTAAGCAATATGGCATCAATTTGCTCCGGCTTATAACCTGCTTTATTCAGGCTTTCGGTTATATGCCCCAAAGCCGGCCCGTAGACATCCGATGTACCAGCATCAATCAAAATCAACTTACCATTGGCTTTAACCAGGTAAGCATTCACCGAACACTCAATGGTGCTGGCCTGATAATGTTGTTTTAATAGATGCTCCACCTCGCCGGGCTTTGCATCCGTTAAAAGCTCGTTTAACTTTTGCGGAGTAGTGCCGTCTGATAAGGCTATTACTTCAAAATCGCCTAAGGCCATATGATAATAGCCTGGCTGGTTTAATGAATTTGGTGTGTTTTGTGCTTTGGCCAATGGGCTATAAATTACAAAGGCGATAGCCAGGGAGAGCATGGTTTTTATCGAATTTTTCATTATTTCTTTTATTAATAAAATGTATTTTGATGTTGGCCTTTCGCGATGCCGTCATCTTTAAAATCACCGATCTGATCGTATGCAAAGTTGAGCCTATACATACGTTTCTACAAGTACGGGCTTCATTATCACCTATGGATTAATTTATCCCTATGTACTGTTTTATAACTTATCCATACTTTTGCTGTATAAAACAATTGATATGTACGAGCGGAAAATCCCCAGGAAAGTTGAATGCGGCATTACCTTTATAATGGAAATTATAGGCGGCAAATGGAAACCCTGCCTCATTTATTATATTGACCAGGGTGCTAAAAGACCCAGCGAACTACAGCGGCAAAACCCAACAGCTACCCGCCGCGTGCTTAACCAGCAACTTAAAGAGCTCGAAGAGCATGGGATAGTAAAACGTGTAGTTTACGCGGAGTTGCCCCCGAAAGTTGAATATTCATTAACCGATATGGGCCGCACATTACTGCCGGTTATACATGTTATGTACAATTGGGGCGAAGAGCAAATGGAAAAAGTTACTTTTTCAGCTGTCTAAAATTGATTTACTTTTTCCTCAATGAAATTTCTGCTGATCCCCATTTGGCTGTTTCGTGCAAGACGGGGTTAAGCGAGGTTCATTTTTGACCTAAGATTTCAACAATATAGTAGCACCGGAAATTGTAGAAAAATATTTAGAAATCGTTTGCAAGTATTTCGGTAGTTGCGTGTTTTGTGCACCCAACTGTGTGCTTCTCGAACCATTTCATGGATGATTTAATGAAGTTGGCATCCTTGAAAGCTTGATGAATCAGCTCGGTTCGAGCCCATTCTCTGGATCTATTAAATGAACTATTAAAGATGCCTATGTTTGGTTAATCACTTCTCGACAACATTCTAAATTAGCATCCCATTGACGTAATATTTTCTCAAATCAGTTGAGTGTTTGCCGGTACGCTAACGGCGATAAATTGGTTTTCCCTTTAAATAATTTAGTAAACGATTGCGGATGTTCAAAACCCAATGAATAGGCAATTTCGCTAATAGAAAAATTTGTTACAGACAGTTTTTCTTTCGCTTTTTCAATCAGTTTGTCGTGTATGAGTTGTTGCGTACTTTGTCCGGTCAATACTTTCAATAAACCTCGCAGATAAGTCGGTGATACATTTAGTGTTTCTGAAATGTATTGAACGGTAGGCAAACCTTTTGTTGCCAGCTTATCCCTGCTAAAATAATCCTCCAGTATCGTTTCCAGTTTTTCCAGTAGCTGATGATTGGCTTTCTCTCTTGTAATAAACTGGCGGTGATAAAAACGGTCTGCATAGCTCAGCAAACTTTCAATCTGCGCAATAATGATTTGTTTGCTGAACCGGTCGATATTTGCATGATACTCCTGTTGAATATTTTGAAAGGTTTGGATAAGTATGGCTTCTTCTTTTGCGGAAAGAAATAGGGATTCATGAACGGAATAATCCCAGAAATCGAATTTCCTGATGGATTTAGCCAGCGAAGTATTCCATAAAAAATCGGGATGGACAAGCAGTAGCCATCCCGATTGCGTTGTTTCCTGTTTGGTGTCGATAGAAAGGCTAAGTACCTGGTTAGGTGCCACAAAAGACAAGATACCTTCGTTGAAATCAAATGGTTGTTGACCGTACCTGAAATTGATAGTATTTGAAAATGAAGCTCTCTTCATACCAATAGCATAAAAATCGTAACACCAGTTCATGGATGTTGTATCCACCGTTCGCTTCACCAGGTTGATCTCCGTCACACTAAGCAGGGGATGTTCCGGTGGAGGCAGTTGCCGGAACTGGTGGAACTCACTGATCGTTTTAATCCGCTTCATTACGTGATTCGTTTTCTTTTCTGATTTCCAGCACGATTTTGCCCCGAACGTGTTTGGTTTCCAGTGCTGTATGCGCTTCAGCAACTTCTCCCATTGGGTAAACCTTGCTGATCACAATGCTCACTTTCCCTGCTTCAATTAATTTTGCAATGTCGGAAAGTGATTGTGCAATATCAAGTTCCCGCCGGATCATTTTGGCTTCAGCATTTTTTCTTGTTAATATACCAAGGAATTCTTCGCTGAAAGCATGCGGGAGCTGAACAGAAACAAACCTGCCGTAGTCTTTTAAGGCAGCGGCCATCATCATTCTGGCGCCTTCATTAAATACGGGTGATGCGTCAAAAACAACGTCGATAGCTGCTAGTAACCCTCCAAAATTTTCATCTTTATAATCAATTACTTCATCTGCTCCCAGTTGCTTTAAAAAATCAAAATTGTAACGGGAGGCTGTACCAATTACATACGCCCCTTTTGCTTTGGCAAATTGTAAAGCCAGGCTGCCAATGCCACCGGCGGCTCCATGGATCAGCATCTTTTGGCCCGCATTTACTTTACCAAGATTCGTACCGTCCCAGGCCATCAAGGCGCATGATGGGATAGCGCCGGCTTCATTAAAGCTGACATTGTTTGGCATGATGGCAAATTGGTTAGCTTTAGCAGCGATAAATTCGGCGTATGTTCCATTCAAAAAATTGGGTAGGCCATAAACTTTATCACCTTTCTTAAACCGGCTAACATCGCTGCCAGTTTCTTCAACTGTACCTGCGCCGTCCAGGCCAAGCCCAAGCGGTAATTTTAGGAAGGGTTTCAAGATTACGTTGCCGCCCTGCCGAACAACATAATCGGCAGGATTAATGCCGCTGGCAAACATTTTTACCAGTATTTCATCGGCCTTTGGAACAGGAATTTCTATTTCCTCTATTTTCATAACTTCCGGCCCGCCAAATTCATGAATTCTTATTGCTTTCACTTCGTATAAATTTTTTGTCAAAGGTCAGTATACCTTCAAAAACAAATTAAGCCAAAACGACTTTTATCTTAGCCTAAAATGAAATGATCTATTAAAATCAGGACGATTCATGTATTACGTACGTTTCACAGAGGATGGCCCCGTTATAGTAATATCTCATTTAAAAATTTCAATTGATCAACGAATTGGTTCGAATTCCGTCCATTCCGCTAAAAAGGTATCAAAACCGTTTATAAGCGCTTAGATCAATGATCTAAGCGGTTTTTTATGTCAATCCCGCTCATTTCATACCACCATTTATGACTCATTCGGTGACCTATTCGGTGACCTGTTTTGATTCGCTAATTTAGTCACCGAATTAGCTTGTAATAAGTGGATTTTAAAGTACTTGTATCGTTTTTTTTGAACTTAAAACAGCTCATCTGAACTCAAAATTAATGCGATTAGGTAACTTAAAAATTAATGTGTTATGAAAACAACCCAAAGATTCTCAGTTCTTATCTGGGCTGACAAACGAAAAACAGATGCGGCCGGACTGGTGCCGCTCTATGCAAGGATCACTTATTTAGGAAAACGCGCAGAAATTTCCCTTAAAAGAAGGGTGCATCTCACTAAATGGGATGCCCAAATCGGCTTTCTCAAAGGAACAGGCCCGGAAGCCAGAAGGATTAATGCTGACATTAATGATACGCTGGATGAAATCGACAAAGCTTTTAAATTCTTAAAGCGCACAGACGAATTTATTACCGCTGAAAAAATCAAGTTGCAGTACTCAGGCCAAGAATGACATCAACAGATAACTTACTGTTGACAAACTCACCTTTTTCACTGATAACTTGATTTCCCCATTCTGTTATTGCTTCTAAAATCGGAACAAAACTTTTCCCCAAATCAGTTAAGCTATAAATAACTTTAATTGGCGGTTTTCTACCGTAAACTTTGCGGGAAATTAAACCGTCCTTTTCTAGTTTTTTTAACTGTAAACTTAAAGTCATTTCCGTAACAGACGGCATTTCTTTACGAAGTTCACTATACCTTTTCGGCTCATCTTTTAAATGATAAAGAATAACTGCTTTCCATTTTCCACCGACCAAATCCATTGTTAGGCTTACCGTGCAAGGGTAGGTTTCCCCGTTAAGTTTTACAAAATCGCCAATGCATTCTGTTTTCATTTCTCAATGTTTTAAACCTATCTGATTTGATAGTTATTGCAAATGTATATTACTCAACTTAGTTTTGCAACTAAAATAATTATAGTATAGATTCTAAATAACAAATCATGAACGTAACTTTCATAGGACTCGGCATCATGGGCCAGCGCATGGCTCGACATCTCCTCAACCACCAATTTTGCCTGACGGTCTATAACCGTTCGCCCGAACCTGCCCGGCAGTTAGCGGAGCAAGGTGCCAGGATGGCCGCCTCTCTGGCCGAGGCGGTGCAGGAAGCCGACATTGTTTTTACCATGCTCGCCTCTCCCGAAGCGGTAGAGCAGGTAGCCCTCGGGGAGGAAGGATTCTTGCCCCACATGCGCTCCGGAGCCCTCTGGACCGATTGCTCTACGGTCAACCCTTCCTTTTCCCGGATGGCTCACCAGGCAGCAGGGCAACATCAAGTACACTTTGTAGACGCACCTGTATCAGGCAGTAAACCACAAGCCGAAAGTGCCGAGTTGGTATTTTTTGTAGGAGGGGCTACTAGCGATGTAGAACAGGTTATTCCGCTGCTTAAGGTAATGAGCAAGAAGATTGTTCACGTAGGCGAGATCGGACAAGGCACCTCTTTAAAAATGCTGGTAAATGCCCTACTAGCCCAATCCATGGTTCTATTTTCGGAAGTGCTGCACCTAGGAGAAAAGATGGGCTTATCACGAGACTTCCTGCTCGATACCCTTCCTGGCTTGCCAGTATCTCCTCCTTTCATTCAGGCGAAAGCCGAAAAGATTCGTCAGCAGGATTACGCCCCACAGTTTCCTATGGAACTAATGTACAAAGATTTGCACTTGGCGGCGCTGACGGCCTACGAGCATCGGCAGCCCCTTTTCCTGGCGAATCTGGCGAAAGATCTGTACGCCCAAGCTATCCAGGCAGGATTGGGTCGGGAAGACTTTTCGGCAGTACATAAGTGGATGGGAGGAGAAGGAACCGATGGAAAAGCCGCCTCTTCTCCATCATCTATTACAGGAGCAGAATTAAAAGTTACAGGAGAATTTCAGTTAAACACATTATCGTAAAAGCTATGAAAAAGAAAATTTTAATTGTATTTGCACATCCAGAAGCTACTTCGCTTACGCATACAATGGTGAACACAAGCATCGAAACCTTAGAAGAAATGGGACATGAAGTCATTTTATCTGATTTGTATGCTATGAAATGGAAAGCAGTTTTTGATGAATCTGATTTTCCCAAAAGAGTAAATTCAGACCGTCTTTCATTTATTCATGAATCAGGTAATGCCTATGCCACACAAAATCAATCTGCCGATGTTGTTGCTGAACAGAAAAAATTATTGGATGCCGATGCAGTCATTTTGCAATTTCCATTGTGGTGGTACAGTACGCCTGCAATTTTAAAAGGATGGATAGAAAGAGTATATGCTTTCGGATTTGCTTATGGCTATAAAAACGGCACCAACGAATTTAGATTTGGAGAAGGAATTTTGAAAGGGAAAAAAGCATTGGTTTCTGTTTATACAGGTGGTCCACAAGCCGATTATAGTCCGAGAGGTGTTAATGGGCCAATAGAACAGCTATTGTTTCCGTTGACGCATGGCGCATTATTTTACCCTGGGATGGAAGTATTGCCCACGCATGTTATTCACGGTGCAGCATTTATTACTCCAGATCAAGTTGAAATCGAAAAGGAACTTTGGAAAAAAAGGTTAGAAAATTTATTCATTGAAAAACCGATTCCTTTTAGAGAGCAAAATGGTGGCGATTATCCTGATAGACATATCTTAAAAGATACTGTTGCCATTGGTAAAACAGGCATTGTTGCTCATATAGCAGATTAAAGAAAATTATATAGAAATCAAATAGAAATTTAGGATCGTCAATTTCTATTTGATTTCTGTTTTTAAAAAAGCATAATAAATAATAATAACAGATTGTATTTTTTTTTCAAAAGTGATATTCCAGAACAATTTGCAATGTGACTTGAACTTGAAGATGATTCTTCAAGCACAAAGTGTGTGAGAAGTTTTATATGTTGACAAACGCAGGAATTAGAGATAAACGGTTTAATAACCCGCACTGTGATGAACACCAAACCCATTTCGGTTGATTACGAGTTGACCAGCTATGGCCGTAGTTTAAAACCTATCATAGATGAAATGGCTTTGTGGGGCATGCATCATAGGGAAAAAATAATTGGTGAAATAACCCAAAAAAATAAAGCTCTGGTTTTTCGGCAACCCTCATTTTAATCCTATATCATAGGTATCCTGTTTGCCCAAATGAGGAGCAATTTTAAAGTGGTTTTAGTTGGCCCTAATGGGCACAACCTAAAACCACTTTACCAATAGAGTCAACGTTTAACCGGAGACATTGGGGAACCGGTATATTCAAATATAATCTTTTACGCTAGCAGATCTTCCATCCCGAATGCCGTCAAGACTTTATCGAATTCAACTTTAACGGCATCGTTGGCCCTTTTAGTGATGTCCCCCGTTGCAGAATCTACAACTGTTCTTAACGGCCGCTGACCTTTTGGTAATTTGATCAGGTTTACTATCGCATCCGCAACTTCCTGCGGATTAGGATTTGCAGTTTCAAACATTTGACCAATGGCCGCGAATAATTTGTTTGGAACATCGGCAATCGCTTGATATTCGCTAGCAACTGATGCGTCAGAACCAACCTGAATCTTCTGGGACATTTCAGTGGGGAAAGCGCCGGGTTGAATAATCACTACGTCAACGCCTAACGGGCGTACTTCGTAATGCAAACCCTCGCTTAATCCTTCTAAAGCAAACTTTGAAGCAGCGTACACTACTGTGAAAGGAGCGGAAAACCGGCCCCATCCACTTGAGACATTGATGATTAAACCCTCTGACTGCTTGCGCATGAAAGGTAAGGCCAGCTTCATTAAGCGCCATGGGGCGATAACATTGACATCTAACAGACGTTGCACATCATCGGTGGTAGCACCTTCAGCCACGCCAAACATAGCAGCCCCTGCATTGTTTACCAACACATCGATCGTTCCTTCATTTGCGATGATGGTATCAAAAGCATTTTTTACACTTACTTCATCAGTTAATGACACATCCAGAACCGTTACATTTTCAATTTGTGCCAGGGCTTTTGCCATATCAGCATTCTTACCATCGGTGTCTCTTATGGTAGCATAAACGGTATGCCCCAATGCTGCAACGGACTTAGCTGCAAGCCATCCGAAGCCGCTATTTGTTCCTGTAATTAAAACAACTTTTTTGCTCATTTTTTTGTTATTTAAAATAATGATGCAAAGGTTGGCATCTAAAAAGGGGAACTATTTACCAAATGGTAAATAGTGATCTTAACGGATATTTTTTCTTATCCTGCTCAATGATTGTTGGGTGATCCCGAGGTAAGAAGCGATATAAGAAAGAGGAATGCGATTAACAAGTCCGGGAAAATATTCAAAGAATGAAAGATAACGGGTGCTTGCATCTTCTGAAACTAATGGGCTCCTTCTTTCAATCGTCTTTAACAAGCAGTTTTTTACTATTAGCCCAGTAATAGCGTCCCAGCCAATAATTGTATTTCCGATCTCGTCCCAGCCTTTCTTGGAAAAGACTAGCAATTTACAATGTGTAACCGCTTGTATATAATCTGACGCTACTACTTGTGCCTCAAACTTTTGCTGGTCTGATACAAAATTATTTTCTTCAATGAATGAATGAGTGATCTCTTCGCCCTTGTTGTTATAATAACAGAAACGAATGACCCCTTCGAGAATAAACCCGACCTGCCGGGGGATCTTTCCGGCTTCTGAAAAATATTCATCCTTATCAAGTTCCAGCGTATTTGCTTTGCTCATAATGAAATCTGTTTGCTGTTTATTCAGATTGCCAAACTTCAAGATGTAATTGATGAACTCTTCCATAGGTTAAATATCGACTTTATTGCGGGCAGTTTATTTACCATTTGGTAAAAAATACAGTGGTTTCGTAGATTATGTTATGAATGGGGTAGATTGTGTTACTTTATTTTTCCCCTATCATGTAACCTTTGTAAAAAAATAGAAAAACATGAACATAATAGTCACAGGCTCTTTGGGCTACGTAAGCACGCCGCTAATACAGGAATTGATAAAAAAAGGACATTCTGTTACCGTAATTAGCAGTAAAGCCGAAAAACTGGCTGCTATTGAGGCGCTGGGCGCAAAAGCAGCTATAGGCACTATGGAAGATGCTGATTTTTTAACCGATGTTTTTACAGGGGCAGACGCTGTTTATTGCATGCTTTCGGCAGCCGGCAGTTTCACAGACCCCGATAATCGCGTAAGTGATGTTATTGGGCGTGCAAATGCAATTGCGAATAACTATGTACAGGCCATAGAAGCATCGGGTGTAAAACGTGTCGTTTACCTGAGCAGTGTTGGCGCGCATATGAAAAAGGGCAATGGCCTCCTGGTGATCCATCACAATGCCGAGAATACGTTAAGCAAGCTGCCCGCAGACGTGAACATCTCATTTATGCGCCCGGTGGGTTTTTATAAAAATCTGTTTGCATATATCGGCGTTATAAAAACACGAGGGGTTATCGCTTCAAATTACGGCGGGGATGATACTTCGAACCTGGTTGCACCGCAAGATATCGCTGCCGCAATAATAGAAGAACTGGAATCAACCAGACCGGGCAGGCAAGTACGATATATAGCCAGTGAAGAACTGACCTGTCAACAAGTAGCAGCCATTTTGGGTGAAGCCATCGGCAAGCCTGATTTGCAATGGATAACCATTACCGATGAGCAACTGTTAGCGGGTATGAAAGCGTTTATGAATGAAAGCTTTGCCCAAAGTTTTGTTGAGATGAATATAAGCATCCACAACGGTGAAATTTACGAAGACTATTACCGCCACAAACCAGTACTGGGTAAAGTAAAGCTAAAAGATTTCGCGAAGGGATTTGCCAACGCGTATCAACAATAATAAGTACCTTGTAACATGCCAGCCACAGAACCAACCCGTATTCAATCCATCAGCCAACTTCACCGCCGAATGGGTTTACCTCGTCCGGAACAACCGCACATCAGCGTGATCAATCTCGAAGAGATTAAACGATTAGCCGGGAAAGCACCGGGAAATATGGTATTTGATTTTTACTGCATTTCTTTAAAGCGGCATTGCGAAAAGGCAATGAAATACGGCCAGCATAAATATGATTTTCATGACGGCATCATGTACTTTATGGCGCCGGGTCAAGTTTTCTCGCGGATGGTGAATAATGAAACGGAAGTATCGCCGATGTCTGGATGGGTACTTTATGTCCATCCCGACTTTTTGTGGAATACGCCGCTGGCCAAATCGATCAAGCGATATGAATTTTTTGACTACTCGGTCAATGAAGCTTTGTCATTAACTGAAAAAGAGGAAGCGATCATTGTTGGCATCATGCAAAATATCCAAACGGAATACCATGCCAACATGGATAAATTTACGCAGGATATTATTGTTTCGCAGATTGAAACATTGCTGAAATATTCAGACAGGTTCTATCACCGCCAGTTCCTTACCCAAAAAGTCGAGAATTATCAAATACTTGAGCGGTTAGAAGAACTGTTAACTGAATATTTTAATACTGCCAATCTGTTAAGTGCGGGATTACCGGGTGTTCAATTCATCG
The DNA here is from genome assembly GCF_900105165.1 of Mucilaginibacter mallensis. Classification (NCBI taxonomy): domain Bacteria; kingdom Pseudomonadati; phylum Bacteroidota; class Sphingobacteriia; order Sphingobacteriales; family Sphingobacteriaceae; genus Mucilaginibacter; species Mucilaginibacter mallensis. The sequence continues at coordinate 5,891,259 of NZ_LT629740.1, forward strand.
CTGAAAAATTAAATATCTCCCCTAACTACTTAAGCGGCTTACTTAAAGTACTAACGGGGCGCAATACGCAACAGCACATCCAGGATAAAATAATAGGTATAGCTAAGGAGAAAATATCCACTACTGAACTATCGGTAAGTGAAATTTCCTTCGAATTAGGCTTTGATCACCCACAATCATTTAGCCGATTGTTTAAAGCGAAGACCGGACTTTCACCTTTGGCTTTCAGGCAATCTTTTAATTGAAAATATCAGATAGTGACCATCAATATTTGTATTTTAATTTTGTTAAAAGAGATCGCATTTCTAGATAACTGTAAATTCGTTAGCACATCAAGTTGTTCAACTAAACGGTTCGAATTCCCGGGTCAGCGTAGCAGAACCATTGAAGAGAAAATCAACTAATTCGCACCAAACTGGATGCTTCTCGAACCACTTTGTAGCAGATTTAAAAAGCCTTGCAGCATTGTCTTCTACATATCTTAAAACACGCTATTTTCTATTCCAATTTACCAGTTGTATCGTTAATAGTGTTCTTTTGTAAAAGGTCAGGTTGAACCTCATGCTGTTTCATTCATTCAATTAACCGTATCAGGTGATAATTCCACAGGTAGAGTATGAATCTTGATACGCTCGTCTTCTTCTAGCAATGCAAAGTGGTGACGTTTCGGAACCGTTAATATTTTAAGAATACGGTTCCCGGGGTGGATCTCGCACAATAATTTTGGTTTGTTTGGAAGACCAATTTATTTACCTCGGTAAACCAGCAGAAAAGTTGCATAAATTAATGCCCTTAAGCGTAAGCTATTTTTGAACAAACTGGGTTCTGACGCGGCTCAAAGTTTCTCTGGAGACCCCAAGATAGGAAGCTATCATGCGTAATGGCACACGAGAAAAAATGCCGGGAAACCGTGTTACAAAATTCTGGTATCTTTCTTCTGTACTGTGAGTGATCGAATCCATAATCCTGTTTTGAACAGCGTCGAAACTTCTTGCTAAAAGTCTGTCTACAAAGGTCCTAAATTTAGGTATTGCGGTCAGCAAGTGGATAAAATCGTGCTTTTCAATTAGAATAACCTCACAATTTTCCAAGGCATCAATATTACATCTGGACGGACTGCCATTATTGAAGCTTTCGCGGTCGCTGATCCACCAGTTTTCCACAGCAAAACGAAGTATATGCTCTATCCCATCATCACCCACTGTATACATGCGTAAGCAACCTCTTACAATAAAACATGAGTAATGACATACATCTCCTTCCTGGAGCAGATATTGACTTTTTCTTAACTTTTTTTCAATAGAAACAGCCCGGACAGCATTAATTTCTCCGGCATCCAAATCCGCTTTTTCTGTTAAATATTTCTCGAATGCCTCAAACATGCCTATATCTGTTTAGCAAAATTATTTAAAAATTGCCTAAAGCACAATTTACAACTATAAAGTGGTGTACAGTTGACAAAGCAATGAAATATATTGGAGGTTTAATTTGTGGCCTACGGTGCTTTGCTTTTACAATTCTCGAATATTCCGGCCTGTCGGCTGGAAAGGGTACGCCGAAAAGCAATATCCGTGACATTTATCACATCTATTTTGCCCCATATCTCCTTGTCCCACCTGAACCTATTGGTTTAATTTTACCTCAAATAGATTATAAGATCATGAGATTAAAAAATAAAGTAGCCGTTATTACAGGCGGGAACAGCGGAATCGGATTTGGTATCGCTAAAGAGTTTTTCTTAGAGGGAGCTCAGGGAGCAATTGTCGGACGCGCGCAGGAAACTCTGGACAGTTCTGTTGCACAGCTTGGCGATCGTTTTATTGCCATAAAAGCGGATGTGACCAATTTGGAAGATCTTGACCGTGTATTTAAAGAAACTTATGAAAAGTTCGGAAAGATAGATATCGTGGTTGCCAATGCCGGCGGTGCAGCAACAGGTGCAAAACTGGGATCCGTAGCGGAAATTGGCGAGGCCGATTACGACAAGACAATGGACCTGAATTTGAAAAGCGTTTATTTTACCGTTCATAAAGCGCTTCCTTATTTGAAAGACGGCAGCTCGATTGTCCTGATTGGCTCTAACGCAGCCCATATAGGGTTACCTGCATTGTCGCTTTACGGTGGTGCAAAAGCAGCCGTTATTGCCTGGGCGAAAGGCTTTTCACTTGATTTGCTGGAACGCAAAATTAGGGTTAATGTGGTTTCTCCTGCTGCCATTGATACACCGGTATTCGAGAAATTTATTGAACCAGGCCAGGTAGAAGCCGTTAAAAAGCAGTTAGTGCAAGGCATTCCTGTGGGCCGTATAGGACAACCCCGGGATGTTGCAAAGGCTGTTGTATTTTTGGGCTCAGACGAATCGTCATTTTTGCTTGGCACAGAGATTCTAGTCGATGGAGGTTCCGTTAATCTACAGCCATTTAAGGCATAACTTCATAAAGAGGGACAGATTCCGTTTGCTTCAGGAAGCTTGGCGCAGGGACAATTGAGTGTCTTTGCGCCAAATGGGCTCGAACCAAGGAATAAAAGACTATGAGTTTTATGAACTTAAAAGGCAATAACAGCATAAAAGTCGTTTTTTAGCGCTGTCGCATTTATTGTGAGTTGTAGCAATGCGTTATAGAAAATTTAAAGTTTGGATTGACAAAAATGAATTGTTTGCTACATCACTATAGGATACATTAGTGGGAATTCCATGATATTCCTATCCCCGATAGCGAAAGTATTCTTTAACATATCCCAAAATATCTTATTTGGTTACTTTATGCTTTTTATCCCACTCTGCTAATAGCTGCAACACATCGTTGAGCGACATTCCCTTTTCAGTGAGTGTATACTCCACCTTTGGCGGGACTTCAGCATATACCTTCCGATTAATGATGCCGTCAGCCTCCAGTTCTTTTAAGTGCCTGGACAATACCTTTAGTGCAATACCATGAATGACTTTATGGAGCTCACCAAATCGCCTGGAGCCTGATAATAACGTCCAGATAATAAAAGGTTTCCACTTGCCACTTATGATATTGATTGATCCTGTTATTGAGCAATCACAATCCGGCTCTATTTTTTTTTCAATTATTTCTTCTGTTAACATACTGATAATGAGTATTAGTGTCTTTAATGTCAATACTTGACAAATGTGCCATTACTTGACAAAGGTAAAGTTATGGATTAATTTTGTTAAAAAAAGCGAATATGAAAATATTAATAATAGGTGCCACAGGTACCATAGGAAAACACGTAACCGCCGCCTTACAAAAAGATCATGAAGTAATTCAGGCCGGTTCAAAAAGCAGTGATATACAGGTAGATATATCATCAACCGAGTCAATAGAAAACTTTTACAAACAGGTCGGAAAATTTGACGCCTTAATTTGCGCTGCCGGCGACGCGCACTTCGGCCCTTTAGCATTTATGAAGGATACTGATTTCAGGACTGGCGTTAACAGCAAATTGATGGGCCAGGTTAACCTGGTATTGATTGGCCAGCAGTACATTAATCCGAAAGGGTCGTTTACCTTAACATCAGGCGCATTAGCCGATGACCCGATTGTAATGGGAGCAAACATCAGTACAATGAATGCAGCGATCAATGGATTTGTAAAGGGCGCGGCAATAGAGCTGGAGAATGGGGTGCGTATCAATGCAGTCAGTCCTGATGTAGTTGAAGAATCAACAGCCTATTTTTCCTATTTCCCGGGGCACGTTCCGGTTACCATGAGCCGGGTTACCCAAGCTTATGTAAAAAGTGCGCTAGGCGGGCAAACCGGGCAAATCTATAAAGTGCTGTAACAGGCGCGCAAAAATAAAACAAAAAGATAAAAATGGTTTGTGTTCAGTAAATGAATTAACAAACAAGTAAAACAAATATTATGAAAATACTCATTTTAGGGGCCACCGGCAGAACCGGTCGCCTTATCGTTGAAGAGGCCCTAAAGCAAGGTTATGATTTAAATGTTTTGGTGCGGGATAAAAACAAAATATCCTTTAGTTCAACAACAATTAACATATTTCAGGGAACACCAACCCGCAGACAAGATTTAGCGGCTGCAATGCAAGGCTGTGATTTGATAATAAGTGCTTTGGGTATTGTCAGGGCCTCAGATGCTCCCTGGTCTAAATTAATAAGCGCCAAAAATTTCATATCAGAAAGCATAAAAAATGCGATTGCCGAAGCGGATCAACAAAACGTAAAACGTTTAATTACAGTCTCTGCATGGGGTGTTGGGGACAGCAAAAAAGATATACCTTTTTGGCTCAGATGGTTAATTGACTATACCAACATGGGCCCTGTTTACGCGGAACACGAAAGGGAGGAAAAACTATTAGCAAATTCAAACTTAAACTGGACGGCTGTACGGCCTGTTGCCTTAAATGATTCGGAAAAGATAAAAACTTTAAAGGTGAGTTTTAATAACCTCCCTAAGCCAAGTTTATATATCAGCAGGCAAAGTGTAGCTCAATTCATTGTTGATATCGTGAAATCCGATAAGTACGACAGGAAAAGCCCAACTATTTCTGAAAGTTAATAGGACGGGGAGACGCAAAGTCGCTACCGTTGGCACTTGCCATTCGGCGGTTTTAACACCATCCCCGTTAATTTAAGGGAATGAATTTGAGCAATAGTAGCTATCCTGATATGGGGTAAATTTAAAGTTCTCTTCTCCCTATTTTACTTTTAGATCAAGTTAATTTTTAGTCATGAAATTTTAACAGCAGAACTATGTATCAAATCGCATTAATCACCCACATTGTGGGGATAACTCTTATGGCAGGCACTACCCTTGTGGAATATTTGCTTACAAGACATTTCTGGAAGTTATACGCGAGCGACAGATCAAGAGCAACTGCGACCAATGAAGACGGATTTAATTTTCATTTGATAGTTAATATTGGAATTATTCTCTTGATTCTGTCGGGGGTGACCATGTTGGTAATTACGCAAGGTGTTTTTGCCAAACAAATCTGGTTTCAAATAAAAATTGGTTTAATTGTCATTATAGCTATCAATGGATCGGCATTCGGAAGAAAACAGGATGCGAAACTTAAACGGTTAATAGCACTGGAAAAATTGAACTTTCTTCAGAATGACCCACGCGGGCACGAAAACCGGAAGGACGATTTGATGAAGGTTAAAAGCCGCCTCGATCTTTTTTATGTTTCGCAGCTCATAATGTTCCTTACCATTTTTACACTTAGTGTTTTCAAATTTAACTAGGGCTTAGCTTATTGCAATCCCCTGAAACATAAAAAGTACAAAATCAGCATAATGGTTACAGAAGAACAAAATACTCCAAACAGCTTTTCATGTTTAAAGAATGCTTTGGATGTCATTGGCGGCAAATGGAAGCTCTGTGTGATTGTTGCAGTGTGGCAAGGTAACAAGCGATTTAGGGATATTGGAAAGTATGTAGAGGGTATATCTCCCAAAGTACTATCCGGTGAATTAAGACACCTTGAAATGAACGGTCTGATTGAAAGGACTGTTCATACCGGAAGACCAGTTGTTGTCGAATACTCCATAACGGATTATGGACGTAGTCTTGATAGTCTGATAACTGCTTTTGTAAAGTGGGGTATGACGTATCGAAATAATTGTGATAGCTCTTAGCTTTCGATGTTTAACATCTTATGACGCATAAAAATCATTATAACAGATAAGATTAAAATCACCAAACAATATGTATAAGGAGACTTTATTTGTTGAAAGAATGGGAAAGACAACTGTGGACATTAGTTATTTCGCGGGAAACTATAAGGGATTTTCAATGGCCCTTTTTATGCTTAAAGAATTTATATCGCACCTTAACACCATCCAACTATGTACAGAAAGATAATATTTATGGGCCTGTTGCTTCTTTCGGAGATTTCAGCAAATGCTCAAAAACTGCATAACTTGCGGGGAAGCTTAATTTATACCCTGGGACCGGATACCACAGCCATTGGTGATTTTGAATTAAAAGGAAATGAATTTAAGCTGACGGTAGTTTCTATGAGCCCGTATGTAAATGTCAGTAAATTAACCGGTGTGTTTTTTTCAGACGGTCAGCTGAAGCGCGTTGAGGGTAATAATTATCTCCCTGCAAGAGATAAGGATTCCCGGGTTTACAATTACCGGTTGAACAATGATCAGGACACCACTTTCATAGAGACCGGTAATGGCAAAAGAAATATTATTCGTAAATATCCGGTAAAGATCATGGTAGCGAATAACCTCGGCGGGGATGCCCTGGTTTTTATGCCGGCTTTGCTGGCAAACTTTGCACCTGAAAAAATTGGGGATAGCATAATCAGCAGTCATATTGTGTTTAACAGTGCGCGAAAATTTATCATAAAAAAAACAAGCAGCAGTAAATTATTGATGGGTAGCGCTGTAATGGGAATGTTCACTGTTTTTCTCGATCAAAATGGCCGTCTGCAATCAGTGGATGGTATCGGTACCTCGTTTAATATCAAAGGTACCGCCGGTCCTTATCTGAATATAGATTCCGTAATAGCGATAAGTATCCGACATCAGCAACAGCATCCGAAATTAGCCGTTATCAATAAACTGGATTCCGTAAAAACTACCATTAATGGCAACCATATTAAAGTTGTATACTCCAGACCTTCGGTAAGGAACAGGGTAATATTTGGCGAGGTTGTTCCCTGGAACAGAATTTGGCGAACAGGTGCTGACGCCGCCACAAAAATTTCATTAAGCGATCCGCTTTATTTTAATGGAAAACTGCTGCCGGCCGGTTCGTACTCGATCTTTACCATTCCAACTCCAGATGGCTGGACGCTGATATTTAATCAGCAGGCAAATATATGGGGAACTGAGCATAATGCAGCGTATGATCTTCTGAAGATCCCGATCCAAACAAGATATTTAGATCAACCCACCGAAATGTTGACTTTCGCGATCATACCCACCGGAACCAATGGCGGTATCCTCAGTGTTAGCTGGGATAAATTAAAAGCGCTGGTTAATTTTACAACGGCACCTTAATAAGGAGTAACATGAAATTTTCAAAAAGAACTATAATTATCGCCCTGTTGTCCGCTTTCGTGGTGATCATCGCATCCACAGGCGCAACTATTGAAAACGCAGGACCAGCAGGGGAGAAAGATGATTATGTATTTAAACCCAATCTTTCGGACTATCATATTTTCAGGGGCAAAATGAACAACCTCATCCCATTCGGTGGATTTTACAGATATACGCTTGCCACAACACTTTTTACCGACTATGCTGAAAAGCAGCGGCTCATTTGGCTGCCTCCCGGCACAAAAATGAGCAGGATCAATGACGGCTTACTTAATTTCCCGGACGGTTCTATGATCGTAAAAACATTTTATTACCTCTTTGACGAACGCGACAGCCTTTCGCAACGGCATATTGTAGAAACCCGGTTACTGGTAAAAAGCAAAGGGAAATGGAACACCGCCGATTACAAATGGACAGATGGGCAGAATGACGCGCAACTGTTCCCTTCAGGCGGCAGGAAATTGGTGACATATACCGATAAAAGCGGGGCAACGCGTTCCATATCCTACCAGATACCCAGTAAAAGAAACTGTGCCACCTGCCATAATTCGAACGGCACTATCTTCCCCATCGGCCCGAAAGTTCGGAACATGAATTTTGAGGTGCCCGCAGAGGGCAAAACAGAAAATCAGCTGGAAGCATTTGAGAAACTCGGTATACTCGATCATTTTGATGTTCATAAATCGGCCTCACTTCCGCAGGCATTCAACTCGAATTATTCGATTGAGGACCAAGCGAGGGCATATATGGAAATAAACTGTGCGCATTGTCATAACCCGACCGGACGGGCAAAAGGAACAAAGCTTTATCTTTCGTATTCATTGCCTTTATATCAAACCAATATTCTAAGGGATCAGAAAAGGATTTTGAGGAAAACGGGTAACCGCTCCATGCCAAAAATAGGCACCACGATCATTCATACCGAAGGTGTGGAACTGATCAGGGCTTATATAGCCAGTTTAAACAAAACCAATCAAGCGCAACAGCCATTAAGATCAAGACTATGAAAAAAGACATCAAACTGATGACGGTCTAACCATGGAATATAAATATATTAAAAACCAAAAAACAATGGTGAAATAGAATGAAAACTATAAAACTACTATTAATTATATTTTTGATAACGACGCAGCAGACTTACGCTCAGCGAAAAACAGAAAACAAGAAAGAAATAAGGTTCATCATAGAAGCGTATTCCAAAAGTGTGATCGACAGGGATTCCACTACGTTTTATGGTTTATTTAATGATGGCATCGTTACCTGGTGCGCCGCGTTAAAAGACAGATCTCAAGCCAAAGAAATCGAGAAAAAGGGAACAAAATCAGTTGGAAGTAATTATTTTTCCGGGAGTTATAAAGGTTTTTTAAGATCGCTATTTAGATATAAATCAACCGAAGATAAGTTTGATAATATTATAATTATTGAAGACGGAACCGTTGCCACTGTAAGTATGGATTATAGCTTTTGGGCGAATAATAAAATGACCAATTGGGGTGGAAAATACCTGAGCCTGATAAAAAGGGACGGAAAATGGAAGATCACAAGTGTCATTTATTCTTTAGAACTTACAGACTACTTTGAGCAGCCGACGCTTAAAGAAAGACAAAAAATAAGCGAATCTAAACGATGTAAAATTATCGGTTCAAAAGCAGGAGACGCGATATGATTTTTCGTAACTATTCAGCCCCCTAAGTCAGCAATTAAAGAAAGGGCAAAGAATACGTTCTAGCCAGATTTAATAGCTGTGACGATAACAGCGCGTAAAACAGCAAACCCGTCGGCCCTTGATTGGACCGGAAATCACCAGATATTTTCTGTTTAGCCTTAAGATTTCTGATTGCTCTTTCGGAGTCATTTTTATCAGCACGGACACTGTTATAATGTGGCTATTGCGGAAAAACATTGACACCTTCTTTCGGATGATTCCGAAACACATTGATCATGAAAGGGCTCTTAAACGGAGAATCAATTAGTGATACATCATACACAAAAACATGAATTTGGGGCGCGGATCACCTGATCAAGCCACACGGAATACCCATTATGAAAAAGATACTGATATTAGGATTGCTTCTTTTGCCGGTCCTGACATATGCGCAACAACAAATTAAAGGAACAGTCATTGATGCCACGGGACAACCGCTTGATGCGGTAACTATCAGCCTGAGCCTGCAAACAAAAAATATAAGCAACGCCCTGGCAGATACCGGTAAGTTTATTTTAACTTACCCAACAGGCGGCTTTTACCAGATGACTGCTACGCTGGTAGGGTACAAACCGTTCACCCGCATGGTCCGGTTGCCTAAAGACAGTCTAAAGATCATCATGCAGTCTAACAGTAAACAACTGGAGGTGGTGACCATATCGGCTTCGAAACCGGTTATTGAGCGATCCGTAGATCGGGTTACTTTTAACGTGGAAAACAGCATTATCGCCAGCGGGGGTACGGCCTGGGATGCATTGAGTAAAGCACCGGGTGTACAGACAACCTCTGATAATAGTCTGACGGAGAACCGGAAGAGTGTACAGGTATATATGGACGGAAAGCCGCTTAATCTCTCCGGCGATGATTTGGCTAATTATTTACAGGGGATGCCATCCGACCTGATCTCAAAAATAGAAGTCTTTTCCAACCCACCTTCAAACTTTGATGGCGAAGGGGGGGCTGTAATCAATATTATTACTAAAAAATCAAAAGGGCAGGGATTTAACGCCACGGTCAACGGGGGATTTACCCAAGCGACTTACACCAACTATACTCTCAGCACTTCATTCAATTATCGCAAAGACAAATTGAATCTTTATGGAAGCTATGGGAATACGGACAAAGAATTCGGGCGGGAACAGCATGACTATATTGATTATCTTACACCCACCGGCAACTCTTATTGGAACAGCCCTGGCTACAACGTTTTTCATGGTCACATTAATAATTACAGGCTGGGCGCTGATTATCAGTTGACAGATAATCAAATATTAGGCGTGTTGATTTCGGGTACTAACCGTACCAACAATGTAAGAACGAACACGCCGACAACTGTAACCAATGAAAATACGGAGAAACTCGACTCTTCCCTTTTCTCGAATGGCAACACGGCTATTAGAGGCGACAAATATGATTTTGACCTGAATTACAATATTAAAATAGATACCGGCGGTAAAAACCTGAATGTAGATGTCGATTATGCGCCTTACCGCGTAACGGCTAATCAATACGTAAATAATTTCACTTATTTACCCGACGGCAGCCTTGCCTCCGCTCCCTATCATATTTTCACACCAACCTCACAAAACATCAATATTTATTCAGCAAAAGTTGATTACACCTATAAGCTTGGGAAAATATGGAGCCTTTCGTCAGGAATAAAATACAGCAGCATACAGAGCCAGAATATTGTTAACTTTTATAATGTCAGCGGACCCCAGCCGGCAGAAGTTTCTGCAAACAATGATAACTTTGATTATACAGAGAACACCGCTGCTGCTTATACCAGCGTCAGCGGAAGTTTTGGGAAATGGGATTTTGAGGGGGGCCTGCGCGGCGAATTAACCCATACCCGCGGCTATTCCGAAACTCTGGATTCGTTAAATACCAGGCAATATTTTAAATTATTCCCGACATTGTTTGCGGTTTACAAGATTGATAAAGACAATGCTTTACAATTTACTTATTCTTACCGCGTTGACCGTCCAAGCTACGGGTATTTAAATCCTGCAAGACATTATGCCACCCCTTATAATTATTTACAGGGTAACCCGGATCTGCAGCCTTCATTTACGCAGGACATAGAACTGGGATATACGTTCAAAAAAGATTATGCAATAACCGCCTATTATACAGCAACCCATGATAAGTATAGCAACGTCACTGTTCAGGATAATGTTAATGGCCTCTTCCACTACACATTCCAAAATTTAGGTTTGGGCGTTAATACCGGCCTGCGGCTTTCCGCGCCATTTAACCCAACCAGCTGGTGGGAAATAAGTACATCAATAGAAGTCTATTACCAGCGGGAGGCATCTAATTATTTACAGGGCAGGTATGATTACCATAAGTTCGCTTATGATGGAACGACCACGCAATCCTTCACCATCAGCAAAAAACTGGGTTTAAAAGCAGAAATCACCGGCCGGTATGATTCCCCGGTGATCGATGGTATTTTTAAAGTATCACAGAATTCAGAAGTAGATGCAGGGATAAAAGCCACGGTATTACACGGTCAGGGGTCAATCAAGCTGGCAGCGGGCGATATCTTTTATGGTGAATCTTTCCACTCCAGTGTTAATTATCTGAACCAGAATAATGGCTTTTACCAGACGAACGACACGAGGACCGGAACCCTTAGTTTTAGTTATCGCTTTGGGAAAAATGTGGCCGCTTCACGCAAACGGAGCACTGCGGACGAGGAAGAAAGCAAACGGGCGATATAACGATAAACGAATTTTTAAACCCTTAACATACATCAATAAATAAGGTTAGTTTTCAACGGAACTTTGTACTTCACTAATCCATAAGAAGGATACCCATAATTCAATAAATGATCAGTAGGCGGAAAGATCCTGTCTAAGTAAAAAACTTGAGACTCCGGTCCATCGATAATATTGTAATTTTCGTTAAAATCACATAGTTGAAAAGCACATGCATCATATAAAATCCACACAAGAATTTGTACTGACGTTTTCAGCGATCCTGCTTAGCTGCTTCACCGCAATAGCGCAGGTGAAACCATCCGGAAAGGAAAAATTTATTATCATACCATTCGAAGCATCACGTTTTGACACCAGTAACCGAAAGGCGGCGTTTCTAACCTACAGGGGACTAAAAGTAATGAAGACTTTGCCTCAGCCCGATGGTCAGGCTATTCCGGTTACGCTGAAGCGTCTGAATTTTACCAATGGTACAATCGAGTTTGATGCGATGCCAATCGAAAACGATTATATCAATGATCTTGCGATTAATTTTCATCAAAAGGATATTTATAATTTTGAAAGCGTTTATCTCCGCACGCAGGTGAACGAAACAGAACAGCGGGACGATGCCCTGCAGTACACCCCATATATACACGGCGATAACCTATGGGACCTGATGACGCCTTTCCGGGGTGATGCCATTGTTCACAACCAGGAGTGGAATCATTTTAAATTGGTTATTTCCGGAATGCAAATGCTAATTTATATTAACCATAGCATAAGGCCGACCATGCAGGTACCACGGCTGGAAGGCAAATACAAGACCGGCGCAATTTCTTTCGATGGCGAGGCGCTGTTTGCAAACCTGGTAATAAAACCGGATGCGACCGAGGGGCTTTCGCCGGTTGAAGGTATTGATATTACAGATAACGACCCGCGTTATATCCGCAACTGGCAGGTAAGTTACCCGCAGTATATTGCAGGTGGCCGTATGCTGACAGAAGATGACCTGCCTAAAGATTCCGTTAAATGGCTTCCCATAACCGCAGAGCGCCGCGGGATTATTAATCTGAGCCGGAGATTTGAGGGAGACGAATTCACCAGTTATCCAAAACGAAACCGGTACGTCTGGCTTAAAACAACCGTCAAATCTGATATTAAACGTAACCTTACGATAGATTTTGGTTTCAACAAAGAAGTTTATGTGTTCATTAATGGCCGCTCCTTGTATAATGGAAGAAACGGAGCGGGTAACCGGTATCAAATGAATCCTGGAGGCCGAGTAGATGTCTCCAACTATGTTCTGGAAGTTCCGCTTAAACAGGGGAATAATGAATTGCTCATCGGAATAGCCAGCCCGCTGGAAGGCTGGGGAATGGTCACGAGGGTAGAGAATCTTGATGGAATAACGATTCAAAACGGTACGGATAAAAACACTGAGTAAAAGGTATTGTTCGGGAATCCACAATGTTAAAAAACGATTCAGACTCGATCTGTAAACAACCAAGGATTGGTTATAATGATTTATTTGAATGGTGTTTTTTATGTAACGAGAAGTGTAATACTTAGTCAAATAAACAAAATAGCTGTCCATATTGAGCCCTTGCGAGTATAAAGCACGGGATTTACGTATTTATCCACCTTATATTACTTCATGAAAATTCACGCCGCCTTAATTTTTACCGCTTGTTCTTTGTTTAATCCGAACCCGCAACCAAGTTTCGACACCTTTACCCATAATTTTGTTATTGGTTACCAAGCTCTTCCAATACCAGGATTAGCGCAGGGCTACATCGATGATCTGAAAGAGATAGAACCAAAGGATACCATCAAAAAAGAACTCGTATTTTTTAATAGTATCAAAGATCAGTTGCGTCAATATAATGTGTCTGCACTTTCAGCCGCTCAGCGACAGGACTATCTTCAGATAAAGTTCGAAACGACAATGAACCTGGAAAGGCTGGAATTGGAAACAAAGTGGTTAACCTATTCTCCAGCGACAGTGCTCGACGATAATATGGCTGCCATTCCAGACGGCAAAGCCTGGTATGCTTATCTGTTAAAGAGGTGGCTGGGTGCAGATGTTACTCCGGATGAAATTTTTAAGTTTGGAATGAATGAAGTAGCTGATGCAAACACACACATCAACCTTATTCGCCGGCAAACCGGACTGGATTCAATTGCTTTTTACCGTAAAATTAACAGCGCGGAATTTTTGATAAATGATTCGGCGATTATTCAGAAACGTTTTGAACAAACCCGGGAAAATATAGGCAGCAGGTTGAACGTCTTGTTTTACCCCCATCAAATTCCGTTAGTAAAAATTAAACAGGGGCCGAAGGAATTGGTGGTGCACACGCCTGGTTTTTACAGAGACGGAACATTTTATTACAACTTATCAGATAAGCCCTATAATAGCAGGCAGTTCGGATGGCTTTTTCTTCATGAAGCGATACCCGGGCATCATTATCAAACTTCCATAGATAAACAGGAGCCTCATAGTAAGGTTCAGGACCTTTTTTTTTACGTAGGTTCCGCTGAAGGATGGGGGGCCTACGTGGAAAGATATGGTAAGGAACTTGGTGTTTACAAAACGCCATATGATGAGCTCGGCCACTGGGAATGGAATGTGATCAGAGCGGTAAGAATCCCATTGGATATTGGAGTAAATTATTATGGTTGGACGGATCAGCAAGCGCTAGCTTTCTGGAAAAAACATGTCAATAACCAGGATGATATTGCCATGCGCGAAATTCAAAGGGTAAGGCACTGGTCGGTTCAGTCCATTACCTACAATTATGGTGCTGCACAAATAGCCCAATGGAAGGCTGAATTACAGGCTAAATTAGGGGATATGTTTAATATAAAGGATTTTCATGAATGGGTACTGGCAAACCTTTCATTGCCGTTTGCCATCGCCAAAGAGAATGTATTTAAAAAAGCTGGGATAAAAGCCAGCAACTAGTCCATTTTTTAGCGATACAGAAAATAAACCCCGAAGCTATTTGAACCGGTCATTTTTTTGTAGTTTTAGGTTTTATATTTAGAATTATTTAACTAACTAAGTTTAACAGTTTACAGCTACAAGCTCAAAAAGAAGTTAGTACCCGGTAGATTGTGTTTAACTAAAATTAGTGATTGAATTCGCGTTTTTCCTGCCAATCGAAGTTTCCTATCCGTTTAACGATAAGCCAACGGTTGTCTATTCGGGCATAATCATCCTGGTAAATAGCGCCGATGGTGGTCTTCATATGTTTGCCATCTTCATTGCCAATTAACGTAACCATACAATAACAGGTACCGGTAGCTTGATCACCTTCTATAGTCACCACCTGCTGCCCGTTAAAGTGGTATATAGTTTCTACATCTTTAAGAAAATCGCCAAATGCTGCTGCCATTTCTTTCCGGCCTTTCAGCATTAAAATTACTTTACCTCCGGCGAAAGTTTTCGATACTGCATTTTCAGCAAACAGTTGCACCTGAGCATTAAAATCTTTTTTGTCCCCCAGGATCGAAACGTTGTCAATCAGTTCTCTCAGGGAAATTCTATCCTCAACTTCTTTAATGTTCATATTTTAATTTTTTGGGAATAAAGGCCGCCTCGATTTTGAGACGGCCTCTTAATCGTGAAATGACAATTAATCTTTGAATTTATGTCATCAACATTTTCTTTATTAGGCGACAGTAAGTACTATTTTGCCCTGAATGTTCCCCTGTGCCGCGCGCTCGTGTGCTTTACGCGCATCTGCAAGTGGAAACTTGCTGTCTATAACTACACGTAGCGTTCCCTCATTCAGCAAGCGGGCAAGTTCTGCAAGCTGTGCACCGCTCGAACGTACCTGAGTTGACGAGACAGTTACGCCCAAAATTTCTGCTTCCTCTGTTGCCGAAAAGCCCAAAGGGAAAATCGGAAACAAAGCACCACCTCGTTTGAGCGTACGCAGGAATCGACCTGTCGTAGGGCCGCCAACTGCATCGACCACAAGGTCTATATCCTGCACTACCTCATTGGCGGAAGTTGTGTTGTAGTTGATGAATTCATCAGCGCCCAGCTCGCGTAATAGTGCTTCATGCTTACCTGAACCTACTGCAATAACATGCGCACCCTTCCATTTGGCAAGCTGCACCGCAAAGTGCCCAACGCCTCCGCCAGCTCCGTTGATGAGGACGGTCTTGCCTTCAAGCGGAACTGGTACATGCTGGTTCGGCTGAAGCGGGTTCTGTACGTTGTGACCTTGCTCGATCATGAACTGCCAGGCCGTGAGCAACGACATTGGCGCTCCGGCGGCATGAATATGATCGATTCCGGCTGGCTTTAGCGCAGCTTCCGACGCGGGTACGCTTAAGTACTCGGCATAAGCCCTGCTGTCCCCAGCAAGCCCGCCGGGAAAGCGGACCATGGAATATACTTCGTCGCCTACAGCGAATTCTCTGACATCATCGGCTACCGCCGCCACAACACCCGAAATGTCTGTTCCAAGGATTACCGGAAATTGCACTTTTGGCTGCCATTCAGGGGGCAACATCTTGTAGCCGTCGCGCAGGTATAAGTCCGGTGGATTGATACCTACT
Organism: Mucilaginibacter mallensis; assembly: GCF_900105165.1. Lineage (NCBI taxonomy): Bacteria > Pseudomonadati > Bacteroidota > Sphingobacteriia > Sphingobacteriales > Sphingobacteriaceae > Mucilaginibacter > Mucilaginibacter mallensis. Next base: position 5,907,271 of record NZ_LT629740.1, read on the forward strand.
GCGAGAACACGAACAAGGAGCTCACCCGGCTTCAATTCGGGGATAGGGGCATCCTCGTACCGCAATACTTCGGGGCCGCCAAACTCATGCTGGCGGATCGCCTTCATCACTGCTATTTTATTTTCTGATTTTAAATCCATTTCTGCTATTAATTAGCCATAAAGTTAGATCTATTGATTACTTTTGGCAAGTATATACTTATTTGTATGCTACATACTAAAAAGTATCTATTGTTGATTATCAATACAATACATAGAATTAATAATGAAAAATAAATCAGAAATGCCTGAGTGTATACAGAATTGTGGTGTGGAATATGCTTTTAAGCGGATAGGCGGTAAATATAAAGGCCGTATCCTTTGGCATCTCAGCTTAAAAACAGTATTGCGTTATGGAGAACTGAGTAGGACCCTGCCTGATATTACGACTAAAATGCTAACGCAAACGTTAAGGGAACTGGAAGATGATCAATTGATCATCCGGAAAATGTATCATGAAGTTCCGCCTAAAGTGGAATACTCATTGAGTGACACAGGTCAGGAATTAATCCCATTTATAAATCATTTACATGATTGGGGTAAAAAACAATTAGACATTGATTTACAACAGGTAAAAAATTGCAGTGAGTAATTCGATGAGTCAGGAATAACAGCGAAATATATCATTGACGCTCATTAGGTTAGAAACAAGGTTAGTTTCCTATAAAGAATCGTGCCCATTTTAGATTAAACTGGAAGAATTACAAGGCATATTTTAATGGAGTATCGCTCCCTGAGTATTTAGTAGATTTATTGATTAATTAAATTGTTGCTTTTTGAATTGGTTAGGACTCAAACCAGCCTCCCTTTTAAATAAACGTGAAAAGTAAGTCGGATGTTCAAAACCCAGTAGATACGCGACTTCGTTAACGGTGTGATTGCCCTGATAAAGTAAATTTTTTGCTTCCGAAATCAGGAAAATCTGTATCAGATCCATCGCCGTCTTCCCCGTTTCCTGCTTCAACAGATCGCTCAGATACCGTGGAGACAGGTTCAATTCATCAGCAAACAGGGCGACGGTTGGCAATCCTTTTTTCTGCAACAAGCCTTTTTCAAAATAGGCAGCCAACGCCTGATTGAACTTGGTAACAGTAGTGCCGGAAAGTATAAAACGATTAATAAACTGACGCTTATAAAAACGCATTGAGTATTTAAGGATGGATTCAATGTGGCCAAGGATGATATCCCTCGTAAACTCATCCTGATTATTATCGTACTCAATTGCTATTTTCGCATATAGCTCCCATATGATCTGTTCTTCTTTTGCAGAAATATGCAGGGCTTCGTTAAGCTCATAATTGAAATAGCTATATTTTCTGATCTCGGAATGCAGCGGATGACCGCTTAAATAATCTTCATGAAACCAGATCTCGAAGCCCTCACCATCCAGGGCTACATCTTTCATTGCTATCGTTTGGTTTGGCTTTAGGAAATACATCGATCCACTTCCATGATCGTAATTGGTTTTCCCGTACCTGATTTCCCCGGAGCGAAACTTTTTAAAAGCAATAATAAAAAAATCAGTAGTTACCTCGTAGCTGCTCACAATGCGTAACGGATTACACTTGAAAAGCGTAATCAAAGGATTTTCCGGCTCGGAATAATTATTACAGCGATGTACATCGCCCAAGCTTTTAAAATGCATAGTTTGAGAAATAAAGTCAGCCTATGCCTGAACGCAGGCTGACAGATAATTAAAGTTAGAATATTTATGGCGATTACAAACCATGCGCCTTAACAGAAACATCTTTCCAGGTTTCCCAGCTGGTCAACTTTTCTGCATAAATATATTTGGCTAAAGGAAGTGCCTTTTTTCCAAGTATCAACCGCAACGGAGGATTTGGGGAGTCTACCAGTAGTAGAATTGCTTCTGAAGTAGCTTGAGGGTCTCCATAAGCATCTGCCGCCTTAAACTCGGGGTTGGCATATAATTCGGCCTTCATGCTATCATATGCCGGTATGGAAATGCTCTTAACTGAAGAATTATTGAAATCAGTCGCATATCCGTTAGGTTCTACGATTGTTATATGAATACCCAATCCTTTTACTTCCTGAGCCAGTGCTTCGCTGAGTCCCTCTACAGCAAATTTCGACGCGCTATAGATCCCCACTGTAGGAAATGCATAAATGCCAAGAGCACTGGATAACTGCAAAATGTGGCCACTCCCCTGAGCCCTAAGTATCGGTAACACAGCCTGGGTGATCCACAAGGTACCAAACAGGTTGGCGTCAATAATATCTCTTGCTTCCTTTTCACTTAATTCTTCTATTGTGCCAACCACGCCTGTGCCAGCATTATTGATCACCACATCAATGCTGCCGAAATGAACATTTGCTTTCGCTATCGCAGCAAAACATGCTTCTCTATCCGTTATATCCAGTTCCAAAGTCAGTACCGCGCTTTCATATTTTTCCGCTAAGTCTTTTAAACTGCTTAAATTTCTCGAAGTAACAACTACTTTGTCGCCACGATCTAAAAAGGCTTCTGCCCATATTTTTCCAAACCCACGGGATGCACCCGTTATAAAAATTGTCTTTGACATGTTTTTTGTTTTAATAAGACAAATTTAGTTCAGCCACCTGTTTGGAAACGTATACGAAATACCGGAAAAAGGAAACATTTTTACAATAATTGAATGCAAGCCGAGGGGGAAATTTATATGTCAAATCACTTAATTCAATTACTCCAATCCTTTTTTCAACGGGTTCCAGAATGGCTTGGCTTTTATGCGACGGGCATCCCACTTTAATTCTTTACGAAAATAGTTGTGTACCTGAATGCATACACGACTATCACCTGCGACGTAAACCATGCTATTTGGCGAAAAGTTCCGGATTAAGTCCGGTATTTTTTTCAGTATATGGGCACCTGCATTGTCGGCGAAATTATAAAATTCAAATGGTCGGGTATTGTCAATATCCTCGAAAAGATTTTTTTTATCGGGGCTATAAATAATGCTTTGAACACGGCTACCGTTTGATAAACTACGGTTCATTTCATACAAATGGCCTAAAGCCGATGAATCGCCTATAAACAGATGGTTATCGGCAGCATTGTCAACAGCTAAACTGCTTTTGTGCCAGCCGAAAGCCACCTCATCGCCAACCGCGCAGTTCATTGCCCAAGCGGAACCCGGACCGTTTGAATGTACACAAACAACCAGGTCGAGTGTTCCCTCGATTTTGTCCAACTTCCAGACGGAATAACTACGGATATTATCCTTAAATGCCAGATCCTTGTTTTTTCCCACAAATACCCGTAGAAAATTTCCAGGTATAAAATCGGCTTGCTGAATGGTGACACCTTTTAACTGAATGTGGTAGGCGTCAGGCGTAAGTTGCGCTTTGTAACTTATCTTTGCCTTATTTAAAATGCTGCTAATTAGTTTTGCAATAATTCCCATACAGGTCTTTAATTGTTAAGACGAATGTGAATGAAAAACATTTTAAAACGCATTTGAAGATATTTATATTCTGCAATTAATGCAAAGGGATGTTTAGGGAAAAAGAAACTCATGTGTATACTAATAATAGTAGACAGTGTAAAAGAACGGGAAAATGGCAAAATGGGATCGTTTATACATATTTTGAATCTTCAAACTTGGCCATATGAACAAAAATTCTTATCTTAGTGTATTGAATTTCTGCTTTACAAATGTGTTACAGAAATTCAGGATTATGGATTAACGTTCTGATAGATAATTAGTTGCAAGATATATTCCTCGCTCTTACAAGCAGAGGGTCACTGGTTCGAACCCAGTAACTCCCACGAAGCCCGATAAAAATATCGGGCTTTTCTTTTTTAGTGTAGTCGCAGACTACGAGCATAGTCATCCGAAGTTGGAAACTTCGGATAGCGAGGGTTAGTACTGCTATGAGCTGAATATTGATCTTTAATGGATCAGCATCGACATATAACGTTATTAAACAAGTATCAAATGGGTTTTAGTTAGGAGGTGTACCGCTGCCGCCCCCTCCTGCTACTCCGGAAGAGGCTCCGGTTAGCGTATGAGTACAAGTAGCTAGACCATTAGGCGCTGCTGGAGCTGTACAACCATAGGTTGCCACAGCATTTACTGTTATAGAATATGTGGTATTTTCCACAACGCCAGAACCTTGCATAATTGACTTTACAGTTCCGCCGTAAGTACCTGGAGAAACAATGCTAGACCTTGCAGTTATCGCAGCTGGGCCGCCGTAAGTAAGAGAATAATTGCTTGCAACAGCTTTAAGTCCCTGTACCTCATATGAATTGGGAGCTGTGACCAAGGTGTATCCTGCTGAAAAACTAACATTGTATAAATCATTTAATTGTGCATGGAATAAGCCGGGGACTTGTGCAGCATCGAGAGGAGCAAAGGTAAAGTCAATAATTGTGGATTGTATATCCTCTAATTGGACAATATTCGATTTAACATTGACAACCTGTCCCTTAACAGAGTCTGTTTTTTGTAAAAGTCTGTCCGGTTTCAACAAATTTAAAAGCATCGTACATTTCTTTAAAGCTTTTAAATTTCATCGGGTTTAAGTGTTTTCCAGTAGTATCTGATATCGGGGTCAGACTGACCATTTTTTCAAGTTTTGCTTTGTAATATGATTCTGAAAGCCGGCTGGTTGAATTGTTTGTCAAATCCTTTTTTGCAAGAAAAAATTGTAAGACATACCATGGAAACGATGAGAAGTGATTTTGTCATTTTTGATTTGGTTTAAGTTAGATTACGGATTTTTATACATTTCTGAATTGGGTACTTGTTTTAAGATTGGTGTATTATGCGGAAGCTTGAATAAGTCAAGGTTTTGTCTGTCGTTATTTATTGAAGTAACCTCCATCCTAAATATTGCTGTTATTTTTAGTGTATCTTTAACGTTAGCTTGATTTTCGACATCAATGCTCATAACCTGATATTTGAAATCAGCATCGAAAAATCCATTTATGGGAGAATATAAAGATTGCTTTTTAGCAGTATAAACAAACCGAAGCCAGTTGCCTTTATCGGAATGTTTATAGCGAGCAACGTAACACTGAATTCCACATAGAATAATTACCTTTTGATTAATGGTGTCAATTAAAAGATGTTTCTTGCTTTTAAACAAGAAAAGGCTTTTGTAAAACATTTCATCTGAGTTGTATTTTAGAGAGTCTTCTGATAAATACAGTTTGTTTTGTTGGGTGAAATATGTATACACAGTTTTGTTTTCCCAATCAAGTAAATAGGTCGGAATAACAACACTCGCGGTTAGTGTACTTTCCATTTTGGTCTTATTTGGCAACTCCATTTGGCGTTTAGTGCTATCTGTGGAAATGAACTTTTGGGAGCCCTGCCTAAATACCTTATTATGATAGACATGATAATCAAAAGTCATGAAATCCTGATATTCAGTACTTAATTTTACCGTGTCGGAAAAAGGAAGCCATGATATTTTTATGCTAATGAAACCTTCACCCAAATCTGTAGGCAAAATAAACTGCGCCATGGCGTTGAAAGACAGGCATATTACAAATATACTGAAGAGAATTTTTTTCATATGATGTTTAGGTATCTATTCTTTCTCTTTTTCAAAAGAAAGGATATAGATTATAAAGCAATTTTTATTTAAATTGCAATTAACTAAATGTAATCACTAACGGAACAATATATTTGCCATATATTATCCATTACTACTAAATATTTTAACCCCCGCTGTTCGTAGACTTTCGTCTACGAATTATTAGGCATGTAGTCTGCGACTACACTTTTTGTATAATGGAGCTTGGAATATTAATTGCACTGAAGTAAAAATCAGTTTATTGGCATGTTGAACCATGAACGTAAATCTAAAAGGAAATGGTTCGATATATGTACAATAACACCACTTAAAAGTCCTCGGATTAATTGCTGAGGGCTTTATCGTTTAAGTAATCCTATCAGGGTTGATAACCATTCAATTTTAAGTTGCCCCCAATAATGTATAAGTCTAAATCTGCTATACTTTAAAGTATGGGCAGCTCTACAAAGAAAGTTGTTCCGTTACCTGATTTGCTCTCAAACCAGATCCTACCCCCATGTGCTTCCACTATTTGTTTGGAGATGGCCAATCCTAAGCCAAATGGTTGTTCACCGGCTGTTCCGGCTCTTTTTGCTTCGGTGAACATATCAAATATTTTGTCCTTCATTTCAATAGGAATCCCGATGCCATGATCTTCCACGGTGATTAGCACACGGCCATTCAGTTCCTGTACATCTACATAGATGTCAGCACCGCTGGGGCTGAATTTTATAGCATTGGCAATTAAATTACTTATTACCCGCCACAACTTTTCCCGGTTAACCGACAAGGTAACAGGTGTGGTATGTAATTTAAGTTGCTGTCCCTTTGCTTCTGCCTTATAATGCATCAGACCCACGCAATAATGGAGCATAAGGGAGAGGTCAACATGTTCTTTTTTTAGTTCTTCAACCTTTGTATGTACCTGGAGCAGGTCGCTAACCAGTTCTAAAGAGTTTTGTCCCGAAGTTTTGATCAGTTCCAGCATCATCCGGTCTTCTGTTGAACGGTCGTCATCATCCAGCATAAGAGCGGCTATAGAAGTAATACCGCCAATGGGATTGCGAAGATCATGCGCCGCGATCTGCATCATCCGGGTATTATCTGCCTGGCTTTGCTCCAAGTCAATCAGCGTTTTTTGCATATTGCTGTTCTGTTCGCTAATCTGCTTGTTTAAATGGCGGGAGAGCTTATATAGACGGTAAATGAAAATGATCAGCATAATACTTACCAGGCAACCCGTAATCAGCAGAAATATTTCAGTCTTATTATTTTTATTATTGGTTTCCAGCAATATGTTATCATCCTGTATCGCATTATATTTGATATAGTCGCCAATGAATTTTTTCTGGTTTTCATTCTCTGCTGTCAGCGCTGCTTCCAGTAAACGGTGAACGGCAATGATCTTATCTTTATTGCCAGCCATTTCGGTATAGGTTAAAACGACTTTTAATACTGGGACCCTTAGAAAAATGTACCCCTTTTCCTGCGCCAGCTGATAGATACGGTCATAATAACTCCGTACACTATCGGGTTTGTCCGAATAATAAGCGGCATACAGCTCCAGCGAGTTGGCTTGAAGATATTCCATTCCGGCATTCCTCGCTTCGGATAAGGACCGAATGATCAGTGGCAAGGCCTCCTTTTTGAGATTTTTATTAAGCAGCATACCCGCCCGTATCTGCAGTATGGCAATCAGCATCCGCTGATCTTTGTAACGTAGTGCAATTTTCTGTGATTTATCCAGGTAATACCGTACACTGTCATCAGAAAGTGCGCCATTGAGCATACAATAATTAGCATATACCAGGCTCATGATGCTGTCCTGTTTCAGGTTGCGGCCCGTTTGGATGGCCCGGCGGGAAAGTATTTTAGCCTGGGTAGTATCAGTAATACTGGCATATACGGTAGCCATGTTCATAAGTGCCTGAGCTATATTTGCCGTATCTGACTCCTGTTGGTAATCATGCAGTACCGTGCTGAATAATTGCAATGACTCCCTGCTCAACCCCCTCAGAAAAAGTGCTGTAGCAATTACATTGTCCGCATCTGTTACCCCCTTGCGGTAATGTAACCTGATAGCTATAGTTTTAGCTTTCATCCCATAATAAAAACAACTGTCGGGATTTTTCAGATGGTAGAGCATTCCTATCCGGTTTAGGCTGTTGACCTGGCTGATACTATCTTTTATGAAAGGCAGTCTGTGCTGTTCCTGCCGTATCAGCACAGACTGCCCTTGTGCCTGGCTATAGCAAAGCCATACCACAAGAAGTGAGATAAGATAAGGGAGCGGCCTGGGAAAATGCATAGAGGTTAAAAACTTAATCCTAAGTTACAATTTTCCCCGGTTATAGATACAGGTTATATATTCAATCTAACAATGTGAAGTCATTGATCACTTTACTTCGGAATTGCGGTCAAATGATCCCTAACTATTGAGCTTAGCTTTTAAAAATTCGCTGGCCATACGCATGGCTTCCTGCCCCATAGTGCCCATGCCGAAAAACCCATGTGTGTTTTCGTAGTTTTTATACACAGTATCTACCCCGACTGCCTTTAGTTTGTCGGCATAGGCTTTCCCCTCGTCGCGAAGCGGATCGTAGTTTGCGGTCATCATTAAAGCAGGGGGTAAACCCGAAAAATCCTTTGATCTTAAAATAGAAGCTTCTTCAAAACCGGCCGGGTCTATTAAAAAGCTATCCCAAAACCATTGCATTAATTGAGCAGTGAGTACATATCCTTTCCTGTTTTCATCCCATGAGGGATGATCGGCGGTGTAATGATCGGTTACAGGATAGGTAGCGAACTGGGCTTTAAGCTTAACGCCTGCGGCAGTCAGCTTTTGTGCTACATACAGGGCCATGTATCCTCCTGCACTGTCGCCGGCTACAGCCATGCGTTCAGGTATGCCTTGATAGCGATGTGCATTTTCAATCATCCAAAGCGTAGCTGTAACACAGCTTTCCGGGCCTGCGGGATAAGGATGCTCGGGTGCCAGCTTATAATCTGCCGACATCACCACCGCGCTTGTGTTTGCACAGATCTGCCGGCAAATTTCATCATGCGTATCCAAACTCATCAACACAAAGCCACCGCCATGAAAATAGGATACCACCGGAAATGGCCCATCACCTTCTGGAATATAGATCCTGATCGGGATATTATCTTTTGCGGTGATGGTGTTGATCACCTGCGCTACCGGTGTGGGATTTGGGTTCGGTGGTGCCAGCTTCATCATTTCCCTGGTTTGTTTAGCGGGGAAACGGTTCAATTTATCGTAGCCATGCGCTTCGGCAAAGGCAATAGTTTGCAATACTTCTTCAGAAAGTGCCATTTTATTAAGAATTAAAAGGTTAAATAATTTTTCCTGGTGGATCAGAAATTAATTGAACAAGACTGGATAATCGGTGTATCCTTTAGAGCTAGGTGTATACAAGGTTGTAAAATCCGGTGCGTTCAACTCTGTTCCGTTAATAATACGCTGCTCCAGATCGGGGTTGGCCAAAAAGGCTCTGCCAAAGGCGATGAGGTCCGCATCTCCATTGTTTAGCTCTGCTTCGGCTTTTTCGGCAGTATAGGTGTTACAATAGATCAGTGTTCCTTCAAATTCGGTACGTATAGCTGCTAAGGTTTGTGCAGGTATCTGCGGATTTATGCTAATATGTACATAAGCAAGGCCGATACGGTTAAACTCCCTGCTCAAATGAATATAAGTTTCCTGTGTGGTATCGGCATCATAGGCTTGCAGGTCGCCCAGGGTGGAGTTTGGTGAGATCCTGACCCCCACTTTTTCTTTACCGATAGCATCAGCTACGCGTTGCGCCACTTCTATCGCAAACCTGGCCCTGTTTTCCATACTGCCACCATAAATATCTGTACGGTTATTTACGTTCGGGTTCAGGAATTGCTCAATCAGGTAGCCATTGGCGGCATGTAGTTCAACACCATCAAAACCTGCGGCAATCGCATTTTTTGCGGCGCTAACATATCCGCTGATCACATTCTGTACCCCTAGGGTAGATAACGCCACAGGAACAGGATAATCCTGCATGCCAGCTATGTCGGTATGCATCTGCCCGGCTGCTGCAATAGTCGATGCGCCTACCACTTGTACGTCCTCAGGCAAATTAGCGGGGTGACCAATACGGCCGGTATGCATGAGTTGCAGAAATATTTTGGTGTTGTTTTTATGTACGGCCGAAGTTGTCAGTTTCCAGCCTTCGATCTGTTCAGATGAAAAGATACCGGGGATACGGGCATAACCCAAAGCTTCAGGAGCAGGGGCAGTACCTTCGGTGATGATCAATCCCGCACCACTGCGCTGGCTGTAATATTCAGCCATCAGTGCATTGGGCAGGTTGCCGATTGCACGGCTGCGGGTCATGGGGGCCATTACTAAATGGTTTTTCAAATTCAGTGCCGGGCTACTATAGGGCATCAATAACTTTTTCATATCGTTTGTTTTTATGTTTTAAATGATATGTCAAAGGTCCGCAGGAAGTGAATTTTAAAATAGCGCGCCACGCCCGAAAAATAGTCCTATCCGCCCAAAGCGTATTTTTTGGGCTTCTGCTGATGGTGCCGCTCGAATAACCGGGTAAAGTGACTCAAATTGCTAAAACCCAGTTGGTACCCCGCTTCGCTTACTGAATAATTTTTGTGCCTGAGCAGATAGGCTGCTTCTTCCATTCGGGCTGTTTGGTAGTAATTGTAGATGCTATCGCCAAATACCTGCCGGAACAGATCTTTCATTTTGGTTTCGCTCATGCCGCCCAGTTTAGCCAACCCGGGCAGGCTGGGCGGCTGACCAAGATCGCTGAGTATAGCTTCCCTGATCAAAAAGAGCTTTTCCGCATCGGCTTTATTAACCGGACTATGCCGAGCCTGCTGGCGATTATGCAGCTGATTAAATACATCGAACAATAACGATTCCGCTTTGATCCGGTAGTAAAAACCGGCTAGTCCGTTCTCTGCCTGCGGTTCTGATAGCTGTCGGAGTGTCATTTGTGTTTCAGTGCCCATGCTTTCATAAAAAAGGAAGGATTCTTTTGGGTTCACAATGGCATCGATCAAGGCATCGGGCTGACGGAGTTCCAGCAACGTTTTCAGGCGGGAAGTGCTGAGCCCTATTACAGTATAATAGATCTCGGTATTAGCCGGGAAAGTGATCACAGAATCAAAATTGTTAGAGGCGATCTGGATCGCCATATCATTATACCGGCTGAAATTGTGTTGTTCCTCATCATCAGTAACCAGGCTTACCGGCTCTTCATTGTTATAAAAAATTACGCTGATAAAGCTTGCCGGATCCTTTGAACCAACACGTTTTAATATCAGTTCCTGGTCGAGCCGGTAGCGGTGTATCAGCAAACGGAAATCATCATTAAGGTCAACCCGGCGCACGAAACCCTCGCCAAGTGAAGCGGGGATTTGCAGCTCGTTGTTAACCACAGGCACATGCAACGCTTCGGCAAAGGCTGTCAAAAAGCTAAATTGTGGCTGAGTGATAAACTCTATTAACATATTTTACAAATGTTGTTCACGGATTCCTAAAGATCAGTATTTGAAATGAATAAAATCACCTGCTGCATATCAAATAGGACTTAGCTATTGGTTTAGGGCGTTTATGTAGTCGGAGACTACAGGCATAGTGGTCCGATTTAAAAACTTCGGACAGCGGGGGGGGGCTATAGATGATGATCATCATTGTCAGCAGCCCCAAAGCGTTTTTTCAAACCTTAAATCTCAACGGTCAGGTGTTATTATGCCCGCTTCACCGGGTTTCTCATAGGATGCCATGATGGATGCATTTACTTTCGGCTTAATTAATATCAAATTAAGTTTTAAAACTATGAAAAGAACAATGTTATGGGGCATACACCTTGTTGCAGGTGCGCTCATGATTTTCCTTTCTTCCTATAAGCAGAATAAGGAAACTGAGGTGAAAATCACCGGTATCAGATCAGCCAGGGGCCAACTTGTTTTGACTGTTTTTAAAGACCAGGCCAGTTATGATGCCGAAAAGCCTTGCAAAACATTCCTATTCGACAAAAAGGATTTATCGAACGGCAGCTTAACGGTAAAATGTGGATTGGAAGCAGGCGTTTATGGCATCACCTTAGTGGACGACGAAAATGGGAATGGTAAAATCGACAAAAATTTGATCGGTATTCCTAAAGAAGGATTCGGGTTCTCCAATTTCTTCATGGAAAAGTTAAAAAAACCAACCTTCGACGATTTTAAGGTTAACCTGAAAACTTATCCTACAATTGATATTAAAGTGAAGTATATGTAGCATGCATTGCTCAACATCATTAATTAAACATTAATCAACAGATCAAAAAAAAATGAAAACAATCTCAATTTATAAAAGTCTTTTTGCGGGCCTTGCATTCATGATAATAGCTGGTGGCCTTTCATCATGCAAAAAAAATACTATCGATGCTTCCGGGCAATTTAATATTAAAGTTGTAAATGCTTCGGCTACCGCCGGACCGCAGAGCTTTACACTGGCAAATTCGGTACTGGTAAGCGGCGGGCTTAATTTTACTGACGTATCGGCTTACATTAACGCTCCTTCGGGAAAGAATATGGTTATGGAGTTTAAGCCTGACGGAACAAACTCTGATTATGCAACCGGTTCACTTTATACTGCTAATGGTGTAAGTTTCACGGTTTATTTGGTTGGGAAAGGCTCTTCGGCAAGAGTGAAAGCTTTTCAGGATGATTTGGGTGCATCTAACGATGGAAAAGTAAAGATTAAGTTTATCCATTTAAGTGATAACGCGCCGTCTGATGTGGTTATTAAAAATTCCACAGGTAGTACCCTTGTTAACGACGTTAGCAGAAATATTGCCAGTGGTTATATATATGTTGACCCGGGAACCTTTTCCGTACAATTGATAGGTTTAGTTTCGGGGAAAAATTTAGGAACCTTTAGTTTTAATGATCTGCAGGCAGGGAAAATCTATTCGCTGTATTTCACAGACGATGCTAACGGATTACTTGTAATGAATGAAATTCTGCATAATTGATTGGTTAATACATTTCAAAGTCGCGTGGTCCTTTGGCTGCGTGGCTTTGAAATTTTAGGCAGGAGAGAAAATATTAACTTGAAATCATCCGGAATTGAAATTACTTAAACACTAAATATTCTTCTTCCTCTTAAAAATACTATTCAAATGCCTTACATACGAAAGTTGAAAATTTATTGAGGCTATATCGAACCTATTTCCGAATGCATATACCGATTTATCATTAATCAGCATAAGGTATGAAACGGCCCAGTTAGGTTTTGCATAGGTTGCCGATCCTCTGGCAAAAGCAGTGGGATAAATCTTAAGATTTCCGGTGCCGGCGTATTGTTGTTGGTTTCCACCATTAGCTCCTATTTTTGCCATTCCTGATAATAACCAAAAATCTCCAAGCACCCAGGAGTAGACATAGCCCAGATTAAGGCCCAGTTGCAAATCACGAACCGAACGGTTGCCCGCAATTAACATATTGCTGTCCAAACCCACCCTATATAAATAAACACCACCGCCTATAATAAAGCTTCCGGCTGAGATAAGTTGTTTTTCGCTTTGCTCAAAGGCTGCTTTACCCGAAAACTGATTGCCATTAAAAACATAGCTTCCCTCTGCGCCAACTTGAGAAACCGAAAGGTTGGGGTAAAGGGTAATAGGTTGATTGTATAAGCCGCCGCTATAAAAGCCGCTATATTTTTGCAGAAATATGTCAAGCATAAAATGAGTGCTGTAATTATGGATCTGAAGATCATTCAGATTTGTTTTGCCATATTCTTTACCTTTTAGCGGTATTAATCCAAAATCATAAGTAGCATTAATAATGGTGTTTTTGAGAGCAAAGCCGAAACCTACATTTAGCGGATAATTGGCATTGTAAGTTTTACTGCCATTTACAACCTGAATAGTATTGGTTGATACATACCCTTGCAGCAATATTTTTTGTTCATAAGTCTTTATGTAAGAGGTATCTACTTTCGCAGTTTGCGCCATAGCGGTGTAAGTAGCCATAAACAACATGAAAATAGTAAAGATAAATTTCATGTTGAGATCAATTAGCTATCACGTATGTTAAGAATTTCACCTGTGTGTTGATAATAACTATTGGAAATATACGGAATTAAGCCGGGTAGGTAAACTATCAGATAGCGGATTTTTTTGTTCTATACTGTTGCTATATCATGTAACATCCCCAAAAATCTGGCGTCTTATCAGTATGCCTTTTTATTCTGAATATCAGGTTCGCAGTCCGCTTTCTGCCTTTATTAAAAAACTCTGGACGCTCGATAATTCCGGTAGCAGACTGGAAACCGGGGAACGCGCTGTATTACCAAACGGTTGCTTTACCATTGCTTTTATCAGGGGTAACGGTATATTGGTCAAAACCCGGCTTACAGATACTTTGCTTAGTCCGGGTGTCTATTTCGTTGGGCAGCTTACCGGGAGTATCACCGTAAACCTATTGCCTCATACAAAAGCCATCATGGTGCAGCTTTTTGCCTGGGCACCCGTTCACTTCAGCAAAGCTCCTCTGTCAACTTATACCGACAAGGTAGTTCCGCTTACAGATCCTGTGATCAATATTGACATACTTAATAACCCGGCAATCACCCTGGCTGTACACCGGGCTTTCGTTGATCATTTTCGGCACAACAAAAACACTTTCCTGATACAGCAGGCCTGCCTTTTACTGGCCGGCGCAGGTGGTGCCCTTACTGTCGGCAACCTTGCCGCGCAACTTGGCTGTTCAGAAAGGCAGCTTCAGAAACAGTTTAAACAACATGTAGGGCTCAGCCCTAAAGCATTCGCCATTATTCTCAGGCTTCGTAACGCGGTTGATGACATCGCTTATCCACGACAGGCGCATATACTGCTCAGCAGCCTTGCGCTTGAGAATAATTTTTACGACCAGGCACATTTCATTAATACCTTTCAGTCCATTGTCGGTATGTCCCCTGCAAAATTCGATAAAACGGCATATCTGCTGGCTTTCAAAAAATAGATCTGTTCGGGTTTTTCCAATTTTTGCTGATGGTCCCCGGCTAATTTTGTGCAACACTGAAAGTTTTGATTGGGCTTTAGTGTTAATGAGTAGCTCCCTGCCAGGCGGGGGGCTTTTTTCGTTGCTGTAGTGGGAGACTACAAGCATATTGGTCTGAAGCTGGAAGCTTCGGACAGCGGAGAACATATTCCATAGCTGCTATTTGATTTTACCTAAATAACCTCCACATAGTTGCTGATAAACTTTGCCAGTTGTTCCTGTTCGGTTACACTAAATTCATTGCCATCATATATCCAGTAGCCCTGAGCGTCAAATAATATCCGGCCTAAATAATCCGGGTTGTCATAGGCAACAAATAATTCATAACTCAATACTTTCCCTTCAGTTTTTATAGCAGGAATAATCCTTACTACTTCATCCGGTCCGCTTTTACGCTTTACCCAGGCTTTGGCCTCCTTAAATAAATAAGTATTGTTCATCATATCAGTTCAATTACAAACGATAAAACAAATGTGAAAAATATTTTGTGATCTTTCATATAAATTACTAAAAATATTAGTATTGATTTGTGCGGAAATTACTTGATGTTTTATTTTGGAGGGATCAGACTAGAAACATGTTGGTATGATTGGAAAACTCCGGACAGCGGGAGAAAAAATCCATATTTATCAAACCATTTAATATAGGAGTTAAAAAGTGTTAAAGATTGAAAACTTAGTTGTGAAGCTAAGAATACATACCTATTTTTATTTCAAATGCGTTTGCAACCCGTATCGGAATTAATAAACCTTAAAAGCGGAACGGCCATCTTATCAAAATAGTTATGAGTTATCTTAACAAAGGGTTTGTTCGGCTATTTGCCTGCATTTTGCTCGTTTTATTCAGCATTGAAGCCAATGCGCAGGTGTCATTGATCCAAAATGCGATTGATAAGCTGGAAGGCTATAAAAACTTCAGCTATCAGTGTATTGAAAAAACACTTGACTATACTACTGACACTACAACAAAACAACATAAGGATATATTTCAAAAGGCGCCTGGTGATGAAAACTTTGGTTACTTATTCAGCCTCGAAACGCAGGAAATTGGCAAAAGTTACCATGTTATAGACCTGTATAACGGCCAAAACGTAATATCCATATTTCCTGATGACAGCGCTTATCAGTTTGCCGACATTAAGAAATATGCGATGCAATCCACAACTTCGACACTGCCCGGGTTTTTGAAATGGTTAAAGGGAAGACCTGAAAAGAAACCATCGGAAATGGGCAGGGATACAGCTATAAATGGCACTTTTTGCTATCATTCAATTTTTCATATTTATGATACTACTATTAACAAGGAACATTATCATACCGATATAGATGTGTTTATTAATAAGTTATCAGGTTTGCCTAACCGTATAATAATGAGGGAAAAAGTGCCATTATTTGGTAATGTTACAAACTACTATGTAGCCAACCAGTATTCCAATTATAAATTTAACCAGGAAAATATCGATATAGCTGCCATGACCGTCCCCAATGGGTTTCACCCGCCAAAGGATCAGGCTGTATTACCCCTATTAGCGCCCGGAACAGTTGCGCCGGATTGGACACTGTACACTACCGATGGCAAACAGCTATCACTGGCGCAGCTGAAGGGCAAAGTAGTATTAATGGACTTCTTTTTTATTGGCTGCGGCGGTTGTATGGCGTCCCTTCAATCGCTGGATAAGATTTATGGGAAATATAAAGATCGAAATTTTGTATTGGTAAGCATCAGCAACAGGGATAGCAGGAAAGCGGTAACGGGATTTAAAAAAAATTACCATATAAAAAATCCTGTATGCGGCGATGGAGCTGATGTAGCCAAAGCATATCATTTGCCGGGCGCCCCTCTTTTTTATTATATCGATAAGGAAGGAAAAATAGCGAATGTAATATTCGGATATTATGACGACTTTGAGTCAAAAACCACGTCGCTAATTGATAGTTTGTTGAGTAAATAGGTAAGCGGTTTTTTTAGATAGAAAATTTATCCAACCATCCTTCCTGCTGGCACACGCGTACCGCGTGTGTGGCAAGTGAGAATATTTATTTCTTAGTATAAAAAAGGTATTCAGCTGTATATGGTTGTTCTAACAGCTGCCCTTTATGCTGCCCGTCGGCTGTAGCCGGGGCTTTGCCACCCTGTGTATTTATCCTTTGGATAAAAACAACCGGGATAAATTTACCTGTTCCGCCCGGTGTTATTCCTTTCAGCAATAACCATGGTATAGCAGTACTATCGGGCGAGTCGGCCTGCTGCAATTTGGCACCGCTAATTGTTGAGCCATCGGTACTTTCCCATGTGGGTTTTTTTGCCGGATTTAGATAATGTTTTCCAATTAATTTGCGGTAATTAACGGCAGCATATAAGTTGGCACGTGGTTCTGAAAAGGTCCATACATAACGGGAAGTGTCTTTGGGATCCTGCGTGCAAATATACACCTGTACACCTTTAGCATAGGCATGCATAATCAGTTTGTAATCGTCAGTAACTTTTATATTCGCCGGAACTTCCTGCGTTTGTGCAAAGCCCCCCAGGGTGCAGATCATCAGCAATAATGACAAAATAGTACGGCTCATGTTTTTGTAGTTAAATTACACGAAAATATGAAAAAATCAGGGCTTTTATGTAATCGGAGACTACATGCATATTGGTCCGAAGTTTTAAACTTCGGACAGCGGGGACACGTAGTTAACTACAGCAAGAAGTACCTTGTTGTACAGGGGGACATTTTACCGTTCCATAACTGCAAAATACACAGCAATCGCCAGTAAGTGGCTTTAGGTTTGTATGACACTTTTCACATTCATAAAAGTACTGGCAGGAATCTGTGGGCATTGTTTCTTCTTTTTGATGACCGCATTTCGGGCAGGTTAGTACAGATTGTGATTGAATCTCTTTGGTCATGATATTTTGATTGAATTTATTTAATAGGTGTGACCTGGTATAGCACATGCTGGCGCATGTGTGCCGCATGTGCTACAATTATACTAGTCTCCTAATTCATCCCGTCCGGTTGAAAATCCAATGAAACAGAATTCATGCAGAACCTTTTGTGCGTTGGTGCTGGGCCATCATCAAATATATGCCCTAAGTGCGAGCCGCATCGGGCGCAGATCACTTCGGTGCGTTCCATGCCTAATGAATTATCGGCCTTATAGATCACACTGTTCTTCCTGATCGGTTCAAAAAAGCTGGGCCAGCCGCAATCGCTCGCAAACTTAGCATCCGAGCGGAACAATACATTGCCACATACCGCACAGTAATAGGTACCCTTTGCATTGCTGTTCCAGAATTTCCCGGTGAAAGGGCGCTCGGTATCCTGCTCGCGGGCAACGGCATACAGGTCGGGAGGCAATATCTTTTTCCATTCGGAATTGCTCACCTTTAGGGGCTTGGTATCGGTGTTGGAATAATAGGGGTTGTTCTCGTGTCCTTTGTCTGACTTAAATTGCTGCGCATGAGCACCTGTAATGGAGCTAATTACAATAGCGATTAATATAATTGCTGATCTCATTTTAGTTTGTCTTTAAATACCTTTTTAAATTTATCCAGTTCGGGCTGTATCACATATTTGCAATAAGGCTTGTTGCCATTTTGATTAAAATAGTCCTGGTGATAATCCTCAGCCTTGTAAAAAGCGGTGTAGGGCGTTACCTGGGTTACTATTTTGTTTTTATAGGCCTTTTCTTCATTCAGCTTATTAATATAATAATCGGCCTTTTGTTTTTGGAAGGCGTTATGGTAAAAGATAGCCGAGCGGTATTGTGTGCCCACGTCGTTACCCTGGCGGTTAAGCTGTGTGGGGTCGTGCGCTACAAAAAAGGCAGCCAGCAGCTCATCATAAGTAATTACAGAGGGATCGTAAATAATGTTACAAGCCTCGGCATGGCCGGTTGCGCCTGTGCAAACCTGTTGATAAGTTGGGTTGGCCACATGCCCGCCAGCATAGCCGGATACAACCTTTTTTACACCCTTTAATTGCTGAAATTTGGCTTCGGTACACCAAAAGCAACCGGTGGCAAATGTGGCGGTATCAATGGTCGGCTTAAAATGGGTTTTACTGTTGTGCAATGGTGTTGCCGCAAATGCGGTAACCCCGGTAGTTAGTAAAATGGCTAATAAATAAATTATCTTTTTCATATAGATGTTAAGGGCCGTAATTATGGGTATAAACGTAAAAAATATGCGCTCGTATTTGCTAAGTACGCTTCAATTATATTAAAAGCAGCGTTTGCACACAATTGTGATGTTAGGCTGACAAATACAATCTTAACCTTTGCCAAAGGTTAAGATTAATTACCTTTATCCTATGGCAAACCTTAAACTTTTTATGTTATTATTAGGCTGCAAGCCCCCCGGCAGGCATACCGAGCAGCACGATGTTTTCTTTGGGATCGCAGCTTCACTTAATGAGCTTGTACCACAGATAAAAGCTTTCTGGCCCGAGCCGGAGAAGATACATATTGATGCCTGGCGCGAAGTAAATACCGTAGATGGCTTTGAGATGAAAATAATTGCAAAAGATGCGAATCACATCGGCACAACTGAACCTACTAATAAGTTATTCTTCATTAATCTTGGTGGCTACCAGGAAAACCGGTTTGAGGAACAGCATTACGTTTTACTTACAGTTAAAACCGACAGGGCACTGGCGTTTAAAGAGGCCAAAGAAACCTTGTTCTTTAAACATAATCATTTTGAAGGCGGAAACCCACATATTGATGATAAATACGGTATTGATGTGGATGACCTTTACCAGATCGAGGAAATATTATCCCCCGAATTAAAAGAGCAATACACCATAGAATTGGTACCGGCATCAGGCTTATTGGAAGACCCAATCTCGCTAGGCTATTTGAAATTGAGCTCGCTGGTATAACATAAAAAAGCCTGGTACCTCTACCAGGCTTAAGCAACCTAACCTATAAATTACCGCTCGCGACGGCAATGCTATTTTGCGCTTTGATCAAACAAATACTTAACCTTATACTCCTGTATAGAGGCATCGTATTTAGTTAACTCATTGTCGCATTGAAATTCGCTTTCAATTGTATACTTGAATTTGGTGTTTTGGGCATACGTTTTTTCGAGATCTTTAATAGTTAAAGGCTCAACAGCATCTTTAACCGATGCGCTGAAATAAAAGCTATCTACAGGTTTTTCGCCTTTGCCTTGCTGTACTAATTTTGGGTGACTATAGATGTAGAAATCCTTTGTATCGATGATCTTATAGTCAACATTATTATAAAAGCGGTAATCGCTGTTATTGGCGTGGTAGCCAAATATTTCATTTTTCATGAATACCTGCTTTTTGCCATCGTGCCAAACCGTTACTTTGCCGCCACCCAAAAAATCATTCAGAGTAATGTGATTTGCATCGCTGCCGTTGGTTTCGAAACTTAATTTATGGTTTACATAATCATCAGCAGTAAGGTATAAACCCATTGCTTTATCCTGTGCAAAGGACCGTGTTGCAAAGGAGGCTATCGCTAAAAAGGCGATAATTAATTTGAAATTTTTCATTTTCTTAAAATTTAATCTGTCAGTTATCAGGGGTTAAATGAGGGTGCCGGTAACTGACAAACAGCACCCTCATTGCATTTAAAATCTTACGATCAGGTCCATCGCTGCTGTGTACTGATCTTTTTTAGTGCCATTGTCATATGGTGTTATGCCATCAGCGTAGGCACGTTCGTATCTTATTTCAGGGCGTATTCTTATATAGTCATTAAAGTAGTGAACAAAACCTATGGTGTGGCTTGAGTACCATGTTGCATAGCCTGTTCTGCCGCCTTGCGGATCATTTAAAGCATCGTTACGGATGGAGAAATAGTTTTTAGGTGAAACGAAGATCTGGAAGTAGTTTACGATGCCTATCGCGTTCTCTGTTCCGGGTATCAGGTTACCCGGGCCAACACCGGTGAGAAATTGCTGCGCAGGACCGTTAATTACTGTACCGCCGGTAAGCGCATGGTATTGCCACATGTAATAAGCTTCCGTCATCATGTGGAAGGTTTCATTAAACTTGTGTCCCCAGGTTGCAACTACCATTTGCAGGTCGTCGTGCTGGCGGGTGTAATCGCCATTACCTAGGGAGTTGATACCGCCATACAGAGAGTTATTATTATCATGCGATACCCAACGGGCCATCAATAAACCATTTATTTGAGCGGAGGGGCTCCATGGTGCCATGTCATTACCTGCATGTACACCTACTTCTAATTGCCAGTATGAGCCTAATTTAAAAGTTGCCTGTGCACCGGTAAAGGTGTAGGGGTCAACGGTAAACATTAAGGAGTGTGAGTATAGGTAGTTATCTGTTGCCCATTGTGCTTCAATATCTGCTGGTGATATAAAACGGCCTACTTTTAATAGCATTCCATCGGCTATTTTAGGGAAGTAGATCAAGCCATACATTTCAGCCGGATCGAAGCCATATTTGTTGTTGTTACCAAGTAACTGGTTGCTGAAATAGCCCTTACCTGTAGTATACCTGTAATCGGTACCAAAAATGGTGGTAACCAGGAAACCGGCAGAAACATGATCGGTTTGAACCGTGTTTGGTTGCAGGTCGAATTTTAATCCTACCTGATCGAGCACTACGTTATTTGGTATAAGATCATAAGATGTTGGGGCATTTGAGTTCTTTGAACTACTGATATTAGCGCCCGGATCGATCCAGCCATAGATCCTGAATTTGGTATGGGTAAGGCCAAGTGCCTTTTGCATAGGATATAGTGGTGCGGTGCCATCAGAGCCAATTAGCGGACCGCCATCCCAGTCGCTTGTTGGGAACGGTGGATCAGGAAGTGGGGAAGGTAGGGAGCGTTTTACAGAATCTTTTGTGTTGCTTACGGATTGAACTGCTGTTTGGGAGAATACTTTAATTGTGACAGCAGATAGCAGCATAAAAGTAATTAGATGTTTTTTCATTTTTCTATATTTTATATTTCGATGTTCACTGATTGTATTTATGAACATTCGCTATTATGCCACTCTTGTGCCAGCAATGGTGTTGTTATTAAATCGCTTATAATCAATGGAATAAATATGTGTTTTTGCTTCTGTTTCAAAATGATGCTATCAATTTGATAGGGTTGATTGTCAATTTGAATATGGGGAGGGAGATAATAATTCATTGAGGGGAAAGGATATCCTGAAGTAACGTAATAGCCCATGAAAAGCCAATAACTATATAATATATTAACCAGTTTTCGCAGCGGTCTCTCGCAGAGGACCCTGCGTGGTTGTGAATTGGACTAAACACCTTGCATGCGTGCGCAGGGTCCTCTGCCAGAGACCCTGCGGGGACAAAATATGGATAGGGGCTTTATTATTCAGTTTGGATAAAAGAAATGCCGTAGCAAAGGATCAGACTATTTTATATTCTTCTATTTTGCGGTATAAAGTGGAGATACTTATACCTAAAAGGCGTGCCGCCTCGCCTTTATTGCCTTTTGCATGATACAGCGCTTTTTTTATAAACTGGCTCTCGATAAGCGATAGGTTAAATGGTTGTGTACTATCGCTGCCATCGTTATCATGCATAAAAAATTCAATGGGGAGCAAATCGGTGGTGAGGGTTTCACCGTTGGCTAATATCACAACACGTTCAATAACATTCTTCAGCTCGCGGATGTTTCCCTTCCACTCGTGCCCGGTTAAAACTTTGATAAACTCCGGATCCATATTAATAACCGAGCGGTTTATTTTATTGGCAAATCTTTTTAAGAAATAATTAGCCAGCATTTCAATATCGTCACGGCGCTCGCGCAAGGGTGGCAAGGTGATGGTAAATACCGAAAGCCTGTAAAAAAGATCGGCCCTGAATTTATTATGCTCAATCTCTTGCTTCAGGTCCTTATTAGTAGCAGCTATTATGCGCACATTTGATGTAGTGGTTTTAGAGTCGCCAATTTTGTGGAATGTGCCATCCTCTAAAACGCGTAACAACTTTGCCTGTAGCTCAAGGCTCAGCTCACCTATCTCATCCAGAAAGAGTGTGCTGTTATTGGCTTCTTCAATTAAGCCCTTCTTGTCCTTATTAGCCCCTGTAAATGCACCTGCTACATAGCCGAATAATTCGCTGTTCAATAATTCGCTTGAAAATGAGCTGCAATTTAGAGCGATAAACGGGTTTGCCTTGCGGTCGCTCTCTTCGTGTATAGCCTTTGCAAAAACTTCTTTACCTGTTCCGGTTTCGCCCAATAATAAAACAGTGGTATTGGTATGCGAAACTTTTACAGCCAAATCAATTGCACTAATTATAGCCGGCGAACTTCCTAATATGGTTTCAAAGCTATAGGGCCTGGCAGCGGTGTTTTCGAGCTGATAAGTTTTAAACTGGTGATTGGCTTTAGCTAAGGCTTTACGTAATAAGGGTAAAATCTTGTCATTATCATCGCCTTTGGTAAGGTAATCGAAGGCCCCGTTTTGCATAGCCCTTACGCTATCCTTTATTGATCCGAATGCGGTTAAATTAATTACCTCAATATAAGAATGGATACGCTTTATGCGTTTTACCAGTTCAATCCCATTTTCATCAGGCAACTGTACGTCACTTATTACAACCCTTACATCCTCGTTTTCCAAAAGCTTTATACCGGCTTTGGCTGATTGGGCTTTTAATACATGGTACCCATCTATTTCAATAATCCTTGCAAGCAAACTAAGTAGCCTGGCTTCATCCTCTACAATTAAAATAGATTGCATTTTCTGGTCAGTAATATTTATGCGATCTGTATATGCCAAAAAAGTGCCGAATTGTAAAAATCTCCATTTAAATGCTGATTTACACAGCATTCTGATTCGTGGACAATATTTGTAAACAAAAATACCCTCTCATAATGAAAGGGTATTTTTCAAATTGAATATATGTTTATAATTCAATTTAGAGGGAAGTGCTGATCTTAATGCCTCAACCTGCCTGGATTGTAAGCTATCAAATATTGCAGACTGCTGCCGGCAGGGTTATGTGCATGGCTGCTTTCCTTATTATATTTTGCATGCACCAGCTTTGATTTTACCAGGTGGAACATTTCTGACAGAAATTCAGGCAATACTTTTGCTGATATGGTTGGGAAATATTTCTTTTCAAGAGCTGCCTTTTCCTGATCGGTAGCCATGCTGAACTCCCAGGATTCGTCTGGCTTAAAGCCGTTTTCAACGGCGCAATTATTCAGGTCGTATACGTATAGTTTAGCCTTTTGCTCAATGGTTTCATTTATCATTATTTCTTCTTTTTGTTAAGGGGTAGTACTTCAATTTTCGCTGTGCTGGTTTTGCCCGATTGATAATCAGACGGGGCTTTTTTCCCAACCGGATTAGGCATAGATTTTTTGTCTTTACTCATGATTTGTAAATTAAATGATCGTCAAAAAAGCAGTAATTCAATTTTTGTTGCTTTATGTTAGTGTAGCCTAAGCTTAAAAATTACCGTGTCAGAAAATTGGTAATGCCTAAGAGAAGAGTAAAATATTGGCGAGCCTAAATGTTTTTTTACAATGTAGTCATTATAATTTGGTAATCAGCACATTCCTTTTTCTAACGGTTTAAGTGTATTTGCATTGTTACACATATTATAATATTATTATCAGAAAAATTGACATAGGCCCGATTTTGCCTCTGAAACCGTTTTGAAAGGCTTTTGGCTTATAAATAATTGAAAATAGTTGATTTTTTTTAATTTTTGTAATAACTGCGCCTTATTTAATCGTTTTTTGGAAAAAACATATAAATATTGCGCTGCTATTAATCATATTATATTTTTTATGGCTTTTTTTGACTAAAAGTGCTCATTTTTTACTCTTTTTTACAAGTTTTTCTGTTAAAAAAAGTTAAAAAATTATGCTACTAAAATTATAGATTATATATTTGTGCTATTGTTATTATCGGTCTAACCAAGCTTGTTCTTTATGATATAATAATGAGGTCAGTTAAAATGAAAAAAAGAGATAGCCCGAAAGCTTTCTCTTTTTTTTTGCCTTTTTTTCGGAATTAACCTAAAACCTCTTCAAGTACAGCCTGGGAGCGGATATTCCCAAAGCTTTCAATATGCAGCGCGTAGTACTCCAGGAGTTTGGAGATCAGGTAGCGCCGATCATCATTAGATATTTTTAATTGGACGATGTTTTCAAAGCTGCATTGCAGCAGGTTGTAAAAATTGTGAGTATGCGGCGGCGACAGGTATGAAAAACTATCAGGCTTATACTGGTTGAAAACACCGTTCTTCATATCAAAGTAGTCGGCATCATCAGCACGACTCATGTCGGGGTAAAAACCCAGGTAGCGCGTAAGCTGTATCAGGAATAATAAATGAAA
This sequence comes from Mucilaginibacter mallensis, assembly GCF_900105165.1. Classification (NCBI taxonomy): domain Bacteria; kingdom Pseudomonadati; phylum Bacteroidota; class Sphingobacteriia; order Sphingobacteriales; family Sphingobacteriaceae; genus Mucilaginibacter; species Mucilaginibacter mallensis. The sequence goes on from NZ_LT629740.1 coordinate 5,932,215, forward strand.
GTTAGCCAAGCCCTCGGTGGCATTGTCCAATAGTTCAATAGCGCTAAATACAAATCCAAATAAATTCTCATCTGCCCCTTGCTGGCGTATGGCTTTATATAAAACTTCGTTCAGGAAAATAGCCAGACAACTTTTTATCACATCATACGGCACCGACAATAATACCGGCGAATTTTTAAGCTCGGAGATGCGCTGTATACTGGTATTATTTTTATGATATACCACCAGGTCGAGCAAATGCAGGGGCTGCAGCATATTGCGGCTTATTTTGGCCTTTGGCTTTTTTACCCCATTAATGATGTATGATTGCAGGCCGAATTTTTCGGTAAACAGCTGCACTATAACGCTGCTTTCGCCATAATCGGTAGTCTTAAAAACGATGGCCCGCGTTTTATGCAGCATGATTTATAAGTGCTAACAGCTTTGGTAAAAAGATGATACAACCGGTTATCAGCGCAAAGAAAGCGGCAATCAATACCGCGCCGGCGCTAACATCTTTTACATGCCCGGCAAGCTCGTTATAATCGGGGGATACCAGGTCGGTTAGAAATTCAATGGCGGTGTTGAATAGTTCGGCCATCAATACCAGGGTAACGCAAAGGATGAGCCATTGCCATTCGTTTACCGATATATGCAGCGCGTAACCCATAAATGCAGCCAGCACGGTAGCCACCAAATGCACCCTGAAGTTAAGCTGTGTTTTTGCAGTGTAACCTATCCCCTTAAAAGCATAACCAAAACCGCGTATGAATTTTTTCATCGAACCAAATTTAAAAATATAAAAGTTAATATACTGGTAGGTGTTTTTTTCATCCTCTTTCCGTCGCAGGCATTATCTGAACCGGAATTTTATGAATTTTTTGAATGAACAGAATTCCATAAATTCCTTAATTCTTTAAATTCGGGTTCTGATAATTTGGGCGTTCCCGCTATTCAGCGGGCCGTGCTTTCCGCTCATACTACACAGGCATTAGGCGCAAGGCCGGTATCCGCTGCAATCACTAACGCAAAACTTCAACGCGCTCCGCCGACTCACCCGGTCTTAGCTTCGCTCGACCTCCCTCTCTTCGCCTGCGGCGGAAAGAGGGCAAAGCAATTTAAGTTATATATTGATTGCGTGCCAGAACAAAATGCTCCCTGTCTTGGTTCTTGAATCTTAACTCTTTAACAAATGGATTTAAAACTCACCAACAAAGTAGCCATCGTACTGGCAGCCAGCAAAGGCCTGGGTAGGGCAATAGCCACCACCCTATCCGCCGAAGGCGCAAAAGTTATTATTGGCTCGCGCGATGAAAATGAACTAAACAAAACTGCTGCTGAAATACAAAAGCTTACCGGTAACCCCGTTACCGCCATCGCCATTGATGTGTCAAAAAATGAGGAAATAGAAAGTTTTGTTAAAAAAGCAGCGGCGATTTATGGCCGTATCGATATCCTGCTCAATAATGCTGGCGGACCACCATTTGATAAATTCGAGAATTTTGATGAACAAGCCTGGCAAAAAGCTTTCGACCTGAACCTGCTAAGCGTAGCAACCATGAGCAGGCTGGTGTTGCCTTATCTAAAGCAATCGGGCAATGGGCGCATCATTAATATTATCAGCGGTTCAGTGAAATCGGTTTTAGCAAATTCGGTACTATCCACCAGTATGCGCATGGGGGTTGTAGGCATGGCAAAACTAATGGCCGATGAATTTGGCCCGTACAATATCACGGTAAACAATGTGGCGCCGGGCCTGATATTAACCGACCGTATAAAAGACACCGTACCCAAAGGTGCTGACCCTGAACAAGCCTTAAAAGAAAAAGCAAAATCCATCCCGTTAGGAAGAATAGGCAAACCTGAAGAACTGGCGGCAGTAGTGGCGTTTCTGGCATCAGAACAAGCCGCGTATGTTAGCGGCACAACCATACAGGTTGATGGTGGGGCGAACAGGGCGATATTTTAGAAAAAATATCGCTGCCGCGAGTTTAGCGCAGCGTAACTCGTGGTGCGGCATGGTTAAGCTTCCAGCTTAAATAGGTTTAAACCACTCAAAATATTTAGTTTCCTCCGGCACGTCGGTAGGGCTTTCAAAATCAAGCCTATAGCCATCAATATCATCAAAAGCTACCACCCATAGGTTGTTACCAACAAAAGGTTCGTCTATCTCAACGCCTTTTGCGGTAAACTCATGATAAAGGGCAAGCGCGTCGAGGCATTGAAAGCAGATGGATATGCCTTTGCCCGGCTGGTTTGTTGTGTATATCCAATGGTCTTTTTTACGGGGTTCCTGCAGCATAATGGCTATGGAATCACGCTTCAGCCAGCACCATTCAATTTTGCCGTGCGGGGTCCAGTCCATGGCTACAATAAAGCCAAGTTTTTCGATATAAAATTTTAGCGAAGCCTCCATGCTCTTTACCATGAAGAAAGGCACTGCCTGCTGAATATTTACCGGTGGGTGATCTGCATTGTCCATTTTTGATGATTTTTTGCTTGTTTTTATGGCATATTCAGTTAAAAATAAGGCATAATTTTCAATTTTTCGGTGTTATTAATCGCATTTATGTGACTTTTTCTTATGCAAATTCCGTATTTTTGCAACCTCTAAAATTTAGGTGTAAAAAATTGAAGTACAAGGAATATAAGCAGTTAAATTTATCGGATACCGGCAAGGAAGTACTGGAGTTCTGGAAGAAGCATAATATTTTCGAAAAAAGTATCAGCAGTCGCCCGGCAAACAACCCATACACATTTTATGAAGGTCCGCCGAGCGCCAATGGTATGCCCGGCATCCACCACGTAATGGCCCGTGCCATTAAGGATATATTTTGCAGGTACAAAACCCTGAAAGGTTACCAGGTAAAACGCAAAGGCGGTTGGGATACCCATGGCCTGCCTATTGAGCTGGCTGTTGAAAAAGCATTAGGCATTACTAAGGACGATATCGGTAAAAAGATCTCCATCGAAGATTATAACGCTGCCTGCCGCAAGGAAGTAATGCGCTATACCGACGTGTGGAACGACCTGACCGAAAAGATGGGTTACTGGGTTGATCTTGAAGATCCATACATCACCTACAAAAACGAATACATTGAGAGCCTTTGGTGGATATTGAAAAAGTTCTACGAAAAAGGATATTTATATAAGGGCTATACCGTACAGCCTTACTCGCCAAAATCAGGTACCGGCTTAAGCTCGCATGAGCTGAACCAGCCCGGTACTTACAAAATGGTGAAGGATACGACCATTGTGGCGCAGTTCCATTTAAAGAAAGACCAGCAGCACCCGCTGATGCCGGTTTTATTTGATGGCAACGAGGATACTGTAATTTTAGCATGGACAACCACCCCGTGGACACTCCCATCAAATTGCGCGCTGGCTGTTGGCGAAAACATCAACTATGTTAAAATAAAAACCTTTAACCCTTATACCTTCGATGCGGTGAGCGTTGTATTGGCTAAGGATCTGGTAAGTAAATATTTTAAGGCCGAAGGAGAAAACGCTTCATTTGCCGATTATAAAGGCGGCGATAAAGTTATCCCTTGGCAATTAGTGGCATCGTTTACAGGTAAGGACCTGGTTGATCTGCGTTATCACCAATTAATGCCTTACGTAACCAATGCCGACCTGGAGCAAAATGCCTTCCGTGTTATCCCGGCTGATTTTGTGACTACCGAGGATGGTACAGGCATTGTACACACCGCATCAGTTTTTGGCGCAGATGACTTTAGGGCCTGTAAGGAAAATGGCGTGCCGTCAGTAATGATCATTGATGAAAATGGCAAGGAAGTGCCTTTGGTTGATAAACAAGGTAAGTTTGTTACCGAGGTGACGGATTATGCTGGCCGTTACGTTAAAGAAGAATATTACACCGATGCTGAACGTGCTGAACCTGGTTTTAAACCTACGGATGTACTCATCTCCATCAAACTAAAAACAGAGAACAAAGCGTTCGACGTAAAAAAATACGAGCACAGCTACCCGCACTCCTGGCGCTCTGATGAACCAATTTTGTACTATCCGCTGGATAGCTGGTTCATCCGCACTACTGCCGTTAAGGATAAAATGGTGGAGCTGAATAAAACCATTAACTGGAAACCAGAATCAACCGGAACAGGTCGCTTTGGCAACTGGCTGGAAAATCTGGTCGACTGGAACCTTTCCCGTTCACGTTACTGGGGTACCCCGCTACCTATCTGGCGCGAGGTTGATGGCAACGAGGAAAAATGTATAGGTTCTATCGCGGAGCTTGAAAAAGAAATCAAGATCTCGATGGTCGCGGGTTTAATGCCTGAAAGCTTTGAGCTGATAGATATGCACCGCCCTTATGTTGATGATGTGATATTAACCTCATCAAACGGTAAGCCGATGCTGCGTGAGCCCGACCTGATTGATGTTTGGTTTGATAGTGGTGCTATGCCTTACGCGCAATGGCATTTTCCTTTTGAAAACAAGGAAGAATTTAAAAACGCCTATCCGGCTGATTTCATAGCCGAAGGTGTCGACCAAACCCGCGGCTGGTTCTTTACCCTGCATGCCATAGCTGTATTATTGAGCGAAGCAAGCGACGAGGTAAAAGAAATTAATGCTGAGGTTGGCAATAAAGGTATCGCGTTTAAAAACGTGGTATCAAATGGTTTGGTGCTGGATAAGAATGGCAACAAAATGTCTAAACGTTTAGGCAATGGCGTTGATCCGTTCGAGATCATCCAGCAATATGGCGCTGATGCTGCCCGCTGGTACATGATCAGCAACGCATCGCCATGGGATAACCTTAAATTTAATATTGATGGCATTGACGAGGTGCGCCGTAAATTCTTCGGTACGTTGTACAATACCTATAACTTCTTCGCGCTGTATGCCAATATTGATAAGTTCCATTACAGCGAAGCAGAAATTGCTATAAAGGACCGTCCGGAAATTGACCAATGGATCATTTCTCTGCTGAATACTTTAAGTAAGGAAGTTGATGCTTTTTATGCTGATTTTGAGCCTACCAAAGCCACCCGCGCCATACAGGATTTTGTTGATGCGCACCTAAGCAACTGGTACGTGCGTTTAAGTCGCCGCCGTTTCTGGAAATCAGATAACTCGGCGGATAAGCTTTCGGCCTACCAAACGCTTTATACTTGTTTGGTTACTATAGCTAAGTTAATGTCGCCTGTGGCGCCGTTCTTTGCCGATAATCTGTATAACGACCTGAACAAGATCACCAAAAAGGAAAATTTTGAATCGGTTCATTTGGCTGATTTTCCGGTATACCATACCAGTTTGGTAAATAAAGCGCTGGAAGACCGCATGCAGATGGCTCAGGATATCTCTTCACTGGTATTATCACTGCGTAAAAAGGTAGGCATCAACGTTAGGCAACCATTAAGCAAGATCTTATTGCCAATATTGGATAAGCACTTTAAGCACCAGGTGGAGCAGGTAAAAGAATTAATACTTTCTGAAACAAATATCAAGGATATTGAGTACATTACCGATGCATCCGGGTTCATTAAAAAGAAAGTAAAACCAAACTTTAAAGCATTAGGTGCAAAGGTTGGTAAAGACATGAAAGCCGTAGCCGAAGCCATAACTAATTTCGACCAGGATGCGATAACAAAGTTGGAAACTGAGGGTAGTATCCTGATACAGGTCACAGGCCACACAATCCTCGCAACCGATGTTGAAATCATAGCGGAAGATGTTCCGGGCTGGCAAGTTGCAAATTTAGGAAAACTAACGGTGGCTTTAGATGTTACCCTTACCGACGAACTGAAACAGGAAGGTATATCGCGCGAGCTGATAAACCGAATACAGAATCTGCGGAAGGGAAAAGGATTTGAGGTAACTGACAGGATAAATGTTCGTATAACTGACCATCAGCTTATTAGCGATGCAGTGAAAAATAATTTAACCTATATTTGCGCCGAAATTTTGGCTGACAGCATAGTGCTGGATAGTCAATTGGAAGAAGGCGAAAAGACAGTTATTGATGAAATTGAAATTTTAATTGCTATTAGTAAATCATAATGAAAGAAGAAACAACAAAGACCAGATATTCAGAAAGTGATTTAAAGGAATTTAAAGACCTTTTGTTAGACAAATTGCGCATTGCCCGTGAGGAATTAAATGCGTTGGCAACATCATTAAGCTCGCCAAATGCAAATGGCACTGATGATACCGCCGGTACCTATAAAACGCTGGAGGATGGTTCTGCAACATTGGAAAAAGAACAGATAAACCAGCTTGCTGCCCGCCAAAAGAAATTTATTGAGCAATTAGAAGCTGCGCTTGTACGTATTGAGAATAAAACTTATGGCGTTTGCCGCGAAACCGGTAAACTGATACAAAAAGAGCGCTTACGTGCCGTGCCACACACTACACTGAGCATGGAGGCAAAACTGAAACAGAATTAATGAAACCAGCTTACCTAAAACCTTTTTTAACTGCTGTTTTTATTGTTCTTTTTGACCAGATCATCAAAACCTGGGTACGTACAAATATGTACCTGGGGCAGGATATCCACTTTTTAGGTAGTCATGGCATGTTGCATTATACCGAGAACAACGGTATGGCATTTGGTATGGAACTGGGTGGCGATCTGGGCAAACTTGTATTAACTGTATTCCGTATCGTAGCCGTTGTAGCCATTGGCTACGGTATGGTTTATTTAATAAAACATAAGTACAATCGTGGACTAATTATATGCGTATCGCTCATCTTTGCGGGGGCGCTGGGCAATATTGTCGATTCCACTTTTTATGGTATCATCTATCAAAACGCGCCTATATTTTATGGACGTGTAGTTGATATGTTTTACTTTCCGCTCATTTCAGGCAATTTCCCGCAATCCGTACCGGTATGGGGTGGGCAGGACTTTATCTTCTTCCGCCCAGTGTTTAACCTGGCCGATGCATCTATATCAGTAGGTGTGATATTGATATTGCTATACCAGAAACGCTATTTCAAACGCGAAATACCAGAGGTAAACAGCCCGAATAGTGAGATGATGGAAGAGTAATTTTGATTTCGGAATTGGGATGTTCGATTTCGGATTTATTGTTTCAAATTGTCATGCTGAGGTACGAAGCATCTATTATACGAGCGAAAACCATTGAATAGATTCTTCTATATCCAAAGGCGATGCGCTGGATATGATCGGCCTGGATGTGCAAACCGCTTTTATACAGGGTCGTAATATTAACCTGGATAACCTGCATAAGCAATTGTACCGCAAGTTTAGTGCTAAATATGGGTTGAAGGCGAATTTGTAATTGATTCCCGATTGTCATTGCTGTAAAGGTCAGATAATTCGGTAACAGAATTAGCTTTAAACAAATAAGCTAAGAAAGTTATGCGCAACATTAATAATGACCTCACATTAAAACGGAATTATCTGAATAAGTACCGTTTTCTGATCAGCGAATATGAGCAGGTTAAACGGGGTGAACATCTGAACTACAGGTTTGCCAAAGAGTTTTATGCGGCCCATGATACCGATCCAAGGAGTTTTTTACTGTATTATAACCGTTTTAAACAATCAGGTAATGAACAGGATCTGCTGCCTGCCAAACGAGGGCCAAAGTACAGTACACGACGCCCCGCTCCTGAAGATGAGCAGCAAGTACTTGACCTTCGGTTGAGGGGCTGCAATAAGTTCGAGATAGCCGACCAGTTTAAGCAAAAAGCTAATAACTTTACGCCATCGCCTTCAGGCGTATACAACATCCTGAAGCGGCACAATAAGAACCGTTTAACCGTCGCAGATAAAGAAGTAAAGCGAAAGATCATCAAAGAACGTATGGGCCAGTTAGGACATATTGACTGTCATCACCTGAGTAAAAGCGTGATCAGGGGACAAAGCAGGAAGCTTTACCTGATTTGCGTATTGGACGATTATTCCCGCCTGGCCTGGGCACAGGTGATGCCGGACATCACCGCGCTTACCACTATGTTTACTGCCCTGCATTGCATGCAGGCACTTAAGCGGGAGTTCGGTATCCAGTTCGAGGAGGTCATTGCTGATAATGGCCCGGAGTTCGGTACTTCCACCAGTTTGCAAAAACGCAACCATCCCTTCGAAAGAATGCTGATGGAAACAGGCATTAAGCGCCGTTATATGCAGCCTTACCGGCCACAAACCAACGGCAAGGTGGAACGCTTCTGGCGAACGCTTAAAGAAGACCTGATTGAAGATACAGACTTTGACAGTCTAGAAGAATTGGAAGACGAACTCTTAAAGTATCTCGTCTACTACAACTGGGAACGTCCACATCAAGGCATCAACGGCAAAAAACCTATCGATATGGCCTCCCTAAACAACAAAAAATAATACCTAATTCTGTTACCGAATTACTAAACCCTTACAATTGCGAGAGATAGCGCGGCAACCTCGTCGCTTGCAGATATAAACGCGACGAGGTTGCTTCGTCGTTCCTCCTCGCAATGACATGTTTTTTATGATGTGCGTGACCTACACCACCTCAATCACCCTATACCCCTTCCCATTCAACTCAAACCCATCCCCAACTTTCAGCCCCTTTAACTTTATCCCAATAGGTGAAGCCGGTGAAACGGCAAAATAACTTTCGCCATTAACAGCCAGTGTCCCCGCGCTTATGGCTATATAGAATTTACCATTATTGGTAATAATCAAACTCCCGGTTTCTACTATTGCCGAACTGCCTTTGGCGCTGATCCGGTTTAAGGCCACTATCAGTTTATTGGCTTCGTTTAATTGTGTGGTATTGCGATCCTTTTCCTGCTGCATCATGGCGCGGCCCGTTTCGTATTTATCGCCCGCGCTGCTTTTGGTATCATCGTTTGATGCCTGTTCGGCAGCCTTAAAAGCTTTTTCAGCTTCATCCATACGTTTTTGTACGTAGGTCGTGCATAGTTTGTGGAGTTCCTCTTTTATATCAGGCATTTGTGTGCTGTTAATCTACTCCAAATTAAAATGTCATTTCGAACGATAGTGAGAAATCTTCTGCATCAAGCATATCCGCTTTGCAGATCGAAGAAGATTTCTCCTCGTACCTCGTCGAAATGACAAAAGCGAGAGTAATAAAGCAAATATAAAAATAAAAGCCCCCGTGCACTCGCTGCTTGGGGGCTTTCAACCTAAACCTTATCACAATGTAGGTGAGAATCACCTACAATACACAAACGTAATATTTTATCTTTTAGATATATCTACCTATAGGAAAATGAACAAACTGACAAAATAATGATAATCTGTTTTGGCTATGATTCAGAAAAACAGGCAATTATAAATTCATTTACATGGATAATTTTTTCCATTTTTATAATAATTTCAGCATTGTTTTTTGCTTATAGGTTAGCGTACTTTGATGTATATAAACCAAATTGATGAAAAAACGTGCGCTGCTTATTATCGCAGGGTTATTTTTGCTGACGTCATTTCCCGTGACCGGTGGTTCAGCTAAAGTAACCCAACCTCCATCGCAAAAAGAGGAGATCATCTATCATATTTTTCAGCGAAGCTTTTTTGATAGTGATGGTGATGGGCACGGTGACTTAATTGGCATCAGGCAAAAACTGGATTATCTGCAGCAGCTGGGGGTAACCGCTATACTTTTAACGCCACTGTATGAATCTGTTTATTACCATAATTATTTCGCTACCGATTTTTATAAGATCGACCCTCGTTATGGCACCATGCAGGATTATCTGCGACTGATAAAAGAACTGCACCGCCGGGGTATGAAGTTTTATATGGATATGGAAACCCAATATGTAGCCAGCGACCATATCTGGTTCAGGGATTCTTATAAAAATCCACAATCAAGATATAGTGATTATATTATTTATACCGATAAAGAAAATACCAAACCCTTACAGATTGTAGCAGGCATTAGCGATTTTAAAGGGTATGATGGCGTAACCCGTAAGCTGGTGATGGTAAACCTGGATAACAAGGAAGTGCAGGCCTACAATTACCAGCTCTTTAAATTTTGGATGGACCCCAATCACGATGGTAAGTTTGATGATGGCGTTGATGGTTTCAGGCTCGATCATATGATGGATAACCTTGATAATTTAAACCGCTTGCCACATTTGTTCACCACCTTTTGGAATCCCTTATTGGGTAAATTGCGCAATATAAACCCTAAAATTAAAATAGTTGCCGAGCAGGCCAACTGGGCATCATTCGGGATGGATTATTTAAAGGATACTAAAATCGACAGGGTGTTCGCCTTTCGCCTGGCATTTGCCATACGTAATTTTAATAAAGCTGAACTGATTAAGGTTGTCGATTCCACACTTATACAAACACCAAAAGGCAAACAGCAGATAGTATTTATTGAAAATCATGACATGCCCCGCTTTAGCGATGCGGTAAAAGCTGATCCAGGAAAGTTAAAGGTTGGCTGCGCCCTGAACCTGCTGATAGGCGGTATCCCATCCATTTATTACGGGCAGGAACTGGGCATGCAGGGTAGCAGGCAGAATTTTGGCATCACGGATGCCAACGATATCCCCGACAGGCAAGCCTTTGAGTGGTATAAATCGGACACCGGCAGGGGAATGGCCTATTGGTACAAAAACGGCCCCTGGTGGCAGCATAATAACAACGATGTGCCAAATGACGGCATTTCCTTAGAGGAAGAACAAAACAATCCGCAATCGCTCTGGAATTTTTATAGAACGATGATCCGCTTGCGGAAGAACAACCCGGTACTTATCGGCGGCGCCTATAAAAACCTGATAAATAATAACGACCATGTGTTTTCATTTTTGCGCTATGAATGGGGTAAGAAAGTGCTTGTAGCAGTAAATCTATCGGGGGATAAACAGGATGTGGTTATTGCTATGCAGAGTGCTAAGCAGATTAAAAATTTATACGGTATACAACCAGTTATCAGCGAAAATAATTTAGCCGTAAGTCTGCCTGCATATGGGGTTGCGGTTTGGGCAGTGAAGTAAGGTGTTATCCCAAGAGTCGAGTGAATATCGCTCGAAGCCGCTCATAGGCGCGGAGCCCTATTTCTTTTGTCTTGACACAAAAGAAACAAAAAGTCAAGACAAAAAGATCCTTCCGCCCACAGGCAAAACACCCAGGCCCGCGCTTTTTGTCGGGCCTTTGCTCACTTTTGATTTCTGTTCATTCTTAAAATGTCATTGCGAGCGTAGCGCGGCAACCTCGTCGCATGCATATTGAACGCGACGAGGTTGCCGCGCTACGCTCGCAATGACATGGTGGAAAGGAGCACTTATTCCTTCCTTTTCCCGTCAGTAGAACAGCTTCGGGTGAAAGCAGACAAAACAATGGTGGCCTTGTGTGTGGCAGGGCATAGCAGATTTTTACATAGGTGCAAAGGCATGTGCGTAGCGATAGCAGGGTAAAAATATAGCAGCCCAGGTTTTGCCTGATTTGCAGGGAAGGTCTTGTGCGGCAAAGAAGCCTAATCTACTGACTTGATTTTTTGCTACATTTTGTATCAAGACAAAAGTAGTAGCCTCCGCGGCAATGAGCGGCTTCATGCGATAAGCAATTCACACAGCAAAACCAGGGATTATTAATGTTGTATTTGTTTTTAATGGTATTAATGAACCCCCTCCGGTCGGTTATCTCCGTTCCCCGCATTGCCGCTTTGTTATAAGTGTTTATAAATTCTTCCCTCCTTTCCCCAACCATACTCCGTAAATTTTGTTAAGTTTAACTGGTAAAAAATCAAACCAATAAAATAATTTATGGCAAAGCACGTAAACTGGCATCAAAGACATACAGACTCATTAGCATTTGGACAACGACTGGCTGATTCTGTAGCTACCGGCATGGGGTCATGGCGATTCATTATCATCCAAACAGTTATTGTTATAATATGGATGGGGCTTAATGTTGTTGGGTTTGTGTATCACTGGGATGCTTACCCCTATATATTATTAAATCTGCTTTTCTCAACCCAGGCTGCTTATGCCGCACCTATCATCATGATGGCGCAAAATCGCCAAAATCAGCGTGACCGTGCCCAGGCCGATGAAGATTTCAGAACAAATGTTGAAGCCAAAAAAGAAATTGAGCAACTGCAAATTCTGCTAAATAAAATTGAAATAGATAAGCTGGATAAAATAATTACCATGCTTGAGCAAATGGACAAGAAGTAGTGTGTTAAGCGTCAGGAGTCAAGAATCAAGAGCCAAGATTTGCAGCGCTTTTTTAATCCTGATTCCTGACCCTTGTCTCTTGATTCTATTATTACTAGATTCGCTTTATGGGAGTGATTGCTGAGGAGTTTCTGGTTGCCGCTGAGGATAAGGCATTTGATGTTGATCACCGCCGTATTATTAATTATAATATAGGCAAATATGATGCTGCCGTAACGCGCGGATTATCAAGGATGATTAATCTTGACAATGCCAAACGCAAGGGCCACGTGATCAAATGGAAAGTGATGGAGAACCTGGATAAGTTCCTGCCGGAGTTTGAGGCTAACTTTCAAAAACGCGGCGGCAAGGTTATCTGGGCCAATGATGCCGAAGAAGCCAATCGCGAAATACTTAATATCTTAAACAGGGCCGGTGCTAAAACTGTTGTAAAATCGAAATCAATGGTTACCGAAGAGATTCATTTAAATGAATTTTTGGAGGGGAACCACATTGAATCACTGGAAACCGATCTGGGCGAATACATAGTACAATTGCTGGGGCAAAAGCCTTACCATATTGTTACCCCGGCTATGCACTTATCCAAAGAGGATATTGCAAAGTTGTTTAATGAGCGTTTCGGTACACCAATAGATGCCACGCCGGAACAGCTCACCCAAAAAGCCCGCGAGTTGCTGCGCGATAAATATGTGCAGGCAGATGCAGGTATAACCGGCGCCAACTTCTTAATTGCCGATACCGGCAGCATTGCTATCAGCGAAAATGAAGGCAACGCGCGTTTAAGCACGTCTTTCCCTAAAATACATATCACCGTTGTTGGTATCGAGAAGATCATCCCCTCACTTACCGACCTCGACTTGTTTTGGCCGATGCTGGCTACACATGGCACAGGGCAAAATTTAACGGTTTACAATACTATATTGAGTGGTCCGCGCCAGGCAAATGAAACTGACGGCCCGGAGGAGATGTATGTGATCCTGCTGGATAATGGACGTACTAACCTGCTTGCACAAAAAGAGCAACGCCAGGGTTTATACTGCATACGCTGCGGCGCTTGCTTAAATGCCTGCCCGGTTTATAAAAATATTGGCGGCCATACTTATAATACGGAATATAGCGGACCTATCGGCTCTATTATAACGCCGCATATGCGTGGTATGGAAGATTTTAAACACCTGAGCTATGCCTCAAGCCTGTGCGGTAAATGTACCGAGGTTTGCCCGGTAAAGATCGATATACACAAAATGCTGCTCCTTAACCGCCGTGATGCGGTGAAAGATGAATTGGTAGCCAAAAAAGAACAATGGGGCTGGGCCATATGGCGAAAAGGGATGCTTAACCGTAAGTTGATGGATTACTTTAGCGGAAAGACGAAAAACTTTTTCCTGAAAACCCTCTTTAAACGTACCTGGGGCCACCTGCGTGAAATGCCAACAGTAGCCGAAAAGTCATTCGCCAAACAATGGCAGGAGAAGAACCAGGGGGAACAGTAGGGCAGTTTTCAGTTCGCAGTGGGCAGTTCACAGTTGATAATTTGCAATGTGCAGTTTTCAGTTAGCAATTACGACAAAGCCTTAATATACATTCAAACAAAAAAGAGAGCTATAAATATTTATAGCTCTCTTTTTTGTTGCATAAGCTGCAATCTGTTAACTGCCAAGTGGCAACTGCCCACTGCTAACTGAAGACGGCCAACTGACTAGTGTTTATTTCCCAATCCAAATTCCCTGTAAGTATTAGGTAATTCGTTGTTACTGCTGAATGCGAACGTGTAGGTAGTACGCCAGCTTTCAAAATCGGCTGATTTATCTTTTGATATTTCGAAATGCTTGCTGCGTAATATGTAAATACCTTCGCGGCTCAGTTTAAAATAGATCAGTCCGCTGGCATCGCTTGATAGTTTTTGCGGGAATGTATTGCCATCGGCAGTTTTTACAAACATATCTACTTCGGCGGCTACAGCAGGTTTTCCTTTAAATAATACCAATGCGCTCAGGTCATCGCCATAATTGAACTTGTATGGGTTTTGCTGTATCACTATCTCATAATCGTCGCCAAGTGGTTTAGTGAAAGCGCTGCCGCCATCTTTTTCATTAATAAACAGCGTTTTCATGTACGTTGTAAACTTCTCTTTGTAATAAAGCTGGTTGCTGCTTTTTACCTTGTCGGCAATTTTATCCGGATCGTCCTCATCAAGTCCCCTTAAAAACTTGCTGCGGCTCATTTCGTTTGCTTCCGTAGTGCTTACCAGGTCAATAAGCGTTGTGCCAGCTTCAGGCGAATTATAGCTTAATACTACTTTGCCGGTATCTTTGGCCATAGGTTTAAGGTCTACCGGTTTTTTGCCTTGCAACAAAATAAACTTGGCTGTTTTTGCGGGTAGATATTTAAGATCGCTCTGCTTGTTAAAATCCTCGCTTTGCAGTAAATGCAGTTCGAGCTTTTCACCTTTTTGCAGATAGAATTTTTCGGGCAGCAGGTAAGAACTTTGCGCGCTTGCAGTAAATGCAGAAATTACGAACAGAAACAAAAGGAATGTACAGGTGTATTTCATACTTATAGATTAAGTTTTGTAAACATACAAAGTTTTAAAAACTTCAGTAGTTTAGCATATGATTTTTAACAGAAAAAGCCTCAATAATGACGCTTTAACGGCATTCTATAAGAAATTATTGCTTCCGCGATTAATTGAAGAGAAGATGCTGATATTATTGCGCCAGGGCCGCATTGGCAAATGGTTCTCGGGTATTGGCCAGGAAGCTATCGCCGTGGGCAGCACATTGGCTATGCATGCTGATGAATACATATTACCCATGCACCGTAACCTGGGTGTTTTTACCACGCGCGATATCCCGCTTTCGCGCCTGATGGCACAGTGGCAGGGCAAGGCTTCGGGCTTTACCAAGGGGCGCGACAGGTCGTTCCACTTCGGCACACAGCAATATAAGATCATCGGGATGATATCTCATCTCGGCCCGCAAATGGCGCTGGCAGATGGCATCGCGTTAGCAGATGTATTGAACAACAGGAAGAAGGTAACCCTTGTTTTTACCGGCGAGGGCGCTACCAGCGAGGGTGATTTTCATGAGGCGCTGAATGTTGCCGCTGTTTGGAACCTGCCTGTAATATTTTTGATAGAAAACAATGGCTATGGCCTCTCAACCCCCACCAATGAGCAGTATGCCTGTAAAAATCTGGTCGACAGGGCTATTGGCTACGGCATGGAAGGGCGGCAGATTGATGGCAATAATATACTGGAAGTTTACCACACCATTAACGAACTTGCAACCGAGCTACGTGAAAACCCAAGACCGGTACTGCTGGAGTGCATGACCTTCCGAATGCGGGGCCATGAGGAAGCATCGGGCACTAAATATGTGCCTGAACATTTATTTGCTGAATGGAGAGAAAAAGATCCGCTTGCTAATTTTGAAAAGTATTTGATAGATGAGCAGGTAATCCGCCCCGGATGGCCAGCCTTTATAAAAAGCGAAATGAGTGCACTTATTGATGCCGAGGTTGAACAGGTTTTTAAGGAACCCGATATTATACCCAATGCTGCTATTGAGCTGGCTGATATGTATAAGCCCTATAAGTTTACCCCTGTTCAAACCTCAGCTACATCAGCCCCCAAAAGATATATAGATGCCATAAGCGATGCCTTGCGGCTGAGCATGCGCAAATATCCGAACCTTGTTATAATGGGGCAGGATATAGCTGAGTATGGCGGTGCGTTTAAGATAACACAGGGCTTTGTAGAAGAGTTTGGTAAAGCAAGGGTAAGGAATACACCTATTTGCGAATCGGCTATTGTGGGGACTGCTATGGGGCTGTCAATAAACGGTAGCAAGGCGGTTGTTGAGATGCAGTTTGCCGATTTTGTGAGCAGCGGCTTTAACCAGGTGGTGAATAACCTGGCAAAAACGTATTACCGCTGGGATCAAAATGTTGATGTAGTGGTACGTATGCCTACGGGAGCAGGTACCGGTGCAGGGCCGTTTCACTCTCAAAGTAACGAGGCCTGGTTTACCAAAACGCCTGGATTGATAGTTGTTTACCCGGCCTTTCCGGCTGATGCCAAAGGTTTGCTGATGGCTGCTATTGACGACCCCAATCCGGTTATGTTTTTTGAGCATAAATATTTGTACCGCAGCCTTACCAGTGATGTGCCTGATGGCGATTATACCATTGAAATAGGTAAAGCCAAAGTTGTAAAGGAAGGCACATCGGCAAGTATTATCACCTACGGCTTAGGGGTACACTGGGCCATTGAATATGCCAACAAACATCCAGAACAATCCATCGAGGTCATCGACCTGCGCAGCCTGCAGCCATGGGATAAGGCAGCGGTTGAAGCCAGTTTAAAAAAGACCGGCAAGGTGATGATTCTGCATGAAGACACGTTAACCAGCGGTTTCGGCGGCGAGATAGCGGCGCATTTGGCGGAGCATTGCTTTAATTATTTGGATGCCCCCATCATGCGCTGCGCCAGTATGGATACCGCCATCCCAATGAATAAAGATTTGGAAGACCAATTTTTGGCGAAAAGTAAGCTGGAGGAAAAGATGAGGGTGTTGCTGGGGTATTGATAATTAAATAGCATGTCATTGCG
The DNA here is from genome assembly GCF_900105165.1 of Mucilaginibacter mallensis. NCBI lineage: Bacteria > Pseudomonadati > Bacteroidota > Sphingobacteriia > Sphingobacteriales > Sphingobacteriaceae > Mucilaginibacter > Mucilaginibacter mallensis. Next base: position 5,948,929 of record NZ_LT629740.1, read on the forward strand.
AGTAGGAACGACGAAGCAACCTCGTCGCGTTCAATATGCAAGCGACGAGGTTGCCGCGCTATCGCTCGCAATGACATCAAGTAAAGTGACTTACTGCAAATCATAACTCACCGCCACAGTCGGCAGCAAGGTAGCATCATCAAGCGGAACCTGGTTGTTTGAAGTTATCGGCCTGCGCTGTGTGTAGTATCTATAGAAATCTGCTGCCACGGCCTGACTATTATTGACAGGCGGATTAAAGTTGATAGAGAACTGGATAATAAAATCATGCAGTTTCTCATGATCCGGGATCACCCATTTATGGTTCGATCTTTTTAAGGCTTCAATTAGTGGCGGCGTTAAGCTGTAATCATCAGCATAATAAATAATGATCTTTTTGATTACGCCGTTTATATCAGCAGTGAATTTAAAGATAACCACGCCCGAAGCTTTCTTCTGAATAATATCATTAGTTACCTGTACGCTGTCCTTAAAAAACCTGTTCATAATATTAACGCCACCCTGAAAAGGAAACGGGATTGTTTCCTGGGCCTTGCAACAAACGCTTATAAACAGAATAGTTATAACTAATAAGATCTTTTTCATTCGATTTTTATTCTATCGGCGCTCTTTTAGTGCCTTCATACAATTCATATTCAAATAAACGGCAATCCAGCTTGCCATTATAAAACTCTATCCTGCGTGCGGCTTTCAAACCTATCTTTTTAGCCAGATCAGGGTTGCCGGTAAACACATAGCCACGGTATCCCAGGCATTTCTGCTTTAAAAAGTCGCCTACACGCTTGTAAGTTATCTCCAGTTTTGTATGGACGCCCAGGCGCTCACCATATTCTGGGTTAAACATTACTATGCCGGGCTCAGCCGGTACAGGCGTGTCCGCAAAATCACAAACGCTAAAATCGATTAAATGTTCTACACCCGCGGTTTTTGCATTCTTTTGGGCGATGTCAACAGCGTCTTCAGATATATCAGTAGCGATGATCTTAAACGTAATATCCTTTTTAGCCTTATCCTTTAATTTACGGCGCTCAACAAAAAACACCTGCTCATCATAACCCATTATGTGCATAAAACCATAATTCATGCGGAAGAGCCCCGGGTGTTTATCAGTTGCCAGTAAAGCAGCCTCAATAGCCAGCGTGCCTGAACCACACATCGGGTTGATGAATGTGCTGTTTCTATCCCAATTGGTAGCTATAATGGTTGATGCCGCCAAAGCCTCCAGCATTGGTGCCTTGCCAGGTATCTTACGATAGCTGTGCTTAGCAAGCGTTTCGCCCGATGTATCCAGGAATATTTCGGCCTTATCATCCTGCCAGTACAGGTGTACAACGGTTTTGTTGCCGTCGGCGCCTGAGTTTGGGCGTAATCCTTTTATGGATTTGATCCGGTCGGCAATAGCATCCTTTACTTTAACATTAGCAAAAAGCGGTGTAAGGATATGCTCGTTGTTAACATTTGAGGTAACAGAAAAATAGCCCGAAAAATCGATCAATTTTTCCCATTCAATCTCAACCAGGTTGTCATATAGTTCTTTGGGATCGTCCGCCTTAAAGCTCTTTAATAAATAAAGTACCTGGCTGGCACAGCGCAGGTTAAGATTTAGGGCGATACAATCGTCAACGGTACCTGTAAGCTCTATGCCGGTTTGAAAAACGCGGTCGGGCGTAAATCCCAATGCCTCAACTTCTTGTTGAAGATAAGGGGATAGCCTTTTGTTACAGGTTATGATTATTTTACTTTCGGTGTGGAAAACTTGCATGATATTTTTGCGAATTTATGAATTAAATATCCCCCATTTTAATTTCATACCATTAACTTTACATTTTAATACTTTTTAAAGCTATGGAAATTAAAGGTAAGGTACATGAAGTGGCTCCAACCGTACAGGTTACTGAATCACTTAAGAAGAGAGAACTGATACTTGAATATATTGAAAACCCTCAATATCCCGAATATTTAAAGTTCGAGGCGATACAGGATCGTTGCAATTTGTTGGATAGTGTTAAGGTAGGCGATGATGTTGAAGTGTTCTTCAACCTTAAAGGCCGCCCATGGACCGATAAGGCCGGGAAAAAGAGCTATTTTAACTCTATGCAATTATGGAAAGTGAACGTATTGGCAGGCGCTAACAGCGCAGCTGCACCAGCATATGCACCTCCTGCTGATATCAGCTCAGCACCTGAGGATGATGATTTGCCGTTTTAATTGAGTTTGCAGTTGGTAGTGGGCAGTTTGCAGTGAACAGTTAATAGTTTGCAGCAGGCAGTCCTCAGTTTGCTGATAAACATTAAGCATACTAAAATAAAAGAGAGCTATAAATATTTATAGCTCTCTTTTTATGTGGCCTATTGCCAACTGAGGACTGCTTACTGCAAACTGCCCGCTGAAGACTACATCTGGTCCTTATATATCTTTTTCACGGCAAGCTTATCGCCTTGTTTTATGCGCAGGTAATAAATACCGTTTAAGCCAAGCGGGAAAGTTTTACTGAAACTGCCTTTTAAAGCCTTATCGCTCCATATTACATTTCCCTTGCTATCTTTAAGCATTACTTCGGCTATAGCTTTTGATGGCAGGTTGAACATCAAAACAGTTATCCCTGCTGAAAATTCAGGTACTATGTTCAAATCGGTTACGTCTAATTTATCCAGTTGTGCTTTTTCAGGTGTGCTGGCCATATTGTTTAGCGGGCCGCTGGGTTCTGTTACACGGTAGCTTACATGTGTGCTAACACCATTATTGTCAGTAGTTATGTAATTAAAGTCCTGGGTGTTTTTACGGCTGAAATCCATCATCGGGTCTTCGGTCATCGTTTTAGACCGCCATTGCTCCCTGTTCATTTTACCGGCGGTTGAATCCTTAAACCTGTATTTCATCACCACGGTTTTATGGCGGGTATTACTAGCTATAACAGGTGCCTGACCAGGAACGCTCTTTATTGCGGCTATTTGCCCGATATCTTTTAGGGCAGCCTGTCTTTCTTTTCCTGATAGCTGTTTAATGTTCGTGCCATTTATTGTAGTATCACCATTAACAATAGTGATCTGCTCATCCTTGGTGCTTTGGCCAAAAACTAATGGGGGTAAACCTAATACGGCAAACAAACTCAATGTGAAAATGAATTCAAAACCAGGTTTTATTATCGACTTTTTCATGGGGTATTTATTTTTGTAATGTCAAAGTTAGCAAACAGTTGTATGCCAATATGTAACAACAACGTTATAATGTATAATATTGTGTTAAAATTTGTTAAAAGGAACACTTCTCTGTTTATTTAAAATATTTTTGCTTTAATACATGAAAAAGCGAAGTATCGGTATAATCATCGGGCTAATGAGTTTTGCCTTAATAGGAGTAATTGCTATGCAGTTATACTTCCTGTGGCAATCTTATGATATGCAGTCGAAACTTTTCGACCGCTCGGTTAGTGAGGCGCTTAGTAATGTGGTGGCCAAGGTTGATAAACAGGATGCTATTAACTTTTTGAATGAGAAGGCACAAAACCATATCCAGGCACAATTGAGTTACACTGCATCAAAAAGAGCAGCCGGTAATACTGAGAATCCCAATTTTCCGCTTTATAAAAAATCAAGAAAACACTTAACAAACCGCGAACGCCGGATAGCCTTATTGCGCGATAGCCTTAGGCGCATGATGGCTAATAATGAGCTGGAAGGGCTTATACAAAACGGCTCTATAAAATTCCAGTTACGTATTGATGAATATACTGATGAGTTTGGAGAGGTGCACGGCCGTATTGCGCCGGTAATACTGCGCAGCGATAAGATAACCACATCAATAAACGAAAAAAAGCCGCAAAAGCTGCATAAATATGATACCCTGCTTGTTAGATATACCGACCCGCAGTTTGGCAACCAGGTAATATCGGTACCGCAAATAAACCCTTTATGGCAGCAGGATCATGACCGCAAGCAAAGGGAAAAACAGTTCAGGCTGGTGCAAAAGATGCTGGAAACAGATTCATTACAAAACCTTAACAACGGCCACACACAAACAGCGGTAATTGCTAATCTGGCAGAGGAATATCAAAATTTAGGTCAGCCATTACGCCGTCGTATCAATGCCATCTGGATCGATTCATTACTGCGTTATGAGCTGCATAATCAAGGTATTAACCTGCCTTTCAGCGTAGAGATATTAACAGCAAATAACGACTCGCTCATATTTTCAAAAGCGATGGATACTACCGGGGCGAAACCGGTGTTTACGGCTGCAGATACCTATCAAACATCCATATTCAGCAAGGATGTGATCCGTGACCCTGGTAAGATCAAGCTGGCGTTTCCTCAGAAAAATTCCTTAATATTAACCAAGATGACGGCCAATATGGCAACAACCGGAGGTTTGCTTTTTGTGCTGATATTTTGCTTTGGTTATACCATATTCTCCATCATCAGGCAAAAGAAAGTATCTGAGATGAAAACTGATTTCATCAATAACATGACCCACGAGTTTAAAACGCCTGTATCAACCATAATGATAGCCAGCGAGGCTTTAAAGGATCATGAAATAGTGGCGGATGCAAGCCGTGTATCAAGGCTGGCTAATATCATTTATGAAGAAAACGCCCGCTTGGGTAGCCATATTGAACGTGTGCTGAACGTAGCCCGGATTGAGAAGAACGATTTTAAACTGGATAAAAAACCATTGGATGTAAATGAGATGATCTCGATTGTGATTGATAGCATGCAGCTTAAACTGCAGAAACACAATGTGATATTATCAATGAACCTGGATGCCATAAACGCTATAGTTTTGGCTGATGAGCTTCACTTCTCCAACCTGATATATAATCTTATAGATAACGCCATAAAATACAGCACAGGTACGCCTGAAATTACCATCAGCACCGCTAATAAAACCGATCAGATCGTCATTAAAGTGGCTGATAAGGGTATAGGTATGAGCCGTGATCAGCAAACAAAAATATTTGAGCAATTCTACCGCATACCTACCGGTAATTTACATGATGTTAAAGGCTTTGGCCTGGGATTAAGCTATGTAAATACGATAGTAAAAAGACTAAATGGCGTTATCAGCGTAAGATCTGAAAAAGATAAAGGCTCGGATTTTGAATTGAAATTTCCGTTAGCATAAATAAGTCGGAAAGACCGGGAGTCGGAAAGTCCGAAAGAAGGTTGGACGTATACAGACATAAAATAATCTTCCGGACTTTCGGTCTTACCGACTTCCGGACTAAATAAACACATGAAAAAAATATTACTGGTTGAAGATGATCCGAACCTTGGTTTACTGCTACAGGATTACCTGCAGCTAAAAGGGAAATTCGATGTTGTTTTATGCAAGGATGGCGAAGAAGGATTGCGCGCTTTTACCAAACAAACCTATGACCTGCTCATACTTGATGTAATGATGCCCAAAAAGGATGGCTTTACACTGGGAAAGGAAATAAGAAAGATAAACAGCTACGTGCCTATAATTTTCGCTACGGCTAAGGGGATGATAGAGGACAAGATGCAGGCGTTTAATTTAGGCGGTGATGATTATATAACCAAGCCTTTCAGGATTGAAGAATTATTGCTGCGGATAAATGCCTTGTTGAAACGCACTGAAAATTCGGATAAAAAAGAAGAGGAAAAACAGTCGCACTTTAAAATAGGGCGTTACGAGTTTGATTATACCAACCAGATCATAACTATCGGCGATGGCCATCAAAAGCTCTCCACAAAAGAAGCTGAGCTTTTGCGCCTGCTGTGCCTGCGTAAAAACGAGGTGCTAACCCGGGAAGAGGCCTTGCTGAATATATGGCACGATGATAACTACTTTAATGGCCGCAGTATGGATGTGTTTTTAAGTAAAATACGCAAGTATCTTAAAGACGACCCTAATGTGGAGATCATTAATGTACACGGGCGCGGTTATAAGCTGCTGATAAACTAATCGTTTATCTCTTCGCCAAAGTGGATGATGTTACCATTATTATCCAGTATGCTGAACTGTTTCATTTTCCAGGGCATTTCCTGTAGTTTGCCATTTGGGTGAATTACACCAAGCGGCTCAAGTTCGGCATACAGTTTATCAACATCGGTTACATTAATATAACAGCCGGTAGCTTTAGGGATCTCCGGGTCCTTACAGGGCCATAAATGCAGGATAATTTTGTCGCGCCCTAATATCAAATACCCCTCCCAGCTGGAGTAGAAAGTGAAACCTAATTTTTGGGTATAGAAACTTATGGTTTCCTGTTCATTTAATGAAGCTAAAACTGGTACTGCTGATTTGAGCATATGTTAGGGGGTATGTCTTTACGTATTTGATTTATTTTGTTCTTCTATGCTCCACGCCTTAAAATAGGTTCTATCTAATGGTGGCGGCTGATTTTCCGGATAATTATAGGCAACGCTATTCAAATAATTAGCTATACGCAACCGTTCCTGCCACGTAAGTGATTGATAATAAGTTGCATGATCCGAAGCTTCTTCGGCGGTTTGCGCTTTAAAAGCGGTCCTGTCTAACCGAAATGTACTCATATTCAAATATACTTCAAAAAAGCCTTGTAACAACGTAATTTTGGTGTGTATTATTTAATTCTTTATCCTGTCATCAAATACAAAAGGCTGTGCTTTTATCAGCCTGATAGATGCAAAATCCTGATGATTTGGGTTGATCAAATAATTAACCTCCTCGTTTACTATGGATGATGGTACCTGTAGTATGGCCGACTCATTTTCCCTGATCCATCTTTCGCCAATGCTTTGGGTTATGGTCATTTGGTCAAAGTCTGTCCAGTTTTTGGGGAGGTCGTCAAGGGAGATGGTTTTTATTTTGATATGATCGGGGCATTCAATGGTTAGGATGCTGAACAGTTGGCTAAGCCCTACCTGGTTGCGGTGTACAACATTTTCAAGACAAGCCAATGAGCGCGATGAAGCGGTATAGATCATCTCCACCTCGTTAGGATTCCAGCGCGCGGCCCTGCCCGAGGCAATTAGTTTGCCTGCATATTTAGCAAGTGCTATCCTGTATACTAACATGGTTTAAGCCAGATCGCCGAATTCAATGCGGGTAAGCTCCTCAGTGATTAATTGTATGCCGGTTATGGTATCCATTAAATCAAAGGGCAATTGCTTGCCAAGGCCATAGGAGGGCGTATTAAGCCATTGATGAAAAGCGTTGGCTGTACCGAAGATTTCAACACCCTTATCAAATAATGCGAATGATTTAAGTAGTTTTTCACTTAAAGCAGCATCAAGCGTTAGCTCACGGGTAACGTGGTTTTGTATGGTTTTAACAGTTGTTTTAAACGTTTCCTGAAACTCATCCTGTGTAAAACCTGATAACGAAAGAAAATCCAAAGCAGCTTTGGCATTCAACCCTTTTTTTGAACGGGTTAAGAGGCTGATATCATCAATATATGCCGGCCGGTAGCTATAAAAAACTTCAGGCTCTGCTAATAAGTTAGCAGCATGCTCAACCACATAAGGAGCATTTTTTTTAACTTTTGCAGATGTGCTTTTTTGTTTCGCAACCATAATTTCCTTTTTAATACTCAAATATAGAAATTTTTCCATAGAAAAAAGAAATATTTCCACATTAAATTTAGTGTGGAAATCATATACTTGTTTAAGTACTAAACTTTAATTCAGCTCAATACGCTGATGCTGGTAGGGTATCTCTACATGCATAAAGCCATTTTCATTCAGCGTTTTACTGAAATGCTGCTGCACCTCGTATTCGCCATGTACTAAAAAGAGCTGCTTCACTTTTGCAGGATCCTGGCAATTGAGGAAATGGAGCAAATCTTCATAATCGCCATGGGCGCTCATTGATTTTATGGAGCGCACTTCGGCTTTAACTTCATATACTTCACCAAAAATATGCACCTCATGATCACCATACAGCAAACGGCCACCTAGTGAATTCGGCTCGCAATAGCCCACCATTAAAATGGTGTTTTTTTGATTGCCGATATTATTCTTTATATGATGCTTTACCCTACCCGCCTCTGCCATGCCCGACGATGAGATGATCACGCAGGGCCTCGGGTCGCTGTTCAAAGCAATTGATTCCTCTGTCGATTCTATAAAACGGAGGCCCTTAAAGGCAAAAGGATTTGCATCAACCTTTAAAACATCGTTTACGGCTTTGTTATATACCTCTGGATGGTTCATTAATACCTCGGTTGCTTTTTCTGATAGCGGACTATCAACATAATAAGGTACATCGGGCAAAATTCCCTTTAGTTCCAGCGAGTTTAAGGCATAAAGCAATTCTTGTGTACGCCCAACGCTAAATGCGGGGATAATTACCTTCCCGTTTTTTACAAGACAGGTTTGTTTAATTATCTCAAGTAAAGCATCGGCAATGGGTTCCAATTGTTTATGCAGCGAATCGCCATAGGTTGATTCCAGCAAAATATAATCAGCCTGCGGAAAGGTTTGTGGACTTTTCAGCAGCAGATCGCCATAGCGGCCAACATCGCCGCTAAAAGTTATATTGGTATACTTGCCATTTTCTAGTATAGATAAATGTACAGCCGCACTACCCAAAATATGCCCGGCATCAGTAAATTGAAATTTTATGCGTGATGTTATTTCAAATTCCTCGTGGTATTCAACAATTTTAAACAGGCGCATGGCATCCATTACCTGCTCCTCGTCATATAAGGCCTCTAATAACGGCAGGCCTTTTCTGGCCCGGTGCTTATTGCTGTAAGCAACATCCTGCATTTGTATTTTGGCAGAATCCAGCAGAAGTATCCGCACCAGGTCCATGGTTGCCGATGTGCAATAGATAGGTCCCTCAAAACCCTCGGCAACAAGGCGCGGTATCAATCCGCAATGGTCAATATGTGCATGCGACAGGATCATATGGCCCACCTTTTTAGGGTTGAAACCGAAATGCTCATTCAACTCATCGGTTTGGTCACCCATACCCTGGAACATGCCGCAATCCAGCAACACTGTTGTGCCGTCGTTTAATTGAACTAAATGTTTACTGCCGGTAACGTTACGGGCAGCGCCATGGAAAGTTATATGCATTTGCTATTTTATAGGTTGAATTGAGAACTAAAGTAAGCTATAATAGTTTATAATTAAAAACAACTAAAAATTTAGTTTGGAAATATCAAATATAACTAATACCTTAGTTTAAATTTATTTTTGATCCCCTACAAATATGGAAATTAAAGAATTAACACGAGCGGAAGAACAACTGATGCAGGTATTATGGCAACTGCAAAAGGGCTTTGTAAAAGATGTTATGGAGCAATTACCCGAGCCCAAGCCGGCTTACAACACGGTATCAACCATCATCAGGATATTGGAGACCAAGGGCTTTGTTGGTCACACGGCCTTTGGTAAAAGCCATGAATACCATCCGCTTATCAGCAAGGAGGAATACCAGAATTTCGCTACCGATAAGTTGATGAACGGCTACTTTGATAATTCGGTTAAGCACATGTTCTCCTACTTTGTAAAAAAGGAGAAAATCGACCTGAAAGAAGCCGATGAGATAATGAAACTAATTGAAAAACTTAAAAATCAATAACTATGAGCTGGTGGCAATATTTATTACTGGTAAATGTTTACCTGGTGTTATTTTTCGGGTTTTATGCTTTGTTGCTGCGCAAGGAAACATTTTTTCAGCTTAACAGGATTTACCTGGTAAGCGCGGCACTGCTGTCGTTTTTTATACCGGTTATACAGGCCGATTGGGTGAAAAACCTGTTTATAACGCAGACGGTACATTACAGCATATATGGTGGCACCCCGGTTGTGATCTCGCAAATTAAACCCATTACCGATGCTCCTTTTAATATCGGCCAGGTGCTTACGGCTGTATACCTTACAGGGGTGCTGTTTTTAGTAGTAAGACTCGTATGGCAGCTTATCTCCATAAAAAAGATCATCGATCAGCCTGAGCAAACAGCAGCTTATTCTTTCTTTAAAAAGATAAGAATGGATAAGCAGACTGAAGACAACCATATTATTGCCGCTCACGAGCAGGTACATGCCAAACAATGGCATTCGGCAGATGTACTGATAATTGAGGCGGTTATGATCATAAACTGGTTTAATCCGGTGGTGTACTTTTACCGTTATGCCATAAAACATATACACGAATTTATTGCCGATAACCACGCCCTTAAAGCAGGTACCAACAAGGCCGATTATGCCTTGATGTTGTTAACCCAAACCTTTAATGCGCCATCGCATCATTTAGTAAATAGTTTTTTTAACAGCAGCTTACTTAAACAACGCATCATTATGTTACAGAAAAATAAATCGCAGCGCACAGCGCTCATTAAATATGGACTTTCCGCTCCACTGTTTATTTTAATGCTGATATTATCATCAGCAACAGTAAATAATAGCAAAGCGGTTACACGGGTTAATAAAATAGCCCAAAAGGTTTTTGAAATATCTGCGGATTCATCCATGCTAACCCATATAACAACGGTAAACATTAAGCCTGCTGATTCACCATCGGTTGCTCAAGAAATAGCATCGACCAACAAAAAGATAGACAACACGGTTGCCAAAGAAATTACGGTTGTAGAGTTTAAGGCAATTCCCCGGACTGATACAGTAGCTAAAGATCTTGTATTTAACGCGGTTGAAACTGCACCTGAATTTCCGGGAGGTTTGCCAGCGTTCTATGAATTTTTAAGTAAAACTATCCGTTACCCTGCTACAGACCGCGAGAATAAGGTACAGGGCAAGGCAATAATAACTTTTATTGTTGAAGAAGATGGTAGCCTTACTAATGTAAAGGGATTAAGAGGGCCTAGTGAAACCATAATTGATGAATCTATAAGGGCTGTTAGCCTATCACCAAGCTGGAAACCCGGAATGCAAAATGGTAAAAAGGTAAGGGTGCAATATACCGTGCCTGTATCATTTACATTAAATGATGAGGATGATCAAAAAGGAACCGGACAAATTAGTAATGTTGTTATTGTAGGCGCTCCCAAAACGGATACCACGAACAACAAAAGGCCGGTTACCTTAATGCTGACAGGCATGACGGCAGAACCGCTTTATGTTATTGATGGGAAAAAGGCAAAACCGGATGACCTTAAAGCGATAGACCCTAGTAACATTGAAAGTATAACTGTGCTAAAAGATAAGTCGGCCGAAACGATTTATGGTAAGGATGGAAAAAATGGTGTTATTGTTATCACTATGAAAAAGAAGAAATAAGCCTAAACGTTAATAGTTAATGTTAAGCCGCTGACGGGTATCCCGTTTAGCGGCTTTTTTGTATTTAATTGATTGCTATTTGTTTATATAAATATTTATACATTTATATAAACAAAACCAATTATCATGAACTGGAAACTCATTTTTCAATTATCGCTTTTTGGGTTGATAATGGCATTCGGTACCGTATCACTGATACCGGAAAAAACGGAAGGGATATTTTGGGTAGTGATATTTATTTTTTGTGCCTATGTTATAGCTAAACGATGCACGGGGCGGTATTTTCTTTATGGTTTTTTGGTAAGTATATTTAACAGCGTGTGGATCACCCTGGCGCACGTGATCTTTTATAACAGCTATATATTACATCACATGGATATGGCTAAAATGGGCGACAATATGCATGTGCTCAGTACCCATCCACGATTATTAATGATCATACTGAGCCCAATATTCGGGGCGATCTTCGGCTTGTTCCAGGGTTTATTTGCGTTTATAGCCTCAAAAATTGTAAAAGGCCCGATGCCGAAAGCGCAGGTATAGCTATCAGAATAACATTGATTACTTTTTCTTTTTGGCTTCCATAATTGGCTTTACCACATCACCTTTGCCTGATTGGTAATCAGATGGGGCTTTTTTGCCTGTAGTATTCGGAAGTTTCTTTTTCTCTTTTACGGTTTGCCTGTCTTTACTCATGGTGATGTTTTTCGATAGTTTAAACACATGATTTAAACCGATGGTATTAATAAAGGTAGGCTAATTGTAGCGCAAACAAGAATAGCGGACTATTTAGGAGACTTTTTTCGATAAAAATTAAAATTGAAAACAAACACACCGTATAAATTATTAATTTAGCGGCATAATTACGGATACAAAATTTATACAAAAATGAAACCATTCATTTCAACATCATTTTACGGGGTTATGAACTACCTGTTAAGCATTACAATTATGACCTCGCCATGGTTGTTCGGTTTCTCACAGATTGGTGGCTGCTCTTTACTTTTACCAATATTTTTTGGCTGGCTGCAATTTGTAATGGCTGTATTCAGTAATAATTCACACGGCTTTATTAAGGTTTTCCCAATGGAAATGCACTTCTTCCTTGATGTGATCATCGGTTCATTCCTGCTGGCATCACCATTTGTATTTGGTTTTGCATATGACAGAGAGGGCGTATTTGGGCATGTTGATGGCGTGTTTTTACCGCAAGTTATATTAGGCGGTCTTTTATGTATAATGGGCATATTTACCACAAAATCACCATTCACTACAGGCCCTGAGCACCGCATGCCTCAAGGGCAGTTATGGTCAACTGATTCAGAATAAGCAGATCAAAATATTATAAGAGCCAGGCTTAAGGAGTTTTAAACTTTAGGAGCCTGGCTTTTTGTTTATAAGTAAGTTAATTAGTATACCAATAGCTATTCCTCCTGTATAAGATAGCAGATCGCCCCATAAAAAGGTATCGCCTAATACCAGCCTGCCAAACAGTGTATGCCGTAAACTGTCGATCCATGGTGCTTTATATAATTGGCTGAATTCTATCGCGTAGCAAAATGATATGCTATAAATAACTATCCTGGTTATATCGGCTTTGATAAACAGAAAGCGCATGATAAAGTAAACCATCAGTGCCCATAATACATCGCCAATAAATAAGGGAATTGCCGTATAATGCCTGGAGAGTAACCCAATAATAATAGTGACAATAATGAGGATGAAATAGGTGAACCTGTATTTCATTTCTTTTTCACCTCATAAGCCATAATAAAGGAGTTAGTTACACCTTTCCCATTACTATCAGCCTTAAAAGAACTACCCAGGTCCAGTTCGCTGTCCGTTACCTTTAGTATTTTGTAGGTCATCTTGTTGCCTATGATCAGGCTGTCATGCGCTATTTTATAGGTGTAGATGGATGGCGGGTTTTTATTGATCTTATAACTGAAGCGTAGGGTATCATTATTGGTAAGGTCTAAAACATTTGCTCCGATCCAGATTGAGCCTGAATTTTTGGAAAGGGAATCAAGCGGCTTAATAGATCTGAATATCCATATTTTGTGAATAGACGCTGATATAGAATCGGTTTTGTTCGTCTCCTTATTCTTGCTTAAACAGCCCGTTAAAGCCAGCAGGAGCACCGGTATATAATATGTGTAACGCATAAGGTAGCTATCGTTTGTTATCACTACCAAGTTACGATTTTGCTTTAACGATGCTAAACAAAAAAGGCGCTCATTGAGCGCCTTTTTTTAATCTATATGAGTCCCTTTAGGGGGTTAGGGGGCTTAAACTGTTTCAGCTTCCAGAGCCATTTGCTCATCAACCAGGATGCGACCACAATGTTCGCAAACGATGATCTTTTTACGCTGACGGATATCCGACTGGCGTTGAGGTGGGATCTGGTTAAAGCAGCCTGCACATGAATCACGTTGGATAGTAACTACTGCTAAACCATTCTTAGCGTTACCACGCAGGCGGTTGTAAGCAATTAGTAAACGCTCTTCAATGTTTACAGTAGCTTTTTCAGCCTGTGCATTCAGCTCGTTTTCTTCCTTCTCTGTTTCAGCAGTAATGGTGCCTAACTCGTCTTTCTTGGCGTTCAGGTCATTTTTGCGTGCTTCAAAATCAGCAAGGGCTTTTTCGTAAACCTGTGTTTTGGTTACAATTTCAAAACCGAATTCCCTGATCTTTTTCTCACTCACCTGTATATCTAAACCCTGAATTTCGATCTCTTTTGAAATAGCATCATATTCACGGTTGTTTTTTACCTCGTTAAGCTGGGTCTCATATTTTTTAATGTTCGACTGTGCTTCCTTTATCAGGTTTTTACGGGTAACTATATCATCTTCCAAATCATCCAGTTCACCTTTGATTTTCTGAATACGGGTTTCAAGACCAGCAACATCATCTTCCAAATCGGCAACCTCCATAGGTAGTTCACCTCTTACCTGGCGAATCTTATCAATTTTGGTGTGGATAGTTTGTAGCTCGTATAAAGCTTTAAGCTTTTGTTCTACGGTTTGTTCCATTAAATATAATATTTGACGGGGTTTGTATTTATCTCTGTTAAACGGACGGCAAAGGTAGCAAATTTTTTTCTAATTATTTCATACAAAAATTGTTGTGTAAATTGTTCGCTTTCATAGTGGCCTATGTCGGCTATCAATATCTTGTTTTCCGCGTCAAAAAACTCATGATATTTGTAATCGGCAGTAATGAAAATATCAGCTCCGGCAGCTATGGCCTGCTTTAATAAAAAGCCGCCAGCACCACCGCAAACCGCTACTTTTTTAACATGCCTGCCGGTTAAAGCGGTATGGCGTATTACATGGGCCTTCATTTTTTCTTTTACTACGCCTAAATAAAATTCCTCATTTAAAGGGAACTCCAGCTCACCTATCATCCCTGAGCCTACTTGTTGGTTGGGGTTGGTGAGGTTGTATAGATCGTAAGCTACCTCCTCATAGGGATGTGCTAAAACCAGTGCCATCAGTATTTTGCTTTCCAAATTGGCAGGGTAGATCACCTCTATCCTGATCTCATTTTCAGTATGGCGTATGCCGGGTTCGCCAACATATGGGTCAGCATATTCATTAGCCTTAAAAGTGCCGCTGCCTTCGGCATTGAAACTGACCTCGCTGTAATTACCAATATTGCCTGCCCCGGCATGGAAAAGCGCGTTCCGCACTTGCTCAGCCTGCGCAATGGGCACATAAGTAACCAGTTTTTTTAACAGGTGTTGCTTAGGCGCCAGTATGCGGGTGTTTATTAAGCCTAAAGTTTCGCAAATGCGGGCATTTACGCCCATTAATACATTGTCAAGATTGGTATGTATAGCATATAATGCTACGTTATGGCGGATAGCTTTTTCAACCACACGCTCCACATAAGTTTTGCCGTTAAACTTTTTTAGTCCACGAAAAACTATAGGGTGATGCGAAATAATTACCTGGCAATTGTTGGCAATGGCTTCATCAACCACCGCCTCGGTACAATCCAACGATATGAGGGCCTGGTAAACTTCCTGATCGGATTTGCCTACAATAAGGCCCGCATTGTCGTAGTCCTCCTGGTAAGCAAGCGGGGCCAGGCTCTCGAGGTAATCGGTAAGAAGCGATAATTTCATATGTGTACTTAGCTAAGCTATTAAAATCGTGAATAAAAGTGAAAAAATAAAATTGTAAATTTGAATTATGGGAACATTAATTGCACATCCTGATAATAAAGAGAAATTGACTGCTTTAAAGGCTTTTATGAAAACGATGAAAATACGTTTTGAAGAAGAAAAATCGCCATGTGACCCTGAATTTGTAGAAAAGATCAATAGAAGTAATGAAGACTTTAAGGCCGGGAAATCTAAGGCAATAAAAACTGACGATCTATGGAAATAATCTACTTCTGAAGAAGCACAGAAAGATATAGAATATTGGAAAAGATCAGGCAATAAAACAATACAGAAAAAGATTCAGCAATTGAATAATTGCCATTGAAGAAGACCCTTTTAATGGCATTGGTAAACCCGAAGCATTAAAGCATAATCTCTCCGGGCTATGGTCAAGAAGAATAAACCAGGAACATAGGATTATTTACCAGTTCCTGGATGATCATATTAAAATTTATTCCTTAAAAGGTCACTATTAAAAAGGAATTGAGATCATTTTGACATTCAATAGCCCCTTAGGCTTAATTACTCATTTTAGCTACATGAAAGCTTTCATATGCTACCTGCTTGTTATATTCCAACGCTAATGAACGATGATTGATGAGGTCGATGATGGTACCCACCCAGCAAAAGCCGCCGGTTAATAAAAATAAAATGCCCATGCCGTTTTGCCCGATAACAAAGCGTTGTATACCGGCTACGCCAAAAAAGCCGATAAGGGTAAATAATAGAATGTCCTGCGGACTTTTACGCCTGCCGGCATAAGTCATGAAGAAATATTTTTGCTGAGTTTCGGTAAGCGTAGCGGTGGCCTGTTGTAAAAAGCCAATTTCCTCAGGCGACATACCTGATAATGACATGTAAGGATTTTGAAAAGGATCCATTGTATGATGATTTAAGTATTTGATTAATTGTGATATAAAACTAAGATAGAATTAAAAGTTTGCCAATGCAAAACTGGCAGGTATTTTAAATAATTCGGTAAATTATAGGTTTATGACGGTGAAACAGGAGAATTAGTTACAGGGGGATTTGTAGGCGATCGCAGGGCTATGAATGATAAGTCACGCTGAGCTAGTCGAAGGGTGGGCGTTGCCTTCGGCTTGTGCTATACGTTCATAGGCCTTCTGCGTTTGTCATCCTGAGCGTAGTCGAAGGACGCTCCTATCACTAACGCGAACTTCGACGCGCTCCGTTGACTCACCCGGTCGTTTCCGCTATTCAGCGGATCGACCACCCTCTCTTCGCCTGTGGCGCAAAGAGGGTAAGTGAAAATATAATTAAAAGAAGTTTACCCTCTTTGCGGCTTGCCGCAGAGAGGGTCGACCAGCGAAGCGTAGTCGGGGTGAGTCAACGGAGCGCGCACAAGAAAGCATTAGGGATTGAAATGGATACCGGCCGATTGTGGAATGAGCTCAGGCCGAGCCTAATGCCTGCAGGCGTATGAATGCAAAGCCCGGCCCGCAGGGAATGCCCGTATAATTGTAAAGCAGGAGAAACATCAAGGCAAAAAACAAGCAGCCCGGTTATAAACCGGGCTGCTATTAAAAAGATCTTATTTAAAAGCTAATCTACCTTATTTGATTTGGTGGTGAGTACTAATGATGCCCCCAATGAAGTTAATAATCCAATTAGCAAGGCGGCAAACATACGGCCCGAGAAATCGCGTACATTATTACCGGCACTGATATAACTAATATACAATATGGCTGCAAAAATGGCAATAACACCCGCGAGGACCAGTATTTTAAAGCATTGTATCAGGGCTTCCAAAAAGCCCATTTTACCGCCGCATTCGTGGTTTCGATAGCTTCTGAGTCCGAGATAAAGCCCTGCGACCGGTATAATTACTGAAACATATTCAAATGGTGAAACCTGGTCTTTGGATAGGTCATAACCTAATAAGTGCATGGCAAACAGCCATAAGCCGCTGAGGACCCCGATAACGAGCCCTGTTATAAATGCATTCTTCATTGTAATAGTATTTGGTTAAATAAATGTAATCAATATAATTAGTACGTTGATTATGACTAAAAAGTAATTATCCTGCCATATTGTTTTATAATTAAATCAGAATTTATGACGGGGTGAGTGGAAACGCCTTTTTTGCGTATCTTCGCATCGTTTTGAACATCCGTGATATATTAGACAGGTATAAGGCTGATGAACGGATCAAGGCTTTGGCGCAAGCGCTAAACGCCTCAAAAAGTCCAAGGGTTCAGCTTCGTGGTTTAGTCGGATCAAGTGATTCGGCCATGGCGGTAGCTTTGTATTTTTTGCAGCACCAGCACATGGTATTTGTACTGCCCGACCGCGAAGAGGCAGGTTATTTCCAGGCAGACCTGGAGAACCTTACCGGTAAAGAAGTTTTACTTTTCCCCTCATCATACCGTAAAGCTTTTGAATTTACCCAGCCCGATAGCAGTAATGTTTTGGCACGTGCCGAAGTATTGAACGAGCTTAACCATTCATCTGAATTTGGTCAGCTGATTGTTACCTATCCCGAGGCTTTGGCCGAAAAAGTGATAGACCGTGCATCGCTAGAGAAAAATACACTGGAAATTTCAGTAAACAACAAACTCAGCATTGATTTTATCAATGAGTTTTTGGTGGAATATGATTTCGACAGGGTTGATTTTGTGTATGAGCCGGGGCAGTTCTCTGTTCGTGGCGGTATCGTTGATATTTTCTCCTTTTCGCATGAACTGCCTTACAGGGTTGAGTTTTTTGGAGACCTGATCGAATCTATCCGCACCTTTGAAATTGAGAGCCAGCTTTCGGTTGAGCAGGTGAAAAGCATTACCATTGTACCTAATGTGCAATCCAAATTTTTAACGGAGAGCAATATTTCCTTATTGGAGTATGTTGATGCCGGTACGCAGATTTGGATAAAGGATGTACAATTTACCTTAGATATTATACAGGACGGCTATAAAAAAGCTACCCAATTATGGAAAGCGCTATCTGCAGATGAAAAGAACCAGAACCCGGATTGGATAGATCCTAAATTTGGTTTTACGGATGAAAAATTGATCTCATCACAATTGGGTGATTTTCCGGTAGTGGAATTTGGAAAGCAGTTCTTTTATCAGCCTGATGCTGCCATTAATTTTGATATGCGCCCGCAGCCATCGTTCAATAAGGACTTTAGCCTGCTGATCCATAACTTTAAGAACAACGAAGCGGAGCAAATAGAGAACTTTATCCTCACCGATTCTGCACGGCAGGTGGAAAGGCTTTACGCCATTTTAGAGGACCTGGACAAAACCGTAAAATTTACGCCCATCAGCATATCTATCCGTGAGGGTTTTGTTGATCACGAGCAAAAATTAGCCTGCTACACCGATCACCAGATCTTTGATCGTTACTATAAATATAAACTCAAAAAAGGTTATCAGCGCTCGCAGGCCATAACGCTGAAAGAACTGCGTGAGCTTAAGCCCGGCGACTACGTTACGCATATTGACCATGGCATAGGCAAGTATAATGGCCTTGAAAAGATTGAGGTTAACGGTAAAATGCAGGAAATGATCCGTTTGCTTTATGCTGATAATGATTTGCTGTATGTGAACATCAACTCGCTTAACCGCATCTCCAAATATAGCGGTAAAGAGGGTGCGGTGCCTAAGATGAATAAGCTGGGTACCGATACCTGGGAACGCCTCAAGAAAACAACAAAAAAAAAAGTTAAAGACATAGCCCGCGACCTGATCAAGCTTTACGCCGTGCGTAAAACACAATTGGGTAATGCGTTCTCGCCCGATAGCTATTTACAAACCGAGCTGGAGGCTTCGTTCCTATACGAAGATACCCCCGACCAGGAAAAGGCCACCAGCGACTTTAAAAAGGACATGGAATCGCCGCACCCGATGGACAGGCTCATTTGCGGTGATGTGGGCTTTGGTAAAACCGAAGTAGCCGTTCGTGCCGCTTTTAAAGCCGTTGCAGACAGCAAGCAGGTAGCTATTTTAGTGCCGACTACCATTTTAGCCGCTCAGCATTATAAAACGTTCTCGGATCGTTTAAAAGGCTTCCCTTGCAATATTGATTATGTGAACCGCTTTAAATCAAGTAAGCAGATCAAAGAAACTTTAGAAAAACTGAAAGAAGGCAAGGTTGATATCATTATAGGTACGCACCGCCTGGTAAGCAAGGATGTAAAGTTTAAGGACCTGGGCCTGATGATCATTGACGAGGAGCAGAAGTTCGGTGTATCAACCAAAGAAAAGCTGAAGCAAATGCGCGCCAATGTGGATACGCTGACGCTTACCGCGACGCCTATCCCGCGTACTTTACATTTTTCATTGATGGGTGCGAGGGATCTGTCCATTATATCAACCCCGCCGCCAAACAGGCAGCCGGTGGTTACCGAATTGCATGTTTTTAATGATAAACTGATAAAGGAAGCCGTTGAGTTTGAAATAAACCGAGATGGTCAGGTCTTCTTTATCCATAACCGGGTTGCTGATCTGCCGCAACTAGGTGGCATGATCCATAAGCTGGTGCCTAAAGCTCGTGTGGGTATAGCGCACGGACAATTGGAGGGTGATGCTTTGGAGGATGTGATGCTGAAATTTGTGAACGGCGAATATGATGTGCTGGTTGCCACCACCATTATTGAAGCCGGTTTGGATATCCCGAATGCCAATACTATCATCATCAACCACGCCCACATGTTTGGGTTGAGCGATCTGCACCAAATGCGGGGCCGTGTAGGGCGAAGCAACAAAAAAGCATATTGTTATCTATTAAGTCCGCCGTTATCAACGCTGACCAGTGAGGCCCGCAAACGACTGAGTGCCATTGAGGAATTTTCCGACCTGGGCAGCGGTTTCAACGTTGCCATGCGCGATCTGGATATCCGCGGCAGCGGTAACCTGTTAGGTGCAGAGCAAAGCGGCTTCATAGCCGAAATAGGCTTCGAGATGTACCACAAAATATTGGACGAAGCCATACAGGAACTGAAAGAAGATGAGTTTAAAGGTGTATTTCCCGAGGATAAACCACGCCCGTTCATCGCCTTTACACAGATTGATACCGATTTGGAAATACTCATACCAAACGAGTATGTAACCAGTTTATCCGAGCGTTATAACCTCTACTCAGAAATGGCCAAGCTGGAAAATGAGTTTGATCTGGAAGCATTCCAGCAACAATTGCACGATAGGTTTGGCCCCATCCCCCGCCAGGTAAACGACCTGCTGAACACCATGCGCCTGCAATGGCTGGGCAAAGCCATTGGCTTCGAGAAGATCTCACTTAAAAAGAACGTGCTTCGCGGCTATTTTATCACCAACCAGCAATCGCCTTACTTTGAAACACCGGTATTTCGGCAGGTGCTTAACTTTGTACAAGCCAATCCGCGCAGAACAAATTTAAAAGAAGTGAAAAATACGCTGAGATTGAGTATAGAGGGTGTTAACGGTATTGATGAAGCGATTGAGCTGTTAAGTGATATTGTGGAACCGGTTGGAGTGTAGAGGGTTAAAAAGGTGTTGGATGTCATGCTGAGCGATAGTCGAAGCATGAGCGCAGAGGCCTTTACCCGCATACTTCGACTAGCGCTCAGTATGACACTCATAAACATCCTAAATTAATTGAAAGTCATGCTGAATTTATTTCGGCATCTCAAATGCTAAGTGACCGTCATGCTGATGACCCGTCCTGTGGGATCCCGAAACAAGTTCGGGATGACGTGGTAATAAGAGCGCGTGGTCATGTTGAGGCACTCGAAACATAAGCGTGAAGGCCTTTGCCCACATACTTCGACTAACGTTCAGTATGACCCTAATTAAAATCCCAATTCCGAAATCCAACCTTACACTTTCTTATAAATATCCCTCAAATTCCTACCCATTTCCTTGTAATCCAAACCATAACCTACTACAAAGTGGTTCTCAATTTCAAAGCCTACGTATTTAAGCTCATCAATTTTGGTTTGCAGGGAGGCTGGTTTCAGCAGCAGGGAGCATAGTTTTATAGAGGCGGGTTCTTTTGCTTTCAGCTTGTCGATAAGGTAGTGTGCGGTGTTGCCGGTATCCACAATATCTTCAATGATCAGCACATCGCGGCCCTTAATGTCAACGCTGAAATCAATATCATCGCGGATCTTTAGGGTACTTTTTGTGCCGCCGTAATAAGAGGCTAGTTTGGTAAAGGTTATTTCGCAGGGGATGTCTATTTGTTTTATCAGATCGGCAATAAATAAAAAGCTGCCGTTTAGTACACCTACAAATACAGGTTTGGTATCGCTGTAATCCTTATTGAGCTGTATGCCAATATCTTTCACACGTTTCTCAATGGCGTCGGCTAATATAAGAGGCTCAAAATCAAGATCTACTAATTTCATGCAACTAATATAGCGAGAATGGATAATACGTTCAAATTAAAGGGATGAATTTGTTGTCATGCGGAATTATTAAGCCTATTTGTAGCTAATTTATTACATTTAACCACTTATTATCACAATGGACTCTAAATTTAACTTTCTTGCTACCGGCAGAACCAACGAGGAACTTCTTGAGCGTATTGATAACCGGCAAAAATACATGCCCGAAACCGTAGATGCGTCTGTTGCCGAACTGCAATTCAGAGGGCATGTGTTTTCTGATGATGAATTGAGGGTAATTGATGAGGATATACAGGCACATCGCAACAATGCAGCCCAGGTTGATGGCAGATTAGGCTTTTTTAACAATAATACCAATAATGTTATTGTAAATGATCCGGATGCGCCAACTATGTATTCGAGGCGCGCTTTATATACGTTTACAGTGCTTTGCGGTGCACTATTCGGGTCGATATTGATGGCCATGAATATCAGCAAAACGGAGAAGAAGGGCAATGCTTTTTGGGTCGTTTTGTTTGGTATTGGTTTCACTGTATTGCAGTATTATATTATGAGTAACCTGGCCAAACAGGGTTCGGGCAGCTCAAGTGCTATTATAGGGGGAATTGTTGCTGCTTATATTCTTGACTTCATTTTCTGGAAGAGGTTTATAGGCTATGCAACCTTTTACCGCGCCAGGCAAATATGGGTGCCGTTGGTTATAGCTGTTGTAATTGGAGCGCTGTTGGTACTTGCGATCATATACGGAGGGCAGCAGTAAAATAATCAAATATCATCCCCATGTTTTATTATCAATCCGCGGAATCCTGTAATCAAATTAATCAGCGGTGAAACACTATCTTTGCGCCTCATGATCGATTACCAGGTTCATACATTACCCAACGGCATAAGGATATTATTAAAACATTCGCCATCAACCATTACCCATTGTTGTTTTGTGTTGAACGCCGGCTCGCGCGATGAGCCGCTGCACCAGGAAGGGCTGGCGCATTTTATAGAACACCTGCTGTTTAAGGAAACCGAAAAACGCAGCACCAGCCAGATCCTGAACCGGCTTGAACTGGTGGGCGCTGATCTGAACGCGTATACCACCAAGGAATATACCTGCATTCATGCGTCGCTATTAAAACAGCACCTGGAGCGCACTATGGACCTGTTTGAGGATATCCTGTTCCACTCCACCTTTCCCGAAGAAGAAATGGAAAAGGAACGCGGTGTGATACTGGACGAGATCGCCTCCTACCTTGATCAGCCTGAAGAAGCTATACAGGACGATTTTGAAGCTTTACTGTTTAAAGGTCACCCGATAGGCGAAAATATCCTCGGCACACCGGAAACTGTTGCTAAGTTTGATATTAATGATATCAAAACCTTTACAGCTGCCACCAATAATACCAGCGAAATGATCTTCGCCGTTTTCGGCGATTATGATTTTAAAAAGGTGGTTAAGCTGGGCGAAAAGTATTTTGGCGGTATCGCTGCTAACAGTGCTAAAAAGAACAGGATAAAGCCAGCGCCGAATATAGGCGGTATCCATACTTTGAGCCGGCCTATTTCACAAACGCATTGCATCATTGGTAACCAGGCTTACGCGTCAAACCATCCCTACAAAAATGGCTTGTTATTGCTCAATAACCTGCTTGGCGGCATGGGCATGAGCAGCAGGCTGAACCTGGAGATCAGGGAGAAATACGGCATCGCTTATACCATCGAATCAAACTATACCACCTTAACCGATACCGGCATTTTCTCTATTTATTTTGGTACGGATACAGAAAAAAGCGATAAAGCGCTTAAGCTGGTACATAAAGAACTTAAAAAGCTGCGCGATAATAAGCTGGGTATCTTGCAGCTGCACCAAGCCAAGCAAAAGTTTATAGGTCAGATTGCCCTGGCAGAAGAAAGCAGGATGGGTTTGATTATCTCCATAGCAAAAAGCATGATCGATTTTAATCATGCTGATTCACTGGATGAAGTATTTGCCAAAATTAACGCTGTAACAGCTGAAGATATGTTAGCCATAAGTAATGAAATATTCGATACGGAACGTATGATTACCTTACTGTTTGAACCTAACGCATAAACCCGTATTTTTGTAAAATGAAGTACCCGATAATAGCCTATGGCGATCCCGTATTAAGAAGAAAAGCTGGCGCAATTGAGCCTGATGAATATCCGAATATAAAACAGTTAGCCGAGGATATGTTTGAAACCATGTACGCGGCACGCGGCGTAGGGTTGGCAGCCCCGCAGATAGGTTTATCCATGCGTTTATTTGTTATTGATGCTACCCCTTTTGCTGATGATGAGCCGGAATTAGAGAACTTCAAAAAAGTATTTATAAACGCCACTATTTTAGAAGAGAACGGCGAAGAATGGGCATTTAACGAAGGTTGCCTGAGCATCCCTGATATCAGAGAGGATGTTTACCGCAAAGCTACCGTGCGCCTGTCATACTATGATGAGAACTGGAAACACTACGAGGAAACGTTTAAAGGCTTAGCTGCAAGGGTTATACAGCATGAGTACGATCATATTGATGGTAAGCTGTTTACCGATAAGCTGAGCCCGCTGCGCCGTCGCCTGATAGAGAAAAAGCTTACCGATATCTCGAAAGGTATTGTGGATGTTGAATACAGAATGAAATTTCCGGCAGTTAAGAAAGGGCGTTAGTGTCGTGTCAATCAGAAAATGTCGCTAGTCATGAGCCTAAAGTCTTGAGTCAAAATTCAAAAAAGAACTAATCTGACTTTGGACTTACGACTAAAGACTGTTGACTTGATACTAGTTATTAATCGCCATTGCTTTGGCGGCTTTTATCCCCCTGGGTTATCTGGTTAATAAAGCTGCCCCATGCCAGCGGGTTTAACAACGGGTTGGGCGTTATGGAGTGCGAATTCATAATGCTTGAGTTTAAGCCCTGGTAATTGGCATCGCCTATTTCCTGCCCGTCTCTGGCCAGTGTACTGATCAGTGCTGTTAAAGTCGCCTTGCTCACATTCTTTTTAGCAATTTCCAAATCGTCGTCAGCTACTTTCATGGCCACAAAATCCTTTTTAAACTCATCGGTAGTAGCCCACGGGAACACGTGGAAAGTAGGCAGGTTGATGATCTGTGGTTTTAGATTTACCTGTACTGTATAGCTTTTATTTACATTGGCAGGTATAACCACAGTGGTTGGCGCATAACCAACGCAGGTAAAACGCAGCGTATCCTGCTCATGTGCCACAAATGAGAAATAACCCTCATAATTGGTTACATAAGCTGTTTTTTGTGAATTTGTATTGGTAATATTTACATAAGGCACTATAACCAATGAGCTATCGGCATTATGCACTATGCCTGTGAACTGTACCAATGGCTTTTCCTGCTTTTGTGCAAAGGCTGTTACAGTAATAAATAAAAATAATATGCCAATTATATGCTTCATATAGCTATGAGCCGTCTCTCTCTTTTAAATTACCTTGTTTGTTGGATTCTTATTTCAGAAAAATCTTAAGCAAAAGTACACTATTAGTGCATCTGGTAATGCAATTTAACAATTCTTAACACTATCTTAAGTTTTCAGGAAGCACCGCGTTCGGATCGTCAATATCGGTTAGGTTAATGGCCTCAATAGCTGTGATTTCCGGAACCGCTTTTTTTATAGCCTGCTCAATACCTGCCTTCAGTGTCATGATGCTCATAGGGCATGAACCGCATGAGCCCAGCAATTTAAGCCTCACTACACCCTCAGGGGTGATCTCTTCAATTGAAACGTTCCCGCCATCAGCTTCCAAATACGGACGAATGCTGTCCAACGCTGCTTCCACCTGATCTAATAAACTCATTTTTACTAATTTATAAAAAAGTAAAGTTATTAATTATTATTGAAAAAGAGTCAAGAGTTAAGAATCATGATTCAAGATGACTTTTTGTATATATTTCAATCTTGATTCCTGCCTCCTGGTTCTTGAATCTAATTTGCCTCTAAACCGTATCCAAAACTTTCGCGTTGGATATGGATATTTGCTGCGCTACACGCTTAGCCATATCAATAAACGCCTTTGATTGTACCGAATATTCATCCAATACGATCGGCGTGCCTGCATCGCCCGAATCACTAATGCTTTTTACCAACGGTATTTCGCCCAAAAATGGTACATCAAGCATATTTGCCAGCTTTTCGCCGCCGCCTTGTCCAAAAATATAATATTTGTTTTCAGGCAGCTCTGCAGGTGTAAAGTACGACATATTCTCCACTATACCCAATATCGGCACATTAATGGCATCCATCATAAACATGCCTATACCCTTTTTAGCATCGGCAAGCGCTACATTCTGTGGAGTTGTAACAATAACCGCGCCTGTTACCGGGAAAGTTTGTGTTATGGTGATATGTATATCGCCGGTACCCGGTGGCAAATCCACTACCAGATAATCCAGTTCGCCCCAATCGGCATCATTAAACAACTGTTTAACGGCTGTTGATACCATTGGTCCGCGCCATGGCACGGGCTGGTTCGGATCGGTAAAAAAGCCTATGGATAATAATTTAATGCCATATTTTTCAATAGGCTCAATGCGTGTTTTGCCGCCTTCAACCTGGCTCGCCCTTGGGCGCGCGTTTTCCAGCCCGAACATGATCGGGATAGATGGCCCATAAATATCAGCATCAATCAACCCAACCTTTGATCCGGCTTTGGCCAAACCCAGCGCAAGATTTACCGCAACAGTTGACTTGCCCACACCGCCTTTACCTGATGCTACCGCGATAATATTTTTTACCCCCGGTACACCGGTATTTTTTTGCGTAGTAACACGTGAGGTCATGTTGATACTAACCTCGGCCTCTTTACTGATGAAATGCAGGATAGCATTACGGCAGGCATTCTCAATCATGGCCTTTAAGGGGCATGCAGGGGTGGTTAGTATAACCGAAAAGCTTACACGGTTGCCTTCAATATGTATATCCTGTATCATGTTAAGGGTAACCAGGTCCTTTTTCAGGTCCGGTTCTTCAACATTGCCCAGGGCTTGTAATACTTGTTCTTTAGTGATGATCATAACTTACAGCAAATTTACTAAAACGAGGGGGAATAGTGTCATAAGAATGATAAAATGAGTTTGAGGGAGCCGAAGGGAGAAAGATTGAAGCTGAAAGGTTTTTATTAGCAGTAGAATATGGTTAATGAATGTAAAAGCAGAATAGGGATTGCAGAAAAATAATTACTGCCAATTTTACCCGGAAACATTTTACTACTCCCTGCGTTTGTATCGGATAAGATTTAGTTTAGTTTTGGATAAATTTTTTTAGATGCATCGCCTTAATCCTAAGTATATACGTATTGCCCTAATTGTTGTTATCTCCCTAATAATTATTGTTTTAATTGGCGGTTATATCGCCTATACAAAACGCGATGCCATACTCCAAAGGGAGATAGCAAAGGCAAAGGCGACAGCAAAAACTGCTTATAATATCGACCTGCAAATTGGTTCGGCAACTTTTACCGGCTTAAGTACGGTGTCGTTTTCAAATATTGTTGTAGTCCCCCAAAACCGCGACAGTTTGTTGAGTATTAAAAAGCTGGAAATCAGCGTTAAGCTGATGCCGCTTATTTATGGTGCGGTAAAACTATCGGATGTTGACCTGGAGGATGGCCATCTGAACCTTACCGACATTAATAAGGTAAAAAACTTCGATTTCCTGTTTAAAAAGAAAAAGGATTCTACAGCAACACAAACAAAGGGCAGCCTTGCCGAACTGGCAAATAAGCTCATCAACGAGTTTTTGTATAAGATACCTGATAATCTTAAGCTTAAAAAC
The DNA here is from genome assembly GCF_900105165.1 of Mucilaginibacter mallensis. Taxonomy (NCBI): domain Bacteria; kingdom Pseudomonadati; phylum Bacteroidota; class Sphingobacteriia; order Sphingobacteriales; family Sphingobacteriaceae; genus Mucilaginibacter; species Mucilaginibacter mallensis. The sequence goes on from NZ_LT629740.1 coordinate 5,976,438, forward strand.
TTCCTGTTTACTTTTACTAAGGATAGTACCACGTTAAAATTGCTTACCACAACCGCGGCTATTAAAAGCGGTACCTTAACCTCAACAATTAATGTTAATGATGGTACAGCTACCTGGCATTTTGAAGGTAAGCTGCACCCATCCGACAAAGAAATTGATGTGAAACTGTATGCTGATGGTAAAAAAGTGGAGTTGCCTGGAATAGAGGAGCATTATCATACAAAACTAAGCTTTGATACCATTACTACCCAGCTTACAAAAGTTGAGCGAGGTGGCGGTGAAACACGGATATATGGGTCATGGTCGGTAAGTAATTTGCTGATCAGCAACCGCAAGCTTGCCACAAATGATATTGTTGTTCCCAGCGCGTCAATTGATGCCAATGTGTTTGTTGGGGCTAATTATATATCGCTCGATAGCTCATCGGTGATACATTTAAAAAAGATAACCGCGCACCCTTACATCAAATACACACTGAGCCCGGTTAAGATATATGAATTAAAAATAAATACAGGCTGGCTTAACGGGCAGGATCTTTTTGATTCGTTTCCCGGTGGCTTGTTCGAGTCGTTTGCAGGTATACAGGTTGCAGGCAGGTTGAATTACAGTCTTAATTTTTATCTGGATGCCTCGAATCCTGATGCAGTGCAGTTCAACTCTCAAATGAACAAGGATAATTTCAGGATTCTTAAGTTTGGCAAAACTGATTTGACCAAGCTGAACCGCCCGTTTGTACAAACACCTTACGAAGTGAAATCGCAAGCACCACCATTTACAGTGGGCCCGGCAAATCCAGATTATACACCGCTTAATGAGATAGCCACCGATACCCGCAACGCGATAATGACCTCCGAAGACCCCTCGTTTTATAGTAATAACGGGTTTGTTGAGGAATCGATCCGAAAATCCATCGCTACGGATTTTGAGAAGAAGAAATTTTCGCGTGGGGGCAGTACCATCTCCATGCAGCTCATTAGAAATACCTTTCTGAACCGCGATAAGAACCTTGCCCGTAAAATTGAGGAGATCATGCTGGTATGGATGATCGAGAACAATCACCTCATGACCAAAGACCGCATGCTGGAGGTTTATTTTAACATAGTAGAGTTTGGCTATCATATTTACGGTATAGGGCCCGCATCGCGCTATTATTTTGGTAAAACGCCAGGGCAGCTTACCCTGGGCGAGAGTATTTACCTGGCTAGCATTTTGCCTAACCCCAAAGCGGGCTTATACGCCTTTATGCCCGATGGTAGCTTAAGACCCGGCCTGCATGGTTATTTTAATTTGATCGGGAACCTGATGGCTGGCCATGGGAAAGCCCAGCGGGATAGCAATGCATATGGATTTTATAATGTACGCTTAAAAGAAAGCCTGCGCCGTGAGGTATCAACCGTTGATACTGCCAAGGCTGATAGTATAATAAAACAAGGCAATGACGACAATGATGCAACGCCTGTTGTTGAGCCAGAGAAGAAATTAACATTCTTCCAAAGGCTGTTTGGTAAAAAGGATACTACCCGTAAAGCCGAAGAAACAAAGAATGATGATAAGGCAACAGTAACCGTTAATGGCAAAACATTCCCTATTGATACGGCCGGAAAAACCAAAAAACAGATACGGCAGGAAAAGCGGGCAATAAAGAAATTAGAGGGAGAACGGGAAAAAGAGCAGGATCAAAAAGGGTATTAACCCCAATTAAGTGTTTATTTCTGCTATTTGATGGAAGATTTAACAAAAAAGACGAGATTTTTCCGGTAAAGCAATAAGTGTTCATTTAAAATAATGTGAACATTAATTGTATCTTACAATAATAATAAAACAACTTTATTATATTTGGTGTATAAATGATTAGGGCAACAAAAAATATAGCCCATTATAAATTAAAGATTGATGAACATATTTGTAGGAAGCCTTCCTTTTAAATTAGAGGAAGCCGATTTAAAAGAACTTTTTGAAGCGTATGGCGAAGTAAGCTCCGTTAAGTTAATTAATGACAGAGAAACCGGTAGAAGTAAAGGTTTCGGATTTGTAGAAATGCCAGACGATGAGAGCGCACAACAAGCTATCAGTGCTTTAAACGGTTCTGAGGTTGCAGGCAGAACTATCGCGGTAAGCCAGGCTGAAGAAAGAAAGCCTAGTGATCGCAAAAGCTTCGGCGGCGGTGGAAACCGTGGCGGTGGCGGTGGTTACGGCGGCGGTGGAAACCGTGGCGGTGGCGGCGGTGGCTACTCCAAAGACAACAGAGGCGGCGGCGGTGGTGGCCGTTGGTAATCTTTAATAAGGGTTATTATCATATAAAAAGCTGAACGCCGGTATATTTTGCCGGCGTTTGGTTTCATATATTAAATAATTACTGAAAGACAGATTTATCCGTCTTCTACTTTTATAAACCGCCTCCTTATCGCATAATAATGTAATGCTGCTAAAATTTGCGTTACTGGCTTTGCTATACCTATTGCGTAGTGCTTTAAGATTATCTCCGCAAATTTTACACGACTTTAGCCTGTAATAAACTAATTAATATTTTAGTTTGTGCTGTTTTACCGGCCCCTGATTAGTTTATGCAAATAAAAGGGCAGCTGTTTATACTGTGTCTTGCTACATAGAGCTGTAAAAAAGATAGCCATACGTATCAACCTGCAACTATATCAGAATTTGCTTACGGTGTTCAACTGGGTGTAAATGCCACCTTTGCTGCTGATTATTTTTCAATAAAGTTGCTTGAGAGTAGCCGATAACCGGGGTAATTAATTCAAGCTAAAGCAAGTATTTCTGCCTGTGATTGTTTTGGGAGACTTTTAAATATCAGGTCGTATGAATGGTCAACCATTTGGCAAAGCTGTTTTGCTGTTAAAGCGCCATCCATATAAACGGTATTCCAGTGAACTTTATTCATGTGATAGCCGGGCTTAACTTCATTATGGCGCTCGCGCAGTTCAACAGCCAATTCAGGATCGCATTTTACATTAAACCTGTTGCCGTTTTCCAAGCCGGTAAGTAAAAAGATCTTGCCGCCTACTTTAAAAACCAATGTGTCTTCACCAAAAGGGAAACCTTCTGTTACTCCGCGTTTCTGCAGGCAATAATCACGTAGTTCTTCTATATTCAATAATACAAAAGTACTAATTAATAATAGGCGTTTTTTATGCTTTTCATGTAGTTTTTAACCTCACCAAAGCTGTATTTTATGCCAACGGTAATTTGTCGGTATGAGTCGGAGTGCTCATGCTTAAATATATTTGGCGGATCGTTATAACCATCAAGTCCTGAGCCATAAACAAAGTTGTGAACGTATTCAATATCAAGCCTTAAATAAGGCTCATCAAACTCATTGTAAAATTTAAATTCATACCCTGCCCTAAAAGATGCCATTGGATTTATGCTCTTATCCGACCCGGGGAATGTATATGATCCAACCGGTTGGCCAGGGGAGGCAATTAAATTGGTACGCTGGTTCTCAACATTATTGTTTAGGAAGCCAAATCCAGGCCCGGCATAAAAATCTTTAACGATGTCTAAAAAGCGGCTTCCTGAGAAATCGATCAATTCACCCAGCTGTATTTCTCCATGTATAATGAACGCCTGGTAATTATTTACATATTCGCGTCTGTATTGGTCATTTGCCCGGCTGCCACCCCATAATCTGCCTACTTGTAACTCTGCTGTTAAAGGAACAAAGGGTGTTGCGTAATAAGTAAAATTACCGTTAAACGCAAGTGTGTTATTTTGCTGCGCGACGTTTGTATAGCCGCGAACAGAGCTCACTCCAAAACCGATAGCCATCGGCGTATAAGTAGATCCGCCTTGCGCTTCTGCCATTATTGAAGAAAATATTAACGCGATAAGTAAAAAGATTTTTTTCAATTTGCTGAAATTAATATTAAAATTTACAAATTACAGGGGATTTACCGTTTGTACTATAAATATGCCCCTTCCCCTAATATAATAAATTCGATGGATTATAAAAAAAGTTTAAAATTTTGTGTTTTAGAGCGTTTTTTACGCTACGTAGTGATAGATACGCAGTCTGATCCGGCCTCTGAGACTTACCCATCAAGCAAAAAACAAATGGACCTGGGTAAACTATTGGTTAATGAATTGCTGTCAATGGGCGTTGCTGATGCCCACCTGGATGAGTTTGGATACGTGTATGCCACCATCCCGGCTAATACTACTAAACCAAATGTTTCTGTGATCTGTTTTTGCTCGCATATGGACACTTCGCCTGATTGTAGCGGACTAAACGTTAAGCCCATCGTTCACAAAAATTACCAGGGTGAAGATCTGGTTTTGCCTGATGATGAAGCGCAGGTATTGAAAATGAGGGAACACCCTGACCTGAAAAATCAGATCGGCAATGATATTGTTACGGCCAGCGGTACTACCCTGCTTGGTGCTGATAATAAGGCAGGTGTTGCCGAAATTATGGATGCCTGCTATCATCTGATTAATCACCCTGAAATTAAGCATGGCGCCATACGCATATTGTTTACCCCTGATGAAGAAATAGGCCGTGGTGTTGATAAGGTTGACATAAAGAAACTAGGCGCCTATGCCGGCTATACTATTGATGGTGAGAGCGCCGGTAATATGGAGAATGAAACCTTTAGCGCCGATGGTGCAAAACTTATTATAAATGGTCTCAGCTCCCATCCTGGCTTTGCGAAGGGCAAAATGGAAAGCGCTATAAAAATTGCAGGGCAGATTGTAGCTAAACTGCCTTTTGAACTATCGCCTGAAGGCACAGAACTTAAACAAGGGTTTGTGCATCCGGTAAATATTGCCGGGCATGTGGAACAGGCTACGGTTGATTTCATTATCCGTGATTTTGAGGAAGATAAATTAAAGCAGCACGCTGATGTGATCAGGGAAATTACGGAAAATGTTTTAAAACACTACCCTAATTCAACCTATGAGCTGCATGTAAAACCGCAATACCGCAACATGAAAAATAAGCTGGATGAACACCCGCAAATTGTTGAATACGGTATGGAAGCGATAAGGCGCAGTGGGATGGATGCCAAACTGTGCAGTATCAGGGGTGGAACGGATGGCTCCCGCTTATCATTTATGGGCCTGCCCTGCCCTAATATTTTTGCTGGTGAGCACGCTTTTCACGGTAAACAAGAATGGGTGTCGGTACAGGATATGCAAAAAGCCGTTGAGACTATATTGCATTTGTGCGAGATTTGGGAAGAGAAGGCTTGATTTCGGATTTCGGAATTTCGATTTGGGATTTATTTTTTGTAATGCTGAGGAACGACGTATCTATATATGGGCGGATAATTGAAAGCGGGAGAGCTCTTCGCTCAGCTCAGAATGACAAGCGCTTTAACAGTATAGAATCCGAAATCGAAATTCCCAAATCCCAAATCGAAAAACTACTCCGCTAACAGATCATCTGTCAACTTTTCAAACTCATCAACAAACTGAGTGTAGTAATCCCCTGTACCCGGGCCACTGAAACCGGTATGTATTTTGCGTACATCGCCTTTTTTATCAATAATGATGGTGGTAGGGAAGCCCTTAAAATCTGCCAGCATAGGCAGGCTCTTTTGCGGGTCGCCTTTGCCGGGAGTGTAGCCTGTTATTAATAATGGGTAAGGAATATTAAAATGATCTTTTAACTGTTGTACGGTACGCTGTGATTTGGCAAAATCTGTAGTGCGTTCATAAGCAAGCCCAACAATCTCTACGCCTTTAGGGTGATATTTAGCATAATAGCTATTTACAAAAAAGGTAGTTTCATCCATACAATTGGGGCACCATGAGCCTAGTATCTGCACAATAACTACCTTGTTTTTAAAACGGGCATCACTTAGCGATACTTTATTGCCCTTCAGATCCCTGAAAGTGAAAGCAATTTTATCGTAACCGGGTTTTAAGGCGGTTAGTGAATAAGCATCAGGTAGTTTGGCGTTTTCGTTTCTAACAGCCGTCCAATGATCCAAACCGGAATAGCCTGAGTACATTTTGCCATCTGTCAATGTTTGGTCCGAACTGATTTTAGCTGTAAAGATAAAGGCATGACCACCATCAAAGCATGACAGGTATAAGCTGTCGCCAGCTACTGAACCTTCCAGGTAGCGGTAATCGCCGGTGGTGGTTAAAAATGTACCGGTTAACTTCGATCCTGTTTGTTTAAATTCTCCAACGGTGGTATCTCTTTTATCGCCATCACCAAAAATAGCAGACCATCGGCCCGATAGATTAAACGCAGGCGCAGGGCTGTCTTTAAAAAAGCGCCATGAAGCATTAGGCTGTGCTACAAAATCCATGGTAGCGTCCTTAGTGCCCAAGTGTTTTATCCACTTGCCTACTAAAAAATTAGCCTCATGCCTTAACCTGAATTCAGAATCGAACAAAGGCATATGGATGAAAACGGAGTCGCCGTCTACCTTAACATCAGTTACTTGCAGGCGTTCATCACCGTTCATAATAGCGATCACCGGTTTGCCGGCGCTATCGGTCAAACTAAAATTAAAAGGCAGGTTATTGCCCGATGATGTTTTTAACACCCCCCGCCAAATGCCAATTTGTAATTTGGTTTGTGCAAAGCCAGTAACGGCGAAGAGGGATAATATCAGGAATAACAGCGTTTTACTTTTCATAATGGATGCAAAATCAAAAGTAAACAAAAGCAATACTATTATTTCAGCACCTCGCGCGATATGACAAACTTCTGAATTTCAGAAGTTCCTTCGTATATCTGTGTTATTTTAGCATCGCGCATTAAACGCTCCACGTGGTATTCCTTTACAAAGCCGTAGCCACCGTGTACCTGTACAGCTTCAATAGTTGTTTTCATGGCCGTTTCAGATGCAAATAGTTTGGCCATAGCGCTGGCCTGGCCATAAGGCTTACCATTGTCTTTTAACCATGCGGCACGCAGGCATAATAAGCGGGCTGCCTCAATATCAGTAGCCATATCGGCCAGTTTAAATTGTATAGCCTGCAGGTTTGCAAGGGTTTTGCCAAATGCGGTGCGTTCCTTAGCATATTGCACTGCCAACTCAAGCGCGCCCGATGCTATGCCCAATGCCTGCGCGGCAATGCCAATGCGGCCGCCCTCGAGGGTGCTCATGGCAAATTTAAACCCAAATCCATCTTCACCGATGCGGTTTTCCTTTGGTACTTTAACATCATTAAACATAAGCGAGTGGGTATCAGAGCCACGTATGCCCATTTTATTCTCCTTGGCGCCAATGGTAAAGCCCTCTATACCTTTTTCTACTATCAGCGCATTTATACCGTGTGAGCCCTTGCTGGCGTCGGTTTGTGCCATTACCAGGTAGGTGGAGGCCGAGCTGCCATTGGTTATCCAGTTTTTAGTACCATTTAACAGGTAGTGGTCGCCCATATCAATGGCGGTGGTTCTTTGTGAGGTGGCATCAGAACCAGCTTCGGGTTCTGAAAGGCAGAATGCACCTATCTTTTCGCCTTTGGCTAATGGTATAAGGTATTTTTGCTTTTGTTCCTCACTGCCGTATTTCTCAAGTCCGTAGCATACTAATGAATTATTTACAGAAACTACTACCGAGGCTGAAGCATCAATTTTTGATAACTCTTCCATCACCAGCACATATGAAATAGCATCCATACCGCTACCGCCGTACTGAGGTGATACCATCATCCCCAAAAAACCAAGCTCACCCAGTTTTTTTATTTGTTCGGCCGGAAATTTTTGATGCTCATCCCTTTCAATTACACCCGGTTTTAGCTCCGTTTGTGCAAAGTCGCGGGCTGCCTGGCGTATCATTTTCTGTTCTTCTGATAATTCAAAATACATTTGTTTATAATATTAAAAGCCCAATATAATACTATGCAAGCATAGTAAAAAGTTTTACATAAAAAAAAAGAGAGCTCTTTTGAAGCTCCCTTTCCCCTAATTAATTTAAACTATTGATTAAACCCAAAACAAAGAACAAAAATTATCAGCTTGGGTGTCTGAGAATTCATTTTTATAGGTAGACGGTAGATTTGTTTTCATGGCATATGTAGGCCACCGATTTATATACAAATGCAAAGCCATAATTTAGTAATTGGGACTAAAATTTTTAATTTTTAGTTTGTTAATCACAAAACCAGTTAAAAAAAACATACTTATACAACAATTAAGAATAAATAACATTTCTGATTTTGCAATTTTGAGATACCTTTATAATACTATAGTGTCCAGGAAAGCCATACACATTCCATTTTTTTGTACACACTGTATTTAATTTTATACACGCATTTTAAATGACCTCACAAAAATCAATTGTAAAGGCTATTGCCTTGTGCTCATTAGGCACCGTATTATTTAATTCCTGCAAAAATAATACACCCGTAACCGTAGCAAACGACCCGGTTTACACCAACAGGGATACCACAGTAAAACCTGGCGATGATTTTTTTAAATATGCGAATGGCAGCTGGCTCAAAAAGAATCCTATACCGGCGGCTTACTCATCGTGGGGTATTGGTAATATAGTTGAGGAAGAGTTACGGGATCAGCTTAAAAAAATAAATGAGGATGCGCTTAAAGCCAATGCGCCAAAAGGCGCCAATACACAAAAGATAGGTGATTTCTATTTTTCGGGGATGGATACGGTTGCTATTGAGAAGCAGGGCCTTGCTCCGCTTAAACCCGAAATAGGCAGGATAGCAAGTATTAAAGATACAAAAGACCTGGTTGAGGAGTTTGCCCACCTGCAAACCATAGGGGGATCAACACCAATTGGCGCCCAGGTGGGGCAGGATTCAAAAAACAGCGCTAAAATGCTCATGAACCTGTGGCAGGCTGGTATAGGTTTACCAAACCGCGATTATTATTTTAATAACGACCCGCATAGTATTACCATACGCAACGATTATCAGCAAAAACATTTACCAACCCTATTTAAACTTGCCGGCCTAAATGCCGCTGATGCCGATATGGCCAGTAAAAGGGTTTATGCGCTCGAGAAGTTTTTGGCTGATAGCTCACGTAAGCTGGAAGACCTGCGCGACCCCTACCATAACTATAATAAGATGCCTTTAGCCGGTTTAAACAAGTTAGCACCGGATATAGACTGGAAAGCCACCTTTGAACAGATGGATTATAAGGGTGTGGATACGGTAATTGTTGGTCAGCCGGAGTATTACAGGGCCTTAAACAAGGCGATTAAAACTTACAGCATTGCCGATTGGAAAAACTATCTGCTTAAAAACCTGGTGAGTGATTATAGCGCATACCTAAGCAAAGCTTTTGACCAGGAGAGCTTCCGTTTTTATGGTACTGTATTATATGGCAGTAAAGCGCAGTTACCACGCTGGAAACGTGTGCTTGATGTTGAAAATAGCTTAATGGGCGAAGTATTGGGGCAGATATTTGTAAAAGAATATTTTCCTGAAAAAACCAAGGCCCGCTATGTAAAACTGGTTGAGGCCATGCGTACCAGCTTTAAGGAGCATATTGAGAAATTGGACTGGATGAGCGAACAGACAAAGGAGAAGGCTTACTATAAACTATCCAGGGTAACGCCAAAGGTTGGTTATCCTGATAAGTGGAAGGACTTTTCATCCTTAACTATCGATCGAGGTCCGTATGCATTGAATGTAATGCGCGCCAATAACTTTTGGCACCGCTTTGAGGCCAATAAACTGGGCAAACCTGTCGATCGTACCGAATGGGATATAACACCGCAAACCTATAATGCTTATTATAATCCATCGAATAATGAGATCGTACTGCCGGCCGCGCAATTCTCTATCCCAGGTATTAAGGATGAGGATGTTGACGACGCGGTAGTATATGGTTATGCGGCAGCATCAACCATTGGCCACGAGATGACGCATGGTTTTGACGACTCAGGCCGCCAGTTTGATGCTGATGGCAATTTGAAAGAATGGTGGTTGCCTGCTGATTCGGTTAAATTTAAGCAACGTGCCCAAATGCTTATCGATCAGTTTAGCGGCTATACAGTTTACGGTCTGCACGTTAACGGTAAAGCCACCCAGGGCGAAAATATTGCCGATCTGGGTGGGATAGTAATAGGCCTGGATGCCTTTAAAAAGACAGACCAGTATAAAGAAGGTAAAACCATAAACGGATTAACCCCTATGCAGCGTTTCTTTTTGGGTTATGCGCTGGGATGGCTGGGACAGGACAGACAGGAGGCCGTATCGAGCCAGATATTGACCAATGAACACGCCCCCGGATTTTTGCGTGTAAACGGTCCGTTTACAGATGTGCCTGAGTTCTATGAAGCTTTCCACATAAAAAAAGGCGACAAAATGTGGGTTGATTCTGCTAAGAGGGTAAAGATTTGGTAGGGAGTAAATAATCAACAAAAGAAAAAGCAGAGGCCCTGAGCGATTCCCTCCCCCTGGGAGGGCAGGGAGGGGTTTCTGCCACATAAAATCACATGTCCAAAATCATCCTCTACAACCCAAACCTAAAAACCCTCGCTCGCAAGCTAAGAAAGAACATGACCTTCGGCGAAGTTCTTTTGTGGAACGAGCTTAAAGAAAACAAGATTTTTTGGCTTTGATTTTGACCGGCAACGCTGTATTGATAATTATATAGTCGATTTTTACTGTAAAGATCTAATGCTTGTTATTGAAATTGATGGCATGTCTCACAATTATGAGGAAGCTTTTTTGAAAGATGGAATTCGGCAGCAGAAATTAGAAAGCTTTGGAGTTAGATTTTTAAGGTTTTCTGAGGCTGAGGTTAAGTACGATATATTGAATGTGTTAAGGACTATTGAAACTGAGATTTTGGTAATATTGAAAGAGAATACTGACATTGAACTGCCTAAGAATTTTGATGCTTCATTGCTTAGCTAGGTGGTGAAACCCCTCCCTGCCCCTCCAGGGGAGGGAATCGCTCGGGGCCTCTGCTTCCTTGATCGTCAATTTATAATATTACTTCCATATATTTACTGCCATGCAACTCATACACGCCTTACAGCTATGGTGGCAGCAGCAAAGCTTGCTGGAGGTAGTAGGCGTAATAACCGGGTTATTATGTGTTTACCTGGCGGCTGTAAATAATATCTGGAATTGGCCTATAGCTATCGTCAGCGTAGCTATTTATATTGTTATTTTTTATGATACCCGCCTTTTTGCAGATATGGGCTTACAGGTTTATTTTTTAATAACCAATGTTTATGGCTGGTATTACTGGAGCAAAAAAGCCGGCGATGAAAAGAAGATCCCTGTAGCTGTTATCACTCGTAAGGAGATCATATATTCAATTATAGCCATTATAGTTTTCACTTTTATATTGGGGACACTGTTAAAGTATACGCCGGCATCATACCCCTATATTGATAGTTTTTGTACGGCTTGCAGCCTGGTGGCACAGGTGTTTTTAGCACGTAAGGTACTTGAAAATTGGCTGATATGGATATTTGTTGATATAGTATATGTTGGCGTATACATATTCAAGGGCCTGCATCTTACAGCAATAATGTATGCCATATACGTGGGCATAGCATTATTAGGCTACCTCGATTGGAAAAAAGACTACAAAAAGCAAGTACAATAAAATCAGATTCTCAGTTATTTAATAGCCAATGCCACTTCATTAGTAATAAAGCTTTCCTCTCTAAAGCCGCTTTCGCGTACAAGTTTTATAAAATCATAATAGATTTGCTTGTAGTAGTCGGGGTTTATATTTAACAGCTCCTTATTTGATAGTATAAAGACTAATGCCTGCACCTTTATCAGTTTAAATCCGGATTGATCGGCTAAAGAAACTAATGATTTCATGGTTTGCTGTAAATCAGCGCTGTTATTTTGATATAAGCACATTTTTACTTTCAGCAAATAAAATGAGGCTTTCATAAAAGGGGTATAGGAGTCTTTATTAGCTTCATATAGTATTAGGGTGTCGGCATAATTGCTTAATCCCTCGGTTGTTTTATTTGCCTGAAGATGAGCATCAGTAGTAATAAGTTGTAAAAGGAAGCGGTAGCCCTGTAAATGTTCAGGGTCATTTTTGTAGATTTTGTTGAGCGCTCGGGTAAATCTCAGCAGCTTAACAGGGTTTTTGCATATGGATAAGGTATGAATAGCCAACAGGTATAAAATATCGTTGGTGTTAGTTTTTTCAAATCCATTTTCGCTTTTTGGCGGATTAAAGTAAAAGCTGGTTAGTTCGGCAAAGGCTTCTTTTTTAACTATGCCATATTTTAGAAAGTAGAAAGCGGTTTCGAGGCAGTGCAATGGATTTAATGCCATCGATTGCAAATCCTCTGCCGGGAAGTTTTTCAGGTTTACGATGTAACTTTCTAGCTTGTTCATATCCAGTTGCATTACAGCTATTGCTGCCAGGCTGGTATATATCAATATTTTCTTTTTGTTTGATAGCTCAAAGCGCAGCAGGGTTTGCAGGGCCTTTATATAATCGGCGTTTATGAATTCAAGGCCAAAAAAGTAATCGAATAAGCCATCGCTGCAATCCTGCCTGAAGTATTGGATCATCGCCTCGCTCTTAGCCAGCGAGACGCATGCTTTCTCAAGCATATCGCCTAAAAAAATGATGATCTCCGCTTTCTCCCTGGCCGAAAGCCGGGTTTCTGCCAAAAGTTCAAAACTTTCCTGCTGCCCTGTTTTTATGGTATATATAATGCACCATTTAAGTATCGGAACCTTGCGCTCATTTTTAAATGATTCATTAATTATGGCTATCAGTTGCGAATTAAAAATATTTTGGTTGTTTGAAAGTAATGTGTTGGCAATGCTATAATCTAAAAAATTATCATTGGCAAATTGAATGAGTGTGTTGTATTGTACATCGTTGCTTTTGTTCACCTCCCTTATAAAACCTATTCCCAACAGGTCATTATAAGCCTGGGGATATTGCCTGATCAGGTCATTCATCTTCAGCTTATCTACATCATACCGGGCAGTTGCAAAATCCATCTTTCCAACAAGGGCTTTTACCAGCAGCATCTTTTCGGCTGAATGAGCGCCCAGGTATATTTTGTTTAGTATAAAAGTGGAGATCAGTTCGTAAATGCATACGTGGTCAACATTATTAAGTGTAAAATCATCCTTATGCTGCCGGTAATAAAATTGAAAATATAGTGGGTGGTTAAAGTTGTCGGCAACTTCAATACCTAAAAAATTCTGTATGGAGGGGTTTATATTGGTGCATAGCTCCTTTATCTCCTGTAAATTAAATAGTGGAGCATTTATAGCCTGGTCATCACCTATCATATACCCCTGAAACCATCTGTTTTTAAAATCCTCGATCTCGTGCCTGTGATTTATCCAGGTTGAGGAGCGCATCGTTAGTACAAGCTTAAACGAGTCATGAAACTGGTAAAATGAAAACACATCCAGAATTTGATTGAACAGCAGGTGGAATTGCTCGCTTTTAAACATATGCTCATCAAGACCATCAATTATCAGGTAAAAATTCCCTTTATGTTTTTGCTTTATATCCAATAAGGTCGAAAAATCGTCCTCGCAGCCATAGCCTAGTAATGATAGCAGCCACTCGTTTATATCCTTGCCGCTTATAAAAACATTTATCAGCGCGTTGCTGCTAAAAAATAGAACTATATCATCATTCAGGCCCAGCAAATTCATGGCCATGTGTTCTTCAACCCAGTGGCATAATGCAAGTGTTTTACCGTAGCCGGCTGGCGCTGTTATTAAAGTAGCTGTATAATCATCTTTTAAGAAAGCATCAAAATGGTCATCAATAAATTTTCTTTTTATAGTTTGGTTATAAGGTATGCCCGATCTGTTTTTTAATGCCTGCAGGGTAAAGCTGGTTATTTTATCGGCATTATGTTTAATGTTATGCCAGGAAACATCTTTAATTTCATGATTCTTTGTTTTGCTGCTGGTATTATGCTCGCAAAAGTCTGTCCATCCTCCATAATCACAAAACTTTGCCATAGCATCCAGCGTAAATAATGAAGGCTTGAATTTACTATAAGCAAAACCGTACACCCGCTTTAAAGTAGTTTCACTTATTTGCTGGTTGGTTTTTTTGAAGATAAGTAATGATAGCGCTTTACAATCAGATGGGGAGATGTTTTTAAATCCGCCATCTGAAAGAACGAGTCTTTTTAGCGTATCAAAATGCTGAATCAAGAAAGACGTCATAACGGTTTAGTTTAGGAATAAGGTTAGTTTATTACTGTACATACGTCAGTAATGTTTTAATTGGTTTTTTCTTCTTAGAATAATATTAACTATTATTTGGTTAATATTAACTGTTTAGTATAAAGCTTAGAGCCATTGGTTGTAAATGAATGACAATGAACAAAATGAATAAGGCGATAGCCTTATTCCTGGTATCTTTTTAACAATTCAGGCAGAAGTACTGGTTAATAATATTAATGAATTAGTAAAATGACAGGGCCGCTAACCTGATGCTTTTTATCATGGAAAAACCAGCTTTACACAATGGCTAACGGTGCAGCTTTTTGAGATGTCGCCCTCTAATATAATTTTTCCGGTATTGTATTGGGAGGCTATTTCCTGTAAGCGGTATTCAAGTGTTCTGCAAAAGTCCTCATCCTTATCATAATTCAGAAAGTCCAATCGTGTTTCTCCGGCAAGATTGTATGGTTTTGTGGCAGGCAGGCCGCTAACTTTCAGTATTTGCAACTTAATTTCATTGCTGATGAAAATTTTGTCCATGATATGGGGTCGGTTAAAATGATTAAGAAAATTAATCATTTTATATATCAAAAATGAACGATAGGGGAAATAAAATTGAATTAAAGTTTCTTTTAAGCAATACGTGCAGTGGGTTGTTTTTATAATTAAGTGTTGTGTTTATTTTGATAAATATTAACTATTGATAAATTCGTATCACACCTGTCTCGGGTGTTTTATTATATAACCAATTGTAAAAAATTATCTTACTTATAAAAAATGAACACTTGTGCCGTTTATGAAAATAAATTTCATAGGCCCGGAATATATTAAACCAGATAGTTTGTGCGTTATATAATATAATATTCTGAATTTACATATTCTTGTACCATCTGCGCATTTTTTTAATGAACAGAATGAACGGTATTTTGCAGTGTGAACAGCATGCCCAATGCTGCTTGTAAGTGAACAAAGTGCATTCACGATATGCTAGAAGCGCTTATTAATTTTAGATGCCTAATTAAAGCATCTAACCTTAATACCCGTTTCTATGAAAATTTATACTATTATTTACAAGCATATCATTATCTTATGTTTGTTATTAATAACTGCCGCAAGCGCTCGTGCCCAGCGCATATATGCCAGCAGTGAAGATCATGGTTCAACAAGCTTGCTTTGCTTAGCTTGTACTGTAACTAATCCTCAAAATGCCGATGACGGCAATATAGAAACTTACTCAACCTTAAATATAGGTGTTGGCGTAGCTGCAAATACTTACCAGGAACTTATATTCCCGGGCAGTAGTAAGGTTGCCGCCGGTACACCTGTAACCGTAAAATTGGGTACAGGTGATAAGCTGTTGAGCGCAACTGTATTGGGAGGCATTGAATTGCAGGCCTACAATGGTACAACAGCAATTGGCAGCCCTGTACTGGCATCAACATTAATAACCGCACTCAGTAATAATGATCAGTTTGAGGTGAGTATATCGCCGGGAGCTACTTATGACCGCATAAGGGTTACACTTGTAGGCGGTATTGTAGGCGCGCTAAGTAACCTATATCTTTATGATGGCTTTTATAACGGGACCGCGCCCGGCGCATGTAACTCTCCTATTGATGAGCTGCATGGCATATCGGCCGGTTTACTTAACCTGGGCGCCAATATAGGTGGCGTAGCGAATCCGCAGAATGCCATTGATGGTAATCTAACTACTGCATCAACATTATCTACCGCGGTTGGAGCGGTAGGTGCCTATGCTCAGCAAACTATTATATATGAGGCGCCATCGGTAAAAGGTGATTCTATACGGCTTACATTATCCGTACCCGGCGCGGTATTACAAGCCGGTGTTTTGACGGATATTACGGTATCAACCTATAATGGCACAAACGGTACCCCTGAATCCTATCTTTTAAATTCATCGCTGTTATCAGTACAAATACTGAATGCTGGTGCCGCCAACCCTCAAATTATCGTTACCTACGCACCAACTAATGTGTTCGATCGGGTACAGGTTACTTTGGGTGGCCTGGTGAATGTATTATCAACCTTAAATTTATATGAAGCTCAAAAGCTAATACCACGACCTGTTATCAAGTTTAATAACACTGTAACCAATAATGCATCGATATGTAATGGCAGTACGGCTACTTTAACTGCTACAGCGGTGCCTAATACCACATTTTTATGGTATGCATCGGCCACTGCAACCACCCCATTATTTACCGGCAGCAGCTTTACCACACCTGCACTAACTGCTACCACCAGCTATTATGTTGCAGCAATGCGCACTGGTTGTACCGATCAATCCGAACGGGCAAAAGTTACGGTAACCGTGAACACCATACCGGCTAACCCGGTTATAACTACTAATGCGGTTACCGTTTGTCCGGGGTCATCAGCAACCTTTACCGCTAACGCAGTAACAGGGGTAACCGTTAACTGGTATACCACTGCAACAGGTGGTACACCTGTTGCAACAGGGAACACTTTTACCACCAGCGCCTTAACTCAAACCACTAGTTACTATGCCGAAGCAGTAGCTGGCGGTACTTGTGTAAGTCCGGGCCGCACGCAGGTAACCGCGACGATAAGTCCGTTGCCGGCTGCACCAACCCTTACCGCGCCAAACCAAACTATTTGCGCGGGCGATGTGGCCGTGTTATCCATAGCCAGCCCGGTAACCGGAGATACTTATAACTGGTATACTACCGCAACAGGCGGCACACCGGTATTTACAGGTGTAAACTTTACCACAGCAGCATTAAATGCCAGCGTTACTTATTATGCCGAAGCTGTTAATGTTACCGGCTGCCCAAGCAGCGCGCGTACCGCATCAATTATAACAGTAGCGCCAAAACCTGCTGACCCAACACTGGCCGCTAATAATTTAACTATAAGCGCCGGGCAAACAGCTACCATTCAAGTAACCAATACACAAACAGGAAATACTTACAATTGGTATAGTTCGGCCACCGCGGCTACCCCAATTTTTACCGGGACAACCTATACCACTCCGGCACTGTTTACAAATACGACCTATTATGTAACCGCGGTTAATGCTACCGGTTGCCAGTCGGCAGATCGTACTGCTATAACTATTACTGTAACTATCAACACCAATACGCCATGTTCATTTGCCAACGCGCAAACTAATGATGTAAATGGTATATGTATTGGCTGCGGTGTGGTTAACCCTGCGCTTGCAACGGATGCCGATACCACAACCGCATCAACAATTACAGTATTAGCGGGCCTTTTAGGTGCCTATGGCGAGCAAAACCTCACCTTTCAACAACCGGGTTTTGCGGGCGATACCATTAAAATTGTAGTTGGCAGTACAGCCAACCTGCTTAGTGCGAGTGTGCTGGGTAACTTCCAGGTTATTTTATACAACGGTACTACCCAAGTTGCCAGCTACGCACTTAACAACGCGCTGATTAAAGTGAGCCTGTTAAGCGGTGGCACCAAGTATGCCATTTATGTACCGGCGCCTGCCGCCTATACCAGCGCTACCATTAGGTTAAACTCGGGTGCGCTAACAGCCTTAACAACATTGCAGATCTATTATGCATTGCAGCAATACCCTAAACCTGTATTTAGTAATCCTAATACTGAAATTTGTAAGGGTAGTACAGCGGTGCTGAATATCACATCGCCCACTAACGGAACTTTCCAATGGTACACCGCGCCCACTGGCGGAACAGTTGCCTTTACCGGTACCAGCTTTACAACACCTGCATTAAATGCAAACACAAGTTATTATATAGCTTATACCCGTGGTACCTGCGTTAGTACAGTGCGTTACCCCGTTTCGGTTTTGGTTGATAATCCACCGGCAGATCCTGTGGTTACGCCATCAACAACAACCATCATCAGCGGACAAACAGCAACTTTTACGGCTACTGTAGGTAATAACGTAACCGTAAAATGGTATAGCACAGCAACCGGTGGTACAGCTTTATATACAGGCACAACCTTTACTACGCCTGCTTTAACTACGCCAACAACCTATTATGCAGAGTCATCATTAGGGAATTGCGTATCACCAGGCCGTACACCTGCTACGGTTAATATTACCCCTATTGTGGTGCCTAATGTAACCGTTACCCCAGCTACACAAACTATCGCTCCGGGTACAACAGCTACTTTAACAGCCTCATCAACTACGCCGGGCACTGTATTTAACTGGTATACTACTCCAACCGGTGGGACACCTATATTTACCGGGGCAACCTTTACTTCGCCACCATTATTTGCAGCAACTACCTATTATGCTGAGGCCGTTGTAACTGCGACAAATACAAAATCAGCTACAAGGGCAAGCGGAGTGGTAAATATTAATACATCAGCCGTTAGCCCTACACCTTGCGATGCCGCTATCGACCAGGTATCAGGTACAAACGGGTTATGTGTTTTATGTTCGATAAACAATGCCACCGGTGCTGTTGATAACGACCGTAATACATTCTCGCAATTAGATGTACCGGTTGGATTACTTGGTGCCGGCGCTTATCAAACATTGCGCTTTGCCAGTACAGGGCATGCCGGCGATACCGTAGTAATGGAACTCGGTGTACCGGGATCACTGGCAAGTGTAAGTGTGCTTTCAGGAATAGGTATTTCTACTTATAATGGCGCTACTTTTAATAACGACAGTTTTGCCATAAACCCATCGCTTATAACTATCACATTGCTTAATGGCACCAGCCGTTTCAGGTATGCATTTGTAGCAACCAAGGATTTTGACAGGGTTCAGATCACACTAAACTCTGTAGCGAGCGTGCTCACCGCCTTAAATATTTACGATGCATCCGAAGAGGTTGCCAAGCCGGTGATAGCTACGTCAAGCATTACGGCTTGTTCGGGTACTCAATCCACGCTTACGGCTACTGTACCATCATATGTAACCGTGAAGTGGTATACCACAGCTACAGGCGGCACACCGGTATTTACAGGTGCAACATTTAATACACCTGTTTTAAGCGCAACAACAACTTATTATGCCGAAGCCAGCCGCACAGCTGATGGATGTACCCAAAGCGTGCGTACTCCTGCAACAATTACCATTACACCTGTACCTGCTGCTCCTGTTGTAGCAGCGCCTACACAAACGGTATGTTCAGGTTCGCCGGCTACATTTACGGCTACTGCTGTAACTGGGGTAACCTTTAGCTGGTATACTGCAGCAACAGGTGGCACACCGGTATTTACAGGTAATCCATACACTACTGCTGCGCTTACCGCATCAGCAACTTATTATGTTGAAGCCAATGGCAGCGGGCAATGTGGTAGTTCAACACGTACATTGGTTACTGCTAATGTGGCTACATCGCCATTAGTGCCAACCGTTTCACAAACTCCGGTACAAACTTGTTCCGGTTCATCAGCTATATTAACTGCTACCTCAACACAGTCGGGTGTTACCTTTAACTGGTACACTGCTGCAACAGGCGGCACACCGGTATTTACAGGCGCGCAATACACAACGCCTGCACTTACCGCAAATACAACTTATTATGTTGAAGCATCGCTGGGAAGCTGTGTTAGTCCAACAAGAGCTGCTGCTGCCGTAAACGTTAACCCAACTCCTGCACAACCAGTGGTTACGGTAAACCCATCAAACGCGCAGGTAACAGCCGGACAAACAGCAACCCTAACAGCAACTTCAACTACTGCAGGTGCTACCTTTAACTGGTATACAACTGCAACCGGTGGTACGCCAGTAGCAACCGGATCCTCATTTACAACCCCTGCCTTAACCTCAACTACAACTTATTATGTTGAGGCGCAATTAGCGGCAACAGGCTGTACAAGTCCGCAGCGTACCGCAGTTAACATAACCGTTAATACTATTTTCTCTACTTCGTGCGATTTTGCATCATCACAAACAACCAGCAATAGCGGCATATTATGCGTGGGTTGTACAGTAACTAATCCAAATTTCTCAGTGGATCAGGATACGACCAACTTTTCCGTACTGAACTTGCCATTATCATTATTAAATGCTTACTCAGGCCAGGAACTAATATTTGGTGATGGCGGTATTAAAGGTGATACCGTAAAAATAAGGATAAGGGTACCTGCCAGCTTACTTACTGCTGGCATACTGGATCATATCCAGGTAGCATCATACAGTAGTAATGGTACTGTTTACAATGGCGATCGTGTTAATGTGAGCAGCAGCCTGATTAAAGTACAGATA
Source organism: Mucilaginibacter mallensis (assembly GCF_900105165.1). Taxonomy (NCBI): domain Bacteria; kingdom Pseudomonadati; phylum Bacteroidota; class Sphingobacteriia; order Sphingobacteriales; family Sphingobacteriaceae; genus Mucilaginibacter; species Mucilaginibacter mallensis. The sequence continues at coordinate 5,996,737 of NZ_LT629740.1, forward strand.
CTATCAGGCAATCAGGACGCGATCATCGAATTTGCGCCACAGGTTGCTTATGATGCAGTTGAAGTAAGGCTGTCTAACGGATTGGTTTCACTCCTTAACTCGCTCGATATATTGTATGCGACAAAAGAGGTGGAGCAACCTAAACTAAGCGTATCAACAGAAAACATCTGCTCAGGCAGTACAGCTTCTTTCACAGTTAGCAATGCCCGTACAGGTTTAACCTATAAATGGTATAGTACAGCTACAGGCGGTACAGCATTATTTACAGGTACTACCTATACTACCCCTACGTTAACAGCAACTACAACTTATTATGTTGAAAGCAGCCGTACTGCAAACTCATGCCCTAATCCAAACAGGGTTGCAGCTACCGCGAATGTGTCGCCATCACCTGTTAATCCGGTACTGGCACAAAGCACAGTGCAGGTATGCTCAGGCAGCAGTGCTACTTTATCGGTAACTAATGCAGGTACTGCAATTGTACAATGGTACGATGCAGCAACAGCTGGTAACCTGCTGTTCACCGGTGCAAATTACCAGGTAACGCCGATTGCCAATGCTACTTATTATGTTCAGTTGGTAAATGGCAGCTGTATCAGCCCATCAAGGGTATTAGCAACTGTGGATGTTAACCAGTCGCCTTCACAACCGGGTGTACAAGCAGCTAACCTTACCGTATGTTTGGGCAGCCCTGCTATTATAAATATATTGAGCCCGCAAACAGGGGTTACTTATAAATATTATACAGCAGCTACAGGTGGTACAGCAGTAGCATCAGGCATAACTTACACTACGCCTGCCATCACCCAAAATACAATTTATTATGTAGAGGCCTCAAATACTGCCAGTGGTTGTATAAATACAGGCGGGCGTACACAGGTGAGTATATCAGTTACTAACCAGGTAGCCGCACCAACCCTGAGTGCTACACAAACCACAGTATGTAATGGCGGAAGTGCTACTTTAAGCGTAACCAGCCCTGTTGCAGGCCTTACCTATAGCTGGTACACCGCGGCAACAGCAGGCACACTGGCATTCACAGGTACAACCTTTACGGTAAATAACCTCACTAGCAATGTGTCGTACTTTGTTGAGGCAGTTAACAGCACTGGCTGTACCAGCCCAACACGCACCGAAACGGATATCACCGTACAGCCATTACCAACACCTCCAACAGTAGTAATTCCTACAGGTGGCCTATCTGTTTGTACCGGGTCATCAGCAAGTGTTAGTATCTCCAATCCGCAAACAAATGATGTTTACAATTGGTATGATGCGGCAACAGGTGGTACATTATTGTTCACCGGTACGCAATTTAATACCCCGGCATTAACCGCTGCAACTACGTATTATGTTGATGCAGTTACTGCGGGTAATTGTAACCCATCAACACGTACAGCGGTAACCATCAACATAAATGCCTTGCCAAACGATCCGGTATTGGTAAGTAATAGTGTGGCTGTTTGCGCAGGCAACCCGGCAACCTTACAAATAAGCTCGCCACAAGCAGGTGTAACTTATAACTGGTACGATTCAGCTACTAAAACTAACCTGTTATTTACAGGCGCTACCTACGTAACCGGTCCGATCACTACTGCTACCGATTTCTATGTATCGGCATCAAACAGCGCGGGTTGCAGCAGCAATAACCTGGCACAAGCGCAGGTAACTATACAAGCAGCTCCGGTTGCTCCGGTTGTAGCTAATGGTGGTACGGTACAATCATGTACAGGATCAACAGTTACCTTAACCATATCTAACCCGGCTGCGGGCTATACTTACAGCTGGTTCTCGACTGCAACTGGCGGAACTGCACTGGCAACAGGCACCAGCTTTACCACACCGTCGCTTACTGCTAATACCAGTTACTTTGTTGAAGCAGCTAACAGTTCAGCCTGTTCATCGCCATCACGTACTGAGGTTGATATCAACATAAATGCCTTACCAACCCCACCAACGGTTACAGCACAAGGCGGCTCGTCAACACCAACAACCTGCGCGGGCAGCAGCGTAACGTTAACAGCAACAAGCACTACAGCTAATGTTACCTTTAACTGGTATACCGCAGCAACAGGTGGCACACCAATATTTACCGGCGCGGTTTATACCACACCTGCCATAACCGCAGCAACTACCTATTATGTGGATGCGGTGAGCACTGTAGGCGGTTGCGCGTCAGCATCACGAACTGCGGTGCAGATTAGTATTACTCAACCACCGGCAACACCGGTGCCAGTATCGGCTACAGTATCGGCTTGTATAGGCAGTCCGGCTACATTAGCGGTAGCCAATCCACAAGTAGGCATAACTTACAATTGGTACGATTCAGCAACGAAAACTAACCTGCTGTTTACCGGGGCAACTTATACTACAGCTGCTGTAACTGTGGCAGCCACTTATTATGTAGAAGCATTGAATGGTACCTGCGCTAGTCCGTCACTGGCACAAGTGCAGGTGACACCAGTTGCAGCGCCGGGGGCTCCTACTATAGCCAATGGCAGTACTGTACAGTCATGTACAGGCTCAACGGTTACATTAACTATATCAAAACCGATTGCAGGTTTAACTTATAACTGGTATACAGCTGCTACAGGCGGCACACCAGTAGCCACCGGCACCAGCTTTACTACACCTGCGTTAACCGCTAATACAAGCTATTTCGCGGAGGCCGCAAATGGTACAGGCTGTACATCTGCCACACGTACCGAGGTTGATATTAATATAAATGCCTTACCTACACCACCAACAGTTACAGCGCAGGGTGGTTCATCAACACCAATAACCTGTGCAGGCAGTGGTGTGACTTTAACCGCAACAAGCACCACAGCTAATGTTACCTTTAACTGGTACATTGCAGCTACAGGTGGTACAGCAATATTTACCGGCGCGGTTTATACCACGCCTGCAATAACTGCTGCAACTACTTATTATGTGGAAGCGGTGAGCAGCTTAGGAGGCTGTGCATCAACCACACGTACCGCGGTACAGATTAATGTTACTCAGCCACCGGCAACACCGGTACCTGTATCAGCTACAGTATCAGCTTGTATAGGCAGTCCGGCTACATTAGCTGTATCAAGTCCACAAACAGGTATAACTTATAACTGGTATGATTCAGCTGCGAAAACTAACCTGTTGTTTACCGGGGCAAGCTATACTACCGCCGCGGTAACTGCCGATGCAACTTATTATGTTGAGGCTTTGAACGGTACCTGCGCCAGTCCAGCATTGGCACAAGTACAGGTAACAGCCATTACAGCGCCTGGGGCTCCTACTATAGCCAATGGCAGTACCGTACAGTCATGTGCAGGTTCAACAGTTACCTTAACTATATCAAACCCAATTGCAGGTTTAACCTACAACTGGTATACAGCCGCTACAGGCGGAACACCGGTAGCCACAGGTACCAGCTTTACAACGCCTGCGTTAACCGCGAATACAAGTTATTTTGCTGAGGCAGCAAATGGTACAGGCTGTACATCTGCCACACGTACCGAGGTTGATATCAATATAAATGCTTTACCAACCCCGCCGACGGTTACAGCACAGGGCGGTTCATCATCGCCAACCGTTTGTTCGGGCAGTGCGGTAACCTTAACGGCCACCAGCACTACACCAAATGTTACCTTTAACTGGTATACAGCCGCTACAGGTGGCACGGCAATATTTACCGGTGCAGTTTATACCACACCTGCCATAACCGCTTCAATAAGTTATTATGTTGAAGCAGTAAGCAGCTTGGGAGGCTGCGCGTCAACTACACGTACTGCGGTACAGATCAACGCTACTCAGCCACCGGCAACACCGGTACCAACATCGGCCAATGTATCAGCCTGTATGGGTAGTACGGCTACGTTATCCGTATCGAGCCCGCAAAGTGCCTTAACTTATAATTGGTATGATTCGGCTACGCGTACTAACCTGTTGTTTACTGGTTCGAGCTATACCACTGGTCCGGTAACAGCCAATACCACTTATTATGTTGAAGCGGTTAATGGTACATGTACCAGCGCATCGCTAGCAAGTGTACAGGTAACAGCAGTTTCAGCACCAGGTGCACCGCTTATAACCAGCGGTACTGCTCAAAACACCTGCAGCGGAACACAAGCAACGCTGGCTATTGATAATCCGCAAACAGGCTTTACCTATAACTGGTATACTGCATCTACTGGCGGCACATCGGTAGCAACAGGTGATGATTTTGTGACACCGGTATTAACAAGCAATACCACTTATTATGCCGAGGCAACAAATGCCACCGGCTGCCCATCGGCAACACGTACCGCGGTAAATATTACGGTACAACCTGCGCCATCGGCACCACAAATAAGCTCACAGGGAACATCTGTATGCCCTGGTTCACCAACTACACTATCGGCAACGGTTAGTGACCCGGGTGCAACGGTAGCATGGTATACTACAGCATCAGGCGGTACTGCCATAGCCACTGGCACCAGCTTTACAACACCGGCGTTAACAGCCAGTACAACCTATTACGCCGCAGCCATGAATGGCACCAGTGGGTGTACATCAGCAACGCGTACTTCAGTAACCGTGACTATACTGCAGCAATTATCGGCACCGGTGGTAACTGTAAGCGCGTCAACACCAACAAGCTTAACCTTTGCATGGGGTGCTGTAACTGGCGCTGTAGCATACCAGATTAGTATTGATAACGGCGCTACATTTAGCGATCCAAGCTCGGGCACTGCTGGTTTAACACATACAATAGCAGGCCTTAAGCCGGCGGAGAGCATAACCATTGTGGTTCGCGCTGTTGGTGGCTCACAATGCCAGCTAAGTGATAACTCGGCCGCTATAACCGGTACAACAACTAACCCTAATGGCGATGGAATATTTGTGCCGAATGCATTTACCCCTAACGGTGATGGAAAAAATGATATAGAATATGTGTACGGCACCGCTATAAAGAGCATAAGATTTTATGTGTACGATCAATGGGGCGAAATGATTTACTCAACATTAAACCAATCAAACGGATGGGATGGTACCTATAAGGGCACCAAGCAACCGGTTGGCGTATATGTTTATTACCTGGAAGCAGTGATGAATGACGGTCAGCAGATTAAGAAGAAAGGGACAATTACGCTACTGCGATGATAAATCACCGCAGTCCCCGGAAATTGATAAGAAACCTTAAATGATTGCATTTACCAATAAGAACATACTACTATGAAAAAAATAATAATAACAATGGCGGCACTTTTACAGCTAATAATGGTTGGCCAGCTAAAAGCACAGATAGATCCGCATTTCTCGCAATATTATGCTTATCCACTATGGTTAAACCCGGCTTTAACCGGTGTGATGAACGGTGAGGCACGCGTAAATGCTAATTTTAAGGATCAATACGCCACTATACCAAATTCATATCAAACAGCAGCCATATCCGCTGATTTTCGCCCGACGGATAAAGTAGGATTGGGTATAAATATACTTGACCAGTCGGCAGGTAGCGTGGGATATAATTACCTGGCAGCTTATGGCTCTTTTGGGTATGGCATAGCTATATCTGACGATGGTAACCAGCAATTGCACTTTGGGGTACAGGCAGGTTTAATAAACAGGAGTTTTGATGCCAGCAAATTACAACTGGGCGATCAGTTTAACCCCGGCAGCGGCTTTGACCCTAACCTGCCCAATTTTGAGAATTTCTCGAGCACTAATGCCACAATTTTTGATGCAGGTGCAGGTATATTTTATTACGATGGGAACCCCACAGATGTGGCAAATCCATTTTTAGGGGTTAGCGTGGGCCACCTTACCCAGCCAAAAGATCCTTTTGCGGTTGAGGGGATAAACGCCAAGCTGCCCATGCGTTACACCGTACATGGCGGTATTCGCCTTACCATAAACGAAGATCTTGACCTTATACCGCATGCCATATACATTAAACAGCAGCAGGCGCAGGAAAAAGACCTGGGCCTATATTCTGAAATTAAATTACCGAGCGATAACGGGTTAATAATGGGGGTAATGTACCGCTTTAATGATGCGGCAATTGCCAATGTGGGCTATCATTTCGACAATTATATTGTAGGTGCAAGCTATGATTTTAATACATCGCAATTAAGTTCGGCTACCAGCGGACAGGGAGGATTTGAATTATCAATAAGTTATGTGTTCCATAAACGCATTCAGGGGCCCGAACCTATTTGTCCAAGGCTTTAGATTATATAAAAACCAACCATATGCAGCACAACAAGCCTGACCTGCAAACGCACTAATATTCACACCCATGAAAAAAACATTATTTACCATTTTTATATCCTTTTTTATCACCACTGTCTTTGCTCAGTTTAACGAGAATGATAAAGCATTGGCCGATAAAGCATTTAACAATAAGGATTATTACGAAGCGGCCTATTACTATAAAAAGGTGGCCTCCGGCTTAAACCTGGTTCCTCAGCCTGAAGTGCCTTTCCGGTCGAACGGAAAGTCGCCTAAAAGTGCCAAAAGCTTTGATCGTGCATACATCAGCTATCAGCTGGCAGAATCGTATCGCCTGTATGAAAACTACCTTGAGGCCGAAGGCTGGTATTTTAAGGTTATTGACGGCGGTAATGAAGTAAAATATCCTTTGGAGAGGCTATGGTATGGTATATGCCTGCGTGCCAATCAGCATTTTGATGAGGCTATAAAACAGCTGGAACAATTTAAAGCCGACTATAAAGGCACCGGCAACTATATTGCTATTGCCGATAAGGAACTAGCCAATTGCCACTTTGCTAAAGAGCAGTATCAATATCCTGCATTAATTGATGTAGTGAAGATGAAGGGAACCATCAACTCCGATGGGTCGGATTATTCGCTCATCATAAATAACGGTAGCCGGTGGATTACTTCATCAAGAATAATTAAGGATGATAAAAAACACCTGAACAGGGTGTATGCGGTAAAGGATAGCAGCAGCAACCCCGAAATGATTAGCTTTAACAACAGCGATAACAAGAAGGAAGTGGAGTACGGTACCCCATCCATTGACCCAAGCGGCAAACGCATGTACCTTACCCGCTGGTATAAAGAAGGCAGCAAAATTATACATGCCATTTATTTAAGCACCCGGGCGAATAGTGAATGGGGCACTCCTGTAAAGCTGAACACTAACGTAAATGTTGAAGGCTTTAACTCATTGCAGCCCTTTGTTACCGCTGATGGAAAGCGGCTTTTCTTTTCATCAAATAAACCTGGCGGTCAGGGTGGCGATGATATATGGGTTAGTGACCTGGATGCAAGCGGTAATCCAAGTAATTCAACCAATTTAGGCAATACGATTAATACCCCGCTTGATGAGCAAGCCCCTTATTATGATTCATCCGACAAAAAGCTGGTTTACAGTTCTAAGGGCTTTGTTGGTTTAGGAGGGTTCGACTTTTTTGTAAGTTATGAAAGTGTTGGGCAGTGGTCCACACCCAAAAACATGGGTTACCCCATGAACTCCGCTAAGGATGACCTCTACTATTTCCCGGATGATAAGGATGGCAAAAAAGCATACCTGAGTTCTGATCGTGCATCAGATTGCTGCCTTGACTTGTTTGAGACATTTGATAAAAAATATGTGCTCACCGGCATAGTAACTGACTGCGATACGCACACACCACTAGCAGGTGCTAAAGTAAGCTTTGTTGATTCCCTATCTAAGGATACAATAAAACAAGAAGTGGTGGGCAATGATGCAAAATACACTTTTAATGTAACCACTATGCGCCCCTATAATTTAATATTGAAGAAGAAGGGGTATTTCACCAAATCGGTACCTGTACCAAGCCAGGGCGAAATGAGAAACGACACGCTGCTCAGTCCGGATATATGCCTGCAGGCTTTTATAATAAACAAACCTATTTTGATAAAGAATATCCTGTATGATTTTAACAAAGCCACGCTTCGCCCTGAATCAAAGGTGATACTGGATGGCATAGTTAAAATAATGACGGACAACCCTAAAATAAAGATCGAGCTGAGCGCGCATACCGACTCTATTGGCAGCGAGGCCTATAACATGAAGCTTTCACAGGCCAGGGCACAGGCATGTGTTGATTATATGATATCAAAAGGGGTGGGCGACACCAGAATATTTGCCAAAGGATATGGCAAAACCAGGCCTATAGCGCCTAACTCACTACCTGATGGCAAGGATAACCCTGAAGGACGGCAATTAAACAGGAGAACAGAATTTACAGTGCTAAAAGCAGAATAAACAATAATAAAGGGAGATTTATGGGCCATTTTAATAATTCAGAAGGAATGATGTTTATCACCATTTTATTAATGGCTATTGGTTTGGGAGTATATGGTGTTTTTATACTGTTTAACCTCACGCAACGGATTGGTTACCGCCTGCAGGATCAGCAGGTTGATAGGGTGCTGATCGGTACGGTTAACATAACCCTAAGCATTGTAGCTATTTGTATTTTAATAAGCATGACCAACTTAATACGTATTTAATTTTACACAGGCAGATAAAACAAGTGCAGCATGAAACAGGAAGTTATATCAATGAACAGGCCGTTGTTAAAATCGCGGGGACTATCAACTCATCATATCGAGATCTTTGAATTTATATTATCGGGAAAATCAAACAGGGAAATAAACCAGATGCTGGGTTACTCAAAAAAATCACATGTGGTTGTTGATCACTCTCGTAAAGTGATGTATAAGCTGCTGGCTATGGAAGATCTGTGCCGGAAAGAACATATTGGCGAGGTTGTTTTTCCGCGGGGTTATTGCTTTTGGTGGAAAGGCCTTTTATTAAAGCACCAGCAACAACTAATGGAAATTGCCATAAAGCCGGAGTATTACGTTAATGCTCTAAATGATATTATTTAGCGTTTAATAGTTAAAGACCTCACCTGCTTTTTATAAGAATCGGGCAAAACTGCGGCTATTAAAAATTCGTCAGCTTTAGTCAGCCGGGTTAACTTATATAGCCACAATACAGGAATTAAAAAGCGTACACTGCCAAGGGATAACAAGGCGCGTACCCTTTCAGGAACTATCATTAACTGAACCTCTTTTAATAGCTGATATCGTACAGGGCCCAGGTGCTTTCTGTATTGTTTATACAGGTCGATTGTAAAATTGCTCTGTACGGTATCTTTTTGCAAATGCTGATTGCGGATAAGTACCCAATCGGTATAATCTACAGGCAATTCCTGCAAGCCCATTCTTTTGCCAACCCGGTAAAAAGTATGAAATATCTCCTCTTTTTTAGCATGACTGAGTTTCCTATACAATACTTCATAGGAACGAACGGAATAATAGATCAGCATAAATAATACATCGCGATAGGCCCAGTCGGGGATCCGGGCGTTGCGGTTTTCTTCTATACCTTTATGGATAGCGGTTATCTGGTCGATGGTACGGTTGGCTTCGTCCAGTTCTGAAAAGATAATTTGCCGGGCATAAACTACAGTTGAAAACAAACGGCCCAGTGGGTCAGCAGGTAATTTCCCGGTAAAATACAGCCAGTCTACAGCCTTATTTAGCGCGAATTCGGCGGCAGCACCTGCAAAAATAAACAGGATAGTATCGGCTTTACCCCATATCTCACGTACTATCGAATCGTTATTGACAAAGTATTTTATCTCTTTCTGCATAGCTCAATTATTAAAACCAAAAGCATACCAAGTGAATACATTAACATATCCGTCCATGAAAATGATGTACCCATTATAATGCGGGCAATTTTGAATTTTCCAATCCGAGCAGGTTTACCAAATGAAAATACTGGGATATCTCAACCAAATAAGAAAATAATAAAACGCCAATAATAGTAGGTGAAACCGGGCTATCCATAAAGCTTTTTATCAGGCAATATACCAGTATCACCACCAGGAAATCCCCGCCATAGGGCCGGATAAGTGCATCATGTGCCCATGTGGCGATGATAATCTCGGTGATTAGTAATAGTATGGTTAAGGAGAAATATTTGAAGTTGAAGCTTAACATGGTTTTGTGTTTAAATGTTAATTATCTTTAAGCCATTTGCACCGCCAGTGAACTGGTAATGCGGTTTAGTGTTCTTAAATACTTACGGTCCATTTTGCGCATATAACCGCTAAATGTGTTGCCACCGGCTTTAAACAATTTACGGTGCGCAAACCATACCAATGCCGAGGTGAAATACCAGAATGCTTTATAAAAATACCGCCTGAAATTTTTCTCGCCGATGGTTTTACCATCGAAGATGATGCCTAATCTTTCCGTTTGAAAGGTGATATGATAAGCCTCATCTATGAGTATATCGGTGCATATTTGTTTCAGTAGCTCACATCCGGTGGCATCTTTTAATGCCTGGTAAAATATCTGGGCGGTGCTTTCAACCACAATTACAGCTAAAGTCCAGGTTTCCATGCTCGTATTCATATACCGCACCCTCCGGAACATGGAATCGCCCCAATCCTTTTTTATTCGTGGTTTATTAATACTATCCAGGTAGTGACCGAGGTTATTACCATGTTTTTGCTCCTCCTTAATAAAAAGTTTAACGGCAGTTATATAATCCGGGTCGCCAATGCGTTTCGCGTATCTGGTTGAGGCCATGATCAGGTTTTTACCTTCGGATGTTTCGCCCAGTTGCCATGCCTGTAAGGAAGGTAGTATGGTTCTTATCTCTTTCTTTGTAATCCGTGGATTTAAATCCCAGTTCACTCTTTTTTGGAGTACATTTGCCTTGAAATGCTCTATCCAGTTTTTACTTATTTTCATATTTTAGTTTGATAATGATTTTCAAAAGTACTTTGTATTTCAAAGTAAATAGTCAAAAAAAATATCAGCCCTTTTGCTGTTTTATTAAATTTTCCAGTGCCTCTAAGTGTTTTTTAAATGCAGTGATGCCTTTGGCTGATGCCTGGTAACGGGTGTTAGGTTTACGGCCCAAAAAAGATTTGATAACGCTGATATATTCCTCCTTTTCCAAAGCCTTTAAATGCGAAGCCAGGTTGCCATCGGTTACGGAAAGCAGTTCCTTAAGGGAGTTGAAATCATAACTCTCATTAGCAACCAGTACGCTCATAATTTGCAGGCGTATGCGGTTCTCGAAGGCTTTATCAAAATTAGTGAGCGCTATTTTCACGGTCGTATTTAAAGTACATAATGGTGCCGTACAAAATGTGCAGCACACCAAAACCTAATGCCCAAAACAGCAAGCTGTATAGCGGAAATAGCATGGCAATTAAACCTAACGCTATCTCGCATAAGCCAAGCCACTTAACATCGCCGTAAGTATATTGGCTTGCCGCTGCTAATGCTAAGCCATAAAATATTAAGCTGGCAGGTGCAATAATACTATAATGTCCTTGCCATAAAAGCATTAAAATAAAACAACCACCGGATACTAATGGCAATGCGCCTTTTCGTAAAAAGGCCCGGCTGCTTTGGTTCCAAACGCTTTGCCCTTTACGGCGTGCTTTACGAACAGTTAACCAAATGCCTGTTGATATGGATAAAATTAATACGATTAAAGCAAGCACAAACATTTCTCCTGCAAGTTCACCCCTCTCAAAAGTCAGCAGATCTGATAAGATAGCTGGATAAGGAAAGGTAGAGCTTCCACGTAATATGTAAAGGGCTTGATAAGCCAGCCACGACCCGATCAATGCATAAATACCTGCCATTACACCGGACAGCCCGCTCAGAGATATGAACCGGGTGGAGCGCTCCATGATATTTTTGATGGAACTGATCTCATCTAATACGTCTTTATCTTTCATTATAAAGTACTTTGAAATTCAAAGTAAATGATTAATGTTTAGTATTGCAAATAATTGGAAGAAATTGTTTTCTACCCTCTTTCCGCCGCAGGCGAAGAGAGGGTGTTCGAGCGAAGCAACGACCGGGTGAGTCGGCGGAGCGCGTCGAGGTTCCGCGTTAGTGATTGTAGCGGATACCGGCCCAGTTCGAGAGCCTCAGTGCAGGCCGTGGCTAAGGCCTGTGTAGTATGAGCGGAAAGCACGGGCTGCAGGCAACGCCCAAATCCTCGATGTTATCCTGAACTTGTTTCAGGATCTCACAGCACAGGTAGACCGCATGATGATTACTTAGCATGTGGGGTGCTGAAACAAGTTCAGCATGACATTGGTTAATATTTGTTCGCCTCCATAACACACCCCTAACCCCTCTCAAGAGGGGAACTATGGCGTAGAGCCCTTGCGCGCTCCACTGACTCACCCCGACTTCGTTTCACTTGTCGCCCCTCTCTCTGCTGCGCGGAAAGAGGGGTAGGAGAAAAGATTAAAAGATATTTACTTCCTCGTTGCTTGCTCAATGCTGTCCCACATCTCAGGTGGCACCATCTCTAAGGCATTAAACTGGCCAGCGCCTTGCAGCCATTCGCCGCCATCAATGGTGATCACTTCACCGTTGATATAGCCTGAGAAATCGGATACTAAGAACGCGGCTAAATTAGCCAGTTCCTGATGTTCGCCTACACGCTTAAGGGGCACGCGGTTTTTGAAATCGAATTTTTTAGCCATTTCACCGGGGAGTAGTTTATCCCATGCGCCTTTGGTGGGGAATGGTCCGGGAGCGATGGCGTTGGTGCGGATGCTGTGACGACCCCATTCTACGGCCAGCGACCGGGTCATGGCCAAAACACCACCCTTGGCACAAGCCGATGGCACTACGTAGGCTGAGCCGGTAAAGGCATAGGTGGTAACAATATTCAATATATTACCGGGTATTTTTTTGTCGATCCAGTATTTACCTAAGGCTAGTGAGCAATTGGCGGAACCTTTCAGCACAATGTCAATAACCGCGGCAAAGGCATTGGCTGATAGGCGTTCAGTAGGTGAAATAAAATTGCCTGCGGCATTGTTCAGCAATACATCGACCTGCCCAAAAGTAGCGATAGCTTGCTGCAGCACATGTTCCACCTCCTCATATTTGCGTACATCGCAGGCAACGGCTAAAACTTTGCCGCCGGTTTCGGTTTCCATTTCCCGGGCGGTTTGCTCCAGTACATCCAGCTTGCGACTGGTGATCACCAAATTAGCGCCCAGTTTTAAAAAATAAGTGCCCATGGAGCGCCCAAGGCCGGTGCCGCCACCGGTTACGATGATGGTTTTGCCTTTTAAAGCGTCGTCCCTTAACATACCCTGGTATGCGCTGTCTGTAATATTGCTCATGATTTTTTATGTCTTTAAGCCGATTTAGCCTTTAAATTTTCGATCATTTTTTGCAGGCCCTTGCGGGTTGCAGGGTGCCACCATTGTTTCAGCATGATCTTTAACAGATCGCTTTGATCTGCCTTTAATTTGCTGATCACTTCTTTACGCAAATTCATTTTGCTAACGCCCCAGGTTACAGGGTGGAACTGCATATAAGTTCGGATCTTTTTTTCTGCTGCCGCGATTAAATTTTCAGCTGTGGTAAGCTCATCTATTAAACCCACCTGTAACGCTTCGGTGGCGTTAAGCAGTTTACCTTCTAACAAATATTGATAAGCTTTATGCTGTCCGATAACAAATGCGTACAAATTAAAAACGCTATCAGGAACGATGATGCCAACCGGGATCTCATTCAGCCCGATGATGAATTGACCTTCAACCATCACCCTGTAATCGCAGCAAAGCGCAATGATGCAGCCACCAGCCGGACTATGCCCGTTCAGTGCGCCAACTAAAGGTTTTTTAAAGGATGATAGCACGCCAGGGAGTGCGAGAAAATCCGTCCAGAATTGTTTGATCTGTTCCTCATCATAATCGTAGGCCTCCATCAGGTCAATGCCGGATGAGAAGAAGCCCGGTTTACCGGTGATGATCACACCACCTACGTTATCATCTGCCTCAAGCTCCTGAAAGCAAGCCAGCAGGTCCTTTATCATTTGGTGGTTGATAGGGTTAGATCGCCCCCTGTCAAGTGTGACTACCGCCAGCCTGTCGTTTATTAATACTTGAATAGTGCTCATGATGGGTTAAGGTTTAGCTTACCAGCGACGGACTTTCGTTAGGCTCGCCGGCATACATTTTCTCTATCTCGGCATTGTATTTTTCAGTTATCACCTTGCGCTTCATTTTTCCGGTTGGTGTAAGCTCCCCGCTTTCTATCGACCATTCATTCGGCAGTAGGGTGATCTTTTTCACCTGTTCCACATGGTTAAACTCAGGGTTGAAAGTGTCTATAGCGGCCTGATACAGGGCTATCACGCGCTTGTCTTTCAATATCTCTTCGTGAGATATAGTGGGAATTTCATTGGCCCTGCACCATGGTAATAAGTTGGTGTATGACGGCACGATCAAAGCCGCTGTGAATTTCTTTCCGGCACCCACCACCATCATCTGTTCAATAAAATGATTTTCTTTCATCTTATTTTCAATAGGCAATGGGGCCACATATTTACCGCCTGATGTTTTGAAGATCTCTTTTTTACGGTCGGTTATTTTCAGGAAACCTTGATCATCCAATATGCCGATATCGCCGGTATGGAACCAGCCATCCTGCATAACCTCAGCCGTCATTTCCGGGTTTTTATAATAGCCCATCATCACGTTCGGGCCCTTGCAAAGTATTTCGCCGTCTTCAGCTATTTTAACCTGCACCTTGTCGATCAGCTTACCTACGGTGCCAAATTTTCTCCCTTTCGGATCGTATTGATTAACCGATATTACAGGTGAGGTTTCCGTTAACCCGTAACCTTCCATTACCGCCATGCCTGCTGCGGTAAATATTTTTTCCAGCTTAACAGGGCAGGCAGAGCTGCCGATAACTATGGCCTTTAAATTACCACCGATAGCGGCGCGCCATTTACTGAAAACCAGTTTTTCGGCCACGGCCAGTTTAATTTTATACCAGGGACTGGTGTGCTCAAGCTCAAATTCCTCCGCCACTTTAACCGACCATAAAAAGATCTTCTTTTTTGCGCCGGTTAGTTTTTGTCCTTCGGCCATTATGCGCTCAAATATTTTTTCGAGCAGGCGTGGTACGGCGGTAAAAATAGAGGGTTTTACATCGCGGATATTCGGGCCTATGGTATCCATATTCTCGGCATAAGAAATGGAGAACCCATAAAAGAGATAGATGTAGGTACACATCTTTTCAAAAATATGGTTCATCGGCAAAAAGCTGAATGCGCGTTTTTCGCTGACGGGGATCTGCGAAAGCACTAAACCCGATGCCAGCACATTGCTCACAATGTTTTTATGGCTCAGCATTACACCTTTTGGCTTGCCTGTTGTGCCCGATGTGTAAATGATGGTAGTAAGGTCGTTCTCGCTTATATTGCTGGTTATACCGGCTATTTTTTGCAGATAGCCGGTCGGCAATGGCTTTAATAACTCCTTCCAGTTAGGGTAGTTCTCGATCTGGTCAAACGCATATACCTTTTTTAATGTGGGCACATTATGGCGAACAAGGTTTATCTTATCGCAAAGCTCCTTATCGCTTACAAACATGTATTTTACTGCCGATTCGATCAGGATCTGCTCAATTTCCTTGGGGTTTGTATTAGGATATAATGGTACTAAAACCGCACCTGTTTGCTGTACGGCTAAGTCAACCATCACCCATTCCGGGCGGCCGTTACTGATGAGGCCGATCTTGTCCCGGCCCTCATCCGTGCCATCACCCGAGGATATACCCATGTCCAGCAGCGCCATAGTGAGCTGATTGATCATGGTATGCACCTCCTGTGTACTGTATGACCGCCATACGCCGTTCTCTTTTGCAGCTAAGAAATCAGCCCGGGGCGCTGCGGCCTGTGCTGGTATGCAATCAAATAATCTTGTCGCTTCCATTGCGCTAATTTTTATATCTATAACATTTCAAATATGCCCGCGGCACCTTGGCCGGTACCCACACACATGGTTACCATACCGTATTTCTGATCACGCTTTTTCAATTCGTTAAAAAGCTGAACCGAAAGCTTGGCCCCGCTACAACCCAGTGGATGGCCCAAAGCAATAGCGCCACCATTAACATTGATGAGATCAGGATTCAGATCTAAACCCTTAATTACCGCCAATGATTGCGATGCAAAGGCTTCATTTAATTCAAACAGATCCATATCCTGCTGTTTCATGCCTGCCATCTTTAACACTTTCGGTATCGCATACAACGGACCGATACCCATAATCCTCGGCGGTACGCCAACAACGGCATAGTTTACCAACCGGGCAATAGGTGTAAGGTTATTCTTTTTCATAAAGCTTTCGCTTACCACCATTACAAAGGCAGCGCCATCACTGGTTTGGGATGAGTTACCGGCGGTAACCACACCTTTGGCATCAAAAACCGGTTTTAGTTTTGATAAAGCATCAATTGAGGTATCAGCACGCGGACCTTCATCGGTATCTATCTTAAAATCCCTCTTTTTCTTTTTGCCGCTTTCATCTACATAAACTTCGGTAATGTTTACGGGAACTATCTCATCCTTGAATTTACCTTCTTTTATGGCACTTATTGCTTTTTGGTGCGAGTTATAGGCAAACAGATCCTGCTCGTCTCGATTGATATGATACTCCTTAGCCACTGCCTCAGCGGTTAAGCCCATGCCCCAGTAATAATCAGGGTGAGCCAGGGCCACATCAGCATTAGGCACAATGCGCCAGCCACCCATGGGCAACAGGCTCATGCTTTCCACACCACCAGCTATAATACAATCGGCAATACCTGCATGTATTTTCGCTGACGCGATGGCAATAGTTTCCAATCCCGATGCGCAATACCTGTTCACTGTCATGCCCGGTACCTTGTCGGTATCCAGCGACATCAGCGAGATCAAGCGGGCAACATTCAGTCCCTGCTCCGCCTCGGGCGTAGCATTACCTACAATTACATCTTCAATCTCATCCTTATCCACGTTAGGTACGGATGCCATCAGGTGTTTAATAACATCGGCGGCAAGGGTATCCGGGCGGGTAAATCTAAAACCACCACGGGTTGCTTTTCCAACTGCGCTGCGGCTGGCCGCCACTATATATGCGTTCATGTCTTGTATGTTTTTTAGGGAGTCAAGAATTAAGAGTCAAGAATCTCAAACTGCAATTCCTTTTTTCTATCTTGATTCTTGCATCTTGGCTCTTGATTCTTTAATTGCGTAATATTTTTCCTCCTGTTAAAATAGATTGGATGCGTTCCAGCGTTTTACGCTCGGTACACAGGGCCACAAAGGCTTCCCTTTCTAATCCTAACAGGTAATCTTCACTTACTGCTGTTGGCTGCGACAGATCACCACCCGACAGTACATAAGCCAGTTTTTGTGAG